>CAWALA010000017.1:0-15710 GCA_963782655.1 uncultured beta proteobacterium | reverse complement strand
GCCGGCGGACTTAACCATCGCGCCGATCGACTGAGCGGACGTGCCGACGTACGCGAACCCGGCGCAAAGCGCCCTCGAGCAGGCAAGGGCCGCCCTGCACGCGGGCGACCCTGCCCGGGCTGAGCGCCACTACCACGCCGCCTTGCGCGCCGATGGCAACAACGTGGAGGTCCTGTACGAATTGAGCGTGGTGAACGCTCGCCTCGGGCGCCTCGAGGCTGCCCTCACCCTTGTGGAGCGCGCACTGGCGCTCGGCGCCGGCATCGCGCAACTGCATTTTCATCACGCCGAGTTGCTGGCGGCGCTGCACCGGACCGACGCGGCGGTGGTGGCCTACCGGCGGGCGCTCGCCATCGATCCTGACCACCTCCACGCGCTCAATAATCTCGCCGACTCGCTCAACGCGATGGGGCGCGCTGCTGAGGCCTTGCCGCTGCTCGAGCGAGCGCTGGCGCTGAAGCCCGGCTACGCGCCGGCGCTCAACAACCGCGCCAACGCCCTCCAAGCGTTGGGCCGGCTGGACGACGCGCTGCGCGGTTTCGACGCAGCACTTGCGGCAAGCCCTGGAAATCCGGACATCCTGAGCAACCGCGCCAGCGCGCTGCTGATGCTCAAGCGACATGCCGAGGCGGAAGCGGATTGCCACCAAGCCCTGGCAAAGGATCCGAACAATGTCGGGGCGCTCTTCAACCTCGGCAAGGGGCAGGCGCGGCGGGGAGACACCGCTGCCGCGCTCGCGAGTTTCGACGCGGTACTGGCTCTTCGCCCCCAGCATGCCGGGGCGTGGTGCGACAGGGGCTCAGTGCTCGCCGGCATGGGGCGCCACAAGGAGGCCTGGGCATGCTTTGACAAATCACTCGCCATCGATCCCGATTTCGCGGAGGCCTGGCTCGCGAGCGGCACCCTGTACAGCTCGCTCGGGCAGTACGAGGCCGCGCTCGAGTGCTTCCGGCGCGCCTTTGTGATGCAGCCCGACAATGCCGAGGCAGTGTTGAGCCTGGCGGAAACCCTACGCAGCTTCGGCCGCGACGAAGAGGCGATTCTGGCTTTCGAACAAGCGTCGCGCATCGACCCGGACCTCCCGCACATACGCGGGCAGCTTGCCTCGATCAAGCTGCATCGCTGCAACTGGCTCGACATAGAGCGCGACATCGCCGCCCTTGTGGAACGCGCGCGTGCCGGCAAGCAGGTCTCGGCGCCCCTGGACTTCCTGCTCATGACGGACAAGGCCGAAGACCAGCTCGCGTGCGCGCGCATCTTCACCCGCGCCAAGTTTCCGCGCACGACGGCACCACTATGGCGGGGGGAACGTTATGCGAGCCGGCGGATCCGGTTGGCCTACGTGTCGGCGGACTTTCGCGATCACCCGGTGGCCTATCTCATCGCCGGGCTGCTGGAGCAGCACGACCGCTCGCGCTTCGAGATGTTCGGCTACTCATTGACCGGGGAAAGTGCAAGCGAGTCGGGGCTGCGCGCCCGGCGCGCATTCGAGCACTTCAGCGTCGTCAAGGACCTGCCCGACTCGGACATCGCACGCCAGCTGCGCGAGCAGGAGATCGACATCGCCGTGGACCTGATGGGCCCGACCTTGCACTCGCGCGCGGAGATCTTCGCGCTGCGGCCGTGTCCGGTGCAGGTCAACTACCTGGGCTATCCAGGCACGACAGGGACCGGATTCCACGACTACATCATCGCCGACCCCTACGTGATCCCGCCGGGAATGGAGCGTCACTACGCCGAGAAGGTGGTGCGCCTGCCGGACACCTTCCAGTGCAATGATTCCAGGCGCAGCGCCGCGACGCGGGCGCTGAGCCGAACCGACGCCGGCCTGCCGCAGGAGGGCGTGGTCTACTGCTGCTTCAACAACAGCGCCAAGCTCTCGCCGGCCACGTTCGATTGCTGGATGCGGGTTCTGCGCGAAGTGCCGGGGAGCGTGCTCTGGCTGTTCGCCGACCACCCGATCCTGCAGGCCAACCTGCGCAAGGAAGCGCAGGCGCGCGGTATCGACCCGCAGCGCCTGGTGTTCGCGCCGCGTGGCCCCTATCCGGAGCACCTCGCGCGAATGCAGCTCGCCGACGTATTTCTCGACACCCTGCCCTTCAACGCCGGCACGACGGCCAGCGACGCCTTGTGGGCTGGCGTCCCCGTGGTCACGCGCTCGGGTGAGGCCTTCGCCGCGCGCATGGCCGGGAGCCTGCTGCACGCGATCGGCATGCCCGAGCTGATCGCGAACACACCCGAGGAGTACGTGGCGCTCGCCGTGCGCCTGGGCAGCGACCCCGCATTCCTCGCCGCCACCAAGGCGACGCTCGCCGCGAACCGCGCGACCAAGCCGCTATTCGACACCGATCGCTTCCGCCGCCACATCGAAGCGGCCTACCTCGCGATGTGGGAGCGCACCCAGCGCGGCGAGCCGCCGGCGGACATCACGGTGGCGGCGGTTTCTTCGGCCAGGTCCACCACACAATGAGCACCAGCAGCGCGAGCGCCACCAGCAATTCCAGGATCACGACCCACATGTTGGCCGTGATTCTACTGGGCGCGGGTTGCGCGCAGCTGCCGCCGCCCTGCCCCTGTCCGCAGCCGCCCAAGCCGCCGCCCGAGGCGCGCTATGAACCCGCGGACTTCGCCAGCCTGCCCGGCTGGCCGCAGGCGCCGTTCGCCGCGAGCCTGCGCGCCTTCCTCGCCGCCTGCAGCCGGCCGCAAAACCAGATGCCGCGCGCCATGGTGCCCGCGTGTGACGAAGCGAGGAAGCTGCCCGCCGGCGACGACGCCGAGGCGCGCGCGTTCTTCGAGCGCGCCTTCGGCGTCTTCGCCATCGTCGCGCCTGAAGGTGGCGCCGAAGGGCAGGTGACGGGCTATTACGAGCCGGTGATCGGGGGCAGCCGCGCACGCAGCGCGCGCTATTCGCAACCGGTCTACGGGCTGCCCGAGGACCTGGTGGTGGTGGACCTCGCCACGCAGTACCCGGAGCTGCGCGGCCTGCGTCTGCGGGGCAGGTTGAATGGCCGCCGCGTGGAGCCGTACTACTCGCGCGGCGAAATAGCCGCCCGCAACGGAACGTTTCCCGCGCCCGTGATTGCCTGGGTTGCCGACCCGGTGGAGCTGTTCTTCCTGCAGATCCAGGGCTCGGGCCAGATCCAGCTCGAGTCGGGCGAGCGCATCCGCGTCGGCTTCGCCGATCAGAACGGTCATCCCTACCGCTCGCTTGGACGGCACCTGGTCGAGCGCGGGGAAATGACGCTCGATCAAGCCTCCATGCAAAGCATCAAGGCCTGGGGTGCCGCCAACCCGCAGAAATTGCAGGAGGCCTTGAACCACAACGCCAGCTATGTGTTCTTCCGTGAACTGCCCGCAGCCGGGGGCCCGCCCGGCGCGCTGGGCGTACCGCTGGAAGCGGGTTACAGCATCGCCGTGGACCCGCGCTACGTGCCGCTCGGCGCGCCGGTGTTCCTGGCTACCACCTATCCGCTGTCGCCGCAGCCGCTTGAGCGCCTGGTGATCGCGCAGGACACCGGCGGCGCGATTCGCGGCGCCGTGCGCGCGGATTTCTTCTGGGGAACGGGCGCCGAGGCCGGCGCGCTCGCCGGGCGCATGCGCCAGCCGGGCCGCATGTGGCTGCTGTGGCCGCGCGGCGAAGCGCTGCCGCGGCCCTAGGAACGACCGCGCTACTTTGCGGCGCGCGCCGGGCGCGCCGATTCGTCCAGCATGGTACGCAACTGCGCCGCGGGCAGGCCGCCGCGCAGCCTCTCGCCGTTGGCGAAAAACAGCGTCGGAGTCGAACTCACCCGCAGCGTCTTGCCCAGCTCGAGGACACGCTCGATGGGCGCATCGCAGCTCGCGTCCGCGGCGGGCACCCTGGGCTTGGCCCGCGCGGCGAGCTCCAGCCAGGCCTTGGCGCGGTCCGGCGAGCACCACACCGCCCTGGAATGGTCGGCGAGTTCCGGGCGGATGACCGGGTACATGAAGTAGTAGATCGTGATGTCCTCCACCTGCGCGAGGATCTGCTCGAATTGCCGGCACGCCGGGCAGTAGGGATCCGAGAACATCGCCATCACTCGCCTGCCGTTGCCGCGCTGTACCTTCACCGCCAGATCGAGCGGTAGCGCATCGAAGCTGATGGCCGAGAGCTTGCGCAGTCGTTCCTCGGTCAGGTTGAGCTTGGCACGCGTGTCGTAAAGGCTGCCTTCGAGGATGAAGCTCGCGTCCGCATCGGTGTAGACGATCTGCGGCCCCTCACGCGTGGTGAAGCGCACCTCGAAGAAGCCCGCCAGAGGCGCCGGCTGGACGCCGTCCACGCGCACGCCGCCCAGGGCCGCTTCCACCACGCGGCGGATCTTCGCCTCGTCGGCGACAGCGCCCGCCGCGGCAAGCAGGCAAACAAGGAACGCGATCAGGTTCTTCATCAGGTCATCGCCCGGCGCATGAGGAGGTTCTTTAGGACCGGCAAGCGGTCGGTCAAGTTCAACCCGGCATTGCGCAGGCGCATCACCGGTCCCGCTCCGGAAGCAAACAGGCGGTGCAGGCCGTGCACCGTAGCGTCCATCGCCAGGATATCGGCGGCGCGGGCGCGCTCGTAGCGGCGCAGCAGCCGCAGGTCGCCCGGGTCGCGCTGCGGCTCGCGCGCGGCGAGCACTGCCGCGAGTTCGCGCGCATCCTGCAAGCCGAGGTTCGCACCCTGGCCGGCGAGCGGATGCACGACATGGGCCGCGTCGCCCGCGAGCGCGACGCGCGACCCCACCATGCGCTGCGCCGCAAGCCGCTGCAATGGGAACGCACGTGGCGCGCACAGCAGGCGCAACTCGCCCAGCACGTCCCCGGCTGCGCGGGCGACTTCGCGGCACAGGTCCGGCGCATCGAGGCCCATGAGGCGCTCCGCCTGCGCGGTGGACCAGACCATGGAAACCCGGTCGCCAGGCAGCGGCAGCAGCGCGAGCACCGGTCCGCCCTGGAACCACTGGTACGCGACACCGCGATGCGGCCGCTCACAGGCGAAATTGGCGACGATCGCGCTTTGCGCATAGGCGCTTGCCGAGGCGGTGATGCCGGCCTGCTCGCGCACGAAGGAACGCGCGCCGTCGGCGCCGACCACCAGGCGCGCCTCGAGCTCGCGGCCGTCGCGCAGCGCAACGCATACCCCGTCAGTGGAGATGTCGAGCGACTCGCATTGCGCCGGGGCGAAGATCTCGACCTCGGCGCCGGCCTCGAGAGCACGCCACAGCGCGGCTTGCAGTGCACGGTCTTCGACGATCCAGGCCAGCTCGCTCGCGCCCGCGCGATAGGCGTCGAACTCGAGCGCGGCGCCCGGACTGTCGCCGAATACGCGCATCGCGCGCACCGGCGCAATGCGCTCCTCCGCGAGCCCGCGCCACGCCCCGAGGCCGGACAGGAACGCGGCATTGCCCGGGGTGATCGCGTAGACGCGCGCGTCGATTTCCTCGTCCGGGCGCGGCGCCACCGGGTCGCGGCTTTGCGCCACCAGCGCCACGCGCAGGCCGGGCGCGGCGCGCGCCAGCGCGAGTCCGGCCAGCCCCGCGCCGACGATGACCAAGTCGAAGTTCACGGCCGCATTGTAGCGACGCCCGATGGCGTTAAGCCGCTGACTGGATTAAAATTTGCCATGCGTGGCGAATTAGCTCAGCTGGTTAGAGCAGCGGAATCATAATCCGTGTGTCCGGGGTTCGAGTCCCTGATTCGCCACCACCAATTCCTTCGATGAAGCGCCTGCTCGCCGCCGCGGTGCTCTTGTCTCTTGCGGCGGCGGCAGCCGCGCAACTTCGCACGGTGCCGGCGGACGCCAAGCGCGGCGTGATGCGCCACCTGCAGGACATGATCGTGCAGATCGACGACTCGCGGGTGCGGCTCGCCCCGGGCGCGCAGATCCGCGACGTCCACAACCGCCTCGTGCTGCCGGCGGCGATTCCCGCCGGCAGCGTCGTCAAGTACCAGTGGGACGCGCAGGGCATGGTGCACCGCGTGTGGATCCTGACTCCCCAGGAAGCGGCGCAGCCGGCGAGCGCCAGGTAGCGGCACGCATCCTCATGGGCGGCAAGCTCTTCCTGCGCACCTTCGGCTGCCAGATGAACGAGGTCGACTCGCGCATGATCGCCGACCTGCTCGGTGCCGCCGAAGGCCTTGCGCCGGCAAAGCGCCCCGAGGAAGCCGACGTGATCGTGTTCAACACCTGCTCGGTGCGCGAGAAGGCGCAGGAGAAGGTGTTCGCGGACCTCGGCCGCGTCCGGCACCTGAAGGCCGCCAATCCCCGCCTGTTGATCGCCGTCGGCGGCTGCGTCGCCAGCCAGGAGGGCGCCGGCATCGTCGCGCGCGCCCCTTTCGTGGACGTCGTGTTCGGGCCGCAGACCCTGCACCGGCTGCCGGCGCTGCTCGCGCGCCGCCGCGCGAGCGGCGAGGCGCAGGTGGACGTGAGCTTCCCCGAGATCGAGAAGTTCGACCACCTGCCGGCGTCGCGCGTCGAAGGCGGAACGGCGTTCGTCTCCATCATGGAGGGCTGCAGCAAGTACTGCAGCTTCTGCGTCGTGCCCTACACGCGCGGCGAGGAGGTGTCGCGGCCTTTCGCGGACGTACTGGCCGAGATCGCCGGGCTTGCCGCGCAGGGCGTGAAGGAGCTGACTCTCCTCGGGCAGAACGTCAATGCCTGGCGCGGCACGATCGGCGGCGAGGCGGCGGATTTCGCCGAGCTGTTGCGCTACGCGGCCGAGATCGACGGCATCGAGCGCATCCGCTACACGACTTCGCATCCGCGCGAATTCACCCAGCGCCTGATTGACGCGCACGCCGAACTGCCGCAACTCGCGCCCCACGTGCACTTGCCGGTGCAGTCGGGCGCCGACCGGGTCCTCGCGGCGATGAAACGCGGCTACACCTCGCTCGAGTACCGCTCGATCGTGCGGCGCCTGCGCCAGGCGCGGCCCGACCTGAGCCTGTCCTCCGACTTCATCGTCGGCTTTCCGGGCGAGACCGAGGCGGACTTCGCCGCCACGTTGCGCCTGGCGCGCGAACTGGAGTTCGACGCCTCGTTCTCGTTCCTCTACAGCCCGCGGCCCGGGACGCCCGCTGCCGAACTGCCCGATCCCGTGCCGCAGGCGGAAAAGTCCGAGCGGCTGCAGCGCCTGCAGGCGCAGCTCGAGGCGCAGGCTGCCGCGGTGAGCGCCGGCATGGTGGGCAGCACGCAGCGCGTGCTGGTCGAGGGGCCGTCGAAGAAGTCCCCCCTGGAACTCGCCGGACGTACCGCCAACAACCGCGTGGTCAATTTCCCCGGCGCGGCGGGTCTGGCGGGGCGGTTTGCCAGCGTGCGCATCACCGCGGCGCTGTCGCACACGCTGCGCGGCGAGCTGGCGGATGCCTAGCAAGGCAGTCGAAGTGCGCCTCGACCCGGTCGACAACCGGCGCCTGGCGCGCCTGTGCGGCGCGCTCGACGCCAACCTGCGGCAGATCGAGACGGCGCTCGACGTGTCCATCGCGCGCCGCGGCGCGCGGTTCACGGTGCGCGGCGAGCCGCAGCAGGCGGCGCGCGCCGCCCGCGCGCTCGAGCATTTCTACGGCGAGGCAACCGAGGACCTGAGCCTGGACGACGTGCAGCTCGGCCTGACCGAGATGACGCAGGGCAAGCCGCCCGCGGCGGGCGAGGCGGGACCGCAGCTGCTGACGCGGCGCGCCGACCTGCACGGCCGCACGCCGCACCAGGTGCAGTACATCGAGCACATCCTCGCGCACGACATCTCCTTCGGCATCGGGCCGGCCGGCACCGGCAAGACCTACCTCGCAGTGGCCTGCGCGGTGGACGCGCTCGAGCGCGACAAGGTGAAGCGCATCGTGCTGGTGCGCCCGGCGGTGGAAGCCGGGGAGCGCCTGGGCTTCCTGCCCGGCGACCTCGCGCAGAAGGTGGACCCCTACCTGCGTCCGCTGTACGACGCGCTCTACGACCTGATGGGCTTCGACAAGGTGGGCAAGCTCCTCGAGCGCGGCGCCATCGAGCTCGCGCCGCTTGCCTACATGCGCGGCAGGACGCTCAATCACGCCTTCGTCATCCTGGACGAGGCGCAGAACACCACCCCGGAGCAGATGAAGATGTTCCTCACGCGCATCGGCTTCGGCGCCAAGGCGGTGGTCAACGGCGACGTCACGCAGATCGACCTCGGCCGCGGCCAGAAGAGCGGTCTCATCGAGGCGCGGCGCATCCTCGCGGAGGTGCGCGGCATCGCCTTCACCGAGTTCACCGCCGCCGACGTCGTGCGCCATCCGCTCGTCGCGCGCATCATCGATGCGTACGAGAAGCACACGAGCGAAACGCCGCCGAAGTAGCGTCGCGGTGCAGCGCGCGGCGCGCGGCGCGCCGAGCGTGCGGCGCCTGCGCGGCTGGGCGCTGGCCGCCGCGCGCGCCGGCAGCGAGATCACGCTGCGCGTGGTCGGCGCCGCCGAGGCGCGCCGGCTCAACCGCGCCTTCCGCCGGCGCGACTACGCCACCAACGTGCTCGCCTTCGCCTACGCCAGTCGCACCGGCGACGTCGTCCTGTGCCATCCCGTGATCGCGCGCGAGGCGCGCGCGCAGGGCAAGACGCTCGCCGCGCACTATGCGCACCTGGTGGTGCACGGCGTGCTGCACCTGCACGGCCTGGACCACGTCAGCGCGCGCGACGCCGAGCGCATGGAGCGCGCGGAGATCCGCATCTTGCGCCGGTTCGGGGTCGCCGACCCCTACGCGGTAAAATGACGGTTCCCGCCCTGCGCGCATGAACGAGCCATGAACGAACCTTCGCGCCCCGGCCTGATCGAGCGCCTCTCCGCGCTGCTGCTGCGCGAGCCCGAGGACCGCGAGCAGCTGCTCGCGCTGCTGCGCTCCGCCTACCAGAGGAACCTGCTCGACGCCGACGCGCTTTCCATGATCGAGGGCGCGCTCACGGTCTCGGAGATGCCGGTGCGCGACATCATGGTGCCGCGCGCGCAGATGGACGTGATCGACGTCAACGAGCCGGTGGACAAGTTCATCCCGCAGGTGATCGCCACCGCGCACTCGCGCTTCCCGGTGATCGACCAGAACCGCGACGACGTGATCGGCATCCTGCTCGCCAAGGACCTGCTGCGGCACTACGCCGGCGAGGAGGAATTCAACGTGCGCGAGATGCTGCGCCCGGCGGTGTTCGTGCCCGAATCCAAGCGCCTCAACGTGCTGCTGCGCGAGTTCCGCGCCAGCCGCAACCACATGGCGATCGTGGTCGACGAGTACGGCGGCGTGGCCGGGCTGGTGACCATCGAGGACGTGCTCGAGCAGATCGTCGGCGACATCGAGGACGAGTACGACTTCGACGAGGCGAGCGACAACATCCTGCTCGAGTCGAGCGGACGCTACCGGGTCAAGGCGCTCACGCAGATCGCCGACTTCAACGCCGCCTTCGGCAGCCATTTCTCCGACCAGGAGCACGACACGGTGGCGGGCCTGGTCATCGCCCATCTCGGGCGCCTGCCCAAGCGCGGCGAAAACGTGGTGATCGAGGGCTACAAGTTCCAGGTGCTGCGCGCCGACAGCCGGCGCGTCTACACCCTGCTCGTCGACAAGCCCAAATGAAGGCAGAAACCGGTACCGACCCTTTTTTCAAAAAATGGGGTCTGTCCCTATTTTTGCCCTTCCTCGCCGGCGCGGCGATGGTGCCGGCCTACGCTCCCCTCGAGTGGTTCCCGCTCGCGCTTGCCGCGCTTGCGCTGCTGACTCATCTCTGGCTCACGGCGCCGGGGCCGCGCGCGGCGGCCTGGACCGGTTTCGCCTTCGGCATGGGGATGTTCCTCGTGGGTGTGTCCTGGGTGTACATCAGCCTGCACCGCTTCGGCGCCATGCCGGCGCCGCTGGCCGCGTTCGCCACGTTCGCCTTCTGCGTGGTGCTCGCGTCGTACCTGGCGCTCGCCGGCGCGCTGCTAGCAAGGCTGCGCGCGCCCCTTGCGGTGCGCGCCGCGCTTGCCATCCCGGCGCTGTGGACCCTTGCCGAGTGGCTGCGCGCGACGTTTTTCACCGGATTCCCCTGGCTCGCACTGGGCACCTCGGCGCTCGATACGCCGCTCGCCGGCTTCGCGCCCCTGGGCGGCGTGTATGCGGTTTCGTTCTTTACCGCCGCGGCCGCCGGGCTGCTGTGGTGCATCGCACTGGGCCAGGGGCGCTGGGCGGCGGCAGTGGCTTTCGCGCTGCTTGGACTTGCCGGCGCCGCCCTGCGCGATGCCGATTGGACCACGCCGGCGGGGGCGCCGCTCACGGTGAGCCTGCTGCAGGGGAACGTGCCGCAGGGCCTCAAGTTCGACCCGGCGCGCTACTCACACACGCTCGAGACTTACGCGCGTCTCGCCGAATCGAGCGAGGCGCGGCTGGTCGTACTGCCGGAGACCGCGGTGCCGCGCATGCTGGACAGCGTGGACCCGGCCTACCTCGTGCGCCTGGAAGCGGCGGCGAAGCGCAACGGCGGCGACCTGCTGCTCGGCGTACCGACCCGCACGGCGCCCGGGCAGTACTACAACAGCGTGGTGACCCTCGGCGCTTCGCCGTCGCAGGCCTACCACAAGGTGCACCTGGTGCCCTTCGGCGAGTTCGTGCCCCCGGGCTTCGGCTGGATCGTGCAGGTGCTGTCCATCCCGCTGGCGGATTTTTCGCGCGGCGCGGCCGACCAGCTGCCGCTGGCAGTGGCGGGCCAGCGTGTCGCCGCCAACATCTGCTACGAGGATGCCTACGGCAACGAGATACTCCGCCAGCTGCCCGAGGCCACCCTGCTGGCGAACCTTTCCAACGTCGCCTGGTTCGGGGACTCGCTCGCGCCCGCGCAGCACCTGCAGATCGCGCGTGCCCGCGCGCTCGAGACCGGGCGCATGCATCTTACGGCCACCAACACCGGCATCACGGCGGTCGTCGGGCGTGACGGCAAGGTGCTGGCGCGGCTCGCGCCCTTCACCGAGGGACGCCTGGACGCCTTGGTGCAAGGCTACGCCGGCGCCACGCCTTACGTTCGCTTCGGCGACTGGCCGGCGCTCGCCGCCTGCACCTTGCTGCTGCTCGTCGCGCGCGCGTTGCGCCGCCGGTAACCGGTAACATCACGCCCTCGATGCTCACCTTCCAGCAGCTGATCCTGCGCCTGAACGAGTTCTGGGACCGCCAGGGCTGCGTGCTGCTGCAGCCCTACGACATGGAGGTGGGCGCGGGCACCTTCCACACCGCGACTTTCCTGCGCGCCATCGGCCCCGAGCCCTGGAACGCCGCCTACGTGCAACCTTCGCGGCGGCCCAAGGACGGGCGCTACGGGGAGAACCCCAACCGCCTGCAGCATTACTACCAGTATCAGGTGGTGATGAAACCTTCGCCCTCCGACATCCAGGAGCGCTACCTCGCCTCCTTGGCGGCGCTGGGCGTCGACGCGAAAGAGCACGACATCCGCTTCGTCGAGGACGACTGGGAGTCGCCCACCCTCGGCGCCTGGGGCCTGGGCTGGGAAGTGTGGCTGGACGGCATGGAAGTCACGCAGTTCACCTACTTCCAGCAGGTGGGCGGACTGGACTGCAAGCCGGTGCTCGGGGAGATCACCTACGGACTCGAGCGACTGGCGATGACCCTGCAGGGCAAGGAGAACGTGTTCGACCTGGTGTGGACGCCTGGCGTGAGCTACGGGGACGTCTATCACCAGAACGAAGTCGAGCAATCCCGCTACAACTTCGAATTGTCGAACGCCGAGATGCTGTTCCGGCATTTCGGCGACTACGAAGGCGAGGCCAGGCGCCTGATCGAGGCGCAGTGCACGCTGCCCGCCTACGAGATGGTGATGAAGGCCTCGCACGCCTTCAACCTGCTCGATGCGCGCGGCGCGATCTCGGTCACCGAGCGCGCCGCCTACATCGGCCGCGTGCGCTCGCTCGCGCGCGCAGTGGCGCAGGCCTACTACGACTCGCGCGAGAAACTCGGCTTTCCCATGGGGCGGGGCTAGCCAATGGCCAAGAAGTCCGCCGCCGCGCCGCGGGCGCAGACGCTGCTGGTGGAGATCCTCACCGAAGAACTGCCGCCCAAGGCGCTGGATGTGCTGGGGCGCAGCTTCCGCGACCACCTCACCAACGATCTCGAGCACGCTGGCCTGCGCACCAGCGAGAGCTCATCGCGCTACTTCGCCACGCCGCGGCGCCTCGCCGTTTGCATCACGCACGTGCGCCCCGAGGCTGCCGAGGTGCGCGACAAGGTGCTCGGACCCTCGGCCAAGGCAGCCGAGCAGGCCGTCTCGGGCTTTGCCCGCAAGCACGGGGTGGACACGCTGCAGCTCATCAAGATAGAGACGGCGAAAGGCACCGTCTACGCCGTGGAGCGCACGCTGCCGGGGATCCTGCTTGCCGACGTGCTCGCCCAGCGCGTCGAAGCAGCGCTCAAAGCCCTGCCGGTCCCCAAGGTGATGCGCTGGGGCGACGGCGAGGCGCAGTTCGTGCGACCGGTGCACGGCCTGGTGATGCTGCACGGCGCGAAGCTGATGCCGGGCACGGTGCTCGGCCTGGAGGCCGGCAGGCACACGCGCGGGCACCGCTTCATGGGCAAGGCGAAGATCGCGCTCGACGACGCGGAGGACTACGAAGCGAAGCTGCGCGACCAGGGCAAGGTCATCGCGGACTTCGCGCAGCGCCGCGCCGAGATCGAGCGCCAGCTGCAGGCCCAGGCGAAACTGCTGGGAGCGGACCTCGGCGACTATCGGGGACTGCTCGACGAGGTCACCGCGCTGGTGGAGCACCCGAGCGTCTACGTCGGCAGCTTCGATCCGGCCTACCTGGGGGTGCCGCAGGAGTGCCTGATCCTGACGATGCGGCAGAACCAGAAGTATTTCCCGCTGTTCGACGCCGGCGGAAAACTGCTGCCCCGCTTCCTGATCGTGTCGAACATGCAGGTCGCCGATGCGGGCCACATCATCAGCGGCAACGAGCGCGTGGTGCGCCCGCGGCTCGAGGACGCGCGCTTCTTCTACCACCAGGACCTGAAGAAGCCGCTGCACGTGCGTGCCCTGGAACTGGGCAAGGTGATCTATTTCCACGACCGGCTCGGCTCGCAGCGCGATCGCGTACTGCGCATCACTTCGCTTGCACAACTGATTGCGGCGACGCTGAAGACCGACGTCGCGCTGGTCAAGCGCGCGGCGGAACTGTCGAAGGCCGACCTGCTGACCGGCATGGTGGGCGAGTTCCCCGAGTTGCAGGGCACCATGGGGCGCTACTACGCGCTGCACGACGGCGAAGCGGAAGAAGTCGCCAATGCGATCGAGCAGCACTACTGGCCGCGTTTCGCCGGCGACCGGTTGCCGGAGGGCATGACGGCCTGCGCCCTGGCCCTGGCAGACAAGCTGGAGATGATCGCCGGAATGTTCGGCGTGGGTCAGCAGCCTACCGGCGAGAAGGATCGGTTCGCGCTGCGCCGCCATGCGCTCGGCGTGGTTCGCATCCTGATCGAGAGGAAGATCGATGCCAGCCTGCTCTCGCTGGTCGAACTCGCCATCGGCGAATTGCCGCAGAACGCCAAGCCCGACCCGGCTGTGATTGTCGACTTCCTGCTGGAACGCGCGAAGAGCTATTTCCTCGAGAAGGGGTACTCGGCGAAAGCGATCGAATCGGTGCTGGGCCCGATGGGAGCGGCCACTGCGCTGCATACCCTGCTCGGCAGTGTCGACGGCGCGTCCCGCTTCATCGCCACCGAGGAAGGCAGGATCCTGGCTGAAGCCAACAAGCGCATCACGAACATCCTGAAGAAGTCCGGCTTCGAAGTCCCATTCGGGCTCGCCCCGGACAAACTCGTGCACAAGCCGGATGCCGGGCTGTTCAAGGACAAGGTCGAAAGCGACTTCTGGCATGCGCTGCAGAAGATCGGCAGCCAATCGGTGGAACTGCGGCGGCAGGGGAAATTCGGGGAATCGTTGCGCACGCTGAGCAATCTGGCGCTGCCCACCAAGGTGTTCTTCGACAATGTGCTGGTAAATGCCGAAGACCCGGCCGTCCGTGACAATCGCATTGTCCTGCTGCAACACGCCCGCGCGTACATGAACCAGGTGGCGGATCTCAGCCTGATGGCCGCATGAAGCTCGTCATCCTCGACCGCGACGGCACCATCAACCACGACAGCGACCAGTACATCAAGTCGCCGGCGGAGTGGAGGCCGATCAAGGGCAGCCTCGAGGCCATCGCGCGCCTCACGCAGGACGGCTGGCGCGTGGTGGTGGCGACCAACCAATCCGGCATCGGCCAGGGCCTGTTCGACATGACGACGCTGAACGCCATCCACGACACGATGCACCGTGCGGTGCACCAGGCGGGCGGGCGCATCGACGCGATCTTCTTCTGCCCGCATCCGCGCGACTCGGAATGCGAGTGCCGCAAGCCCAAGCCGGGGATGCTGCACGAGATCGCCAAGCGCATGAACGTCGGCCTCGAGGGCGTGCCGGTGGTCGGCGACTCGCTGCGCGACCTGCAGGCTGCCGCGGCCGCCGGCGCGCGGCCGGTGCTGGTGCTCACCGGAAAGGGCAAGAAGACGCGCGATGCGGGGGGCCTGCCGGCGGGGACTGCGATATTCTCCGACCTTGCCGCCTTCGCCGCGCAGCAAGTTCCATGACGTGGCTCCGCTCGGCGCTGTTCGCTCTCGCGCTGGTCCTCGTCACTCCGCCCTACGCGATCCTCTCGCTGCTGTCCTTTCCACTGCCGCGGATGGCGCGCTATCGCCTCATTTCCGCCTGGTCGCGGCTGATGCTCTGGTTGGCGTGGGTACTGTGCGGCATCCGCTGGCGCATCGAGGGGCGCAAGAACCTGCCGGATGAGCCGGCCGTGATCCTGTCGCAGCACCAGTCGGCCTGGGAAACCCTCGCCTTCCAGGAGATCTTCCCGCCGCAGGTGCAGGTGGTGAAGCGCGAGCTGCTGTGGATCCCGTTCTTCGGCTGGGGCCTCGCGCTGATGAGCCCGATCGCCATCGACCGCGCGCGCGGCATGGCGGCGCTGCGAGAGCTGGCGCGCAAAGGGCGCGAGCGGCTGGCGCAAGGCTTCTGGGTGGTGATCTTTCCCGAGGGCACGCGCGTGCCGGTGGGGCAGAAGCGCGCATACCAGCAGGGCGGGGCATGGCTCGCGGTGAACTGCGGCGTGCCGGTGGTGCCGGTGGCGCACAACGCGGGCAAGCTCTGGCCGCGCAATGCGTTCCTCAAGCACGCCGGGACCGTGACCGTGCGCATCGGGCCGCCGATCGACACCGCCGGTCGCCAGCCGAAGGAGGTCATCGCGCAGGTGAAATCCTGGATCGAGGCGCAGCAGGAGTCGCTGTAGACTCGCCCCCATGAGACTCCTCCACACGATGCTGCGGGTGGGCGATCTGGATCGCTCCGTCAGGTTCTACACCGAGGTGCTCGGCATGAAGGTGCTGCGCACCACCGACCGGCCGGAGCAGAAGTATTCCCTCGCCTTCGTCGGCTACGACACCGAGGACAAGGCCTCGGTGATCGAGCTCACCTACAACTACGGCGTGCCCAAGTACGAGATGGGCGGCGCCTTCGGCCACCTCGCCATCGAAGTGGACAACTGCGCGAAGGCCTGCGACGCGGTGCGCGCGAAGGGCGGCAAGGTGACGCGCGAGGCCGGCCCGGTGAAGGGCGGCACCACGGTGATCGCGTTCGTGGAGGATCCGGACGGCTACAAGATCGAGTTTATCGAGCGCAAGCGCGCCG
>CAWALA010000016.1:0-15159 GCA_963782655.1 uncultured beta proteobacterium | reverse complement strand
TGGCGCGCGCTCGCCGACGGCGAGGTCGTCGCATTGCGCGGCGGCCGCATTGTCCAACCAGGAGAAAGCCATCATGAGTGAAACGCCTTCGTTCACCATCACCTTGCAGCAGGAGCAGGACTTCGATTTCCGGGTCAAGTTCGACTGGCCGGACAATCCCGACCTGTTGCTCGACGAGCCCGAGCCACTGGGGAAGCGGCACGGGCCGAACGCGGCGCGGCTCGTCGCCGCCGCGGTCGGCAATTGTCTGTCCGCCAGCCTGCTCTTCTGCCTGCGCAGCAAGTTCAAGCAGAACCCCGGGCCCCTGCGCGCGAGCGTGACCGGGCGGCTTGCCAGGAACGAGCAGGGACGCATCCGCATCGGCGGGCTGAGCGTCAGGATCGAGCTCGCCGAGGACGCGAGCGTACTGCAGCACCTCGAGCGCTGCATGGAGCAATTCGAGAACTTTTGCGTGGTTACCGAAAGCATCCGGCATGGAATCCCGGTAGACGTCGAGGTGGTGGACGCGGCCGGCCGCAAATTGCACGGGCGCACCGATGCCCAGGCGTTGACTTAAGTCAATGGGACCCGGGACAAGGGGGGTAGTTTTTAATGAGGTGAAACGCGATGAAGACTTCGACGCCCCCGCGCTGATGGCGCTGGAGGCCGACCGCGTGGCGCACGCCTACGCGGCGCGCGCGACCGCCGGGCTGTCGCCGGCCGCCGTGGCGCTCGCCTTCGGCGACTGGGCAATGCACCTCGCCGCGGCGCCGGGCAAGCAGGCCGAATTGACGCGCAAGGCCATGCGCAAGTGGCTGCGCTACGCGAACTTCCTCGGCCACGCCGTACGCGGCGTCGACTGTCCGCGCTGCATCGAGCCGCTGCCGCAGGACTCGCGCTTCGCGGACGAGGCCTGGAAGCAATGGCCGTTCAACGCCATCCACCAGGGATTCCTCCTGTGGCAGCAGTGGTGGTGGAACGCCACCACGGGGGTGCGCGGCGTCTCCCCGCACCACGAGGATGTGGTGACCTTCACCATGCGCCAGCTGCTGGACCTGTGGTCGCCGTCGAACTTTCCCTGGACCAATCCCGAGGTGATGCGCGCCGCCTGGGCGCAGTACGGCCTGAACTTCGCCAACGGCGCGGCCAACTTCGCCGAGGACTGGCGCCGCGAAACGCTTGGCGAACCGCCAGCCGGCGCCGAGGCTTTCGTCCCGGGCCGGGACGTGGCGGTGACCCCCGGCAAGGTCGTGATGCGAAATCGCCTGGCCGAGTTGATCCAGTACTCGCCCTCGACGCCGCAGGTGCACCCCGAGCCGATCCTCATCGTGCCGGCGTGGATCATGAAGTACTACATCCTCGATCTCTCGCCGCACAACTCGCTGGTGAAGTACCTGGTCGACCGCGGCCACACGGTGTTCATGCTCTCCTGGAAGAACCCGGCGCCGCAGGACCGCGACTTGTCCATGGACCACTACCGCCGGCTGGGTGTCATGGCGGCGCTCGACGCGATCGGGCAAGATCGTGCCGGCGCAGAAGGTGCACGCGGCGGGGTACTGCCTGGGCGGGACGCTGCTCGCCATCGCGGCGGCACAGATGGCGCGCGACGCCGACGAGCGGCTGGCGACGATCAGCCTGCTCGCGGCGCAGGTGGATTTCGAGGAAGCGGGCGAGCTGACGCTGTTCATCGACGACAGCCAGGTGAGCCTGCTTGAGGACATCATGTCGGCGCAGGGCTATCTCGAGCCGCGCCAGATGGCGGGCGCCTTCCAGCTGCTGCGCTCGAACGACCTCATCTGGTCGCGACGCGTGAAGGAGTACCTGCTCGGCAACCGGGCGCCGATGAACGACCTGATGGCATGGAACGCCGATGCCACGCGCCTGCCCTACGCCATGCACAGCGAGTACCTGCGGCGGCTGTTTCTGCGCAACGATCTGACCGCCGGCCGCTACGAGGTCGACGGCCGCCCGGTGGCGCTGACCGACATCCACGTGCCTCTGTTTGCCGTCGGCACGACGCGCGACCACGTCGCGCCATGGCGCTCGGTGTACAAGGTCGGCCTCAATACCGACGTCGACATCACATTCCTGCTGGCGAGCGGCGGCCACAACGCCGGCATCGTGAGCGAGCCCGGACGCGAAGGCCGCACCTACCAGGTGTCGACGCGCCGCCGCGACGAGCCCTACCTGGATCCGGAAGCCTGGGCTGCGCAGACGCCGCGCCGGGAGGGTTCCTGGTGGCCCGAGTGGCAGGGCTGGCTGGCGCAGCATTCCGGCGCGCCGGCCGCGTCGCCGCCCGCGACGGGCGCAGCGCTGGGCGAGGCGCCCGGCGAGTACGTTCTGCAACGATGAATTGAGGAGAGCACCATGGAAATCACGACGGACAAGACGATGATGGACGCATGGAAACGGCAGCTCGACACCACGATGCGCATCACCGAGGCGATCATCGAGGGCTCCACGCGCATGCACGAAGTGCAGATCGAGGCGGCGACCGAGGCGCACGCCGACGCCGTGGCTACGCAAAAGGCGCTGGCCTCGGCCGCCGGTCCCGCGGAGCTGCTGCGCATCCAGACCGAGTGGCTGGCCGCCAACCAGAAGAAGTCCATGGAGTACTGGAAGGGCCTGTATGAAGCGGCCGCCGCGACCAACGCGCAGGTGATGGGCTGCCTGCGCGAGGCGGCGCCCAAGAACGACTGAAGACTTCAACTCGCCTAGGCGAAGCAGAGCCCCTGAACCGGATCAGCCAGCGGCTTCCAGGAACGCAGCCGGTCGGCCTCCCGTTTGACCACGGTGTAGCATTCGCATACCCGTTGTTCCAGCCCCGGCCGATCCAGCACGGTGATGCTGCCGCGACGGAGTTGGATCAGCCTGGCGTCCTTCAGGCGTCCTGCCGCCTCGGTGACGCCTTCGCGGCGCACTCCCAGGATGTTCGCGATCAGCTCCTGCGTCATGTGGATCTCAGTGGAAGTCGAGCGGTCCAGGCACAGCAGCAGAAAGCGGCACAGTTGCTGGTCCACTTTATGGTGCCGATTGCACACTGCGGTCTGCGCGATGTGCGTGAGTAGTGCCTGGGTGTAGCGCAGCAGCAGATGCCGCAGGTTGGCGCTGCACTCGAACTCCCGCATCAAGACCCGCTTCGACAACCGGTAGGCATAACCGGCGCTTACCACGACTGCACGGCCTGTCGTGGAACCGCCTCCCATGAACGAGGCGATTCCGATCATGCCTCGGCTCCCCGTGAGGGCGCTTTCCGTCGACGCGCCGCTTTCCATAATATGAAGCAGGGCAACGATGGCCGTCGTTGGGAAAAACACATGACTCAACTGGTCGCCGGGTTCATAGAGGGAGCAGCCCAGCGCGAGTTCAACGGGCTCCAGGTGCGGCAACAGCTGCCGATAATCCGCCGCCGGTAGCGCTGCGAGCAGGAGATTCTCGGTGGGCGGATGCGCGGCCGCAGGCCCCGTGTAGGGTCTAGCTACGGCTGAATGGCATGTGCACGGTTGAACTCGCATCTTTTTCCCCACAGAAGAAACGAAGGCGGGATGGCCGGATAGAAGGAAGTCTGTCCGACTACTGCATTCCGACTCTCATGTTCTGTAGCATACATATCATGTTCTATAGCGTACATAACGACCAGGCATTGGGGTTGAGGTGGATCAACTGGAGGCATGTTCACGGGTAGTTTCGCAATCTCTTGCGCGGGAGCACTGCGAGGGTCCGGTCGGCCGGAATCGAGAAAGGCGCTGCAAGATCTTGATTTTGCTGCGTCAGCAGTCACTGCGGCGCGCCCACGAGGACGCCCACTGAGTTGACCTGCCTCAAACGGGTGCCGCGCGCAGCGCTTAGGCTGTAAGGCCAGGAGGAGCCTCACGATGCCCGCCAAGCAGCTGTTGTTCGGAGAAGCCGCCCACGCCAAGCTGGTGAAGGGCATGAACATCCTCGCCGACGCGGTGCGCGTGACCCTCGGCCCCAAGGCGCGCACCGTGGTGCTGGAGAAGTCCTGGGGCGCGCCCGTGGTGATCAATTCGGGCGTGATCGTCGCGAAGGAGATCGAGCTCGAGGACCGCTTCGAGAACATGGGCGCGCAGATGGTGCGCGAAGTCGCCGCCAGGACTTCCGAGGTCGCGGGCGACGGCACCACCACGGCGACGCTGCTCGCCGCCGGCATCGTCACCGAGGGCATGAAGTACGTCGCCGCCGGCATGAACCCGATGGACCTGAAGCGCGGCATCGACAAGGCGGTGGAGTCCGTGGTGGAGGAATTGAAGCGCATGGCCAAGCCCTGCGCGACGCGCAAGGAGATCGCCCAGGTCGGCTCGGTCTCCGCCAACAACGACGCCTCGATCGGCGAGATGATCGCCGAGGCGATGGAGAAGGTCGGCCGCGAAGGGGTGATCACCGTAGAGGACGGCAAGGGGCTCGCCAACGAGCTCGAGGTGGTCGAAGGCACGCAGTTCGACCGGGGCTTCCTCTCGCCCTACTTCATCAACAACCCGGAGAAGCAGACCGTGGTGCTGGAGGACGTGCTGATCCTGCTGCACGACAAGAAGATCGCCACCATCCGCGAGCTGCTGCCCTTGCTCGAGCACATCGCCAAGGTGGGCAAGCCGCTGCTGGTGATCGCCGAAGAGGTCGAGGGCGAGGCGCTTGCCACGCTGGTGGTGAACACGCTGCGCGGCGTGATCCGCTCCTGCGCCGTGAAGGCGCCGGGCTTCGGCGACCGCAGGAAAGCCATGCTCGAGGACCTCGCGGTGCTCACCGGCGGCATGGTGGTCGCGGAAGAAGCGGGCCTCACGCTGGAGAAGGCCGAGCCCACGGTGCTCGGGCGCGCGCGGCGCGTGGTGATCGACAAGGACGACACCACCATCATCGGCGGCGCGGGCGATCCCAAGGCGATCGACGCGCGCGTGGCGCAGATCAAGCAGCAGGTCGAGGAAGCGACCAGCGACTACGACAAGGAAAAGCTGCAGGAGCGCGCCGCCAAGCTCTCCGGCGGCGTGGCGCTGATCCGCGTGGGCGCGGCCACCGAGACCGAGATGAAGGAAAGGAAGAGCCGCACCGAGGACGCGCTGCACGCCACGCGCGCGGCGGTCGAGGAAGGCGTGCTGCCGGGCGGCGGCGTGGCGCTGCTGCGCACGCGCGCGCGCGTGGGCAAGGTGCAAGGCGCCAACGCGGACCAGGACGCGGGCATCCGCATCGTGCTGCGCGCGCTGGAGGAGCCGTTGCGGCAGATCGTGAGCAACGCCGGCGCGGAGCCGCCGGTGGTGCTGCAGCGGGTCGTCGACGGGGAGGGCAATTTCGGCTACAACGCCGCCACGGGCGAGTACGGCGACCTGGTGAAGATGGGGGTGCTCGATCCCTGCAAGGTGACGCGCACCGCGCTGCAGAACGCGGCCTCCATCGCCGGGCTGATCCTCACCACCGACTGCATGATCGCGCAGATCCCGGACAAGGCGCAGGCCGGGGCAGGCGAAGCGGGGATGCCGGAGTAGCTAGCCTGGCGCGGTGAGCCACTCGAAGGTGGCGCGCACGTAGTCCTCGCCGCGCCTGACGGCCTGCAGGCAGCGCAGGAAGCGCGCGCCTTCTTTCGCCTGCACCTCGTAGATGCGGCCCTCCTGCCATTCGGCCGGCGGCAACAGCAGGTTCGGCGGCTGCGAGCCCTCCGCGCCGTCCGACAGGATGATGGCGTGCACGGTATGTCCCGCGAACTGCCTGGACGAGGCGTCCGAGAAGGCGCTGTCGTCGTACTTGCCGATCACCGCCCGCAGGGACACCTCCCGGGGCTCACGGCTGAGAACGGCGATGTCCGCCTGCAGGCCACCGTCCGGGCGGGCATGCATGCGGCGGATCATCCCCGCGCATCGCCCGCCGCCGTCGCTCGCCGTAAAGCCGACCGCTCCGCCACACCTCACCCAGGCGCGGCTCGCCTGCGGCACCTGCGCGCCGAGCTCATTGCCGCCGCTGCCCTGCAGCTCCCAGGTTTCCGGGGCCTGGGGCGCGGCGACCTGCGCAATGGCGAGCGATAGCTCGCCCGGGCCTTCGTGCGCCAGGGAGAGGTACTGCCAGAGCTGGTCGTAGCCATGCACGACCTGCAGGGTTCCGGATGCGGGCGAGTGCGCGGGCGGCGCATAGGGGCAATCGGCACGCCAGAAAGTCAGCAGGTGCTGCACGGTGCTCAACTGCACTCTGGGCGCGATGTCCTTGCCGAAGGCCTTGAAGTCTTCGTGCCTGGCAGCACCGAGCTGCCTCGCCATGCGCTCCAGGGAGTCGTAGGCCATGCCGGGGCCGAAGTAACGCGCGGTCGCGCTCGCCTCCCGCCCCTTCGCGCGCCGCGGGGGAAATTCGCGTTCCGGTTCGAAGCAGAAGGGGTTGTCGGCGACCCCGGGCTGGCGCAGCGTGAATTCGGCGCCCAGCTGCTCGACGACGCGGTCGGTGATCTCGATCTGCTCCGGGGCCATCATGTCGGGCGCGCTCACGCGCAGCATGAGCAGGCGCAACAGCTCCTGCTCCGCGGTCGTCGTTGTCCGGTGATCGGCGCGCGCGTGGACCGGCGTGGTCGCGCAGCCGGCTTTCTCGGCGCTCGCGTGAATCGAGTAGGCCACGCGCCACAGCTTGCCCGGCACGCTCGCGTAATGGACGAGGTGGAGCTTGGCCAGCGTGCGGCATGCGCCCAGGGCGCGCGCCGCGCTCTGCGCCGTGAGCAGGGCTCCCGCCGACTCGCACAGCAATTGCGCGAGGCGCGCCTGGTAATTGACCAGCGACTTCCAGGTCGCCTCGCGCGCGGCGTGCGTTCCCGCGGCGCCGACGAAGTATTGCGTGAACAGCGCGGATACGTGGGCGGCGCCTGCGTCCTGGATGCGCGCGAGAACCTCGCCGTCGTGGGTCGCCTCCAGCCGGGCGCCAAGCTCACCGAGCGCGGTGGACGGATCCGCATGGTCAAGTCCGGCAAGCGCTGGCCCCGCCGACTCGGGATCGGCCGGTGCATCGCCGCGCTTCTTGCCCCACTCCAGCAACTCCAGCATCGGCGCCTCCTGCAAGAATGCGCGTGCATAGAACGACCTTTCGATTCTAGTGCCCTCGGCGCGTGCGGCAGCGCAGCGAGGAGGCCGGATCAGGCAATAGTACGGACTGCCGCCGTGCGATTTGTCACCGGCCGGCGCAAGCAATGCGGTTGCCTGCATAATCCCCGCCAGGATGTCCGAGATCGTCCTGGAAGAAGTGTCCAAGCACTATGGCAAGGTGCGCGCCGTGGACAACGTCAGCCTGCGCGCGGACTCCGGCCAGTTCCTCGTCCTGCTCGGGCCCTCCGGCTGCGGCAAGTCCACCATCCTGCGCCTGATCGCGGGCCTGGAGGACGTGACCGCGGGCAAGATCCTGATCGCTGGGCGCGATGTCACGCGCCTCGAGCCCGACAAGCGCCACATTTCCATGGTGTTCCAGTCCTACGCACTGTTTCCGCACCTCTCGGTGGCGGAGAACATCGTCTTCGGCCTGAAAGTGCGCCGCACGCCGAAGGCCGAGCGCGAGGAGCGCCTGGCGCGCGTGGCGGCTCAGGTGGGCCTCGTCGAGCAGATCGCGCGCAAGCCCTCGCAGCTCTCCGGCGGCCAGCGCCAGCGCGTGGCGCTGGCGCGCGCGATCATCGCGGAGAACGAGATCTGCCTGATGGACGAGCCGCTCTCCAACCTGGATGCGCAGCTGCGCCACGGCATGCGCGTGGAGATCCGCGCGCTGCAGCAGCGACTGGGCATGACCGTGGTCTACGTCACCCACGACCAGGTCGAGGCGATGAGCATGGCCGACCGCGTGGTCCTGATGCGCGAGGGGCGCATCGAGCAGGAGGGCACGCCGGAGGAGCTGTACGCGCGGCCCGGCACGCTGTTCGCGGCGCGCTTCATCGGCACGCCGGCGATGAACCTGGTCGCGCTCGCCGACTCGCCGGAGGGCGCGGTGATCCGCGGCTCGCGCGAGCCCGTGCTGCGCGGCCGCGGCGCCGGGCTGACCCTCGGCATCCGCCCGGAGCACGTGCGGCTGCTGGCGTCGGGCGGGGTGGCGGCCGAGGTGACGAGCGCCGAGTACCACGGCGCCGACACCGTCCTGACCGTCCGCGTCGGAGAGGAGTCGCTGCTGGTGCGCTCGCCTGGACGATTGCGTCTCGCCAATGGCGCCGTCGCGCGCCTGGGGTGGGAACCGGCATCGGTTCATGTGTTCGATGCCGCGGCCGGCACCCGGATTGACCTGGATCAAGAGCAAGCGCTGCTGCACGCGGCGTAATGACACGATAGGAGGACTCCCATGAAACGCCTGATCGCTTTTCTGCTTGCCACGGCGCTTTGCGCGGCCGCACCGGCGCGCGCCGACACCACGCTCACGTTCTACTATCCGATCGCCGTGGGCGGCCCGCTCACCAAGGTGATCGACGGCTATGCGCGGGACTTCGAGAAGGAGCACCCGGGCATCAAGGTCAACCCGATCTACGCCGGCAACTACGACGACGCGCGCATCAAGGCGCTCGCGGCGCTGAAAGCGGGCCAGCCGGCGCAGATCTCGGTGCTGTACTCCATCGACCTGTACGAGCTGATCGAGCAGGACGTGCTCGTGCCCTGGGATGATGTCGCCACCACGGCCGACGAAAAGGCCTGGCTGAAGGCGTTCTATCCCTCGCTGATGATGAATGGCATCTACAAGGGCAAGGTCTACGGCATCCCGTTCCAGCGCTCGACCATCGTCATGTACTGGAACAAGGACGCGTTCAAGGAGGTGGGCCTCGACCCGGAGAAGCCGCCCGCCAACTGGAAGGAAATGGCGCAGCATGGCCGCCAAGCTGGTGAAAAAGGACGCTTCGGGCAATGTCGCGCGCTGGGGCGTAATGGTGCCTTCCACCGGCTACCCGTACTGGATGTTCCAGGCCTTCGCGCGCCAGAACGGCCACGACCTGATGAACAAGGACGGCAACCGCACCAACTACGCGCACGCGGACGTGATCGCCGCGCTGCAGTACTGGCGCGACCTCGGCGCGAAGCACAAGGTGATGCCGCAGGGCACGGTCGAGTGGGGCACGCTGCGCCAGGAGTTCACCGAGGGCAAGACGGCGATGATGTGGCACACCACCGGCAACCTCACCGCGGTGAAGACCACCGCCAAGTTCCCGTTCGGCGTGGCGATGCTGCCCGCTTCCAAGCAGCGCGGCTCGCCCACCGGCGGCGGCAACTTCTACCTGTTCAAGAAGACCACCCCGGAGGAGCGCAAGGCCTCGCTGGCGTTCGTGAAGTGGATGACCACGCCCGAGCGCGCCGCCGACTGGAGCATCGCCACCGGCTACGTCGCCGTGCGGCCGGAGGCCTACGAGACGCCGAAGCTCAAGGAGTACGCCGCCGGCTTTCCGCAGGCGGTGGTGGCGCGCGACCAGTTCAAGTACGCCACCGCGGAGCTCGCGACCTTCCAGACCGGCCGGGTGCGCAAGCTCCTCGACGACGCGATCCAGGCCGCGCTCACCGGCCAGAAGACCCCGGACGCGGCGCTGAAGGCGGCGCAGGCGGAAGCCGACAGGCTGCTCACGCCATACCGCTAGAGCGATGAAGGCCGTCTACGGCTGGCTGCTGCTCACGCCGGCCGCGCTCCTGCTCGTCGGTTTCACGCACTACCCGGCGGCAGCGACGCTGTGGGACAGCCTGTTCTCGACCGGGACGGTGGTGCGGCCGTCCCGGTTCGTCGGCCTGGGCAACTACGCGTCGCTCGCCGACGACCCGATCTTCTGGCAGGTGCTGGGCAACAACTTCTGGTTCGCGCTCGGCACCATCCCCACCTCGATGGCGATCGCCATGCTGATGGCGATCTGGGTGAACGACCGGCTGCCCGCGCGCGCGCTGGTGCGCATGGCCTACTTCACGCCGACGGTTCTGCCGATGATCGCGGTGGCGAACCTGTGGCTGTTCTTCTACACGCCGCAGATCGGTCTGCTGGACCAGGTCGGCGCGCTGTTCGGCCTGGCGAGCCACAACTGGCTCGGCAGTCCGAACACCGCGCTCGCCTGCACCATGGCGATGGTGGTGTGGAAGGAGGCCGGGTTCTTCATGATCTTCTACCTCGCCGCGCTGCAGTCCCTCGCCCCCGAGCTCGAGGAGGCGGCGAAAATGGAAGGGGCCTCGCGCTGGTACTTCTTCCGCCGCGTGACCTTTCCGCTGCTCATGCCGACGACGCTGTTCGTGATGGTGAACGCGACCATCAACTCGTTCAAGCTCGTCGACCACCTCTTCATCCTCACCAAGGGCGGGCCGGACAACGCCTCGAGCCTGCTGCTGTACTACATCTACCAGGTGGCGTTCAGCTTCTTCGACACGTCCTACGCCTCCACGCTGACCGTGGTGCTGCTGGTGCTCCTCGCGGGGCTGGCGGTAGTGCAGTTCCAGCTGGTCGAGCGGCGGGTGCACTACCGGTGAGCGCCACCGGCCATCGCGCGCCGCTGCTCGAGACCGCCGCCGCCTGGCTGCTGGCGCTGCTGTGGCTCTCGCCGCTGCTGTACGCCTTCTGGGCCGCGTTCCACCCGGCGGAGTACGCCACGCGCCTGGAGCTGCTGGCGCCGCTCAGCGTGGACAATTTCGCCAAGGCCTGGACCTACGCGCCGTTCCCGCGCCACTTCGTCAACACCGTGATGCTGGTGACGATGGTGCTGGCCGCGCAGCTCGTGCTGTGCACGCTCGCGGGCTATGCCTTCGCCAGGTTCGACTTCGCGGGCCGCGACATCGCCTTCGGCCTGGTGCTGGTGCAGCTCTTGATCATGCCCGAGGTGCTGATCGTCGAGAACTACCGCATCATGAGCCGGCTGGGCCTGGTGGACACCATCCTCGGCATCGGCCTGCCGTACATGGCGAGCGCCTTCGGGATATTCCTGTTGCGCCAGACCTTCAAGACGGTGCCGCGCGAGCTGGAGGACGCGGCGCGCGTCGAGGGCTGCAGTTTCGTCGGCGTGCTGTGGCGCGTGTACGTGCCGCTCGCGCGGCCCACCTACCTCGCCTATGGCCTCACCTCGGTGAGCTACCACTGGAACAACTTCCTCTGGCCCCTCATCGTGACCAACTCGATCGAGACGCGGCCGCTCACCGTGGGCCTCGCCATCTTCGGCGCGCCCGAGTCGGGCGTGGACTGGGGCGTCATCAGCGCGGGCACGCTCATGGCGGTGTCGCCCCTGCTGGTCGCGTTCCTCCTCTTCCAGCGCCAGTTCATGCAATCGTTCATGCAGGCGGGAATAAAGTGACGGGCTCATGACGGCCATCCTTTCCTGGAACATCCAGAACGGCAGGGGTTGCGACGGCGCGATCGACCTCGCGCGCATCGCACGTGTGGCAAGAGCGATGGGTGAGGCGGACGTGCTGTGCTTCCAGGAGATCGCGCGCCACGATCCCGCCTACGCCGACGGCGCGGACCAGGTCACGGAACTCGCGAGGCTCGTCCCCGGATATGCGGCGATCTTCGGCCCCACGCTGGTGCGCGGCGAACGCCAGTACGGCAACCTGGTCCTCAGCCGCTTGCCGGTGTTGCAGGTGTTCAACCACCTGCTGCCGCATCCGGCCGAAGGCGGCATCAAGCACATGCAGCGCCAGGCGATCGAGGCGGTGGTCGAGACGAAGGCCGGCCCCTTGCGCGTGATGACCACGCACCTCGAGTACTACTCCGGCGCGCATCGCGCCGCGCAGATCGCGCGCCTGCGCGCGATCCAGGAGGAGGCGGCTGCAAACGCAGCGAGTCCGGCGAAAGCCGCGCCGAGCCCCTACGACGCTGTGCCGCGGCCGGCGTCGCTCGTGCTTTGCGGCGACTTCAACCTGCTGCCCGACGACGCCGAGTACACGGCGCTGTTCCAGCCGCCGCTGGTGGACGCCTGGCGCCACGCGCGCCCCGGCGAGCCCGATCCGCTGACCACCGGCCTCTTCGATCGCGTGCAATGGCCCAAGGGCGGCCACTGCCGCGACTACTTCGCTGTCACGCCCGACGTGGCGCGGCGCATCGCCTCCATCGACATGGACGCGGCGACCGACGCCTCCGAAGGCCCCCGTCAGCCGCCGCACGGTCGCCTCCACCCCGGCGCCGTGGTTGAGCACCTGGTCGACGGCCTGCGCGATCGGCATGCGGACCCCGCGCTCGGTGGCGAGCGCCACGACGGCCTCGGCCGAGAACGCGCCTTCGGTGACCGCCTTCCTCGTCGACAGGACCTCGCGCACCGATTGCCCCTCGGCGAGCGCGATGCCGAGCGAGGTGTTGCGCGACTGCAGGCTGTTCGCGGTGAGCATCATGTCGCCGATGCCGGCGAAGCCGTCGAAGGTCTCGCGCCGCGCGCCCAGGGCGAGCCCGAGGCGCACCGTCTCGGCCAGGCCGAGCGTGACCACCGTGGCGCGCGCGTTCTCGCCCCAGCTTGCGGCCCGCGGCGACGCCGCTCGCGATGGCGCAGCAGCGAGTTCTTCATCACCCCGCCGATCGCCGCGCCGGTCACGTCGTCGGTCGGGTGGACGCAGAAGTTGCGGTTTTGAATCTTCCTGGAGAGATCTATTCGCCAGGAGAAAAATCCTTGAAGGCCAATGCGACGCCGCAGGGAAGGTCGGCTGCGATCTCTTTGGCGAACGACGGCCCCGACAGCACGCCCGCCGGGACGCCGGGAAGGACTTCCGCCAGCACCTGCGGCATCAGCGCCAGCGTGCCGCGCTCGATGCCCTTGGAGCAGCGGCGGCGGGGCGCCGACCGCAAGGTGCCGGCAGCCGGCGGCGACGTCGCGCATGCGCTGCGCCGGCGGCGCGAGGAGAAGGAAGTCCGCGCCGCGCGCGGCTTCGGCCATGTCGCCGGTCGCGCAGAGGCCTGCGGGCAGGCGCACGCCGGCGAGGAAATGCGCGTTGCGCCCCGGCGGTTGACCTCCTCGACGACTTCCGGCTCGCGCGCCCACATGAGGACGTCGTTGCCGGAACTGCGCACCACGCAGGCCATCGCGGTGCCGAAGGCCCCGCCGCCGATCACGCCCATTCGTGCCATAGGGAGAGCATGCATTGGTATGAGCCTCACCCTGGCCATCGACCAGGGCACGCACGCGAGCCGCGCGCTGGTGGTGGACGACACGGGCGCATCCTCGCAAGCGGCGCGCGAGATCGGCCTCGTGCACCCGCAGCCCGATTGGGCCGAGCAGGACGGCGAAGAGGTCGTGGCGTCGATATTCGACGCCATGCGTCGGCGGTTTCGGCGCTCGGCGCGCGCAAGGCCGAATCGCTGCGCGGGCCTCGCCAGCCAGCGCGCGAACTGCGTGTGCTGGAACCGCGAGACCGGACGCGCGCTCTCGCCCATCTTCAGCTGGCAGGACCGCCGAGCGCACGCCTGGATCGCGAGCCTGGAGGCCGCGCACGGCGATGCGGTGCACCGCAAGACCGGGCTGTACCTCTCGCCGCACTATGGCGCGAGCAAGCTGCGCTGGGCGCTCGACCATCTTCCCGCGGTGCGCGAGGCGCGCGATGCAGGCACGCTCGCCTGGGGGCCGATGGCGAGCTTCCTCGCGTTTCGCCTGGCGAAAGAGCGCACCTTCGCCGCCGAGCCGCAGTGCGCGGCGCGCACGCAGCTCTGGAACCTGCGCATGCGCGACTGGGACCCGGCGCTGCTGGCGCTGTTTGGCCTGCCGGCGGGATTCCTGCCGCGGAGCGTGCCCACCGTGCACGCCTGGGGCACGCTGACGCCGCCGGAATCGCCGTGCCGCTCACGGCGGTGAACGGCGACCAGTCGGCGGCGGTGTTCGCCTTCGGCTGGCCGGAAGAGGACTGCGCCTACGTCAACATCGGCACCAGTGCCTTCGTGCAGCGCGCGCTCACACGCGACCCGGGGCATGTGCCGCGCACGCTCACCGGCATCATCCTCGCCGACCGCGACGTCACGGTGTACATGGTCGAAGGCAACGTGAACGGCGCAGGCACCGCGCTCGAATGGCTCGAAACGGAGCTGGGCATCGCCGACGTACCGCGCAGCTTGCCGGGGTGGCTGCGAGCGCCGGCGCGTCGCCGCTCTTCCTGAACGGCATTGCGGGCCTGGGCGGGCCGTTCTGGAAGGCCGATTTCGTCTCGCGCTTTGCGGGCGAGGGCGAACCCTGGGAAAAGGCGGTGGCGGTCGTGGAGAGCATTGCCTTTCTCCTGCAGGCGAACATCGACCACATTTCCCACTACCTCCCGCGCGCCGCGGCGCATGCGCGTGAGCGGCGGCGTATCGCGCCTGGACGGCCTTTGCCGGCGGCTCGCCGCGCTGAGCGGGCTGCCGGTGCACCGGCGCGAAGACCCCGAGGCGAGCGCACGCGGCATCGCCTACCTGGCGGCGGGCGGCCCGCGGTGGAACACCGCGGCGCAAGAGGAAGTCTTCGCGCCGCGCCGACGAGGCGCTGCGGGACGCTACCGGCGCTGGCGGGAGCTGATGCAGGAAGAAAGCGGGGTGCGGTACCCTTGATTTACGTCAACCGCGGGCGTGCCTGGACGGCTAACCTGCGAATGAGGAAGAACCTAGAGGAGCAAGCCATGGCACAAGCCAGCACGGACAAACTGATGAAGGACCTGCGCGCGGTCGTCGCCGACGCGGAGGAATTGCTGAAGGCCACCGCCGCACAGACCGGCGAGCGCGTCGACAAAGGTGCGCGCGCGGGCCGAGGAGTCGGTGCGCGCTGCGCGCGCCCGCCTGCAGGAGGTCGGCGAAACCGCGCAGGCCCAGGCCCGCGAGGCCGCGCATGAAGTGGACCAGCAGGTGCGCGAGAACCCGTGGACCGCGGTCGGCGTCGCGGTCGGTGTCGGCCTGGTGCTCGGCATCCTGCTCGGCCGCCGCTAGGGCGGGAAAGAAGGCAGGGGGCGAGCATGACCTACAAGACGATTCTCGTGCATCTGGATGGCCGCGGGCGCAGCGTCGAGCGGCTCGATTTCGCCTTCGGCATCGCCGCGAAGTTCGAGGCGCACCTCGTGGGGCTGTACGCGCCGGGCGTGGCGCGCATCCCGTCGTATGCGCTGGCCGAGGCAGGGCCGACGCTGCGCGAGATCGTGGCGCGGCGCCGCGCGGACGCCGTGCGCCAGGCGCAGAAGGAGTTCCGCGAGGCAGCCGCCCGCCGCGGCGACGCCAGCGCGGAATGGCGCGATTCGGAAGCCGACCCGGCGGCGGCGGTCGCCCTGAGCGCGCGCTATGCCG
>CAWALA010000015.1:0-16267 GCA_963782655.1 uncultured beta proteobacterium | reverse complement strand
ACCGCACTGGTGATCGTCGGCGCCAATCCCGGCATCGGCCAGTCGGCGCTCGGCCAGGTGCTGGGCATCGCGCGCTCCGGCGCCATGATGCTCACCAACTGGATGGAGGTGCGCGGGCTTGCCGAGCGGCGCCGCCGGCCGAACGACGGGCGCTCCTGGGCGTGCACCTCACCGCGCGAGGCGAGGAGCTCATCGCGCGCATGAAGCGCCGGGTCACCACAGAGGATCGCAAGCGCGCGGGCGTGCTCGATGCACGCGAGCGGCGCGAACTCCTGCGCCTGCTGAACAAGCTCGCACGATGAAGCACGCGGCGCCCATGCGCAGCGTGCCGCTCGGTGCGGCGGATGTCACCGTGATGCGCCGCGACGACGGCGCGGTGTTCCTGCGCTCGCCTCACGTGCTCGGGCCTTACCCGCACAACCTCACCGAGCGCCTCGAGCGATGGGCGCGCGAGACGCCGACGCGCGCGTTCGCCGCGCAGCGCGATCCGGCCGGCGGCTGGCGCACGCTGACCTACGCCGACGCGCACTTGCGCGTGCGCCGCATCGGCGAGGTGTTGCTCGCGCGCGGGCTATCCACGGAACGTCCCGTCGCCATCCTTTCGGAGCAGCGTCGAGCACCTGCTCCTCGCGCTTGCGGCGATGCACGTGGGCGTGCCATGCGCGCCGATATCGCCCGCGTACTCGCTGCTGTTGAAGGATTACGCGAAGCTGCGCTACGTGTTCGGCCTGGCGACACCGGGGCTGGTGTTCGCGCAGGACGAAGTGCGCTTCGCAGCCGCGGTCGCGGCGGCCGTGCCTAAGGGCACCGAGGTCCTCTTCGGCGAGCGCTTCGCCGAGCTGGAATCGCGCGCAGCGACCGCGCGCGTCGATGAGGCGCATGCCCGCGTCGGGCCGGACACCATCGCCAAGTTCCTGTTCACCTCCGGCTCGACCGGCCGCCGAAGGCGGTGATCAACACGCAGCGCATGTGGTGCGCGAACCAGGAGATGGTCGCGCCGCTGCCTTCGTCGCCGACGAGCCGCCGGTCATGGTCGACTGGGCGCCCTGGCACCACACCGCGGCGGCAACAAGGACTTCGGCCTGGTGCTCTACAACGGCGGCACGCTCTACATCGACGAGGGCAAGCCGATGCCCGGCGCGATCGAGGCGACGGTGCGCAACCTGCGCGAGATCTCGCCCACCTGCTATTTCAACGTGCCGAAGGGCTATGAAGTGCTGCTGCCTTTCTCGAGACGGATGCCGCTCTGCGGAGAACTTCTTCAGCCGCCTCAAGGTGCTCTGGTTCGCCGGCGCCGGCGTGTCGCAGCACGTGTTCGACGAGTACAAGGGCTGCGCCCACGCAGACCTGCGGCGAGGCGATCCTCTTCCTGACCGGCCTGGGCTCGACCGAGACCGCGCCCTTCGCGATGGGCCGCACCTGGGAGCCGAGGACGCCGCCAACATGGGCCTGCCGCCGCCGGGCGGCGAGGTGAAGCTCGTGCCGGTGGCAGGACAAATACGAGGTGCGCTTCAAGGGCCCGCACATCACCCCGGGCTACTGGCGCCAGCCCGAGCTCACGCGCGCCGGCGTTCGACGAGGAGGGCTACTACCGGCTGCGGCGACGCTTCGTGTTTCATCGACGCAGACCCGAAGAAGGGCCTTCTCTTCGCGGCCGGATCGCCGAGGACTTCAAGCTCGCCACCGGCACCTGGGTGCACGTGGGGCCGCTGCGCGCGCGCTCATCGAGCACTTCGCGCCGCTGGTGCGCGACGTGGTGATCGCCGGCGAGGGCCGCGGCGAGTCGGCGCGCTGGTTTTTCCCGCGGCGGATTTTTCAGGGCGGACCTTCGACAGCTGCTCAGACGCCCTGACAAAACCGGCAGCTCCAACCGCATCGCGCGCGTCTGCTCAAGGAGCCGCCGTCGCTCGACGCGGGCGAGATGACCGACAAGGGCTCGATCAACCAGCGCGCGGTGCTCAAGGCGCGCGCGCTGGTCGAAGCTGTACGCAGGACCCAGTCGGGTGCTCCGCCATGAATCTCGAAAACCTGGTCGCCATCGACGTCCACACCCACGCCTGGAAATCGGCGCTGCGCGGTGGACGACGCGCCCACCGAGTCGCAGGAGGCGATGGGGCGCTACTTCCGCTACGCGCCGCAGCACCAGACGGTGCCCGAGATGGCCGAGATGTACCGCAAGCTCAAGATGGCCTTCGTCGTCTTCACGGTGGACGGCGAGAAGGGCGCGAGCCGCAAGATCACCAACGAGGAGATCGCCGAGCTCGCGCACAAGCACGGCGACGTGGCCATCCCGTTCGCGAGCATCGATCCGCACCGCGGCGAGGCGGGCGTGCGCGAGGCGCGGCGCCTGATCAAGGACTTCGGCGTGAAGGGCTTCAAGTTCCACCCGTCGGTGCAGGACTTCATCCCGAACGACCGCATGGCCTATCCGCTGTACGAGGCGATCGCCGAGGCGAAGCTGCCGGCGCTGTTCCACACCGGGCAGACCGGCGTGGGCGCGGGCACGCCGGGCGGCGGCGGCATCCGGCTGAAGTACTCCAACCCGATGCTGCTCGACGACGTGGCGGCGGATTTCCCCGACATGCCGATCATCCTCGCGCACCCGTCGTTTCCCGTGGCAGGAGGAGGCGCTGTCGGTGGCGACGCACAAGCCGCAGGTCTACATCGACCTCTCGGGCTGGTCGCCGAAGTACTTCCCGCCGATCCTCGTGCAGTACGCCAACACGCTGCTCAAGGACAAGATCCTGTTCGGCTCCGACTACCCGGTGATGGCGCCCGGAGCGCTGGATGGCGGAGTTCGACAAGCTGCCGATCAAGCCCGAGGTGCGGCCGCTGATCATGAAGGAGAACGCCGCGCAGCCTGCTCAAGCTGGGCGTAGGAGGCGATGCGCACGCAGGTCGGCATCGTCGGCGCGGGGCCCGCGGGGCTGCTGCTCGCGCACCTGCTGCGCCTGCGAGGGCATCGAGTCGGTGGTGCTCGAAACGCGCAGCCGCGAGGACATCGAGGCCACCATCCGCGCCGGCGTGCTCGAGCAGGGCACGGTCGACGTGCTGAACGAGATCGGCGTCGGCGAGCGCATGATGCGCGAGGGCTTCGTGCACCACGGCATCATCCTGCGCTTCGCCGGCGCGCAGCCACCGCATCGACCTCACCGAGCTCTCCGGCGGCGCGCTCGATCATGGTCTACGCGCAGCACGAGGTGATCAAGGACCTGGTCACAGGCGCGGCTCGACGCCGGCGGCGCCGATCGAGTTCGGGGTGAAGGACGTGACGCTGCACGACCTCGACACCGACGCGCCGAAGATCCGCTATCGCGACGATGGCGACGCGTTGCGCGAGCTCGCGTGCGACTTCATCGCCGGCTGCGACGGCTTCCACGGCGTGTCGCGCCCGTCGATCCCCTCGCGCCGGCGCACCGAGTTCACGCGCATCTATCCCTTCGGCTGGTTCGGCATCCTGGTCGAGGCGCCGCCGGCGACCGACGAGCTGATCTACGCGCACCACGAGCGCGGCTTCGCGCTGGTCAGCACGCGCTCGCCGCAGATCCAGCGCCTGTACCTGCAGTGCGATCCCGAGGACGACGTGACGAACTGGCCCGACGCGCGCATCTGGGAGGAGCTGCACGCGCGGCTCGCCGACGCGGACGGCTGGAAGCTCACCGAGGGGCGCATCTTCCAGAAGGGCATCGTCGCCATGCGCAGCTTCGTGGTCGAGCCGATGCAGCTACGGGCGGCTGTTCCTCGCCGGCGACGCGGCGCACATCGTGCCGCCGACCGGCGCCAAGGGCCTCAACCTCGCGGTGGCCGACGTGCGCGTGCTGGCGCGCGCGCTCGGGCGCGTCTACCGCGAAGGGCGCAGCGACCTGCTCGACAGTATTCGGCCACGGCGCTGCGGCGCGTCTGGCGCGCGGAGCATTTCTCCTGGTGGATGACCTCGATGCTGCACCGCTTCCACGACGACACGCCGTTCCACCACCGGCTGCAGCTCGCCGAGCTCGACTACGTGACGCGCTCGCGCGCCAAGGCGACGACGCTCGCCGAGAACTACGTCGGGCTGCCGCTGGACTGAATGGCCCTCACGTTCAAGACCGAGCGCAAGATCCGCTTCTCGCACTGCGATCCGGCGGGGATCGTGTATTTCGTGAATTTCTTCGACATGGTGAACGCCGTGGTCGAGGACTGGTTCGCGGAGGCGGTCGGCTTCGACTTCGAGGAGCTGCACATCCAGCGGCGCGTGGGCTTTCCCATCGTCAACACCGGCTGCGAGTTCTTCCGGCCCTGCCATCTCGGCGACCGGCTCGAGCTCGAGCTCTCGATCGCCAAGCTCGGGCGCAGCTCGATCGAATTCGCCGTCAGCGGCCTGGTGGCGGGCGAGGAGAAGTTCCGCGCCCGCCACAAGGTGGCGCTGATGTCGCTCGATTCGCAGCGCGCGCTGCCGATCCCGGAGGACATGCGTGCGAAAATGCTGCCGTACGTGAACGAGCTGACCCCTGGAGGACCCGACAACGATGAACAAGGCTGCTCAATCCCGCCCACATCGCACCGCCCTACAAGAATCGCTACTCGCACGCCATCGAAGTCGCCGCCGGGCTCGCGCATGCTCTTCATCTCGGGCACCGTCGGCGTGAAGCCCGACGGCACCGTGCCCGCGGAGTTCGCCGCGCAGGTGGAGACGGTCATGCAGAACCTCACGGAGATCCTGAAGGCGGGCGGCATGGACTGGAACGACGTGGTGAAGTTCCAGGGCTTTCTCACGCCGCAGGGGGATATCCCGGCCTTTGCGGAGGTGCGGCAGAAGTTCTTCGGCCCGCAGAAGCCGGCGATGACCGTGGTGTGGGTGGCCGGCCTCGCCGATCCGCGCTGGATGGTCGAAGTGGACCTGGTCGCGGCAAAATAGCGCCCCATGACCTCGATCCATCGCCGCAGGCTCCTCGGTGCCGCCGCCGCCCTGCCTTTCGCCAGGGCCGCGTTCGCGCAAGATCTCCCGCTCACGCCGGCCTGCGGACCGCAGGCCGCACCCACCCCGCGCCAGACCGAGGGCCCTTACTACACGCCGAACACTCCGCAGCGCAGCTCGCTCGTCGAGCCGGGCAGCAAGGCCGAGCGGCTCGTCCTCACCGGTCGCGTCGTCGACGCGCAATGCCGCCCGGTGGCCAAGGCGCTGCTCGACTTCTGGCACTGCGACGAGAACGGCGAGTACGACAACGTCGGCTATCGCTACCGCGGGCACCTCTTCACGGACGCGGAGGGGCGCTTTCGCCTGGAGACGATCTTTCCTGCACTTTATCCCGGCAGGGCGCGACACATCCACGTCAAGGTGCAGGCGCCCGGCCGGCGCATCCTGACCACGCAGCTGTATTTCCCGGGCGACGCGAGGGATTCTCTCTGGCGCAAGGAACTGGAAGTGGTCATGGAGCGGCGGCCGCAGGGTCGTCTCGCTGCGTTCCAGTTCATCGTCGACGCGTGAAAATGACATAATCGCGCCTTCGCGAAAACGGCGCATCGGCAATGACCTACGTCGTCACCGAAGACTGCATCAAGTGCAAGCACATGGACTGCATCGAAGTCTGCCCCGTGGACTGCTTCTACGAGGGCGAGAACATGCTCGTCATCCATCCGGACGAGTGCATCGACTGCGGCGTGTGCGAGCCGGAATGCCCGCCCAAGGCGATCCTGCCGGACTCCGACGCCAAGGCCGAGCGCTGGCTCAAGATGAACACCGACTTCTCCGTGAAGTGGCCCAACATCACCCGCAAGGGCACCCCGCCGCCCGACGCTGACGCCTGGAAGGGCGTCGAGGGCAAGTTCGAGAAGTACTTCACCCCGAACCCGGGCAAGGGCGAGTAGTGCGGTGCTGTCCCCGGAGGAGCGCGCGATCCTCGCCGGGGAGCGCGGCGAGGCGGCGCGCCGCGCGCTCGAGTACCAGGTCGAAGGTCGGCGAGTTCTGGGGCGCGCAGCGCTTCGTGCCGGTCACCAACGTCCACATGATGGGCGACATCGAGGTGATGGGCGACGGCGGCCTCGCAGTGGCTCAAGGACTACGCCGGCGCTCGGCGGCGCGCTGCGCCGTGGGCACCACCACCAACGCGCGCTGCTTCGACTTCGCGCATTGCGACAGGCTCGGGCAGGACGCCGGCGAGGCGGCGAAGGAGCGCGAGCTGATCGCCTGCCTGCGCCGCATGGACGTGGTCACCACCGACACCTGCATCAACTACCAGACCGTCTACCAGCCGCACCTCGGCGAGCACGTGGCCTGGGGCGACACCGGCACGGTGATCTACGCCAACTCGGTGTTCGGCGCGCGCTCCAACTTCGAGTCCGGGCCGGCGGCGCTCGCCGCGGCGCATCACCGGGCGCACGCCCGAATACGGCTTTCACCTGGATGCGCACCGCAGGGGCAGCTTCACCGTCGAGCTGCAGGCGAAGCTCGACGACCTCGCCGACTGGGGCGTGGTGGGCAAGCTGGTGGGCGAGGCGCACCAGAGCTACTTCTCGGTGCCGGTGTTCCACGGCGACCGGCGCACGCCGTCGCGCCGACGAGCTCAAGCACCTCGGCGCCGCGCTGGCGAGCTACGGCTCGATGGGCATGTTCCACTTCGTCGGCGTGACGCCCGGAGGCGCCGTCGCTCGAGGCGGCGCTCGGCGGGCGCAAGCCGGCCGAGCGCATCGTGATCACCGACGCCGACATCGAGCGCGCCTACGCCGGCTACGGCCTGGGCGGACGGCGACGCGCGGCTGGTGGTGTTCTCCGGGCCGCAGCAGTCGCTGTTCGAAATGAAGCAGCTCGCCGGGCTGTTCGACGGCAGGAAGGTGAAGGCCGGCTCGCGCTGCTTCGTCACCACCAACGGCGCGGTCCTCGCGCAGTCGCGCGCGCTGGGCTACGCCGCGGACGCTGGAGGCGGCCGGCGTGACCATCCTCGAGGGCGTCTGCTTCTACATCCTGCAGAACCTCTCGTCGATGCGCGATCAAGAACGGCTGGCAGCAACCTGGTGTCCAATTCGGCGAAGATCGTGAACATCATCGGCGCGCACCGCTTCAACACCATCCTGCGGCGCACGCAGGGACTGCGTGGACATCGCCTGCACCGGGATCCTGCAGGTGAACATCCGGTCGAGCGGGCGTTCGGCGAGGTGGTCGAGGGCGAGGCGGTGGTGTCGGAAGAGGGCTTCTCGCCGCGCTACGACCTCGACCGCTGGAGCGGCATCATCACCAAGCCGGGCCACAAGCTCGAAGGCATGAGCCTGAAGGACAAGATCTGCTTCTTCCCCACCGCCAAAGGGGGGCATTGCGGCCGGATGGGCGTTTTACGACATCAAATGGAAGAAAATCGCGCCCAAAGCGTTCATCTTTGGAGTGACCAACCCGGTGATGGTGCAGGGCGCGATATTCGCGGGCATCACGATCACGGAAGGCTGGACGCCGCACCCGCGCGGCGAGGTTGCCACGGGCGACTGGGTGCGCGTGGATCCGGCTGCAAGGTTCGTGCAAGTTTTGAGGAGAAGTCAATGATCAGGCAATTCGCAGTCGTTCTCGCTATTGCGCTGCTGGCAGGCTGCGCGTCGAGCGGGGCGAAGCTTGAGCCGGGAGCAACCCGCGGCCGAGGTCGAGAAGGAGATGGGCAAGCCCACGGAGACGCAGGTGCGCGCAAACGGCGATACGCTGCTCTTCTTCTCGCGCCTGCCGGACGGCCGCGCGATCTTCGTGGCCACGATCGGCCCGGACGGCAAGCTGCGCAGCGAGGTCGAGCAAACCCTGACCCGCAAGAACATTGCCGGGATCAAGGTCGGCATGCAGGCCAAGGAGGTTCGCGAATTGCTCGGCCCCCCGGGCAAGTCCGGCCGCACGACCGTCTCGATCGCGTTTGAGCCGGTGGAACGCGACGTCTGGGAATACCTGTGGACCGACGTGTCGGAAATGCGCAAGCTGTTTCTGCAGTTCTCCACCGACGGCAAGCTGCGGGAGAAGAGCGACGGCCTCGACTTCGAGAACGACAAATCCAAGTCGATGCCATGAGGCAGTAGGTGACGATGGTCCGGATCGCGATCACGCTCGCAGCGCTTGCGCTCGCGGCGGGCTGTGCTTCCTTCGACGGGCACAATCTCGTGCCGGGCAAGTCGACCCGGGCCGAGGTGGAGGCCACCATGGGCCGGCCGGCCGAAGTGCTCGCGCGTCCCAACGGCGACACGCGGCTGTACTTCTCGCGCCTGCCCTTCGGGCGCGAGATCTACGTCGCCACCGTGGGCAGCGACGGCGTGCTGCGCGGCGATCGACCCGACCCTGACCCGGAAGAACATCGCCGGCCTCAAGGAGGGCATGCAGGCGAAGCAGGTGCGCGAGCTGCTCGGGCCGCCCTACCGCATCGTCTACATGAAGCTGATCGACCGCGACGTCTGGGAATATCCCTGGCGCATCGTGGAGGACCGCCGCATCCTGTGGGTGCAGTTCTCGCGGGACGGCGAGCTGCAGGAAGTCGATCGAGATGCACGACTTCGAGTCGGATCCGCCGAGCGGCCCGCCCTCGCACGAGGCCCTAGGCAAGCGCCAGCCGCCGCAGCTCGGTCTTGAGCACCTTGCCGTAGTTGTTCTTCGGCAGCGCGTCCACGAAGCGGTACTCGCGCGGCCGCTTGAAGCGCGCGATGTGTTCCAGGCAGAGCGCGTCGAGCTGCTGCGCGCCGACCTCGCCCGTGCGCACCACGAACGCCACCACCTCCTCGCCCCATTCGGGGTGGGGCCGTCCGATCACCGAGCATTCCGCCACCGCCGGGTGCCTGCAGCAGCACTTCCTCGATCTCGCGCGGGTAGATGTTCGAGCCGCCCGAGATGATCATGTCCTTGGAGCGGTCGCGGATCGTGAGATAGCCCGGCCTCGTCCAGGCTGCCGAGGTCGCCGGTGTGCAGCCAGCCGCCGCGCAGCGTTTGCGCGGTGGCGTGCGGGTTCTGTCCCAGTAGCCGGCCATCACGCAGTCCGAGCGCGTCACGATCTCGCCGATCTCACCGGCGGGCAGCTCGCGGTCCTCGGCATCGAACACCTTCACTTCCACCCCCGTGCGCGCGAAGCCGCAGGACTCCAGTTTCGCGCGCGCCGCGTGGTCGGACTGCGGCAACCCGGTGATGGTCATCGGGCTCTCGCCCTGGCCGAACAGCTGGTACAGGCGCGGGCCGAAGAGGTCGATCGCGCGCAGGCTGTCCGCGACGTACATCGCCGCGCCGCCGTAGGTGATGGTCTTCAGGTTGCGCAGATCCGCGCTGCCGGCGGCCGGGCTGGCCATCAGGCGCACCAGCATGGTCGGGGCGGCGAAGAAGGACACGCCGCGGTGCGCGGCGATGAGCCGGAAGATCTCCTCCGGCTCGAAGCTGCCGCTCTCCGGGATCACGTTCAGCGCGCCGGCGGCCAGGTGCGGCAGGCCGTACAGGCCCGAGCCGTGCGTGAGCGGCGCGGCGTGCAGGATCGAATCGCCGGGCGCGAGCTTGTCGATATCCGCGAAATAGGCCTGGTTCGAGAAGAGCAGGTTGCGGTGCGTCAGCATCGCGCCCTTGGGCACGCCGGTGGTGCCGCTGGTGTAGAACAGCCACGCGGTGTCCTCGGGCCGGACCTCGGCGGGCGCAGCGGGGGCGTCCTCCAGCCGCGCGTAGTCGTGCGAGCCGGTGGCGACGACCTCGGCGCCGGCGATCGAGCCGGCCAGGTCCGGCGTGGCGACGCACAGCTTCGCGCCGGCATTGCCGAGGATGTACTCGAACTCCTTCGGGTGCAGCTTGGCGTTCATCGGCACGGCCGTGAGCCCGGCGTGCCAGCAGGCGAACAGCACCTCGTAGTATTGCGGGCAGTTCTTCATCGCCAGCGCCACGCGGTCCCCGGGCGCGAGCCGGTGGCGCGCGCGCATGCCGGCGGCCAGGCGCGCCGCACGCGACGCCAGCTGGCGCGTAGGTGGCGACGATGCGCGTGCCGAGCGCGATCGCCGGGGCATGCGGCAGGCGGCGCGCGCTGGCGTGCAGGAACTGGACGAGATTCATGCGATGCCGAAGAACGCGTGCGCGTTCCGCGTCGTCGCCGCGGCGAGCGCTTCGGCTGGCTCGCCGCGCGCGCGCGCCACGGCGCGCAGGATGTGCGGCAGGTGCGCGGGCTCGTTGCGCCGCGCCTTGGGCTGCGGGCGCAGGTCGCGCGGCGTGAGGTAGGGCGAGTCGGTTTCCAGCAGCAGCCGGTCGCTGCGGAATCTCCTTCACCAGCGGCATCAGGTGGGCGCCGCGCCGCTCGTCGCAGATCCAGCCGGTGATGCCGATGTACAGGCCCAGGTCGAGATAGGCGCGCAGCTCCTCGCCCTCGCCGGTGAAGCAGTGCGCCACCGCCTTGCCGACGCGCAGGTTCCTGCAGGATCTCGGCGAAGCGCGGATGCGCGTCGCGCGAGTGCAGGAACAGCGGCTTGCCGAGCTCGGCGGCGAGCTCGAGCTGCGCCACGAACCATTTCTCCTGGTCGGGGTGCGGCGAGTAGTTGCGGTTGTAGTCGAGGCCGCATTCGCCGATGGCGACGACCCTGGGGTGCGCCGCGATCTCGCGCAATGCGGGGATGGTGCGCGCGTCGCAGTCGCGCGCGTGGTGCGGATGCACGCCGGCGGTGGCGTACAGGCCGTGTGCCGCCGCGAGTTCGGCGGCGCGGCGGCTGTCCTCGACCGAGGTGCCGGTGACCACGATGGTCTCGACGTCCGCGTGCCGCGCGCGCGCCAGCACGGCGTCGAGGTCCTCCCGGAAGGACGCATGCGTGAGGTTCGCGCCGATGTCCGCCAGCCGCATGGCGCTTACAGCTTCTTCAACCGGTAGAGCAGCTCCAGCGCTTCGCGCGGCGAGAGCTCGTCCGGATTGACCTGGGCGAGCGCCTCGCGCAGCGCGTCGGTCGCGGGCTCGGGTTCCGCCGCGCGCGGGACGCGCGAACAGGTCGGCCTGGCTGCCGCCCGCGCGGCTCGCTTCCTCCAGCTGCTGCAGGATGCGGCGCGCGCGCTGGATCACCGCCTTCGGCACGCCGGCGAGCTGCGCCACCTGCAGGCCGTAGCTCTGCGAGGCGGGGCCTTCCTCGACCGCGTGCAGGAACACGATGCTGTCCTTGTGCTCGACCGCGTCGAGGTGCACGTTGGCGGCTTCCTTGTACTCCTGCGCGATGCGCGTCATCTCGAAGTAGTGCGTGGCGAACAGCGTGAGGGCGCGGTTCTTCTCCAGCAGCTGGCGCGCGATCGCCCAGGCGAGCGCCAGGCCGTCGAAGGTCGAGGTGCCGCGGCCCACTTCGTCCATCAGCACCAGGCTTCTCTCGGTGGCGTTGTGCAGGATCGATCGCGCTCTCGGTCATCTCCACCATGAAGGTCGAGCGCCCGCCGGCGAGGTCGTCGGCCGCGCCGATGCGCGTGAAGACCTGGTCGATCGGACCCAGGCGCGCCGCCTTCGCCGGCACGAAGGAGCCGACGTGGGCGAGGAGGGCGATGAGCGCCACCTGGCGCATGTAGGTGGACTTGCCGCCCATGTTGGGGCCGGTGATGAGCAGGAGCTGCCGAGCGGGCGTGAGCCGCGTGTCGTTGGCGATGAAGCGCTCGACCTGGCCTTCCACCACCGGATGGCGGCCGGCCTCGATCTCGATGCGGATGTCGTCCACGAACTCCGGCTTGCAGTAGCCTTTCTCCGCGGCAACCGCCGCGAAAGCGGCCAGCACGTCGGCCTGTGCGAGCGCGCGCGCGATGCGCTGCAGTTCCGCCAGGTGCGCCGCGAGCTTACCCAGCAGCTCGTCGTAGAGCGACTTCTCCAGCGCCAGCGCGCGGTCGCGCGCCGACAGCGCCTTGTCCTCGAAGACCTTGAGCTCGGGCGTGATGTAGCGCTCGGCGTTCTTCAGCGTCTGCCGGCGGCGGTAGTCGGCAGGGATTCTTTGCGCGTGCGCGTTGGTCACCTCGATGTAGTAGCCGTGCACATGGTTGTAGGCCACGCGCAGGTTCGGGATGCCGGTGCGCGCGCGCTCGCGCGCCTCCAGCTCCACGAGGAACTGTCCCGCCCCCGATTGCAGGTTGCGCAGCTCGTCGAGTTCCGCCGAGTAGCCTTCGGCGATGACGCCGCCGTCGCGGATCTGGGCCGAGGGCTCCGGCGCCACCGCGCGGCGCAACAGGTCCAGGCAGGCATCCGGCGTCGCGAGGTCCTTGCGCAGCGCCTGCAGCAAGTCGCGTCTTCCGCCGGTATCGCCTTTCGCAGGTCGGGCAGCAGCCCGACGCTGTCCCTCAACCCGGACAGATCCCGCGGCCGCGCGCTCTTCAATGCAATGCGCGCAGTGATCCTCTCCACATCGGAGAAACGGCGCAGTGCCGCATGCATTGCATCCGTCCGGCCCTGGAGAGTTTCGACCGCGTCGTGGCGCTTCGCGACCGTTGCGCGGTCGCGCAAAGGGTGGTGCAGCCAGTGGCGCAGCAACCGGCTGCCCATGCCGGTGGCGCAGCGGTCCAACTGCGAGAACAGGGTCGGCGCGGGCTCGCCGCGCAGCGTCTCGGTGAGCTCCAGGTTGCGCCGCGAGGCGGCGTCCATGCGCACGAACTCCGCGGCGCGCTCGGCCTGGACGGCGGTGACGTGCGCGAGCGCCTGTCCCTGGGTCTTCTTTGCGTAGTCGAGGAGCGCCCCGCAGGCGCCGATCGCGAGGCTGAAGTCCTCCACGCCGTAGCCGGCGAGGCTCGCTGCGCCGAGCTGCGCGAGCAGGCGCTTCCTGCCGGAATCCACGTCGAACTGCCAGGCGGCGAGCCGCGTGACGAAGAAGCCGGGGAGGTCAATGCCTTCTGCGGCGAGGATCTCCGCCGGACCGATGCGGCGCAGCTCGTTGGCGAGCGCCTGCGGCGCGACTTCAGCTACGCGCAGCTCCCCGCTGGCGAGCGACAGCCAGGCGAGGCCTACGGTGGACTTGTCCGCCGTGAGGGCGAGCAGGACGTTGTCGGCCTTGTCCTCCAGCAGCTCGGAATCGGTGAGCGTGCCCGGGGTGACGATTCGCGTCACCTGGCGCTCGACGGGGCCCTTCGCGGTGGCGACGTCACCCACCTGCTCGCAGATCGCCACCGACTCGCCGAGCCGCACCAGCTTGCCGAGGTACTGCTCCACCGAGTGCGCCGGGACGCCCGCCATCTTCACCGGGGCGCCGGCGGACTGCCCGCGCGTGGTGAGGGTGAGGTCGATCAGGCGCGCGGCGCGCTCCGCGTCGTCGTAGAACAGCTCGTAGAAGTCGCCCATCCGGTAAAACAGCAGGATGCTCGGATGCTCCGCCTTGATGCGCAGGTACTGCTGCATCACGGGCGTGTGGCTGGCGTAGGCGTCGGATGCGGCGGGCGCTGCGGCTTTCATCGCCCGATCATCTCTGCCGCTCCGCGGCATCCAGCGCCGCCCGCGCGCCAGCAGCGTCGCCGCGCGCCTCGCGCGAGCGCGCGATGAGGCGCCAGTTTTCGCTGCGCAGCGCATTGTCGCCACCCGCCCAGGAATTGGAACGCGCGGCAACGCTCTCGGCCTGCGCGTAGTCCCCTTGCTTCAGCCGCAACCGCGCAAGCTCGTGCCACAGGCGCGGATTGCGCGGCTCGATGCGAATCGCCCGCTCGAGCGAAGCCGCGGCGCTGGCGAGCTGGCCGGCCTCGGTATCGGACCGTGCGCTGTCCAGCAGGCTGGCGACAGCGATGCTTTCGGCGCGGGCGGCGGGCGCCGGCGCGGGCGCGCCCGCCGGCTCGCTCGCCGGTTGCGGCGCCGTGGCGCAGCCCGCGAGGAGCGCGAGCAGGGCAAGGGCATATCTCATCGGCTTTTCATTTTCCGCTTATCGGCGCTCATCTTCCGAACAGGCGCTCGAGCCAGCTCTTGGCATGCTGCTTGACCTCCTCGACAGCGACACCCAGCGCCGAGGCGCACTGCGCGCGCTCGAGCGGCGCCGAGCCCCGCGCGAACGGCAGCTCCAGCGCGCCGGGGCAGCCAGCGTCGGCGCGCAATCCGCTCTGCGGGTCGATCAGCACTTCCTCGATGCCGTCCGGTCTTGACAGGGCGAGCGGTTCCGGCTGTAGCGACGCCATCAGCTCCCCCCAGACTGGCAATGCAGCGGCAGCGCCCGAGAGGTGCGCGGCGCGGTTGTCGTCGTAGCCGATCCACACGATCGCCAGCCTGTCGCCGGTGAACCCGCCAAACCAGGCGTCGCGCTGCTCGTCGGTGGTGCCCGTCTTGCCCGCGACGGCACTCTCCGGCGGGAGCCAGGCATTCAGGCCCTGCGCCGTGCCTTCGCGCACGACGCCCTGCATGGCGAAGGCGAGCAGATACATCGTCTCAGGCGAGAAGACCTGCTCCACGGCAATCGCATAGCGCCTGCAGCGGCCGGCCGTCCTGGGTCGTCACGTCGCGGATGCCCCGTGGCGGCGTGCGGAATCCGCCGCTCGCGATCGTCTGGTACATCTGCGCCACCTCGAACGGGCTCAATTCCACCGCGCCGAGGAGCGTGGCGGCGTAAGGCGGCGGCTCGCGCTCGATGCCGAGCCGTCTCACCGTGGCGAGCACGCGCTCGATGCCCAGATCGGTGCCCAGGCGCGCCGCCGCGACATTGTAGGACTGCGCGAGCGCGGTGCGCAGCGGCACCGTTCCGTGGAACTTCTGGTCGTAGTTCGCCGGCTCCCAATCCTGGGCGCCGCGGCTCTTCCAGACGAAAGGCCCGTCGTCGATCGGCGTGACGAGGGTGTAGCGTGACGGGTCGGCGAGCGCCGTGAGGTAGATCGCGGGCTTCAACAGCGAGCCCACGGGCCGCGTGGCGTCCAGCGCGCGGTTGAAGCCGCGGAAGCCCGGATCCCGGCCGCCGACCAGCGCCTGCACCTCGCCGGTCTGGCTGTCGGTGACCACGATCGCGCCCTCGAGGCCCGCGGCGCCGAAGCGTTTCTCCTTGTCGAACTGCGCAAGCTTCTTCGCCAGCACGCGCTCCGCGGCGCTCTGCACGCGCGGGTCGAGGGTGGTGAAGATGCGCAAGCCTTCGGAGCGCAGGTCGGCTTCGTCGTACTCGCGCCGCAGCTGCCGGTGCACCAGCTCGAGAAAGGCCGGGTGCGGCGAGGTGCCCATCGAGGCTTTCGGGTTCACGCCGAGAACGGCGGCCCGCGCCGCCGCGTACTGCTCCAGCGTCGCGTAGCCCCGGTCCTTCGTTTCGCGCAGCACGAGGTTCCTGCGCTCGAGCGCGCGCTGCGCATGGCGGTACGGATCGTAGACGGCGGGACCCTTGACCAGGCCGACCAGCAGCGCGCTCTCCGCAAGCGTGAGGTGCTGGACCGGCTTGCCGAAGTAATACAGTGCGCCGAGGCCGACGCCGTGGATGGCGCGGTCGCGGTCCTGGCCGAGGTAGATTTCGTTCAGGTAGGTCTCGAGGATCTCGTCCTTGCCGTAGTGCAGCTCGAGCAGCATCGCCATGACGAGCTCGGTGAGCTTGCGCCGCAGGGTGCGCTCGGGCGTGAGGAAGAAGTTCTTGACCAGCTGCTGCGTCAGCGTGCTGCCGCCCTGCAGCCCGTTTCCGCGTCACCAGGCTGACCGTGGCCCGGGCGATGCCGCGCGGATCGACGCCGAGGTGGGTGTAGAAGCTGCGGTCCTCGGTTGCGATGAGCGCGTGGACGAGGTGTTTCGGCACCTCCGCCAGCCTGACGAGCACGCGGTCCTGGTTGTTTCCGGGGTAGATGCCGCCGATCGGCAAGGGCTCCAGGCGCGCGAGCGGCAGTTCCTCGCCTTGCGCGTCGCGCACCGCCGCGACTCTGCCGCCGTCGAAGACCACCCGGATGCGCTTTGCCGGCTGTGGTCCGTCCCAGAACACGAACGGCCGTTGCGCGATCTCGATCTCGTCCGCGCTGCGCGCGAACCCGCCCGGCTCGCCGTCGCGCGCCTGCTCGCGGTAGCCGGCTGCGCTGCAGCTCGTCGATGACGTCCGCCGGCGCGATGCGCAGCCCCGCGTGCAACTCGAGCGGCCGCGCGAAGATCCGCGCCGGCAGCGCGAAGCGCCGGCCCTCGAACTCGCTGCGCACGCGAAAATCAAGGTAGAGCGTGAATCCGGCGGCAAGCAAGGCAAGCGCAAGCAGCCCGAGCCGGAAGTATCGCCAGAATTTTGCGCGGCGCGCCATCAGGCGAATCTTACTTTGTCGCGGGACGCTGCCCTTGCTCGCCGGTCCACGCGATGCGAGTATCTCCGACAAGCGAAAGCCAAAGAGAATGGAAGACCCGATGAGCCAGCAAGCCGTGCTAAGCCAGGTTGACGCGAGAGGCGTCGCCAC
>CAWALA010000014.1:0-17104 GCA_963782655.1 uncultured beta proteobacterium | reverse complement strand
TAAATGACGAATTCCTTGTGCGCCAGCGTTTCCACGATGGTGGCGAGCGACGTGGAGCCGGAGATGAGCGAGGCGGTGAACAGCACCATCAGCAGGGCCGGCTCCGCGAGGAAGCCCACCAGCATCTCGCGCCGCGCGCCCAGGCTGCCGAAGGCGGTGCCGACGTCCATGCCGGCGAGCGCGATGAACAGGCGCGCCAGCGCGAGCAGTCCGACCAGCGCGATCGCGTCCGCCGCGGCGTTGAGCGGCAGGTCGGTGCCGATCTTCGGCACGATTGCGGCGGCGAGGGCGAGGCAGCCGAAGATCAGGTACGGTGCGCTGCGGAACAGCGGGCTCGCGTTGTGCGCCAGCACCACCTCCTTGCTGAACAGCTTGTCCAGCACCCGGTAGGGCTGCAGCAGGCCTGGCCCGCTGCGGTTCTGCAGCCAGGCGCGGCATTGGTTCACCCAGCCCGTCAGCATCGGGGCGAGCAGCACTGCGAGTGCCAGGACGGCGAATTGCGCGACGAGCCCGGGGATGCTGATCATTTCCCGTTCAGCCGACGAACAGCAGCAGCACCAGCAGCGTGGCGAAGCTGTAGGTCAGGTACACGGAGATCCGCCCGCGCTGCAGGAAGGTGACCAGCCCCGTGAGGCGGTCGACGCCGCGCGCCACCGGCAGGTAGAGCCAGTACCACAGCCGGTCCTCGTGCACCTCGGAGTAGGCGGGCCGCGCGTCGGTCGGCGCCGGCGCGTGCTGCTCCACGCGGAAGAATGGCTCGAACACGTGGCGCACTGGCTGCCCGAACCCTTCAGCGGAGTCCTGCATGCGCGCGTTCTGAAGCGGGAAACCGCAGTCCCACGCTGCCGCGCGGCGCGCCCGGCCGTGGTAGAAAGCGCGCACCGCGAGCCAGGTCAGCGCCACCAACAGGGCAGTCACTGCGAAGAACAGCAGCGGGCTGTAGCTCGCGCGCTCGGGCTGCAGCGGGGCGAGGAACAACCAGCCCTGCGCAAGGCTTGCCATGCCGTGGCCCGTGAGTGCGCGGGTGATGGGGTCGAGGAGCCCGATCACGGTCGCCGGCACGAGTCCGAGCACGATGCACACGGCGGCGAGCCAGGCTAGGCCGATGCGCTCCCAGGTGCCCGCGTCGCGGGCCTCGGCGAGCTTCGCCTCCCGCGGCTGCCCGAGGAACACCACGCCGTAGAACTTGACCATCACGTAGCCTGAGAGCGCCGCGGTGAGCGCCACCACGGCGGCCGCGACCGGCACCAGCATGTTGAGGTAGGCCTGCGGCAGGCCGGGCGTGAGCAGGAACGCCTGCAGCAGCAGCCATTCCGACACGAAGCCGTTGAGCGGCGGCAACCCGGCGATGGCGACGCTGCCGATGAGCGCGCACCAGGCTACCCAGGGCATGCGGTGGATCAGGCCGCCGAGCTTGCCCAGGCTGCGCTCGCGCGTCGCGTGCAGCACCGAGCCGGTGCACAGGAACAGCAGCGACTTGAAGAACGCATGATTGAGGCAGTGGTACAGCGTGGCCGTGAGGGCGAGCGCGGCCAGCGTGCCCATGCCGAACGCGCGGAAGATGAGCGTCAGGCCGAAGCCGGCGAAGATCAGGCCGATGTTCTCGATGGACGAATACGCGAGCAGCCGCTTCATGTCGGTCTGCACCGCGGCGAACACGATGCCGCCGAGCGCGGAAACGAGACCCAGAGCGAGGGCGATCGCACCCCACCACCACAGCGGGAATCCCAGCAGGTCGAGCGTCACGCGCAGCATGCCGTACACCGCGGTCTTCAGCATTACCGCGCTCATCAGGGCGGAGACGGGCGAGGGCGCCGCCGGGTGCGCTTCCGGGAGCCAGACGTGCAGCGGCACGAGGCCGGCCTTGACGCCGAAGCCGACCAGCGCCAGCAGGAACGCGGCGGTCGCCACGCCTGGACTCGGCTGCAGCTCGCGCATGTTGTCGAAGGTGTAATCGCCGGTGCCTGCCTGCAGGGCGCCGAAGCACAGCAGGATGGCGATCGCGCCGACGTGCGCCATCAGCAGGTACAGGTAGCCGGCCCGCCGGATTTCCGCGTGCTTGTGGTCGCTGGTGACCAGGAAGAACGAGGCGAGCGCCATGGTCTCCCAGGCGACCATGAAGAAGTAGGCGTCGTCGGCCACCAGCACCAGCGCCATGCTGGCGAGGAACACGTGGTAGTACAGGCACTGCAGCCCCGGCGAGGTGCCTTCGCCCGCGCGCAGGTAGCCGGAAGCGAACAGCGACACGCCGGTCGCCACCGCGCCGAGCAGCAGCAGGAAGAAGCACGACAGCGCGTCGATGCGTGCGTGGAACGGCAGGTCCGGCAGGCCGAGCGGCAGCACCAGCGAGCGTGGCGCCGCGAATATCCCCTGCAGGGCGAAGGCCGCGAGCGCGAGTCCCACCAGTGCTCCGGCGGGAAACAGCGCGCGGCTGGCAAGCGCGAGGCTTCCCGGCCTGAGGAGTCCCGCTGTACCGATCACGAGCCAGGCGGCGACGGCGTACAGCGTCGCCTGCAGTGGCCCGGACTCCACTATGCCCACACGATGATGGCTGCCACGATGAGCCCGGCGACGGCGCCCGCGGCGACGAACACAGTGTCGCGCCGGCTCCAGCCGCCCGGGGCGATCGCGGGATTCTGCAGCATGAGCGGCATGGTGCTGGCGCTGGGATCCGCCGTCTTGCCCGTCTCGGCGAGCGCCACCAGGCGCTGGGTCGCCTCCAGCGAATTGAAGGTGCGCGACAGCCCGCGCACCGGCGCCGCATCAGGCGCCGGTGTCTCTTCCTCGGCGCGGCGCGAGCGCTCCACCGTCTGCGCGAGGACGGCCGTCTTGACCTCGGCGCCGACCACCGCGGGCGTGGGGCCCGGAGCCAGCGCCGTGAGGGGCAGCGTCGTTGTCGCGCTCGGCCCGCCGTGCACCTGGTGCTCGCAATCGCGCAGCCCGCGCGCGATCTCGGCGGCGCTCTGGAAGCGCTCCTCCAGGGCCTTGGCGAGCATGCGCCCTACGATCACGTCTAGCGCCGCGGGCGCCGCAGGGTTGATGGCGCTGGGGGCGGGCGGCACGAAGTTGACGATCTGGTACATCACCGCGTTCACGCTCTCGCCCGTGAACGGTGCCGCGCCGGTCAGCATCTCGTACAGGATCACGCCGAGGGAAAAGATGTCCGAACGGTGGTCGGCGCGCTTGCCGATCACCTGCTCCGGCGACATGTATTTCGGCGAGCCCATCATCATGCCGGTCTGCGTCTGCACGTTCGAGGAGCGCATGCGCGCGATGCCGAAGTCGGTGATCTTCACCGGGCCGCTCTCCGGCACCATGATGTTCGCCGGCTTGATGTCCCGGTGCACCACGCCGCGCTCGTGCGCATAGGCGAGCCCTTCGGCCACCTGCGCGGCGATCGACAGCGCCTTCTGCACCGGCAGCGGCTTGCCCGGCAGCAGCAGGGTGCGCAGTTCCGGCCCTTCGATGTACTCCATCGCCATGTAGCAGGCGTCGGCGGTCTTGCCGATGTCGTACACGGTGACGATGTTGGGATGGTTCAGCCCGCCGGCGGCGCGCGCCTCCTGGTAGAAGCGCTTCTCGTACATCTCGGCGCCATCCTTGTCCATCCCCATGTTGATGGTCTTGATGGCGACGGTGCGCTCGAGCATCGGGTCCTTCGCCTTGTAGACGATGCCCATCGCGCCGCGCCCGATCTCGGCCACCAGTTCGAAGCGGCCGAGCTTGTTTTCTTCCATGGGATGGCGCGGCTGCCGCCGGTCAGCGGCCGGCCTTGACCGAGCGGAACACCGGGCCCCAGGTCGGGTGGCCCGCCTCGGCGGGGGGGAGGTCGAATGCGGGATCGATGCCCAGCGCCTTGCGGAACTCCTCGCGGCAGGCAGCGGTGCGGCCGGAAACGCAATGGATGAACGCCAGGGTCTTGTGCGCTCTCACGCGGTCGGACTGGCCCAGCCCCTGGTCGATCGCCGATTGCAGTTGCCGCGCGGCCTCGGCGTAATTGCCGTCCTCGTACTGGCGCAGGCCCGCAGCGAGCGCTGGTTCGCCCTTGCTGCCGCCGAACACGCTCTGCAAATCCGCCCGCATGTTGCGCATCGGCTCGGTCTGGCAGCCGGCGAGGGCCACCGCGCCCGCCACGGCGACGAATACCGCGTACTTCATGCCTCTTGCCCCCTGAAACTGCGTTGTCCGACTCTGTGCGGTGGAAGATACCACCGCGAGGGCAGGTCAGCGAAACCGGTGCCGGATGCGCACCGGCTCGCCCGCGCGCACTTCGACGCGCTCGGTGTGCACGGGGAAGGAGGTGTTGCGCACTTCGATGGTGTGCGGTCCGGGCGGCAGCTCGAGCGCCCGCAGCGGCGGGCTGACGCCGCGGCTCTTGCCGTTCACGAACACTTCGCCCCAAGGCAGGATCGCCAGCTGGATCACCCCAGGGGCGGCAGTCGGGGCCCGTGCCGGCGCCTCGGCGTCATCCTTGGGGACCGGTTGGGCCGCCGCGGTCTGCACGCTGGGCTGGGACTTGGCGACGGGCTTTTTCGTCGGTGCGGGCCGCGGCGGCGCTTCGGCCTTCACCGGCCCGGCCGGCAGAGCGGCCTTGGGGGCGGCCGCCGGCTGTGGCTTGGCGGCGGCAACGAGTTCGCTTCTTGGTGCCGGCGCCGGTGCCGGTGCGGGCTTCACTGCGGGCTTGGCCACGGCGCTCACGGGCAGGGCCTGCGCAGGCGGCTTCACCTGCGCGCGCACCGCGACCCCGCCGCCCACCATCAGCACGAACAGGACCGGCGCGGCGAGCAGCGCGGCGCGATGCAGGCCGAAGGGACGCGCATCGGTGAGCTCGCCGATCAGCCGCGGCGTCGCGCCGCGGGGGGCGATGCGCTGCGAGCCTGTCTCCAGCACGCGCCGCGCGGCATCGGTGCCGATGCCAACCGAGTACACCTCGTGCTCGCGCACGTGCTTGTCGGTGCGCGCGCCGACGTAGCTGAACAGGCTGGCGTAGTCGAGCGACAGGCAGGACACCACTTCGTAGAACGAGCGCGATACCAGCAGCTGGCCGGACTGCGCGAAGCTCATCACGCGCTGCGCGACGTTGATGCCGTCGCCGATGATGTTCATCTGTCCATTGATGTCCTTCACCACGCGCACCGGGCCCAGGTTGATGCCGATGCGGATGGCGATCGCGCCGGTGGCCTCGGCGCGCGCGGCGGCGCGCAGCGACATGGCGACGAACAGCGCGTCCTCCGGGTCCCCGAGGAAGGTGATGGCGGCGCCGTCGCCCGTGTCGAGCACCACGCGGTCCCGCGCCGGCACGTTCTCCAGCGCGGAGCTGAGCAGCTTGTTGAATGCCTGCTTGAACAGCAACTGCTCCGCCACGGGCTTCGTCGAGTACTCGACGATGTCCAGGAAGACGATGCTGCAAACCAGCGTGCGGCTGGGCTTTTCGATCATGCGTCGCGCATGGAGCGGCGCGGCGGCCGCAGGAGAACCTATTTTACGCGCATGCCCGGTTTGGCCCCGGCGTCGGGCGAAATGAGGAATATTCCCGGTTCGTCGCCCGAGGCGGCGAGGACCATGCCTTCGGAGACCCCGAACTTCATCGTGCGCGGCGCGAGATTGGCGACGACCACAGCCAGCTTTCCCTCGAGATTCGCTGGGTCGTAAGCCGATTTGATGCCGGCGAAGACGGTGCGCGTGGCGCCGCCGAGGTCGAGGGTGAGCTTCAGCAGCTTGTCGGCGCCCTCCACCTGCTCCGCCCTGGCGATTCTCGCCACGCGCAGGTCAAGTTTGTTGAAGTCGTCGATCGTGACAATGTCTGACACGGATTTCTCCTTGCCGGCGTGCTGCTGGTGCTCGGCGTGCCGCTGCGGGGCGCTGGGTTGCGGGACGGAGGCAATGTCGAACAGGGCGTCGAGTTGTCTTTCCTCCACGCGGGAGAGCAGGTGCCTGTATGGGGCGATCGCATGGTCCTCGCCCAGATATTTCTCCAGGTCGTGCCAGGTAAAGGGCTTGACGCCCAGCAACTGCGCCGACAACTGCGCCGTGCGCGGCAGCACCGGCGCCAGAAGGATGGCGAGGAACCTGAACGCCTCGATAGCCTCGGAACAAACGACGTGCAGCCGCGTCTCGTGGCCAGCCTGCTTGGCCAGTTCCCAGGGCTTCTCGGCGTCCACGAATCGGTTCACTTCATCGGCAAGCTCCATGATGCGTCGGACCGCCTTGCCGAACTCGCGGGCTTCATAGGCAGCCGCGATCTCCGGCGCGGCGTGACGGACCGTGGAGGCGATGTCCGCGGCGGTTTGCTTCTTCAGCGCGACGCCATTCAGCTTGCCATCGAAGCGCTTGCTGATGAACGGGACGCACCGGCTGGCGATGTTCACGAACTTGCCAACCAGATCGCTGTTGACGCGCGCCAGGAAATCATCAGGATTGAAATCCAGGTCCTCCACGTTCGCATTCAGCTTGGCCGCGATGTAATAGCGCAGCCACTCCGGGTTCATGCCCAGCTCGAGGTACCGCAGCGGGCTGATGCCGGTGCCGCGCGACTTGGACATCTTGTCCCCGGACACCGTGATGAAGCCGTGCACGTACACGTGGTCTGGCACCTTGTAGGGCTTGCCCGCGTATTCCAGCATCGCCGGCCAGAACAGGGTGTGGAAGTAGATGATGTCCTTGCCGATGAAGTGGATCTGCTCGGCGCCCGGGTCCTGCAGGAACTTCTCGAAGTCGATGCCGGACTTGGCGCAGTAATTCTTGAAGCTGGCAAGGTAGCCGATCGGCGCATCGAGCCAGACATAGAGGTACTTCTCCTCGGCGATGTCGGGCACGCGGATGCCGAAGTAGGGCGGGTCGCGCGAAATGTCCCAGTCCCCCAGCGCCTTGTCACCCTCGCCCTCGAGCCACTCCTTGGCCTTGTTGACCACCTGCGGCTGCAGGCGCCCGGGCTTTTCCAGCCAGCCTTTGAGGAAGGCCTTGCACTTCGGGTCGGACAGGCGAAAGAAGTGGTGCTCGGAAGTCTTCAGCACCGGCGTTGCGCCGGAGAGCGCCGAATAGGGATTCTTCAGGTCGGTCGCCGAGTAGGCGGCGCTGCAGTTCTCGCAGGCGTCGCCGTACTGGTCCTTGGCGCCGCAATTCGGGCATTCGCCCTTGATGTAGCGGTCAGCGAGGAACATGCGCTTCACCGGGTCGTAGAACTGCTCCACCGGCTTGGTGTAGATCAGCCCCGCCTTCTTCAGGCGCCGGTAGATGTCCTGCGACAGCGCGCTGTTCTCCGGCGAGTGCGTCGAGTGCCAGTTGTCGAACGCGATGTGGAAGCCGTCGAGATACTGCCGGCGGCCCCTCGCGATCTCGGCGACGAAAGCCTCGGGCGCTTGCCCCGCCTTCTCTGCTGCGAGCATGATCGGCGCGCCGTGGGCGTCGTCCGCGCCGACAAAATGCACCTGGTGGCCTTGCATGCGCTGGAAACGCACCCAGATGTCGGCCTGGATGTACTCCATGATGTGGCCGATGTGGAACGGCCCGTTTGCGTAGGGCAGTGCCGTGGTGACGAACAGCCGGCGGTGCGGCATCGCTAAGCCTAGGAAAACACGAATTTTAGCTTACACTTGCAGCATGCCCCTGAGCGATGCCGAAGTCCGCGCTGTACTCGCCAAACTGGTCGACCCGAACACCGGCAAGGACTACGTCAGCTCGCGCTCGGTCAAGAGCCTCAAGGTGGCTGGCGCCGACGTACAGCTCGAGATCGAACTGGGCTATCCGGGCAAGAGCCAGTTCGATCCAATACGGCGCGAGGTGATCGCGGCCCTCAAGCAGGCCGGCGCCGGCAACGTGAGCGTGGGCGTGGGCTCGAAGGTGGTGTCGCACTCGGTGCAGCGCGGCGTCAAGCTGGTGCCGGGAATCAAGAACATCATCGCGGTCGCCTCCGGCAAGGGCGGCGTGGGCAAGAGCACCACCGCGGTGAACCTGGCGCTCGCGCTTGCCGCCGAGGGCGCCGCGGTCGGCATCCTGGATGCCGACATCTACGGCCCGTCGCAGCCGATGATGCTCGGCATCTCGGGCCGGCCCGAATCGAAGGACGGCAAGGGCCTCGAACCGATGATGGGACACGGTTTGCAGGCGATCTCGATCGGATTCCTCATCGACGTGGACACGCCGATGGTGTGGCGCGGCCCGATGGTGACCCAGGCCCTCGAGCAGCTGCTGAAGGACACGCGCTGGCGTGAGCTGGATTTCCTGGTGGTCGACTTGCCGCCGGGCACCGGCGACATCCAGCTCACGCTCGCGCAGAAGGTCCCGGTGACCGGAGCCGTGATCGTCACCACGCCGCAGGACATCGCGCTCATCGATGCGCGCAAGGGCCTTAAGATGTTCGAAAAGGTCGGCATCCCGATCCTGGGCGTGGTGGAGAACATGTCGATCCACGTGTGCCCCAAGTGCGGCCACGAGAGCCACATCTTCGGCAGCGGCGGAGCGAAGCGCATGTGCCAGGACTACGGCACCGAGCTTCTCGGCCAGCTGCCGCTCGACGAGTCCATCCGCGAGCAGGCGGATTCCGGCAAGCCGACCGTGGTCGCCGACCCCGACGGCAAGGCGGCGGACATCTACCGGCGCATCGCCCGGCGCTGCGCGGTGAAGATCGCCGAATCGCAGAAAGACATGACCGGCAAGTTTCCCAACATCGTGGTGCAGAACACCTAGCCGGCCCGGCATGAGCGTCAAGTCCGACAAGTGGATCCGCCGCATGGCGGCGCAGGGCATGATCGAGCCCTTCGAGGCCGGGCAGGTGAAAGAGGTGGCCGGCAAGCGCGTGGTGTCCTACGGCACCTCCAGCTACGGCTACGACATCCGCTGCTCCGACGAATTCAAGATCTTCACCAACATCAACTCGACCATCGTCGACCCCAAGGCCTTCGACGCCAAGTCCTTCGTCGACTTCAAGGGCGAGGTGTGCATCATCCCGCCCAACTCCTTCGCGCTGGCGCGTACCGTGGAGTATTTCCGCATCCCGCGCAGCGTGCTCACCATCTGCCTGGGCAAGTCCACCTACGCGCGCTGCGGCGTCATCGTCAACGTCACGCCGCTCGAACCCGAGTGGCAGGGCCACGTGACCCTCGAGTTCTCCAATACCACGCCGCTGCCGGCGAAGATCTACGCCGGCGAGGGCTGCGCGCAGGTAATCTTCCTGGAGTCGGATGAGGTGTGCGAGACCTCTTACCGGGACCGCGGCGGCAAATACCAGGGCCAGCGGGGCGTCACCCTGCCCCGCATCTGAGGCCCGCAAGCTTTAGTGGTCCGGCGCGTTAGCGTATCTGCCTATAGTAGTTTCTCAAGCCCGTGGGCCCCTTGCCCCCAGTGTGACGCGCCAAGATGCCGTCACAAAGCGCTTGACTGGCGGGGGGTCATCCCTATAATCGCCCCAAGTTTTCGCTGTCGGCTCAACGGACTATGGAGAAAGGGGAAGTCGTCATGACAAGCCAAAGGAACTCGTGCCCGGTGTACGACGTCGTGGTTCGCGACATCCCTGAGACTTAGAGACCCCCGGGAGAACATTGATGGGCGATCGCCCCAGTAGCCTCGTTCGCAACAGACAGCAGACCGCACTTCCGCAAGAGCAGCTCTTCGACACGCACGCCGAAGTCAGTCTCGACTTCGAGATCGTGCGCCAGGCCGCGCGCCAGAAATACACGCGCCCCTTCCTGATCATCGATACCGCCATCGTGCGCGACAAGCTGCGCCGCTTCCGCGCGGCGATGCCGCGCGTGCGGCCGCATTACGCGGTGAAGGCCAATCCAGACCGGCGCGTGCTGAAGGCGCTGGTGCAGGAGGGGGCGGGCTTCGAGATCGCGTCGACCACGGAGCTCGATCTGCTCATGTCCCTGGGCGTCAATGCGGGCGAGGTGTTCTTCTCCAACCCGATGCGCGCACGCGCGGCCGACACCTATGCCGTGTCCAAGGGCATGCGCTGGTTCGTGGTGGACAGCGTGGACGAGCTGCGCCGCATGCACGGCGTCGACCCGGGCGCGCACCTGTACCTGCGCATCGCCACCCCGAACATCGGCTCGGACTGGCCCCTGTCGGGCAAGTTCGGCGCGGGCGCCGGCGAGACGCGCGAGATCATCGCCGCGGCGGCGAAGCTCGGCGCCGACCTCGCCGGCGTGACCTTCCACGCCGGTTCGCAATGCCGCAACCCTGAGAACTGGCGCGTCGGCATCGAAAAGGCGCGCACCGTGTTCGACAGCATGATCAAGGCGGGCCTCAAGCCGCGGCTGCTCGACATCGGCGGCGGCTTCCCGGTGCGCCATGTCAAGCCGATTCCCTCGGTCGAAGTGATCGGCGAAGTGGTGAACGAGGCGCTCAAGGCCTTTGCGGAGGACGTGCAGGTGATCGCCGAGCCCGGCCGCTACCTGGTGTCCGACGCCGGCTATTTCGTGTGCCGCGTGCTGGGCACCGCAACGCGCAGCGGCAAGCGCTGGATGCATTGGGACGCTGGCCTGTTTGGCGGCGTGATCGAGACCACCGAGGGGCTGAAGTACAAGATCCGCACCGACCGTTCCGGCCCGGACATCGCCTGGAACGTGGCCGGCCCGACCTGCGATTCGGTGGACGTGGTGATGCGCGAGGAGCCGCTGCCCTCGGACCTGCAGGAGGGCGATTTCATCTACCTGCGGAACGCGGGCGCCTACACCACCGCCTACGCCAGCGAGTTCAACGGCTTCCCGCTGCCCGAGGTGCGGGTGTTCGAGTCGAAGCGCTAGGCCCTCTCGTAGGAGACGAAATCGAAGCGCAGGCCGTCGGCGCCCGTCTGCGGCTGGCGCCGGGTTTCGCGCCACGCGGCGCGGTCGAGACGGGGAAAACGCACATCGCCGGCGAATTCGCGCTGGATCTCGGTGAGCACGAGTCCGTCGGCGATGGGCAGCGCTTCGGCATACAGTTCGCCGCCGCCGATCACGAACACGACGGGTTCTCCGGCGCACAGCGCGAGCGCAGCATCGAGCGAGGACGCGACGCTGGCGCCGCGTGCGTCGTAGCCGGCGCTGCGGGTGACGACGATGTTCTCGCGGCCTGGCAGCGGCTTGCCGAGGGCTTCCCAGGTCTTGCGTCCCATGATGACGGGGTGGCCGAGGGTGAGTGCCTTGAAGTGCTTTAGGTCCTCCGGGAGGTGCCACGGCAGCTTGCCGCTGCCGCCGATGACGCCGTTGGCAGCCACCGCCGCGACCAAAACCACACGCGGGGCGCCGCTCATGGCTGCAGCGTGTGACATTTGGCTCGTCCTGACATTGTTTTACGTGAGATTATAAGGAGATGGCACCTCAGGACACCTCCCCGAGGGCGACCCTGCGTTTTCCGCGTTCCTTCCTCGGCTTGCTGGTGACCGGATTCCTCCTGGTCGCTGCGCCGCTCGCCGGGGCGCTGCTGTACTCGGCATGGAACACGCAGCACCTCGCAGAGCAGAGCCGCAGCGCGGTGTACAACGCGGCGCAGGCCGCGCGTGGCAGCCGCTCGCTGGTGAACCGCATCGGCCTGATCGAGCGACGGGCGCAGCAGGTCGCGGTGCTTGCCGATGCCGAGCTGGCGCAGGATTACGAGCGGCTGCACCAGGACTTCCGCCAGCTGTCGGATGAGCTGGCGCGTCTGCCGCTCGACGACGAGCAGCTGGCGGCCCTGCGGCGCACCATCGAGCAGGAGCAGGCGCTCTATGACCTGCTTGCGCAACGCGCGGATGCGCTGCCGCAGGCGCGTGCGGTGGCGGCGCGGGTGTCCGAGCTGGCCGAAAGCGCGCACGAGGTACTCGCCATCAGCTACCGGGTGGCAGACCGTGAGGTGGAGCACCTGCGGGCGGCGGCCGAGGCGGTGCAGCGGCGCCTCCTGCAGCTCGTCCTCGCCACCATCGCGGTGGCGCTCGCCATCGCGCTGGCGCTGACGCGCGTCATCGCGCGACCGATCGCCGAGCTCGACGCCTCCATCCGCCAGCTCGGCCGGGCCGACTTCGCGCAGCCGATCCGCGTCAGCGGGCCGCAGGACCTGCGCGATCTGGGCGAGCGCCTGGACTGGCTGCGGCGCCGGCTGACGGAGCTCGAGGCGCAGAAGAACCGATTTCTGCGCCACTTGTCGCATGAGCTCAAGACGCCGCTCGCCTCGTTGCGCGAGGGCGCGGAGTTGCTCAACGACCAGGTCGCCGGCCCGCTTGCGCCGCCGCAGCGCGCGGTGGTCAGCATCATGCGCGACAACAGCGTGAAACTGCAGAAACTCATCGAGGAACTGCTGGACTACCAGCGCGCCCTGCACGCCGCGGCCTCCCTCGAGGTGAGGGCGGTGCGGCTCGATGACCTGGTGCGCGAGGTGGTCGAGGCGCACCGGCTGTCGGCGCTGGCCAAGGAGCAGCACGTGACGCTGGAACTCGCGCCGGTCACGGTGGACGCCGACCCCGAAAAGCTGCGCTCCATCGTCGACAACCTGCTCGGCAATGCGATCAAGTTCACGCCGCCCGGCGGCACCATCTCGGTGTTGGCGAGCGAAGCCGACGGCCGCATCAGTATCGAGGTGATCGATTCCGGGCCCGGCGTGCCGCTGGAGGAGCGCGAAGCGGTATTCGAGTCCTTCTTCCGCGGCCGCGCCAAGGCCGGCGGGCGTATCGAGGGAAGCGGCCTGGGCCTCGCCATCGCGAGGGAGTTTGCCGAGGCGCATGGCGGGCGCATCGCGCTGGTGGCGGGCGGGCCGGGCGGGCATTTCCGCGTGACGCTGCCCAGGCGGCCGGAGCCGCTGGTGCTGGCGGAGGCGGCATGAGGCCGACCGCGCTCGCACTCCTTGTGCTCCTCGCGGGCTGCGCCGCGCTGCGGCCCGGGGCTGACGAAGCCCTGCAGGTGAGTGAAATCGTCGCCGGTGCGGTCGGCGCGGCGCACGCCGCTCCCGAAGAGCAACGCCGCCAGCTGAACCACGCCCAGCAGATGTTCGCCGCGGGTCAGGACGACGCGAGCCGCGCACGCCTTGCCGCGCTGCTCGCCACGCTGCCGCCGCCCCTGCGCGACGACGCGCGCGCCGCAGCGCTTCTCGAGCCGCTGGCTGCGCGCCGCCCGGAGACGCCGCTCGTGCAGTTCGCGGCCATGACCGGCGCCGGAGCCGCTGAGCGCGCCCGGGCTGCACGCGAGCTGCGCGCCGCGGAGCGGCGCGAGGAGCTAGCCGAGGAGCGCGCCAGGGCTTTGCGCCAGCAGGTGGAACAGGCCGAGGAGCGCGCCAAGGCTTTGCGCCAGCAGGTGGAACAGGCCGAGGAGCGCGCCAGTACCCTGCGCCAGCAGGTGGAGGCGCTGAAATCAATCGAGCGCGGCATCCTCGATCGCGAGGAGCGCCGCCGCACAACCAAGCGGTGAGCCCATGAACCACGAATCCCCCCCCATTCTTCTGGTCGACGACGATCGCGACCTGCTGCAGCTGATTTCGATGCGCCTCACCGCAGCCGGTTACCGCGTCACGGCGGTCGAGTCGGCCGACGCGGCGCTCGCCGCCTTCGCGGTGAACCGCCCGCAGCTGGTGATCACCGACCTGCGCATGCAGGGCATGGACGGCCTAGGGCTGTTCGACGCCATCCACCGGCAGGCGCCGTCTCTGCCGGTGGTGATCCTCACCGCGCACGGCACCATTCCCGACGCAGTGGCGGCGACGCGCCGCGGGGTATTCAGCTTCCTCACCAAGCCCTTCGAGCCCAAAGTGCTGCTCGAGACGGTCGCGGATGCGCTGCGGCTGTCGAGCGCGCCGAGCGGCGACGGCGAGTACTGGCGCGCGGAGCTCATCACGCGCTCGGCGGCCATGGAGGCGCTGCTGTCGCAGGCACAACGCGTCGCCGCGTCCGACGCTAGCGTGTGCATCTTCGGCCAGAGCGGCACCGGCAAGGAGTTGCTGGCGCGGGCCATCCACCGCGCCAGCCGCCGCGCCGACGCACCCTTCGTAGCGGTGAACTGCGGCGCGATTCCGGAGGGCCTGCTCGAGTCGGAGCTGTTCGGCCACAAGAAGGGCGCGTTCACCGGCGCGATCCAGGACCGGCGCGGCCTGTTCCAGTCCGCCGAGGGCGGCACGCTGTTCCTCGACGAGGTCGGCGACATGCCGCCCGCGCTGCAGGTGAAGCTGCTGCGCGCGATCGAGGATCGCGCAGTGCGGCCGGTGGGCTCGAACGACGCGCTGGCGGTGGACGTGCGCATCATCTCCGCCACGCACCGCAAGCTCGAGGAGCGCATCGCCACGGGCGAGTTCCGCGAAGACCTCTATTACCGGCTCAACGTGGTCAAGCTCGAGCTGCCCTCGCTGGCGCAGCGGCGCGAGGACATTCCCCTGCTGGCGGGGCACTTCCTGTCGCGTCTGGCGGAGCGCTACGGCCGGCCGCGCCTGGGCATCTCGCCCGAGGCGATGGAACTGCTGGTCTCGGCGGCCTGGCCCGGCAACGTGCGCCAGCTGCTCAACGTCGTCGAGCGCGCAGTCGCGCTCACGGCCACCGACATGATCCCGGCCTCGCTGGTGCGCCAGGCGCTCGACGCGGGCGCGGGCTCGCTCACGCCGCTGGACGAGGCGCGCCGCGCGTTCGAGCGGGAGTACCTGGTGCGCATCCTGAAGATCACCGGCGGCAATGTCACGCAGGCCTCGCGCCTCGCCGGCCGCAACCGCACGGAGTTCTACCGGCTGCTCGAGCGCCATGCGCTCGAACCCGCGATGTTCAAGGTAAAGGTCGCCGCCGAGTCCTGAGCGTCGCCGGCCGGCGACAGCAAAAACCCCGCGCGCTCAGTCCCTTGGCGGGGATGTGAATTCGGTTGTCGCCGCGAGGCGACGAACCGGGCTGATATTCCTCCGTGGAATTCGACACGGTTCGTGGCCAAGTCCTTGAAGCTGCAGCAATGCCCGGAGCTGGCACGGAGGTTGCAAGAAAGTGTCAGCCGATGGAACACGCCAAGACCAAGTTTGAGTTCCCGATTCTCGCGCAGGCGCTGGCTGGTTTCGCCGTCAGTGCGTGCGTCCTGATCGGCATCGGCGGATCCATCTACAAACTGATCGAGCCCGAAGGCTGGTTCGTGCAGGCCTTCGGACACAGTCTCGGCCTTGGCGCGGCGTTGCTCGCCGCCTTGCTCGGTGCGGCGGCGGTGGTGTGGGCGTTGCCCGGCTGGATGCCGTCGCAGCGCGCGCGCATCGCCGACGCGGTGGTCTACGGATTTGCAGCGGCCGGGATGCTCTATCTCGGCAAGCTGCTGGTGTACGGGAGTTTCTAGGGCTTCCGCAACGCCGGCACAGCAGCTCCTCCCCTGGGCCCGTCCTTTCCCCCTACAGGCGGGCCCTTTTTTTAAACGGCGATCGGGGCCTTGATCGCCGGGTGCGGGTCGTAGCCCTCCAGGGTGAAGTCCTCGTAGCGGAACCCGAACACGTCCTTCACCTGGGGATTGAGCCGCATGCGTGGAAACGCCCGCGGCGTGCGCCCGACCTGCTCGCGCGCCTGCTGCAGATGGTTCAGATACAGGTGCGCATCGCCGAGGGTGAGCACGAATTCGCCCGGCGCGAGCCCAGTCACCTGCGCCACCATCAGCGTGAGCAGCGCGTAGGAGGCGATATTGAACGGCACGCCGAGGAACAGGTCCGCGCTCCTCTGGTACATCTGGCAGGACAGGCGATTCTCCGCCACGTAGAACTGGAACAGCGCATGGCAGGGCGGCAGCGCCATCCTGTCCACATCCGCGGGGTTCCAGGCGGTCACCAGGTGGCGCCGGGAATCCGGCCGGGCGCGGATCTGCTCGACCACCTGGCGCAGCTGGTCGATTTCACGCCCGTCGGGCGTGCGCCAGTGGCGCCACTGGTAACCGTACACGGGTCCGAGCTCGCCGTTGGCGTCGGCCCATTCGTCCCAGATGGTGACGCCGTGCTCCTGCAGCCAGCGCACATTAGTGTCGCCGCGCAGGAACCACAGCAGTTCGTAGAGGATGGACTTGAGGTGCAGCTTCTTCGTGGTGAGCAGCGGAAAGCGCTCCGCCAGCCCGAAGCGCATCTGCCGCCCGAACACCGAGCGCGTGCCCGTGCCGGTGCGGTCGGACTTGAGCGCGCCATGGGCGAGCACTTCCGCCAGCAGGTCGAGGTACTGGCGTTCGCCGGAATCCGGGCTCATATCGCGATCATCGCAAACAGTTCGCGCGCATTCTGGAAGCGCTCTTCGGGATTCTTGGCGAGCACCCGGTCCAGGATCCCCTGGTACCCGGCAAGCCGCTCCGGCAGGCGCGGAATCGGGCCGTGCACGTGCTGGTACACCAGGCCGGCCGGACCCTCCGCCTCATAGAGCCTGCGGCTGGTCAGCATCTCGTAGAAGATCACGCCCAGGCTGTAGAGGTCCGAGCGGTGGTCCGCCGGCTTGCCCAGGCACTGCTCCGGGCTCATGTAGCGCGGCGTGGCGATCACCTCGCCGTGGCGCGTAAGGGTCGTATGCGCACCGACGCTCTTCGCCAACCCGAAGTCGACGAGCACCGGCCTGTCCGGGTCGCGGAACAGGATGTTCTGCGGCTTGAGGTCGCGGTGGATGACGCCGCGCGAGTGGATGGCGTCGAGCGCACGCGCGATCTGCGAGGTGATGCGCAGCGACTCGAGCGACGTCAGCCCCTCATGGATGCGCGTGGCGAGCGTGCCGCCGGAGATGTACTCCATCGCGATGTACGGATGCTCGCCGGCGAAGCCCTGGTCGTAGATCTGCGCGACGTGCTCGTTGCGCAGGCCGGCGATCAGACGGAACTCCTGGATGAAGCGCTTGCGGAACAGCTCGTCTTCGCGCAGCTTGGGGTCGAGGACCTTGAGCACCACCTGCAGTCCGTCCTGTACGCGCTCGGCGAGGTACACCTGCGCCATGCCGCCCTCGCCGATCTTGCGCAGGTTGCGATACCCGGGGATCGGCGAATCGCTGCCCGCGGGCCACGCGACGACGCGGCGCAGCGGCGGTGCGCGCTGCGCTTCCTTGTCGCGCACGGCGTCCTCGATCGAGCGCACCAGGGCCTCGCCGCCGAGGCCGGCCTTGCGCAGGAAGTCCGCCGCACCTGCCTTCAGTCCCATGATCGCCAGGCTCTCGGCGCGCGCATCGGCCAGCAGCAGCACCGGCGCCACCTCAGGG
>CAWALA010000013.1:0-468660 GCA_963782655.1 uncultured beta proteobacterium | reverse complement strand
GCCAAGATGACGTTCACCTTTATTGCCTGAAACCAAAAAGAAAAGCGCCGCCCCTGTTCAGTGGAGCGGCGCTTTCTTTTTGTATGCGACTACAAGAGTCTTACTTGCGCTTCTGCGGCTGCGGATATTCCGGCGTGTCTACGATCGAGCCCGGTGGCGGCTCATAGGGCTTCCACCATGGCGCGTTCATGTCCGGCAACGTGTTATCGATTATGGGCTGGTCACCGGGCAGACTGTTGTCCGGGTAGACCGGGATATAGATCGGGTGGCTTGGAACCCCCGGCACTCCCGGCGGCGGCTCGACAGGAATGAAGATCGGGAGACTCGGACGCGGATCGCTCGGTCCCCAGATCACCAGCGGCGGCTGGGGAAGCGTGTTGTCGATCCCCGGCTGACTTCCCGGCAATCCCTGATCCGGCCTCACGGGCGGCTTCGGCAAGGTGTTGTCCGGTCCCGGTTGGCTTCCCGGCAGGGAGTTATCGGGGTAGACCGGAAAGAAGATCGGATGCTCGGGTGTCGGCGGCACCGGCACGATTCCGTCTGGCGGGATCACGATCGGATGCGTGGGCACTCCGGGCTCGGTCGGCTCCGTGGGCGGGATCACGATCGGGTGGGCCGGGAAAACCGGCAGATAGATCGGATGGGTGGGTTCGCCCGGAACGCCGGGAACTTCACCAATAGGAAGCCAAATTGGATGCGAGGGAAATGGCGGCAACCCTTGATCAGGTCGCCCCGGCCCGCCTTCAACCGGCGGCTCAACGGGCGGGATCACGATCGGGTGCTCGGGAATGATCGGCAGATAAATGGGTGGGGTGACTACAGGTGGCGGCCCGCCTTCAACCGGCGGCTTTACCGGGGGCTTGCAGCCTACCTTGACTGTCTTGGAGATGGTGACGAATGGCATATTGAAGAGGTAGAGACCTCTAATAGCTCTCAGGCGACCTGACGGTCAACTAAGTTTTCGGATCTCTTTCCAGATTCCGTCCTTCCACTGCCACATCTCGAAATGGAAGGAAGGATAGATGGCGCGCGCGGCTTTGAACTTGATCACGCTGTCCTCGAAGATATGCGGGCCTTTCACCTCGAAAAACGTCATCATTTCGGGGACGAAAAAATCGGGCAGATACCAGCAGGTCTCATCGATCCGTAACTTGATCGCCTCGTAAAGCACGGTCGCCTTTGGGTATTTCTGGCGGAACTGGCTCTCGAAGCGGATTTCCGTGCTTGTCCTTTGCCCCCTGCGCCCCGCCACGGGCTTTTTCCGTGTCTTGACTACCGTGAGGCCGGGAGTGGGAATACGGCTCGCCACGATCCCGTTGCGCTTCAGCAGCTCGCGGTATTGCTCGTTTGTGATCACCTCTTCCGTATCCGATCGAGCCAGCTCTTGACCCCGGCATTTGAAATCAACAAACCACATCGGCCCCCAATACCAGCGCTTCCGTCCCAGCGTGTAGCCAGTGTTCCAGAGCATCTCGTATGTGATCTCCTTGCAGAAGCCGTATTCCTCGCACTTCTCCAAGGTCTCTTTGAGACTGTTCATTGCAGCTGGGCGTCCGCTCCCCTGTGTCTCGACCACTCTGCGAACTTGTCCATGAAAAGCCACGTGTAAGCGGCGATCTGGCCCGCATCGTATCGGTTGGGGCGCTGGGCTGGGGGGTCAGTAAACTCCCGCCACGAGCGCTCGACCCGCGCTTTATCGATCAGCTCTTCGAACTGGTTCTCCTCGACCATGATCATATTTCAGCCACACGTCCACGTGATGGCTGGAGTTGTAGACATGCGGCGGCGGATAGGCAGAAAGAAGCTGCCGCTCCAGTCTGAATATTTCTTCGTTAATTGGCGCAACCTGCTTCCGCAATCTCTCTAAACGTTCCCTCGGTGTTTCCCGCGCTTCGTTATCGAACTGGTTCTCCCCGACCATAAAGCGACTTTTATCATGGCCAAAAATCACCTGCAAGGGACATGTGGCCAATTATCACCCCCAAGGGACACTGCGATCACTTGGAAGCAAGCGGATTGCCGAAGCGCGCATCGTAAAGCACCCCCAGCTGCGTGATCGTCTGTTCCCCTCTTTGATAGACTTCCGTCGCCCAGCGCTTGAACTCCGTCACCTCGGGCGGGATCTGCGGGTCTTCTGGCTCCAGCGGCTTGGGCGGCGGCATAGGGATCTCGGACTGCCGGAGCTTCGCCACCGGCTCTGGCAACCCCCTGATGAACTCCTCCCGCCAGTGCGGACTGTTATTCAGCAGGTTGTCGATCAGCGCGCTCGCCTGCTTGCGAGAGTAAAGGTGCAGCCAGCTCCAGTCGCTCGTGCGGTAGTAACCCTTCGCAAGGAGATATCGAATAAAGCTCAACTGCTTCTCGCTTGGCATTTTCGGTCTGGTTTCTGTATGAAGTCTGGCTTTTGTCCAGCCATCGTTCGTAAGTGTAAGAGTAAGAGTGTACGTAACGTAAACGAAGGCGAAAGAAGAAAGACAGGAGGACGGAAAGGCGGAACTCCCGAGAGATGGCTCTCCGGACTGAGCGAAGCGAGGGAGGAGAGCGAGGGTGCAGGGGGATCATCCCCCTGCTGGGGGGTTGAGGGGGGCAAAGCCCCCTCAGAGTCCCTGTTCACTTTGAATGATCCGGTACGTAACCCCCCAAACCCCCCTGTAATCTCATTTCTTGACAGCGTGTTCCGCTTCCTTAGCATTCAGCTCTCGTCTGGCGAAATCACCCTCGCTGTAAGAGAATGAGTTGAGCCGCTCTTCTGCATAGGGGCGGCTCGCTCCTTTTCAGCCCAGCGTGACACTCGACGTGCAGGCTGGGAATTTTGGTCGGCAGCAAATGACGCCTGCTACCGTTGACGGGAGATTACTCTCCGAAAGTGTGTTGCCGCAGACGCTCTGCCCTCGCGTTCTGGCGGGCCTCGACAAGCGCGCAGTAACTGATCCGCGCCACGGTCTTGGCTTTTTCCAGAAACTTGCTGTCATGGTGCCTCAAGGTTGGCTGTACGGCGCGTGCGAATTCGTGAATGAACTGTGCGTCTTCCAAAGTGATGCGTCCCTTGCTCATACGTTCTCGATACGGCAAAAGTGTTCGATAATGGAAAGATCAAATGTCCCACGGGGAATAGCTCTTCCCTTATCGATCTTGACAGTGATCCCGTGTGGTCCGTCATCGAGGAGGAGGACGATGTTCGCATCGTGACCGATTGCACGGCTTTCGCGTAAATATCCGTCCTCGTTCAGCTGGGAAAGGGCAATCAATGGGCACTTGCATTCGCTTGCGACCGCCTTGAGCCCGTGGCTGATCTGGGCAATCTCCTGCTCGCGGTTGCTCTTGAAGCCATGGATCGACATCAGCTGCAGGTAGTCGATCACGATCAGGCCGGGCGGTTCGTCACAGGCTAGGCCAAGGCAGTCGGCACGGACCTCGTCGATGCCGACAAAGGCGTCGTCGAAGATCGACATGCGCAGGCGGGCGACCTCGTCCTTTTTAAAGCTGATCGCGTTCATCTCCTCGGGTGTGAATTTTCCCGTGTTGAAGTGGTTGCGATCGATCGAAAGCGTCATTGCAAAGAGGGCATCCAAGACTTCCTGCCTGCTCATCTCAAGGCTAAAGAACGCCACGGGTTCCGTCATGGCGACGTGGCGGGCGATGTTCAGGGCAAAGGTCGTCTTGAATCCGCCGGAAGGCGCGCCCACGACGATGAAGTTCCCCGGCTTGAGACCGCCTGTCAGCTCGTTGAGGCGTGTGAAGGGGGTCATTGTCCCTGTCCTTTTGCCATTGAGGATCTCCTCGTAATACGAAACAGAATCCACCACATCCGCAGCCAGCGTAGCCCTCGGAAGCTTGCGCGATGTCTGGCGTTCAAAAATATCGAGGTCATCGAGGTCAACCACAGATTGGACGCCACTTGGGCGAAGGGTTGAGGTAGAGGAGCCGCTGCTTTCCGTCCCCCTGCGGCTTGACTTGGCGGATGGCACCCGGCAGGCGGGAAAGGCGGGAAGGATTCTTGTTGGCCGTATCGAAGCCGAATTTACCCACGGCGCGCAGGATGCGTTCGGCCTGCTCCCCGTATTCCTCCAGATCGTGACAGTTCAAGTGAACCCACGCGTGGTAGCTTGCGCCCCCGCTGGTGAGCACGGCGGCGACCGGCAGGCGGAAGCTCGCGATCGCAGCGAGTTGCAGCTCGAAGGGCAGGCTGTCGCTTTCCAGCAGGAGGAATCTCGGAGCCACGACGTCCGCGTCCATGATCGCGCCGCCGAATCCCGTCCCGGCTTCCCTGACTGGGTTGGGCCGCAGCCACGCCCCGGCTTTCATCTGGGGAACGCCTTTCTTGTGGAACCACTCACACCACCGGCAGGACGGAAGGATTTTTCCGGGGCCGTGCGGGTTGGCTTTTCCGTGGTCGTTGACCCTGTGGTCGCAAACAATATTCAAACAATCGTGATCCGAATACAAACATTCCATCACGATGAGCGCATTGTGTGCGAAATCGTTCCTGTCAGGCTTGACCGGGCTTTCCGCGTAAAGATCCTCCTCGGTTACCGATCGTCCATTCAGCCAGCCCTGCAGGAGCTTGGCGGCGGCATTGGGCTTTGGCTTGGCAGGTGGACGGTGGAAGAAGCGGTCACGGAAGTTGGCCGCCGCGTGCAGGTCAGCTCCGTTGCCGTGGCTCGGTTGCGGGTTGTGTGCCATCGCCCAGCGGATGACGTTCCCGATCTCCTTGTTTGCCGCCGCCGGGAACTTTTGCGAGAGGGTCAGTTCGACCGCCTCGGGCGGCAGTCCGTTCCCCAGCATCTCCAGCGCCAGCTCGACCTTTGCCTGATGCCGCGTCCCTTCTGGAAAGGACGCCTGCAGCTTCGAGATCGTGCCGGGGGGAAGCATGCTAGTAGCAATGCCTCCGTGGCGCGTTCGCCTTCCAGCGCAGCGCCTTGTCGACCTCGCCCGGGTAGTAGCGCAGAAAGGTCAGCACGCTTGTGCGGCAGAAATTGTCCGGCTTCTTGGACTCGCTCTTGTAGTATTCCTCCACGACAGCGAGGTCGTCCGGGTGGATGACGAGCTGTCGGAACGCCTTGATCTCCTCCGCGCTCCACGCGGTCTTGGCCCGGCGGCGAAAGATTGCGCCAATCCGCTGGGCAAACTCGCCTTTGAGCTGCTTGGGCGGAGATGTCTGGCGCGCGCCAGAATCGTCCACGATCCTGTAGGCGTGGGCACCATTTGCGAGCGTGTAGATCTCGATCACACCCCGGCGCTCCAGCTCGCGGGTCAGGTCGAGGACGGAAAGGATCAGGTCTTCGGGAGGAAAAAGAAAACCACCCGCCACACTTGTTCCAACTTCCTCATGAGTCGATCGAACAGACTGCGTGACCACAGCCTCCGCAATAACATCAGCTGGCCTTGAGTGATCGGCGGGTGGTTCTGAAAAAGATATGCCAGAGGCTTCGGTCATGAGAAGTGAAATTTTTCCCGACATCCCCAGCCGAAGCGAGCAGTAATTTTTTCAGAGAATTTAATCCTTTCAGATGTAAGGATTTACAAAGCGAATTTCTTTGTTTTTACGCTGGGGTTTAGAAATATAGCAACTTGCGTAAATCGTTGCAATTACTGTGAATAGGTTGTGAATAACTTGTTCACAACCACTTCCTCGAAGCATTGGTGAAGGGTTCCACCATACGAACCGCACACCTGTAACGTGTTCTGTCCTTACCTCTTACGACAACGCCATAGCTGATGTCATCCCGCGTCAGGATACCGTGTACAACTGAAGGTGCGGGCGGCCTTGTAGAATTCCATCTTCGAGAAGCCGTTTTCAGCGTGGTCGCGAATCATGTCCATGACCGCCACGGGTTTTCCGTCCGCTGCCTTGGCGATTCCCCAGACGAGCTGGCGGCAGTTCATGGCTCGGCTGTGAGGGGCAAACAATCTGGCCTCCTTCACTTCTTCTTGCCGGGCAGCTTGTCCCCGAACTGCAAACCAGTTGCACCAACCTCCTCGCCTTTGCAGAAGCGGTCGAGGGAAATGAGCGCCGCGATCGCGGTCATCGGGTCACAGGGCTCTTTCGCCTGCATGTAGACGTTCTCTGGCAGGCGCTGGTGCGGGCCGCGCTCCAGCCGGGTGCCCACCGGGCTGAGCGACACAGTCGAGACTACCAGCTCGAAGGTTCCGTCCTTCGCGAGGCCGAGATACGCGAACATTTCATGCGGTAATAGAGAAAAACCTCCGCGTCGTAAAGGTTCGCGACGAGCCTCGGGTAGAGAATCTCCTCTTCGTAATAATTCGCCTCCGGCGTCATCACCACCCAGCCGTCCTTGTTGATCTCGTAGTCTTTCACGGTGGATCGGTGAGGTGTGGTTTCCCCGCGCGAGCGCGTTCGATGCTCACGCTCGATCATTGCCCGGCGGATCTTCCTGCGCTCCGCCTCCGCAATCCACGCGATCCGCACATCGGGGCGCTTGCCGTCCTTCCGTGGCTCAATCGTCAGGATGACGCAGCTCCCGGGTTCGCTTTCCATCTTGCGCAGCCACGGCGCGAGGTCGCGGGGTTCTGGTAATTCCGGGAAAAGCATTGCGGTTTAATTACATGCGGCGTTGTGCCAATTGCGAACGAAAATAGTTGGAAATAAAAATGGAAGTTTGGGCACCGTGCCCGTATATAAGGGGAAGACAATAATCACTAACAACTAAAGAAAATAAGCAATGCATAAATCTAACCTTATACTTCACTGCGGGGCGAGCAAGATCGAGCGCGGTCAGCTCGAACTCGTCAGCACCCCCGACCCCACCGCCAGTTGGACGCCCGTGGGTCACTTCGACTTCTTGACGCAGGTCGAAAAGGCGCTCGCCTCCCGCAAGCTCTCCGTCGTCTCTGAGGCGCACGGGTTGACCAAGGACGGCAACCGTTACTTCGGCATCCTGCAGGTCAGCAACGACCGCAAGGCAGAGGTCGCGATCGAGGATCAGGCCGAATACGGATACGTGGTCGGGCTGCGTAACAGCCACGACAAGCGCTTCCCAGCCAGCCTTGCGGTCGGCAGTTCCGTCTTCGTCTGTGACAATCTCGGTTTCAGCGCGGAGATCACGGCGTTCCGCCGTCACACAACCTACGTCAAGCGGGATCTCCCCAACCTCATGGCGCGCGCTGTCAGCCAGCTCGCCAGCAAGTGGGGCGACTTGAACAAGCGCTTCGACGCCTACAAGGCGCACGAGCTTTCGGACGTGCAGACGCACGACCTCCTGATCCGGGCGCTCGACGTCCGGGCGATCACGACGACCCAGATCCCCCACATTCTGACGGAGTGGAGGACGCCGCGTCACCCTGAGTTCGCGGCAGCGGGACCGACAGCGTGGAGGCTCTTCAATGCCTGCACGGAGATCGCCAAGGACGCCGGGCTCTGGAGCTTGGCACCCCGGACAGAGGCGCTCACTGGATTACTTGATCAGGAGTGCGCGGTAACCTTCAGCAGGAACTGAAACCAACCGGGGCGCGCCGTCAGGGCGAATGGATCGGCGCGCACCCCACTTTTTACAAAGTGAGAACATCAGAAAACCACAACCTTGCAAAGCACCTGCATCGCACAATGATCACCAAGCGCGTTCATAAGTCAGCCGCCGTCACGGCCAGCACCATAAGCAGGCTCCTGAGGGAGAACGGTTTCGGGAAGTCTGATGACTTTTACATCGACATCAGTGGCAGCACGGTACACGTGGGCTACCACAATCCGCCGAACGAAACGGCCTGCCACAAGGAGCTTAAGGTCGCCCAGATGCGCGAGGTGCTCTTCGAGCTGGGCTACATCTCCAGCCACCCGCACGCGATCTACATCGAGTGCCTGCGGAAATAAATTGCAACGGCGCGACGCCTGAGCGTATCATTAACGTGGATTACATTAAAATGCTGGAAAGAAAAGGCGAGGTTTCCATCGTGGAACGCACTGGCGGAAAGACCATGGTAAAAGTCGAGCCCCCGTTCGGGGGCACCATGGTTCTTGAGGGTAGAACCACGAAAGAACAACTCGCTGCGGAGCTATTCCGGATGATTAAGAACTGGCCGGATAAAGACTGACAAACCGGGGGTGACCCGCAACTCAGACGAAGCGGGCAAGCACGCAAACGTGAGAACGGTCACCCCCATCCCTTTCTAATGAATAAACTTCAACAAAGATTCTGTGATCGTATTGAACACGCCATGACTTTTGATGATTCAAAACCCAAGTTAGCCATCGTAAGGGATTCTGCGGTCGCGGAGATCAACCGACTCCATCAGTCCTTCTCTGACGGATTGCGCGCAACATTGCAAATCGCAATCCAGATCGGCGAACTTCTTGTCGAGCAAAAGCGGACGTGCGGGCACGGTAATTGGATTCCTTGGATTAAGACCAACCTGAACTTTGATCGCACAACTGCTTTCCGTTATACGCGCTGCTATTATAAGCGAAGTGTACTAAATGTTGCGTCAACGCAACATTTGACCATCGAAGAGTTCGCGAAAATCTCCGACACGCCTTCCGAAGAAGAAATCAAAGAAATGAATTCAACAATTGAGGAAGCGAAAACGGCTTGGCTCAAGAATCCAACATTGAGTGTTCGAGCGCTTGCCAAGCAGGAAAACCTCGGGCACGGAACAGTACAAAAGGCCCGCACAGCTTTGATAGCTGCGGGCGAATTTCCGTTGGAATCGAAGAAACCAACAGTGCCAATAGTTAAAAATGGGGAAATTCCCCAAAATGAGCACTCGCCGCTCGCCCGTGCAAAGGTCGCCCTCAAAAAGGATCCAACACTAAGCAACAGAGTGCTTGCGAAATTGGCAAATACTTCGGACGTAACTGTTGGCAAGGCGAGACGGGAACTGGTTGCTGCCGGAGAGATACCCCACGTCCCTCCTCCTCCACCTCCCCCCAATCCCAGTAGAGATACTACGGGCCGTTTCCAAGAATCGCACAAGACCAAAACAGAAACAGAAACCAAAAACATCCTCTCCGAAAAACTCAAAAGTCTATGGGGGCGCTATGGCTACGGGCATATCGGGGTCGAAACGATCGATGCGCTGCTTGAGGAGATCCCTGCCATCACTGCGCTCTCAGGCATTAAGACGGCGCGGGAGACTTGGGAGGTCGTGCGTAAGGAACTCAAGCTGCGCGGACCCGAACACAACATCCGCCTGCGTTTACCTATTTAATCACCAATGAAAACCAAACTCAACATCATCCCCAGTACACGCATGATTCGATCATGGCGTGAGGATTCGCGCATCAAGATCGACATGGTAATCAAAGAGCTTGTCGACAACTCATTCGACGCGTTTGCGACAGAAGTCGTGATCGCGGGAGGCTCCATGATCACCGTGCGTGATGATGGTCGCGGAATCAGGGATATGGAAAAAGCGCTCTGCTATGGCGCGAGCGAGATCGAGCACAAGCGTCTTGGACGTTTCGGTATCGCCTTGAAAAAGGGACCAGCGCGTCTCGCGCGTCACCTAAACATTCTAACGCAGAACAAGCGTGAACAAATCAGCGTCGAAGTTGACTGGCTCAAGCTTGAGCGCTCGGGCGATTGGTGTTCTCTCGACGTCGACAGGAAGATCGCAACAAGCAGACAAACATTTACCGAGATCGAGATGATCGGGCTTTACCCGTATCGGTTAATGGGCTGGAAGGATCTTCCCGCGAAGTTGAGCGCAACATTCGCGCCCGCGTTGCGTGACGGAAAGAAAATCCTCTTTGACGGAGTGCAGCTTGAGGCTCCGCCAGAACCTGTGCTCGACAACGTGATCGACGAGCTTCACGAGATCGTCTTTGGTGGACGCACATTCACCGTGCGGGCGGGCTTGCGCCCTGAGGGCGAAACGGGATCAATAGGCGTCTCGCTCGCCTATTTGCATCGTGTCGTTGTCGATGAGTGGACACCCAAGTTTCTGTTGCGTTGCAACCTGCGGCGCTTCAGTGCAAGCGTCAGACTGATCGACGGAGATCAGATAGAACTCGACGAAGATGCACGCTGCTGGAAGTTGAACAACTTCAAGGATGACCTCGACGAAGAGCAATTGGCCGAACTTGAGGCAGCGCTTGAGACAATCCTTAAGCCGTTGATCGATCGCGTTAAGGATGAGGCGCATAATCTGCGCATCAAGACGCTCGAAAAGCGCATCGCACAGTTCATTTTTGGCGATGAGAGCAAGGATCCGTATCTGAAGAAGGACAAGGATGGCGACACAGTCAAGCCGCCAATCATAACGAAACACGGTCGCCGTCGCAAACGGCGTAAAAACATCTTCAAGGAACAACTGGGCACACGTGTCGATAATGGGGGCAAGAAGGCATGGACCTATGGCGAGCGAAGCTTCAACGTGCGTTTCGAGGCGCATGAGGACAAGCGTCAGGTGATTATCATTTTGCCATTTGGTAACAGCCTCGCATTGATCGTCAACACCGCACACAAATACGGAGCCGAACTAGAGCAACAATTTAATCGCAACGAGTTCGAGGCGGTGATTGCCACAACGCTCTGGGCGCTTGGTGGCTACATGACGAGCAAGGACGACTATCAAAAAAGATACCCTTATTTGCTTAATGGTCAGGACGACACTTTTGATGCAATGAACATCAACGTCAGTCACTGGCTTGAGCTTGGAGCCAATGTATGAGCAAGACCACACTGGCTAGGAATTATTGCGCCAACTGGCAGGACAGCGGCAAATGCACGGGAGTCGACGTGAATCTCAAGGGAGAACACACACGCTTCCTGCGCGAGGGTTCGCGCTGCCTCCTGAGCTGTGGCAACCGCTGCGGGTATCTGGAACAGTCCGTCCTTCCGATGGCTGAACCGACCTACGAATGGAAAAACGTCGGGCAGCAGAAGGCGTTCATGGCAGCGGTCGATCTCTATAAACGCCTGCACAGCGGGCTCCCCGGCCTCGCCAAGCGTATGCGCCTATGCAAGACGTGCGGCACACAGATCGGACCACGCATGCGGTATTGCGCTAAGTGCGCACCAACCAAAACAATTGCCTAAAGGCAACCAGCCATCGAAACACTTTGCGAGCTTGAAGTTGTTGAACCGGAAAATGAATCACGATAGCTACGCGATTCTAAACCCGTAGTAAAGGCAACGCTTTCGATGGCTGGCCCTCTTTACAACTACCAAAAATGAACACCAACGACTACGCAGGCGCACAGCACGCGCGCCTCTACAATGGCCGGAGCGACAAGGCAAACGCCATGCGCAACCAGAACAAGGAGTTTCAGAACGGCTACCGCCACGGCATGGTGACCTTCGGGAAGAAGTTCACCGCCTACGACCTGATCCGCAACGAAATGCTTGTGCGCGGGGAGTCCGGCAAGCTCACCGATGCGGATGAGTTCTGTTTCGCGGAATGGAAACGAGGTCTCTGGGCCGCGCGCTGCCAGATGAAGGCAGCTGGCATCGAGCGCCTGCCAAGGATCACAATCGAATGATGGAACAAATCAAGCCCGTCAAGGGCCAGATCCTAAGCAGCATCAACTACCCGGATATCTGGGCCAAGGTGCTCGATAATCCGCGCAAGGCTCCCCGCCGCGACGTCTACTACTTCAATGTGGAAATCGTAAAGGGCTGGGACAATCCGGCATGGTTGGCTGGGCGTTGTTTTCGCAGCGTCAGCTCAATGTGGAGGGAGTGCTACCCGGAGAAAGAAACAAGAGCTGCGGCCCCTCCGTTGATCCGCAAAGACCTTTGAAGAAACCGCAGCCCCTTGCCGTATATGAGCGTATGAACACAACCAAAATTCCGTCTGTGGTGCAACCAAAACTTGCCTTTCGTGGCACAGCGCCGCAGACTCCAAAAACCATGGACGACAACATGAACAGAACAGATTACGCGAAGGTTCGCGAAACGCTTGGATCACAGCGGGATGTTGCGAAAATGCTCGGAGTCGACATTCGCACCGTGCAGCGCCGCGAGGTCGGTGACATCATCATTACCAACGAGGCCGTGCAGGCGCTCCTCTCCCTCTCAGCGATCCGGATACTCAAGGATTTGACCGTCAAGACCGACAACCGGGAAAAATTCAACGTCAAGGAGGAACTCGACAAGCTGGTCAACCTGCTTGCGTCGTGAAAAAGCGCCGGTCACAGCACCCGGAATTCGACTTCACTGCATCGCCACCGCGCAAGCCACCGCCACCGCCACGTGACGATGGCGATTACGATGGCGATGACGGCAACGATAATGACAGTGAATTCCCCGACACTGCATCTTTCGGCATGGTCCGGCGGTATTTCAACCTGCGCGTCGACGAGGGGCTCAGGTGCCCGCTCTGCCGCCAATACGCGAAGGTTTACAAGCGCAAGCTCAACAAAACAATGATGAAAACCTTGCGGCTTCTCTACAAGTCGGGAGCTGTAACCCATTACGTTCATGGCCCCACGGTTCTGACTGCCTTTGCGGCACCCGCACGCGAGACCGGAAAGCTCGCGCTTTTCAACCTTGTCGAGGAAAACACACGCAGACGGGAAGACGGTGGCAAGTCCGGCTGGTGGAGGATTACACCAGATGGAGAGCTGTTCCTGCGCGGCAAGCTGAAGGTAAAAAAATACGCAATTGTCTACAATGGCATCTGCAGAGGCTTTAAAGGCGAGGACATCGACATTATGCGTGTTGCTCCCGAATTCCGTCTGGATGATTTGATGAACGACCAATGACGCACCACAAAGGCCCAGCCTACGATTGTCCGTCCTGCGGGGCGTCGATCGATTGCCATCACTGCGTGACCCGCGATGTCGTCTACCCGGTCAAGGACGATATTCTCGTTTGCGCCCATTGCAGGGCGGTCCTTGAGGTGCTAGACCCGCTCTCCTGTATCACGCGTGTCCTGAGCACGGAGGATTTGTTGAAGCTTCCCGACTACATTCAAGCCTCGCTCAGCCGTGTCATGAATGACTGGGAGAACCAAAAACGAAAGACACTGGAAGGATGAAACACACGGAAGAGGAATACGGGGACTTTACTAAGCTCGGACCAATCATCGAAGAGCTGCTGAAGAAACTGAATGAGCACAATCTGAACAACGGAGAGGTAATCGACGTGATCGCGGGGTTGCTCGGTTTCGAGTTGTTCAAAGCCTACAGAAAGTTCGGAGCAGGTAGCGTGAGGGCGATCATGAATCGCTTCCTTGACCGCGTATCGATCGCCGTTCCGGGCACGTGGCAGTTCATGAGCATGAATGACAGCGGGGACAAGAATTAGCATCCATGACATCACGGAAAACTTATCTGGGCGATTCAGTCTATTGCGACATCGACGAGGTCGGGCTTGTGCTCACTACCGAAAATGGTTTCGGCCCGACCAACACCATCTTCATGGAATACGACGTCCTCAACCAGTTGATCGAATACTGCAAGGCGCACCACCTCCTGAGGCTCCCCATCACGGAATAGATTTATGGAAATAACGACAGAACCGAAAGAGAAGTTCTACAACAAGGAGAAAGAGTATGACGAAGTCATCATGCCGCTCTTGGAGCTGATCCGCAAGCTTTGCACCAAACACGACATACCATTTGTCTTTGGCACGGTCATCAAGCGGGACGATGACGGTATCATGATCGCAACGGCTGGCCGGAAAACCACGGACGGCTGGGTGCCTGCGGAGTTGATGCTCGCCCGCGCGATGATGCTTGGCGAAATGCAGCTCGTCGGCAGCACAAAGAAGGATGTCTTGGACGCGCTTGTCGATGAGCTTGTTCAAAAGCACAGTGTCACTAAGGAGGACAAGGATGGAAACTGACGAACACGAAAAGCAGGAGCCCGTAGTTACGGTCGAAAACGATCTCAAGCATGTCGTGATCGATTTCGAAACGGCGCAGCACAAGTTCACCCTGATCGAGGCGCTCGCCTTCATGAACGACGTGCTCTCTGCCATCCTCACGCTCAGGAACGTCACCCGGGAGGAGGATGAGGACGAAGAGCCATGAGAACGATTCAACTCATACAATACATGCGCCCGCACGGCACTCGTGAACCCGTGACAACGAACGTCTCGGATGAAGCGGGAGCGAAATACGACGAACTGCGCAAGCTGGGGCTTTGCCTCACCGCTGAGCTGGTGCCCGGCCCGCTCGTAAACGTCTGCATCTCGAATGACAAGGCGGGCTTTGACTTCGACCAGATCCTGCATTCAAACGACCACACGCTGCAGGCCGAGATCGAGACGATGCTCTTGCGTTTCGACGAGGCGGAATACCGGAAGCAACTGGTCGACTGGGAGAGCGAAGAACCATGACGGGACCGGGCAAATACGACGAGCTTTGCACCTCGGTCCGTGAACAGGCGCAGGCGAAGTGCGCGATCGTCCTGATCTTTGACGGAAAGGATGGCAGCGGCTTCTCCTGCCAGTGCCAGATGAATGGACCGCTTTTCAACCTGCCTGCCGTCCTAAGGGACATGGCGAATGAGATCGAATCAGATCTGCAAAAATAATGAGCAACGACAACGAAGAAGAAAACCTCCTCCTGCTGACAACCGGCCTTGTGCTCGGTTCCGTCGCTGTGCGGATCCTGCCAGAGGGACACATCCGACCGATCATCGAAGACGGGAGATACACAAACAAGCTGCGGCTTGAGTACCATGGCCTTGGCACCTACATCATCACTGTTGAAAAAGAAAAAGATTCTTCCACTGCCAGTCCGTCCGAAGAACTGCCCGACCTGTCCGTATCTGGAGAAGGGGTGGAGCAAGGTGAGGGATCTGCTAAACCACCGGGCGCTCAATGAAGCCACACCGATCTGTCACAGCTCCGGGCCTCATGCGCTCAAACGTGGCAAGACGTGGCTCCACGAACCGCATGCCTGTCGCGGGGCACGGAACATGCAGCTCCAGTTTTTCGCCGCGATAGGATTTCTTCCGGAGGCGACAGACGAGGCATGGAAAGCCAAAGTCGAAGAAATGAACAAATGAAACTGACCTCCATTCCGTCTCCCGTCGCTGGCGCTCGCGCGTTCTACACCAGCAGCAATTGCAGCGTCATGGTGGCAAGCGAGCCGTCCGGCCCGAAGGGCGAGATGCGCTGGCATATGTCGATCGCGCACCGCAACCGCTACCCGCACTGGGACGAGATCCGCGAAGCCCGGTATCAGCTGATCCCCAACGACGTTACGATGTGCATGGTGCTGCCGCCGGTCAGCGAATACGTGAACGTGCATTCCAACTGCTTCCATCTCTTCCAGCTGCAGGAGGAAGAGCTGGCCGGATACGTCAAGCCATGATCTGGATCTGGCTCTGCATGGTTCTGGTAGCCCTCTGCATCATTATGTTCTACAACGATGACCAGACTTGAACTGGCGGCGATAGCCCTGCACGACCTCCTATGGAATTATACGGGAGCCAGTGACGAGTGGCCGATCACGCTGAAAGCCGATGACAAGATGCACGACAAGCTGGTCGACGTCCTGAACGAACTAGGCGAGGCGGTCGAGGAGATAAAGCCCAACTCCAAGCCTTGGCCGGTCAGACCTCCACCATTATGAACTCGATCACCTGCCCGAAATGCGGGCGCACAAGCTACCACCCGCAGGACATCAAGGCGCAGTATTGTGGCTATTGCCACGACTGGACATCCACACCACCACCAATAGCAATGGACGGAAAATACAAACTCGAATGCAAGAAGGCGGATCCGACGCACGTCAAGTTCGCGGTCTATGATCCCGTGGGGGCGAACTGCGGAACGATCTCCGTGCTCACGAGCGACGTGCGCAATTTCGTTGCGCGCTCGTGGAACGGGAACGTCGACTGGAAAGAGTGGGAGACGCAGATTCCATGACCGACGGACTCTATCAGGTAACCACGAAACGCTTCGTAGCAGGCTTTGTGATCAAGGACGGAAAGCTTATCGATGTGGCACCCATTCTTGCTCGAAACATCCTCTTTTGGATGACAGTCGCGAAAAAGGTATCTTGTGACGGACTACCAAAAGAAGAAGAGGAAAGAGCGGGCGGAGTTTAAAGCGTGGCGTGAGGCATGCTGGGAAATCACGCATGCACCTTTACGAGCAGTACTCAATAAGCGTCGTATCAGTATGATTCGACGATGCCATAACCCAAAAGATCTGAACTTCCGTTATTATGGAGGTCGCGGAATAAGTGTCTGTCAAGAATGGCGGAACAGCATTGATGCCTTCGTGAACTGGGCACTCAAATCAGGTTTTCATCCAAGTTTGGAGATCGATCGCGAAGACAACGACAAGGACTATTCGCCAGACAATTGCCGCTGGATTACACGTTCGGACCACCACGATAAACACCAAAGGCATCGAAAATGCCCTACGATCGATTCACCTACTAAAAACGTAAATACTCCCGAAGCCTGATAACGAGGCACTTGTGGGCATAGCGCCCAAATCAGCTATGGTGACCTTGCCCTAGAAGCAGAAGCCTTTCTAGGGCATTCTCGTTTTGAGCCCCAGAGCCTCCGCCTGACGTCCGTGGGCGGTAATCCAGTCATGACAAGCGCGGCAAACGGCGAGCCACGTCTCTGTTTTTAAAAAATTCTTTCCCCTAGCCGCCTTGTGGTGGACATCGCACGAGTCACGCTGGCACCCGGGAAGCCGCGCGGCGCACTTCGGGTTTTCTGCTAAAAAGGCCGCGCGAAGAAAAAAATAGATTTTCTGTTCCCGGATCCTGCGATCGCTTTGCGGCCTGAGCGCTTTTCGTCTACGCACCGCCCACCTTGACGAAATCTCCCTGCGGCAATAACGAATCCGGCGGCATCACGAGATCGGGAGGCACTTCTTCGGACGGGGGCACCGGCACCGGGGTCGATTCGATCGGAAGCGCACTCCGCAGGTTGACCATCGTCGCGGCGATGTAGTAGGCATCCACCGCCCCGTCGAGTTTCAGATCATCGATCGTCAGGTTATCGCGGGCAGCGAGTCCTTGGATCACGTGCGCCGCGAAATAATCGAGGATCGAGATTCCGTATCTCCCGTCGTCGGTTGGGCGGTTCGGGAATGGCGGGCCTCCGGTCACGTAGGGCGGCTCCGGATCTGGGGGTAAATCCTTGCTGCCGATCCTTGCGGGACTACTCCTCGTTGGCTTGCTCCGTAAGAGGGGATCTTTCACTTGATTAAACCTAGCTTCCGGGCAACGCCCTTGGCAAGGAACAGATCATGTTTCAGATAGGCCAGCGCGGCTGCAGGATTGACCGTGTAGAGGTTTTCGAAGTTCGCGCCGTCTCCGCTCTTCTCCCCGACTCCAAGAGCCTTGGCAACGTAATCCAGTGAGGACCGTGTATCGTTACGGCTCCGTCCACACAGCCACTCCTCCTGCAGGTCGATAAAGCGGGTCTGGTTAAAGTAACGCCCAACACGCAGGTTGATTGGCACCGGCACCCCAAGGATGCGGCTCCTGATGATCAGGAAGGGGAGATCGAAGTGGAAGATGGCAAAGCCCGTGAACGCTTGGCCTGTGGCAGCGTGAGTCGATTCAAGAAAGTCCCAGAAAGAAAGGATGATGTCCGCCTCGCTCGATTCGTGAGCGTGGAAGATCAGGTATTCGTCTTCCGTCCTCGTCGGCAGGAGTCCGATTGCCAGCACATGCCCGGTCTCGGGCCGTAAGGCCGCGTCCTCAAGCCAACTCTTCTCGTAGGATGTCCGCCGATCGCTTTGCTTGGCGCGGATCTTGTCCTCGTCCTTCAGGTTGCCAACCTTCACTTCGCTCTCGTCAAAGGGCGGCATCAGCTCCACCGCGCGCGGCAGATCCTTGCCTGTCTCGATATCCATTACGATCATACCGACTCCAGTTCTCCAAGGGCGAGCACAGCCTCGACCCGCTCGATCATGTTCTGGTGCATCGCAAGCGCCTGCTCGCGGGTGCCGCCACAACGCTCGTAATCCTCGCCATTCCCGCCACTAAAGACCATCGTTTCCCAGAGAAGCGGAGCCTCGTCCATGAAGCTGTGATCCACGCCAAGAAAAACGGTCGAGATGGCAAGCTTCCGATTCTTGTGAATGGTCAGCTTGACCCTGCGAAGACTTCCGTTTTCCTTCCACCAATCACTCCACCTTGCCGGGTCATTGCAAGGCACCGGCTTTTCGCCGGTCGGATCAAGGATGTAGAGAAGCTTCTCCAATTTCTTTGGGTCTCGGTTTGCCCGCATCGCTGCGCACTGCCCGTCTGCGCTCCGGCTGGGGCGTCTTGTTCACTGCGCTGATGATCGCATTCATGTCGATCGCGTCAACCGTCTGGCTGTAGCGCAGGATGTCGCCTGCTTCCGCGTCCCCATCCTCCTCAGTTTCCGTAATTGTAATCGTGTATCTGATCATGATTTTGTAAGCTCTTCGATCTTGTCGTGATAGCCTGCGGCGGCACGGATGATCGTGTCGAGGTTCTGCTTGTTCCATGGCAGGCTCTGGTCCGTCAGCCAGACTCCCGGCTCGCCCGCATGCTGATACTGCAGGCCAAAATGCACCTTCTTCCCATCACGATAAGCCACCATCCGCGTGCGCTGGCGGAAGGAGGCCGCCGTCAGGTTCACAGCCCCAATCTCGATCGTTTCGATTTTCATCAAAAGGTCTCGTGCGGAAGCTTGGATTTAAGATGATCGATGATCTTCTCCATGGTGCTGACGTAGAAGACCTCGAAAGGCAGCTCTTCCTGTGTCTGTTTCCAGAGAAGAAAGATGACGGAACGCATGCGCTGCGACGGGCTCTTGTGGACGATCTCCTTCTCGACCTTGAGCACATCAATGTCCTTCTCGTCCTTGGGAAAGAGCATCATCTCGCAGAGCACGTTCTGCAGCCCCATGAGGGTAACTTTCTCTTCCGTCGTCAGCTCGGGCGTCACTCCCCGGAAGGATAGGGAGTGATCAGCCCGCGAGCTAAAGCCCGTCATGAGCGCCTCGAAGCGCAGCGCCTTATGCTTTTCGTCGCTCATGCAATTCCTTTAGAAAAACTTCGTTTGCTTCGATTGCTTCGACAATGAGCGGGTGATCCAATCCCGGCAGCTTGCGATCGAAATCTGAACACCACCACGTCTTGACCCCCTCACTATGCCCACAAGCGAAATTCTTCACCAGTCCTACCTCGAAGGGCGAGACAACGATCACTTCGTATCCCAGCGCCTTGTGCTTCTCCTCGCTCATCGTAGTGCCGGTGGATCAGAAGCATCCGGATCCGGTGCAAGTAGCTCACCAATTTCTTCTATCATCATGTCAACAGCAGCCAATAGCGCCACGCGCTTTGTTTTATTGGCTTTCATCGCTTGCTGAACGAATTCGATCGTCTCATGCAGGGCTTCCACTGCCTCCTGCATTGCCTCAATAGTTATATCCTCTCGGTCCATATCAGATCAAAACGGGATATCATCATCCTCCGGCGGTTTGGCGCTCGCCTCCGCTGTAGCCACTTGTCAGTGCCGCCAGCAAAAGGATCCTCATTGTCATCCGGCGGCACGGAAGACCCGCTGCCCTGCCACTCCTCGCACTTGGCGATGATCTTCTGCAGGAACTCCGGGAGCGCCTTGAACTCGGCAGAGTTCGGTCCCATGTCGACGTCGAAAAAGAGCGGCTTGTTGTGGGCCGCTGGCACCCGGTCCTTCCACTTGGCTGGGATCGGAGAGACGGAAGCCACGTTGGCGTAGGTAGCGTCGTCCCTTGACGCATGCACGACGTTGACCATGCAGGGCTTCCCCAAGAGCCGCTTCATGTCGAAGGTCTCAAGCTCTGCGTCCGTGAAGGTGCCACCCTTCCAGCCTTCGAGCAGTTTCATGAAGTTGCTCGTCCTGCTGATGAAGAAGTTGACCGTCATGTTGACGGAAAAGGGTTCCTTGCCCTTGCCGAAATCGTGCAACTCCTCACCCAGCTCCCAGCTGATCCGTGCCTTGTGCTGCGTGTTTCCGTATCTCGGGTTGTCCTGCGTGCCCAGATCGATGATCTGGTAACAGCGCGCGATATGGTTTCCTACCGGGGCAAGCGGACCGCTCATCCCTTTCTTGGCATCTTTAAAGTTCAGGCTCATTTGGTTTCTTCTTCCTTGGTGGTTGTTTCGTAGTTCAGGCCGGGGATCTCAGCGGGGTCGAGGTGCTGTGCATGCATCTCGATCGCCTGCCGGACGAAATGACATTCGGATTCCCCTGTCGCTTCCGAGAGAGCGTGCAGGTATTCGCACTGCTCCTTAGTGAGGAGGAATTGTTTTCGTCGCAACATGTCAGATCCACAGTTGTGTAGGCATAGCACAAAGGAGGATCGAAAACCGAATCAAAAAAATATAAAGTTCTCCTTTTCGATAATTGCAATCGAAAATCGTTGCAATAACGTGGGTTAACCCCACCAGCTCATGAGGATTCTTCTCGCCTTCCTGATCTCCCTGTCCACCGCGACTGGCTGTCACTCTTGCAGTGGGACCCGAACACGGAGCCCGACATCGTTACCTACACGCTCAAGTGGGGCTTCGCCAGCGGGGCGGAAGACCACAACATCCCTACCGGTCTCTCGCTTATCTGGGACCGTGACGAACCATTCCCGCCGGGGAGCGTCGTCTACTTCGTGGTGACCGCCACCAACATGTATGGCATGGAGAGCGGGCCTAGCAACGAAGTGACCTATGTCGTGCCGATGCCCTCGCCAACCCCGACACCAGCGCCCACGCCAACCCCTGCTCCTTCACCGCCGAAGAACCTGCGGATCAAGCTCACGCTCACCTATCATCTCCTCTACGCACCCGGATCGATGGTTCAGATCTTCGCGCCGACCCCGCCGCCCGGATTCAGGTTCGCGCGATGGGATGGCGATCGCGTAATTCTGTCGAACTTCTTGAACCGATGGACGACAGCGACAATTCCGTTTCAGGATGTCAGCCTTGAGGGAGTTTACGAATAAGCACTCAGTGCTTTTCGTCATCCGTTCCCGTCCTTTGCTCGATTCCCACGAGCTTGGCGATTCCGGACATGGAATCTCCCAGCCACGGAAAAACGCTGATCCCAAGCATAATGAGCCACGTGTGTTCGCTGATCTTGTGCGCGTAGAGGAACGCCCAGCTCGCCACAGCGATCACCACCACCGCAACCGGCACTTTCATGAGCCCCCAGAAGGCACTGCTAAGCTTGGAGACGGCAGCTTCCAGTTTCTCACCGCACCAGACATCTGAGTATTGAGCACCCCCATCGCTTGGAGCAGCGCCTCCTGCTTGTCGACCATTGGTGCCACGCGCTCAGGACTGGCGACGTGTTCCATCGCCACTGTCGCACGTTCCTGCGAATCGATGCACTTCTCCAGTAGCTCGGTTATCCGCTCCTGAGAAGCGAGCATCCGCTCCTGATTGTATTGAGCAATCCGGAGGTCTTCGTTATCCGAATACGATTTGAACGACGGAGCCTTGGCCTCCGGGGGAGGAACCTTAGGCCTCGTCGCTCACATGAGCCCGGCAGCAGCGGCTCTGGAACGCACGGGATTCGGAGGCGGACCTCCCATGCCGGGAGGAGGCGGCGGGCCTCCACCGCCCATCATGGCGGCCAGCATTTCGGGAGGCGGCGGGCCTCCGGCCTGCTGCGGCGGCGGACCAGTCATGCCACCACCGGCACCGGCCAGATCGATTCCGTCGACCTGCGTGATGCAGGCTTCGGTCTCGCTCGTCTTCCTGATGGTGCAGAGGACTTCCTTCTCCTCGCCGGGTTTCAGGTCTGAAACATCAAGTCCATCGGGGATGCTGAATTCAGGATAGCTTCCTTCCGCTTCCTCTTCTCCCGGCGTTTCCGGTTCATCGCCCTCTTCCGTAGGATCAATTCCTTCGTCTTCAGGCGCTTCTTCCTCACCTTCGAATTCATCGGGCGGGGGTGCTTCGGCTGGGGCTTTCTTACCGATCGCGATCGTTAACTTTGCCATGGTATTTGTGCCTTTTCTTTTAAGGCAAACAGGGGTTGTGAACAACCCCCATCGCCTTTAGCTACGACCAGTTTTAGCTGCAGCTCAAGTATTTGGTAGCCGGGCCACACCGTTGATGAAGGATCGCATAACCCCATTCGGTGCGGTTGGGCTCGGAGCCTTGCACAAACTTCGAGAAGAAGAAACCGTTGGTTCCCTCGATGTTCGTGTTGTTGTCCTTGTTGTTGATCCAGCGGATCTTGCCCCGGTAATTGGTCGCATCGAAGTGCGTGTTGCCACCCGGGTCCGTGATGACGCTGGGCACCCGGCTCGTGTAGACGTTCGGGTTGAAGATGAAGGTCGCCTCGTAGGGAGCCTTCACGTAGGCCGGGTTGACGTTCGCCTTCTTTCCGTAGGTCGCGTTGACGCTGGAGTAGTAAGGCACCCGGGTGAACTTGCCAGCGCCAAAGGTGTAGCGCGGAGCCTGCTTGTCGACGATGTGGAGGAAGCCGGAGTAACTCCAGCCGACTCCGAATGGTTTGAGCAGCTCATCGACATGCGAGCTGAAGCGCAGATCCTGACGGATCTCGGCGTTCTGTTTCTTGATGGCGTTGCTCGCCTCGGGGCTGATGATCAGCGCGTATTGCGCCTGTCCATCCACCGTGGCATACGAGCCCTCGCCCGAATCGCGGTCGACATCCAGATACCACTGGTCGAGCATGCCCTGCTCCAGCGCGTAGCGCGGCGGAGAGGCGGGCCAGTCTTGGTTCGAGCCGCTGGTCGACATCGACGGCGTGTCGTTGACGTCCGTGACGATGTGGTTGCCCACGAGCCGCAGATACTCATCGCGGTAGCGGTTGGTCGTGAAGAACCGGGCGTTCTCCTCAAGCACCTTGTACATCTCGCCAAGTTGCTGCTGGAAAATTTGAAGGCGAACCGGATGTCCTCGACGCACAGGTAAGGCGAGCGGAACGAACGAGACCTGCAGATTGTAGCTCTTGATCGTGCGGGCGTATTCGAGAAGCTGCGGCGCGGGAATACAGGAGTTGCCAGTGCCGTCGTTGAGCTGAAGATCGCTCCACGCGCTCGGACCGACATTGGGGAGGACGGAACGCTCCCAGATAAGGTTCTGGATGGTGGTGCCCATGCTGTCCGGGAACTCGGCCTGCTTGATGAGGCGGTTCCATGGATCTTTCGCCATGAGCTTTGCTGAAATGATGTCGTCGAATCGACCGGCCTCCACTTGGAGTTGGTTATTGACGAAGGAGAAGTCCGCTGTGGGGACAATTGGGGCTGCCATAAAGGTAACTGAAAAAAAGAAGGTTTCGTTCCCCCGCGAGCTGACAGGAGATTCGTTAACGCTCGAAACCGACAGTTACTAAGACGGTCGTCGTCCTGATCCAATTGCAGGTGGATCTGCCTGCAGTTAGATTGATGCGGCAGCGTGCCAAAAACTTCAACAAAATTTTTGCGTAAAATTCACCGGCTGGTTAGGCTTTCCTTGTCCCTCGGGGGGAGAACCAGCCTTGCCAGTCGGCACCAGCTAGAAGCTGCCGACACACGCGGGTATATGACCCTCCGAAGCGCGCCGGATGCAAGTGGTCGTGCGGCCCTCCCGGGGGACAACTCCCCCTTCAAAAGAGAGAAGAAGACTGCACGCGTTTTTCGGTGCAGCTATGTGTTCAAGTCACCTGCGGTAACCCAGCGCCTGACGGATACGCTTGGTTGATTCCTCGGCAAAATCAGACAGGTTGACCTTCGCCAGATCCTCCTGCTTTGGCTTGTCACCAGCCGGGAGCGCGGGAACGGTAGGCGTCCTGCCACCGGTCGAGATCTTTGGCGACCCGCCACGGAGCCTTACGAGTTCCGTCTTGGCCTCCCTTAGTTGCGTGCGAAGCATGTTGTAGCTGTCGAGGAGGTCCGGCAGCACGACGGCGGAACACCCGGCATACATCTGGATGTCCGGTTCCCACTTTTCGAAGTCGAGGATGTGCGGAAGATCCTTCTGCAGGTCGCGCCGCAGACTCTTGGGCATGACGGAAATGATCTTTTCATACATCTTCGGTACGATCTGACCGACCGCATTCCTGCGCGCTTGGCCGATCGATTCAAAATGCTGGTTGCGCTGCGCAAGCATCTGCTGCTGGCTTTGCTGGCTCAACTGGTGCGCGTTCGCCTTGAGATACTCCTTCTTCTTCTCGATCTTGGCGACCTCGCGCTGCATTCCGTAGAGGTAGTTCTGATCGCCCGGGCGCGTGGAGTTCTCCCCGTCCATGTAGTTCTTGAGCGCCTCGTCATCGCCATTCTGGACGAGAGTCGCCAGCCTGCGGGCATCGAGCGAGTTGCGCTTGGCGATCGTCTGGATGTCTCCCCACATCTCGTTGAGCGGTTCCATGATCTCCCTGTTCCAGATGTCGCTCTGCTCGATATTGCCCTGCTCGACGAGCTGGATGAGACGCTGGCGCTCGCTGGCAAGCGCCTGCACGTGCTCGCGCAGGGTCTTCACTTCGCTCTGGTCGCCCAGTTGCGCGTTCTGCTGCTTCAAGGTCTGCAGCTCGCTCTTGAGCTTGGAGTTCTCCTTGTAGGCTTCACGATACATCTTCCATTTCGTGGCTGCCTTGGCCTTGTCGGTCTCCGCCTTTGCCTCGGGAATGCTTTCGTCCTCGTCTTCCGGTGGCGGTTCCGTCTCTTCGTCGATGACCTTCTCGGGCTCGTCATCGTCAAGCGGAATGTCGTTGTCCCCAACCTCGGCGGGCTTTTTCTCCGCGCGGTCGGCAAAGGCACCCTTTTTCTTCGGCTCCTTTGTTGTCGATTCCTTCTGCTCCGGCTTGAGGTATTTAAGGTCTGACTCGGGGATCGCGGAGCGGATCGTATCTTTGACATACTCCTGCGACATGTGCTCAACTGGCTGCTCCGTTACCGGAGCCTCTGCGACTTCACTCATTTCGTTTCCCTCCTTTGGGATGAATCGTTATTTTCTCTTGGGGACGTTGCTTGCGGTGGGCGTGCGCCCACGGCGTGCGGGTAAAGTCTGGAACCTTGGGGACCGGGTAGGGCTTGGCGTCCTTGCTCTTCACGACTCACCCTTGAGTTCTGCGATCTCCTTGTCCGTGTAGATCCCCTGCGTGCGCATTCGCTCAAAGGCGGCATCGTCATAGGGCGTGGGCCGTGGAGTGTTCTGCATGGTGGCCGGGCGCGTCAGGCTCTCCAGCTTGTCAAACGCCTTGAAGGCTCCTGCAGTATAGGCTCCGCACACCGCCACCTGTTCCTGATAACTAATGCCCGGCACGGGATCCGGCAGGCCCACACTTTCGTTCTTCACGATCTCGATCGCGGCCCGCATCACCGGAGTCCTGAGGATCTCCGAAAGCTGAGCCATGTATTCCTCGCTCTTCTGGAAGTCGGATCTCTTCATCGTCTTTGCATCATCTGTGCGGCAGCTTTCGCGTCCTCGATCGCCATTTTCTGGGCGGCTTTCTGCTGCTCGATCTGAATGCGGGCTTTCGATTGCTCGTTCATGCTCTGGATCTTGGCTTCGCGATAGGCCAGCTCAGCGCGAATCTTACTCATCATCTGCAGCTGCTTCGGGTCTTGCTGCGGCTGACCATCCGGTCCGACCGGGGCAGCGCCATTGCCATTGACCCCCTGCTCCTTCGCCATCATGCGCTGCATCTTCTGCAGATGCATCATGCCGTTGTGAATAATTTCGTCGGCCTGCTGTAATTGCTGGCGCATCGCAGCGGCTTGGTTCTGCATCTGCGGATCGGTGGAAAGCTTCTCCACGTGGGCGGTAGCGTGCTCGTTGAGGGCGTTGAGTCCCGGCAACACTTGCATGAGCATGTTGGGATCCTGCTGCGCCTGCTCGATTAGCGGGGTCTCCGCAGCGATATGGCTCTGCGCGTGTACGAGGTTGTTCTGCCCGTCAAGGATCTGAATCGGGTCGCCGCTGCCGCCAAGAAGCGCCGCGTTCTCCAGCTGCGCGATGCTCGCATCGACCGTGGGCGTCTCGTTCTCTCCGGGTGGGATCGCGTAACGCGCCGCGTTGCGGTAGCCGACCGTCTCCGCGCACATGTCCCAGAGGACGTTCTGCTGGCCGAAAGCTGGCAGGCTGCCAAAGATCCCCATCAGCCGGTCCATGGCGACCAGCCGCGCAGCCTCGCTGCCGCTGCCGATCGCGCGCATGACGGAGAGCCGGTCGATGTCGAGGTGAAAGAAGGCTTTGAGGTAGCGGTCGTGCGGGCCGGGACCGCTCTCCCCGCGCTGCAGAAGGCGCTTGTGGAGGCCCATGATGTATTCACCGCCGGGCTCTTCCAGTTGGTAGTCCCGCCGCTTCATCCGTCTCACCACCTCGCGCAGAAGAAGCTCAAGCGGGTCATAGAAGAGGTTGAGCGCCGCGACCGTCATCTTCGCAATTGCACCCAATTCCGCCTGCATCTGGAACTTGGTCTTGTCCTGACCCTGCTGCACCATCGTCTCCGTGTTGTATTGGGAGGTCCGCTTCTCGAACATCTGCGAGAACTGCTGGATCACCGGCAGGACGTTCTGCGCAATGTTTGGTGCCACGGAATCCTTCAGCACCTGAATCCCCGGCGTGATCAGATTGTAAGGCCCGGTCGGCAGGAACTGCATTTCTTGGAGCGCGCTCTCGTCCTTGGGCTGAAAGGTCGGAGCGCTTCCGTAGGTTGCCAGTTCGAGCACTTGGCAGTAGGCGATATTGAGCGCTCCGTGGATCGGGAAGACGTCGTAACCCTGACCCCGCACGGAATGGTATTCGCCTGAGGTGCCGACTCCGTAAGTGAAAACCGTGAACGCCTGATAGCAATTGGCAAAGCGTCCGACCTTCTTGTAGAGGAACTTGTTGGACTGGTTGGCTCCATCAATCATGAAGGAGGAGTAGCGCCCGTTGTATTCCTTCACCCAGAGGTGGACGACCTTGATCAGCTGCGGGTTGGCGCTCCCGTAAGCGTAGAAGAGGTCGTTATTGCGCATGCGGCGCTCGATTCTCTCCCAGTTGCCCTCCGACCACGTCGTGTCGGCAAAGCCGTTGCGCACGGACTCGACGATCAGATTCTGGATTGCCTCGATGTTGTAGCCCAGCGTCTTTGCGGTCTTCGGATTCTTGATCATCCGATACATCTGGGTCGGTGAATAGTAACGCAGGCACGCACCCAGTTCGATATTCTCCTGCCCGATCTTGGTCTCCCTCGGAATCTTGAAATCGCTCAGGTCCGTGGCAGTAAATCTCCAATCGAACGCATCATTGGGTAACGCGATCGAGACCCCGTGCTTGATGAAGTTGAGACAGATCCGGAGGTATGTCGGGAAAAAGTCGCGCCAGCTGCGGATGCAATTGCTGACCTCATCCTGCACAACACTCTCCAGTTCGGCCCTCTCTGCCGGGTCACCGTATTCGGTTGGACATTTAAAGAGCTGCTGGACGGCATTGATGATGTCCACGTAACCGGCCAGCGCCGTGTCGAGCACCGCCTTGGCCCAGCCCCACGACACATTCACCCGGTAGTCCTGCCCGTTGGCGGCAAAGATGGCTTCCGAATACGGCTTGTCGTTGTCGTAGGCCGCATCGATCCGCGCGCGGTCGAATGAGGCGCGCCGGTCGGCTTCCTTCAGGTTCCCCCAGATGTCGTAGGCAGCGGCGGCGTCCGACAGCCTGCTCTTCGGCGGGTTGCCCTTCTCGTCGAGGGTTTCGAGCTGCAAACTGTTGTCGTCGCTCATTTCCGTGAAGCAGCACCGCGTGCGGCAGCGCCTCTGACGAGCCTCTGACGGGCGTCGAGCACCTTGCCGACCCTCTCGGCGGGCGTGGGCGCTGGCGGTAGGGATTCGAGATCAGATTCGTTGACAATCAGATCGGAAAGGTAAAGGTCGAGAAGGCTTCCGTCCTTGCAGCCATGCACGAGCGCGACCTCGGGACCGACAGGATCGTTGAAGTGGATGTCCCACGCCCACTTGGCGACAGAATCGCTTGCGATTGTTCCGTCCTCCTCCCGGTGGTAGCGGGCGGTCTGCCAGTTATTCTGGATCAGCGGCAACTCGGCAGCGCGGGCCGTGACATACCAGCGCAGGAACGTATACCACGGAATGTTGGTCGCACTGATCGCCCGGAGGCTCAGCACATCGTTCATGTTGGAGGGGTAGACCCCGACCGCCGCCATCTGCTTCCCGGCGTTCGGCATGAGCGTGCCCTGATATTCGAGCCGGGCCGGTTCGATTGCCCCAAAATACCGTGGCGGGTAAACCCCTGCGCTCTGCGCTTCGGCAGTGAGAAAATGCACCTCGTTCTCGATCTCGTCCAGCCAGCCCGCGCGCGTGGGCGTTGTGTCGAGTTCATACCAGAGCCACGGATAGTCCTCGCCGCTGCTCCCCAGATAGAACGCCACCTGCTGGAAGTAGGTATTGCACGCGGTTGGCCACCCGAACTCGCAATCAAGATCGAAAATGTATGTCGCCGCGTTCCCCGCAAAGTGCCCGCACAGGTTTTGCGCGGCCTGCTTCACGTGCTGCTCGACATTCGGTGAGCCCACCACGAGAAGCTTGTGCCCGCTCCCCGGTGGAAACGCTTCGAAGGCTTTCTCCACGGATGGCAGGGTTTTGTGATCGGATAAAGAGACAGGGAGGACGAGCAACATGGAAAGCTGCTGGAAAACTGACTCGTAATTACGTTAACTGCAAGCCAATCCATGAGCGTTACCGTTGAGACCACTGACGAGCCCCTTTATTATATAGGCGAACCGAAACCCGGTTACTTTTTCAGACACGGGATCTGCTGGAAGAACGAAACCAAGGGAATTTACGTAGAGCTGGCCTGCTTCCGGGAAAAGATGGCTGGCCGCATGCCCCTCAACATGGGCGGGGTCGGTCCGTCATGGCACTTCAAAGCAATCGCCATGGTGCTCTGGCCGGAGGGCTCAACGGACGGCGGGCCGCACTTCATCTGGAACTCATGGGCGGACCGCATGCTGAAGGCTGCCTGCAAGCAGCGCTATCTGGCAATCGCGGGTTCGGGCGGGTTCGGCAAGAGCGAGTTTTTCGCGATCTGGCTGATCATTAACTTCCTCTGCGACCCGGCGAACACGATGTGCCTTGCGACGTCGATCACGGTATCCGTCAGTAAGAAGAAGCTCTGGGGCAAGGTCGTGACCTACTGGACGCCGCTCGAAAAGCTTGGTTTCCCGGGCAAACTGGTCGACAGTTTGCACATCATCCGCTACGTGGACGAGAGCGGCACCCCGATCAAGGGCGATCTGGCTGGCATCGCGCTAGTCGTCGGCGAGCGCAAGAAGGAGAAAGAGGCAGTCGGGCGGCTCCTTGGCATCCATCAGGACCGCATCATCTTCGTCGCGGATGACCTGACAGAACTCTCGGAAGCCGTTACGGAGGCCGCGATCTACAACATGAGCCGTGGCTGCACCTACTTCCAGTTTATCGGGATCGCGAACCCGTTCAGCTACTTCGACCCCTTCGGCAAGTTTGCCGCGCCCAAGGACGGCGACTGGCAGAAGATCACGGTCGACATGGAAGAGTGGGAGACGGAACGCGGCATCTGCATCCACTTCGATGCGCTCAAGAATCCAAGGATCACGGAGGGCGACGAGCGTCTCGTCTGGATGGACAGTCAGGAGGCGATTGACAAGGAGATCGAGGTACACGGCGGCAACTCCTCCAGCTTCTGGCGCATGTATCGCGGCTTCTGGTGCCCGTCCGGCGTGTCGGAGCTGATCTACACCGAGATCGAGATCGTTAACGCCAAGGCGGACCAGCCCGCCGACTGGATCGACCCCTATTCCGTCGTCCGGCTCTGCTTCCTAGACCCCGCATTCACCTCCGGAGGCGACCGCACGGTCTGTTACTTCGGCAGCTACGGCACGGCTAAGGGAGGACTAAAGACGCTTCAGTATGACACCTTCCATATCTTCAAGGACGACGTCATGGACAAGGTCATGACGCGCAGCCAGCAGGTGATCAAGTGGTGGCGTGGGCTCTGTGAGACAAAGAATGTCAGTCCGCGTCACGCAGGTTTCGACTGCACGGGCGCGGGCGGTCCCTTCGGCGACTTGATCGACATCCTCTGGAGCAAGGAAGTGCTGCGGATCAATTTTGCCGGAGCCGCCTCGGAACGGGCGGTATCGGCCTACGACTCCACCCTCTGCAATGAACGGTTTTATAACATGGTCGCGGAGCTGTGGTATGGACCGAAGGAGTCGCTCCGTACCGGCCAGATCCGTGGGCTCTCCGGGGAGGCGATCCGCGAACTGTGCATGCGCAAGAAGACGGAAAAGATCGAGACACAAGTCTTGATCCGCATCGAGAGCAAGCGCGAGATGATGCTCCACACCGAAACCTCCCCCGATATCGCGGACGCCGCCGTGGGTCTGCACCGGGTCGCCGTCGACCGCCTTGGCTTCAACTCCGGCACCGTCACCCGTCAGCTCTACCCCCAGCAGTATACGAAACCGTTCCGAAAGCTCTTTTCCAAATACGATGCATTCGCTGAGATCCGTAAACGCAACCAGCCCAACCCCTTCGACTTCTTCCCGCGATGACCTACAACACCTACGGAGACATGGGCGACGTGCTGTACATGTGTCCCTGCATGAAGATGACTGCCGGAATCCATGGCAAGCCTGTCACGCTCTACTGCCGTGACGGACTACGCCCTAGTGATCCTTTCACCGCGCGCATCCCGCTGATCGCCCCCCTTCTGCTCGCTCAGGATTACATCGAAGCTGTCCTGCCATGGGACGGACAGGAGGTCGACCATGACACGTGCATGTTCCGTGACGACGGGCTTCCCTTCGGGTGTACGCTAGCGGAACGGCAGGCAACATGGCTCGGGATGTCCCCGGACCTCCGGGAACCGTGGCTCAAGGTCATCCCGGACAAGTGGGCACCGATTGTCGTGAACCGCACCGCGCGCTACCGGAACAGCTTCTTTCCGTGGGCTGGGCTCGTGAAGGTCTTCGGCAGCCAGATGGCTTTCATTGGCCACCCCCACGAGCACAAGGAATTCTGTCAAGACTTCGGACACATCGCATACCTCCCGACAACCGACATGCTCAAGGCAGCGGAAGTGATCGCCGGGAGCGAACTGTTCATCGGGAATCAAAGTTCCTGCAACGCCATCGCAGAAGGCTTGAAGCACCGCACGATTCAGGAAACGGATCTGATGAGCCCGGACTGCATCTACCCGCGCCCGAACGCGGTCCACTGCCACGACGGCGCGCTCGACCTGAAGTTTCACGGAAAGCGATTCACTTCGAAATCGAAGTTCCTCATCCGCGCCCACCTGAACGAAACGCCACCCAATGGCTGGTGCGTTTCGATTGACGGGCACTCGGCCAGCTCCTACGCGTTCGACCTGACCGTACAGCAGATCTCCCTGAAGCTGCAGCAGCACGGTATCCGTGTCCCCACAGACCTCAGGGAAATCATTATCGAACAGAACTCGACCGGCTTTCAGGATCATCCGGTCACGCGCCTCATCGCAATGAGGTCTTGAAACGGATCACGGTGAAAGATAAGAGCATCTTCCCGCAGCATCTTGTTGTCGCGGGGGAAACGATGTTCAACAGCAAACCCCTGAGAATTGTAGATCCCGTAACTGTGCTGGATAAGCGGAGTCCTTGCGACGAGATGCGGGACCGCTTCAATAAGCCACAAGTCCCAGCTCGACTTCGGGAAGTGCTGCGGCACGAGCCACTCCGTCTCCTTGGGATAACAACCGATGCCTCCAATCAGGTCAAATGGTGGGTTGGAGTCGGAACTGATCAGAAAGCGTTTCCCGCAGCGTTCATATTCCTCCGCAAGGATTAGCGCCCAGTCGGGCTTGAGCGGAATCGCATCGGCCTCCAGCCAGATAAAGCTCCCACCCGCCTCGATCCCGGCCCGGTGTATCCCCTGCGCTTGTAAGGAATGGAAACGGTTGGAGGGATGCTCCGGCTTGAATGCTTCCTGTTCCTCATCACTCATGACGATAATCCACACGTCTGTTCCGTCCAGATCGTGACAGTATTTCGCCAGACGCCGCGCCTTGTCGTGCTGACGCTCTGGAACACAGAGCATGACGGGAGGGTTCATGTCGCTTTCGGTTATGATGAACCCGACAGCTATCACTATCAGGGCTATTACAGCGAGTGTAACGCTCACGCCTTCCTGACTACCAGATGCCAACTATACGGGTCAACCCTCGGGTTCTGAAAGACCATGTCAAACCCCTGTCACCGCGAGAACCTGTCGACGAAACCGCGCAGGCTGAAATTCATCTCCTTGTGGTTGGCGTTGAGCGATTGCCCTGTAGCTGCGCAGTGGGCAACAAAGCGCTTCTGGTCGGGACAGTTGAGAACAAGCACCCCGCCGGGCGCAAGGATGCGCCGCCACTCGATGATCAGTCCGATCAGCTCGTCGTAGTAGAAATCCTCGATCAGGTGGGAGGAGTAGATGTAATCGAACGCCCCGCTGCAGATATACGGCATCGAGATGCAGTCGCCCTGCAGGTGCTGACGGTGCCCTTCGAGACTTGGGCAATACATGCGCGGCATGTCGAAGGTGATGCTCGACGGGGTGATCGCGCTCCCGCCAAAACCGATATCGATCCCAATCCCTGTGCAATAAGAGGCGAGGACGGAGCGGGCGGCAGCGGTCTCGCTCATTTAATGGGTTATGGGGATATTATATTTGGACCCTAAGTAGTTTTCCATCACCTGCCTATCGCTCACAGAGAGAGCGGTATTGTAAACAAACAGTTCCGCGATATCGCCGGTAAAGAAAATTCCTGAGGAGTCTGCGCCAATCCGCAGCGTGGCGCTGGGACTGGTGTCCAGAAGGGTGCTGGCAAATGTTCCGGTCGTCGCCATCAGTTGTCCATCCACCCAGATATTACCGCTGCCCCCACTTCGCTGGCAAACCGTGACATGATACCCGGTATTCCATCCAGCGGGTTGAGGACCGCTAATTCTCCCGATGTCATACTGGCCAAAATCGAAATAGAACTGGTCGTAATAAGTCAGATGAAGGTTGATCCGGTTGCCGTGGGTCGGCTCGATGTTGAAAGTCACCGTGGAACCCGACACGGGCTGCTTTTGCAGGACAAAAATAGTCCCGGCATCCGGAACCACCAGTGAAGAGAGAGGAACAGAGTTCCTGATCAGCTGATCATCCACCCCATCGAAGCGGATCGCTGGCTTTCCATTGATAATATTAGCTTTATAGACCGGTTGCGCGGTCCCGCTCTGGCTGAGATTCAATCCATTTCCGCTGGAATCACTCCATGCGGATACCAAGCCCCCGTCAGAGAGTCCTGTAATAGCATCAGCCTTGAGCCATAGCTTCAGCCCGGCTACCTTGTCTGGAGAATCCGGTGGTCCCCCGCTGCCCCCAATGGTTGTTCCGGCAATTTCATAAAGCTGATCATGCCTTCCGTCACCAATCACCGGATTACCGCCAACATTTCCGACAATTTTGTAAAGCAAATCATGCAGTCCGTCCCCGATTTTGGGAGGCGTGCCAGCCGTATTCTGGGCGATCTTGAAAAAGAGGTCATGGATTCCATCGCCAACCTTTGGAGGAATGCCTGCAGTGTTTTGGGCGATCTTGTAGGCTAAAGCATGAATTCCGTCCCCTACTGCCGGGGGAACGCCCGCCGTGTTCTGGGCGATCTGATAAAGCAGTTTATAATTCATGGGAACTTTTTGGTAATTATTGCGTCATAAACCTTCCTGCTTCCAGCAATAATCGACCTTGCGGAAATCTTCTTTCAGCTCCTCGCTCAGTCCCGCCTGCTGAGCCTCAAGGGGAATGTGTACTGCCACCGTGAGGGCACAACTGCAAAGCGCGCAGGCTCCCAGCTTGTCATCAAAAGGCGTCTTTTTACCGCCGACAATCGTGAGCGCCTGCGCGATCTTCTGGGCACATGCTCCGCAACTGCTGGGGATGGGCGCATTGAATTCGCAGGTCATGCAGATCGCGGCACGGCGCTCGGCTTCCTTCTGCGGCACAAAGACCTCGCGTCCCTTGAGCATCCCGGTAATCCACGTCAGCATGACGTTGATGAAGCTTTGCATGGCAGCGAGACTGAACGGCCTGCGCTCCCCGTAGCGTTCCGTCCTCTGGCACACCTCACGCCCCCACTGTGGATTCTCACGGCACATATGGTCTTCGATACGCGCCTGCCAGTCAGGCTCGATCGGGATGCCTTGGTTCAAGCGGTGGTCGCGGATCTCGTTAAAGAAAGCGTCCCTTGCGTAGTGCTTGAAGATTCGCTTCGTCGTGGGCTCCATCCAATAGAAACCCCCCGGTGGCGGCGTGGAACGGTCGGCGATCTTGAAGGTGATCATGGAACCACAGCCTGCTTCTTCTTCGTCTTCAGAACCTTCTGGTATTCCTTGTATCGATCCGGGAAGTTCGCGCTCACGTCCTTATCCATGGCATCCGAGATCTCGATCGGATAGAATACACCGCGCGCAATGTCGTCGATTCTGTTCTTGGAAAGCCCACCCTTGCGGATCTCTGTGCCGAAACCGACCTCCATCGCATCCTCTATATCGCGCTTCTTCATGCCAAGCTTCAGCATGTTCTTGTAGGACTTGTTCATCTCGGAAAAGATCTCGAATGCCTGCTTGTTGGCCTGCTCGTAGGCTGCAGTGACCTCCCCCAGAGCCACAGTCCCCTGCGCTCCCATTTTGTCATTGAGGAGCCGCATCGCATTTCCCATGCGGTTTTTGTAACGGCTAACAGCTGACGCCGTGGCTCTTTTCGTGTCGAGAGTTTCGACGTGCGGTATACCAATCAAGCTTTCGAGTTCCCGGCCAAGCTCATAGGCCCTACCGCTCTTTGGCTCCTTGTAACCCTGTTCCGCCAAGTAAGTGCGATACATGTTCTGCGCAGTTCCCGGAGCAAATCCACGAATCATGCGGTCAGCAATGTCAATGCTCTGATCACGCCATGATGCCTCGGTATTTCGAACCTTTGCGCCACCACGCAAGGAATCCGAATTGCGGGCAACATCCATGACACTCCCGATTCCCGGTTGAATTGTCATAAGCGGACCAGCAAGACTCATTATCGCGTCCCCTCCAGCCTTGAGAACACTACCAGTTGAACGAAAGGCACGGTAAGCGGCAATGGCAGCGCTATGGTAATAGCCATACGGATTCAGAAAAGAAGCGTCCATATAACGTGGAACCTTGTTCTCGTCTCTCGGAAGCATCACAAGATAACTTGAATTCTTCTGGTAGTCAGGAAGCGAAGCGCGCAGCGCCGCCTCGTCGTCGTCATTGTAATGGTTCATCCACTTGGAAAGCATGCTCATCAGCATGGGGGCAGAAATCATCCCAAGCATCCCTGCGACACGCCACACACCAAATGCTCTTTCCCTCGGACTGCTGTCCGGTGAGAACATCTCGCGCCCGGCATGGTAACCGTTATTGATCATTGTCCTTCCGGCCTCCAGCGGGAAGGTAAAGAACGGACCAACGAACTGACCGGCAAGGCTCTGGGATCCCACGGAACGTTTCACCCACTCGGAGACCCGTTCGCGGTTCGGGAGCGTATCCTGCACCATTCGCGCCGCGTTCTGCTTCATTTCTTCAAGGCTAAGCGGGGTCGACCTGCCAGCGTTGAACCACTGCTGCTTTGAAAGCTCCGCCTTGTAGTTGATGTATTTCCAGAAGTTGTCCGCGCCGATGTAGAAATTCTTGAAACCGGTGGCAACCTTGCCAACGGTTCCCGTGACGGGCCTTGCCGCCCTCTCCAGCATCTTCAACGCCCCGTAGATGCCGCCCGGCAGGCCGATCTTCTTCTCCAGTTCCGCACCCACCTCGATCGCTTTGTAGATCGATTCCGTCTCGTTCAGCGTTAGATCGCTATCGAAAATCCCAAGACGGACCAGTTCCGCGTGTTCCTCCCGTGTGCCTTTCCCCATGGTCGTTAGCACCCCTTTTGGAAAGTGAACCACCAGCCACGGCAGGTTGCCGTTGGAGATCGTAAACGCAATGTTACCGAAAAAGTTATGCACGCCAGAGGCAATGCTCCCGATCGTCTTCGTCATCAGGGCGAACCGGTTCAGACCAGTGAAGAGCTGCTGCACCGCAGGCGTATTGTAGTTGGCAAGCCCGTCCTTGAGAAGCTGTGGCCCATAGGCATCCGAGAGCGGTCCGTGGTCACCGGGCTTGCCCAAGGGCACCAGATCGTCAGGCAGGGGCGTTGTAGCAGCCGTGCTCCGCTTCCAGATGTAACCCTGCGCACTGCCCTCTGCGAGAATCCGGTTCTGCATCCGAATATCGGCATTGTGCTTTGCCAGAAGCGAGTAGGTCTTCACGAAGTTGGCCTTTGGCTCATCCCATTGCCCCCACAGCTCGCGGATCTCCTTCGGAATGCTCTCACGTTGGAGAGAGAAAAGCTTGCCGCCCTCGCTTTCCCCCACAGGCATCTTGCCGGTCAGCATGTGAATGCGCGTCACCTGATCCGTGCTCTTGCGCAGGTAGGCAGCGAGCCGGGTCTTGACCATCTGCGGGATGGCACCGCTCGTGGACACGGCGGCGATCGCGGCGGCGTTGCTCGTGCCGGGGTTCGCAACCTGATAGTCGTGAGCTAGCTCGCCGATGATCTCGTTTTTGAAAAGCACCTCGGCAGCGCGCCGGATACGCTGCGCCTCGGGGTCGTTGCTCTTGACGTATTTTCCCCAGACGTCGTTCTCGAAATGCTGGTAGGCGTTTGAGTGAAGAAAGACACCCTGATCCGTGCTGATCCGCGCCTTGAGGTCGGCATCGAGACCGGGATCCCTAAGCAGTTCCTGTGTCTGTTCATCAAGCGCATTACGCATGTCGATCACAGCATCCCGCACCGCATCGGGCAGGTTGCTGAGCGCCGCTTGCTGCTTCAGCTTAAATGCCACCACGTTGTTCGCGTGCTCTGCACGGATAAAGGCTTCACGCCGGGCCGGGTCACTGATCCGCAACGCCTGCTGATACTGGGCTTGGCTGAGCCGGTTGTCGATATTGCCAAGGGCGGTTTGCACCTCCTTGAACTGCGCATTGGTCGGCTTTTTGCCAAAGCTCTGCTTCATCGCTTTCTCTAGCCCCCTGACCAGATGCTGCATGCTGGTCGTGATCGCGCCCTGCTCCTGCTTGTGCTCCTGCACAATGTTCCCAACCGGCCTGCTCAGCTGCGCCTGCGGGGAAAGCATGCCGCCCGCCTTGTAGCCCGCCACCTGCTCCGCCTTCTCCTGCCACGGCCATGGCCAGCGCTTCCGTTCATTGCGTCCCGCCATCGGTGCGACAGCCAGATCTGTGTCATCGCGTAGGTCACGCGGATCGATGGACGGAGCGATCGTCACGGGCTCGTATTTGGGCTCTGCAGGCGCAAGCGGCATCTCGTCCGCAGCGGTTCCCACAACCTCACCGTTCTTCGCATGCACTTTGATCCTCTCGGGATCGAAGATCACGTAGTTGTTGGTGATTTTGCCTTTTCGAATATCAGAAACCACCGTCTCCGGATATGATCTCACAGTATCATCCCGCACAGATTCTGCCGATTCCTGAGTCTGAAATCCTAGTGTTCTTTTCTTACCTCCCTCTACTATATCAAACTCAAATTTGGGTTTATCCCGGCTCTCGCGATCCAGATAGATGACCCCCGGCACACCTGCGGATTCGAGCAACTCGGATGCCTTGCGCTTACTTCCCGTCAAATCCGTGAGCATCTCATAGAGCTTTTCTCCGTCTAACCGACCACCATACGTGGTTCCCTCTTCGGTCCGATTAAGTATCGTCCCAAGTTTACTTGGAATCGATATGTAATGATCATGCCACGCCTTCTCTGCCCTCTCTTGCTTTAGTGCAACCCTCGCCTCTTCATTTTCATCCCGGGGTTCCGTCGTTCTCTCAAGCTCTCTCAAACGGATCTGAAGATCTTCAGCCACTCCCGCCAGCCTTTCGTTTTCCGCATGAGCTGCCCGCGCGCTTTCGCGGTCCATTCCATGTTTCGCCAGCAACTTGTCAACGACATGTATCTGATCCTTCACCGGCTTATACCAATCAATCAGTTCGGGATCGTTCACATCGAGGTGGAGCGTGTAGACGTTCCCTTTCGGGGGTGGAGGCATCACACGATCCAGTTGCTTCAATGCTGCAAGCGCTGATGGTGTGTATGTATCCGATTTGGAATCGTATCCAGAAGCAACCTTGGTAACCAGATCCACAATGTCGGAATGATCTGCTAACGCCCTTGTCTCATTATATTGACGAAGCGCATCTTCAACGGTTGCACGACTCGGTGCCTTTAATCCCGGAATGATTTCGGTGATGAAAGCCCGTGGATCTGCACCTTCGCTTAAATTCTTTCGATAGCTCTCAGCTAGCTTACGCTCTTGCGCAGAGTAATTGACCCCCCAGCCAAAGGCGATATTGCCTTCGCCACTCAGAACCTTGTCAGCACGGACACGGCCCGCCGGGGCATTCTTGATGACCCTCGCCCCTTGCGGAACCTCATCATCGGCGTGGATCCACTCCACCCTTCCGTCCTCGTGCTCGATCTTCTTCTCGGGCTCCCAAGTGTGCTGCGTGCCGTGGTGGGTCTCCACCATCGGTGCGATCAGGGTTGCGTTATCGTAATGCTTGACTGGCTCTGGCGGTGCCTTGACCGGCAACGGCTTTCCGGATGGCTGCTTCTCTGGCGGCAACTTGCCAAGGGTCTGCAGGTCCGCGACCTCGTAGGGATCCAGTTCGCGGCTGTTGGCGTCGATGATCTCCACGCGCCCGCCGGGCATCGTGCGGACGTTCCCGGGGTGCAAATCGTCATAGACCACCCAGCGACCGTCAGGGAGTTTTGCCACCCCGGAAGTGGCACCCATCTCGCTTAGAAGATGAACCCCTGCGCGCGCGAGGGCTCCCTTCATGTTTTTTTGAGTTACGCCCCTGCCCTCCACGAAAGGCTGGGCAAAGACCATGTGACCCTCCGGGGTCACGGCAACTAATTCATTCGGCGTAAGCCCGTGGGTATTGCCGCGCTCCATGCGTGACAAAAGATCCTGCACCGTGGGCATGTCACCCATCGAGATGCGAATGTCACCGCCGCGATCCAGACGGAACTGGCCGGGCACGTAACCGCCAAGCTTTCCGTCCTTGATCGGGTAGAGCTTGTAAACAATCCCGTTCCGGACATCGTGAAAGACATCGGCCTCCGACCCGGAATCCAGATGTCCGTGGCTCTCAAATTCCTTTGCAGGAACTGTCGGGATTTCCTTGCGCAACTGCGTGATCTGGTCACGCAACCCGGGATCATCCGGCAACTCCTTACCGGAAAGGTAGTCGAAAAGCTTCTGCGAGTTCTCGTAATCGGTCGGCGAGTGCCGGTAGGAGTCCTCGGGCTTGGTGCCCGGTTCGTGAGGGTTCGCTGAATCTATCAGCGCTGCAGCCTCGTCAACCCCTTTATAAAGGGACGCCTCCCGGGACCGGAACGTGGCTCCAAGAGATCCCCATAGGGGGGCAGACCCTTTTCGGCCCGGATTCGTGCGGCTTCGAGCACCTGCAGGATCACGAACCTCTTGTTGGGATGCTGGTACTTCGATGCCTTCTTTATCCCTTGAAGCACCTGTGAGTCGGTTAACCATTGACCGAACCAGTGACGCTCGCCCTCCGTGAGGATCTTTGCAGGATGTAGAAGCAGACTCCCTCCAGGATCGTCACCCCCGCCGCCTCCAGCGTCCCGGCATAGCCCAGCGCGCGAGCCTGCGCGAGGACCGCGCCGTTGGTGGTGACGAAGCAGTGCGAGCCGGCCTTCACCTGCCTGCCGTCGAACAGCCCCGCGAGCTGCTTCATTTCGAACAGCGACTGCTGCGGCCCGGAGAACACCACCAAGCGCGCATCGCCATCGCCCAGACTCGTAGCCGGCATAGGCGCGCTCGAGGTCGGCATCCGTGATGACCAGGCGCTCGGCCGGCTCCCGCCCGCCAAGCGCCGCCTCGAGCGAAGGCGCCTCCGGGGTGACGTCGACGTAGTGGAACATGCCCATCGAGCCGTAGCTCGCCAGCGCCGCGCCGAGGTGCTTGAGCTCGTCGGCAGTAGGCGTGCGGCGGGCACTGTGGAACACCGGCACCGAGAAGTAGCTCTGGTGCGGCTCGCCCACCAGCTTGCCCACCATGCCCCAGTCGGCGAGATCATCGAGCTTCGCGCGCAGCTCTACGGTGAAATTGCCCTTGCGGTGCGCGTCCAGGTGAAAGCCGTATTCCGGCGTGCGTCCGGTGATGCCCGCGGCGAGCGCCGCCGGCCCGGACTCGAAATTGGAGCGCGCGCCGAACACCGAGTTGGCATAGATCACCGTGCCGGTATCGCCCCAGGCCACGTGCTCGCCGAGGTGCGGCTGATAGACGGTCTGGTAGTTGATGCAGGTGTCGGTGGTGACCACGTCCATGCGGCGCAGGCAGCCGATCAGCTCGTGCTCCTTCGCCGCCTCGCCCTCGTCCTGCCCGAGTTCCCGGCAGTGCGCGAAGTCGAAGCAGCGCGCGTTGGTGGTGGTACCCACGGCGCAGCGCGCCCCGAGGCCGGCGTAGTCCTTGAGCCACTGCAGGCCGCCGTCGCCCATCACCTCGATGTCGCCCATCATGTGGACGTTGGTGACCGGCACGAAGCGCTCGGCGCCCCAGAACTCGCCGACCTTGCACCTGGTACTCGAGCGCGCGGCGCGCCGCCTCCCCGCGCTCCCCGGCGAGGATCGCGCGTTCCTCCGGGGACAACTGCACTACTCGCCTTTGCCCGGGTTCGGGGTGAAGTACTTCGCGAACTTATCCGGCACGCCCTTCCAGGCGTCGGCGTCCGCCGGCGGCGTGCCCTTGCGGGTGATGTTGGGCCACTTCAGGGAGAAATCGGTGTTCATCTTGAGCCAGCGCTCGGCGCGGGCGTCGGAGTCCGGGATGATCGCCGCGGGCGGGCATTCCGGCTCGCACACGCCGCAGTCGATGCACTCGTCCGGATGGATGACGACCATGTTCTCGCCCTCGTAGAAGCAGTCCACGGGGCAGACTTCGATGCAGTCCATGTGCTTGCACTTGATGCAGTCTTCAGTGACGAGATAGGTCATTGCCGATGTGCCGTATTGCGAAGGCGCGATTATGTCATCTTCACGCGTCGACGATGAACTGGAACGCGGCGAGACGGCCCTGCGGCCGCTGCTCCATGACCACTTCCAGTTCCTTGCGCCAGAGAGAGTCCCTTGCGTCGCCCGGGAAATAGAGCTGCGTGGTCAGGATGCGCCGTCCCGCGGCCTGCACCTTGACGTGGATGTGGCGCGCCCTGCCGGGATAAAGTGCAGGAAAGATCGTCTCCAGGCGAAAGCGCCCCTCCGCGTCCGTGAAGAGGTGCCCGCGGTAGCGAAAGCCCACGTTGTCGTACTCGCCCTTCTCGTCGCAGTGCCAGAAATCGAGCAGCGCCTTGGCTACAGGGCGGCACTGCGCGTCGACGACGCGGCCGGTGAGGAGGAGCCGCTCGGCCTTGCTGCCCGGCTCGACGAGCGAACTGCGCTGCGGGGTGTTCGGGGTGTAGTAAGGGCCCTCGGTCTGGCGCGGCGTCGGGGCGGCCTGCGCGCCGCAAGCGGGGGTGAGCGGGAGCTCCTGCGCGAATCGCTGCCTTGGCGATAGGCAGGACGACCGCTGCGCCGAGGAGCCTGCGACGATGGATTGAGGTCATGGGACGCTATTTTGCCGCTACCAGGTCCACTTCCACCATCCAGCGCGGATCGGCGAGGCCGGCCACCCACACCACGGTCATCGCCGGCTTCTGCGGGCCGAAGAACTTCTGCCGCACCTCCGCAAACGCCGGGATATCCCCCTGCGGCGTGAGAAAGCCCTGGAACTTCACCACGTCGTTCCAGTCCATGCCGCCCGCCTTCAGGATCTCTGTGAGGTTCTGCATGACCGTCTCCACCTGCGCGGCAAACTCCGCGGGCACCGTGCCGTCGGGCTTCACGCCGACGGTACCCGAGATGAAGAGCATGCGCGAGCCCGCGGAGACTTCGATGGCGTGCGAGTAGCGATTCTTGTAGGGCGGTGCGATGTGGCCGGGATTGAGTACCTTGTTCATGTTGTCGAGTCCTCCAGGGGTCAGTCGCTGACGTACGGCAGCATCTTGGTTCGCATGTCCTCCGGGATCGGCAGCGCGCGCTGCGAGTCGAGCGACATCAGCGCCACCTTGTGGCGCGCGCGGAACTTCTCCTCGCCCGCCACCCGGCCGCTGACGGCGAATTCGATCGAGCTGCGGCCGAGCTTGGCGATCGAGAGCTCGAGCTCGAGCCGGTCGCCGAGGTGGCAGGGACGGAAGAACTCGCAGCCGGTGTTGACGATGGGAAAGCCCACGCGCCGCTGGATGTGCAGCTCCTCGAAGTCGAAGCCGACCGCCTCCGCGAACCAGTCCTCGACCACGGCGTTCACCATGTCGAAGAAATTGACGAAGTAGACGATTCCCGCCGGATCGCAGTGCGAGAAGCGGATCTTGCGCTCTGTCTTGAACGTGAGGGCCATTCAGTCCAGCGGCAGCCCGACGTAGTTCTCGGCGAGCGAAGTCGCCTTGGCGTGGGAACGCGTCACGTAATCGAGCTCGGCGAGCTGCAGCCGGTGGTGGAACGGCGTGTCGTCGTGGAAGCGGTGCAGCATCGAGGTCATCCACCAGGAGAAGTGCTCCGCGCGCCAGACGCGCCGCAGCGCCGTGGCCGAATACTGCTCCAGGAGGTCGCTGCGCTTCTCGCGGCAGGCCGCCACCAGCGCGTGCGCCAGCACGCGCACGTCGGCTACCGCGAGGTTGAGCCCCTTCGCGCCGGTGGGCGGCACGATGTGCGCGGCGTCCCCGGCGAGGAACAGCCGCCCGTACTGCATCGGCTCGACCACGAAGCTGCGCATGGCGACGATGCCCTTCTGGAAGATGCGCCCTTCGGTGAGCCGCCAGCCGTCCTGCGTGGCAAGCCGGGTATGCAGCTCGTCCCAGATGCGCGCGTCGGGCCAGTTCTTCACGGCGTCCTCGGGATCGCACTGCAGGTACAGGCGCTGGATCTGCGGCGAGCGCGTGCTGACCAGGGCGAAGCCGCGCTCGTGGTGCGCGTAGATCAGCTCGTCGGTCGCCGGCGGCGCCTCGACCAGGATACCGAACCAGCCGAAGGGATAGGTGCGCGTGAACTCGGTGCGCCGGCGCGACGGGATCGCCGGGCGCGAAACGCCGTGGAAGCCGTCGCAACCGGCCACGTAATCGCACTGCAGCTCCCGCACCGCGTCCGCACCATCCCGATAGCGGACCTTCGGCGACTCGGTGTCCAGGTCCTGCAGCGTCACGTCCTTCACCCCGAACTCGATTGGCGCGCCCGCGTCGAGCCGCGCCTTGACCAGGTCCTTGATCACTTCGTGCTGCGCGTACACCATGATCGAGCGCCCGCCCGAGAGCCCGGTAAGGTCGATGCGGTGGCTGCGCGCCGGCGAAGCGCAGGACGATGCCGTGGTGCACGAAGCCCTCGCGCATCATGCGCTCGCCCACGCCCGATTCGTTCAGCACGTCCACCGTGCCCTGCTCGAGCACGCCGGCGCGGATGGTCGCCTCGATGTCCTCGCGGCTGCGCGTCTCCAGCACCACGGACTCGATACCCTGCAGGCGCAGCAGGTGCGCAAGCAGCAGCCCCGCCGGCCCCGCGCCTACGATGGCGACCTGCGTGCGCATCGCGTCCTATGCTTTCAGCTTGAGAAGCTTCGCCGCGTTCTCCTTCAGGATCAGCGGCCGCACCTCCGGCTTGATCGGCAGCTTGTCGAAGTCCGCCATCCAGCGCTCGGGCGCCATCACCGGATAGTCCGAGCCGAACAGGATCTTGTCCTTGAGCAGCGTGTTGGCGTACTGCACCAGGATCGGCGGAAAGTACTTCGGCGACCAGCCCGAGAGGTCGATGTACACCTGCGGCTTGTGCGTCGCCACCGAGAGCGCCTCTTCCTGCCAGGGAAAGGACGGATGCGCGAGCACGATCGGCATGTCCGGAAAGTCGGCGGCCACGTCGTCGAGCAGCATCGGGTTGGAGTACTTGAGGCGAATGCCGCCGCCGCCCGGCGTGCCCGCGCCCACCCCCGTCTGCCCGGTGTGGAACAGCGCCGGCAGCTTCGCCTCCGCGATCGCCTCGTAAAGCGGATAGGCCATGCGGTCGTTCGGGTTGAAGTCCTGCACCGACGGATGGAACTTGAAGCCCCTGACCCCGAAATCCTTGATCAAGCGCCGCGCCTCACGCACGCCCGCTTCGCCGCGGTGGGGGTTGATGCTCGCAAACGGAATCGCGACGTCCGCGTTCTTGTGCGCGAGCTCCGCGATCTCCTCGTTGGTGATCTTGCGGCTGGCGCCCTTCTCGCCGTCCACCGTGAAGACGACGAAGGCCATCTTGAGCTTGCGGTACATCTCCGCCATCTCGGGCACCGTCTGGTGCTGCGGCACGTAGCGGAAGTAGTTGCCCATCGCCTGCTGCGATGCGGTGGGGGTGTCGCCCACCTGCAGCGCCGACTTCCAGGCGTGGGTGTGGACGTCGATGGCGACCAGGTCGTTGAGGTTCATGCCTTGGCTTTCAGCACCTGTGGTGCGCTGGGTTCCGCGTAGAGCATTTCTACCAGATCGGCGCGCGTGCGGAGCACCGCGCGCTGGTTGATCGAGCCCTTGTCGGTCACCTCGCCCGAATCGATGGAGGGCGGCTCCTCGAGCAGCAGGGCGCGCGCGATGCGGGTGGAGCTGCCGGTGCTCTCGGCGGCCAACTGGTCGAGGGCGCGCTGCAGGTGCGCGCGCAGCGCCTCCCGCGACAATTCGCGGCAGGCCTGCAGGTTGGGGAACACGAGCGCGCAGACCTCGTCGCGATCATGGCCGGTGATCACGCTGTCCTGCAGATACGGCGCGCCCGCTGTGCTCAGCCTTGCGCGCAGCGGCCCCACGCTCACCCAGGTGCCGGTAGTGAGCTTGAAGTCTTCGGCGAGGCGCCCGTCGAACTCCAGTCCGGCCGCCGGATCCTCCGGGTCGAGAAAGCGCATCGCATCGCCGGTGCGGTAATAGCCCTCCTCGTCGAACGCGGCGCGCGTGAGCTCGGGCGCCCGCCAGTAGCCGGGGGAAATGCTCGGGCCGCGAAAACGCGCTTCCAGCTTGTCGTTCACCGGCGCGAGCTTCATGTCGAGCCCGTCCACCGGCAGCCCCACGGTGCCGGCACGCGCCGCGCCGCGGTTGGTGCTCATGGCAAAAGGCGCGGTCTCGGTGGCGCCGTAGCCCGTAATCCAGAGAATGCGCTCGCCGCAGGTCTCCAGGGCGAGCTCCTCGTAGGCCTTCCAGACAGGCTGCGGCAACACGGCCGCGGCGTACTGCATGAGGCCCAGCCGGCCGAAGAAGGTCTTGCGCAGCACCTCGTCGGCGCGCAGGTGCGGCAGCAGCGCCTCGTAGCCCCGCGGCACGTTGAAATAGATCGTCGGCCCCACCTCGCGCAGGTTGCGCACCGTGGTCTCGATCAGTCCCGGCAGCGGCTTGCCCGCGTCGATGTAGAGCGTGCCGCCGTTGTAGAGGACGATGCCGATATTGTGATTGCCCCCTGCCGTGTGGTGCCACGGCAGCCAATCCACCAGCACCGGGGACACCTCGGCGAGGTAAGGCAGCGCCTGCGCGAGCATCTGCTGGTTCGCGCACAGCATGCGCTGCGTATTGATCACCGCCTTGGGCTGCCCGGTCGAGCCCGAGGTGAAGAGGAACTTTGCGATGGTGTCGGGCCCGGTGCGCGCGTGCGCCTCATCCACCCGCGCGGAGGGAGCAGGCGACTCCAGCGCCGCAAAGCGATCGCCGAAGACGACCTCCGTGCCCTTCGGCACGGCCGCCGCGACCGCGGCTGCGAAGCGCACTTCGTCCTGCGCGAACACCAGCCCCGGCGTCGCCAGGCCGAACACGTAGCGCAGCTTCGCGTAATCCTTCGACAGCAGCGAGTACGCGGGCGATATCGGCGCGCACGGCACGCCCACGTGCATCGCCGCAAGCGCGAGGAGCAGGTGCTCGAGGCTGTTCTCCGAAAGGATGGCGACGGGACGTTCCGTGGAAAGCCCGCGCGCGAGCAACGCCTCGCCGATGCGGCGCACGCGCAAGTGCGCGTCGGCGTAGGTCAGCGTGCGCCAGCCGCCGGCCGGATCGCGCTGCGCGGCGAACGCGCGCGTCGGCGTCTCGCGCGCCCATCGCTCGAGGCGCTCGGTGAGGTTGTGCGGGTAAGGCCCGAGCACGTGAGGCGAGCGCAGGAACACCGCGCCGTCGTCGCGGCGCATCACGGTGACATCCGCCGCACCGAGCGGCACGCTGCGCAGGGGCGCCGCGTGCTTCATCGCGCGAGCTTGTTCAGCAGGCGCAGGAGTTCGCGCCGCTCGCGTGCATCGAGCACGCCCGCGCGCTTGCGATCCTCTGTGGTGACCCGGCGCTTCATGCGCGCGATGAGCTCCTCGCCTCGCGCGGTGAGGTGCACGCCCCAGGAGCGCCCGTCGTTCGGCCGGCGGCGCCGCTCGGCAAGCCCGCGCACCTCCATCCAGTTGGTGAGCATCATGGCGCCGGAGCGCGCGATGCCCAGCACCTGGCCGAGCGCCGACTGGCCGATGCCGGGATTGGCGCCGACGATCACCAGTGCGGTGAAGCGCGGCGGGGTGATGTCCAGGCCGCGCGTGGCGGCGTGGAAGGCGAGGAACATGCCGACCTGCGCGCGGCGCAGCGCGTAGCCGAGCAGTTCGTCGAGCACGTCGTAGTCGAGACCGGCCACGCGCGAGATCGGCGCGAGCACCCGCGGGCGGTAGGGCGAAGGGAGCTTTTGCATCGTTGAGCGGTGAATTGTAATGGTCTATAACAGTCCGACCAAACCCCCTCACCGCGTCAACCGAGACTCTTGCGCAGAACCTTGTTGACCAGGTGATGCGCAATCTGTGCCGGCGTGCGCTTTCCCGGTCGATACCAGATCCGGGTCCAGTTGATCGCCCCCAGGAGCGCAAGGCGCAGCAGGCTCTTGTCTGCATCCGGGGGAAGCGGAAGCGCCGTGATCATCTCCCGAAAGCGGTGTTCGTAGGCTTCACGCTCGCGATTCAGCCGCCGCTGCAGCGGCGCGTCCGCAGTATGAAACAGGCTCGCCACTGTAACCACGGTCACATCCGCGCGCCCGACCAGCTTGCCAAGGTGCGCGCCGATTGCCGCCTCGAGCCTCGCCCAGGGTTCGGTCTTTCCTTCCAGCGCCCTATCCACGACTTCGTTCAGCTGGCGGAACCCCTCGGCGTGCACGCTGACAAACAGGTCCTCCTTCGAGCGGAAATGGTGGTACATCGAGCCGGCGAGGATGCCGGCCGCGGCACAGATTTCACGCAGCGAAGCGCCTTCATACCCTCGGGCGCTGAAGATCCTCGCCGCGGCGGCGAGCAACTCCTCCCGCCTGGGGTGAATCGCTGAATTGCCGTTGGCGCCCGCTCGCGCGCTCACCCGCCTGCTGATGGTCGCGCGGCGAAGCCGCGCCCGCTGAGAATCGGATAGCGACGCCTTGCCGGCATCGGTACGGCCGGCACGCAACCTGAGTCGGTCATAGCTGGTCGCAAGGCCGTGCCGCGTCCAGATGGTGTGCACTGCCGAAGGAGATAGCTGGAAGCCGCGACCGCGCAGTTCGCGCGCGGCTCGCACCTTGCCCATCTCCGGGCGCTCCTTGGCAAGCGCCAGCGCGGCGTTCTTCGCGGTGCGGGCGGCGCTCGTCATGGCGCGCCGAACGATACCACCGTTCGGCGGCGCTCAGCCCCCGCTAGTCCCGGTCGTGACCGTGGTGCTCGTCGTCGTGTCCATGGCCGCGGCCATGATGCTTGTCGACATGGCACTCGAAGCTCTCGGCAAGCTCGATGCTGCCGGTCCCCTTGTAGCGCGCGTACGCCGGATAGGGGCAGAGCGCGCGCGTGCGCCCGGGGAACGGGTTGCCGGCGGCCGGCGCGGTGCCGAGAATGGTCGCGGGCGCGTTGCCGTTCTCCACCCAGTCGACCACTGGCGAGAACGCGTCGATGCTGCTGGTGCCGGGCCCGCCGCCGCAGTGGTTGACGCCCGGCAGCATGAACAGGCGCGCGAACTCCTGCGTCTCCTCGAAGCCCGCATCTCCCTGCTCATGTCGGTGTACCAGTTCACCATGTCCTGCGGCGAGAACGGACCGCCGCTCTGCGGCTGCCAGATGATCAGCTTGCCGCCGCGCTTCTTGAAGGACGACAGATCGGTGTCGTCGACGTTGAGCAGGTCGGTGTCCGACACCGGGAACGTCTGCGCTGGGCCGAAGATGCTCGCTGCGAGCGTGTCGAAGTCGATGTTCATGGTCATGTTCGCGAGCCCATCGTTCGCGGTCGGCGCCGGCAGGATCGGCGGCGTCGCGAAGAGCAACGGGATCGCCCCGCCGCCGAGGCTGGCGAAGTTGAACGCGCCGTTTGGCGTGTTGCTCACGTGCGGCACGAAGGCGGGATTGAAGAACCCGACGTTCCACAGGCGCCAGCCGCCGTTGATGTTGGGCGGCTCGGGACGTTTGCAGTCCGCCGCGCTGGTACAGCCGGCGATTCCCGCGTCCCACATCCACGGCGCGTACTGCGGCTTGCCGCGCGAGTTCGGCGCACCGGAGGCTGTAGATGTTCAGGATCGCCTCGACCTGGTCGGCGGCGAGGCAGGCAGGCGTCTTGCCCGCCTCGCAGCGCAGTGCCTGCAACAGCGGCTTCACGCGCCGCGTAGTGCAGGCCTGCGAGTTGCTGACCATGCCGTCCGCCACGCCGTCGAGGTGGTCGCAGGCCTTGAGCACCGCTTTCGAGACGAGCTGCAGGTCGTCGTTGGTGAAGGTGTTGTTTGCGAACGGCACGCCGAAGCCCGAGATCAGGCCCGCGGCTCCTCGCCAGCGCGGCAAGCTGCTGCGCCGTCGTAGGTGGCCCATACGCCCACCTTGGTGATGCGGAACGCCGGGTCACCCGAAACCACGCCGTTGAAATAGGACGGGAAACGCTGCGTGACCATCATCGCCTCGCGCCCGCCCATCGAGCAACCCTCGAAATAGGAGTACTTCGGGCTGGTCGTCGTAGTACAACTCGACCAGCTTCTTCGCGGTGCGCGTCGTGACGTCGATGGCGTTGTAGGCGAAGTCCACCCGCGCCAGATAATCCGTGCCGAAGGAAGCGCTGCCACCGGCGAGCGGATCGTTGTTCACTCGCGTTGCTATGGCCCGAATCGTTGGCTGCGGCCGCGTAGCCTTGGCGGAGGCGTGCGGTGGTGCCTGGGCACGCTGCCGTCGGTTCCGCCGCCGCCCGGCATATGGAACTTGCTGTTCCACGCGTCGGGCAGCCTGGCCTGCCAGTTAATGGCATAGGTGTAGCGGGTGGCAGGAGTCGGCGTAGGGGTCGGAGTTCCCACGCGGCCGGCGTTGATCGTGCCCACTACCAGGCAGTGCGCCGGAACGCTGCCGGCGGCGGCGACCGGCGCGGCCGACGTCACTACGGTGTTCGGCACCGGGAGCGCCGAGGCGGGGAAGGACGCGAGGCTGCACGCGACTGACGGCGCCTTCGCGCGGGCGACCTTGAGGCCGGCCTCGGGGTGGCGATCCCGCCTGCTCTTGAACACTTCGAGCGAGTTGATGCCGGGTTGCAGGCCGAAAACGGTGCCGGTCAACACCCCGGGCTCGGTCTCGGCCAGCGCGGAGGTGACTTCGTCGCCGTTCAGCCGGACCGCGGCGCGGCGGGCAGCCTCGCTCGAGCCGGCGGTCACCCGTATTTGAATGCCGTCTCCACCGATCACGAAGATCGGGTCGGGAAGATTGAGGCTCTGGATGGCGTAACCGTCCGAACCACCTTCGTGGGCAACGGCGCTGCCGCCAAAGGCGGCGAGCAGCAGCAGCCACAAGCACATTGTGCGTTTCATTGCATCCCTCCCCTCGTTGAAGGCATCACCAATCTAACGCTCGTTAGTTCGGTGAAGCTACTCTCGGCGCGAGAGGCGCGTCAAGTGCCTCGGTCCCGGAAACGTTGACCCGCATTTTGTAATGGTCTATAACAGTCCGACCAAAGGGGAGGATTTCATGACGCAGCGCATCAATCGTCGCCAGTTCAACAAGGCGCTCGCTGCCGCAGGCGCCGCCACCGCGCTGGCGCCGTTCGGCATCGTGCGCGCTCAGGCCGCAGAAGCTCAAGGTCGGCGTGCTGCTGCCGCGCTCCGGCGTGCAGGCGCTGATCGGCCAGTCCTGCCAGAAGGGCGCCGACCTCGCGCCCGCCGTGCTCAAGCAGGTGCTCGGCGTGGACATCGAGCTGATGAACGCCGACACCGAGAGCAACGCCGACGTCGCGCGCACGCGCGCCGAGCGCCTGATCCAGGAAGGCGCCAACGTGCTGGTGGGCGCCTTCGACTCCGGCCACTCCGCCGCCATCGCGCAGGTCGCCGAGCAGCGCGGCGTGCCATTCATCATCAACATCGCCGCCGCGCCGCAGATCACCGAGCAGGGCTACAAGTTCGTGTTCCGCAACTTCCCCACCGCGCCCGACCTGGTGAGGAACGGCCTGGCGCTGATGGGCGAGATCTTCCGCACCACCAACACGGTGCCGCGCAGCGCCGTGTTCATGCACGTCAACGACACCTTCGGCCAGGCGATGGCCAAGGGCGTCGGCTTCACTGCTGCCGCGGCTCGACTTCCTGCCGTTCAAGGTCGTGGACACCGATTCCCTACGACCCGGCGGCCAAGGACCTGACGGTGGAAGTGTCCAAGGCGAAGGCGGCGAACGCCGACTTCCTCATGCTGGTGTGCCGCCTGAACGACGCCATCGTCCTGCGCCGCGAGATGGTGAAGCAGCGCTGGAACCCGATGGGCATCATCAGCCCGGGATCGCCCGGCCTGTACGAGGAGCAGTACACCAAGGCGCTCGGCAAGTACGCCGACTACGCCATCTGCAACACGGTCTGGTACAACCCGAAGTCGAAGATGACCGGCATCGTCGAGCGCGAATTCAAGAAGCTCTTTCCCAAGGATCAGCTCTACTTCCACGGCACCAACGCCGGCTACACCTACGACGCGATCATGATCGCCGCCGACGCGTTCCGCCGCGTCGAAGTCGACCGACGCCAAGACGCTCGCCGACGCCATCCGCCAGACCGACATCCCGGTCGCCAACCGCATGTCGCTCGGCGGCCCGATCCGCTTCAACCCGAAGGGCCAGGTCGAGGGCAACCTCTCCGCGGCGATCCAGAACCTGAAGGGCCGGCCGATGGTCACCCTGCCCGCCGAGTTCGCCGAGGCGAAGGTGATCTTCCCTTCGCCGGACTACAAGCGCGGCTAGGCGGAATTCGGGCAACATCGAGGGGCCGGCGAAGCCGGCCCCTTTTTTATGGCCTGGGACCTGATCGCCAACGTCGTCATCTCCGGGGTGCTCACGGGCCTGGTGTACGGCCTGATGGCGCTCGGCCTGTCGGTGATCTTCGGCGTGGTGCGCGTGGTCAATTTCGCGCACGGCGAGATGATGACCATCGCCATGTACGCCGCGGTGGTGCTGTTCGCCTCGCTCAAGCTCGATCCCTTCCTCGCCATCGTGCCGGTGGCGGCGGCGTTCTTCGCCTTCGGCTACGCCATGCAGACGGCGCTGATCAACCCGTTCATCACGCGCCCGGAGCACTCGCAGTTCATGCTGCTGGTGGCGGTGGCGACTCATCATGGTGAACGGCCTGCTGCTGGTCTTCGGTCCGGACGCGAGGAACGTGCAGACCGAGTACCAGCTCGAATCCTTCGCGCTGGGGCCGCTCCTGTTCGACAAGGGGCGCGTGTACGCCGCCGGCGCGGCGCTGGCGGCGACCGCGGCCCTGTTCGCGTTCTTCCGCTTCACCCTCACCGGCAAGGCGATCCGCGCCTGCGCCGACAACTACCTCGGCGCCAAGGTGGTCGGCCTGAACGTGAAGCACCTGTACGCCCTCACCTTCGGCCTGGGCGCGGCCTGCGTGGCGGTCGCCGGCTGCGCCATGAGCGTGCTGCTGGAAGTGACGCCGCAGCTCGGGCCCGCCTACACGCTGCTCGCCTTCGTCATCGTCATCGTCGGCGGCCTGGGCTCGATGGGCGGCGCGCTGCTCGGCGGCGTGCTGATCGGCGTGTCCGAAGCGATGGCGGGATTGTTCATCACGCCCTTCGGCGAAGAGCATGTTCAGCTTCGGCCTGCTGATCCTGGTGCTGCTGTTCCGGCCGCAGGGCCTGCTCGGGAGGAAGGCGTGAACCGCCGCGCCGCCATCCTGCTCGCGATCCTCGGCGTGCTGCTGGCGGCGCTGCCCGCCTTCGCCAGCAACTACCTGCTGTCGGTGGCGACGCTGATCCTGTACCTCGCCTTCGCCGGCCAGGCGTGGAACGTGATGATGGGCTTCGCCGGCCAGCTGTCGCTCGGCCATTCGCTCTACGTGGGCGTCGGCGGCCTACGCTGCGGGCGGCCTGTTCTTCCACTATGGGCTCGGTCCCTGGGCCGGGCTGTGGCTCGCGATGCTGGTGTGCGTGCTGATGGGCGCCGCGATCGGCTTTCTCGCCTTCCGCTTCGGCATCTCCGGCGTGTACTTCGCGCTGCTCACCATCGCGTTCGCCGAGTTCACGCGCATCGGCTTCGACCACCTGGGCTGGACCGGCGGCCCCGGCGGCATGTTCCTCAAGGTGGCGCAGCGCGACCAGATCGACCTGCTCAACTTCCGCGGGCCGCCCGCGATGTACTACTACGCCATGCTGGCGCTCGCGGCGGGCGCGTTCGCGCTGTGCGCGTGGCTGCTGCGCAGCCGCGCCGGCTACTACTGGCAGGCGATCCGCGAGAACGAGGAAGCGGCGCAGGCGCTGGGCATCAACACCTTCCGCTGGAAGATGATCGCGGTGATGATCAGCTCGGCGATGACCGCGGTGGCCGGCGTGTTCTTCGCCTTCTACTACAACAACCTGTTCCCCGAGCAGATCTTCCACATCAGCCGCTCGATCGAGATCATCCTCGGGCCGATCATCGGCGGCGTCGGCACGCTGTTCGGCCCGATCCTCGGCGCCGCGGTGCTCACGCTGCTCGCCGACGGCATCACCGAGCTGCTCGCCGCCTTCGGCTGGGAGATCCCGGGCATCAAGCAGGTGTTCTACGGCGTGGTGCTGCTGGCCGTGATCATGTTCCTGCCCAACGGGATCTGGCCGTTCATTGCGAAGAAATTGAGACTGTGAACGCGTTGCTCGACGTTCGTGGGGTCAGCAAATCCTTCCGCGGCCTGAAGGCCGTGCGAACGCCTCGTTCACCATCCCCGAGGGCAGCATCAACGCCCTGATCGGGCCCAACGGCGCTGGCAAGACGACCATCTTCAACATGGTGGCCGGCGTGTTCCCGCCGGACTCCGGTGCCATCGTTTTCCAGGGCAAGCCGATCCACGGATTGCGGCCTGACCAGGTGTGCGCTGCGGGGATCGGGCGCACGTTTCAGATCGTCAAGCCATTCGCCGGCCTGTCGGTGCTGGACAACGTGATGGTTGGAGCGCTGCTAAGGTCAAAAGATGTCTCGGCGGCGAAAGGCTACGCCGCCGAGATCATGGAAAAGCTCGGCCTGGGGCCAAAGCGCGACCTGCCCGCCTCGTCGCTGACGCTGCCCGACCGCAAGCGCCTCGAGGTCGCGCGCGCCCTCGCCACGCGCCCCAGGCTCCTGCTCCTCGACGAAGTCATGGCCGGCCTGCGCCCGACCGAGTGCGACCTGATGGTCGAGGTGTTCCGCGGCCTCAACAGGACCGACGGCCTCACCATCCTGCTCATCGAGCACGTCATGCGCGCCGTGATGGCCCTCGCGCAGCACATCGGCGTCCTGCACCACGGCGAAGTCATCGCGCGCGGCACCCCGGCAGAGATCGTGCGCGACCCGGCGGTGCTCGAGTGCTACCTCGGCGAGGAGACCGAAGTCTGATGCTCGCCGTCAGGAACCTCGACCTCTACTACGGCGACGCGCAGGCCCTCTGCCGATGTCTCCCTCGAGGTGCCGAAAGGCCAGATCGTCGCCATCATCGGCGCCAACGGCGCCGGCAAGTCCTCCCTGATCCGCACCATCGCCGGCATCGAGGCCAGCCGTTCGGGAACGATCCATTTCAACGGCCGCAAGATCACCGGCCTCGAATCGCACGCCATCTGCAACCTCGGCATCGGCCAGGTCGCCGAGGGCCGCCAGGTCTTCCCCAGCCTGACGGTGCTGGAGAACCTCGAGACGGGCGCCATGCTCCCGCGCGCCCGCGCCGGCGCCCGGCGCCAGCTCGACGGACGTCTTCGCCATGTTCCCCAAGCTCGCCGAGCGCAAGACCCAGTTCGCCGGCACCCTGTCCGGCGGCGAGCAGCAGATGCTCGCCATCGGCCGCTGCCTGATGGGCGCGCCCGAGCTCATCATGTTCGACGAGCCCTCGCTCGGCCTCGCGCCGCTGTTGGTGCAGGAGGTCCTGCACACCATCCGCGCCCTCAACCAGCGCGGCCTGACGATCCTGCTCGTAGAGCAGAACGTCGCCGTCTCGCTCAAGATCTCGCAGCGCGCCTACGTCCTCGAGAACGGCCGCATCGTCATGAGCGGCTCGGGCGAGGAGCTGCTGCACAACGACCGCGTGCGGCAGGCCTACCTGGGGCTCTGACTGCGCCTCGCCTGATATCTCGATTGGAGATGTCGAGGCGGAATTGCCTGCTGGCTGAGCGGGGCGTAACGTGTTGAAACTAAGAGGAGATGGGCCTCGGCCGTTGCGCCTTGGTCGGTTTGCAAACCGCTATCTGTCAACTAAATTGTCAACCAATACACGTTAGGGCGCTTATGGACTCAGCCGCGCTGCTTAAGCAACTTCGGGAAGCCTTCCCAGTTGACCCGGTTCCCGAAATGACCCTCCACCAGGGGCAGCTCACCGATCAGGGCATTGCCCGGGAGATTCCTGAGTCGGAATGGAAGGCCGAAGGCGAGAAGGACCGGCACATCACGTGGCCCGCCTTTGACGCGCAGGACCTCGTCAATTGTGAGGCTGCACTCTCGCACTTGGACGAGAACTCCTTTGTTTACTACCTCCCAGCGTTCCTAACGTTTGCCGTTCACAATCTCAATTCTGAGAGCTTTGCCCACGGCAGAGCGGTCAATTCAGCCGTATGTGCGGTAACACAACGGTCGAATTACAACCTCGCCCGACTCAAGCGCCTTTCTGATTCGCAGATTGACGCGGTCATTTCGTTTTTGCGCTTTGTACGAGACAACGACAAGGGTCACACGTACGGTGATCTGGCAACAAAGGCGCTGCAGCGCTACTGGGAAACTCCTGATGCGCGTCGACGCACGCTCATACAAGCGCCCTAACCGCCGGTTGTTGAGCGACACTAGCCCGGCGCTGCGCGCCTACGCGCGTGCGCCAAAACCGGGACGTTAGGCGCCACCATGAAGATCTCTATCAGCGTGCTCATGATCAACCGTTGCACCTTGGTTGTCGGCGCTATTGCATTTGCGACGTTCCTCGGAACCGCCAGCGCACAGGGCACGGTGTCGATCGAGAAACTGTCCTTCAAAGTCGTTGATGCGTTTGAGCCGGGCGCAGCAGTATCTGGCGAGCTACGAATTCCGGATTCGACGCGTGATCGCCTGCCCGCAGTATTGATCCTCCACAGTTCCCCCGAGTTCGATGGCCGCGGAGCGTTTTATGCCGAGGCGCTCAATCACGCCGGAATTGCGACCGTGGAGATCGACTATTTACGAGGCAGGGGTATGCCAGTAACGGCACGCCATAACTTGCCGCATGCGTATCAAACCTTGCAGTATCTGGCGGGTCATCCCCGCATCGACCCAATGCGGATCGGAATCCTGGGATTCTCCTGGGGAGGGATCATTTCAGTGCTGACAAGTTCCGACGAGTTGACCCGGCAATACACCGGCGGCAAGCCTCGCTTCGCCGCTCACCTTGGACTCTACCCGCTCTGTTGGGTCCACCGCACCGTGCTCGCCGGAACATCCAAGAACTTTAAGCCCACCGTCTACCAACAGGTGACCGGCAGACCGGTCCATATCCTCGACGGCGACAAGGACGATTTCGATGATCCCGACAGCTGCGAGCGGTTTTTGGCGGAACTGCCCGCCCAGGTTCGCCCCCATTTCTCTGTCACGATCTATGCTGGCGCCACGTTCGCGTGGGATAGTCGGTTTAGCAGGTCGTATCGCGATTTTGGCGTGAACAAGGGCCAGGGTGGGATTGCCCATGTCATAGCGGATCCGGATATCGCGAACCGATCTCGAGAGTTTGCGGTAACGTTCTTTAAGACACATCTTGGCGCGGATTGAGGCGAGACCTCAGGGCTCGGTGGAGGTAACGTTGCAGCCCGCCAAGGCGACGCCTAACCCGTCGTTCCACCGGACCGCCTTCGGCGGCCGATGAACTTAAACGTTAGGCTTCGGGAAATGATCCCTAATATTTTTCTGCACGGATTTCTTGATGATCCTCGCCAGATTCCGCTCACCTATTGCCTTGCTGCGTTACAACTAGTACTTCTCGCAGTTGCCCTATTGCTCAAGACGTCCGCCACGTGGGACCTGAGGCTCACACTGCTTCTCTTGGCCAATGTATGTCTAGCCTTTCAATTGTTGTTTCTGTGGCGAATCGTGACTCACAAGCTCGGCGACCGTATTGATGCCGCGGTCCCACCAGTGGGGCATGCCGCAATGTTCATTGAACGATCACCTGTCAGTGGCTTCGGGTGGCTTTACGCCACCGGGGGATGTCTTTTATCAATTGCCGGAAGCGCAATCTTCTTCCTGCTGGTGTAAACACCAAAGTCATTGACCCACGAACCAGGCTCTAGCAAGGTAGGAAAACCGAAGCCTAACAGCGCGATCGACCGCGACAATTTTTCAGCGCCGCTGCGCACGCCGGTCATTGCGCGTCATCGCGAACGTTAGACCGCAAATGTCGACGCGCTGGCTCCACGAACTAGCAATTCCTGGTAGACCAGACATCTCGTCGGTTTACGCCTGCTATTGGTTCGCCGGCGTTGTCGGCCTGAGCTTGTTGCTCGCCCATCTCACCAATTTCTGGCCCTGGTTTACCGTCGCTTTGCTAGCCACTGGATTTCAGATTCCGCTGGTAGTAGGCATCGCCTTGGCTAAGTTCCGCACAACGTTACCGCAACCGGTCGGTCATGCCAGGATGTTTCTAGATCCTCAGCCACTCAAAGACGTCGGCTGGCTGCGGGCTTTTGGAGGGTTCTTGGCCTCGCTCGCCCTAGGTGGGTTGTACGCCGTATATGCCAACGCCTTTGCGGTCTAACAGCGCGTTCGTTGACCGACGCCAAGCTTCCCCCGTTTTAGTTGACACCTCGGGCTAACAGCTCGGAGGTGTGTTGTGGCAAAGGCTGGAGCACGCAAGATTGCAAGGTACGGAGAGAAATTTAAGGCGACGGCGGTGAAACTGAGCAGCCTGCCGGGCGTTCTGATTCAGGATGTGGCCTCGGCGTTGGACATTCACCCGTTCATGCTGTCGCTGTGGAGAAGGCAGGTCCGGGAGGGAGTCATCGTGGCCAGAGCGTCCAAGCTCGATGTGGAGACCACGGCGGAGCTGAGACGGCTAAAGGAGCTGGAGCGTCGCTACAAGGTGCTCAAGGAGGAGCACGAGCTCCTAAAAAAAGCCATCCGGTTTGCTTCGGGTCGAAAGCGGAAGTCTTCGAGTTCATCGAAGTAAACCGGGACAAGCACGATCTGACGCTCATGTGCCGCGTCTACGGAGTGACCAGAGCCGGGTACTACGCCTGGCGCTCGCGCGAGCGGAGCGAGCGTGAGCGCCAGAACGAGGCGCTGGCCGAGCGGATCAGGGCTGTGCACGCCGAGAGCCGCGGGACCTACGGCAGCCCTCGGGTGCATCAGGCGCTGCGTCAGCGCGGTTGCAGTGTGGGAAAGCACCGCGTGGCGCGACTGATGCGCGCCCATGGCATCAAGGCCCGAGTAGCCACGATCCGGTACACGAGCCCGAGCCTGCAGCGCTACTACAGCGGGATCCCGAACCGGCAGCTGGAGTTGGAGTTGAAGGCGCCCGACCAGGTCTGGGTCGGGGACATCACGTATCTGAAGGTGGGCGGCATCTACCGCTACTTGGCTGTTGTGATGGACAAGTACAGCCGCCGGGTGGTGGGCTGGAGCTACGGGCCGAGGAAAGACGTGAAGCTCACGCTAAGGGCGCTCAACAATGCCGTGCGAAGCCGCAGGCCCGGGCGTGATCTGGTGTTCCACACCGACCGAGGCATTGAGTACGCGGCCGGCGGGTTCAAGGAACGAATCGCGGAACTCGGCATCACGCAGAGCATGAACCGCCCCGGTAAAGTGACTGACAACGCCTTCATCGAGTCGTTCTTCCATTCCATGAAGACCGACGTCTTTCATGGCCGTAGCTTCGATGACGACGAGGAGATCCGGACTGTGCTGAAGGACTACTTGCCCTTTTACAACCGCGCTAGACTTCATTCGTCACTCGATTACGTATCGCCTGCGACGTTTGAACGGCAGGCTCAATGAACCGGGTGTCAACAAAACCGGGGGAAGATTCCGCCTTCAGCTCGCTACGCTGCGCATGCGGCGCGGCAAAACGCGAACGTTAGATTCCGATTGACGCCATACGTCACTGACGTATAATGCGGCATGTTCAGCTTTGTCGAGTCAAAGCTGTTTTCACGCCTTGTTGGTGACTACCTCACCGATGACCAGTACGCCGAACTCCAGGTGGCGTTGGCTGAGGCTCCAGAGCGAGGCGCGATCGTTCCGGGATCGGGTGGCGTTCGAAAGCTACGATGGGCGCAACCTGGTCGCGGAAAACGAGGCGGGATCAGGGTGATCTACTACGCCAAGACGCATGAAGGTGTGATTTGGATGCTGACGATCTACGCGAAGAATGAAGAGCAGAACATCCCTGCTCACGTGCTTCGCAGGATCAAGGAGGAACTCGATGGCTAAGGCAAAACGCAATATCGGTCTGGAGATTCTCGAAGGTATCCGCGATATCAAGCGGGGCGAACACGGGCGCGTGGTCAATGTCCCCTCGGTGACGTCGGTACGCGAACGCACCGGATTGTCGCAGTCTCGCTTTGCGCAGCTCCTTGGCGTTTCCGTGCGCACACTCCAGGAATGGGAGCAAGGCCGCCGCGCTCCCTCGGGGGCAGCACGTACGCTTCTCCTCATTGCGCAGAAGAACCCCCGTGCACTCCTGGAAGTGGCCTGATCGGAATCTAACCCTCGCTTGCACCGGACGGCCAAAGGCCGCCGGTGAAGCGACACGTTAGCCCACTTACGGACGCGCCGACAGTGATGCAACCCACAATTGGTTATGCTCAACAAGACATACTTAAGTCCCTGGTTGTCGCCACGATTATTTCGCTGCTCTGTGTCTCTGCCTTTGCGATCTATCTCTGGTCGGCGAAAGAACCATTAGAGGTAATTCTTCTCCTACTTGCCGCGCCTTCCATTCTTCACGCGATCTCATTCGCTCTATTGCTACAACGACCTGGCGCCGCGGCCGTTACTACCAGTATGGTCATAGGCTCACTTGGTCTACTCGCTTCGTGCCTGCTTCTGCCAATAGCTGTGTTGGATTGGGCAATGAGCAACACTCCAATAACACCACTGCTCGTCCTGACCTATTTATCCTCCCAGGCGTGGGTGCTCTTTCAAGGAGTCAGATGGAAGAAGGGTGCAGTTGAGGCTCAAAGACATCCCTAGAGTCGATGCCTCTGAGTTCCATGAGCACCCCCTCGCCATTGAAGTCGTATACGTGGGCTAACCACAGCATGGAGCCGACGCGCACAACGCCGCGCGCGGCTAGTGCTGGACGTTAGCCCGAACGTATTGGAAAGGACAGAACCCGATAGCGAACTCATGCGCCGTTTGGTAAACTTACCAAATGGACGTCCGGGACCGCATCCTGGAAGCCGCGCTGGGGCTGCTCGCAGAGAGCGGCGCCCATGAGTTGACGCAGCCCAAGGTCAGCAAGGCGGCGGGCGTCCGCCAGAGTCACCTCACCTACTACTTCCCGACCCGCGCGGACCTGTTGCAGGCGGTAGCGCAATATTCGATCGGCAAGCTCGCGGGGCAACTCGCGCACGACCGGCCGGCGACGCCGGCCGCGGTGGCGCAGGGGATCGCGGCGGGCTCGGCGGACAAGCGCAGGGTGCGAGTCATGCTGGGCCTGGTGGCGGCAGCGGACCGGGATCCGGCGATAAAGAAACGCATGCGCAGTTTTGTTACCAAGCTGCGCGAGCAGATGACGCCGGCGCTCGAGGCCGGCGGCTTGGAAACGGATCCGGTGAGCGTGGCATTCTTTCATTCGGTGGTGGTCGGTTGCGCGGTGCTGCAGCTTGCGCGAGACAACGCGGCAGCGCGGGCAGAGGCGAAGGCGGTGCTAGGCAAGGCGGCGGCGAGCATCGCGAGGGCAAGGCGATGACGCGACGTCTCCTGATACTTCTTCTTGCGACAAACCTGATCGGGTGCGAAAAACCGGCCGATAACACCTGGCAGGGCTACATCGAGGGCGAATACGTGCTGCATCGCCTCGCCCTACGCCGGGCAGCTGCAGAAGCTCTACGTGCGCCGCGGCGACAAGGTCGAGGCGGGAAAGCCGCTGTTCGCGCTCGAGCAGGAAAGCGAGCGCGCGGCGCGCACCGAGGCCGAGCAGCGCCTGAACGCGGCCGCAGGCGCGGCTCGAGAACCTGCAGGCGGCGCGCCGGCGCGCCGGAAATCGACGCGCTGCGCGCGGAGGTGACGCAGGCGAAGGCGGCGCTCGAGCTGTCCGCGTCGCAGCTCGCGCAGCAGCAAAAGCTGTTCAAGGAAGGCTTCATCTCGCAGGCGCGGCTGGACGAGGCGCAGGCGGCGCGCGACGCGCGACGCGCGCGCGCGTCGCGGAGGCCGAGGCGCAGCTGCAGCAGCGCGCTGCTGCCGCTCGGACGCGACGCCGAGCGCAAGGCCGCCGAGGGCGACGTCGCGGCGGCGCAGGCGGCGCTGGCGCAGGCGGCCTGGCGCCTGGAGCAGAAGAGCGTCGCCGCGCCGGTGTCCGGGCTGGTGCAGGACACCTTCTTCGTCGAAGGCGAATGGGTGCCGGCGGGCACGCCGGTGGTCGTCGCTGCTGCCGCCGGGCAACGTGAAGGTGCGCTTCTACGTGCCCGAAACCGTCGCTCGGCGTCGCTGCAGCCCGGCCAAGGCGTCGAGATCCGCTGCGACGGCTGCCCGGCCGCCGATCGCCGCCAAGGTGAGCTACGTCTCGACGCAGGCGGAGTACACGCCGCCGGTGATCTACAGCAAGGAGTCGCGCGACAAGCTCGTGTTCCTGGTCGAGGCGCGGCCCGACGCCGGCGACGCGCAGCCTGCAGCCCGGGCCAGCCGGTGGACGTGACGGCTGAAGTGAGCGAGCTCGCCATCGACGTGCGGGGGCTGAACAAGTCGCTTCGGCGACAAGCACGTGGTGAAGGATTTCTCGCTGCAGGTGCGCGCGCGGCGAGATCTACGGCTTCCTCGGCCCGAACGGCAGCGGCAAGACCACCTCGATCCGCATGCTGTGCGGCCTGCTCAAGCCCGACTCCGGCGCGGGCACCTGCCTCGGCTACGACGTGATCCGCGAGACCGCGGCGATCAAGCGCGAGGTCGGCTACATGACGCAGCGCTTCTCGCTGTGGGAAGACCTCACGATCCGCGAGAACCTGGAGTTCGTCGCGCGCATGTACGGCATGAAGGACCGCAAGCAGGCGGTGGCCGAGGCGCTCGAGCAGCTCGGCCTCGACGCGCGCCAGCGACCAGCTCGCCGGCGCGCTCTCCGGCGGCTGGAAGCAGCGCCTCGCGCTCGCCGCCTGCATGCTGCACCGGCCCGCAGCTGCTGCTGCTCGACGAGCCGACCGCCGGCGTCGATCCGCAGGCGCGGCGCGATTTCTGGGAGGAGATCCACGCGCTCGCCGCCAGCGGCATCTCGGTGCTGGTGTCCACGCACTACATGGACGAGGCCGAGCGCTGCCACCGCCTCGCCTACATCGCCTACGGCAAGCTGCTCGCCACCGGCACGCCCGACGAGGTGCTGCACCTGGTGCGCCTCGTCGACCTGGGCGGTGTCAGGGCCCGCGCGCGCCGCTCGCCGTGCTCGCGCTGAAGCTGCACGGCCTGCCGGGCGTCGCGCACGTCACGGCGTTCGGCAACACGCTGCACGTCACCGGCGAGGACGAGGCCGCGCTCGAGCAGGCCATCGCGCCGTTCCGCGCAGATGCGCGGCTTCGCCTGGCGGCGCGCCGAGCCGAGCCTCGAGGACGTCTTCATCCACCTGATGCCGAAGGCGAACGGACGAGTCCGCAGTGACGCTGCAGGCGTTCTCCTGGTCGCGCTGGATCGGCATCATCGTCAAGGAGTTCATCCAGCTCAAGCGCGACCGCCTCACCTTCGGCATGATCATCGGCATCCCGGTGCTGCAGCTGATCCTGTTCGGCTACGCCATCAACGCCGACCCGAAGCGCCTGCCGACCGCGGTGCTGGCGCGCCGATTCGAGCCCGTACTCGCGCAGCCTGCTCGCGGCGATGCAGACCAGCGGCTACTTCAGGATCGACGCGCCAGGTCGCCAGCGAGGACGAGATCGAGGACCTGCTCGCGCACGGCCGCGTGCAGTTCGCGGTCACCATCCCGGAGAACTTCGGCAGCAAGCTGGTGCGCGGCGAGCGCCCGGTGCTGCTGGTCGAGGCGGACGCGTCCGATCCCGTCCGCCACCGGCAACGCGATCGCGGCGCTCGGCGCAGCTCGCCATCACGGCGCTGGCAGCGCGACCTGCAGGGGCCGCTGGCGGAGCTCGCAGCCGCGCGCGCCGCCGTTCGACGTGCGCGTGCACCGCCGCTACAACCCCGAAGGCGTCACCGCCTACAACATCGTGCCCGGGCTGATCGGCACGATCCTCACCATGACCATGGTGCTGATGACCGGCCTCGCCATGACGCGCGAGCGCGAGCGCGGCACCTTCGAGAACCTGCTGTCCACGCCGGCGCTGCCGATCGAGGTGATGACCGGCAAGATCGTGCCCTACATCCTGATCGGGCTGATCCAGGTCACGCTGATCATCGCCGCCGCGCTGCTGCTGTTCGAGGTGCCGATGCAGGGCAATCCCGCTGCTGCTGTACTTCGTCGTGCTGCTCTTCATCGCCGCCAACCTGACGCTGGGCATCACCTTCTCGTCGATCGCGCGCAACCAGCTGCAGGCGATGCAGATGACGTTCTTCTTCTTCCTGCCCTCGATCCTGCTGTCGGGCTTCATGTTCCCGTTCCGCGGCATGCCGGAGTGGGCGCAGTGGATCGGCTCGCTGCTGCCGCTCACCCACTTCCTGCGTCCTGGTGCGCGGCATCATGCTGAAGGGCAACGTGCTGGCCGAGCTGTGGCCGCAGCTCTGGCCGATCGCCGCGTTCATGCTGGTGGTGATCGCCATCGGCCTGGGCTTCTACAAGCGCACGCTGGACTAGACCGCGAGCGCCTGCCGCAGCACCCGCACGTAGTTCATGCCGAGGATGTTGTCGAGGTCCTCGCCCTTCACGCCGCGCTTCGCCAGCACCTCGCCCAGTTCCGCGAACGCGGCGTAGCTCGGGATGACCGAGCTAGGCATGCCGGCCATGTCGCTGCCGATGCCGACGTGCGCCGCGCCGAGCTTGCCCGCCGCGTCGATGACGCGTCGGCCATGCCGCCGAGCGAGCGGAACTGCGGCCGAGCGCCCAGAAGCCGACCACGCCGCCCTTGGCGGCAATCTTCTTCGCCACCGGCAGGTGCAGGCCCCGCGCGCGCGCGCCATCCATCGTGTAGCTGGGCTCGTAGTCCGCCACGAGACCGTGCGACGAGATGACGGGCTTCGCGGAAATCTCGAGCGCCTGCTCGATGCCGGCGGACGTCGCATGCGCGACATCGACGAGGATGCCGAGCCGGTTGCAAGCCGCGACCACCTCCTTGCCGAAAGCGGTGAGGCCGCCATGCACCGGCCGCTCGGTGCAGATGTCGCCGACCTCGGAGACGCGGTAGTGCACGATCTGCAAGATGCACGATCCCGAGCGCGCGCGCGGCTTCCAGCCGCTTGAGGTCGCCCTCAAGGAAGTCCGCGCCTTCCGAGGACAGCGACGATCGCCGGTACGCGGTCCTTGCAGCACGCGCTCCAGGTCGGCAGCCGAGAGCACCTCCGCCAGCCCCTCGCGCCGATGGCGCGCGCGCATCAGAGGGACGTTCTTGTCGAAGTAGCGCGGCGAGCTCGCCCGGCGCCGCGGTCCGGTGCACGCCGAGCCGCCCGCCATCATGCGGATCACCGGCCGTCCGCAACGTACTTGCGCGCCACCAGCAGCATGCCGCCCTGCTCCATACTCCTCGCGGATGTCTCCCTTGGCCGAGTCCTGCCCCACATCGCGACGTGGCTGTGCATGTCGGCGTAGCGCAGCGGCCGCGCCTGCGCGCGCAGCGCCCGCGGCAGCAGCGCCAGCGCGCCGGCGGCGCCGATGAAATGCCTGCGATCCATGGCGCCATTCTGCCTGCGGTTTGCTACCCTTGGCGCATCACCGGAGGAGACCATGATGCGCCTGCTGACTGCCCTGCTCGCTGCCCTCGCCTGCGCCGCGCGCCCTCGCCCAGTCCGACTACCCGAACAAGCCGGTGCGCCTCATCACGCCGTTCAGTCCCGGCGGCGCGATCGACATCTACTGCAGGCTGATCGCCGAGCCCCTCTCCAAGCGCCTCGGGCAGAACGTGATCGTCGAGGCCATCGCCGGGCGCCAACACCATCGTCGGCACGCAGGCCGTGGCGCGCGCGGCGCCCGACGGCTACACCTTCATGATCACCACCATGTCCACCACGGTGAACAACCGGATCATGTATTCGAAGACCCTGCCCTACGACCCGGACAAGGACCTGGCGCCGATCACCCAGCTCTCCTATGGCACGGTGCTGTTCGTCGGTCCGGGCAATGCCCCCTACAACGACCTGAAGGGTTTCATCGCCTGGGCGAAGGGCAAGGATCGCGTCACCTACGGCTCCTGGGGCATCGCTTCCTGGGGCCATCTCGCGGGACAGATCCTGAAGCGCGAGGCGGGGCTCAACCTCGAGCACGTGCCCTACAAAGGCGACGTGCTCGCGATCACCGACGTGCAGAACGGCGGCCTCGATTCCACCTTCGCCAGCCCGACGAGCGCCAAGCCGCGCATCGCCTCCGGCGGCGTGAAGCCCATCGCCATGACCGGCCCGCAGCGCTCGGCCTCGATGCCGGAGCTCGCCACCTTCACCGAGCAGGGCGTGCCCAACGTGGACCTCGCCATCTGGGTGGGCGCCTACGCGCCCGCCGGCACGCCGCGCCCGATCATCGACCGCCTGCAAACGCGAGCTGAAGGCGGTGATCAACCTTCCCGAGGTGAAGGAGAGGATGGTCACGCAGGGCCAGACCCCGGTGGGCAACACACCGGAGGAGTTCGTCGCCAACGTGCGCGCCGACCTGCCGAAATGGGACGCCCTGATCAAGGCCTCGGGGGCAATGCTCGAGTAGTAGACTGCGCGCCGTGCAGACCGACTACGTGCAACGGTTCCTCTTCGAGGAGCTCGACATCCGCGGTCGCCTCGCGTGCCTCACCGGCGCGTGGCGGCGCATGAGCGAGGATCGCGGCTATCCCGCGGACATCGCACGGCTGCTCGGCGAGACCACGGCACTCGCCGTGCTGCTGGGCGCCAACCAGAAAGGCCGCAACCGCGTCACGCTGCAGGTGCAGGGCGAGGGCCGCGTGCGCCTGCTGGTCGCCGACTGCACCGCCGAACTGAAGATCCGCGGCATGGCGCAGCATGACGACCGGCCGGGCGCGCCCTTCGCGGGCGGCCGGCTGGCGGTGACGCTGGAGGACGCGGCGAGCGGCCAGCTCTACCAGAGCCTGGTGCCGCTCGAAGGCGCCACGCTGCCGGAAATCTTCGAGCATTACCTCGCGCAGTCCGAGCAGGGCGAAGCTCGGCTCTGGCTGTACGCGGACGAGCACGCGGTCTGCGGGTTGCTGCTGGAGAAGCTGCCCGGCGCCGAGCGGCGCGACGCCGACGGCTGGAACCGCGTCACGCGGCTCGCCGCCACGCTCACGCTCGCGGAAACGGTGGACGCGCAGCCCTACGACCTGCTCACCAACCTCTTTCCCGAGGAGCTGCTGCGCGTGTTCCGCCTCTACCCGGTCGAATACCACTGCCCCCACGACGTCGAGAAGGTGAAGGACGTGCTGCGCGGCCTGGGGCGCGCGGAGCTGGACAGCATCCTCGCGGAAAAAGGCGAAGTGGTGATCCGCAACGAGATGTGCAACCACGAGTACCGCTTCGGCGCGCACGACATCGCGCAGCTGTTCGCGGCGCACTGATGGACAGCGGCACCGCGTACGGCAGGCCCGCCCCGAGCTACCGCGCCGAGCTTACGCTGGTGGGCCAGGGCACGCCGATGGGCGAGCTGCTGCGCCGCTACTGGCATCCCGTGGGCCTCGCCTCCGACGCCACCGCCACGCCGCGCAAGGTGCGCGTGCTGGGCGAGGACCTGATCCTGTTCCGCGACGGCGCCGGCAAGGCGGGGCTGCTCTACCCGCGCTGCGCGCACCGCGGCACCACGCTCTACTACGGCAAGGTCGAGGAGCGCGGCATCCGCTGCTGCTACCACGGCTGGCTCTACGACGTCGAAGGACATTGCCTCGAGCAGCCTTGCGAGGAAGGCGGCGGCCCGCGGCGCGACAAGGTGCGCCAGCCCTGGTACCCCGTAGAGGAGCGCTACGGGCTCGTGTTCGCCTATCTGGGCCCGCCGCAGAAGAAACCCGTACTGCCGCGCTACGAATGCCTCGAGGAACTGGCCGCCGGGCGAATTCGTCGAGGCAGACGACTCCTCGATCGGCTCAGGCGGCGCGCAGATCGTGCCCTGCAACTGGCTGCAGCACTGGGAGAACGTGGTGGACCCGTTCCACGTGCCCATCCTGCACGGCTCCTTCAGCGGGCCCCAGTTCATCGAGCAGATGGGCCTGGTGCCGAAGGTGAGCTTCGAGACCACGGCGCGCGGCGTGAAGGTGACGTCGCTGCGCACGCTGGAGGACGGCCGCGTGCACCGGCGCGTGACGGAGGCCGTGTGCCCCACCCTGCGCGTGGTGCCCAACCCGCGCGTCGCCCGTTACGGCCGGGTCGAGTCCATCGGCTGGGTGCTGCCGATCGACGATACGCATTACCGCATCTACGTCGCCGGCCGCGTCATGGAGAAAGGCGAGCTGGGGAAATACCGCTCGAAGATGAACGGCAAGTTCTGGCGCGAGTTGACCGAGGAAGAGCACCGGCAATTCCCCGGCGACTTCGAGGCGCAGACCGGCCAGGGAGAGATCACGCTCCATTCGGAGGAGCACTTCGCCACCAGCGACAAGGGCGTCGCCTTCCTGCGCCGCTTCATGGAGCAGCAGCTGAAGAAAGTGGCCGAAGGCGGCGACCCCGCTGGGGTGGCCTTCAGCGAGCAGGACGCCACCGTGCGGCTCGAGGCCGGGCAGGAGCTGGCCGAGGTCGCGAATCCAGCTTAGGCGACTTGCCGCGGCCGCGCCAGCTGCGCCCCCGGCCACTGGTCCGGGTGCGCGCGGCGGTACTGCGGCGGGTAGTCCAGCTTCACCCCGAAGCGCTCGGCGGCGTGCCACACCCAGCGCGGGTCGTCGAGCAGGCCGCGGGCGAGCGCCACCATGTCGGCGCGGCCCGCGGCGAGGATATCCTCGGCCTGTTGCGGTGCCGCGATCATGCCCACCGTCATCACCGGCAGCCCGCCTCCGCGCTTCACCTGCTCGGCGAATCCGACCTGGTAGCCCGGCTCGACCTTGATCTTCGCGTAGCCGACCACGCCCCCGCTCGTCACGCAGACGTAGTCGAAGCCGAGCTTCTTCAGCTCGCGCGCGAACGCGGCCGCGTCCTGCGCGTCGAAGCCGCCCTCGGTCCAATCGCTCGCCGTGATGCGCGCGCCGAGCGCCCGCTCCTTCGGCCAGGCCTCGCGCACCGCGCGTGCCACTTCGAGCGGCGCGCGCATGCGATTCTCCAGGCTCCCGCCGTAGCGGTCGGTGCGCTTGTTCGACAGCGGCGAGAGAAACTGGTGCAGCAGGTACCCGTGCGCGGCATGCAGTTCGACAAGGTCCAGGCCGATGCGCCGCGCGCGCTGCGCGCGCGGCCACAAAGGCATCGGCGAGGCCGCGGATCTCCTCGGCCGTCAACTCGTGCGGCGTGTGCCAGCCCTCCGCAAACGGCAGCGCCGAGGGCGCCACGGTCTGCCAGGGGGACTCGCCCGGCGACAACGGCTTGCCGCCCGCCCAGGGCTGTTGCGTGGAGCCTTTGCGCCCGGCGTGCGCGAGCTGCACGCCGATGGGCGACTTGCTGAGGCCGCGGCACACTTCCACCACGCGCCGCATCGCGGCTTCGTTGAGGTCGTGATAAAGGCCCGTGCAGAAGTTCGAGATGCGCCCCTCGCGCGTGACGCCGGTCGCCTCGATGATCATCAGCCCCGCGCCCGAGCAGGCGAGGCTGCCGAGGTGCACGGTGTGCCAGTCGCTCATTGCGCCATCGGCGGCGCTGTACTGGCACATCGGCGACACCACGATGCGGTTGGGCAGGGTGATGCCGCCCAGTTGCAGGGGCGTGAAGAGCTTTGCGGTCATCAGGACTTCCTGGTCTTGGGTTTCTTGGCAAGCTTGGGAACGGCGACGCCGATCAGGCTGTCGCGCGTGACGAGCGCGGCGAGGCGCTCCTCGCTCCAGCCGTCCGTTCCGGCCGGGCGCATCGGCAGCACCATGTAGCGCATGTCGGCATTCGAATCGTGCACGCGGATGCGCACCTTGGCCGGGACTTTCAGGCCGAATTCGGCGAGCACCTTGCGCGGCTCGCGCACCACGCGGCTGCGATACGGTCGCGATTTGTACCACTCGGGCGGGATGCCGAGGAGCATGCGCGGATAGCAGGAGCACAGCGTGCACACGATGACGTTGTGCGTGTCCGGCGTGTTCTCCATCACGATCAGCTTGAGGCCGGGCACTTCGAAGCCGAGCTCCTCGGCGGCCCGGCTGCCGTCGGCGAGCATGCGCGTCTTGTAGGCGGGGTCGCGCCAGGCGCGCGCCACCATCGCCGCGCCGCGCTCCGGCCCGCGCGCGCGCATCGCCGCCATCGCCCCGGCGATCGCGTCCTCGGTGACCACGCCCTTCTCCACCAGCAGCTCGCGCAGGCTCACTTCCATCAGCTGGAAGTAGGAATAAGGCTCGTAGCGGCCGTTCTCCTTCATGTCTCGATCCAGTGCTGGAAGATCTCGATCTCGAGCACGTCTGCGGCGCTGCCGCGGTAGCCCGGCCACACGTCCTTCTGCCGGAAGCGCACGCGGTACAGCGGCTGCGCGGGCAAGCCGTCCCGCTGCTGCGCCAGCTCCTCCGGATTGGGGAACGCGCCGCACATCCGCTCCACGATGCCCGCGTGGCCGCGGATGTAGAAAGGCGTGCGCACGTGGCCCAGTGGCGCCGCCTTGCGCACCCGCACGCGGTCGCCTGGCGAAAAAATAGGGTCAGACCCCATTTTTCTTCCTCCCCCGCCTCTCCACCTGCGCAAGCTTCCTGGCCAGTTCGTCGGTAGTGATGACGCCGCGCTGGATCATGGTCTGGGTGAGCGAGATCACCCAGCGGTCGTAGTAGCCCATCTTGTCGTAATCCGCAGGGGGCAGCGCCTCGACGTTCTTGCGCAGCTCGTCCACTGTCATGCGCTTGCTGCCGCCCACGACGCCGATGAGGAGCATCATCATCGCGTCCACGCGCAATTCCCAGTCGTCGTACGCGTGTTCAGTCCGCTTGACCTTGCCGGCGGGCTGCCCGCCCATGTCGTGGTGGCTGCGTTCGATCATTGCGTTCGGGACTGCTGATTGGTGCCGTATTCTGCGACATTCCAGGAGGGAATGCATGGGCGCTTGCGCAAGGGCCCTGCGCACACCGGTGAGGGCGGATATGTTCGAAAGCGAACAGACGCGACTTTGCCGCGGGAGCACATTCACCAGACTTCATCACACACAGTTGACCGTCCATCGCCGGCACTGCTCCCGCCCTGGAGAACGCGAGGTACGCCGTGAACCTGTCACGATTCGAAGTCAATGCAATCAAGGCGGTGACGCAACCGCCCACCGCGAATCAGCTGCTCGCCGCGCTGCCGGCGGCCGAGTACCTCCGACTTGCGCCACATCTGGAGCCCGTTGATCTGCTGCTTGGCAGCTCCGTCTATGAACCCGGCGACCGCATGAGCCACGTATTCTTCCCGACATCGGGCATCGTTGCGCGGCTCCATGTCAGCTGGAGCGGCGCCTCGACGGAGATTGCCCTCAAGGGCAAAGAAGGCGTGGTCGGGATTTCGATGTTCATGGGCGGCAATGGCACGCCAAGCCGTACCGTGGTGATCAGCGCGGGCCATGCCTACCGGTTGCGCATGCTGGACTTGCAGCGGGAGTTCGGCCACGGCGGCAGCCTGCAGCACTTGCTGCTGCGCTATGCCCAGGCTCTGCTCACGCAGATCGCGCAGAACGCAGTGTGCAACCGGCACCACACGGTGGAGCAGCAATTGTGCCGCTGGCTGCTGCAGACCCTGGACCGTTCGTCTTCCGATGAGGTCCACATGACGCAGGAGTCGATCGCGACGATGCTGGGCGTGCGCCGCGAAGGCGTGACCGAGGCGGCGGGACGCCTGAAGGATTCAGCCCTGATCCAGCCCCATCGCGGCAGCATCACCGTGGTGGATCGGCCGGGACTGGAAAAGCGGGTGTGCGAGTGCTACGCCGTGGTCAGGCGGGAATGCGAACGGCTGCTTGTCTGGAAACCCAGGAGGCCGGCTCTCAGCCTCGTAGCCTAAGCGACCCACTCCGACACCGGCGCCCTCGCCTCGTGCAGCGGCTGGCAGACGATGTCCACCAGCGTAGGGCCGCCAAACGCGATCGCCTGCTTCAGCACCCCGCCCAGCTTCACCGGGTCTTCCACCTTCCAGCTCTTCACGCCGAAGGCCTCCGCGACCTTCGCGTGATCGGTGACGCCGAAATCCACCGAGAAGTAGCGCTCCGCCGTAACCCGTCTTCTGCCCCGCCTTGATCCAGCCGTAGACCGCGTTGCGGATCACCACCAACGTGATCGGCAGCTTGTAGCGAACGAGTGTCTCCAGTTCTCCTGCGCACATGCCGAAACTGCCGTCGCCCATCACCGCCACGGTCTTCACCGACGGCCGCCCGAAATGCGCGCCGACCGAAGCAGCGAGGGAATAGCCGAGCGCGCCGTGCGCGCGGTTTGAAAACAGAGTCCGCCCCGTTTGCCGCACCGGGTAGTAGGCCGACAAGTACGGGCAAGGCGTACCCGGATCCGCGACCACGATCGCATCGGCGTCCAGCGCCTTCGACAGCTCCGCCACCACCCGCTCCGGCTTGATCGGCGTGTCGTTCGACGCCGCGAGCGTGTTGAACTTCGCGAACTTCTCGGTTCTCGCCTTCGCCACCGCCGCCGCGTCGAGCGGCCGCTGCAGCCCGCTCAATGCATCATTCAACGCCGCCAGCGCGAACTTCGCGTCCGCCACGATCGGCACGTCCACCTTGTAGTTCGCCCCGACGGTGCCGGCATCGACGTCGATGTGGATGATCTTCGCCGCGCCCGGCGCCGGATGGCGCCAGCGCTCGGTGGTCACCGAACCCGCGCGGCAGCCCACGAACACCACGATGTCCGCCTGGTCCACGATCGAACGCGTCTCCGGCGTGCCGCCGTTGGACCCGACAACGCCGACGGCGAGCTGATGCTCCTCCGAAATCGAGCCCTGGCCGCTGATCGTGGTCGCAACAGGCGCAGAGAGCTTCTCGGCCAGCTCCAGCAGTTCATCCTGCGCGCCGGCGATCACCGGCCCGCCGCCGCAGATGAACACCGGGCGTTTCGCGGCACGCAGCAGTTTCGCCGCCAGCTCGATGTGGAAGGGATCCGGCGCGACGCGGCGCGAAGGGTACGAACCGAGCGAAGGGTCGCCCCAGACGTCGCTTCGTTCCACCGGCCCGTTCTGCACGTCGAAGGGCAGCGCGATATGCGCGGCGCCAGGACGTCCGGTGGTCATCGCGTCGAAAGCGGCGCGGAAGGTGCGTGGAATGTCCGCCGAACGGTCGAGCACCGCGTTCCACTTGGTGAGCGGCTTCATCAGCGCGCGCTGGTCGAGCTCGGTCAGCGTGAAGCGCCCGCGCGAGGAAACCGAGACGTCGGTGTTGATGGCGAGGATCGGGACGGAGGACTCGTTCGCCTCGACCAGGCCCGGCAGGATGTAGGTTGCGCCACCGCCCGAAGGGCCTTCGCAGACGCCGACCTTGCCGGTAACGCGCGCATAGCCGTCCGCCATGTAGGCGGCGTGGCGCTCGTCGCGCGTCAGCACGTGCTTCATTCCGTGCGGCAGCCGTGGCCAGCGCGTCGTAAAGGGGCAGGCTCGTATCGCCGCACAGCCCGAAGATCACCTCCACGCCGTGCGCCTTCAGCATCTCGACCACCGCCTCGGCGCCCGTCAGGGTCGCAGTTCCCATATCGACCGGCTTGTTCATGCAGTTATATTAGCGCGACATGAACACCGCCCGCCGCCAGCGCCCGCCCCCGGGCCAGCTCTATCTCGATCACGTTTCGCATTTCGTGCCGGACCTTGACGCGGCCGGCGCGCTGCTCGCGAAGCTGGGCTTCGCGGTGACCCCGATATCCGCGCAAGTGACGCAGGACGGTCCCGCGGGCACCTCGAACCGCTGCGTGATGCTGCGCGAGGGCTACCTCGAGTTCCTCACGCCCACCGCGGACACGCCGAACGCGCGGCGCATGCGGGCGTCGATGAAACGCTATCGCGGCGTGCACCTCGTGTGCTTCGGCACGCCCGCCGCGGAGGAGGAGCACGCGCGGCTCGAGTCCGCCGGCTTCGCGCCGCAGCCGCTCGTGCACCTGCGAGCGCAAGGTGGAAGGCGGCATGACGGTGCGCTTCTCCGTCGTGCGCGCCGCGCCCGGGAAGATGCCCGAAGGCCGCGTGCAGTACGTGCAGCACCTCGTGCCCGAGGCGATCTGGCGCGCGCGGCACCTGCGGCACCGCAACGGCGTACTCGGACTTGCCGCCGCCTACGTCGTCGCCGCCGATCCCGCGCGCGCCGCCGCGCGCTGGGCGCGCTTCATGGGCGGCCTGCCGCGGCGCGAAGGGCAAGCTCGATCGCGCTCGCCGACCGATCGCGGCAAGGTGCTGATCGGCAAGCGCGCGCAGATGCGAGGCGCTGCTCGGCGCCGCGCCGCGCTCGCCGGGCATCGCCGGCTACGCCCTCGCCTGCAAGGATCCGAAGGCTTTTGCGCGCCGCTGCGCGCAGGCCGGCCTGAAAGTGAACCGGCATCTTTCCGTCTTGCTGCCGCCGGCGCTCGGCGGCGCGTGGCACCTCGTTCCCTTGGAGAAGTCATGACCCAGGACCTTTGCTCCCTTTCCGCCACCGAATTGCTCGCCGCCTACCGCGCGCAGACGCTCTCGCCCGTGGAGGCGACGCGCGCGGTGCTGGCGCGCATCGCGGAACTCAACCCGGTGCTCAATTGCTTCAACCTGATCGACGCGAAGTCCGCGCTCGACTCGGCGCGCGCGAGCGAGGCGCGCTGGCGCAAGGGCGCGCCCATGGGGCCGCTGGACGGCGTGCCGACCTCGATCAAGGACATCATCCTCACCAAGGGCTGGCCGACGCGCCGCGGCTCGAAGACCACCGACCCTGCGGGCCCCTGGAACGACGACGCGCCGGCGGTGGCGCGCCTGCGCGAAGCGGGCGCGGTGTTCGTCGGCAAGACCACCACGCCCGAGTTCGGCTGGAAGGGCGTCACCGACAGCCCGCTCACCGGCATCACGCGCAATCCCTGGAATCCGAAGAAGACGCCGGGCGGCTCCTCGGGCGGCAGCGCCGCGGCGGTCGCCTCGGGCATGGGCCCGCTCACCGTGGGCACCGACGGCGGCGGCTCGATCCGCATTCCCTGCGGCTTCACCGGGCTGTTCGGCCTGAAGCCTTCCTTCGGCCGCGTGCCCGCCTGGCCGCTGTCGCCCTTCGGCACGGTGGCGCACCTCGGGCCGATGACGCGCACCGTGACCGACGCGGCGCTCATGATGAACGTGCTGGCGCTGCCCGATGCGCGCGACTGGCACGCGCTGCCCTACGACAAGCGGGATTACCTGCAGGGACTCGAGGACGGCATCAAAGGCCTGCGCGTCGCCTACTCGCCCGACCTCGGCTACGCCAAGGTGGACAGGGAGATCGCGGCGCTGGTGAAGCAGGCGGTCAAGGTGTTCGAGGACCTCGGCGCGCACGTGGAAGAGGTGGATCCCGGGTTCGACGACCAGCTCGAGGTATTCACGCTGCACTGGTTCCCCGGCGCCGCGTACGTGGTGCGCAACATTCCCGCGGCGAAGCGCAAGCTCATGGACAAGGGCCTGCTGGAAGTGGCGCGCGCGGGCGAGAAGATCACCATGAAGCAATACCAGGACGCGGTGACCAGGCGCGGCGCGCTCGGCGTGCTGATGAACCGCTTCCACGAGAAGTACGACCTGCTGCTCACGCCCACGCTGCCGCTGCCCGCCTTCGACGCCGGCAAGGAGTTCCCGGCGCAGGTGAAGGAGCGGCGCTGGACCGACTGGACGCCGTTCTCCTACCCGTTCAACCTCACGCAGCAGCCGGCGGCGTCCATTCCCTGCGGATTGACGAAGGCGGGACTGCCGGCGGGGCTGCACATCGTCGGGACCGAAGTACGCCGATGCGCTCGTGCTGCGCGCGGCGCGCGCCTACGAGACGGCGCGGCCGATCGCGATGCCCGATCTCGCGCGCCTGCGGCGCTGAACCCTCACCGCGCCCGCAGCGCCAGGCTTTGCGTCGAGCGGCCTACGAGCCCGGTTGCGTCGTAGATGCGCGCCTCCGCGAGGCCGCCGGAAGCCGGGCCGAGCAGCGTGCGCGCCTCGATGCAGATCCACTCGCCTTCGGGCTTGCGCAGCAGGTTGACGGTGAGGTCGGAATTGACGAACAGGTAGCGCGAGAAATCCAGGATCGCGCTGATGCCGTTGCCGGAATCGGCCGCGACGGCCACGCGCTCGATCGGGGTCGGCGCCTCGCCCGCGACCAGCGCATGGCGCAGCCGGAACCAGATTGCAGAGGGTCCGTGGAAGAACTTGCCTTCCGCCACGCGCGATTCCACGAGGTCGTGGTAACCAGGCTTGCCGGTGCCGAAGGGAAACTTGGCCGGCGGCGAGGCCTCGGGTGTCCGCGGCGCGCGCGGCAAGGGATGCCCGGGGAGGTCCTGTGGAATCGGCAGATCCGCCTCGCGCTGCACGAGCGCGGTGCAGCGCACGACATCCTTGCCTTCCGCGAACAGCGTCGCCGAGAAGTGCGCCGCGTTGCGCCCCGCGTAATCGGTCTGCACGTCGATCGCGCAGCTCGGCGATCGGAATCGGCCGGAAGAGGTTCGCCGTGAGCCGCGCCACGTGCGTCAATCCGAGGGGCGCCGCGGCGCGCTCGATCTGGCGCGCGAGGAGCGCGATCGGCGGCCCGGCGTGCTGGTGGCCCGGGTCCCACGGGCCGCGCGTCAGCTCGGTCGCGCGCCAGATGCCCTCGCCCGCGGGGACGTAGGCGCTGGCCGGGGTCGCGCCTGAGCGATGCCGGACATCGGTCAGGACGCCCGCGAGAGCTCGAGCGCCCAGGTCGAGATCACCTTGTCCTGCTCGAGCATCGCGCCGCGCACGAGGTAGGTCTTCGCGTCCTTCTGCTGCATGCACTCGAAGCCGCGGTAGCGCCCCGTGGCGCTCGAGTAGAACGACAGGATCGCGTCGCCCGCGATCACGAAGCGCCCCTGCAGCGTGCCGATGGCGGGGTTCTCCGCGCTCCAGTGCGTCGCCTGCGAGCCCGGCGAGAACGGCACGACCTCGGTGCGGTGGCGGTGCTCCTGCGGCGACTTGCCGCGCACGTGCAGCACGCCCTCGCTCACCCACCGGCCCGTCTCGTGCCGCACGCGCGTCTCGCCGTCCACCGGCGTGGCGGTGCCCGCGCCGTCGCGATACTCGCCCGCAGCGCGCCAGGTGCCTTCGCGGAACAGGAATGTGTGCCCGGCCACGCGGCAACTATACTTCCCGCCCGTGGAACCCCGCTACTTCGCCTTCTGGCCGCCGGACATGCCGCGCAGCCTCGCGCTGCCGCCGCTGCGGCTGCACGACCTCCTCGCGCGCGCGGCCAAGCGCTTTCCCGACAAGCCCGCGACGATATTCGAGGGCAGGACGCTCACCTACCGCGAGGTGCTGCAGCGCAGCCGAAGCGCTCGCCGGCCACCTGCAGCAGGCCTGCGGCGTGCGCAAAGGCGACCGCGTGCTGCTCGACCTGCAGAACGGCGCCGACTTCGTCATCGCGCTGTTCGCGCGTCCTGCGCGCGGACGCGGTGGCGGTGCCGGTCAGTCCCGCCGAACGTCGCCGCAGGAACTGCAGCACTACCTCGCGGACAGCGGCGCGAAAGTGGCGCTCGTGGAGCAGGCGGTGGCGGCGCGCTTCGCCGGCCTGGCGCTCGAGCACCTGATCGTGATGGACGGAGTTCCGCGGCGGCGCGACGCCGGCGCCGTCCGTATCGCGGCCGGCAGGACCTTTGCCTCATGCCCTACACCTCGGGCAGCACCGGGCAGCCGAAGGGCTGCATGCACACGCACGCGACCTGCCTGCACAACATCGCCGGCGCGGCGCTGTGGAAGCACATCACCGCAGGACACCGTGGCGCTCGCCACCGCGCCGTTCTTCCACGTCACCGGGCTCGTCCACAGCTTCCTCGCCACCGTGTACGCCGGCGGCACCATCGTGATCCAGCGGCGCTGGGACCCGCTCGCCGCCGCCGCAGCTGGTCGAGCGCCATCGCTGCACGCACTGGGACAACGTGCCGACGATGGTGGTGGACCTGCTCTCGCACCCGAAGGCGCTCGAGCACGACATCTCCTCGCTCAAGTGGATCTTCGGCGGCGGCGCGGCGATGCCCGAGGCGATCGCGCAGAAGCTGTTCGAGGTGTGCGGCGTGCGCTACATCGAGGGCTACGGGCATGACCGAGACCATCTCGCAGACGCACATCAACCCGCCGCAGAACCCGAAGAAGCAGTGCCTCGGCATCCCGACCTTCGACACCGAGTCGCTGGTGGTGGACCCGGAGACGCCTCAAGGTGCTCGGGCCCGGCGAGCAGGGCGAGATCGTGGTGCGCGGGCCGCAGCTGCTCGTCGGCTACTGGGGCAACGAGAAGGCCTACCCGCGAGTCCTGGGTGGAGATCGACGGGCAAGCGCTTCTTTCGCACCGGCGACCTCGGGCGCACCGACGAGGACGGCTACTTCTTCATCTCCGACCGCCTGAAGCGCATGATCAACGCCGCCGGCTTCAAGGTCTGGCCGGCGGAGGTGGAAGCGGCGATGTACCAGCACCCGGCGATCAAGGAGTGCTGCATCATCGCCTCGCCCGACGAGCGCCGCGGCGAGACGGTGAAGGCGGTGGTGGTGCTCAAGCCCGGCGCCACCGCCAGCGCCGAGGAGATCATGGACTGGGCGCGCGGCCGCATGGCCGCCTACAAGGCGCCGCGCAAGATCGCGTTCATGGACGCGCTGCCGCGCACCGGCTCCGGCAAGCTCATGTGGCGCGCGCTGCAGGAAGCGGAATTCGAAAAATAGGGACAGACCCTATTTTTCGCATGTCGAAATAATGGGGTCTGTCCCTATTTTCCGTTCTGCCTCGCGCAGCGTCAGGCCGATGAGGCCGCGCTGCGCGTGGCTGCCGCCGAGGCGGTGCGAGACCTCGGGCAGGCCGCGCAGCAGCGCGCGCGGCGCGCGCGTAGTCCTCCTTGCCGAAAGCCGCGAGCGCCCGGCAGGCGGGCAGTCCCACCGCCCGCAGCATTGTCTCGTTGGTGCCGCCGTGCGCGAGCCGCCGGCGCTGCGCGCGCAGCAGGCGCCTGCGCAAGGTCGGCGCCGCCGCGCGCCGACGAAGGCGAGCATGGCGTGCAGGTCGTTGAAGGCGCAGAAGGCGTCCTCCGCGTGCGGCGCCCAGCGCTCGGCGAGCGAGCGCCAGCGCGGACCCGGCTCGACGCCGCGCAACTCCAGCCGCCAGAGCAGCGCCGAAGCGTCGATCAGCTCCGAGAGCGACGGCGCGGCCGCCGCGGCGATGCGCCGGTCGTAGAGCTCGAGCGCATGGCGCGCGTCGCCGAGCTCGAGGTGGTAGAGCGCAAGGTGCCACCAGACGTGGGTCGAGGATGGCCCCGCGCCGGTCCAGTACGCGGCGCGCTCGCCCATCCAGCGCAGCCCCTCGGCGCTGCGGCCCTGCATCTCCAGCACGTGCGCGCGCGCGTGGTGCGCGCGGATGTCGCGCGGCTCGAGCTCCAGCGCCGCGAACGCCGCATCCTCGGCGCGCGCCGTACTCGCCGGCCTCCTCCAGGCCGAAGGCGTGCATGGCGAGCACGCCGTGGTAGCCCGGGTCCGCGCGCGACCACGCCGGCAGCACCGCCGCCACGCGGTCACGCAGGTCGTGCGTGTCGCCGAGATAGTGATCGATCGTGTGCGCCACGGCGAGCGCCAGCAGGTCGCGCGGATGGCGCGCGAGGATGCAGGGCGAGCAGCGCCCGCGCGCGCGCGTAGTCGCCGCGCAGCGCGGTGGCGACCGCCGCGAGGTGCATGCGTTCGCGCGCGTTCTGCGGCAGCCGCTGCGCGCGGCGCAGCGCGCTGCAGGGCGCCCTGCCATGTCCGCCGGATCGCGGCTGCAAAGGTGCAGCTCCGCCTCGAGCACGTGCCCCATCACGAACCCCGGGGCCGCCTCGAGCGCGCGCCTGCGCCTCGGCGCGCGGCTCGCCGGTCCAGGCGAGAAAGCCGCCCAGCGCGCGCTCGTAGTGCTCGAGCGCGCGCGGGCTGGCTCCGCTCACTTCGCAGCCGCGCGCGTCGCGCGGCGCGCTCACAGCGCCGCCGTGGTCGGCCGCGAGTGCGGCGCGAACATCGCCGCCCACAGCCGGCGCAGCCGCGCCCCGACATCTGCGATCCAGGGCATGCGCACCCTGGTCGCGTTGTACAGCTCCACCGGCGCCGGCGTGCCCGCCTTCACCAGCACGATCCGCTCGGCGTAGTACTCGGGCTCGGGCGCGGTGAGCGTCAGCACGCTGCGCTCGCAGCGCGTAGCCGATCGCGGTGCCCTGGCGCTCCAGGCGATGCCACTCGCCGGCGCGCAGCACGCGGTCGCGGCGCTCGCGTTCCTCGGTGAGCCAGATCTCGCCTTCCCAGACGTAGACCAGCATGTCGCGCCCGTCCTCGATGCGCAGCAGGCTGCCGCGCGTGAGGCCGAGCGATCCCTGCACGATGAACTCTTCCATGATGTTCTCCTCAGGCCGCCATGCGCAGCTCGACCGAGCCGACGCTGGCAATGATGGGGGTGAGCGCGGCGCCGATACGGCTGCGCTGCGCGTCGGTGGTGAGGCTGGCGAGGATCGCGCCGAAGCGCGGCTCCTGCACGCCCGAGACGATGTACTGCCAGCGGTAGGCGGCGAGGAAGGCCTCGCGCGTGCGCTCGACCTCTTCGGCGGGGCGCATGCCGGCGATGGCGCTGAAGTACTCGGCGTCGGACTGCGCCTGCATCTGCAGCAGCCCGTCCACCGCGCCAGCCAGCGCGATCAGGTCGTCCACCGCGCGGTCGCGCGCCGCGGCGTCGAGCTTTGCATGCTCGCGGCGCCACTCCAGCTCGTCGAGGATCGCGTGCTGCGATTCCTCGCGCCAGTGGTACATGAACACGTCCTTCCACAGCTCCGAGAGCTGGGTGTCGGGCTCGATGCTCGAGCGGTAGTGCGCCATCACGAACAGCTCGATCAGGCAGGTGAGGCCGAGCACCGACCAGGTGGACTTGCCCAGCACCGCCTGCGCGACGCCGTTCGGCTCGGGCACGAAGCGCGTAGCCCGCCGGCATGCTGCGCGGCCATCATCGCGTCCAGGCGGCGGAACAGCTCCTGGTGCTTGAGTTCCTCGTCGGTGAAGCGCACCAGCGCCTCGAGCGCCTTCTGGTCGCCGAGCCAGTGCTCGCGGCTCACTTCCAGCATCTTCGCGCCGATGAAGCGCTCGACCAGGCCGAACATGTTGGCGTAGGTGCGGCCCTGGATCTGGCTCACCAGGCGGCGCCCCTCGGCGTTCAGGTGGCCGAAGCGCTCGATGAGCGCCAGGCCGTCGGGCAGGAACTTGCGGCTGAAGTCGAATTCGCGCCCGCGGATCACATCGCGGTCGATGTCCCAGCGCACCCGCTTGGATGCGTCGATGGCTGCTGCGTAACGGTTCATGTCCACTCTCTCCTTGGTTGGTGTGCCGGCGTTCGGCGCCGGATGGAGAGCAGTGTGGGCGCGGCGGGTAACGCGCCGATGTCGCTATGTAGGCGCTTTGTTACCCGTTGGTAATGCCGCGCGCAGCAGCTCGCGCAGCTGCTGCGGCTCGACCGGCTTCTTCGCCAGCATGCGCACGCCGGCCGCCTCCAGCTCGCGCGGCTTCAGATCCTCGCCGTAACCCGTGCACAGGATCACCGGGATGCCGGGGCGCATGCGCGTCACGAGCTTCGCCAATTGCAGCCCGGTCAGCCGCGGCATGGTCTGGTCGGTGAGCAGCGCATCGAAGCTCTGCGGATCCTCGGCGAAGGCATCGCGCGCCTCCACGCCATCGGCGCACGCGACCACCTCCAGCCCCCAGCCGCCCAGCAAGTCGGCGAGGAACTCGCGGATCACCTCCTCGTCGTCGGCCACCAGGACGCGCCCGGCGAGCCGCGCAGGCGCGGCGGCACGTTTGGGCGTCCGGGTGTCGCGCTTGCGCGCCGCGGGCGCCACTCCGGTTGGCCACTCGAAGAGCACGCGGAACTCGGCGCCCTTGCCCGGCGCGCTCTCCACCAGCACGTGGCCGCCGTGCTGGTGCACGATGCCGTGCACCATCGCGAGGCCCATGCCGCTGCCCTTGCCGACCTGCTTGGTGGAGTAGAACGGATCGAACATGCGGTCGAGCACGCGCGGCTCGATGCCCGTGCCGGTGTCGCGCACCGAGAGCTCGACGAAGCGCCCAGCGACGCGCTGCCGGCACGAGGCGCACGTCGCCTTGTCGTACTCGGCGGCGCGCACGCGTACGTCGATCACCCCCGCGCCGTCCATCGCGTCGCGCGCGTTGATGCACAGGTTCATCAGCACCTGCTCCACCTGCACCGGGTCCGCCGCCACCGCTGGCAGCGCGTCATCCAGCTCGGTGCGCAGCTCGAGCGTGGCCGGCAGCGAGGAGCGCAGGAGCTTGAGCGCCTCGCGCGCCAGGCCGGCGAGCGAGGACGGGAGGCGCTCGCCGCCCCGCCCGCGGCTGAAGGTGAGCATCTGCTGGATCAGGTCGCGCGCACGCTGCGACGACAGCGCGCGCGCGCTCCAGGTAGCGCCCCAGGCGGTCGTCGCCGAGCTCGGCCTGGCGCTCCTCCGCGAGCACCAGGTTGCCGAGGATGCCCTGCAGGATGTTGTTGAAGTCGTGCGCGATGCCGCCGGTGAGCTGGCCGATCGCCTCCATCTTCTGCGCCTGGCGCAGCTGCTCGCCGAGCTCCGCGCGCTCGGCTTCGGCGCGCTTCATCTCGGTGATGTCGCGGCCTACGTAGAGCACGTGCGGCTGGTCCTGGTGCCGCACCGGCACCCCGCGCACCTCGATGTGGAACTGCGCGCCGCCCTTGCGGGTCGCCTTCGCCTCCCACTGCACCGGCTCGCCCGCCAGCGCGCGCGCGTGCAGCGAGCGGATATGCGCCGCCAGTTGCGGGTCGCTCATGGTGACCTCGCAGTTGCCGAGCACCTCGGCGCGGCTGCGCCCGCTCATCGCCTCGTAGGCCGGATTGACGTCCACGATGCCGAATGCCGCATCGCGCAGCACCATCGAGTCGGTGGCGGCGTTGAAGATCGAGCGGTACTGCTCCTCGCTTGCGCGCAGGGCGCGCTCGGCGAGTTTGGTCTCGGTCGCGTCGCGGCCCATGTACAGGACGTGCGGCTTGCCGCCGTAGCTCATCGGCACGCCGTGCACCTCGAGCACGAAGCTCGAGCCGTCCGAGCGCGTGCCCTCGGCTTCGAAGAAGATGGCTCGCCCGGCGATCGCCTCGCGGTGCAGCTCGGGGCGGCGCGCCGAGGCCGTCGAATTGCGCGTCAGCGTCAGGTCCTCCAGGCCGATGACCTCCTCGCGCCTGCGCCCGCTCGTCGCCTCGTAGGCGGTGTTCACGTCGACGATGCGGAAGTCGGCGTCGCGCAGCACCAGCGCGTCGGTGGTGGCGTTGAAGATGGCGCGGTACTGCTCCTCGCTCGCGCGCAGCGCGCGCTCGGCGAGCTTGCCCTCGGTGATGTCGCGGCCGATGTAGAGCACGTGCGGCTTGCCGCCGTAGCTGATCGGCACGCCGCGCACCTCGAGCACGAAGGGCGTGCCGTCGGGGCGCCGGCCGTCGGTCTCGAAATGGATCGGCTTGCCGCCGAGCGCCACGGCGTGCAGCTTGATGCGCTCCTCGGAGACCTCGTATCGCGCTCACCGTCAGCGCGGTCTGGCCGACCACCTCGGCGCGGTGCTTGCCGCTCATCGCCTCGTAGGCCGGGTTGACGTCCACGATGCGGAAGTCGGCGTCGCGCAGCACCAGCGCGTCGGCGCTGGCGTTGAAGATGGCGCGGTACTGCTCCTCGCTGCCGCGCAGGCGCGTCCACCGCCTGTCGCTGCTCGGTGATGTTGCGTCCGATGTAGAGCACGTGCGGCGCGCCGCGGTACTGCATCGGCACCGCCAGCAGCTCGACGAAGACGGGCGAGCCGTCCGGGCGCTCGCCCTCGGCCTCGACGCGCTCGCGCGCGCCCGCGAGCACGCGCCGGTGCAGCTCCAGGTAGTCTGCCGTCGTGCCGAGGAAGCGCACGATCACGTCGCGCCGGCCCAGCACGTCCTCGCGCTTCACGCCCACTGCCGCCTCGTAGGCGGAATTGATGTCGACGATGCGGAACTCGGCGTCGCGCAGCACGAGGGCGTCTGCGGTCGCGTTGAAGATGGCGCGGTACTGCTCCTCGCTCGCGCGCAGCGCCTCGTCCGCGGCCTTGCGTTCGGTGATCTCGCGGCTCGCGGCCAGGATGTGGGGCTTGCCGGCGAGCTCCACGCGCTTCAGCGTGAACTCGTCCCAGTGCAGGCTGCCGTCCTTGTTGCGTCGATGCCACTCGCCGCGCACGACCTCGCCGGCGCGCGCGCGCCCGATGTGGCGCCGGGCGTCGGCGGCGGTGAACGGCGCCTCGCCCGAGCTCAGGTCCGCGGCGGTGAGGCGGCGCAGCTCCTCGGCGCTGTAGCCATACACCGCGCAGGCCTTGGGGTTGGCGTCGACGATCGCCCCGCTGTCGTGGTCGAGCACGAAGATGCAGGATTCGGCGCTGTCGAAGATCGCGCGGTAGCTCGCCGCCGAGCGCTGCCGCTCGATCTCGGCGGCGACGCGCGCAGCGAAGATCTTCAGCATCGCTTCGGTGATCTCCGGATCGCGCATCGGCCCGCGCGACATCACGGTGAGCGCGCCGATCGGCCCGCCGTGCGCGTCGTGCAGCGTGGTGGCGGCGTAGCCCTCGACGCGCTGGTCGCTTAGCAGGCGATCGTGCGGGAACTGCCGCGCCACGCCCGTCGGGAAGAAGCCGAAGGCGCGGCCGATGGCGAACTCGCACGGCGTGCCGGCGACCGGGTACTCGACGTTCTTCGCGATGCGGCCGCCGAAGTAGGTCGCCAGCGTGCGCAGCATGGTGCGCTGCGGCTCCACGTACACCGAGATCAGCGCGAACTCGACGCCCAGGATGCGCGCCAGCGCGCTCACCAGGTCGTCGAACACGCGCTCGCCTTCCGCGCTGGAGACGGCAAGCGCCGCCTGGCGCAGGGCTTCGGTGAGGTCCTTCGGCGCCTCTATCATGGGGCGTCAGTCTAGCCGCGGCGGCCGTTCACCGGGCGCGCTGTTACCGGCCAGCTACGATTGAAACAAGCCGGTTACATTCAATCCGGGATGAAGAGGTAACCCGCGCCGCGGATGGTCTTGATGACGCGCGGCTTCTCCGGGTCGGCCTCGATCTTCTTGCGCAGGCGCGCGATGCGGATGTCGATCGAGCGGTCGAAGGGCTCCCATTCCCGGTTGCGGGTGTGCGTGAGCAGCTGGTCGCGCGACAGCACCTGGTTGGGGCGCTCGGCGAACACGCGCAGCAGGTCGAACTCCATGCTGGTGAGGGGCAGCTCTTCGCCCTTCGCGTCGAGCAGCTGGTGCGTGTCCAGGTCCAAAGTGCACTTCCCGACCTTGATGCGCCTGCCGGCGGCGGTGCTTTCGCCGGCTTGGCGGCGGCGCCCGTGCGCCGCAGCACGCTCTTCAGGCGCGCGCGCAGCTCGCGTGGGTCGAACGGCTTGGCGAGGTAGTCGTCCGCGCCCACCTCCAGCCCGACCACGCGGTCCACCACCTCCCCGGCCGCGGTGACCATGATGATTGCAAGGTCATGATGCTCGCGCAGCCAGCGCGCGAGCGTCAGGCCGTCCTCGCCGGGAAGGTTCAGGTCGAGCAGCACCACGTCGGGTACCGACGCGGCCAGCGCCTTGCGCATGGTCTCGCCGTTCTCGGCGAGGGTCACTTCGTACCCGTGGCCCTGCAGGTACTCCCCCATCGACTCGCGCACGTCGCGGTCGTCATCGACGATGAGGATGCGTTCGGCGCCCATGGGCAAAGTTTACATGGCGGCAACAAACTGTTTCCAGCGCGACATTACCCGAATACCTGCACCGCCCAGACTGGCGCCACCGTTCAATCAAGGAGCCGGTCATGGAAAGAGTCAGTGGATATTCGATGTTCGAGGTGCTCCGGGCGATGGCGTCCGCAGCTGCCGCCAGGGCGTTCGCAGGTGCTGCGGGCCTACGGCGAAGCGCGCGGCCGGGCGGCGGCGGTGCGCGAGCTGGAGCGCCTGAGCGACCACATGCTACGCGACATCGGGCTACACCGTAGCCAGATCCGCGCCTACGTGCGCAAGGGCCTCTGGTGGTGATCCGGCCGCTGCGCGTGCAGGACGCGGCGGCGTTTCGCGCGTTCCTCGAGCGCCTCTCGCCCGCCTCGCGCTACGCGCGCTTCCAATACGTGGTGAAGGACGTCACGCCGCAGCTGCTGCGCCCGCTGCTCGAGGCCGACCCGCGCTCGCACGTGGCGCTGGCGGCGTTCCAGGACGGCGAGTTGGTAGGCGAGGCGCGCTACGTGCGCCAGGGCGAGGCGGCGGAATTCGCTCTCGCGGTCGCCGACGGCTGGCGGCGGCGCGGGCTGGCGCGGCGCCTGCTCGAGCACCTGCTGCGGTCGGGCACGGCGCCAGGGGCTGCGGCGCCTCGAAGGCGAAGTGCTCACCAGCAACCAGGCCATGCTCGAATTCGTGGCGCGGGCGGGCTTCAGCCTGAAGCCCCACGAGGAGGACGGGCGGCTGGTGCGCGCGCAGATCGCCGTGCAGCCCTGCTAGGCCGCCGCTCTCTCGAGCATGGGACGTACGCGGAAGTACAGCCGATACAGCGCAACGCTTGCCACCATGCCCCAGACCATGCCGCTGAACATGCCGCCGAGCATCGCGGCCGGACTGCGCGCGCCGGCTTGCGCGGCGAGATATTCGGACAGGAGCACCCCTGCCGACATCCCGACCGTCATCCATGCCGAGCATGCGACGTTCTGGGTAAGGCGCACGCAGTATTGCCTGCGGCAGGTGGGCCGCATCGCGCGCACAAGAGGTATCGCTGCAAAGCCGCCGATCCACATGCCGGCGTGCATCCAGGGCAGCCATTCCCAGTGCAATTGCACCATGAGCCAGAGATCGCGGTCTGCCAGAGTGCAAAGGCTCGCCAGCAACCCCAGCGGCGTTGCATGGGAATCGACCATCAGGCCGAGCAACATGCCGATGGCGCCGAGCAGCAGCATCGCCTGCGGCGCGGTCAGGCCGACCTGCGGCGGGCGCAACCAACCCAATGCCGCTCCGCCAAGCAGCACCATGCCGCCCGTGGATAGCATCTGCAGCAGGTCCACGGGTCGCGAATAGCCGAGAGACTGACAACTCCAGGCCAGCACCAGCAGGGCAACCATGGTGTAACGACTCGCGGCCGGCAGCACGGTGGGCCTGCTCACGCCGGTACCCTGCCCACGGCAGCGTGGTGAATCGCCGCATACTTTGCAGGCTCCTGCTGGAACGTGGTCCTGCAGCCGTCACAGCAGAAGTAGTAAGACACGCCTTCGTAAATCTCGATGTGCATCGGATTGGCGATGCTCACGGCCATGCCGCATACGGGGTTGATGAATTTGGCTTCCACCGCCACCTGGGAACGCCCGCGCAACAACGCCAGCACGCCGACGATCGCGACCAGCGCTATCTCGGAGGGTGTCTTGGCACCGGCATCCGGGCCCGCTGGGGCCTGCAAGCGCGCCAGCTGCGATTCGTCGATGCCGCGCATGCGCATCACGCCGCGCAGCTTTTCCGCTTTTCGCTGGCTGGCGATCATCAGCACCTGCTTTGCCGGGCTGCGCAAGGCGGCCTCGAGCGCTTCCTCGTCGCCTTGGCCCTGCGTCGCGATCAGGACGACGGGCGCTTCAGCCGGCGTATCGGTGAGCCTGATCTGCAGCCGTTCCGCCAGGAACCGCGCCTCGTCGGCCGCGGGCGTGCTCCCCATCACGCACAGCGCGCTGCGAACGCTGTAAGGCTGGATGAACAGTTCGATGCTGCCGTTGCTGGCGCAGGCCATCGCGTAGTGCTCTACATCCTCTTCGGGATAAATGTGGTCGTTGCTGATGCGCACCAGTTTCGGCTCGCCGTTCTCGATGGCGCTTTGCGCCGCGCTGACGACCACGCCCTTCGCGCACCCGCCGCCGATCCAGCCGTGCAGCGTCCCGTCGGCGAGGACGATCGCCTGGGCGCCGAGGTAGGCCGATGTGGGCGCGACTGCCCGAACCACCGTAACGAGCGCGTAGGCCTCGCCGCGGCCGTTCAGTTCGCGCGCCATTTCCAGGAGCTTTTCGTGCGTCATCGCAACGCTTCGATCACCTGGGGCAATACGCGCTCGATGCCCGCAAGATCGGCGCCCGGCGCGAGCAGATCGAGGTGCGGCATTGCCGCCTGCATGCCGCGGCTTTCGGGGCTGAAGCCGGGCTGGTTCAACAAGGGATTCAGCCAGACCATGCGCCGCGACCGCCGCCGCAGCGTGGCGAGCGCCTCGGCCAGAAGCTCCGGCTCACCGGTGTCGTAACCGTCGCTGACGATGATCACCCCGGTGCGCGAATGCACCAGGCGCGCCGCGTAGTCGCGGTTGAAATTCCGCAGGCATTCGCCGATGCGCGTGCCCCCGCCCCATCCGGCGGCAAGGAGGTGCAGGCGTTCCTGCGATCGCCACGGGTCCGGGTCGCGCAGCGCCTCCCCCACGCCGGTGATGCGCGTGTGGAAAATGAAGCAATGCACGTCGGCCAGCTCGGCGCACAGCGCGCGGGCAAGGCGCAGGTAAAAAAAGCTGTACAGGCTCATCGAACGGCTCACGTCCAGCAGCAACACGAGGCGCGGGCGCACGCGACGGCGTTCCTTCCAGGCCAGGCGCAACGGCGTGCCGCCGCTGGCCACGCTCCGGCGTATGGTGCCCTGCAGGTCGAGACGGCGGCCGCGATGAAAGCGCGCTTCACGGCGCAGATGAAGGTGCTTCAGGCGCCTGGCGAAGCGGCGCATCAGCGCCTCGATGGCGCGCGCGTGTTCGGCCTGGTTCAGGTCGCGAAAATCCATGGATGCCAGGGACTCTTCGCGGCTCGCCCCGTGCCTGGCGGCGCCGGCGTCAGTGTCGTCGTCGCCGGCGGCAGGCGCGCTTTCGCTGCCGTCGCGCCCCCCGATGCCCGACTCCCCCGTTCCGGCGGAAACGACGTTGCCTTCCGCGAACACTTTCCTGTTCGGCGGCAGGAAGTAGGCATCGAACAGCGCATCGAAACGCCGCCATTCGTCGCCGCGGCCGCACAGCAGCGCCTTGAGGCTCCAGCGCAGGATGTTCTGATCGAGTATCCCGGTGTGCACGCTGGTATCGAGCACGCGAACCGGATCCGCGCCGCCTACGCCGTAGCCATTGGCGTGCAGGAACCCCGCAAAGCCCGTAAGACGCGCCCGCAGAAGGGCGCCAGGGTCGACGGCCGGGTAGGCAATCAACATGCCGCCGCGATGCGGGCGACAACTTCCCGGGTAAACCCGGCGCGGTCGTCGCGGGTCTTGACCAGGGCGCTCAGGGTTTCGAGGATGCGCTCCGCCCCGTCGTCGTCGATCACGGAAATTCCCATGCGCAGCAGGGCCGCGGTCCAGTCGAGCGTCTCCGCGATGCCCGGCTTCTTCTGCAGGTCCATGCGGCGCACGCTCTGCACGAACTCGACCACCTGGCGCGCCAACTGTCCCGCCGCCTGCGGCGCCTTGATTTCGACAATCGCCAGTTCCTTCGCGAAGGCGGGATAGTCGATGTACTGGTACAGGCAGCGGCGGCGCAGCGCGTCGGAAAGTTCGCGCGTGCCGTTCGAGGTGATGACGACCAGCGGTCGCGTCACGGCGCGCACGGTGCCCAGTTCCGGGATCGACATCTGGAAGTCCGACAGCAGTTCGAGCAGGTAGGCTTCGAAGGCCTCGTCGGCACGGTCGACTTCGTCGATCAGCAGCACCGGCGGCTCGGCGCAGCTGATCGCCTCGAGCAGCGGGCGCTTCAGCAGATAGCGCTCGGAGAAGATGTCCTGCTCCTTCACGGCAGCCGGGCGCTCGTCGTGCTCGAGCAGCTTGATCGCCAGCAGTTGCCGCTGGTAGTTCCATTCGTACATCGCGGCGTGCACATCCAGCCCTTCGTAGCATTGCAGGCGGATCAGCTTCGCGCCGCGCACCGCGGCGAGCGCCTTGGCGACTTCGGTCTTGCCGACGCCCGCGTCGCCCTCCAGCAGCAGCGGACGGCCCAGATCCAGCATCAGCAGCAGCGCAGCCGCGAGCGCGGGCTCGGCGACATAGCCGGCGCCCTCCAGCTGGCGCTGCAGGGCGACGACCTCATTCATGCGTTGGGCGGGAGGATTCACGCTGTCTTCCTGGAGAACAGGCCGCGCAGCCAGTTCTTGAACATCGTCCACACGAGCGCGAGGCCGTTCAGTTCCCCGGCAGCAGCCGGCGCGCCTCGATTCGCCTGGAGGGCGCTGACCTGACCGGCGAAGTTGTCGGCGAACTGCTTGAGTATCGTGTCGGCGACGCTGTTCATCATGCGCCCGCCGAAGGCGGCCGCCTTGCCGCTCATCGACACTTCGCTCGCCCCGACCAGGGCGCAGAGGCCTCCTGCGGCGATCTCGATACGGGCAATCAGGTTCATGGAAGCGCCGGAACTCCCGGTGCTATCGGTACCCTTGGCCAGAAGACGCAGCGTGCGGGCAGCCGGGTCGACGTCCTTCATCTCGACCTCGCCCCTGAAGGACATCGTCGCCGGACCCACCTTTACCGTCACCGTTCCCTTGAAGCGGCCCGCGTCGAGGCGTTCGGTGATCTTCGCCCCGGGCATGCACCCGGCAACCGCTTCGAGGTTCTGCAGGAATTCCCACGCGACCTCCGGCGGGCACGGCATGGGATACGTCTTGTCGATCTTGACGTTCATGTCCTCTTGTTGATGCCGAGCGCCTTGCACTGCTGCCAAACCCGGAACGCGGTGTGGGGCATGTCCATGTGCGTCACCCCCAGATGCGCAAAGGCATCCACCACCGCGTTGGAGAAGCATGGAATGCCGCCGACGTGCGGCGATTCCGCCACGCCTTTGGCGCCGATCGGATGGTGCGGCGAAGGCGTGACGGTGTGATCGGTTTCCCAATGCGGCGTTTCCATCGACGTCGGCAGGAAGTAATCCATCAGGCTGTTGCCGAGATGATTGCCCTTCTCGTCGAACGGAATGGCCTGGCCGAAGGCCACGGCATAGGCTTCTGTAAGCCCGCCATGGATCTGGCCTTCGATGATCATCGGGTTGATCCGCGTGCCGCAATCATCCAGCGCATAGAAGCGCCGGACCTTGGTCTCGCCGGTGAAGCGGTCGATATCGACGACGCAGACGTACGCGCCGAACGGGAAGGTCAGGTTGGGCGGGTCGTAGTATTCCGTCGCGTCCAGCCCCTTCTCCATGCCCTCGGGCAGGTTGCCGGTGTGCGCGACCATGGCGATCTCCTTCATCGTCTTGGCCTGCGCCGGGTTGCCTTTGACCTTGAAGCGGTCGACTTCCCATTCCAGGTCGCCTTCGCCCACTTCGAGCAGGTGCGCCGCGATCTTCATGGCCTTCGCGCGGATCTTGCGCGCGGCGACCGCAGCGGCCGCACCGGCCACCGGCGTGGAGCGCGAGCCCCAGGTGCCCGCGCCATAGGGGGCCTTGTCGGTGTCGCCTTCTTCGATCTGGATCTCCTCTGAAGGCAAGCCCAATTCGGTGGCGATGATCTGCGCGTACGTCGTCGCGTGGCCCTGGCCCTGGCTCATGGTGCCCAGGCGGGCGATGGCGCTGCCCGTAGGGTTGACGCGGATGTCGCAGCTGTCGAACAGGCCAATGCCGAGGATGTCGCACACCTTGGTGGGCCCGGCGCCGACGATTTCGGTGAAGGTGCAGACCCCGATTCCCATCAGTTCGCCCTTTTTGCGCTTCTCGGCCTGTTCCCTGCGCAGGCCTTCGTAGTCCACCGCCTTCAACACCTTTTCCAGCGCGGCCTGATAGTTGCCGCTGTCTATCGTCCATCCCAGCGACGTGGTGTACGGGAAACTTGTCCGCCTTGACGAAGTTGCGCCTGCGGATCTCGGCCTTGTCGAGGTTGAGCTTCTGCGCCAGGACGTCGACCATGCGCTCGATGAGGTACACCGCCTCGGTAACCCGCAGCGAACAGCGGTAGGCCACGCCGCCGGGCGCCTTGTTGGTGTAGACCGCATCGACCCGGCAATAGGCCTTGGGAATGTCGTACGAGCCGGTGCAGATGCTGAACAGGCCGGCCGGCAGCTTGCTGGCCGAGACATGCGAATTGAACGCGCCGTGATCGGCCAGCGCCGTAAATCTCAACGCCTTGATGCGGCCGTCCTTGTCGGCCGCGAGTTCGCCAACGCCGTGGTAGTCGCGCGCAAAGCCGGTCGTCGAGATGTTCTCGATGCGCGACTCGATCCACTTGATCGGCACGCCCGTGACGATGGACGCGACGATCGCGACCACGTACCCCGGATACACAGGCACCTTGTTGCCGAAGCCGCCGCCGATGTCGCCGCCGATGATGCGGATCTTGCTCTCGGGCAGGCCCGAGAGCATCGCAACGACGGTACGCAGCAAGTGCGGTATCTGCGTCGTGACGTAAACCGTCAACTGGCCGGTGACCTTGTCGAACGAGGCGACGCAGCCGCAGGTCTCCATCGGGCAGGGGTGCACCCGGGGGTTGAGGATTTCCTCGCGCACCGTCACGGCGGCGCCGGCGAAGGCCGCATCGGTCGCGGCCTTGTCGCCCGCTTCCCAGGTGAAGATGTGGTTCGGATGGGTGCGCTTGCCATGGCCGACTTCGTCCTTGCCGGCGATGTCTTCGCGGATGATCGGCGCGTCCTTGGCCATCGATTGGTGCGGGTCGACGATCGCCTGCAGCTCTTCGTATTCCACTTCCACCGCGTCGGCGCCGTCCGCCGCGCTGTAGCGGTCGCTGGCGACGACGAACGCCACTTCCTGCATCTGGAAGTGCACCTTCTTGTCGGCGAGCACGGCCTGCACGTCGCCGCCCACCGTCGGCATCCAGTCGAGCTTGACCGGCTTCAGGTCATCGGCGGTCAGGACCGCCACCACGCCCGGCACGGCGAGGGCCTTGGCCTTGTTGATGGACTTGATGCGCGCATGGGCGTAAGGGCTGCGCACGATGGCCCCGTGCAGCATGCCCGGCAGCTTGATGTCATCGATGTAGGTTCCCTTGCCGCGGATGAAGCGGGCGTCCTCCTTGCGCAGTCTGGAGGTGCCCAGTCCCTGAAGCTTCTTCTCGCGCTCGAGCGCGTCGGTTGCAGCAGCCATGGCGAAATCTCCCGGTCAGGTGGGTTGGGTCAGGCGCTCGCCGACGAAAGCTTCTTCGCCGCGTACTGCACCGCCTTGACGATGTTCTGGTAGCCCGTGCAGCGGCACAGGTTGCCCGCCATCCAGTAGCGGATTTCCTCTTCCGACGGGCGGGGGTTTTCCTTCAGCAGCCGGTAGGCGCGCGTGATCATGCCGGGCGTGCAGTAGCCGCACTGCAGTCCGTGTTCCTGCGTAAAGCCTTCCTGCAACGCATGCAGCGCGCCCGACTGCTCGAAGCCCTCGATGGTGAGCACCTCGGCGTCCTGGCATTGCACGGTGAGCACCGTGCAGGACTTCACCGACATGCCGTTGAGGTCGACGGTGCACGCGCCGCAATGCGAGGTCTCGCAGCCGATGTGCGGACCGGTATGCTGGAGTTTCTCGCGCAGGCTGTGGATCAGCAACTCGCGCGGCTCGACCAGCACATCGACTGGCTTGCCGTTGAGCTTGAACGCTACCGCTTGTTTCTTGGCCATTTTCTTCCTCGCAGTCGATTCAGTGGGTGGCGCGCGTGCGGGCCGTGCGCAATGCCCGCTGAGTCATTTCGCCGGCCATGGCCGTCTTGTATTCCACATCGCCGCGCTGATCCGCGGCTGGATCACAGATGCTCATCGCAAGCCTGGCAGCCTCTGCGATCGAAGCATCATTCATGGCCTTGCCGCGCAGGGAATCCTCGGCCTTGCGCGCCTTGAGCGCGGTGGCACCGGCGTTGGTGAGCGCGATCGAGACTTCCTGGACGGTCTCGCCCTTCATGCGCAGCAGTACGGCCGCCGCCGCGGTCGCGAAGTCGCCGGTCTTGCGCTTGAGCTTGGCGTAGCACCACCCCGTTCCCGCAGCCGGGACCGGAATGCGGATCTCGGTGAGAATCTCCCCCGGCTTGAGCGCGGTGCTGTAAGTGCCGAGAAAGAAGCCGTCCGCCGGCACCACGCGTTCGCCGCCGCTCCCCTTGAGCACGAACGAAGCGCCGAGCGCGAGCATCAGCGCGGGATGGTCGTTGGCGGGGTCGCCGTGGGAAATGTCGCCGCCGACGGTGCCCTTGTAGCGCACTTGCGGGTCGGCGATCAGGCGGGCGCCTTCGACCAGCAGCGGGCATTTTTTCTGCAGCGAGCGGCGACCAGATCAACTCGTTCTCGGTCGTCATCGCGCCGATGTGCAGCGCGTTGCCCACCTCGCGGATTCCCTTGAGTTCGGGCAGCCGGCCCAGGTCGACCAGATGCGCCGGTTCGGCGAAGCGCATCTTCATCATCGGCAGCAGGCTATGGCCGCCGGCGAGCAGCTTGGCGTCCTCTCCGTATTGCTTGAGCAATGCGATCGCCTCGGGCAACGATCGAGGTGCGTGATACTCGAAATCGCGGGGAATCATGGATCGCTCCTCCCAGAGTCAGGTTCCTGTGAACATGGTGTGCGAACGCACCGCAACAAAACAAGTGCTGCGTACGGCCACCGCCCCTACTCGACGGCCTCCAGCGCCGGCAATTCGAGCCGCCAGCCGGTGCGTTGTGCCAGCGCCTGCACATCCTCCACCGTGTCCAGGTCCGTGATGAAACGGATGTTGGCGGTCTTGTGCACATGCACGAGTTCGGGTTGGCGCTCGATCAGGTGGCGGCAGCCCAGGTTCGCGCCGCTGGCGAGAATCTGCGCTTGCGCCACTTCGTCGAGCAGGATGGGGTTGCCGCGTTGCCCATCCACAACCGGCACCACGACATGGCCCGCCGGGCGCTTCTTGAACGCTCCGATCAGCTCGGTCAAGTCGTCCGCTGCGATCAACGGCTGGTCGACGGGTACGATGAATACCGCATCGAAGCTCCCGTTGAGCGCGGCCAGCCCTGCCCGCACCGAGCCTTCCTGCCCCTGGGCATGCGCCTCGTTGTGCGCCAGCGTCACCGGGAAGCTCCGCACCTGCGCCTCTACCGCGTTGCGCGCGTGGCCTGTCACCACGACCACCTCGTCGACGCCGGCACCGCTGAGCGCGACCAGTTGCCGGCTGATCAGCGGCACGCCCTGCAGCCGTATGAGCGGCTTGGCCACGCCACCCATGCGCCGGCCTTCACCGGCAGCCAGCAGCACCGCGCCGATGCGCAACCTCGGGTAAAGACCCCCGCCTTGCTTGAGATGACATCCCATGATCGCGATTCTACGCCGGGCGCCGGCCGGCGAAGGCGCTCTGCAGAAGTTCCAGCACTTGCGCGTACTCGATGGCTGCAGGATTGGGATAAGGCGCCTGCGTGGCAAGCTGCGCCGCGCGCTCGAGATCGGCTTCCTTCATGCCCAGGTCCGCGAGCCTCATCCTCAGGCCGAGCTTCAGTTCGAGGTCGTAGATCCCGGTGGGCGCATCCTTCGCGCCAAGCGCGCGCGCGATGCGCGCCATCGCCTCCGGCGCCGCATCGCGGTTGTAGCGCGCGGCGTGCGGCAGCACGATGGCGTGCGTCTCGGCATGCGGAAGGTTCCAGGTGCCGCCAAGGGTGTGGCAAAGCTTGTGGTGCAGCGCCATGCCCACGGCGCCGAGCGACACGCCCGCGAGCCAGGCGCCGTAGAGCGCATCGGCTTCTCGCTTCCAGGTTCGACGGCTCCTTGATGACAGCGGGCAGCGACGCCGCCAGCGCGCGGATGCCCTCTTCCGCCATCAGGCTGACGATCGGATTCGCGTCCTGCGCGTACATCGCCTCCACGCAATGCGCGATGGCGTTCATGCCGCTCGCGGCGGAGGTCGCCGGCGGGAGCGCGAGCGTGAGCTGCGGATCGTAGATCACCGTTCTGGGCAGCACCTTCGCGTCGCGCTGCGTGCGCTTCAGGCCGCCCTCGGTGAGGCCGTAGATCGGCGTCATTTCCGAGCCGGAGTAGGTCGTCGGCACGGCGAGCACCGGCAGGCCCGATGTTGCGGCGATCGCCTTGCCGAGGCCGATGGTCGAGCCGCCGCCCACCGCCACGCAGCAATCGGCGCCCAGCTCGCTCGCAACGCGTCGGGCGTCCTCGGCCACCTCGACCGGCACGTGCATCACCGCCTTGTCGTAGATGCCCGCGCAGCGCGCTCCGAGCGAGCGCAGCGACCGCCTTCACGCTCGCCGCGCGCCCGGGCGTGGAGAGCACGAGCGCGCGCTTGGCCCCCAGCCGGTCGAGCTCCGCGGGCAGCTGCGTGACGCTGCCAGCGCCGAAAACGACCCGCGAAGGCAGGGAGACGTAAGTGAACGATTTCATGCGTGTTGGCGCAGTCTAGCCAGCCGTCGCCTGAAGTCGAGCGACAGGGCGAAAAGGCCCGCCGCCGCCACGAGGAACACCGGCCGCGCGCCCGCCGCATCCACCACGTGCGAGGCGAGCCACACCCCCGCCGACTGGCCGGTGAACAGGCTGCAGGCAAAGAGCGCGAGCGCGCCACCGCGCGCCTCGGGCGCCATCTGCGTTGCGTGCACCTGCAGCGTGTTGTGCAGCATGTAGACGCCCAAGCCCAGCGCGATCATGCAGGGCAGCGCCCACGCCGCGGCCGGCGCCAGCGCCAGGACGAGGAAGCCGAGCGCGATGAACGCGCCGCCGCCCAGCACGAGGCCGCGCTCGCCCAGGCGCGGCACGATGCGCCCCGCGAACGCCGCGAAGAGCAGCCCGCCCGCGGCGAAGGCGGCGACCATCGAGCCGCTCGCGCCGAGGCTCAGCCCGAAGCGCAGGTGCAGGTCGAGCGCGATGAAGGCGGTCGCCCCGTAAAGCAGCACGCCTTCGGCGAACACGGTGGCGAGGATCACCCGCACCCACGGCCGGTGCGAGAGGACCGCCATGCGATGGAACGCGTCCACCAGGCCGCCGGTCGCGACGCGCGCCTCGCGCGTGAGGGGATTGCGGCGCAGCTCGGCGAGGATCAGCAGAGCCGTCAGCGCGTAGAGCCCCGCGAGCAGGTAGAACATCGCCTGCCAGCCGTAGCGCTCGCCGATGAAGCCCGCGGCCGAGGTGGCGAGCGCGAGGCCGAGCATGTGGCCGATGAGAAAGCGCGCCAGCACCGGCTGGCGGCGCTCGTAAGGAATGGCGTCGCCGATCCAGGCCATCGCCAGCGGCACGATGGCGCCGACCGTGGCGCCGGTGGCGAAGCGCGCGGCGACCAGCAACGGCAGCGACGGCGCGAGCGCGCAGGCGAGGTTGCCCGCCGCCGAGATCGCCGTCACCCAGAACACCATGCGGTACTTGCCGATGCGGTCGGCGATCGGGCCGTTCACCAATTGCAGCAGGCCGTAGGCGAGCGCGAAGCCCGTGATCACCGCGGAGGCGCCGCCCGGCGTGGTGCCGAAGCTTGCCGCGATCAGCGGCAGCAGCGGGTCGCTGACGCGCAGCGCGGCGGCGCTGGCGAAAGCGGCCAGCGAGAGGACGAGGACGGCGCGGCCGTGCATGCGCCGATTGTAGGGCGGGCCGGCGGCCCGCCCGGCGTCAGAATTTCGTCGCGCGCTGGATCGCCGGACGCGCGGCCATCGCCTCGGCCCAGCGCGTCAGGTTCGCCAGGCCTTCGACGATGTCGGGAGCCGCGCCCTTGATGCGCGCGTAGCCCGCATAGAGCGAGAAATCCGCGATGGTGACCTCGTCGCCGGCGCTGTACTTGCGCGCGCCGAGCTGCGCGTCCCAGACCTTGAAGAACGCCCTCAGCCGGTCCTTGAACAACTGCACGCTCGGCGCGTGCGGCTCCTTGGCGCGCGCGAGCCCGAAGTAGGCGCCGAAGATCGGCGTTATGTCGGTCGAGGCGTTCATCAGCGCCTGCAGCATCGCGGCGCGCGCCGCGCCTTCCTTCGGCATGAACTTGCCCGACTTCTCGGCGCAATAGACCAGGATCGCGGTGGACTGCGACAGCGTCAGCGGCTTGCCGCCCGGGCCATCGCGGTCCACGATCACCGGGATCTGCCCGTTCGGGTTCATGGCCAGGTAGGCGGCGGTCTTGTGCTCGCCCTTGTCCAGCGCGATCGGGTGCAGGGTATAGGGCAGTCCGCATTCCTCGAGCGCAATGCGGGCGCGCATGCCGTTGGAGGTGCCGGCGGCGTACAGGTCGATCATGGATGCTCCTTCACAGGTTGAATTCCTTGGCGCTGCCCGCTCTACCGTTGCGGCGCGATCTCGCCGCGATCGATGACGAACGCGCGGTCCAGCAGGCCGCGCACGTGCGCATGGCTCGATTCGGAAATGATCACCGCCAGGCCGTCGTGCCGCAGGCCGGAGATCACCTCGGCCAGGCGCCGCGCGAGCACCGGGGCCACGCCCTCGAAAGGCTCGTCGAGCAGCAGCAGGCGCGTTCCCGCCATCATGGCGCGCGCCAGCGCGACGAGTTTCTGCTGTCCGCCGGAGAGCTGCAGCGCCTTGCGCTCGCGGAACTCGCGCACCTCGGGCACCGCGCGATAGACGCGCTCGAGCCGCCCGCCCGCATCGGCCGATCCCGTCGACCACGCCGGCAGCAGGACGTTCTCCTCCACGCTCAGGCTGGGGATCAGCCTGCGGTCCTCGGGCATGTAGCCGATGCCCAGGCCGGCGCGCCGGTGCGTGGGCTGCTGCGCCAGCGCGGCGCCGTCGAACTCCAGGGCCCCGCCCTGATGGGGAAGGATTCCCATGATCGCGCGCATGAGCGTCGTCTTCCCGGCGCCGTTGCGCCCGATGAGGCCCGCGAACTGCCCCGCCCCCACCTCCAGGCTCACGTTGCGCAGGATGCCGACCGGCCCGATGGAGACCGAGACCCCGCTAAGCCGCAGCATGCGCCTCCTCGCCGATCACATAGCGGCGCACCTCGGCGTCGCCCAGCACCTGCTGCGGCGCGCCGTCGGCGATCACGCGGCCGTCGTAGAACGCCACTACCCGGGCGGCGTAGCGCGCGACGATGTCCATGTCGTGCTCTACGAACAGCACCGTGACGCCCTGGCCGCGCACTGCCGTCATCACCAGGTCCATGATGCCGAACTTTTCGTCGGCCGCGACGCCGCTGGTGGGTTCGTCGAGCAGCAGGACCTTGGGCTGCGCGACGAGCGCCATGGCGACGTCGAGCAGCTTGCGCACGCCTTCGGGCAGGAGGCCGGCGGCCTGTCCGGCGTACTGCACGAGCCCGAAGCGCTCGAGCAGTGCGTCGGTCGCTTCCTCTACGCGCTCTGCGGCGGCGATGCCCTCGGCGACGAGCAGGTTCTCGCGCACGCTCAACGAATGGAACAGCTGCGGAATCTGGAACGAGCGGCAGATGCCCAAACCGGTGATCTCGCGCGGCGTGTGCCCCGTCAGCTCGCGGCCCTCGAAGCGGATGCTGCCGCGGTCGGGCTTCAGGTAGCCGGTGACCATGTTGAGGAAGGTCGTCTTGCCGGCGCCGTTGGCGCCGATCAGGCTCACCACGCTCTCGCGCTCGAACGCCAGGCTCACATCGGCGGCCGCGGTCACTGCGCCGAAATTCTTCTGCAGCCCTTGCGCCGCCAGGATGGGGTTCATGCCGCGCGGCGCCTGCGCACCAGCGTCCACAGGCCGCCGGGCAGGAACATGATGATGGCGAGCATCGCCAGTCCGAGCGACATCTGCCAGACATTGGGCGCGTACTGGTTGGCGACGGTGCGCAAGCCCTCGAAGATGGCGGCCGACAGGAACGGCGCCAGCACGTTGCCCGTGCCCCCCAGGATCGCGACGAACACGAACTCGCCCGAGGTCGTCCAGTACGCCGTTTCGGGATCCACGTGCCCCACGGCGAGCGCGGCGAACGCGCCGCCCATGCCGGCCAGCGCGCCGGCCGCGACGTAATTCAGGTACACCACGCGATACACGGAAGCGCCCAGGTACTCGGCGCGCAGCTCGTTGTCGCGGATCGCTTCGGACAGCCGGCCCCAGTGCGACGCGAGCCGGCGGTGCACCAGCCACGCCACGCAGAACACGAGCACCACCGACACGGCGTAGAACAGGCGCCGCTCGCTGCCCGCCGCCAGCGCGAAGCCGGCGAAGGTCCCGGCGTGCAGGTTGAAGCCGTCGGTGCTGCCGAGCGCCGAGCTTTTCACCAGCGCGCCGTACAGGATCATCGAGAAGGCGAGCGAGAGCATGGCGAAGAAGATCTCGCGGTAGCGCGCGAGCAGCAGGCCGAGGATCGCGGCGAGCGCGGCGGCGCCGGCGGTGCCGGCGAGGATCATCAGCGCGGCATCGGCGAGGCCCGCGCGGTGGGCGAGCAGCGCCGCCGCGTAGGCGCCGAGGCCGAAATACAGGCCCTGGCCGAAGGACACCAGCCCGGTGCGCATGAGGAGCACCAGCCCGAGCACCACCAGGCCCTTGGCCAGGGCGAGCGCCAGCAGGAACACGAGCCATTGCGGAGCGAGCGGCGCCGCCGCGAGCAGCGCGAGGCAAACGATCGCCAGGGCTGGCAGGGTCCGGTCGCGGCTCATATCTTGCGCGCCTGCGGCGCGCTGAACAGGCCCCTGGGCCGCGCAATGAGCACCATGGCCATCACGAAATAGATCGTGAACAGCTCGGCCTCGGGCCAATAGCGCACCGCGGCCGAGCGCACGATGCCGACCATCAGCGCACCGAGCGCCGCGCCGCCGAGGCTCCCCAGCCCGCCCACCACGACCACCGCGAAGGAGAGCACGATCACTTCCACGCCGATGCCCGGCGACACCGCGATCGCCGGCGCGGTGAGCGCGCCCCCGAGGGCCGCCAGCATCGAGCCGACGGTGAAGGTGACGAGGTAGACGCGGTCGACGTTGATGCCCATCGCGGCGCTGACCTCGCGGTCGTGGATGACGGCGAGCAGGAGCTTGCCCTGCCGCGTGCGGTACAGCGCCCAGGCGAGCGCGAGCCCGGTGACGATCGCCACCGCGATCAGCAGGAGGTTATAGACCGGGTAGGCAAGATCGCCGATCTGGAAATTGCCGGGCAGCGAGTACGGCTCGGACAGCAGCTTCGATTCGACGCCCCAGATGAGCTTGGTCACGTCCTCGAGGATGAGGAAGGCCGCGTAGGTGATGAGCAGCAGCACCACCTCGTCCTTGCCGTACATCCACTTGAGCAGCCCGCGCTCGAGCAGCGGCCCCATCACCGCGCCGACCAGGAGCGCCGCCAGCAACAGCATCGCGTAGCTGCCGACCGGCGCCATTCCCGCCGCCAGCCAGGCGCCCGCGAGCGTGGCCGCCGTGTAGGCGCCCAGGGCGTAGAGGCTCCCGTGCGCGATGTTGAGGATCTTCATCACGCCGTAGATCAGCGTGAGCCCCGCGGCCATGAGGAACAGCCACGAGGAGTAGACGACGCCGTCGAACAGGACGGCGAGAATGTCGTTCACGGGGCTCCGCGGCGCTCAGCGCAACCGGGCGCCGCGGACTCGTCCTGCGGCAACTACTTGCTGAACCCGGACTTGATCCAGGCTTCGCTCTTCGTTCCTTCCGGCGGGTTCACCTTGTCGGCCGGGTAGCGCTTGACGTTGACCATCTGTAGCTTGCCGCCGGTGGTCTTGGCGGTGCCAATTGCGTTATCCATGGTTGCCTGATGCCCCTTGCCGAGCGACATCTTCACGGCGCCGCCGACGCCCTCGAAGCTCAGGTTCTCGAATGCGGCGATGATCTCGTCCTGGCTTGGGGTCGACCCGCCCGCCTTCTCGTAGGCAGCCTTCAGTCCCAGCAGCGCGTTGGTCGCCTTGTACGAGGCGTAGTTGGGCGGCACTGCGTAGCGGTCCTGGAACGCGTTCTTGAACCAGCGATTGAACTCGGTGTCGGGTGCGAACGGACCGAAGGGGCCGCGCGCCCCGATAATCGTGCCGTCGGGGATCCTGGTGCCGAGCCGGTTGATCGCAGGCTCGCCCGCCGACAGCGCTACGATGTGCTTCTTGAAAAGCCCGCGCGGCGCGCCCTGCAGGATCAATCCTTCAAGATCGCCGCCCCAGAAGCTGGAATGGATCAGGTCCGCTTTGCTCGAGAGCAGGGCCGAGATCTCGGCGCCGAACTGACCGGCGAACAGCTTGGTCATCTGCGAGGTCTTCACTTCGAGCCCGGGCTTCAGGGCCTTCATCGCCGCCTCGAAGTCCGTCCAGGAGTCCTGGCCCCAGGCGTAGTTCTGATTGATGCCCGCGAACGAGCGCACCTTGGGATGACGCTCGAGCACATACAAAGCGAGCGACGTGTTATCCATGGTGCCGCTCGGGCCGGTGCGGAACACGTGCTTGTAGGAAGCGTCCTCGAAGATGCGCGGCGTGCCGCAGTCGAACAGCACGGTGAGTTTCTTCAGTTCCTCCGCGACCGGAGCCACCGCAAGGCAATCTCCGCTCGAGATGTAGCCGATGACGTAGTCCACGCGTTGCGCGAGGTTGCGCAGCTCCGCCACCTGCTTCTGCGGTCCGCCGGCCTCGTCGATGATCACCAGCTCGATCGCCCTGCCCCCGAATCCCTTCGTCGCGTAAGGCGCAGGCACCGTGCCGGCGTTGAGCATCTCGGCGATCAGCTCGAAGCCGTTGCGCGCCGGCACGCCGAACGGCCCGGCCGCGGGGCCGGACAGGAAAGTGACGATGCCGATCTTGAGCGGCTGCTGGGCCAGAGCGCCCGACGACGCCAGCGCGCCCAGCACGCCAAAGGCCACCGCGGAAATGAGTCGTTTCATGGGTCGTCTCCTTGAGGGGATGCGCGTTGATCCTACACTCCCGCCGGCACGAGCCACAAGCAAGCCTACGGATAGCGCTCGACCGACCCGCCTTCGACTTTCACGCGGTCGCCCGGCTTGAGCCGGGGGTCGTGCCCCAGTTCGACGCGCCCGAAGCTGCCGTCGTCGTAGCGCACGGTGACCTCGTAGCGGGGCGCACCCTCCTTGCGCAGCCTGTCGCGCTCGACCCTCGCCCGGTCGGTGGTGCCGATCGGCACGGTGCCGACCCCGGGATCCAGGCTGCTGCCGCCGGGAAGGGGCGCTGCATCGAACTGGGGGCCTGCGCCCGTGCCGCCAGCCTGCAGCACGCGCGCCGCAGTGACCACGCCGCAGCGCAGGCAGATCGGATCGTTGGTCTCGCGCATCAGAGCGCGGATCTCGCCCTGCGTGGTCGGCAACTTGAGCGGCGCCTGTGCTGCGGCCTGCCACGCTCAAGCGAGAGCGATGCGGCGAGCAGGCGAGACGCGCGCTCATTGCAGCCTGAAGTCGCGCAGCGCCTGCTCGCGCAGCTTCGCCTTCTGCACCTTGCCGCTCGCCGTCATGCCGATGGACTCGAAATCATGGACGATCTTAACGTAGCGCGGCACGCGGAAGTTGGCGCAGCGCTGCTTCGTCCAGGCGATCAGCGCTTCTGCGGTGACCTGCTGCCCGGACTTCAGCGAGACGTAGGCGCAGGGCACCTCTCCCAGGCGCGCGTCCGGCACGCCGACCACCTGCGCGGTCTCGCACCGCGGGATGGCGCGAGCAGCACCTCCTCCACCTCCGCCGGCGCGACGTTCTCGCCGCCGACGCGGAACACGTCCTTCAGGCGCCCCACCATGCTCAGGCGCCCGCCGGGGTGCAGCTCGCCGAGGTCGCCGGTGCGCAGCCAGCCGTCCTCGGTGAACGCCTTCGCGGTCGCTTCGCGGATTGTTGTAGTAGCCGCGCATCACGCTCCAGCCGCGCACCTGGATCTCGCCGTCCACGGTGCGCAGGTGCATCTCCGCGTGCGGCGTGGCGAGGCCCTGCACGCGCAGTTCCTCGGGATCGCGCCAGTCGCTCATCACCACGTTGGGCGAAGCTTCCGACAGGCCGTAGGCGGCGCAGATGTGCTTCGCGCCCAGCACGTCGATGATCTTGCGCATCGTCTCCGGGCCCGCCGCCGCCCAGCCGCCGCGCAAGCGCAGCTTGCGCTTCGGGAAATCCGCGTGCCCCATCAGCATCTGGAAGATGCGTGTCGTTGCCCGAAGTGAGCGTGCAGCGCTCCTTCTCCATCATCGCGAGCGCCGCGCCGGCCTCGAAGGTGGGCAGCGTGACAAGGCACGCACCGATGACAAGCGACACCAGCGCCGAAAGCGTAGAGCCGCCGACGTGGAAGAACGGCCGGCAGTTGAAATAGCGGTCGCTCGGCGCTGCACGCCCATGCGCGTGCCCGCCGCCCAGGCGTTGCGCAGCATGTTGTCGTGCGTGAGCATCACGCCCTTCGGGTAGGCCGTGGTGCCCGAGGTGAACTGGATCAGCAGAAGGTCGTCGGGCTTCACGCCGTCGGGATGCGCTGGCCGCGATCGCGTGCAGCGAGTCGCGCCAGACTCCTCGCCGAGCACCACCTTGTGCGTCAGCATCGGCAGCCGGCCCTGACTTCGCGCAGCATCGCGCGCGTAATCGTTGTTGAGGAAAATCGGCGCGAGGAAGATCGCCTTGCAGTCGGCCTGCCTGAGGCAGAACTCGAGCTCGGCGGCCTTGAAGCGCGTGTTGACCGGCACCGTGACCACGCCGAGCAGCGCCGCGCCGTAGAAGAGCGTCAGCCAGTACTCGTCGTTGCCCATCAGGATCGCGACGTGGTCGCCGCGTGCGCAAGCCCGAGGCCGTGCATGGCGCGCGCGACGCTCTGCGCGGCCTGCAGCAGCTCGCGCATAGGTCAGGCGGCGCGTGGTCGTGACGAGCGCCTCGGCGCCGCGCGGCTGCGCGGCCAGCACTTCGCCCAGCGTCCTCGGCCGCCAGTCGCTCACTTCTTCCCCATCCAGTCGCCGGAGGCGAGCTGCTCCTCGATGGCCGCGATCTCGGTCGCCAGCGCGCCCTTCGGGTCGAGCTCCACGCCGCGGTCCATGCTGCGCTTGGCGAGGCGCAAGGCCTGCGCGGGCGCCTCTGCGATGGTCTTCGAGATCTCCGCGAGGACCGCTTCGAGCGCCTCCGGCGCGACCAGCCGGGACACCAGGCCGTGGCGCTCCGCCTCCTCCGCGCGTCAGCGTCCGGCCGGTGAACAGCAGGTCCTTCGCCAGCCGCTTGCCGAGGATGCGCGGCAGGCGCTGCGTGGCGCCCACCGTGCCGCGGATCGCCTCCGGGCACGCGGAACGACGCTGCGGGCGTGCGCGACGATGAAATCGCAGGCGCACGCGATCTCGCAGCCCGAGCCGACCGCCGGGCCTTCGAGCACGGCGATCGCCGGCATCGGCAGCGCTTCGAGCGCCGCGTAGGCGGCGAACGCCTTCATGCGGCGCTCGCGCACCTGCGCCTCGCTCATGCCCTGGCGCTCCTTCAGGTCGGCGCCGGCGCAGAACACGGGCCGTTGGCCCGCACCAGCACGAGTCTGACGGCTGCATCGGCCGCTGCGCGCTGCGCGGCGGCGAGCAGTTCCTCGCACATCGCGAGATTGAGCGCGTTGCGGCTCTCGGGCCGGTTCGAGCGTGATCGTCGCCACGCCGTCCTTCGCGCCGTAGAGGACGGTCATATGGCCTTCGCCTTGCGCAAGCCGCGATTCGATCCTCGGCGTAGCCGAGTCGCTGCTTGAGGATTTCCTCGGTGTGCTCGCCGAGCGCCGGCGGGCGGCCGATCTGCGGGTCGTCCCAGCCGAGGAACTTGTAGGGCAGCGCGAGCGCCTTGAATTCGCCCACGCCCGGGTAGTCGAAGCTGCCGACCAGCTTGCGCGCGCGCACGTGCGGGTCGGCGAGGATCTCGGCCACGTCGTTCACCGGTCCGACCGGCACCTCGACCGCATCCAGCTTCGCGATCAGCTCCGCGCGCGTGAGCTTGCCGACCGCTTCCGTCAGCGCGGACATGACCTCCTCGCGCTGCGTCCACGCGCGCCGCGTTGGTAGGAAAATAGGGTCTGTCCCCATTCTCTCGAGACCGAGCGCGTTGCACAGCGGCGCCCAGTGCTGGTCGCTCGCGGTGATGTGCGCGTACTTGCCGTCCTTGCAGCGGAAGGTCGCGCGTGGGCACGCGCCCGGGATGCTCGGTGCCCAGGCGCGGCGGCACTTCGCCCAAGGCGAAGTACCGGCGGCGGCCAGCGTGAGCAGGCTCACCTGGCCGTCGAGCATCGAGAAGTCCACGTGCGCGCCGCGCCCGGTCTTCTCGCGCCCGGCGAGCGCGGCGAGGATGGCGATCGCCACCCACAGGCCCGAGGTGAGGTCGGCGACCGGCAGGCCCGGCTTCACCGGCCCGCCGCCCTTTTCGCCGGTGAGGCTCATCAGCCCGCCCATCGCCTGGAACACCGTGTCGTAGCCCTTCTTGTGCGCGTAGGGGCCGGTCTGGCCGAAGCCGGTGCAGGAGACGTAGACCAGCTTCGGGTTGAGCGCCGAGAGCGCCGCGTAGTCCAGTCCCTGGCGGCCGAGCGTGCCGACGGGAAAGTTCTCCACGAACACGTCGGCCTGCTGCGCGAGCTCGCGGATGATCTTCCTGCCTTCGTCCGAGCGCAGGTTGACGGTGATCGAGGCCTTCGAGCGGTTGCAGGCGAAGTAGTAGGCGCTGTCCTGCGCGAGCTGCGGCTCGAAGCCGCGCGTCTCGTCGCCCGCGCCCGGCTGCTCCACCTTGATCACCGTGGCGCCGAGCTCGGCGAGGATCATGCTCGCGAACGGGCAGGCGAGCACGCGCGACAGGTCGAGGATGGTGAGGTGCTGGAGCGGCTTCATCGCGTCAGCGCAGGGCGAGCAGCGCGATGCCGGCGAGCACGACCAGCGCGCCCAGCGACGGTGCGCGGCGTCAGTTCCTCGCGGTTCTTCAGCAGGAACACGCTCACCGGGAAGATGACGAGCGGCGTGGTGTGCACGACGAGCACCGCCAGCGCGATCTCGATGCGCGTCATGGCGAGCGAGATGAAGATCGAGCCGAGCGAGGTGAACACGCCGCAGCCGACGTAGAGCCAGATCGCCTTGCGCTCGGCGCCGCGCAGCTGCGCGCCGATCCTTTCCCAGTTCCGCGTCACCGCGAACTGGCAGGCGAGCGCCGCCACCGAGGCGATCACCGTGCCGAGCGCCGCCTCTTCCCAGTCGCGCATCGCGATGCCGCGCAGCACGTTGCCGAAGCCGAAGCCCGCCACCGTGAGCAGCCCCGCGGCGAATCCCTTGCGCAGGAGTTCCGGCGCGAGCGCCTGCAGCGGACCCGGCGCGCGGCTGCGTGAGCCACAGGCCCGCCCACACCACCAGCCATCAGCGCGATCTCGTAGGCGCCGAGGATCTCGCCGGCGAGCAGCCAGGCGCCGATCAGCGCAAACGCCGGCGCGGTGGAGTGGAACACGCTCGCGCGCGAGGGCCCGAGCAGCTTCACCGTGTCGAACAGGAACCTGCCGGCCGAGGAAGGTGCCGATCACCCCGCCGATCGCGAACAGGCCCGCGCCTTTCCAGTTCCACGCGTAGGGCGCCGCGCGCACGCCCAGTTCCGCCGCGAACAGCGCCGCGGGAAACAGCACGTTGGTCGCGAGCACCACGAAGAACCCCGCCTCCACCGGCAGCCGCGCCACCGCGTAGCGGGTGATCACGATGTTGGTGGCGAAGCACAGCATCGCCAGGAGCGCGTAGGCGATGCCCATGGCTCAGGGCTTGCGGAATGACCGCATCCTCTTGTTGGCCTCGCGGCCGCGCTCGAGCGCCTGCGCGAGCGGCAGGTCGGCCGCCTCGTGGAACAGCTGCTTGGTGAGCTGCATCGCGGGACGGCTGACCGCGGCGAGCTTCTGCGCGAACTGCAGCGCTGTCGCCATCAGCTCCGCGGAGCGGCACGACACGGTTCACCAGCCCGAGCGCCAGCGCGCGCTGCGCATCCACCGGCTCGCCCAGTGCCCACCAGCTCGAAGGCCGCCTTGCGCCCGGCCTGGCGCACCAGGTTCGCCATCACGATCGCGGCGACGATGCCGTGCTTCGCCTCGGGATAGCCGAGCGTCGCGTCTTCCGCCATCACCGCGAGGTCGCCGGCGATCGCGAGGCCCGCGCCGCCGCCCATCGCCGCGCCGTTGATCGCCGTCACCACCGGCTTGGCCATCTTCGGGAACGCCAGGTGCAGCTGCATGGTGAGCTCGGCGCGCGCCTCGACCGCGGTTGCCTGTCGGGCGTGAGGTCCTTGAACTCGGCGAGGTCGGCGCCGGCGCAGAATCCCTGCCCCGCGCCGGTCAGCACCACGCAGCCGATCGCCTCGTCGGCATCGGCCGCGCGCAGCGCATCGAGCAGCGCCTGCGTCAGCGCGGTATTGAGCGCGTTGCGCTTCTCCGGGCCGGTTCATCGTCAGGACGCGCACCGCAGCCGCGGTCCTCGACGAGGAGAAAAATGGGGTCTGACCCTATTTTTCGCATAGCGAACGAGGCGCTTGCGCGCCTCTTCCAGCTCGGCGATCAGCCGCTTCACCACTTCGGCGGCGGGGAGGATGTCGTCCACCAGTCCGGCGGACTGGCCGGCTTCGACCTTGCCCCATTCGACGTCGCCGTCGAGCGCCGCCTGCTTGAGGCTGGAGGACTTGAACAGGGCCTCGAGCTCTTCCTTCGTGGCGCCCGCTTTCTCCGCGGCCTCGTACTTGGCCGAAAAGGCGTTCTTCAGCTGGCGGATCGGCAGGCGCGCCGCGCGCCGACGAGCGTAGAGTCGTCCACGTCCGCCGCGAGCACCGCGCGCTTGTAGTTGTCGTGCACGCTCGCCTCCGGCGTGGCGATGAAGCGCGTGCCGAGCTGCACCGCATCCGCGCCGAGCGCGAGCAGCGCGGCGATGCCCGCGCCGTCGGCCACGCCGCCGCTCGCCACCACCGGCAGCTTCACCGCCTTCACCACGCGGCGCACCAGCACCAGCGTGCCGACCTCCGAGGGCGGCGGATGGCCGCCCGCCTCCGCGCCGTCCACCACCAGCGCGTCCACGCCCGCGGCCTCGGCCTTCTTCGCGTGCTCGACCGAGGCCACCACGTGCAGCCACTTGGTGCCGACGGCGCGAAAGCGCGCCAGCTGCTCCCGCGGCCCGCCCTGCGAGGCGACCATCACCGGGATGTGTGCCTCGAAGGCGATGTCGAGCAGCTCGGCGGCGCGCGCGGATTGTTGAGCGGGATGTTGACGCCGTAGGGCTTGTCGGTGCCTGCGCTGGATGTCGGCAAGCGCGCGCCGGAAATCCTCGGGCCGCATCGGCCCGGCGGCGATCACGCCCATGCCGCCGGCATTCGACACGGCGATCACCAGCGGCGCGTTGGACGAGGCCCAGCTCATCGCCGCCTGGAACATCGGGTAGCTGATGCCGAGCAGCTCGGTGATGCGCGTCTTCACTGCGCCGAGCGCTCGCGCTCGATGAACTCGCGCGCCCGCGCCGGCGAGCTTGGCGAGCGCCTCGTCGAAGGCCGCGCGCTCCTTCGCGCTCAGGCAGTCGAGGAACGCGTCGTTGCGGTCGGCCGCGGCGCGGATCAGGCCGTCGTAGAGCTTGCGCCCGGCGCGCGTCAGCGTGAGGCGCACGCCGCGAGCGTCGTTGGCGTCGATCGCGCGCAGCACCAGGCTCGCGCTGCGGCGAGGCCGGACACCACGCGGCTCATCTGGCTCTTGTCGATGCCGGCGGCGCGCGCCAGCTCGTTGAGCGACTGCGCGCCGTGCGCGCCGCCGAGCAGCGCGACCGTGCGCCACTCCCACAGGCTGACGCCGAACTCGCGCCGGTAGCGCAGCTCGGCGCCGCGCGACAGCAGGTTCGCCACCACGTGCAGCCGGTAGGACAACAGGTCGCGGATGCCGGGCGTGTCAATCGTCGAAGAACGGGGTCTCATTCTCGCCGCGCAGCTTGAGGTCGAAGCGGTAACGGCCGGCGGCCTCCTCGCGCGCCACCAGCAGGCGGCGCCGCGTCGCGGGCTACGGCCCGGTAGACGGGATCCGCGTCGTTCGCCTGCTCGCCGGGAAAGAACATCGTGGTCTTGAGGATGCGCATCAGCCCCGAAAACATCACCATGAAGTTCACGTGCGCGCGCGCGGCCCTGCGGCGCGCCGGGACGCATGGTGCGAAACGCGTACACGGCCTTCCTTGTCGGTCGCCGCGCGGCCCCAGCCGAAGAACTTCGGATCGGCCTCGCGATGGCGCGGATCGGCGCATGCCGGTAGATGCCCTGCGCGTCCGCCTGCCAGATCTCGAGCACCAGGTTGTCGAGCGGCGTGCCGTCGTCCTGGCGCACGACGCCCGCTGATCTCGATCGACCTCGCCCTTGCGCCTTGCGTGCCGTCGAACTGCGTGAGGTCGTTCGCGCCCGCGTCGACTGCGCGGCGGGAAGAACGGCCCGATGGTGGCATCTCGCCGGTCGGAATGAGCCTGCTTGCGGCATTCCTGGCGGCTTGCGGCGCGATCATGGCTGCGAGGCGTGGCCTTGCGGCCGCGCAGCACGATCTGGTGCTCGAAGACCAGCGCGTTGTGCGGATCGCCCGTGGGCGGCGCGAGGCGCGCGATGCAGCGCGCTCGCGCGCCTGCGCGTCGCGGATCGCGTTCAGGATGCGCGTCCTGCTCGTTGAGCGGCTCGCCCGGGAAGATACATCTGCGTCACCAGGCGCGACAGCCACACCCTGCCGAAGATCGAGAAGTGGATGTGCGGCGGCCGCCACCAGCCGTCCGTTGTCGGGCACCGGGTAGGCGCCGGGCTTGACGGTGCGCAGCTCGACCAGCCCGCCGTCGCGTCGCTGACCAGGCGCGCGGCGCCGTAGAAGTTCGCGTCGACCGGCGCGTGATCGTCGTCGTTCGGATGGATGTAGCGGCCCGCGGCGTTGCACTGCCAGATCTCGACCACGCGCGCCGCCGCACCGGCGTGCCGTCCTCGTCCACCACGCGCAGCCTGAGGTGCATCAGCTGGCCGATGCGCCTGCTTGTCGCCGTGGCCGGCGATGTCCCCGCCGAGCAGCTTCACGCGCTGCGGCGACTTCGCGCGGGCCCGTGAGCTCCGAGAGCGTCGGCGCGCCGCCGCACCAGCGGCTGCGTCGGGTTGCGCCAGGGGGTCTGCGGGTAGCCGGGATCGATGCGCTGCGGCTGGGTGCGCTCGTCGCGCGGGGCGATGACGGTGTCCATCGTTGACAGCCTAGCGCCGGATAGTTGATGATGTCAACTATGGCCGCGGTCGACCCTCTGCGAGTGCTTCGCGCGCGACGGGCTGCAGCACGAGCCCGCCTTCGTGCCGACCGCGACCAAGCGCGCGCTGATCGAGCGCTTCGCCGCGCTGGGCTTCCGCCGCATCGAGGCCACCTCCTACTCCAACCCGAAGGTGGTGCCGCAGTTCGCCGACGCGAGCGAGCTGCTCAGGTCGCTGCCGCGGCGCGCAGGCACCTTCTACAAGGCCACCTGCGCGAACCTGCGCGCGGTCGAGCGCGCCCTGGCCGACCTCGACGCGGGCTTCGGCGTGAACGAGATCAGCCTGCTGGTCTCGGCCACCGAGGCGCATACGCAGAAGAACCTCAACCGCACGCGCGCCGAGCAGTGGGCAGAACATCGACGAGATGGTGCGCTCGCCGGCGGGCGCTTCCGCCTGGTCGGCACCGTGTCGGTGGCCTTCGGCTGCCCGTTCGAGGGCAAGGTGGATCCGGGCGTGGTGGCGGAGGACGTGGCAGCGATTCGTCAGCCTCGGCGTGGAGCACGTGGCGCTCGGCGACACCACGGGCCTCGCCACGCCGCGGTCGGTGCGCGACCATGGTCACAGCGCATGCCGCGCGGCGCGACGCCGATCGCGCACTTCCACGACACGCGCGGCACCGGCCTGGTCAACTACGTCGCCGCCTACGAGGCGGGCGTGCGCTACTTCGATTCCTCCTTCGGCGGCGTCGGCGGCCACCCGGCGAAGGTGAAGTACGGCGGCGGCTTCACCGGCAACGTCTGCACCGAGGACCTGGTGAGCCTGTTCGAGTCGATGGGCATCGACACCGGCATCGACCTCGACGGCCTGCTCGCGACCGCGGAGTTCTGCGAGCAGGTGCTCGGCCGCGAGCTGCACGGCCGCGTGACCCGCAGCGGATTGAGCCTCACCCGATGAAGCCCCCCTACCGCGCCGACCAGGTCGGCAGCCTGCTGCGCCCGGCCGCACTGGCCGGCGCGCGCAAGCAGTGGAAGCAAGGCGCCCTGAGCGCGGAGAAGCTGAAGGAGATCGAGGACCGCGCCATCCGCGAGGCGGTGAAGAAGCAGGAGGAGATCGGCCTGCAGGCCGTGACCGACGGCGAGTTCCGCCGCGACTGGTGGCACCTGGATTTCCTCGCCCAGCTCGACGGCGTGAAAACCATCGCGAATCCCGGCCCGAGGTTCGGCGGCACCGAGGAGCAGCCGCCGATCGCCACCGTCACCGGCAAGGTCGGCTGCTCCAAGCCGATCATGGTCGATCACTTCGCGTTCCTGAAATCGGTGGCGATGGCGACGCCGAAGCTGACCATCCCCTCGCCCTCGATGCTGCACCTGCGCGGCGGCCGCAACGCCATCGCGCAAGGAGGTCTACCCCGACCTCGAGGAGTTCTGGCGCGACGTCGCCGCCGCCTACCGCAAGGCGATCGCGCACCTCGCCAAGGCCGGCTGCACCTACCTGCAGCTCGACGACACCGCCTTCGCCTATCTCTGCGACCCGAAGATCCGGGAGACCTGCCGCAGGAACGGCGACGACCCGGCGACGCTGCCGCAGCGCTACGCCGACACGATCAACGCCGCGCTCAAGGACCGGCCTGCGGGCATGACGGTGACGATGCACACCTGCCGCGGCAACTTCAAGAGCGCCTGGGTGGCCGAGGGCGGCTACGATCCGGTGGCCGAGGCGATGTTCTCCGCCAACGTGGACGGCTTCTTCATGGAGTTCGATTCGGCGCGCGCCGGCACCTTCGCGCCGCTGCGCGTCCTGCCCAAGGGCAAGAAGGTGGTGCTCGGCCTGGTCACCACCAAGGTCGGGCGAGATCGAGGACAAGGCGAGCTCAAGCGCCGCATCGCCGAGGCGGCGAAGTTCGTGCCGCTGGAGAACCTGTGCCTGTCGCCGCAGTGCGGCTTCTCCAGCACGCACCACGGCAACGCGCTGTCCGCAGCGGACCAGTGGAAGAAGCTGGAGCTCATCGTCGACGTCGCGCGCGAAGTCTGGGGCTCGGCCTGAGGCGCGCGTTGGTCCTCGGCGCCACGGTGCTCCTCGCGTGGCACGCCGCGGCGCCGGCGCAGCCGCGCCCGGTGGTGGCGCGCAGCGAACTCGACGCGGAGGAGCGCTCGACCATCGCGCTCTTCGAGCGGGCGCGCGACTCGGTGGTCTACATCAGCACGCGGCAACAGGTGCGCGACATCTGGTCGCGCAACGTCTTTTCGGTGCCGCGCGGCACGGGCTCCGGCCTGGTCTGGGACGACGCGGGACACGTGGTCACCAACCTGCACGTCATCCAGGGCGCAAGCGAGGCCGCGGTGCGCCTCGCCGACGGGCGCGACTATCCCGCCGCGCTCGTCGGAACGAGCCCGGCGCACGACATCGCGGTGCTGCGCATCACGGTGAAGGTAAAGCCGCCGCCGCCGGTGCCGCTCGGCGCGAGCGCCGACCTGAGGGTCGGCCAGAAGGTCTTCGCCATCGGCAACCCCTTCGGCCTGGACTGGACGCTCACCACCGGCATCGTCTCGGCGCTCGACCGGTCGCTGCCCACCGAGAGCGGCATCAACATCGAGCACCTGATCCAGACCGACGCGGCGATCAATCCCGGCAACTCGGGCGGCCCGCTCCTCGATTCCGCGGGGCGCCTGATCGGCATGAACACCGCGATCTTCAGCCCCTCGGGCGCCTCCGCGGGCGTCGGCTTCGCGATGCCGGTCGACACCATCAACCGCGTCGTGCCGCAGCTCATCCGCAGCGGCAAGTACCGCGCCCGGTGCTTGGCGTGGAGGCCGATGAAGGCGTGAACCGGCGCCTGGCGCAGATCCACAAGATGAAGGGCGTGGTGATCCTGAAAGTGACGCCGAACTCCGCCGCGGCCAAGGCGGGGCTGAAGGCCGCCACCGTGGCGCGCGATGGCAGCCTCGTGCCGGGCGACATCATCGTCGCGATCCAGGGCCAGCCCGTGGAAAGCGTCGGCAAGCTGATCGGCCTGCTGGACGATTTCAAGGTCGGCGAGACCATCCGCCTCACCATCCTGCGCGGGGACGCGAAGAGCGAGGTGCGCGTCACCCTCCAGGCCGGGAGCTGAACGACGGCGACTCCTTCAGCATTTCCCGCACCAACTGGATGTGCAGGAGCAGCGCATACAGTTCGCCGGAGTAGCCGAGCGGGACGCGCAGCGCCTCGACCTTTTCCTCGAGCTGCTTCAGGCGCGCGCGCTGCGCCGCCGGATCGCCTTCGCGGCGGCGCACGGCGTGTTCGATGAACCTCAATTCGCCGTACCAGCGGTAGATCCTGCGCCGCGTGGTCCAGCGGTACATCGCCGGGACGTAGCGGAAGAACGGGACCGCGAGGATCAGCAGCGGGATGCCGATGACGATGAAGCGGTTGACCCACACCACCATCCAGAAGGGCAGGTAGCGCCGCAGGATCGACGGGCTCGCCTTGTAGAAGCGCTCCGCATCCGGCGACAGGGGAAGGTCGAGGTCGCGCGGCGCGGGAAACTCGCCTGCGCGCTGGAACAGCCCGGCGCCGCCGTGCACCTTCTTTGCGGCCTCCAGCAGCAGATCGACGATCACCGGATGGATGTCCTCCACCGCGACCAGGTTCGCCGTGACGGCCAGCATCGCGAGGTCCCTCGGAGGAATGTTGCGCGCCAGGTCGGCCGCGCCTTCGGGCAGCGTGAGCTTGTGCAGATGCGGCATGCGCCGCGCGAAAGCCTCGGCGCGCTTCGCGCCGAGGAGCCGCACCCCGGGCGCGATGAGCAGGCGCTGCACGCCGGGCGCATCGGGCGCGGCGAGATAGAACACCACATCGACCTCGCCCGCCTCCAGCGCCTTCGCCGCCGCCATGCCGCCGAGCTCGCTAATTACAGTGGGCGGTCCTTCGAGGCCGGTGTCGCGCATGAGCCGCAGGCCGAACGCCCTGGTGCCGCTGCCGGGGGCGCCGATCGCGATGCGCTTGCCGCGCAACTGGTTGCCCAGGTCGATTTCCTTCTCGCTGCGGTAGAAAATCCAGTTCGGCTCGAAGAACATGCTGCCGAGCGTCACCAGCCCCGGCGCATTTTCGGCGTTCGCGATCCCGCCCTGGACCAGCGCCAACGAGACGCCGTCCTTGCGGGCCTTGAGCCGATCGACGTTCTCGACCGAGCCGGCCGAGGGCCTGAGTTCGAGCGTGACACCGAATTGGGCAAGGTGCGCCTTGTAGCGCAGGGCGAAGGCGTGGTACGCGCCGTCGATCGGGCCGGTGCTCATCACCACGACCTTGGGCGGTGCGGGCTCGGCAAAATGCACCACGGCCCATGCCGCGAGGGCCAGCGACGCCGCGAGCGCCAGCAGGTACGGCGCCAGATGGCGGGCCGACGCTCCGTGCGTCATCTCGCCGCCTGCTTCCTTCTTTTTCGCGGTGCCGCGGGCTTGAGCACGAAGTCGTACCTGCACTCCGCTTCGCCGGCGGCGTTCTTCCTGAAGTTCACGATCAGCGAGTCCTTCACGCCGAACACGGCGTCCGAGTCCAGGTACTTGTCGCCCTTCACGAAGAGGTGCGTCACCAGCTTCTCGTAGCCGGGCGCCTCGATCATGAAGTGCAGGTGCCCGGGGCGCATCGGGTGGCGGCCGGTGGCCACCAGCATCCTGCCCACCGGGCCGTCGTGCGGCACCGGGTAGCTCACCGGCTTCACGCAGCGGAAGTAGAACCTGCCCTGCCGCGTCCGAGCGGAAGCGCGCGCGCAGGTTGGTGCCGTCGGGCTTCTGCACGTCGTAGAAGCCGTCGCCGCCCGCCTCCCACACGTCGATCACTGCGCCGGCAATCGGCTTGCCCTTCAAGCCCTTCACCGTGCAGTCGACCACGCAGGGCTCGCCCGGCGTGCCCGGCTTGGTGATGTTCGCGCCGAGCGGCATTTCCGGCGCGCCGGCGACGAAGAACGGCCCGAGCACCGTGGACTCCGTCGCATTGCCGACCTTGCCGTAGTTGATGAAGTCCACCAGCATCGACACGCCGAGCGTGTCCGACATCAGGATGAACTCCTGGCGCTTGTCGTCGCACATGTGGCCGGTCGCGGTGAGGAACTGGATCCCCTGGAACCATTCCTCCTGCGTCGGGCGCACCTCGCGCACGAAGGCGTGCAGGTGCTTCACCAGGCTCTGCATCACCTTGCCGGGTGCGCGCGTTGGGCGCCTTGCCGACGCGCTTGAGCACTTCGGCGGTGAGCGTCTTCTCGCTGAAATTGCGGATCGCCATTGTTGACTCCTCCTCGGTGCCTCAAGTCTAGATCAGACGGACACTTTGCCGTCCTCTACGCGAAACGCCACCGCATCGAGCGACGCCCCCACGCACTGCCCCTCGACGCAGGCGCCGTCCTCGAAGCGGAAATGGGAATAGTGGTGCACGCAGGTCAGCAGGCCCCCGAAGACCGGGACCGTGCCGAACTCGACGTTCATCGGCACGTTGAAGTGCGGGCAGCGGTTGACCACCACGCGCACCTCGGCGCCCTTGCGCCAGGCCAGCAGGCGCCGCTCCCCCACCTTGAATTCGCGTGCGCAGTCCTCCGGCAAGCTCTGCGACCCTGCACAGCACGGTCACTTGCCGCTCCGCAGCCAGCGCCGCACCGGGAACAGGTGCAGGTCGAACTTCTTCGAAACCGCGCCCCAGATGCCGCCGGGAAACCAGAGCATCACCACCACCGCGATCGAGCCCGAGCGCGATCAGGTACCAGGCGCCGAACTCCGACAGTGTCTCGCGCAGCAGGAAGAACAGCAGCGTGCCGATGATCGGGCCCTCGATGGTGCCGATGCCGCCGATCACCACGATGAAGATCACGTAGGCGGTCCAGTTCACGTCGAACGCGGCATTGGGCGAGATGCGCAGGATGTTCATGTAATAGAGCGCCCCGACCACGCCGAATCCGGCCGCCGAGACGATGTAGACCCAGAACTTGGTGAAGGCGACGTCGATGCCCTGGCTGGCGGAGGCCACCTCGCTGTCGCGGATCGCGGTCAGCGCCAGGCCGTGGCGCGAGCGCAGCAGCAGGTACACCACCGCGATCGCGGCCACAGCGGCGGCAAGCGCCATCAGGTAGGCCGCGGGCTCGCGCACCTCGCGCGGGATCGCCGCCATCGCGCGCAGGCTCTGCCCGGAGCCGCCGCCGAAGGTGGAGACGTTGGCCAGCAGCAGCCGGAACACTTCCGCCACCGCCCAGGTGCCGATGGCGAAGTAGCCGCCGCGCAGACGGAACACCAGCTTCGCCGTCGGCCATGCGACGAGCGCGGCGAACAATCCGGCCAGCGGCACGCACAGGAACGGATTCAGCCCGGCGTGGTTGGCGAGCGCGAACAGTGCATAGCCGCCCAAGCCCAGGTAGGCCTGCTGGCCGATGGACACCAGCCCGCCGTAGCCGGCGAGCAGGTTCCACATCTGCGCCATGACGAGGAAGCAGAAGAACTCGACCAGCGAGGCGCATGGTGCCGGCGTCCGACCACCACGGCAGCGAGATCCCGGCGGCGAGCAGCAGCACGGCGAACCCGCGCCGATGCGGCTCGCGGTCGTTGCGCGTTCGACGTAGGCGAGCTCATCGCGTTTTCGGGAACAGGCCCTCGGGCTTGAACAGCAGCACGCGCGAGGAACACGAAATGCCCCACCAGCAGGCCCCAGCCCGGGTCGAGACGGAATCCGACCGTCTGCGCGACGCCGAGGAGGATGCCGCCGGCAAAGGTGCCCCAGAAGGATCCCAGGCCGCCGATCACCACCGCCTCGAAGGCGAACAGCAGGTTCGCCGGCCCGTCGGTCGGCGAGAACGAAGTGCGCATGCCGAGCAGTACGCCGGCCAGCGCCATCATGGCGAAAGCCAGGCCCATCGCCAGCGCATACATCTTCTTCTCGTCCACCCCGACCAGCTGCACGGTCTCCTGGTCGTCCGACGTCGCGCGCAGCGCGCGCCCGAACGCGGTGCGCGCGAACAGGAACTGCAGCCCGAGCCCCATCAGCAGCGCGACCAGGAACACGCCGAGCGGAAACCAGCCGATGGTGAGCGCATCGCCGAGGCGCAGGCTGGCGGTGGTCAGGCCTTCGGCGCGCAGCGCCTTGGAGTCGGCCGAGAAGAACTGCAGCAGCAGGTTCTGCACCACGATCGACAGGCCGAAGGTGACCAGCAGCGGCGGCAGCAGGCCCTTGCCGAGCGTGCGGTTGAGCACGCCGCGCTGCAGGACGAAGCCCAGCAGCGAACATCAGCACCACCACCGCGGGCAGCGCAGCGAGCGGATGCAGGCCGGCGCTCTCGCCGAACACCAGCGCCATGTAGGCGCCGAGCAAGATGAAGTCGCCGTGCGCGATGTTGACCAGCCGCATCACGCCCCAGATCAGCGACAGGCCCATGGCGAACATGCCGTACAGGCCGCCGAGCAGCACGCCCTGCACGATGGTGTTGAGCCATTCGCCGAGCATCGCCTAGAGCCCGAAGTAGGCGCGCGAGATCGCCTCGCGCGTCAGCTCGTCGGCGCGGCCCGCTGAGCGAAATGCGGCCATGCTGGAAGCACCAGGCGCGCTGCGCGACCGCGAGCGCGGTGCCGATGTCCTGCTCGACGATCACCAGCGACAGGCCTTCGCGCGTCAGCGCGGGCAGCGCGTCGTAGATGGACTTCACCACGATCGGCGCGAGGCCGAGCGAGATCTCGTCGCACAGGAGCAGCCGCGGGTTGCCCATCAGCGCGCGCCCGATCGCGGCCATCTGCTGCTCGCCGCCCGAGAGCAGCGTCGCGGGCGAATCGCGGCGCTCGCCCAGCCGCGGAAACAGCCGGTAGACGCGCTCCAGCGTCCAGGCGCCGGGCCTGCCCGTGCTCCTGCCCACCAGCAGATTTTCCTCCACCGACAGGCTGGGGAACAGGCGCCGGCCCTCCGGCACCAGGCTCACGCCGAGGCGCGCGAGGCGATGCGCGCCGAGGCCGCCGACGGCTCGCCGGCGAAAGACACGGCATCGGCGCGGCGCCGCGTTGAGGCCGGCGATCGCTGCGCAGGAAGGTGGACTTGCCCGCGCCGTTGGCGCCGATCACCGCCGCGATCTCGCCTTCCTCCAGCTCGAAGTCGATGCCGAACAGCGCCTGGAAGTCGCCGTAGAAGGCGGTCAGGCCGCGCGTCGCGAGCAGCGTCATACCTCGATGCCCATGTAGACGCGCTGCACCTCGCTGCTGCCGATCACCTCGCGCGGATCGCCGTCGGCGATCACGCGGCCGAAATCGAGCACCGCGAGGCGCGTGGCGACCGCGAGCAGCGCATGCACCACGTGCTCGATCCAGACGATGGTGACGCCGCGCGCGGCGATGGCGCGCACCGTTTCCACCAGCGCCAGCGCCTCCTTCTCGGTAAGGCCGCCCGCGATCTCGTCGAGCAGCAGCAGCGCGGGCGCGTGGCGAGCGCGCGCGCGAGTTCCAGGCGCTTGCGGTCGAGCAGCGTCAGGCTGCCGGCGAGCCTGGTTGGCTTTCGCCTCCAGCCCGGTGAGCGCCAGCAGCTCGGCGCAGGGCGCGCAGGCGTCGCGCTCGCGCAGCGCGCCGCCGAAACTCGCGGCCACCAGCAGGTTCTCGAACACCGTGATGCCGGAGAACGGATGCGGCACCTGGTAGGTGCGCCCGATGCCGCGGCGGCAGCGCAGGTGCGGCGCGCGCGCGCGTGACGTCCGCGCCGCGGAACAGGACGCGCCCGGCGTCGGGCGCGACGTCGCCGCCGATCAGGTTGAACAGCGTGGTCTTGCCGGCGCCGTTCGGGCCGATGATGCCGAGCGTCTCCCCTTCGGCGAGCGAAAGGGAGACGTCGTCGGTGACGCGGAGCGAGCCGTAGTTCTTGCTCAGCCCCTCCAGGCGCAACAGCTCGGCCATCCCTCCGAGCTTACATGGACTTGATCTTGGCCTGCGTCGGGATGTTCTTCGCCGTTTCGTTGTTGACGATCACCAGCTCGTACTTGTGCTTCTTGCCCTTCACCCACTGGCCGCCCACCAGCGGCGTCTTGGCGACGTTCTTCACCGGCCCGCCGCCCCAGGCGATGGGTCCGACGATGGTGCTGAGCTTGGTCGCGGCGATCGCGTCGCGCACCGCGGCCTTCTTCTGCGGGTCGCCGGAGCGCTTGAGCGCATCCACCGCCACCTCGAACAGCGCGTGCACGAAGCCGATCGGCTGCGTCCACTGCTTCTTGGTCGCCGCCTCGTAGTCGGCGGCGAACTTCTGCGCGCTCGCGCCGGTGAGCGAGGACTTGAACGGATGGCGACGGGCTCCACCACACCTCGGTGGTGAGGCCGTCGCCGAGGTCGCCGAGCGCCTCGATCGCGGGCGGGAACAGCAGCGCCTTGCCCACCGACACGATCTTCGGCTTGAAGCCCTGCTGCGCGGCCTGCGTCCAGAAGGTCTTGAAGTCGGGCGGGATCACCACGCCGGTGACGATCTCGGCGTTGGCCTTCTTGAAGGCGGCGATCTGCGCGCTGAAGTCCTGCGTCAGGTTCTGGTAGCGGCCCGGGTCGGTGAGCTTGAAGCCCATCTTTTCCAGCACCGGCGGGAAACCCACCACCTTGTCGCCCCAGGCATTGCCGTCGCCGTCGTTCGGGAACAGCCCGCCGATCGACTTGTTGGAGGGCAGCGACTTCCACATGTTGGTGAACACCGCGATGATGTCCTCCAGCCCCCAGAAGAAGTGATAGGTCCAGTCGAAGGGCTTCCACGCCGGCGGCCCGCCGCCGGGATTGGCCTGCCGGCCGATGTACCAGGGTTGCCAGGGCGCCACCGTGGAGATGCAGGGCACGCCGTTCAGCTCGCACTGGTCGGACACCGGGTTGGTGGTCTCCGGGGTGGAGGCCACCACCATCAGGTCCACCTTCTCCTTCAGGATCAGCTCGCCGGCGACTTCGCCCGCGCGATTCGGGTTGGACTGGCTGTCGCGCACCACGATCTGCACGGAGTACTTCTTGCCGCCGATGGTGAGGCCGTTCTTCAGCGCCGCGTTGATGCCGCCCAGCACGAACTTGTCGGCCTCGCCGAACGGCGCCAGCGGCCCGGTCTGCGGCGAGACGTAGCCGATCTTGATCCTTCCCGTCGGCCTGGGCCTTCGCGCCCAGCGGCAACCCGGCGCCGAGCGCGGCGGCGCCCGTGCCGAGCACGATCTGCCGGCGGCGCATATTGGTATTGGTCTTGTCTTGGACATGATCCCTCTCCTTTGGATTTCAGAACTCGACCGGGTAGGGCTTGAGTTTCCCGGATTCGTAGAGCTGCGGCAGGCCGGGCGTCGCGTTCTCCCACACGAACAGCATCGAGCGCTTGGGCGAGTAGCCCTGGTGCTTGATGTCCGCAGGCATGGCGGCGACGTCGCCGGCCTTCATGGTGATGCGGGCGCGCAGCGCGCCCGTTTCCTTGTCCTGCACGTCCCAGGTGATCTCATCCGACATCTGCACGAACCACTCGACGCGGTCGTTGCCGTGCACGATCGGCAGGATGTACTCCTCGGTGGTCGGGCAGGCGAGGCTCGCGTTGCACACCGCGGTCACCGACGGATTCCAGGTCACGTCCGACCGGGACAGGTACTTGAACAGGTTGAAGGCGTGCAGTTCCTTCTCGAAGCCCGGCTCGGCCTTCACCTCGGGCTCGTCCTGCGGCACGTCGGTGAACTGGCGGTTCACCGGGAAACCGTTGGCGTCCGAGCGCAGCGGCGAATCGCCCGCCATGCCCGGCATGCGCTTGGTCGGCACGCGGTAGCGTTCGATGGCCTCGAGGTTGCTGCCCTTCTTCACGCCGTACACCGTCTTGCCGGTTTCCTCCGGCGCGGCGAAGGGGTCGAACCCGGCGTTCACCCAGTCGAACGAGGATCGCCTTGAAGGTCGCCATGATCACCGGCGAGTCGAAGGTCTCGGTGCAGTCCAGCCCCGCGGACTTCATCGGCGCGTAGTAGCGCCCGCCGAAGAGTTCCACGCTTGCCGTAGAGGTTGCGCGTGCCGACCACGGCGTCGAAATTCACCCAGCCGTAGAAGAAGCCCCAGGCCACGTCGCGCATGATGGCGCGCAGGAACGCGTCCACCGGCATCACGTGCGAGATGCGCGTGCCTTTCGCCGGCCAGGAAATGCGCGCGAAGTACTCGTCGCGCATGGAACTCGAAGCCGCCGAGCCTGAACGAGCGGTAGCCCGTCACCTTGTCGGCCTCGGAGGTCATCACCTCCACCTGCGGCTGCGATGTTGCTCAGCACCGCCTTGAAGTTCATGTCGCCCATGGTGTCCTCCTCACTTCTCGCAGATGTCGGACCATTTCTCGACCGACAGCTCGCCGAGCATGGTCTGCAGCATCAGCACGCCGGTCTTGTGCGCCTTGAACTGATAGGCGGAACCCGCCGGCAACAGCGCCTGGTGGCCGCGCTTCAGGCGCACCGTGCCCATCTTGCGTGCCCTTGGGTTCGCCCTTCACCAGCACCGCGCCGTTCTTGCCGGCGCCGGCGCGGCCGGCGCGTCGAGCTTGACGAACTGCACTTCCACCTCGCCGTCCATGCACACGGCGAACTCGTCGTGCGCCGCGCCGAACCAGGGCGAGGCGCCCTCGGCGCGCAGCGTCTCCATCACGTACTCGAGGTTCTTGCCGACCACCACCTTCTCGTAGGGCTTGGAGCGCGAAGCGACGTCGAACATGTTGGAGAACACGTAATGCTTGACGCTGCCGCTGATGATCTCCGCGTGCCCCTTCTCCCAGTCGGCGAGCGAAGCGAAATACGTAGGATGCGATTGCGCCATGGCCCTGCCCCTCCTCCTTGTCTGCCCGCTACCTAGGATAATACGGCGGCAGCCGTGGCATCCACGTTTACCCACACCGATTTGGCCTCGGTGTAGTCGTGCATCGCCTCGAAGCCCATTTCGCGGCCGTAGCCCGAGCGGCCGACCCCGCCGAACGGCGAACCCGGGATTGACGCGCTTGTAGCAGTTGATCCAGACCATGCCGCAGCTGCATCTGCCGCCGCGACCCGGTGCGCGCGCGACAGATCTCGCGTCCACAGCCCGCCGCCCAGGCCGTACTCGGTCGCCGTTGGCGATCGGCGATCGCCTCGTCCTCGTCGCGGAACGTGGTCACGGTGACGAACGGCCCGAACACCTCTTCGCGGCGATACGCGCGCGCTCGGCTTCGCCTCGCACCACGCGTCGGCTCCACGTAGCAGCCGCTGCGCCAGGTCGGCGCGCTCGGGCGCCTTGCCGCCCAGCAGCACCTCGCCGCCCTCGTCGCGCGCCACCTTGCAGTAGTCGAGCACCCGGTCGCGGTGCATGCGCCGAGGTCAGCGGCCCCATCTCGGTCGCCGCGTCGAGCGGATTGCCGAGCCTGATCGACGCGGCCAGCTTGAGGAAGCCGCTCGAGGAACTCGTCGGCGATCGTCTCGTGCAGGATCAGCCGCGAGCCGGCGATGCAGGCCTGGCCCTGGTTGTGGAAGATCGCGAACGCCGAGCCGTTGATCGCCGCCGGCGAGGTTCGCGTCCTCGAACACGATGTTGGCGCCCTTGCCGCCGAGCTCGAGCTGCACGCGCTTCAGGTTGCCGGCAGATGCCTGCACGATCTTGCGCCCGGTCGCGGTCGAGCCGGTAAACGCGATCTTGTCCGACGCCGGGATGCTCGGCGAGGTATTGGCCGGCAGTCTGGCCGTAGCCGGGCACGATGTTCACGACCCCGTCCGGAAAGCCGACCTGCTTGGCGAGCTCGGCGATCGCGCAGGGTGGAGAGCGGCGTCAACTCGGCCGGCTTCATGCACCACGCGTGTTGCCCGCGGCAAGCGCCGGTCCCATCTTCCAGCTGGTGAACATGAGCGGGAAGTTCCACGGCACGATCTGGCCGACCACGCCGAGCGGCTCGCGCAGCACGTAGTTCAGGAAGCCCTGCTCGACCGGCACCACGCTGCCCTGCGAGCTTGTCCGCCATGCCGCCGAAGTAGCGGAAGGTAACGGCAGTGCGCGCCACGTCCAGCGCCACGCGTGTCGCGCAACGGGTGGCCGGTGTCCGTGCTTTCCAGTTGCGCCAGCGCTTCGCCGTTCGCCTCGATGCGTCGGCGAGCTTCAGCAGCAGGCAGCCCGCGATCCATCGCCGCCATGCGCGACCAGGCCGGGAACGGCCTTGCGCGCAGCGGCGACCGCCTTGTCGATGTCGACCTTGCGCGCCTCCGCCACCTCGGCGATCACCGAGTTGTCGTGCGGGTTGAGCACCGGAATGCGGCTGCGCGACTCGGCTTCGACGAAACGGCCGTCGATGAACAGGTTGTTCTGGATGGCTTGCATGACCCGCGGCATGCAGGCTAGCCGCGGCGCCGCGGCGGCACTAGCGGGCGCCGCCCGACCCCGTTGTTCGCCAATTCAGAACAATCATTCGAGGAGCTGCGGCGGGATCAGGCCGCGCTCGATCAATGCGCGGTCCCAGGGCGGCCCGTCGGTAAAGCCCGCGGCGATGCTCTCCACGAAGAGCTTCAGCTTGAAGGTGCTGCGGTGCGTGGGCGGGAACACCGCCGACAGCCAGAAGGCAGTGAGCTGGAACCCGGGCAGCAGTATGCGCAGCCGGTCCGTCGAGGATCTCGCGCGCCGCGACCGCGGTCGGCAGGCAGACGATGCCCGCATGCTCGCAGGCATAGTCGCGCAGCAGGTGCACGCTGTTGCTGCGGAGCATCGGCGAGAGATCCAGCTTACGCGCTGCTTGCCCCGGTGGAATTCCCAGTGGTCTCCGGTCGGGTAGCGCGAATACAGGCCGAGGCGGTGCTTGCGCAGTTCGCGCGGGTGGCGCGGTTCGCCGTGGCTCTTCAGGTAGGCGGGCGAGGCGCAGAAGATGCGCCGCACCGGGAACAGTTGTCTCTGCACCAGCGCGCCTGAGGACGGCGGGAAGATCTGCAGCGCGCAGTCGAAACCCTCGCGCACCGGGTCGATCACCGCGTCGTTCACCACCAGGTCGAGCTGGATGCCCGGATAGCGGTCCTGGAAATCGCGCAGCACCAGCGCGAGGTGCCCCAGCACGAAGCCGGGCAGCGCGTGCACGCGCAGCACGCCCGATGGCGAATTGCGCATATCGCGCATCAGCTCCACCAGTCCCTCCGTGCGACCGATCAGGTCAGCGCAGTCGCGGTAGAAGGCGTGGCCGATCTCCGAGAGGCGCACGCTGCGCGTGGTGCGATGGAACAGCGGCGCCGAGACGAACTCCTCGAGCTGCTGCACGCGCGTGGTCACCACCGACTTGGCGACGCCGAGCTGGCGCGCCGCCTCGGCGAAGCTCTGCGTCTCGGCGACGCGCACGAAGGCCTCGATGCTGCGGAACCTGTCCATCGGGGAGCCGATGCTAACATCGGTGGCAAGGAGGAAACCCCATGAGAACACTCGCCCTGCTGCTCGCCCTGACGCTGTCGCTGCCTGCCGCCGCGCAGGACAAGACCATCAAGTTCCTCGTCGGCTTCCCCGCCGGCGCCAGCCTGGACACCATGACGCGCCTGATCGCCGACGCGCATGCGCGTCACGCTCAACCAGCCGGTGGTGGTGGAGAACCGCCCCGGCGCCGCCGGCCAGATCGCGATGACGGCGCTGAAGAACTCGGCGCCCGACGGCCTCACGCTGGTGATGACGCCGCTGGTGACGGTCGTCACCGCGCCGCACGTGCCAGTCGCTGCCCTACGACGCGTTCGCCGACTTCGCGCCGGTGTCGCACACCGCCGACTTCCTCTTCGCCTTCGGCGTCAACGCGCAGGTGCCGGCGAACACGCTCGCCGAGTACGTCGCGCTGGTGAAGAACGACCCGAAGTACGGCAACTACGCCTCCGCCGCGCCGGGCAGCCTGCCGCACTTCTTCTCGCTGCTGTTCGCCGACACGCGCCGGCCTCGACATGAACCACATCGGCTACAAGGGCACGGCGCAGGCGATGACCGACCTGCTCGGCGGGCCAGATCGCCGCCTTCATGGGCGTGGTCTCCGACCTCGCGCCGCAGCACAGGGCGGGCAAGGTGCGCGTGCTCGCGACTTCCGGCGCGAAGCGCGCGCGCGACCTGCCCGACGTGCCGACCTTCCGCGAGCTGGGCTACGCCATCGAGGGCGCCGGCTGGTACGCCGCCTACGCGCCGGCGGAGACGCCGAAGGACACGATCGACCGGCTCGCCGCCGCCATCGTCGAGGCGATCCGCGTCGCCCGACGTGCGCCAGAAGCTCGAGGCGATGGGCCTGGAGCCCACCGGCACCGGTGCCGCGGAGCTCGCGCGCATCCATCGCGCCGACTACGACAAGTGGGGCCCGGTGATCAAGGCCTCCGGCTTCAAGCCCGGCAGCTTGAACATCCTCTTCGCCTCGACGAAGGAGAAGCCGGAGTTCTGGTTTCCGCTGCTGCAGAAGCGCGCTGCCGCAGGACCGCTTCTTCGCCTGGCCGGACACCAACGGCGGCGACATCGACGTCGCGCTCGTCGCCGACGCAGCCCGAAGGGCACCTTCGCCAAGCTGCCGCGGCTCAAGCTCATCCAGTCGCTGTGGATGGGCGTCGAGAACATCGTCGACGACCCCGACCTGCCGCGCGGCGTGCCGGTGGCGCGCCTGATCGATCCGGGCATGGTCGCCGCGATGGGCGAGACGGTGCATCGCGTACGTGCTCGACTGGCACCGGCATTTCTGGACTGCTACCGCCTCTTCCAGCAGGAGAAGAAGTGGAAGCGCCGCCGCCAGTTCCTGCGCGCAGGACCGCACCGTCGGCATCCTCGGCCTCGGCGAACTGGGCAGCCGACGCGGCGCAAAGCTGCGCGCGATCGGCTTCAACGTCGCCGGCTGGAGCCGCAGGCCGAAGCAGCTCGCGGGCGTGCACTGCTCGACCGACCTCGGACGAGATCCTGCAGATGCAGCGACGCGGTCGTCTGCCTGCTGCCGCTCACGCCGCAGACGCGTGGGGTATCTGAACGCGGCAGGCCTTCGCGCAGATGCCGCAAGGACGGCTGCATCATCAACGTCGCGCGCGGCGGGCACGTCGTCGATCGCGGACCTGCTCGCGGCGCTCGGCACGGGCCACCTCGCGCACGCCTACCTCGACGTGTTCGAGACCGAGCCGCTGCCCGCGGATCAGCCGCTCTGGACGCATCCGGGCATCACCGTCACGCCGCACATCGCGGCGCTCACCGAGCCGCGCACCGCGGTGCCGAGCATCGTGGAGAACGTCGAGCGCGTGCGGCGCGGCGAGACGCCGCTGCACCTCGTCGATTTCGCCGCCGGGTACTAGTACCTAGTACTGCAGCTGCGGGTACCAGTCCCGGCCGCGCCCCTCCGGCGTGAAGTCGAGCAGGTTCCACAGCGGCCAGATCATGTCGACGTGCCGGTTGTGCTGCCCGGGTTCGGCCTTGGCGAACAGCATCTCGGTGCCATAGAAGTGCCGGATCGCGCCGCGGCGGCGCACGAACACGTTGAGCATCGGCAACTGCGCCCCGTCGGCGTCCTCGCCGCGGTAGTCGCGGTTGTAGTCGTTCGCACGCCGAGGACAGCAGCCGCAGGTTCGACCAGCCGCGGCTGCGCGCGTACTCCAGGATGCGGTCGATGGGCGAACGCGCAATCACCACCAGGCTCGCTCGTTCGCGCGATGTGCGGCGCATTGCCGTTGAGGCCGTCGAGCATCGACGTGCACATCGGGCAGGCCTTGGCCATGCGCGGCCCGAACATGAAGCTGTAGGCCACCAGCGTGTCGTGCTCGCCGAACAGCTCGGACAGCCTTGACCTGGCGCGGCGGATCGCCTTCCTCGAACACGTAGTCCTGCGGCACCTTGCCGCCCGCGGGCAGCTTGCGGCGCATCGCCGCCACCTTCTCGACCTGGCGGCGCAGCGCAATTTCGGCGCGCAGCAGGCGGCTGCGCGCCGCACGATAGGGTTTCGGCTCATTGGGGAACATCACTTCTTCTCCTTTGCCGGCAGTTTGCCGACGCAATCTTCTGCCAGCGCGATGGCATCCTGCTCTTTGCCCACACAAATATTCTTCTCCGTGACGCCGCGGACGCCGGTAAGCGGCCAATCATCCAGCATGCACGGGCGAGGTATAGTCCGGTAAGGAATCGGGCACGCAACCCGACTGGAGGAGGATGAAACCCGACCACGCGACGCTCGCCCAGGGCGAGCTGGCAGGGCGTTACCCCTTGATTCGCAAGGCGAGCGAGCGCCTGGCGCGAGGGCCTGAGCGCGGAGGACTGCGCGCTGCAGTCGATGCCCGACGCGAGCCCGGTGAAGTGGCACCTCGCGCACACCACCTGGTTTTTCGAGACCTTCGTGCTCGAGCGCAACGCGCCTGCGCACCGGCCGTTCCATCCCGCGTTCCGGTTCCTGTTCAATTCCTACTACAACGCCGTCGGCGAGCAGTATCCGCGCCCGCAGCGCGGCCTGATGTCGCGGCCCGGGCTGGACGAGGTGATGCGCTACCGCGCCCATGTGGATGAGCGCATGGCCAGGCTGCTAGCGCGGGCGCACGCTGCCCGACGACGCGCTCAGCCTCGTCGAGCTCGGCCTGCACCACGAGCAGCAGCACCAGGAACTGATCCTCACGGACCTGAAGCACCTGTTCTCGCTCAATCCGCTCGAGCCCGCGTACCGCGCGGGAATGCCGGAACCGGCAACCGCCATCGCGCTGGCGTGGCGCCCGTACGCCGGCGGCGAGATCGAGATCGGCCACAACGGCACCGGCTTCGCCTTCGACAACGAGATGCCGCGGCACCGCGCAGATCCTCGCGCCTTTCGAGCTGGCGAACCGGCCGGCCACCAACGCCGAGTACCTCGCCTTCGTGGAGGACGGCGGCTATCGAAAGCCGGAACTATGGCTGTCGGAAGGCTGGGCGACGCAGCAGGCGCAGCGCTGGGAAGCGCCGCTCTACTGGCGCAAGCGCGACGGTGCGTGGCAGGAGTTCACGCTGCACGGCATGCAGCCGCTGGACGCCAATGCATCGGTCGCGCACATCAGCCACTTCGAGGCCGACGCCTTCGCGCGCTGGTCGCAGGCGCGGCTGCCTACGGAGTTCGAATTGGAGGCCGCCGGCGGCGCGTGCGCGGATGTGTGGCAGTGGACCTCGAGCAGCTACGGCCCCTACCCCGGCTATCGCCCCGCGCCGGGCGCGGTGGGCGAATACAACGGCAAGTTCATGTCCAACCAGTACGTGCTGCGCGGCGGCTCGAGCGCCACGCCGGCCGGGCACCTGCGCACCACCTACCGCAACTTCTTTCCTTCCGCCGCTCGCTGGCAGTTCAGCGGCGTGCGCCTGGCGCGCGACGGCGCTGTGGTATAACGCGCCGATGCGTCGCCGGTCCGCGCTCCCCTGTCTCGTAGCCGTCCTCCTGCACGCGCTAGCGCCACTGCTTGCGAGCGCGGCACCGGGCGCGGCAGTGGACCACGTCCAGCTTTGCACCGCGCAGGGCATCGTCACGATCGAGGTCGAATCCGGGGGTACGCCGGCCGGCCCGCTGCCGGCACCGGACCACTGCCCGGTTTGCGCAATCCAGATCGGCGTCGCAGCCCCAGCGCACGCCGCAAGGCTATTCCCGCCCCTCGCCTGCACGGTTGTGCCGGCGGCAGGGCAGCCGCAACCCTGTTCCACTCTCGCCAATTGCGCGCAGCCGCGCGCTCCGCCGCGCTACTCCTGAAGTCACGCTGGATCCGCTGCGCCGCAAGTCGCGGCCACTGACAATTCGGGAGGGAACATGCTTCGCATTTTCGCTGCGGCGCTCGCTGCGCTCGCCGCCATTCAGTCTCAAACGGCACAGGCGACCTGTGGCGCCGCCTTTTGCACCGTCAACACCGATTGGAGCGCCCAGGGCGTCTGGACCGAACCCGGCACCCGCTACGGCCTGCGCTTCGAGTACGTGGACCAGGACCAGCCGCAGACGGGCACAAAGAAGGTCGCTGTGGGCGAGATCCCAAGCCACCACGACGAGGTGCGCACCATCAACCGCAACTGGCTCGCGACAGTGGACCACGCCTTCAACGCCGACCTGGAGCATGTCGCTCGCGCTGCCGGTGGTCGACCGTTCGCATCAGCACATCCACAACCACATGGGTGCGCAGCTGACCGAGTCGTGGAACTTCGCCGAGATGGGCGACCTGCGCGTGCTTGCGCGCTACCAGTTCGCACCCGTGGCGACAGGCGACGGCGACAGCCGCGCCGGCGTCGAGTTCGGTCTCAAGTTGCCAACCGGCGCGTTCGACGTGCGCAATGCCGACGGCGACCTCGCCGAGCGCACGCTGCAGCCCGGCAGCGGCACGACGGACGCGCTGATCGGCGCGTACTACCAGCGCAGTCTTCCGCTGCGCGACCTGTCGTGGTTCGTGCGAGGCCTGCTGCAGGCGCCGCTCGATGAGCGGCAGGGGTTCCGTCCCGGCGAACGCGTGGCGCTGGACATCGGCGCGCGCTATGAGGCGGGGGAAAGACTCGGGCTGATGCTGCAGTTGAACTTTCTGGCACGCGGGCGCGACCAGGGCGCGGAGGCGGAAACCGAGGACTCCGGCGGGCGCTCGCTGTGGCTCAGCCCGGGCCTGAGCTACACGATCGGCAAGGACTGGCAGGGCTACGCGTTCGTGCAGCAGGCACTCTACCAATACGTCAATGGCGTACAGCTCGTCGCCTCGCACGCGATAGCCTTCGGCGTAAGCGGACGGTTCTAGGCCAGATCGCTGTTGCGGGAGCTCTTCAGGCCCGCCGTGAGGATGAATTTCATCGCTTCCTCGCGGGACATGCGCACCGGGATCAGCAGCTCGCGCGGCACCAACAGCATGTAGCCGCCGATCTGGTAGCTCATCGGCAGGTAGACGGCGACCTCGCCCGCGTGCCCGACGCTCTCGGGCAGGCCCTCGAAATCGGCGCGCGAGACGAAGCCGAGCAGCCGCATCTGCGTGCCCGGCAGCGTAATGGCCACCACCTGCAGCGTCTCGCTCTGCTGGTAGGAGGTGACCAACCCGAACAGGTCGCGCACCGCGGCATACACCGAGCGCAGGATGGGTATTTCCAGAAGGAGATGCTCGACCGCACCGAAGACGCGGCGGAAGACCAAGGCGTGCATCAGCAGGCCGACGACGAAGATCAGGACGATGGCGAGCAGCAGGCCCATGCCGGCGCGGTAGTACTCGTCCGGCATCAGCCACTTCAGCTGCTGGCCGAAGAACCACTCCACGGCAGTGAGCATCCAAAGTGCGAAATAGAAGGTGGCGAGCACCGGCAGCACCGTGAGCACGCCGGTGAGGAAGATCCTGCCCGCGGATTTCATGAGCGAGTCCTAGCGCGCGAGGTAGCCCGAATCCACCGGCAGCGTGACGCCGGTGATGCAGCGCGCCGCCGGGCCGGCGAGGAACAGGATCGCCGCGGCGATGTCGTCGACCTCGGGCAGCACGCCGAGCGGCGTGTGCTGCATGACCTTCTTCAGCACTTCCGGGTTGGAGAAGATCGGCGCGGTGAGCGGGTGCGCACGAAGGTCGGCGCCACCGCGTTGACGCGGATGTTGTGCTCGGCGAATTCGAGCGCCAGTGCGCGCGTCAGGTTCACCACCGCGCCCTTCGAAGCCTGGTAGGCCGGGTTCGGGAAGATGCCGCCGGAGAAGCCCATGATCGAGGCGAGGTTCACGATCGCGCCGCCGCCGCGTTTGCTTCATGGAGCGCGCCGCCGCGCGCGAGCAGAGGAACAGACCCGTCTGACGTTGACGCCGATGCACCCGGTCCCATTCCTCGCGCGGTGATGTCGAAGCGAGTTCTTGCGCACCGCGATGCCGGCGTTGTTGACCAGGATGTCGATCGGCGCCGATCTTCGCGAACGCCTTCTCGACCGCGCGTTCGTCGGAGACGTCGCACGGCAAAATGCTCTCGGCCCGGCTCGACGTCGAGCCGCGCGACCGTGGCGCCGGCTTGCTGCGAAGCAGGTCCGCCGTCGCCTTGCCGATGCCGCGCGCGGCGCCGGTGACGACCGCGGTTTTGCCTTTCAGATCGAATAGGTCCATGGGGCGGTAGTATAGGCGGATGCACGACCTCGTCATTCGAAACGCCCTGCTGCTCGACGGCCTGGGTTCGCCGCCCGTGCACGGCGATCTGGCCGTTACAGGACGGCAAGATCGCCGAAATCGGAAAAGTCACGGACCGGCAAGGCAAACCATCGACGCCGACGGCCTGGCGCTGATGCCCGGCATCATCGACAACCACACGCACTACGACGCGCAGATCACCTGGGACCCGCTGCGTCTCGCCCTCGCCCGCGCTCGGCGTCACCACCGCGATCATCGGCAACTGCGGCTTCACCATCGCGCCCTGCCGGCCCGCCGACCGCGAGCTGATCATGAAGAACCTGACGCAGGTCGAAGGCATGTCGCTCGACGTGCTGCGCGCCGGGCATCCGCTGGGACTTCGAGTCGGTGCCGCAGTACTTCGACATGCTCGAGCGCCAGCGGCGCGGCGCTCAACATCGCCGGCTTCGTCGGCCATTCCTCGGTGCGCACCTACGTGATGGGCGAGGACGCGCCGCGGCGCGCCGCGACGCCGGCGAGGTCGCGCAGATGCGCGACCTCGTGCTGGAAGGCATGCGCGCCGGCGCGATCGGCTTCGCCACCAGCACCTCGCCCGCGCACAACGGCCACGGCGGCATGCCGATGCCCTCGCGCCTCGCGGACGACGCGCGAGCTGCGCGCGCTGGTCGGCTGCCTGAAGGAGGCCGGGCGCGGCGTGTTCATGCTCACCAAGGGCGGCCAGACCAAGATCGCGTTCCTCGAGGAGCTGGCGGCCGCACTCGGGCCGGCCGGTGGTCGTCGCCGCGCTGCTGCACAACAGCACCAATCCGCGCCGCGGTGTTCGACGACCTCGACGCGATCGCAGCAGGCCAACGCGCGCGGCCGCAGGCTGGTCGGCGCGATCTCCTGCTGCCCGCTGTCCATGGACTTCACGCTGCACTCGCCCTACACCTTCGAGGGCCTGGAGTCCTGGAAGCCGGCGCTGCCGCTGAAGGGCGACGCCTACGAGGCGAAGCTGAAGGAGAAGGGCTTTCGCGACGCGGTGCGCGCGGAGCTGTCGCGGCCGGCGCACTTCCGCCTGTTCAACGGCGAGTGGGACAAGGTCGAGGTGGTGGAGTCGGCGAGCGAAGGACTGCCGAGCAGCACTCGATCGCCGAGCTGGCGCGCGCCGCCGGCAAGGATCCGCTCGACTTCATGCTCGACCTCGCGCTCGCCGAGGACCTCGACACCGTGTTCAACGCGCTGCTGCTCAACTCCGACGAGGCCGCGGTCGGCGCGATGCTGCGCCACCCGGCGAGCCTGGTGTCGCTGTCGGACGCCGGCGCGCACCTCACGTTCTTCAACGACGCCGGCTTCGGCCTGCACCTGCTCGGCCACTGGGTGCGCGAGCGCGGCGTGCTGACGCTGGAGGAAGCGGTGCGGCAGGCTCACCAGCGAGCCCGCGCAGCGTCTTCGGCATCCGCGGCCGCGGCGCGCTCAAGCCCGGCTATGCCGCCGACCTGCTGCTGTTCGACCCGGCGACGGTCGGCCGCGGCCCGAAGAAGCGCGTGCATCGACCTGCCCGGCGGGCATCCGCGCCTGACCACGCCGCGCGCTCGGCGTGCACGGCGTCTGGGTGAACGGCGTGCGCGACCTGCAAACGCTGCCGGGGCAGGTGCTGCGGGATTTTTCGGCGCTGAACAGCGTCGCCGCGTGCAGGCGACGCAGTTCGTCGTCGCAGAGGCGACGTCGCCAACGCCGCTGTTTTCGTTGCGATTCATGGCGGGCACGAACGATGCGTGCGGTGTTCTCCAGCAATCAACCCACCGGGAGACTCGCAATGCTGCAAAAAGACAGCTTGTTCCGCCGCAACGACTCGTTCTTCCGCGCCAGCGCCGCCGCTGCCGCCCGCACCGGCCGCCAACGCCACGCCGACGCCCGCGGCCGCCGAACCCGCCAAGCCGGTGGACAAAACCGACGAGCGCAAGGAAGCGAAGCTGGTCGTCGGCCCCGACATCAAGATGAAGGGCGTCGAGATCAACGACTGCGACACGCTGGTGGTCGAAGGCCGCATCGAGGCGACGCTCGACGCGCGCGTGCTGCAGATCACCGCAGAACGGCGTGTTCAGCGGCACCGTGGCGGTGGACAACGCCGAGATCCACGGCCGGCTGGAAGGCGAGCTCACGGTGCGCAAGCAGCTCGTCATCCACGCCACCGGCAAGGTGTCGGGCAAGATCCGCTACGCCAAGATCAAGGTCGAGGAAGGCGCGGAGCTCGTCGGGCGAGATCAGCATGATGGAACGCGGCCCGCAGGCGCTCGTCGCCAAGCGCATCGGCACCACTTGACGCGCGCATGCGGGCGCGCAACAGTGCCCGCATGAGCGAATCCGCGGACTGGGCCTTTCCCGCCGAGCTGCGTCCGCGGCCGGAGGACTGGCGCTTCGACCTCGACGCGGCGCTCGGCGCGCTGGTGCTGGTGCGCACCGAGATCCCCGAGGACGCCTTCACCGCGCAGATCCTGGGCACCGAGCGCGCCGGCAACGGCGTCGTGATCCGCGACGACGGCCTGGTGCTCACCATCGGCTACCTGATCACCGAGGCCACCTCCGTGTGGCTCACCACCGGCCGCGGCGCCGTGGTGGCCGGGCATCCCCTCGCCTACGACCAGCAGACCGGCTTCGGCCTCGTCCTGCCGCTCGGCAAGCTCGGCACGCCGGTGCTGCCGCGCGGCAGCCGCGGCGCACTGCCAGGTCGGCGACGACGTGGTGGTCGCCGGCCACGGCGGGCGCGAGCACGCGCTGAAGGCCAACCTCTTCGCCAAGCGCGAATTCGCGGGCTACTGGGAATACGTGCTGGACGAGGCGCTGTACGCGGCGCCGGCGCACCCGCAATGGGGCGGCTCGGCGCTGATCGGCGCGGACGGCAAGCTGCTGGGCATCGGCTCGCTGCTGGTGGAAGAGAAGGAAGGCGACCAGGTCGTGCAGGGCAACATGTTCGTGCCCGTCGACCTGCTCGAGCCGATCCTGGACGACCTCGTGCTGCGCGGCCGCGCGCAGCGCCCGGCGCGGCCCTGGCTCGGCATGTACACCACCGAGATCAACGGCAAGCTCGTGGTGGCGGGCCTGGCGAACGGCGGCCCGGCGGAGCGCGCGGGGCTCAAGCTCGGCGACATCGTGGTGGAAGTGGCCGAGCAGCGCGTGCGCGGGCTGGCGGAGCTGTTCCGCAGCATCTGGCGGCTCGGCTCGGCCGGCTGCGAAGTGCCGCTCACCATCGCGCGCGGCGGCGCGCGGCTCAACGTGCGCCTCGCCTCAGCCGACCGCAGCGATTTCCTGAAGAAGCCGAGCCTGCATTAAAAAATAGGGACAGACCCTATTTTCCCTCTCCCCATTAAGGGGTAGACAGCCCCACCCTCGCCAGGAGTACCCTTTTGCGAGCGGAGGGCGGCAATGGACGCCGGAACGGTTCCCGTCACGATCGCGCTGGTCGAGGACGACGAGGAGGCGCGCAAGCGCCTTGTTGCTTCCATTCTCCGCGACCCGTCGCTGCGCCTCACGGGGGAATACCGCAACGGCACGGAAGCGCTGGCTGGATTGGCTGCCGGCGCGCCGGACGTGTTCCTCGTCGACCTTGGCCTGCCGGACATTTCCGGGCTGGAAATCGTGCGGACAATCGCCGCCAGATATCCGTCCTGCAACATCCTCGTGGTCACGGTGTTCGGCGACGAGGAAAGCATCATCGGCGCGCTGGAGGCTGGGGCGCGCGGCTACCTGCTCAAGGGTGCGCTCGAGCATGACATCGCCGAGGACATCCGGCACTTGAGGAGCGGTGGTTCGCCGCTGTCGCCAGTCATTGCGCGGCAGGTGCTCAAGCGGCTGGTGCCCGCGAAGGCGGTTCCTCCGAACGATTCTCTCCTTACCCCACGCGAGTCCGAGATCCTTAATGCGATTGCTCGCGGATTCTCCTACGCAGAAACAGCCGTTCTGCTGAAGATCTCCGTGCAGACGGTACATACGCACCTGAAGAACATCTACAAGAAGCTTGCGGTCCATTCGAAGACCGAAGCAGTGTTTGAGGCTGACCGGCGGCGGTGGCTTTGAGGAGGTTTCTCGCCGCGTTGCTTCTGCTGGTGCTCGCCAACACGGTGCAGGCCGACGTGCAGACATTCGAGCAAGCGGAAATCACATCTCCCATGTGGGGGGGATCTCCAAATGATCAAAGCGAATGGACGCTGGTCGCTCTGCCGCACCACTGGTGGCACCACACTCCCAGGATCTACAACTACGCCTGGTACCGAATACGAATCAACATCGACCGTGATCCTGCACACATGCCCGAGCAGAGTCTCTATGTTCCGAGAACGCGGATGAACAATCTGCGTGTCTACATTAATGGGCAGCGCATTTGGACTCTGATCGACGCCTATGCAGAAGGTGTGAGCGTCCCCGCGCTGCGGCTACCGATTCCCTTGGCAATGCTGCAACGCGGTGAGAACACGATCTATCTGGAGGCGACCGGCGTTGCAAGGTGGTTCCATGGCATGTCGCGCGTCTACGTCGGCGACACCCGCACGCTGGCGAAGCAAGCCGCCATGCGCAGCTTGTTGCAAGAGAAGATCGTCTACATCGTCGCCGCGGCCTTCGGCGCAATCGGCCTCCTTTCCCTGTGGCTGTGGTTTCGTGCGGAACGGGATCCAGTGCTCTTCTGGTACGGCATATCCGGCGTCACCCTCCTCGCGGCAACCGCTGCGTGGTACGCAACGCTGTGGGAGCCGCAAGGTGGCTTGCGGCTAGGGCTGCTGTTTATGCGTTACCACGGCTACCTCGTGCCGTTCTTCATTCTGCATCTACGACTCGTAGGCCGCAGACACTACTGGTTGGAAGCCGGGCTCTGGTTTGCGTTGTTCGCTGCCGTCGCCAATATCGCCAACGTATTCGACGTCTATCCCCACCTGAATGCCAACGCCTGGGCAGGATGGGGGCTGGCGTTCTCCGCGCTACCAGCGCTGCTAGCCGTACCGTTGCTGATCTCACCGCAACTGCGCAAAAGGCCACCAGTGATTCTGCTCGTGGTAGCAGACTTTGCAGCATGCCTGCTCCCATTGCACGACTGGGCCGTGCGCTTCGGGTACCTCGACTTCGATCGCCCGCTTCTCGTCTTCTTCGCGCCCGCATTCGTGATGCTCGCTGCAATGGCACCCATCCTCGAGCGCATGCGCGAGGGCATGCACGCCAAGGAGCAGAGCCGCCAGGAGCTCGAGCGCCGCGTTGCCGAAAAGACGCGCGAGATCGAGGCGAACCACGAGCAGCTGCGCCAGGTGCAACGCGAGCAGGCCCTCGCCGAGGAGCGCCGGCGCATCATGGCCGACATGCATGACGGCCTGGGTTCGCGCCTGGTGGCGCTGCTCAGCGTCGCTCAGTCGGGCAAGGCGGACCCCGGCGAGATCGGCGAAGGCATCGCCGCCGCACTCGACGAGCTGCGTCTCACCGTCGACTCCGTACAGCCAGTCGAGGGCGACGTAGGCGTTGTGCTAGGCAGCGTGCGCCACCGCATGCGCTCGGTGTTCGAGCGCGCAGGCGTCCAGCTCGCCTGGAACGTCTCCGAGCTGCCGCGCATGGACGACCTCACACCCGAGCGCATCCTCGCCATCCAGCGCATCTTCCTCGAGACGTTCTCCAACGCGATCCGGCACTCCGGTGCGCGCACGGTTTCCGTCTTCACGCTGCGCGTGCCCGGCGCGGTGCGCATCGTTATCGAGGACGACGGCCGCGGCTTCGATCCCGCCGCTAAGAGCGCCGGGATGGGACTCGCTAACCTGCAGCTGCGCGCCTCGCAGGCAGGTGGAACGCTCGCGGTCGAGTCTCAGCCTGGCAAGGGGACTTGCGTCACGTTGTCGCTGCCACTCGCAGGGGAAGCACTCCCCGAATCCCTACCCAGTTCCGGGCAGAAAACCGGCGAGTACCCCATTCGAGGGATTTCGGTCGACACGGCCTCAGCCTAGCGTTGCCCCACGCCGCAGCGTGCGGCGCAGATCAACATTTTTGGGGGAACGCATGAACCACAAACACATTCGCTCTGCGATCTACGGGGTGCTGATGCTCGTTAGTGCCTCGATAGTTAGTGCACAAGAACCTGCAAATCTCGGGGAGCTCCTCGACAAGGGCGCCAAGCGCCTCGACGCGGCCGAGCTCAAGGCGCTCGTGATCGGCGCCACTGTGAGCGGCATGGTCTTAAGGGAGGGTTCGACTATCGGGTTTGACACTACTTTTACAGATGACGGGAAGCTAACCGGCCGCCTGTATGGATTGCGTGTTGACGCTGGGAGGGGCACGACTGGAACATGGAATATCAATGAGAAGGGGCAGCTTTGCACCGAATCGCTGTCGGTCGCCTTCGGTGCGACGAAGAACTGTAGCGTCTATTACAGCATGAATAACGTCTACTACGCGGCCGCTTCAGACGAGCGGAGCGCGATTGCCCGCATGCGCAAGATTGTGCGATAGGCTAGCGACGGTCGACGGAGTTCGCATCGCCGTCGTGGGAGATTGGCTCTCCATTCCAATCCACCTCGATCAGCGGCCTCGTCTTGTCCAGGCACCACTCGATGATTGCACGCACGTCGCCGGGACGCACGATGTCGCCGTCGCACCAAGCAGGGCATCGAAAGCGTCGCCACTGGCCCGAATGCCGTGCGCCCTCGAGAAGCTGGCCAATCACTGTGATGTGACGCCCTTCGGAATCTTGTTGCCCAAGGTGGTAGCGCACGATGAGGCGCTTGTCCTCGGACACGATGTTGACGGCATGGGGGTTGCCCGTGACCCAATAGGGAAAGCTATCCCAGTCCCCGGCGACGTACCAGAAATACGTCGTGCGATTGACGCTGATCCGCCGCTTGCCTTTCCTGGCGACCGCCATCCTGGCCGGTTTCAGCCGTCTTTGCGGCTCCGGCGGCTTGCGCGAACTTTGCGCCTGTACAGCCAGATACCGCCGGCCACGACAAGCGGCAGCAGGATCATCGCCAGGTGGTCTGGCTCCGTCACCAAGTGCCATAACGGACCGTCGACGTGACCCGGGTGGGCCTGCGCCGCACCTGCGGCGAAAAGGAGCATCACTGCTGCGCGGTGCATAGCATTCCCTCGGTCTCGATGAACTTGATGACGGTGTCCAGTCCCTGCCCGGTCTTGAGATTGGTGAACACGAACGGCCGCGCGCCGCGCATCCTCTTCGAATCGCGCTCCATCACCTCGAGCGAGGCGCCGACCATCGGCGCGAGGTCGATCTTGTTGATCACCAGCAGGTCCGACTTGGTGATGCCCGGGCCCGCCCTTCCGCGGAATCTTGTCGCCGGCGGCGACGTCGATCACGTAGAGCGTCAGGTCGGACAGCTCCGGGCTGAAGGTGGCGGCGAGGTTGTCGCCGCCCGACTCGATGAGGATCAGCTCCAGCTCCGGGAAAGCGCCGCGTCAGCCGCGCCACCGCCTCCAGGTTGATCGAGGCGTCCTCGCGGATCGCGGTGTGCGGGCAGCCGCCGGTCTCCACGCCGATGATGCGCTCGGGCGCGAGCGCCTCGTTCTTCACCAGGAACTGCGCGTCTTCCTCGGTGTAGATGTCGTTGGTGACCGCGGCGATGTCGTACTTGTCGCGCAGCGCCTTGCACAGCGCGAGCGTGAGCGCGGTCTTGCCGGAACCCACCGGCCCGCCGATGCCGACTCGCAGGGTCACGCCGAACCTTCATGAGCGGAACAGCCTCGAGTACTGGGTTTCGTGGCGCGAAGACAGGATCGCCAGGCCCGGCGCGAAATTGCCCGGCTCCTCCTCGCTCACCTCGTGCAACCGCGCGCCGAGCGCGAGCAGCATCTTCTGCCCGTCCGTCTGGCCGAGCGGCACCGCCTTCACCGCCGCCATCACCTGGTTCTCCAGCCACGCCCAGAGGTAGGCGACCAGCGCATCCCGCGGCGCGATGCCCCAGGCGCGCACCGCGTGCGCGTACACCGCCGGAAAGGAAGGCTCCTCGAACGGACAGGCCTCGATGCCCAGCTCCGGCAGCAGGCGGTTGAGCGAGTAGCCCATCTGCACCGTCTCCGCGCGCAGCTCCGCCGTCTCGCGGCTGGCGAGGAACATCTCGTTCCACTGCGCATCGGGCTGCTCGATCATCTTCGAGCAGCAGCGGCGCTTCCATGCGCAGCACCGAGTGCTCCAGCACGTCGCCGATCCAGCGCTGCGCGCTCGCGGCATCCGTCACCAGCCCGGCTTCGATCGCCGACTCGAGCCCGCCGGAATAGCTGTAGGCGCCCACGGGAAGCGTGGGACTCGCCAGCTGCAACAGCCGGGGATCAATGCTTGTGGTCGTGGTCACGTGATCGTGGTCAGTGATCGTGGTCGTGGTCGTGATCGTCTGGTGATCGTGGATCTTCCCGCCGTGCCCCATCTCGTCGTGCTGGTGGTGGCCGCCCGCATAGGCGCCCGCCTCCGGCTCGAACGGCGCCTCGACCGCGCTCACCTTCGCGCCGAGCTTCTTCAGCATCTCCTCGAGCACGTGATCCACCGCGATGCGCAGGAACCCTTCGCCCACCTGCACCGGTACATGCCGGTTCCCCAGGTGGTACGCGATCTTCGCCAGGGACTCGGACTCGACGTGCAGCAGCTTCTCCGGCTCCGCCACCACCTCGATCACGCGCCCGTCGGAAGCGGTGACGAGGTCGCCGCCGCGCAGGATTTCGCCGCGCGGCAGCATCAGGCCCACCTCCTCGCCCGAGACCAGCTTCGTCTTCAGGCGGCTCTTCTGGCGGGAGTCGAAGGGCAGCTTCAGCTGGCCCTTGACCTCGACCTTGTACGCACCGCGAGCGACCTTCAGCTTGGCTTTGATTTCGATCATCAGAAAAGAAAATACCTCTGCGCCATGGGCAGCACCTTGGCGGGCTCGCACACCAGCAGCTCGCCGTCGGCGCGCACCTCGTAGGTTTCGGGGTCCACCTGGATCTTCGGCAGCCACGAATTGTGCACCATGTCCTTCTTGCCGATGCTCCGCGTGTTCTTCACCGCTTCCAGCGGCCGCTGCAGCCCGAGCCGCAGGAGCGACGAGCTCTTCAACGAGGCCTGCGACACGAAGGTGACGGAAGTGCGCAGCGCCTTGCCGAAAGCGCCGAACATCGGCCGGTAGTGCACCGGCTGCGGCGTCGGGATCGAGGCGTTGGGATCGCCCATCGCCGCGGCGGCGATCATGCCGCCCTTGAGGATGAGCGAGGGCTTCACGCCGAAGAACGCCGGCCGCCACAGCACGAGGTCCGCCAGCTTGCCTTCCTCGATCGAGCCCACCACGTGCGACACGCCGTGCGCGATGGCGGGGTTGATGGTGTACTTGGCGATGTAGCGCTTCACGCGCGCGTTGTCGTGCGTCTTGGGATCGCCCTTCAGCGCGCCGCGCTGCAGCTTCATCTTGTGCGCGGTCTGCCAGGTGCGGATGATCACCTCGCCCACGCGGCCCATCGCCTGCGAGTCGGAAGACATCATCGAAAAGGCGCCCAGGTCGTGCAGGATGTCCTCCGCCGCGATGGTTTCCTTGCGGATGCGCGATTCGGCGAAGGCCACGTCCTCCGCGATCGCCGGGTCGAGGTGGTGGCACACCATCAGCATGTCGAGGTGCTCGGCGACCGTGTTCACCGTGTAGGGCATGGTCGGGTTGGTGGAGGACGGCAGCACGTTCGGCTCGCCGCAGATGCGGATGATGTCCGGCGCATGCCCGCCGCCCGCGCCCTCGGTGTGGAAGGTGGCGATGGCGCGGCCCTTCATCGCCTTCACCGAGGTCTCCACGAAGCCGGACTCGTTCAGCGTGTCGGTGTGGATCGCCACCTGCACGTCCATCTCGTCGGCGATGCCGAGGCAGTTGTCGATCGCCGCCGGCGTGGTGCCCCAGTCCTCGTGCAGCTTGAGGCCGATGGCCCCCGCCTTGACCTGTTCGCGCAACGGGCCGGGCAGTGCGGCGTTGCCCTTGCCGAGGAAGCCGAGGTTCATCGGGAAGGCTTCCGCCGCGGAGAGCATCGAGCAGATGTGCCACGGGCCCGGGCGTGCAGGTGGTGGCGAACGTACCGGTCGCGGGGCCCGTGCCGCCGCCGATCATGGTGGTGACGCCGCTCATCAGCGCCTCTTCGATCTGCTGCGGGCAGATGAAGTGGATGTGCGAGTCGATGCCGCCCGCCGTGACGATCATGCCTTCGCCCGCGATCGCCTCGGTGCCCGCGCCGATCGGGATGGTGACGCCGGGCTGGATATCCGGGTTGCCCGCCTTGCCGATCCTCCAGATGCGGCCGTCCTTCAGGCCGATGTCGGCCTTGACGATGCCCCAGTGGTCCACGATCAGCGCGTTGGTGATCACGGTGTCGGCGACTTCCCTCGACATGCGCTGGCTCTGGCCCATGCCGTCGCGGATGACTTTGCCGCCGCCGAACTTCACTTCCTCGCCGTAGACCGTGTAGTCCTTCTCCACCTGGATCCAGAGTTCGGTGTCGGCGAGGCGCACGCGGTCGCCCGTGGTCGGGCCGAACATCTCGGCGTAGGCCTGGCGCGTGATTCTTCATTTCAGGGCCCCCATGACTTTGCCGGCGAATCCATAGACCTTGCGCTCGCCGGCAAGCGCGACGAGCTCCACCGTGCGCTTCTGTCCCGGCTCGAAGCGCACCGCGGTGCCCGCGGCGATGTTCAGGCGAAAGCCGTAGGCCGCCTTGCGGTCGAACTGCAGCGCGTCGTTGGTCTCGAAGAAATGGTAGTGCGAGCCGACCTGCACCGGCCGGTCGCCGGCGTTGGTGACTTCCACGGTCACGGTCTTGCGGCCCTTGTTCAGCTCGATGTCGCCGTCGGCGACCTGCATCTCGCCCGGAATCATTCCGCCGCCCTCTTCTCGCTCTTCGCGCGCTCCAGCAGGAAGCCCCGCACTACGTCGATCTGCGCCGCGTCGAACAACGCCGGCGCATGGCCCACGCCCTCGAACTCGACGGACTGCGTCCCGGGCTTGCGGCGGCGCATCTCCTCCACCGTCGCCTCGAGCAGCACGTCGGACTGCGCGCCGCGCAGCACGAGCACCTGGCAGTGCACCGCGTTCCACACCGTCCACAGGTCGATGCCGCGCAGGAACATCGGCCCGATCGGCAGCTCCGGGTCGGACTGCGTGTTCCACTTCCCGATCGCCGGATCGAAGCGCAGGTGCCAGCGGCCGTCGTCGTGGCGCCGCACGCTGTGCTGGATGAGGTGGTCCCACTGCGGCTCGGTGAGCGGCCCGAAGCTCTTGCAGGCTTCGCGCAGGAACAGCCCCGCCATGCGCAGCGACGCGAATCCCCGAGGGTGTCCGAGGTGGCCCTTGAGGCGGATGAGGCCGTTCCACGGCACGAAGGGCCCCACGTCGTTCATCACCAGCCGGCCGATGGGCGAGCCGCGCTTGGCGGCCAGCAGCATGCCCATCAGGCCGCCCATCGAGGTGCCGACCCAGTCCAGGCGGCGCGTCGCCGCCTGGCGGAAAAGTCCCTCGCGCACGGGCGTGGTGACGCGCGCAACGAGGGCCGCGGCGTCGGAGAGGTAGGTGGAGAAGCTGTAGCCCGACTTGTCCTCAAGCCACTCGCTCTCGCCGCGCCCGACCACGTCCATGCACACCACGCGGCAGTCCTTCTGCAGCGCATCGGCCAGGTAGTCGAAGTCGCGGCAGTTGCGCGACAGCCCGTGCACGCACAGCACCACGTGCGGGTTCTCCGGGTCGCCCCAGTCGGTGTAGGCCACGCGGTGAAAGTCCGCGGGCCCGAGGCTGAGGAAGCTGTGCTGCTTCATGCTCACGGGATGGGGTTGTGCACCGTGACGAGCTTGGTGCCATCCGGAAACGTGGCCTCGACCTGGATGTCCGGGATCATCTCAGGAACGCCCTCCATCACGTCTTCCCGCTTGAGCAGCGTGGCGCCCCAGCCCATCAGCTCGGACACGCTGCGGCCTTCGCGCGCGCCTTCCATGATCGCGGCGCTGATGAGCGCCACCGACTCCGGGTAGTTGAGCTTGAGTCCGCGGGCCTTGCGCCGCTCCGCGAGCAGCGCGGCGGTGAAGATCAGCAGCTTGTCCTTTTCTCTCGGCGTCAATTCCATCTACGTGCTCCAGATGCGCGGCATCTGCGCTTCGCGCCCGAACAACGCGGGCCGCAGTACGGTCCACAGCCGCGCGAACAGCTTCTTTGCCTGCTCGCTCGAATCCCCCAGGTAGCGCGCAACCAGCACTCCCGGCAACTGCGTCACCGCTAAGCCTTCGATCTCCCGGCAGGCAGCGAGATCGGCTGCAGGTGCGGCGGCCACCAGCGTTGCGCACACGGGCTTGCCCTGCAGCCCCGCGGGCGAATCGAGCAATGCGCCGCCGCCTGCGATGCGCCCGCGCTCCAGCCAAAGGAGCTTCCCGTCACGGAAAACACTGCTGTCCAGGCGGATTTCCCCTTTGCCGAACCGCTCGCCGGACCCCGTGCGCCCGAGGCACAGGATCTCCCAGCCCAGCATAGCGCGCGTCGCCGTGCAGCCGCACCTCTGTCGCGAGCCGCGCCATCGCCCCGTCGAACACGATGGTCTCCTGCGGCAGCCACTCCAGCGCGCCCGTCACGTCGAAGCGCAGCGTCTGCGACGCCCATGGCCCGGCCGAGCGATACCACTTGCCCGCGCCCGGCGTCGTGAGCAGCGCATGCGCTCCCGCACTCGCGCGCAAATTCAATTCGAGTTCGTCGCCTCCCGCGATTCCGGCCGGCGGGTGCACCACGATTGCGTGGCACACCGCATCGCCTTCGGGATAGAGCGCTTTCTGCACCACCAGCGGCCCGTCGTGCCGGCGCTCGGCGAGCACCGTCCGGCCGCCGCGCTGTTCGAAGCCGAGTTGCAGTTGCGCCTTCCAGGACTGCGCGACGGGTTCGGCGAGCTGCATGCAGGGATCATACCGCCAGCAGCGCCTTCACCCCATCGCGTTCCATGTCGGCGCCGGCACCGCGCGCGATGATCTCGCCGCGCTCCATCACCAGGTACTGGTCCGCAAGCGACCGCGCGAAATCGTAGTAGGTCTCGCACAGCAGGATCGCCATCTCGCCGGTCGCCGCCAGCGCGCGGATGGCGCGCTCGATGTCCTTGATGATCGAGGGCTGGATGCCCTCGGTGGGCTCATCCAGGATCAGCAGCTGAGGTCCCATCGCCAGCGCGCGGCCGATGGCGAGCTGCTGCTGCTGCCCGCCGGAGAGGTCGCCGCCCCGGCGGCGCAGCATCTGGCCGAGGACGGGAAACATGTCGAAGATGCGCGCCGGGACGCGCTCGCCGCGCGGCCGCGTCGCGAGTCCCATCTCCAGGTTCTCCGCCACCGTAAGGCGCGGGAAGATCTCGCGTCCCTGCGGCACGTAGCCGATGCCCGCGCGCACTCGCTCGTAGGGAGCGGCGCGCGTGAGGTCCTTGGCGCCGAAGCGCACGCTGCCGGAAGCCGCGGGCACGAGGCCCATCAGGGTCTTCAGCAGCGTGGTCTTGCCCACGCCGTTGCGGCCGAGGAGTGCTGTGACCTTGCCCGCCGGCACCTCGAACGCGAGTTCGCGCAGGATGTGGCTGCCGCCGTAGTACTGGTTCAGCCCGGAGACGGCGAGGTTCATCGGCCGAGGTACACCTCGATCACGCGCGGGTCGGCCTGCACCTCGACCATCGGCCCCTCGGCGAGCACGCTGCCCTCGTGCAGCACCGTCACCTTGCGCGCGATCTTCTCGATGAAGGCCATGTCGTGCTCGACCACCACCAGCGAGTGCCTGCCGGCGAGCGAGAGGAAGAGTTCCGCCGTGCGCTCGGTCTCGTCGTCCGACATCCCCGCCACCGGCTCATCGAGCAGCAGCAGCCGCGGCTCCTGCATGAGCAGCATGCCGATCTCCAGCCACTGCTTCTGCCCGTGCGAGAGCAGCCCCGCGATGCGGTTCGCTGCGTCCTGCAGGCGGATGAGGTGCAGCGTCTCGGCGATGCGGTCGCGCTCGGCGGAGGCCAGTTGCGCGAACAGCGTCCGGCGCACGCGCTTGTCGGCCTTCATCGCCAGCTCCAGGTTCTCGAACACCGTGTGCTGCTCGAAGATGGTGGGCTTCTGGAACTTGCGGCCGATGCCGGCGTGCGCGATCTGCGCGTCGGTCAGTTTTGTCAGGTCGATGGTCTGGCCGAAGTACACGGTCCCCGAGTCGGGCCGCGTCTTGCCGGTGATCACATCCATCATGGTGGTCTTGCCCGCGCCGTTGGGGCCGATCACGCAGCGCAGCTCGCCCACGTCGATGGAAAGCGAGAGCTTGTTCAGCGCCTGGAAGCCGTCGAAGCTGACCGAGATGTCCTCCAGGTAGAGGACCGCGCCATGCGTGGTATCCAGCTCGCCGGTGCTGATGCGGCCGAGCGAGCCGCTCTCGTTGGCGGCTACCGCCGTGGCACTCATGCGCGCTTGTCCTTCCAGCGCTGCGCCAGCCCCGCGATGCCCGCGGCAGGAACAGCGTCGCGAGGATGAACAGCAACCCGAGGAAATAGAGCCAGTACTCGGGGAAGGCCTGGGTGAAGAAGCTCTTGGCGCCGTTCACCACGCCCGCGCCGATCACCGGGCCGATCAGCGTGCCGCGGCCGCCGAGCGCCACCCAGATGGCGATCTCGATGGAATTGGCGGGCGACATCTCGCTCGGGTTGATGATGCCGACCTGCGGCACGTAGAGCGCGCCGGCGATGCCGCAGATCACCGCCGACAGCGTGAACACCGCCACCTTGTAGTGCACGGTGTTGTAGCCGCAGAAGGCGGCGCGCGTCTCGGCGTCGCGGATCGCCGTGAGCACGCGGCCCAGCTTCGAGGTGACGATCCAGCGCGCGAGCAGCAGCGTGGCGACCAGCACCGCGCCGGTGATGATGAACAGCGCGGCGCGGGTTTCCGGCGCCGTGATGCTGAAGCCGAGGATGCGCTTGAAGTCGGTGAAGCCGTTGTTGCCGCCGAAGCCGGTGGCGTTGCGGAAGAACAGCAGCATCGCGGCAAAAGTGAGCGCCTGCGTGATGATGGAGAAGTAAACGCCCTTCACGCGCGAGCGGAAGGCGAAGTAGCCGAACACGAAGGCGAGCAGGCCGGGCACCACCACGATGAGCAGCGCCGCCCACCAGAACTGGTCGCTGTTCCACCATTGCCAGGGCAGCGCCTTCCAGTCCAGGAACACCATGAAGTCGGGCAGGTCCGACTGGTACTGACCCTCGCGGCCGATCTGGCGCATCAGGTACATGCCCATGGCGTAGCCGCCCAGCGCGAAGAACAGGCCGTGGCCGAGCGAGAGGATGCCGCAATAGCCCCAGATCAGGTCCATGGCGATGGCGACGATGGCGTAGCACATGATCTTGCCGAGCAGCGTCACCCAGTAGGACGAGAGAAAGTGCGGCAGAACGGCGATGAGGAGCGCGGCCACCCCCAGCGCGATCCAGCCTTTCGCTCCGTAGAGCCGCGTCATGCCTCCACCGACCTCCCCTTCAGCGCGAACATGCCCTGCGGCCGGCGCTGGATGAAGATGATGATGAAGACCAGCAAGGCGATCTTGGCGAGCACCGCGCCCGACCAGGCCTCCAGGAATTTATTCGCGAAACCCAAAGTGAGGGCGGCGTACACGGTGCCCGCGAGCTGGCCGACGCCGCCGAACACCACCACCAGGAACGAGTCCACGATGTAGCCCTGCCCGAGGTCGGGCCCGACGTTGCCGAGCTGCGACAGCGCGCAGCCGGCCAGGCCCGCGATGCCCGATCCCAGGCCGAATGCCCAGGTGTCCACGCGCGCGGTGGGCACGCCCACGCAGCTCGCCATGGCGCGGTTCTGCGTCACGCCGCGCACATACAGGCCCAGGCGGGTGCGCGTCAGCAGCGCCCACATGCCCGCGAGCACCAGGGCCGCGAACAGGATGATCATGACGCGGCTCCAGGGCAGCACCAGGTTGGACAGCGCCTGGATGCCGCCCGACATGAAGGCCGGGTTCTCCACCTGCACGTTCTGCGCGCCGAAGAGCGTCCTCACGAGCTGGATGAGCATCAGGCTGATGCCCCAGGTGGCGAGCAGGGTCTCCAGCGGCCGGCCGTAGAGCCAGCGGATCACCACGCGCTCGAGCAGCATGCCGACCGCCGCCGACACCGACGAAGGCCGCCGGCACCGCGGCCAGCAGGTACCAGTCGAAAGCCCCCGGCAGGTAGGCGCGGAACAGGTTCTGCACCACATAGGTGGCGTAGGCGCCGATCATGATCAGCTCGCCGTGCGCCATGTTGATCACGCCCATCAGCCCGTAGGTGATGGCGAGGCCGAGCGCCGCGAGCAGCAGGATCGAGCCGAGCGACATGCCCGCGAACAGCAGGCCCGAGGCGCTCGCCCCAGGCCAGGCGCCCTTCCACCGCGCGCAGGCTCTTCTGCGCCTCGAGGCGGATGTCCTCGTCGGCGTCGCGCGTCGCCTCGGCGAGCAGCGTCTTGCTGTTGGGACTGGTCGATTCGCCGAGCATGCGGATGGCGGCGAGGCGTTGCGCCTTGTCGCCGCTCTTCATTTGCATGGAGGCGGCGACGAGCTCGAGCAGCGGCCGGATGTCGGCGTCCTGCTCCTTCTCCAGCGCCTTCTTCACCAGCGGCAGCATCGACGCGTCCGCCCCGGTGGCCAGCTCCTTCGCCGCCGCCAGGCGCAACGCGCGCTCGGGCGAGAGCAGCCGCAGCGCGGCGAGCGCCTCGCCGACCGCGCCGCGCAGCCGGTTGTTGACCACCACCTCGACCTTCTTGCCGTCGACCTCGACCTCGCCCTCGGCGAACCGCGCGAGCACTGCGAGGGCCTGCGGGTCGCCCTCGGCCACCAGCGCACCGATGGCCTCGATCTTCTGGTCGTTGTCGCCGAAGGCGAGCTTGTCCACCGCGGCCTTGTCCAGCGCGTGGGCGGAGCCCGCCAGCAGCATCGCAATCAGCAGGATCAGGCGCATGTGAAAAGGGGCCGCCACAGGCGGCCCCTCTCCTCGTCGCTTGCCGCCTTACTTCTTCTCGGCCATCAGCGCCGGCTCGTCCTTCTTCTTGTCGTTGCCCGCGATGAACGGGCTCCAGGGCTGGGCTTTGACCGGGCCCTTGGTCTTCCACACGACGTTGAACTGGCCGTCCGCCGTCACTTCGCCGATGAACACCGCCTTGTGCAGGTGGTGGTTCTTCGCGTCCATCGTGGAGGTGATGCCCGAGGGCGCGGTGAAGGTCTGGCCGGCCATCGCCGCGGTCACCTTCGGCACGTCGAAGGACTTGGCCTTCTCCACCGCCTGCTTCCACATGTAGATGCCGATGTAGGTCGCTTCCATCGGGTCGTTGGTGAGCGGCTTGTCCTTGTGGCCGGCAATGTTCTTCGCCTTGGCATACGCGCTCCAGGACTTGATGAACGCATCGTTCGCCGGCGCCTTGATGGACATGAAGTAGTTCCAGGCGGCGAGGTGGCCCACGAGCGGCTTGGTGTCCACGCCGCGCAGCTCTTCCTCACCCACCGAGAACGCCACCACCGGCACGTCGGTCGCCTTCAGGCCCTGGTTGCCCAGTTCCTTGTAGAACGGCACGTTCGAGTCGCCGTTGATGGTGGAGACCACCGCCGTCTTCTTGCCCTCGGAGGCGAACTTCTTGATCTTGGCGATGATGGTCTGGTAGTCGCGAGTGCCCGAAGGGGGTGTACTCCTCCATGATGTCGGACTCGGCGACGCCCTTGGACTTCAGGAACGCGCGCAGGATCTTGTTCGTGGTGCGCGGGTACACGTAGTCGGTGCCCAGCAGCACCCAGCGCTTGGCCGAGCCGCCGTCCTTGGACATCAGGTACTCGACCGCCGGGATCGCCTGCTGGTTGGGCGCGGCGCCGGTGTAGAACACGTTGCGCGAGATTTCCTCGCCTTCGTACTGCACCGGGTAGAACAGCAGGCTGTTCAGCTCTTCGAACACCGGCAGCACGGACTTGCGCGACACCGAGGTCCAGCAGCCGAACACCACGGCCACCTTGTCCTGGGTGATGAGCTGGCGCGCCTTCTCGGCGAACAGCGGCCAGTTCGAGGCCGGGTCCACCACCACGGGCTCGATCTTGTAGCCCATCACGCCGCCCTTGGCGTTGATCTCGTCCACCGCCATCAGCACGGTGTCCTTCAGCACGGTCTCGCTGATCGCCATCGTGCCCGAGAGCGAATGCAGGATCGCCGATCTTGACGGTCTTGCCCTGCGCATACAGGCTCGAGGAGCCGAACCCGATGGCCGCGATCGCGGCCGACATGCTGAGCAGCTTCAATACGCCACGGCGTTTCATGTATTCCCCTTTGCTGGTTGATCGGACTGCTTGTCCAGGGGAAACGCAACGACCGTGCCAGGGCGCTAGTGCATGAATGCAAACGCAAAGACGGCTCAGGTGCACCGCGCCGGGGCACCAGCGCGGTGCGCGCGCACCCTTATGTGGCGCACTACTTCGGGCTGATCTTGGCCTCTCGCACCGCGACCGAGTACTTCGCGTGCTCGGCGCGCACCAGCGCGGTCACTTCCTCGCCCGGCGAGCCGTAGGCTTCGTGGCCGAGCTTGTCGAAGGCCGCCTTCGCCTCGGGCGTCGCAAGATACTTGCGCGCTTCGTCGCCCAGGCGCGCGACGATCTCCGGCGGCGTCCCCCTGGGCGCGTAGAGCGCGAACCACACGTCCACCGCGTAGCCCGGGATGGCGAGCTCGGCCACCGTGGGCACCTCCGGCGCCGAGCCCCAGCGCGCGCGCGAGGTGACGGCGAGCGCGCGCAGCTTGCCCTCCTTGATGTGCGGCGCCACCACCACCCAGTCGGCCATCATCAGCGCTCACGCGGCCCGAGAGCAGGTCGGGCAGCGCGGGCCCGAAACCCTTGTAGGGCACGTGCAGCATCTCGATGCCGGTGCCGCGGCTGAGCATCTCCGTGCCCAGGTGCGCGAGCGCGCCGGTGCCGTTGGAAGCGTAGGCGACCTGGCCGGGCTTCGCCTTGGCGAGCGCCACGAACTCGGCGCAGGCTGTTCGCCGGCAGGCTCGCGGGCACCACGAGAAGAACGGAAACCGCGACACCATCGAGACGGGCGCGAAATCGTTGAGCGGGTCGTAGGGGAGCTTGCCCGGGAAGACGAAGGGCTGCACCGACATGGTCGAGCCGCCGGTGAAGAGCAGCGTATAGCCGTCCGCCGGCGACTTGGCGACCATCTCGGTGCCGATCAGCGTGTTGCCGCCGGGTTTGGGGTCGATGACGAAGGATTGGCCCAGTGACTGAGTGAGGTGGATGGTCACCAGTCGCGCTGCGGCCTCGGCGCCGCCACCGGGCGGATAGGGGATGACCACCCGGACGGTTTTTGACGGGTAGGTCTGCGCGCCAGCAAAGCGGCGCGCAGATCGATAGAAAGGCAAAGGCCAGAACGCGGATCATCGTGCTCCCCCTCGAGTGCGCGCCGCAATCGTGCGACGCCTTCGGCGAGCTTGTCCTCGCCCGGCTGCGAAACACCAGCGCACGTAGCCCTCGCCGTCCGGCCCGAAGGCCGCGCCCGGCGCGAGCCCCAGGCCCGTGCTCGGCACCAGCCGCTTGCAGAACGCGAGGCTGTCGGTCATGCCGCGCACGCGGAAGAACGCGTACATGGTGCCCGAGGGCAGCGCCGACCTCGACGCCCGGCGATGGCGTTCAGCTCCCGCACCAGGAAATCGCGCGCCCTGCGAAAGCGCTCGAGCGTGTGCGCGATCACCGGCTCGCCCTGCGTCACCGCGGCGATGCCCGCGCGCTGCACGAACACCGGCGCGCAGGAGGTGTTGTACTCGATCAGCTTGCCGAGGTCGGCCTCGAGCGCCGGCGGCACCACCAGCCAGCCCAGGCGCCAGCCGGTCATCAGCCAGGTCTTGGAGAACGTATTGGTGCTGATCACGCGGTCGTCCGGCTCCGCGAGGTCGAGGAACGAAGGCGCGACGCCGTTGCCCTCGTAGTACAGGCGCTCGTAGGCGTCGTCGGCGAAGATCCAGATGCCGTGCCGGCGGCAATGCTCGAGGATGGCGCTTGCTGCTCCTCGCGCGTGACGGTCCAGCCGGTCGGGTTGTTCGGCGAATTGAGGTAGAGCGCCTTGGTGCCGGGCTTCAGCTCGTCGAGCAGCCGCTCCAGGTCCAGCTGCCAGCCGGCGGGCGAGAACTCGCAGCGCCACGGTGTCCACGGTGGCGCCCAGGATCCGCGGGATCTCCTGCAGGTTGGGCCACAGCGGCACCACCTCGACCACGCGGTCGCCCGGATCGACGAGCAGCTGCGACACGAGCATCAGCGCGTTCACGCCCGGCGCTGGTCACGGCGATCTCTGCGCTCGCGGTCGGCCGGTGCAGGCGCGTGAGGTAGGCGGCGAGCGCCTCGCGCAGCTCCGGGATGCCGAGGTTGTGCGTGTAGAACACCTCGCCCGCCTCGATCGAGGCGATGCCGGCGCGGCGGATGAACTCCGGCGTCGGCTCGTCGGGCTCGCCGACCCAGAACGGCAGCACGTCCTTGCGGCCGATGCCGGCGTTGACCAGCTCGCGGATCTTCGAGGCGCCGAGCGCGCGCACCGCGGCGCGCGCGGCGAGCGGAGTTTCGGGTTTCATGTCGCCGATCTATTCTAGACTCGGCGCCTTCATGTCGCGATGCAGAAATGGGCCCTCGCCGCCGGCATCGCCCGATGGTGGTCTGGGGCGTCAACTTCGTCGTCACCAAGGTGCGTGCTCGACGCAGATCGGCGTGGCGCCGTTCCTGTTCCTGCGCTTCCTCGCTCATGCCGCTGCTCGGCTTCGCGCTGCTCGTCGCTCGTGTACCGGCGCCACCTCGCCAAGTCCTGGCCGCGGCGCGAGGACCTGCCGCGCTTCGTCGCCGCCGGCGCTCATCGGCCACACGGTGCACGTCGGCATCGTGATGTGGGGCATCGAACCTGTCGACGCCGTTCTCCTCGTCGCTGGTGCTGACCAGCAGCCCGCTGTTCACGCTGCTGATCCTCGCCGTGCTGGGCGCCGAGCGCCTGCACCGCGCGGCAGGTCGCCGGCACGCTGCTCGCCTTCGCCGGCATCGTGCGTGTTCCTCTCGGACAAGTTCGCCGCCGGGCTGGCGCGCGCCGGCTTCGGCGACCTGGTGCTGCTGTTCGCCGCGTCGCTGTTCTCGCTCTACACGGTGATCGCCAAGCCGCTGGTCACCAAGCTACGGGCCGCTCAACCTGATGCTGCTACTCGCTGCTCTTCGGCGCGCCGCCGATGCTGCTCATCACGCTGCCCGCGTTCCTCGACGCGCCGCTCGACGCAGGTGACCGCCGGCGTGTGGTTCGGCATCTTCTGGGCGATCGTCGTGTCCTCGTTCGTCGGCTGGCTGGCCTGGGCCTGGGTCAACTCGGTGCGCGGCATCGCGCGCAGCGCGCCGCTCCAGTACCTGATGCCGCCGATTGCGGGCTCGTCGCCTGGCTGACGCTGGGCGAGACCTTCACCTGGCTCAAGATCGTCGGCGCCGCGGTCACCATGGCGGGCGTCGCCTGGGCGCAGTTCGGCGGGAAGAGCCCCGCCCCGCCGGACGCAGCGTAGAAGAGGGGCAGACCCCATTCTTCTCATTGAGAAAAATAGGGTCTGTCCCTATTTTTGGCCTAGGCCGCCTGCTGGCGGAAGGAGCGGAACGCGGCGATCGCGCGGTCGATCCCCGCCGCGTCCACGTCGAGGTGCGTCACCAGGCGCAGGCGCGCGCCGGGCAGCACGATGACGCCGTGCTGCGCCAGGTGCTCCACCAGCCCGGGCGCCGACTTCACGAACACCATGTTCGACTGCGGCGGCTCCACGCCGAGGCCGCGCGCCAGGCGCTCGGCGTTGGCGTGGTCCTCGGCCAGCCGCTGCACGTTGTTCTCCAGCGCATACAGGCCTGCCGCCGCGAGCACGCCCGCCTGGCGCATCACGCCGCCGAGGATCTTGCGCGCGCGCTTCGCGCGCGCGATGAAGTCCTTGCTGCCGACGAGCATCGTTCCGGCAGGCGCGCCGAGGCCCTTTGGACAGGCAGGCGGACACCGAGTCGAAGCCGCGGCACAGGTCCCTCACCGGCATGCCCAGCTTCACCGCCGCATTGAAGATGCGCGCGCCGTCGAGATGCGTGGACAAGTCCACGGCGCTTCGCCAGCGCGAGCGCCTCGTCGAAATACTGCCGCGGGATCACGCGCCCGGTGATGGTGTTCTCCAGCGCGAGCAGCCGCGTCCTGCGCGAAATGCGGGTCGTCGGGCTTGATCTGCGCCTCGACCTCGGCGAGATCGAGCGTGCCGTCGGGCCGGTTGGCGATGGCCTGCGGCTGGATCGAGCCGAGCACCGCGCCGCCGCCCGCCTCGTAGCGGTAGGTGTGCGCCTCCTGCCCGACCAGCACCTCGTCGCCGCGCTGGCAATGGCTCATCAGCGCGGCGAGGTTGGATTGCGTGCCGGTGGGGAAGAAGAGCGCCGCCTCGAAGCCGAAGAGCTGCGCGGCGCGCTCCTGCAGCCGGTTCACCGTGGGGTCGTCGCCGAACACGTCGTCGCCGACTTCGGCCTCGGCCATCGCCCGGCGCATGCCGGCCGAGGGACGCGTGACCGTGTCGCTGCGCAGATCGACCAAGGCGCGTTGCTGCCATTCCCGCCTCCTCTTGATACACTCGCCGTACGAAGGACCAATTTCCGGAGGAGACCATGATAACCAAACACAAGCTCGCCCTCGCCGCGCTCGTCGCCGGCGCGTTCGCCGCGCAGCCCGCGCTGGCGCAGACCACGCTCACCTTCTCGTCCTGGGTGCCGCCCAGCCACCACCTGTCGGTGTGGCAGGTGAACTGGGCCGCCACCGTGGAAAAGGCCACCAGCGGCCGCGTGAAGTTCCAGCTGCTGCCCAAGCATCCGTCCTCGCCGCCCGGCACCTTCGACGCGGTGCGCGACGGCCTGATGGACCTGTCCTACGTCACCGCGAGCTACACGCCGGCACGCCACGTGCTGCCGCTGATGCCCGAACTGCCCGGCGCCGGCAACACCGCGGAGATCAACTCGGTCGCCTACTCGCGCATCCACTGGAAATACTTCCAGAAGGTGGGCGAGTACAACGGCGTGAAGCTGCTCGCCGTGTGGACGCACGGCCCGGGTCAGATGTTCACCAAGAAGGCGGTGCACAACATCAACGACCTGCAGGGCCTCAAGATCCGCACCGGCGGCGGCGTCGCCGAAGCGGTCGCCAAGGCGCTGGGCACCTCGGCGTTCGTCAAGCCCGCGCCCGAGTCCTACGAGCTGCTGAAATCGGGCGTCGCCGACGGCGTGTTCTTCCCGCTGGAATCGATCATCTCGTTCAAGCTGGACACGGTGCTCGAGCAGGCGACCCTGTTCCCGGGCGGCATGTACAGCTCGGCGTTCGGCTTCTTCATGAACCAGGACAAGTGGAACAAGCTGTCCAAGCAGGACCAGGCGATCATCGAGAAGCACGGCTTCGAGTACGCCGCGCGCAGCAACGGCAAGTCCTGGGACACCGCCGACCAGAAGGGCCTCGCGGCGCTGAAGACGGCGAAGGTGAAGATCGTGCAGGCCGACAAGGCGCTGCAGGCCGAGGTGAAGCGGCGCTCCGACCCGATCATCGAGGACTGGATCGCCAAGGCCAACGCCAAGGGCGTTGACGCGCCCGCCGTGCTCGCGGAGTTCCACGCCGAGCTGAAGAAGGTCGCAGCCGGCAAGTGAGCGAGCAGTCCGGGGTCGGCCCCGCGCCCGAGCACGTCTGGGAGCGCCGCGCCGACGCGGCGCTCGGCATCGCGGCTTCCGCGATCCTGTTCTGCATGATGACGCTCACCTTCGTGGACGTCGTCCTGCGTTACGTCTTCAACCGGCCCCTGCGCGGTGGCTTCGAGGTGACGGAGCTGATGCTGCTCGTGCTCATCTTCGCCGGGCTGCCGCTGGTGACGCACGCCAACGAGCACGTCACCATGGACCTCATCGACCGCTGGCTGAGCCCGCGCGTGCGCGACGCGCTGAGACGGGTGATGGAGGCGCTCGGCGCGGCACTGATGTTCACGCTCACCTGGCTCATGTGGATCAAGGCGCAGAGGATCGCGGGCTACGGCGACACCACCGACGTGCTGCGCATCCTGGTCGGGCCCTTCGTCTACTTCATGGTGGCGATGATCCTGCTCTCGGGCCTGATCCACCTGTACCGGGCGTTCGCCGCGAGACCGCGATGATCGAAGGGTCTGGTCGCCCTCGCGGCGATGATGGTGCTGTGCTTCATCCGTGTCCCGATCGCCTTTGCGATGGCGATCACGGGCGTGGTCGGCTACGCCTACATGCGCGACTGGAACTGGACCGTGGCCTTCGCCGTGGTGCAGACCAACGTCTACGAGACCGGGCGCAACTACACGCTGTCGGTGGTGCCGCTGTTCCTGCTGATGGGCACCTTCGTGGCGCGCGCCGGAATCGCCGAGCAGCTGTTTCGCGCCGCCTACGCCTTCATCGGCCACCTGCGCGGCGGCCTGGCGATGGCGACGGTGGCCGCCTGCGCCGGCTTCGGCTCGATCTGCGGATCGTCCATCGCAACCGCCGCGACCATGGCCAAGGTGGCCTATCCGTCGATGAAGCGCTTCGGCTACTCGGATGCGCTGTCGGCTGGGGCCATCGCCGCCGGGGGGACGCTGGGCATCATGATCCCGCCCTCCACGCTGATGGTGATCTACGGCGTATTCACCGAGACCAACATCGGCAAGATGTTCGCCGCCGGCATCCTGCCCGGCCTGCTCGGCGCCGTGCTGCTGTGCAGCGCCGTGCAATGGGCCTGCTGGCGTGACCCGAAAGCAGGCCCGCCGGGCGAGCGGGCGTCCTGGAAGGAGCGCTGGACCTCGCTCGCCGGCATCTGGCCGGTTGCGCTGCTGTTCGTGTTCGTGATCGGCGGCATCTACGGCGGCCTGTTCACCGCCACCGAAGGCGCCGGCATGGGCGCCTTCGCCGCCATGGTGTTCGCGCTGTGGCGCCGGGCGCTCACCTGGAAGACGCTGTACGAGTCGCTGGTGGACAGCGGGCGCACCACCGCCATGCTGTTCATGATCCTGATCGGGGCGTTCGTGTTCTCGGACTTCATCAACATCACCAGCATGCCCGCCGACCTCAAGGGCTTCGTCACCCGTTTCGAGGTGCACCCGGTGCTGGTGGTCACGGCGATCATGGCCATCTACATCGTGCTCGGCACGGCGATGGAAGAACTGTCCATGGTCCTGCTGACCTTGCCGGTGTTCTTCCCGCTGATCGTCGGCCTGGGCCTGGACCCGGTCTGGTTCGGCATCCTGATCGTGACCATCGTGGAGATCGGGCTGATCAGCCCGCCGGTGGGCATGAATCTGTTCGTGCTGTCCACGCTGCTGCCGCAGGTAAAGACCACCACCGTGTTCCGCGGCGTGATGCCGTTCATCGGCGCCGACGTGATCCGGCTCGCCATCCTGATCCTGTTTCCGGCGATTTCGCTTTACCTGCCGAGCCTGATGAAATGAACCAGCGCGACAAGGCTTACTTCAAGGAGCGCGCCGGAGCGCATGGTGCTGGCGGACGAGGATCTGAAGCCGCTAAAGGGCGGGCGGCGTCAAGGAAGTGAAACCGGAGTTCGCCGCCGAGGCGCGCGAGTTCCTGCTGCAGCCTTCGAGCGTGCGCGGCACCTTCGCTTACTGGGCGCGGCGCGCGGGCTAGAGCTTCACCTTGCTGCCGAGCTCGATGACGCGGTTCGGGGGCAGGTTGAAGTAGTCGGCGGCGTTGCCGGCGTTCCTCGCCATCGCGGCGAACAGGCGCTCGCTCCAGCGCGCGAGGCCCGATCCCCGGCCCACGGGCACCACGGTCTCGCGGCTGAGGAAGAACGACGTGCTCATCATGTCGAACTCCAGGATGCGGCGGCTGGTGGTGGTGAGGTCGTAGGCGACGTCGGGCTTTTGCGCGAAACCATAGCGAAGCGTCATCTTCCAGAAGCCGCGCTCGAGGCGCTCGAGCTCGATGCGCCGCTCGGCGGGCACGGCGGGCTCGTCACCGACTTCGACCGTCAGGAACACGACGCGCTCGTGCAGCACCTTGTTGTGGTTGAGGTTGTGCAGCAGCGCGTGCGGCGTCGCGTCCGGCGTGGCGGTGAGGAACACCGCGGTGCCGGGGACGCGCGCCGGCGGCTCGCGTACCAGGGATTCGATCAGCTGTCCAAGCGGCACGGCGGACTGGCGCAGCCGCGTGAAAAGCAGCATGCGCCCGCGCCGCCAGGTGAACATCACGGCGAACACGGCCGCCCCGAGCGCGATCGGGAACCAGCCGCCGTCGAGCACTTTCAGCATCGCCGCCGAGAGCAGCGTCGCGTCGACGAGGAAGAAGAATCCTGTGGCCGCGAGGCACAGCCACAGGGGATAGCGCCAGCCATAGCGCAGGACGAAGAAAGTGAGGAAGGTGGTGGCGAGCATGGTGCCCATCACCGCCACGCCGTAGGCCGCAGCGAGCCTGGAGGACGAGCCGAAGCCGACCACCGCGCCGAGCACCGCGGCGAGCAGCATCCAGGTCACCGCCGGCACGTAGATCTGGCCGGCGGTCTGCGCCGAGGTGATGCAGCACGTTCATGCGCGGCAGGAAGTCGAGCTGGATGGCCTGCTGCGTGATCGAGTACGCGCCCGAAATCGTCGCTTGCGACGCGATGACCGTCGCTGCGGTGGCGAGTGCCACCATCGGGTAGAGCGCCCAGGACGGGAACGCGAGGTAAAAGGGGTTTTCCAGCGCTTTCGGATCGCGCGATCAGCAGCGCTCCCTGGCCAAAATAGTTCAGCACCAGCGCCGGCGCAACCAGGCCGAACCAGGCGATGCGCACCGCCTTCGCGCCGAAGTGGCCCATGTCGGCGTACAGCGCTTCCGCGCCCGTGATGGCGAGCAGCACCGCGCCCAGCACGACGAAGGAGGCCAAGCCGTGGCCGGTGACGAAACCGAGCGCGTGCGCCGGGCTGAGCGCGGCGAGCACGCCCGGATTCTTCAGGATATTCCACGCGCCCGAGGCGCCGAGCGCGAGGAACCACAGCGCGCACACCGGTCCGAATAGCGCGCCGACCACGCCGGTGCCGTGGCGCTGGATCAGGAACAAGGCGACCAGCACGCCGGCTGCGATCGGTACGACGTAAGGCTTGAACGCGGCGGTGCCCACTTCCAGGCCTTCCACCGCCGAGAGCACCGAGATCGCCGGCGTCAGCACCGCGTCGCCGTAAAACAGCGACGCGCCGAACATGCCGACCAGCAGCAGCGGCGCGCGCCACTGCGGATGCTCGCGGATCGCGCTCGAGGCGAGCGCGACCAGCGCCATGATGCCGCCCTCGCCCTTGTTGTGGGCGCGCATCACCAGGACCACGTACTTGAGCGACACCACGATCATCAGGATCCAGAAGATCGTCGAGAGGCCGCCGAGGATGCTGGCCTGGTCGAGCGGGATGCCGTGCGCCGGATTGAAGGTTTCCTTCACCGCGTACAGCGGGCTGGTGCCGATGTCGCCGTAGACGACGCCGATCGCGAGGAGCGTGAGTGCGGCGGTGGAAGGGGAACGGATGGGCTGCACGGTGCGCGCGCAAACTGCTCTGGCGACTGGGGAAATTCAATTTTAACGCCGTCTTTACGCCCGCGGCCCTAGATTGCCGGGCTCGCTATTCATTCGGGTACTGCAATGGACTTGATCTTCCTGCTGCTGGCCGGTGCCGTGGGCATCGGCACCCTGCTCGTGCGCCTCAAGCGGCGCAAGCCGTGTTGACCTGCGTCAAGACTGTCACAAAAGCCGGGCGCAGGCTGTTGCGACCGATTTCCCTGGGGAGGCTTTCATGGACCTGACATATCTGTTGCTCACGGCGGCGCTGTTCGGCCTGACCCTCGGCCTCGGGCTGCTGTGCGCCCGCCTGATGGAGAAGAAATCATGACCGGATTCCTGTGGTTCGCGCTGCTCCTGGCGGTGGGCCTGGGCGCCTATCTCGTCTACGCCCTGCTGAACGCGGAGGACTTCTAGATGAACGCGTTCCTGCAACTCGCCTTCTACCTCGTCGTGCTGCTCGCGCTGGCGAAGCCGCTCGGCGCCTACATGGCGAACGTCTACGAGGGGCGCGTGCGCTTCCTCTCCCCGGCGCTGGAGAACCTCGTCTACCGCCTGTGCGGCACCAAGCCCGAGGACGACATGGACTGGAAGCGCTACCTCTGGGGCGTGCTCTGGTTCAACCTGTTCGGCTTCGTCGCCGTCTACGGCCTGCAGCGGCTGCAGGACCTGCTGCCGCTCAATCCGCAGAAGTTCGGAGCGGTGTCGCCGGACTCCTCGTTCAACACGGCGGTGAGCTTCGCCACCAACACCAACTGGCAGGGCTACGGCGGCGAGACGACGATGAGCTACCTGTCGCAAATGCTGGGACTGGGCGTGCAGAACTTCCTCTCCGCCGCCACCGGCATGGCGGTGCTGATCGCGCTCGCGCGCGGCTTTGCGAGGAAACAGGCGAGCGGCATCGGCAATTTCTGGGTCGATGTGACGCGCTCCACGCTCTACATCCTGCTGCCGCTGTCGCTGCTGCTCGCCGGCGCGCTCGTCACGCAGGGCGTGGTGCAGACGTTCCAGCCGTACAAGACGGTGGACCTGGTGCAGGCGCCGCTCGAGTTCGAGCAGCCGAAGAACGACAAGGACGGCAAGCCGGTGATGGACAAGGACGGCAAGCCGGTGATGGAGAAGGTCACCACCAAGGAGCAGACCCTGCCCGCTCGGGCCGGCCGCCTCGCAGATCGCCATCAAGCAGCTCGGCACCAACGGCGGCGGCTTCTTCAACGTCAACTCGGCGCACCCCTTCGAGAACCCGACGCCGCTCTCCAACTTCCTCGAGGTGCTGGCGATCCTCGTGATCTCGGGGGCGCTCTGCTACACCTTCGGCCGCATGATCGGCGACACGCGCCAGGGCTGGGCGCTGCTCGCCGCGATGACCGTGGTGTTCGCGGGCTTCCTCGCGGTCTGCGTCTTCGCCGAGCAGGCGGGCAACCCGATCCTCGCCAAGGCGGGCGTCGAGCAGCCGCTCGGCAACATGGAAGGCAAGGAGGTGCGCTTCGGCGTCGCCAACTCGGCGCTGTGGGCCACCGCCACCACCGCCGCCTCGAACGGCTCGGTGAACTCGATGCACGACTCCTTCACCCCGCTCGGCGGCCTGGTGCCGATGGTGCTGATGCAGCTCGGCGAGATCATCTTCGGCGGCGTCGGCTCGGGCCTGTACGGCATGCTGATCTTCGCCATCGTCGCGGTGTTCATCGCCGGCCTGATGGTCGGGCGCACGCCGGAGTACGTGGGCAAGAAGATCGAGGCCTTCGAGATGAAGATGGCCGCGCTCGCGGTGCTGTTCCCGTTCGCCGTGGTGCTGATCGGCACCGCGGTCGCGGTGGTGATCGAGCCGGGCACCGCCGGCATGGCGAATCCGGGCGCGCACGGCTTCTCCGAGGTGCTGTACGCCTTCTCCTCCGCCGGCAACAACAACGGCAGCGCCTTCGCCGGGCTGTCCGCCAACACGCCCTTCTACAACACCGCGCTCGGCATCGCGATGTGGGTGTCGCGCTACTGGATCATCGTGCCGGTGCTCGCCATCGCGGGCAGCCTCGCGCGCAAGAAGCTGGTGCCGGCGGGCGCGGGCACGCTGCCCACGCACACGCCGCTGTTCATCGGCTTCCTGGTCGGCACCGTGCTGGTCCTGGGAGCGCTCACCTTCGTGCCGGCGCTCGCGCTCGGGCCGATCGTCGAGCACCTGCAACTCTGGAGCAAGTGACATGACCTCGCCTACCCATGCCCTGAAGACCATGAGCGCGCCGATCCTGCAGCGCGCCGCGCTCGAATCCTTCGTCAAGCTCGATCCGCGCGTGCAGTGGAAGAACCCGGTGATGTTCGTGGTGCTGGTCGGCAGCGTGCTGACCACGCTGCTGTGGATCCAGAACGCCTTCTTCGGCGCAAGCGGCAAGGAAACCGCGGGCTTCATCCTGCACGTGACCCTGTGGCTGTGGTTCACGGTGGTGTTCGCCAACTTCGCCGAGAGCGTGGCCGAAGGCCGCGGCAAGGCGCAGGCCGCTGCGCTGCGCGGCACGCGCCGCGACGTGATGGCGAAGAAGCTCGCCCGGCCGGACTAGCAGCGAGAACTTCACCCTGGTGTCGGGCTCGAGCCTGCGCAAGGGCGACCTCGTGCTGGTGCAGCCGGCGACACCGTTCCCGGCGACGGCGAGGTGATCGAGGGCGCCGCCACCGTGGACGAGAGCGCCATCACCGGCGAATCCGCGCCCGTGGTGCGCGAGTCCGGCGGCGACCGCTCCTCCGTCACCGGCGGCACGCGCGTGCTCTCCGACTGGCTGGTGGTGCGCATCGGCGCCAACCCCGGCGAGACCTTCCTCGACCGCATGATCTCGCTGGTCGAGGGCGCCAAGCGCCAGAGCACGCCGAACGAGATCGCGCTCTCGATCCTGCTCGCCAAGTTCACGCTCATCTTCCTGCTCGCCTGCGCGACGCTGCTGCCGTTCTCGCTCTACGCGGTGAAGTCGGCCGGCCAGGGCGAGCCGGTCTCGCTCACCGTGCTGGTGGCGCTGCTCGTGTGCCTCATCCCCACCACCATCGGCGGGCTGCTCTCGGCGATCGGCATCGCCGGCATGGACCGCATGATCCGCGCCAACGTCATCGCCACCTCGGGCCGCGCGGTGGAGGCCGCGGGCGACGTGGACGTGCTGCTGCTCGACAAGACCGGCACCATCACGCTGGGCAACCGCCAGGCCTCCGCCTTCGCCAAGGCGCCCGGCGCGAGCGCCGAGGAGCTGGCCGACGCCGCGCAGCTCGCCTCGCTCGCCGACGAGACGCCCGAGGGCCGCTCGATCGTGGTGTTCGCCAAGCAGCGCTTCGGCCTGCGCGAGCGCGACCTCAAGTCGCTCGGCGCGCAGTTCATCCCGTTCTCCGCGCACACGCGCATGAGCGGCGTGGACCTGGGCGGGCGGCGCATCCGCAAGGGCGCGCCCGACGCGGTGCGCGCCTGGGTCGAGTCGCAGGGCGGCGCGCTTCCCGCAGGAGGTCGCCGAGCTGGTGGACACCGTGTCGCGCCGCGGCGCCACGCCGCTGGTCGTCGCCGACGGCGCCGCGCGTGCTCGGCGTGATCGAGCTGAAGGACATCGTCAAGGGCGGCATCAAGGAGCGCTTCGCGCGAGCTGCGCCGCATGGGCATCCGCACCGTGATGATCACCGGCGACAACCGGCTCACCGCCGCCGCGATCGCCGCGGAAGCGGGCGTGGACGACTTCCTCGCCGAGGCGACGCCGGAGGCGAAGCTGCAAGCTGATCCGCGAGTCACCAGGCCGACGGGCGCCTGGTCGCCATGTGCGGCGACGGCACCAACGACGCGCCCGCGCTCGCGCAGGCCGACGTCGCGGTGGCGATGAACTCCGGCACGCAGGCGGCGAAGGAGGCCGGCAACATGGTGGACCTCGACTCCAACCCGACCAAGCTCATCGAGGTGGTGGAGATCGGCAAGCAGCTGCTCATCACGCGCGGCTCGCTCACCACGTTCTCGATCGCCAACGACATCGCCAAGTACTTCGCCATCATCCCGGCGGCGTTCGCGGCCACCTACCCGCAGCTGAACGCGCTCAACGTGATGCAGCTCGCCACGCCGTCCTCCGCCATCCTGTCGGCGGTGATCTTCAACGCGCTCATCATCATCGCGCTGATCCCGCTCGCGCTGAAGGGCGTGTCGCTACCGCGCGGTGGGCGCGCACGCGCTGCTGCGCAGGAACCTGCTGGTCTACGGCCTGGGCGGCATCGTCGTGCCCTTCATCGGCATCAAGCTGATCGACATGATTCTGGTCGCGCTGCGTCTTGCCTGAGGAGACTGCCATGCTCAAGGAAATCCGCCCCGCCCTGCTCGCCTTCCTGGCGCTCACCGTCCTCACGGGCTTCGTCTATCCGCTGGCCGTCACCGCGTTCGCGCAGCTCGTTTCCGCGGCAGGCGAGGCGGCGACCCGGCGCTGATCGGCCAGCCGTTCAGCGACCCGAAGTATTTCTGGAGCCGCCCGTCCGCCACCTCGCCCGATGCCCTACAACGGCGCCGCCTCCTCGGGCTCCAACCAGGGACCGACCAACCCGGCGCTGGCCGAAGCGGTCGCCGATCGCGTCAAGGCGCTGCGCGAGGCCGACCCGGGCAACACCAGCCCGGTGCCCGCCGACCTGGTCACCGCCTCCGCGAGCGGGCTCGACCCGCACATCAGCCCGCAGGCGCGCCGAGTACCAGGTGGCGCGCGTGGCGCGCGCGCGCGAGCTGTCGACGAGGCGAAGCTGCGCGAGCTGGTCGCCGCGCACACCGAGGGCCGCGCACGCTTCGGCCTGCTCGGCGAGCCGCGCGGTCAACGTCGCTGCGCAGCTGAACCTCGCGCTCGATCGCGCTAGCAGTGACCGGCGCCGTGCATGACGCGACGAGCCGCGCCCCGATCCCGACGCCCTCCTCGCGCGCGTGCAGCGCGAGGAAGCGAAGGCCAGGCGCGGCAAGCTCAAGATCTTCTTCGGCGCCACCGCCGGCGTCGGCAAGACCTACGCCATGCTGGAGGAGGCGCGCGCGGCGCAAGGCGCGCGGCGTGGACGTGGTGGTCGGCTACGTCGAGCCGCACGGCCGCGCCGAGACCGAGGCGCTGCTCGAGGGCCTCGAGCGCCTGCCCTACCTGCACGTCGCCTACCGCGGCGCGACGCTGCGCGACTTCGACCTCGACGCGGCGCTGGCGCGCAAGCCCGCGCTGCTGCTGGTGGACGAGCTGGCGCACTCCAACCCGGTGGAGGGCGAGCCCGCGCCGCGCCACGCCAAGCGCTGGCAGGACGTGGAGGAGCTGCTCGCCGCGGGCATCGACGTCTACACCACGGTCAACGTCCAGCACATCGAGAGCCTGAACGACATCGTCGCCGGCATCACCGGCGTGCGCATGCAGGAGACGGTGCCCGACCTGGTGTTCGAGAGCGCGCGACGAGGTGGAGCTGGTCGACACGCCGCCCGACGAGCTGCTCGAGCGGCTGCACGCCGGCAAGGTGTACATCCCGGAGCAGGCGCGGCGCGCCATCGACAACTTCTTCCGCAAGGGCAACCTGATCGCGCTGCGCGAGCTCGCGCTGCGCACCACCGCCGACCGCGTGGACGCGGCGATGCAGGAGTACCGCGAAGGCCACGCCATCCGCGCCACCTGGGCGGCGGGCGAGCGCATCCTGGTCGCGTCGGCCCCGACGAGCAGGCCGAGCGCCTGGTGCGCGCGGGCAAGCGCATGGCGACCGCGCTGCACGCCGCCTGGATCGTGGTGTACGTCGAGACGCCGGACCTGCTGCGCCTGCCCGAGGCGGAGCGCAACCGCCGCATCGCGCTGCTGCGCCTCGCCGAGTCGCTCGGCGCCGAGGCGGTGACGCTCGGCGGCTCCTCCGCGGGCGAGGAGATCGCCAACTACGCCGCCACGCGCAACGTCACGCGCATCGTCATCGGCCGGCCGCGGCGCGCCGCTGTGGCGGCGCCTGTTCCGGCCCTCCACCTACGGCGAGCTGCTCGCAGCGCACCGCAGGGCATCGACCTGCACGTGGTCGGCGGCGCCGACGAGGCCGCCGTCGCTGCGCAACCCGTTCCTCGCGCGCAGCCAGGCCTACCTCGGCACCGCGCAGCCGAGCGACAAGCCGCGCTGGCCCGGCTACGCCTGGGCGCGTCGCGGCCACCGCCGCCTGCACGCTGCTCGGCATGGCGATGTCGCCGGCCTTCGAGCTGGTCAACATCGCGATGGTGTACCTGCTCGCGGTGGCGCTGCTCGCCGCGCGCTACGGGCGCGGCCCGGCGATCGCCACCTCGGTGCTCGGCGTGGCCGCGTTCGATTTCTTCTTCGTGCCGCCGCAGCTCACCTTCGCGGTGAGCGACGTGCAGTACCTGCTGACCTTCGCCATCATGCTCGCGGTCGGCGCTGATCATCTCCGACCTCACCGCCAGCGTGCGCCTGCAGGCGCGCGTCGCCGGCCACCGCGAGCGGCGCACGGCGCTGCTCTACGCCATGAGCCGCGAGCTCGCCGCGACGCGCGGCCTGGAGAGCATGGCGCGCGTCGCGGTGCGCCACGTGAGCGAGGTGTTCGACAGCCAGGTGGTGGTGCTGCTGCCCGACGCCGGCGGGCCGCGTGCGCCATCCGCGCGGCGAGAGCATCGCCGGCTCGCTGCACGGCGCGGACCTCGGCGTCGCGCAGTGGGTGCAGGACCACGGCGCAGCCGGCCGGGCTGGGCACCGACACGCTGCCGGGCTCGGAGGCGCTCTACCTGCCGCTGAAGGGCGCGCAGGCCGTGCTCGGCGTGCTCGGCGTGCTGCCGGCGAACCCGCGGCGCGTGCTGCTGCCGGAGCAGTTCCACCTGCTCGAGACCTTCGCCGGCCAGATCGCGCTGGCGCTGGAGCGCGCGCAGCTCGCCGAGCGCGCGCAGCGCGCGAGCATCGACGCCGAGACCGAGGGCCTCAGGAACGCGCTGCTCGCCTCCATCTCGCACGACCTGCGCACGCCGCTGGCGGTGATCGCGGGCGCCTCCTCCAGCCTCGCCGAGCGCGGCGAGCAGCTTCCCGCGCCGGAGCGCGCAGCGCTCGCGCGCAGCATCTACGAGCAGTCGCGGCAGATGGCCGACCTGGTGGCCAAGGTGCTCGAGATGACGCGCCTGGAGGCGGGCGGCATCGCGCTCGAGCGCGACTGGCACGCGCTCGCCGAGATCGTGGGCTCGGTGCTGCGGCGCCTGCGCCGAGCGGCTCGCCGCGCACCCGGTGCGCGTCGACGCTGGCGGCCGACCTGCCGCTGGCGCGCGTGGACGCCACGCTCATCGAGCAGGTGTTCGCCAACCTGCTGGAGAACGCGGCCAAGTACACGCCGGCCGGGCACGGCCATCACGCTGCGCGCGGCGCTGGAGGGCGGCGAGTTCCTGGTGTCGGTGGAGGACGATGGGCCCGGGCTGCCGCCGGGCGACCCGGAGCAGCTGTTCGCCAAGTTCCAGCGCGGCGCGGCCGAAGGCGCCATCGGCGGCGTCGGGCTCGGGCTCGCCATCTGCCGCGCCATCGTGCGGCCTGCACGGCGGGCGCATCTGGGCGGAGCGCCGGCCCGCAGGGCGGTACCGCGTTCCGCTTCACCCTGCCGCTCGAGGAAGCGCCGGCGGTGCCCGCGGAGCCGGCGTGAGCGAGCCGCGCGCCACGATCCTGGTGGTGGAGGACGAGCCGGAGATCCGGCGCTTCCTGCGCTCTTCGCTCGGCGCCGAGGGCTATCGCGTGGTGGAGGCCGACACCGGCGAGCGCGGCGCGATCGAGGCGGGCACGCACAAGCCCGACCTCGCGATCGTCGACCTCGGGCTGCCGGACATCGACGGCGTGGAGGTGATCCGGCGCATCCGCGCCTGGTCGCCGATGCCGATCGTGGTGCTGTCGGCGCGCACGCGCGAGCAGGCCAAGGTCGAGGCGCTGGACGCCGGCGCCGACGACTACGTCACCAAGCCCTTCGGCGTCGGCGAGCTGCTGGCGCGGGTGCGCGTCGCGCTGCGCCATGCCGCGCGCACCGCCGGCAGCGGTGCCACCGCGTTGCGCTTCGGCGAGGTCGAGGTCGACCTCGAGCGCCGCCGCGTCACGCGCGCGGGACGCGAAGTGCACCTGACGCCGCTCGAGTTCCGCCTGCTGCAATGCCTCGGCGCAGCACCTGGGCATGGTGGTCACGCACCGGCAGCTGCTGAAGCAGGTCTGGGGTCCCTCGCACATCGAGCACACCCACTACCTGCGCATCTACATGAAGCAGCTGCGCGAGAAGCTCGAGGCCGATCCGGTGCGCCCGCGCTACCTGCTCACCGAGATCGGCGTCGGCTACCGCCTGGTGAGCGAGGACGCCTGATCAGCGCCGGGTTGGCGACTTGGCCGCGGCCTTGGCCGCCGCTGCGGGCGCGGGCTTGGGCGGCGCGGGCTTGGGCAGCGTGGGCTTGGGCGGCGCGTCGCGCGTAGGGCTGAAGTCCAGGTTGATCATGTCGCCGAGCGCATCCGAGTAGGTCTCGCGCACTTTGCGCATCACCGGCAGCGCTTTCTCGAAAGCCTCGGCGAGCGAGGGATCGAACTGCTTGCCGAAACCCTCCTTCACCGCCTTTGCCGCCTCGTCGATGCTGAAAGGCTGCTGCCGGTAGAACTGCGTGGTGGTCATGGACTCGAAGGTGTCCACGATCGCCATCACGCGTCCCGGCCAGGGAATGTCGCTGCCCTTCAACTTCTTCGGGTAGCCCGTCCCGTCCCAGCGCTCGTGGTGCGTGAGCGCGAGCAGGCGTGCAAGCGCGAGCACCGGGTCCTGGTGCTCGCCGATGATCTCGGCGCCGAGCTCCGGGTGGCGCTGCATGCGCTCCAGGTCGGGCGCCGAGAGCTTGCCGGGCTTGCGCAGCACCTCGGAGGGCACGCCCATCTTGCCGATGTCGTAGAGCGGCGCCGCCTTCTGCAGCAGTTCGGCCACCTCGGCGCTTCATGCCCGAGGCCTGCGCGATCAGCCGGGCGTACTGCGCGACGCGCATCACGCGGTTGCCGGCGGCGGCGCTCTCGTGGAATTCCATGGCGCGCGCGAGGCGCCGGATGAGCTGTGCGCGCGCGTCCTCGAGCTGCGCCGTGCGCTCCTGCACCAGGCGCTCGAGTTCGGCCTGGCGGTTGGCGAGCGCGAGGTGCGTGCGCACCCGCGCCAGCAGCAGCTTCCCGTTGATCGGCTTGGTGAGGTAGTCCACCGCGCCGACGTCGAGCCCCTCGATCTGCTCGGAGGCCTCGGTCTTGCCGGTGAGGAAGATGACCGGGATGTGCGCGGTGGCGGGGTCTTCCTTGAGCAGCTGGCAGATCTCGAAGCCGGTGGCGCCCGGCATGTCGACGTCCAGCAGGATCAGGTCCGGCTGGGGCGCCTGCGCCGCGAGCGTCAGGGCGTCGCCGCCGTCGGTGGCGAGCTTCACTTCGTACTCGGAGCCGAGCACCATGCCGATCAGGTCGAGCAGGTCCTTCGCGTCGTCCACCGCGAGGATCACCGGCCGGGCGCCGTCCTGGGCCATGCCGCAGAGTCTACCGTCAGATGCGACCGGCGCGATGTGGCAGACTTGACAGGCGCGGCGTTCGTGTATAATCGCCCGCGCTGGTTTCCTCAAGCAGTCCCGCTGGTCCTCGTAAGATCCTGCGCTTTCTACTTGGTGTTCCGGCAGTGGGCGAAAGCCCGTTACTTCATTAATTTTATTTGAGAGGCAAGACGATCATGGCAACTGGAACAGTCAAGTGGTTCAACGATGCGAAGGGCTTCGGCTTCATCACCCCCGACGGCGGCGGCAAGGACCTGTTCGCGCATTTCTCCGCGATCCAGGGTTCGGGCTTCAAGAGCCTGAAGGACGGCCAGAAGGTTTCCTTCGACGTCACCACCGGGCCGAAGGGCGACCAGGCGACGAACATCAAGCCGCTGTAATCAGCGGCCTTTGGTGCTGAACTAGGCCCGCTAACGCGGGCCTTTTTTTGAGAAAAATAGGGACAGACCCCATTTTTAAAAATGGGGTCTGTCCCTATTTTCTATACAGGCCCTTTCTTGCCGCCTTGTGCGCGGCGAGCGCGATCACCGCTTCCAGCGTCGGCACCGCGACGTTCGCGGCGCGCGCGAACCACAGCGGCGCCATGAGGATGGCGTCGATCTCCATCGGCCGGCCCAGCTCGTAGTCCTGCAGCATCGAGGTCTTGTGCTGCGGCCCGCCGGAAGCGTGCGGCGGCGGCAGCGGCGCGCCTTCGGTGTCCACGCCGTGCGCCGCCGCAACGGCGCGCGCCTCCGCCTGCATGCGCTTGCGCAACTCGGCGATCGCCGGGTCGGCGAAGTTCTCCTTCACCGTGCCCTCGGTGACCACCCCGATCGAGGAGCTGGCCAGGTTGATGACGAGCTTCGCCCAGATCGAGCGGCGGATGTCCGTTTCGATCGGCGCATCGATGGCGGAATTCTGCAGCGCCGCGGCAAGGCGCCGGACGCGCTCCGAGGGCCGGTCATCCGGCTCGCCCAGCACCAGGACATTCCTCTGCGGCGCGTTGTTCCGCACCACGCCGGGCTCCACCACCTCGTTCGCCGAATAGACCACCGAGCCGATCACCCGTTCCGGTGCGATCGCGCGCGATAGCCTGCCGCCCGGGATCCAGGTCGCTCCAGATCCCGGCGTCCTGGAACGCTGCGGCGGATATGCCCTGCGCATACCACCACGGGATGCCGTTCTGCGCGAAGACCACCGCCGTGTCCTTGCCGAGAAGCGGCCGCCGCCCGGTCCGCGAACGCCGCCAGCGCAGTGGCCTTGAGCGTCACGAGGACGAAATCCACCGGCCCGATATCCCGCGGGTCCTCCGCCGCCTGCACCTTGCCGACGATGCGCTGCTCGCCCTTGAGCAGCGTCAACCCGTTCCTGCGGATCGCCTCGAGGTGCGCGCCGCGCGCGATCACGCTCACCTCGTGGCCGGAAGCCGCGAGTTGCGCCGCAAAATGCCCGCCTACCGCGCCAGCGCCGAAGACGCAGATGCGCATGCCACGACTATACTAATTCGGCATGGACTCCTTCCACGGCAAGACTGCATTCGTCACCGGCGGCGCTTCCGGCATCGGACGCGGCCTGTGCGAGGCGCTCGCCGCGCGCGGCGCCGAAGTCACCGTGGCGGACGTCGACCTCGACGGCGCGCGCGCCGTAGCCGAGGGCGTCGTGCGCTCTGGCGGCAAGGCGCGCGCGCTGCAGCTCGACGTCGCCGACGGCGAAGCCTTCGCACACGCCCTGGACGCGGCGGGCCAGCTCGACTACCTGTTCAATAACGCCGGCTTCGCCATCGTCGGTGAAGTGCGCGACATGGACCTCGCGGCCTGGCAGCGCATCGTGGGCGTGAACCTGATGGGCGTGGTGGCGGGTTCGCTCGCCGGCTACAAGATCATGGTGCGCCAGGGGCAAGGCCACATCGTCAACACCGCGTCCCTCGCCGGTCTCGCCGGCATGCCGACCGGCGCCGCCTACGCCACCACCAAGGCGGCGGTGGTGATGTTCTCGCAGATGCTGCGCGCCGAGGGCGAGGCGCTCGGCGTGAAGGTGAGCGCCGCCTGCCCCGGTTTCGTGCGCACGGCGATCTTCGACCACGCGCAGTACCTGCATGTGGACAAGGCGCGCGTGCTGAAGCACATTCCGCTGCCGATCATCGAACTCGCGCCCGCGATCGGGGCCATCCTTGCCGGCGTGGAGCGCAACGACGCCCTGATCGTGCTGCCGTTCTACGCGCGGCTGCTGTGGCGGCTGATGCGCTGGTTCCCGTTCCTCGGCGCGCCGCTCGGGCGCAAGGCGATGGCCGACTTCCGGCGCCTGCGCACACCCTGAGGGAGGCACGATGGCGACGTTCAGGAAAGTGGTCCTCTACACCGATCGCGACGGACGTGCGAAATTCCGCGACGAGGCTGTGCCCCTGCCCGAGGGCACGCCGCAAGCCATGCTTTCCGCGGTGCTGCCCGCCTCCGGCTGCCAGTTGCGCCACAGCCCGGTGGGCTTCCGCAGCCAGTTTCACTGCACCCCGAAACCGCAGTGGGTGTTCATCCTCGGCGGCGAGATGGAGATCGGGCTGCAGGACGGCACGACGCGCCTGTTCCGCCCCGGCGAGCACTTTTTTTCCGCCGACACCGTGCCCGAGGGGGCAACCTTCGATGCAAAGCAGCATGGGCACTGGAGCGCGCAGCGCGGCGCGCACCCGCTGCTGACGCTGTTCGTCAGGATCTGAAGGCGCGTTCGCGGCCGCTGTTGCGCCGCTCAAAGTCCGAGGGTATCTTGGTCCACGTTGGCAACCAAAGGGAGGAGTCCGGCATGAAACGGATTTTCATCGCGCTCGCGCTCGCCGCGGCGCCTGTGGCGCTCACGGCGCAAACGGCCCAGGACCTGATCAAGGACCAGGACACTCCGAGCGACGTGCTGACTTATGGCATGGGTTACGGGCAGCAGCGCTACAGCAAGCTCACCCAGATCGGCAAGACCAGCGTCAAGCGCCTGGTGCCGGTGTGGAACTTCAGCCTCAACAATCCGCAGGCGCAGGAAAACCAGCCGATCATCTCCGGCGGCATCATGTATGTGTCGACGCATACCGATACCTTCGCGATCGACGCGCTGACCGGCAAGCAGGTCTGGAGGAATACCCTGGAATTCGCGGCCGACGTGCCGAAAATGGCGTGCTGCGGGCTGATCAACCGGGGCGTCGCGATCTACCAGGGCAAGGTGTTCCGCACCACCCTTGACGCCAAGGTTCAGGCGCTGGATGCCAGGACCGGCAAGGAACTGTGGAAATCGACGGCGATCGACTACAAGCTCGGTCATGCGATGACCGTGGCTCCGCTGGTGGCGAACGGCGTGCTGATCACCGGCATCGCCGGCGGCGAATACGGCACCCGCGGATTCATCGATGGCTGGGACCCGGACACCGGCAAACAGCTCTGGCGCCGCTATACCACGGCCGCGCAGGGCGAGAAAGGCGGCGATACCTGGCCCGGCGACACGGCGCAGAAGGGCGGCGCGCCGGCTTGGATCACCGGCTCCTACGATCCCGAGCTCGACCTCGTGTACTGGGGCACCGGCAACGCCGGACCGTGGAACGCCGAGTTCCGCAAGGGCGACAACCTGTACGTGGCCTCGGTGCTCGCGCTCAGGGCGAAGACCGGCGAGATCGTCTGGCACTACCAGTTCACGCCCAACGACCCCTATGATTACGACGCCGTCAACGAGCTGGTGCATGCCAGCCTGATGGTGAAGGGCGTGCGCACGAAGGTCATCATGCAGGCGAACAAGAACGGCTTTTTCTACGTCATCGATCGCACCAACGGCAAGCTGCTCGCGGCCAATCAGTTCGCCAAGAAAGTGAACTGGGCGGACCGCATCGACCTGGCCAGCGGCCGCCCGGTCGAGAGCGAATTGACGAAGAAATTCCGCGCCGGCGAGAAGATCGAAGTGTGGCCCTCGGCGCTCGGCGGCAAGAACTGGATGCCGATGTCCTTCAACCCGAAGACCGGCCTCGCCTATGCCAACACGCTGGATTTCGGCATGCCTTACAAGCTGCTCACGCCGGAGTACAAGCAGGGTGAGTGGTTTCTCGGCGTCGAGTTCACCGGCGTGACGCCGGCGAAAGGCGTGCGGGGTTCCCTGCAGGCGATCGATCCGATGACCGGCAAGGCCAAATGGGAAATGCCCTGGGAGGAGATGCCGAGCCTGTCGGGCACGCTCACCACGGCCGGAGGGCTGGTGTTCACCGGGGCGATGTCGGGCGAATTCATGGCACTGGATGCCGACAACGGCAAGAAGCTTTGGCAGTTCCAGACCGGCTCGGGGATCATCGGCCAGCCCGTCACCTGGGAGCACAAGGGCAGGCAGTACGTGACCGTTGTTTCGGGCGTCGGCGGCGTGTACGCGCTGATCGGCGACGAGCGCCTCGCCGCGGTGCCGGCGGGCGGCTCGGTCTGGACATTTGCGTTGATGAAGTAGGGTGCTGCAAGCGGCCCGGAACGCGGCGCTGGTCGCCGCGTTTTTTTTCCCGACAATGGCTGTGTGCGCGGGTCCGGAAACCGCTGATCACAAGCGGGCGGACCGCGGCCGCGCCCGCTACGCTCAGGTCTGCGCGCAATGCCACGGCCACAATATGGTCAACGCCGGCGTCGCCACCTACGACCTGCGGCGCTTCCCTCTTGACCAGCGCGAGCGGTTCGAGAATTCGGTGACCAAGGGCAAGGGCAACATGCCGTCTTTCAAGGGCGCGTTGTCCGAAGCGGAGATCGACGGCCTTTGGGCATACGTGAGCACGCGCGGCAAGGCACAGGAGCCGCTCGCGGTCTGCGTCGCCGACGACAACCCGCCCTATGCAGCGCGCGCCAAGGGCGCCGCATCGGGATTCGATGTCGCGCTCGCCGCGGCCGTCGCGGCGCGGTTGCAGCGGCCGCTCAAGCTCCTGTGGTACGAAGTCGAGCTGGAAAAGGAGACCTCGCCAAGCCTGGAGGTCAATGCCCTGCTCTCCGCTGGCCTGTGCGAACTCGCCGCCGGTTATGTGCTGTACGCGCCGGCGCTTGGCGCGCCAGCCGCCGCCGCCGCGCGCCCGCCCGATCACGACGGGGCGAAACCCAAACGCCAGCGGGCCCGGGTCACGCTCGGGCGTTTGATCGCGAGCGAGCCCTACCAGGCCTCGGCGCTGACGGTGGTGCTGCGCCCTGGGCTGGAGGGCGCCACCGTGCGCTCGCTCGCCGATCTGCAGGCCTTGCGCACAGGCACGGTGGCCGGGTCGCTTGCGGGTTCGATCCTCATGCTGTACCGCGACGGCGCCTTGCGCGACAAACTGGTGAGCCTGGGCTGGCGCGACGACCCGTTGCGCGAGCTCGAGGCGGGGAGATTCGATGCCGCCCTGATCGAGCTGAACCGGCTCGACGCCTACCGCATGAGGAACGCGGGCACGCGCCTCTTGGACACTGGATACCTCCTGCCTATGCGCTTCAACCTCGGTTACGCCGCGCTGGAATCGAGGCGCGAGCTGATCGAATCGGTCAACTCGATCCTGCGCGAGCTGCAGGCGCAGGGCCGGCTGTCCGCCATCGCACGCGATGCCGGGCTGACCCACGTGCCGGCGCGCGCGCCGTTCATCCAGCCCGAAATCACGCTGCAGAGCCTGCGCGAGGGCGCAGGCGGCTGACGACGGCTACGTCACCAAGCCCTGCATGATCAGGGTCTGAGGCGCACCGCGAGCGGCATCCCGCCGCCGGGAATCAGCGTGACACGCGCCACCGGCGCCGGGTCGCGGCCGGCGAGCGGCGCGAAGCGCGCGTGGCGCAGCAGCGTCGCCAGCATCGCCGTGGCCTCCATCATGGCGAAGCCCATGCCGATGCAGATGCGCGGGCCCGCGCCGAAGGGCATGTACTGGTAGCGCGGGATCGCCGCTTCCTTCTCCGGCGCGAAGCGCGCTGGGTCGAACGCGTCGGCGTCCGCCCAGCGCTTGGCGTGGCGGTGGATGGCGTAGATCGGCATCACGACCGAGGTCCCGGTGCGCACCGCGTATTCGCCGAGCCGCGTTTCGGCGACCGCCTGGCGCGTCATCAGCGGCACGGGCGGGTACAGGCGCATGGATTCCTTCAATACCTGCTGCGTAAGCACCAATTGCTCGATGTGTCCTGCATTGACATCGGATCCGCCGGTCACGCGCGCGATCTCCTCCTCGAGCGCGCGCGTCCATCCGGGCGAGCGCGCAAGGAGGTACAGCGTCCAGGTGAGCGCCTTCGCGGTGGTCTCGTGTCCCGCGAGGTAGAAGGTGAGCAGGTTGTCCACCAGCTGCTCGTCGTTCATCGACTGGCCGGATTCCGGGTCGCGCGCCTGCATGAGGCGGTGCAGCAGGTCGTCCTTCGCCTGTGGATGCGCGCGGCGCTCGGCGATCAGCGCCGCCACGGCGCTGCGCAGTGCCGCGACGGCGTGCGCCATCGATCGCCGGCCCGGCTGCGGCAGCCATCTGGGCAGGTTGGCGATGGCGTAGAGCTGGCCCCAGGCGCCCGAGCGCTGGAACAGGCCTGTCGAGCGCTCGATGGCCTGCGGCATGCGCTCGTCGCCGGACGGCAGCAGCGTCTCCGAGATCACCTCGAAAGTCGCCTCGGTCATGGCGCGATCCACGGGCTGCACTGCAGCCGGCCGCGCGCGCCATCGCTCGATCACGCGCTCGGCGGCGCGCACGAACGTCGGCACGAAGCCGGCGAGCTCCTGCGGGCGGAACATCGGGGCGGACGCCTGGCGCTGCCACTTCCAGTCCGCGCCTTCGCTCGTCAGGATGCCTTTGCCGAGCAGCGGGCTGAGCAGCCGGATCTGCGCGAGCTTGAGGAATTTCTCGCGCTCGTCCAGCAGCACCTGCTTGATCAGCGCCGGGGCGGTGATCCACACGATCGGCGTGCGGCCGCGCATCCCGGCCACCAGGTCGCCGTCGTAGGCCGCCTGCGGCACCACGGCGATCGGATTGCGCACGAACTGCGCTACGAAGGCGAGTCCTTCGAGCGGCTGCGCCGGGGGCGTGATGCGCGGCGGGACGAGCCGGGGGAGGACGGCGGCGGTATCCACGGAGCGACTATGCTAGCGCCGCCAGCTGCTCGCCAGCCAGGGCTGCTGCTCGCGCGGCAGCCCGGGCGGCCGGTAGTAGTGGTTGAGTTCCTCGAAACCCGCTTCCCGCATGAAGCGGCGCCAGGTTTCCCAGTCGTGGAACACGCCGTAGCGGCCGCGGTTCCAGCCTTCCTCGTTGTTGCCGTGCGGGTTCGAGCTGAACAGCACGCCGCGCGGCTTCAGCGCGCTGCGCAACTGACTCAGCACCCGCGGCAGCTCCTGGCTGGGAACGTGGAACAGCACGGCATTCGCGAACACTCCGTCGAAGCCTTCCTGCGGCAGGTCGAGGTGCAGGAAGTCCTGCTCCAGCACCTCGCAGCCGCTGTATTCGCGTGCCATGGCGGCAAAGCGCTTCGAGCCTTCGAGCCCCACGGCGATGTGCCCCAGTTGCTTGAAAGCCCTGAGGTCCCTCCCCGGCCCGCAGCCAAGGTCCAGGATCCTGAAGGGCGGCCGGCCTTCGAGGTGGCGCAGCAACTCCTGGAGGTTCTGGCTGACGTCGTGATCCCTGGTCCCGCGCCAGAAATCCTGCGCGCGCTGTTCGTAGTGCTCCAGCGTGACGCGGGCGATCCGCTCCAGCTCCTCGCTATTCATGTTTCATCCACCTGGCGGATAATGAGGCACTTTCAAGGAGAACTCGAATGCCCAAAGGCATGGAACGCAGCAACCGCGAGAAGAAGAAACCCAAGCAACCCAAGAAACCCGTGCCGGTTTCGCCGATCCGCCAGCCGGGCAAGTAGCCCCCAAAACGAAACGCCCCGGACGGTTTCCCGGCCGGGGCGTTTTTCCTGCGGTTAAGGCATTGCCGGCTGTCTAGCTGGCGATGCTCCTAGTCCCTTGAAATGATCCGGTTTTGGAGTCCAGCCTGCCGATGGTGCCTTGGTAGTCTCTCACTGGATCACCTCCTTTCGTGGTTGCCAGAGCGCAGTGTAGCAAAACTTATTCACTGCCCTCGCCGCCCTGCCACCACGGCCCCATCTGGCGCAGCTGTTTGCGCTGCTCGGGCGTGAGCACCGCCTCGATCTCCTTGCGCGCCTCAAGGCGCGACTTGAGCATCTGCCGGCGCAGGTCGTCCACTTTCTTTTGCTGCTCGAGGATCGCCGCCGAATCGATCTTGTCGACGGAATACATCTGGCGCAGCTTGAACTGCTCGGCCTGCACCTGGCCCATGGTGCCCCAGTTCTTCTGCCGGTGCTGCTCACGGATCACGGCGATCTTGTCGCGCTGCTCGTCGGTGAGGCCCGAGATGGCCGCGCCGGGGCCGGGACCGTAGCCGCCTCCATAGCCGCCCATCATTCCGGGTCCGCGGCCGTAGCCGCCCATCATCCCGGGGCCGTAGCCCTGCCCGGGACCCTGCCCAGGACCGAATCCCGGCCCCGGCCCATAGCCCGGGCCCCTACCCTGGTCCTGCGCCAATCCCGGCCCCATCGCGAGCAGGCCGGCTGCGAGCATTGCTGTCCTGAGCATTCTCATGATCGTTCCTCTTAACCAAGTAAGTAAGTGACACTGCCAATTTTCCGGCAATTGGGGTTGCGGATCTTGCGCTAGGTCAACTTCCGATTGCGCAGCCGCTGGCGCTATCATCGGGCCCCTGTCCAATTCCGATTCCGAGCAACCCGTCCATGCAAATGTCAGCCGAGGAAGTCAAGCAGTTCTGGCGCGGCTACTGCCAGCGCCGCAAGGTGGCCAATGAGATCGTCGCCAAAGGCGAGAAGAAGATCGACGAGGATCCCGAGTACTGGGCCGACCAGACGATGGACGAGCTGCTGAAGCTCGTCGCGAACTAGGCCGGCCCCGCGCGTGGCCGCGTTGAACCGCACCAAGGCTGCCCTGACGGAGGGCAGGCTCGCCCTGGGCATGGGCCTGCGCCAGGCGCGCACCGTGGACATCGCCACCATCGCCGGCGCCTGCGGCTTCGACTGGCTGTTCATCGACACCGAGCACAACTCGATGAGCGTGGACACCGCGTGCCAGATCGCCATGGCGGCGATCGCCACCGGCGTCACGCCGATCGTGCGCGTGCCGGGGCACGAGCATCATCACTGCGCGCGCGCGCTGGACAACGGCGCGCTTGGCGTCGTGGTGCCGCACGTGGATACCGCCGAGCAGGCGAAGCGCATCGCCGATTTCTGCCGCTATCCGCCCATGGGGCACCGCTCGATCGCGGGCAACATGCCCGGCCTCGCCTTCGCCGCGCTGCCGGTGGGCGAAGCCACCCGGCGCATGAACGAGGAGAACCTGGTCGTCGTCATGCTCGAGACGCCGCTGGCCATCGACAATGCAGAGGCCATCGCCGCGGTGCCGGGGATCGACGTACTGCTGGTAGGCACGAACGACCTGTGCGCCGAGATGGGCATCCACGGCCAGTTCGGCGACCCGCGCGTGCCCGCCGCCTACGAGAAGGTGATCGCCGCGTGCAGGAAGCACGGCAAGCACCCGGGCATGGGCGGCGTCTACGACCCCGCGCTCATGCAGAAGTACATCGGCATGGGCATGCGCTTCATCCTCTCGGGGAACGACCTCGCCTTCCTCATGGCCGGCGCGAAGGAGCGCGCGTCGATGCTGAGGAGCATAGAAAAAAAATAGGGACAGACCCCATTTTCCCTATTTCAGCCAGCGCAGCAGCTCCTTGCCCTTCTGCTCCAGGGGCTTCACCTGGTCCAGCGCCTTTTGCGCCTCGGCTGGCAGGATGCCCTGGCGGCGCAGGAAATCGATGCGGTCCAGCCGCTTTTGCGGGATCGCATTGCGCAGCTCCTGCGCGCGCTTCACGAACTGCTGCTCGTAGCTGCCCGGCTTGAAGAACGCCGGGATCGTGGCGAGGAGCTGCGGCAGCCCCTCGGCCGACAGCGCCTGGAACACCGCCGAATTCGCGGGCACTTCCACCACCCCCTGCTTCGATTCCATGAACGCCGTGCCCTCGTTCACCTTGTCGTAGGTGCCCGGTTCGCCGCGCGTGTCGCCTGCCTCGAGGTGCGTAGGCTCGTGGTCGGTGCCGCGCACGCCGATGGTCACGAGCGGCGTGCGCACGCGGTAGTTGGAGCGGTTGTACTGCCCGATCCAGCCCGTGATCGAGCGCAGCGCCCCGCGCGTGAGGTCGATGAGGCTCCTGTCCTTGTCGCCGCCGTCTGCGACATACTCTGTGATCCTGATGCGGGAGTTCTCGCGCACGATGAGCGAGGCGCCGTCGGCCATGTTCAGATGGAGTTCCGACTGGCGGGAGGTGGCGATGGAGTCGCCCTCGAAGACATTGTCGCCCACCGCCGGGCGGCGGCTGCGCTTGTCCTTGCCTTCGATCTGGGCGATACCCTCGGCGAGCTCGATCTTGCCGGCCACGCGGGGCTCGGGCTTGCTCGGGGCCTGCGCGGCGGCGGAGAAGCAAAGCGCGGCACAGAGAACGAGGAAGAAGCGGGAGGCGATCACCGGAGAATCTTAGCCGGGATGGCTGTCACCTGCGGCGAATCCAGGAGAATCCGGGCCATGCCAGCGCCACTGTCACCACGAGCGCGGTGATCACGAGCGGCACGGCCAGCTCGGGCCGCTCCGGCACCAGGCCGCCCGCCTTCAGCGCGGCGAGCACCCCGGTCACGCCAAAGAAATTGTGGAACACCGAGGTGCCGTAGACATCCCGGCTCACGAACCACCACAGGCCCGTGACGAAACCGATGCCGGTGAGGAACGCCACCATCCTGACTTCGTTGAACGGCGCGCTGTGTGCGAAGTGGTAGACGCCAAAGAGCACGCTCGCCACAGTCGCCGCGACGAGGATCGCGCCCCACCGGCTCCAGGGCCTCAGCGCGGCTTGCAGCGTACCGCCTACGAGCGCCCAGCACACGACGATCTCCGCGACCGAGACCACCCACACCTGGGCGAAGCTGTTCAGCACCACGAGCGGGTGTGCGGGTTCCGTTTGCGCCAGGTGAAAGAGCGCGTAGCCGGCGAGCGCGCCGGCGATCACGCTGATCGCCGTCCTGCCGGGACCGCTGAAACCGTAGTCCGCGGGCGTCCCTACCCCGTTCTTCAGCGCGTGCCGCATCACCCAGAGCGCGAGCAGGACGCCGATGGCGAGATTCGCCACCACGGCGTAGACGAGGCGCAGGCCCACCGCTTCGGGGCGCACGAGCGTGCCCGGCAAGCCTTCGAAGAGGTACGTCGCGGCCACCCAAGCAACGTAGAGGGCGAGCGCGTTCTTGAGCGCGGCGCGCCCGGCAGGATCCATGTGAATGCTCATCGCTTTCCATGATAGCCGCCTCCCCGAGAGTCGCGGTAGGATGCCGGTGATATGGGAAGGGTCCTCTCTTTCGCGATCCTGCTGTGCGCTGCGCTGCCGCTATGCGCGGAGACCTACAAGTGGGTGGACGCGAAAGGGGTGACGAACTACTCGAGCACCCCGCCGCCCGGGGTAGCGAAGACGCAGGTGATCGAGGAGCGCGTCTCCGTCGTTCCGGCCGATCCGTCGCTCGGCCCCGCGATCGCCGAAATGCGCGTGCAGGCCGCCCGGCGCGCGGAGTACGTGGAACAGGCGTGGCTGCAGCGCCAACGGCTGATGCCGGATCCGTCGCCGGCGGTTACGGCTGGCGATTGCCCCTACCGCGCCGATTGCAGCTACGGTTACTTCCCGCTCGTCTACCCGTACCCTTACTACGCGTACGCGCCGTCCCGCGGCATGGGCGGCGCGCGGCCGAAGGCACGCGGGGTCATGCCCATTTCTGCAGTGGCCCAGCCTCGTCCCGCAAGGTCGTCGCCGGGTGCCGGCGGGCGCCGCTGAGTTAACGGCTAGTAGACCTCGGGCACCAGCAGGTGGCGTGGCGTGGGGCTGCGCCGGTAACCCTGGTTGTGCACGCGCTTGGGCAGCACGACCTCCTTCTGCGGCACCTCGGCGTACTTCACCTGCTGCAGCAGGTGGTGGATGCAGTTCAGGCGCGCCCTCTTCTTGTCTACCGCCTGCACCACGAACCACGGCGCCTCGGGGATGTGGGTGCGCTCGAGCATGACCTCTTTCGCCTTGGTGTACTGCTCCCAGCGGCGGCGCGACTCCAGGTCCATTGGCGAGAGCTTCCACTGCTTGAGGGGATCATAGATGCGCGCCTTGAACCTGAGCTCCTGCTCCTCGTCGGAGATGGAGAACCAGTACTTGAGCAGCTGGATGCCAGAACGCGCCAGCATCTTCTCGAACTCCGGCACGTCGCGGAAGAATTGCTCATACTCCTCGTCACTGCAGAAACCCATCACGCGCTCGACGCCCGCGCGGTTGTACCAGCTGCGGTCGAAGAGCACGATCTCGCCGCCGGCGGGCAGGTGCGAGACGTAGCGCTGGAAGTACCACTGCGTGCGCTCGCGGTCGTTGGGCGCGGGCAGCGCCGCGACGCGGGCGACGCGCGGATTGAGCCGCTGCGTGATGCGCTTGATCACGCCGCCCTTGCCGGCGGCGTCGCGGCCTTCGAACAAAATCACCAGCTTGTGCTTGGCGTGCATCACCCAGTCCTGCAGCTTGACCAGTTCGCCCTGCAGGCGGAAGAGCTCACGGAAGTAGCGCTTGCGCGCCGCCTTGTCGGGGTCCTTGCTGTCCTCCAGCTCGAGTTCGAGCTCCTCGTCGAGGCTGTCGACGATGTCGCCGTGCAGGCGGCGGAAGGCTTCCTCTTCGCTGTAGCCCTGGATGGGTTTCGTCATGTCGCACTCCCTATAGCAGCCGGTCGTTACAGATTGATTGCCGGCGCCCGCGCTCCAGCTCGTGGCAGGGCCCCAGCCGGAAGTCTTGACGCAGCGCAACAACAGCATGCGGAACGGCTTCCCGCGTCTGCGCCTTGCATAGTAGGCTTTGGCTTCCACTCAAGGGGGCCAGATCATGAGCCTGATCAATCGCAGGGACATTCTGAAACTCGGCGCCCTCGGCGCCGCCGGGCTGGGCTTTCCCGCCATCATCCGGGCGCAGTCCAAGGAGATCGTGATCCTCGGCCTGTGGGACCAGACCGGCGCCTTCGCCGACGTCGGGCCCGCTCAACGACCGCGGCATGCGCATGGCGCTCGAGGAGCGCGGCATGCAGGTGCTCGGCCGGCCGATCAAGTACGTCACGCGCGACGGCGCGCACGCAGGCCGGCACCTCCACGCGGCGCGCCGAGGAGGCGATCGACGGCGAAGGCGCGCGCTTCATGATCGGGCCGTGGTCCTCGGGCGTGGCGCTCGCGGTGTCGGAAGTCGCCAAGCGCAAGAAGGTGCTGCATTTCTTCAGCGGCGGCACCGAGGACATCTCCGGCAGCCGCTGCCACCGCTACTCGTTCCAGTGGGCGGCGAGCCCCTACACCGCGGCGAAGACCGTGGTGGACAACTTCATGAAGGCCAATCCCAAGGCGAAGCGCTGGCACCTGCTGGTCGCGGACTACGCCTTCGGCTGGTCGCTGGAGAAGTACATCAAGGAAGTCGGCAAGAACCACGGCCTGGAGTTCGTCGGCGCCGACCGCCACCCGCTGGGCGAGCGCGAGTTCTCCAACTACGTGCAGAAGGCCGCGGCCAACCGCCCCGACGCGGTGGCGATGATCAACTTCGGCGGCGACGCGGTGGCCGGCGCGCGCGAGATCTTCAACTTCGGCCTGACGCCCAAGGTGCCGCTCATCATGTGCTGGTCCTCGGGCGTGGAGGAGCTGATCCAGCTCTCCCCCGAGATCCGCGAGAACCTCTGGGTCGGCACCAACTTCTACTACACCGCCGACACGCCGGTCGCGAAGGAGTTCGTGAAGAACTACCGCGCGAAGTTCGGCACCGCGCCCGGCTACGCGCCCTCGGCCGCCTACTCGATGACGCGCCTGCATGCTCGCGGGCTTCGACAAGGCGAAATCCGCCGAGGTGCAGGACGTCATCAAGGCGCTCGAAGGCATCGAGGTGAACGACATCGCTCGGGCGCATGCGCGTGGACGCGGCCACGCACCAGACGCTGCGGCCGTATCTTCTTCCTGCGCTGCAAGCCGAAGGCGCCGATGAAGGACGAGCTCGACCTCGCCGACGTGATCGCCACCGGCGACACGCCGCTGCCGAAGGAATACGCGGCCTGCAAGGACATCGGCAGCTTCTGAGCCCGCAGCTCTGAGTCTCCTCCTCGCACAGATCCTTAACGGGATCGCGACGGGCATGCTGTATGCCCTGATGGGGCTCGGCCTGTCGCTGATCACCGGGATCCTCAACATCCCGAACTTCGCCCACGGCGCGCTGTTCGCCGTGGGCGCGTATCTGCTGGTCGACGCGCGGTGAACGCCATCGGCAATTTCTGGCTCGCGCTGCTCGTCGCGCCGCTCGGCGTGGCGCTGCTCGGGCTGGCCATCGAGTACGCGGGCATCCGCCGGCTGTACGCCGCCGGCCACGACTACCAGCTGCTGTTCACCTTCGGCCTGTCGCTGATCCTCGCGAGGGCATCATCCTCATCTGGGGGCCGATCGGCATCAGCCACCTGCCGCCGCCGATCCTGCGCGGCGGCGTGGACCTGGGCTTCACCTTCTATCCGAAGTACCGGCTGTTCGTCATGGTGGTGGCGGGCCTGCTGGTGTTCGCTGACCTGGCTGTTCCTCGAGAAGACGCGCTACGGCGCCATCATGCGCGCCGGCATCGAGAACAAGGAGATGGTGTCGCTGCTGGGCATCGACATCCAGAGGCTGTTCACCGTCGCCTTCGCGCTCGGCGCCTACCTCGCCGGCATCGCCGGCGCGCTCACCGCGCCGATCCGCGGCCTCATCGCCGGGCATGGGCGTGGACATGCTCGGCATCGCGTTCGTGGTGGTGGCGCTCGGCGGCCTGGGCAACCTGCTCGGGCGCGATCGCCGCCGGCCTGATCATCGGCGTGGCGCAGGCGCTCGTCGCCGCGTACTGGACGGAAGCCTCGACCGTCGTGATCTACGCGGTGATGGCGGCGGTGCTGCTCGTGCGGCCGCAGGGACTGTTCGGCATCCGATGAAACAGCCCGTCGTTCTCCTGATCCTGACTGCGATCCTGCTGCTGCCGCTCGTCGTGCGGCCCGCCATCGCCTCCGAGATCTGGATCTTCGCCATCTTCGGCCTGGGGCTGAACCTGCTGCTCGGCTACACCGGCCTGCTGTCCTTCGGCCAGTCCACCTTCTTCGGCTCGGCGGCCTACGTCGCGGGCTGGCTGATGAAAGCACACGGCATCAACGTCTTCTTCGCGCTCGGCATCGGCGTCGGCGTGGGCGCGCTCTCGGCCGCGCGTGGTGGGCTACCTCTGCGTGCAGCGCTCGGGGCTGTACTTCATCATGCTCACCTTCGCGCTGAACCAGCTCTTCTACTTCATCGCCTACCAGTGGACCAGCGTCACCGGCGGCGAGGACGGCATGCCCGGCGTGCCGCGGCCGGCGCTCGCTCGGCATCGACTTCAAGGACCCGCTGATCTACTACGCCTTCGTATCGCTGCTGTTCCTTGCTTCGCTGTGGTTCATGAAGCGCATCGTCGAATCGCCGCTCGGCAAGATCCTGCAGGCGATCCGCGAGAACGAGGTGCGCGCCGAGGCCGTGGGCTACAACGTGCCGCGCTTCAAGCTGCTCGCCTTCGTCATCGGCGGCGCCTTCTCCGGCCTGGCGGGCGTGCTCTACGCGATGCTGTTCGGCATCGTGCCGCTGGAGGCGATCAGCTTCGTGTTCTCCGGCAACGTGGTCTTCGCCACGCTGATCGGCGGCTCGGGCTCGCTCTACGGGCCGGTCATCGGCTCCTTCGTCTTCATCTGGCTCTCCGAATCCGTGAGCACGCTGTGGGCGCGCTGGCCGCTGCTGCTCGGCGTGGCGTTCGTGATCGTGGTGCTGTTCCTGCGCGGCGGCGTGGTGGAAGCCTGGACGCGGTTCTGGACATGGCGCTCCTCGAAACACAAGAGCCTGACCAAGTCGTTCGGCGCGCTCACGCGCCGTGAACGACGTGAGCCTCGCCGATCGAGGCGGGCTCGCTGCATTCCATCATCGGCCCCAACGGCGCGGGCAAGACCACGCTGTTCAACCTGCTCACCGGCACCTTCCCGCCGACCTCGGGACAGATCCTTCTCGACGGGCAGGACATCACCGGCACGCCCGCCGCGCCGCGTCGCGCACCTCGGGCTGGCGCGCTCCTACCAGCGCACCACCGTCTTTCCCGCCTTCTCGCTTCTCGACAATGTCTGGGTCGCGGCCTTCGCCACCGGGAAATCCTGGCAGGGCTTGCTGCTGGCGCAAGACCGAGTGACTATCCCGAAGTCGGCCGAGCGCGCGCGCCAGGCGCTCGCGGACGTCGGGCTCGATCGCAAATGGCCGCAGTCCTGGCGCGCGAGATCTCCCACGGCGAGCAGCGCCAGCTCGAGCTCGCCATCGCGCTCGCCGCGGCGCCGCGCGTGCTGCTGCTCGACGAGCCCGCCGCGGGCCTCTCGCCCGAGGAGACGCGCAAGCATGGTGGCGCTGGTGCGCGCGCTGAAGGGCCGCTACACCATCGTGCTGATCGAGCACAAGATCGACATCATCATGAGCGTCTCGGACCGCATCTCGGTCATGCACTTCGGCAGCCTCATCGCCGAGGGCACGCCGCAGGAGATCCAGAAGAACGCCGAGGTGCGCCGCGCCTACCTGGGCGGGGTGGCGGCGTGATCCTCGAAGTGAAGAGCATCGATACCTTCTACGGCCTCGGCCACATCCTGCACGGCCTGTCGCTTGAGCGTGGCCGAGGGCGAGGTCGTCGCGCTGCTCGGGCCGCAACGGCGCGGGCAAGACCACCACGCTGCGCAGCGTCACCGGGCTCACGCCGCCGAAGAAGGGCGAGATCCTCTACAAGGGCCGCGAACATCGCCGGGCTCGATGCCCACCGCGATCTCGCGCAGATGGGCATCGCGCTGGTGCCGGAGACGCGCGACATCTTCAGCTACCTCACGGTGCAGGAGAACCTCGCGATCGCCGAGCGCAAGGGCTCGCGCTGGCAGATGGACAGCGTGCTCGAGCGCTTTCCCGGCGCTGAGCGAGCGGCTGGACACAAGGGGCGCGAGCTCTCCGGCGGCGAGCAGGAGATGCTCGCCATCGCGCGCGCCCTCATGACCGGGCCCGACCTGCTGCTGCTGGACGAGCCCTCGCAGGGCCTCGCGCCGCTGGTGGTGAACGCGGTGATGGACACCATCCGCGAGCTCAAGAGCCAGCACGTCAGCATGCTGCTCGTGGAGCAGAACGCCGAGATGGCGCTGCAGCTCGCCGACCGCGTCTACGTCATCGACCACGGCACCGTGGTGTTCGACGGGCACGCCGGCCGCAGTTGCGCGCGGATCAGCAGGTCACTTCAACCTACCTCGGTGTCGGAGGCTAGACGGCAATGCACACTGCACCACGACTGCGCCATGGTTTCGCTCTTCCTGCTCGCCGCATTCAGCGCGCTCGCCTTCGCGCAGCCGCAGAAGGCGCCTGCCGCCTACGAGCCCTCGGTCGGGCAGGAGGGCAAGGACGTCGTCTGGGTGCCGACCTCGCAGGCGCTGGTCGACAAGATGCTCGACATGGCCAAGGTGACGCCGCGCGACTTCGTCATGGACCTCGGCTCCGGCGACGGGCGCACCGTCATCACCGCGGCCAAGCGCGGTGCGCGCGCCATGGGCATCGAGTACAACCCGGACATGGTGGCGCTCTCCAAGGCGAACGCAGAAAAGGAGGGCGTGAGCGCCCGCGCCACGTTCATGAAGGCGGACCTGTTCGAGACCGACCTGTCCAAGGCGACCGTGATCACCATGTTCCTGCTGCCGGAGATCAACCTGAAGCTGCGCCCGAAGATCCTGCGAGCTGAGGCCGGGCACGCGCGTCGTGTCGAACACGCTTCACGATGGAGAAGTGGCAGGCGGACGAAACCGCCACGCTGAGCGAGGCGGACGGATGCACAGCGTCCTGGTGCACGGCGCTCCTGTGGATCGTTCCCGCCCAGCGTCGCCGGCACCTACACGATTCCGCAGGGCGAGCTGGTCCTCAGGCAGGAGTTCCAGATGCTCTCCGGGACGCTGCGCACCGGCGGCGGGCCCGTGCCGGTCGCAGGCAGGGTGCGGGGCGAGGAGATCTCCTTCAAGGCCGGCGGGCGCGAGTACCGCGGCAGGTTCAGCGGCGGGAAGCTCGAGCTGCAAGTAGGCTTGCCGGCCCCGCCCCTGCGGCCGCGGCACAGGGGGCTTGCGACATTCACCCTTTTGGGTTAATGTTGCGGCCATGGACCTCGACGACACCCTGATCGCGCTCGCGGACGAGACGCGGCGCGACATCCTGCAGCGCCTGTCGGCGGGCGACGCGCGCGTCACCGAGGTCGCGGCGCCCTACGACATCTCGCTCAACTCCGTCTCCAAGCACATCCGCATCCTCGAGCGCGCGGGGCTGGTGCGCCGGCGCATCGCCGGGCGCGACCACTTCCTGTCGCTCGAGCCCGAGCCGCTCGACGCACGCGGCCGCCTGGATGGCGCGCACGCGCGCCTTCTGGACCTCCCGCCTCGACAAGCTGGAGGCCGCGCTGCGCGCGGAGGATGCCGTCGACGGCCGCACAGCAGTCTTCCCGCAGGATCAAACCAAGGAGAAAGCCGTGAACCCCATCGCCACCCTGATCAAGCCTTCCACCATCCGCTTCGAGCGCCTGCTGCCCGGGCCGATCGAGCGGGTATGGGCCTACCTCGTCGAGTCGGAGAAGCGGGCCAAGTGGCTCGCCGGCGGCGAGTTCGAGCTGCGCGTGGGCGGGAAGATCGAGCTCATTTTCGAGAACGACAAGCTCTCGGAGGAATCGCGGGACTTCGGCACGCAAGCGCTTCGAGGGGCGCATCACGCGCCTGGAGCCCCTGCGCCTGCTCGCCCACACGTGGAAATGGGGCGAAGCCGATTCGGACGTGGTCTACGAGCTCCAGCCGCGCGGGAAAGACGTGCTGCTCACCATCCAGCACCGGCTGCCGGAGGATGGCGGGATCAATCGCGGGGTGGCCGGCGGCTGGGCCACGCACGTGGGCATCCTCGCGGACGTGCTGGAGGGGAAGAAGCCGCGGCCGTTCTGGAGCACCCACGACCGCGAGGTGAAGACGTTCGAGGCGACGCTGTAGCCGCCGTCGCTTCAGGAGCGGAGCGCCTGGCGCGAGACGCTAGGCGCCGCTCTCGTCGGATCCGCGCTGCCGCTCGCCGTAGAACAGGCGCCTGAGCGTGCGCAGGTCGTTCAGCGTGCGGTGGCCTGCCTCCATGTGCCAGGCGAGCCGGTCGAGCTTGTAGACGACGAGCCGCAGCGCCTCCAGCCGCCGCTCCGCGCCCTCCTCGGCGGCCGCGGCCGCGACATCCGCTTCCACGGTCTTGCGGGTCTTCTCGATCACCTCGCGCAGCAAACCGAGGTATTCGAGGGAGCCTTCGATGCTGTCGAACGGGGTGCGCTCGTTGGCCATGCGGGGGACTTTAGCGCACCTCGACGCGCGTTGTGCCTCGCTATGAGCGCAGGACTCGCCCTGCGCTGGCGCCTGTCAGCGCGCCGTTTTCCCAGGTCACTTCGCCGTTGACGAGCGTCATCTCGACGCCGCGCGAGCGCTTGACCATGCGCTTGCCGCCGCCCGGCAGGTCGTGCAGGCGCTCCAGGCGGCGTGTCCGAGCCGACCGTGGCCGGGTCGAAGAGCACCAGGTCGGCCGCGAGGCCGGGCGCGATGCGGCCGCGGTCCTTGATGCCGAAGAAGTCGGCGGGGTCGGAAGTCATGCGGCGCACCGCCTCTTCCAGCGTCAGCACCTTCCTTTCCCTTACCCAGGTGCCGAGCACGTAGGTCGGGTAGCTCGCGTCGCACAGCATGTCGAGGTGCGCGCCGCCGTCGCCCAGGCCGAGCAGCATCGTCGCGGTCGTTGAGGATTTCCGCCATGCGGTCTTCGCGCGTGTTGAACGACTGCATGGTGAACTCGTTCTCCAGGTCGTCCTCCAGCGTGACGTCGAGGAACGCGTCCACGCCGTCCTTGCCCCGCTCGGCGGCGATTTGGGCCACCGATCGGCCCTCCAGGTGCTTCAACTTCGGGTTCTTCACTTCGTGCACGCGCGATGCGCGCCCAGTTGCCGAAGGCGGCCGGGCGCTTGAGGTCCTCGCGGAACTGCGCGCGGAAGGCGGCATCGCGGTACACCGCCGCCTGCGCGGCTTTCGACTTGTCCTCGAACACCCGCTGCCACGAGGGGAAGGCGGCGAAGGAGAACGGATTGCGCATGTTGATCTCGCGCGTGAGGGGGAGCGGCGAGGTTTGCGGGCGGGCGCCTTTCGCGATCATCGGCGCGGCTTTGCGGAGCGAGGTGCGCACGGCTTCCGGAAATATCGTCGCGGTCGAACATCGCGATGAAGGTGACCGGGCGCTTGCTTTCGTCCAGCATGAAGTCGAGCAGCTCCAGTTCCGGGTCGTCCATCACCGCCGAGCTGCTTCGTCATGGCGATTTCGATGGCGCCCTTCCTTCTTTCGCGCAGGACGTTGCAGTAGGCCTTGAGCTCCTCGCGGCTCGCGTTGCGGCAGGCAAGCGGCCTGCCTGCGTAGCCCATGTGCTGGTTGAGGAGCGTGCTGGAAAAGCCGAAGGCGCCGGCGTCCATCGCTTCGCCCAGGAGCGCCTTGATGTTCTTCGTCTCCTCGTCGCTCGCCGCGCGCTCCATCGACGCTTCGCCCATCACGTAGTGACGGAACGGCGTCAGGGGAGCGAGAAACGCGAGGTTCAGGGCTGGCTTTCTCCTTGCGGCCGCGTCCATGTACTCGGGGAACGTTTCCCAGTCCCACGTGATCCCGGCGTCCAGCACCTCGAACGGGATCGCCTCCACGTTCACCAGGTCGCGCATCGCGACTTCGCGCGCCTGCGGGCGGCAGGGGGCGATCCCCACGCCGCAGTTGCCCATCACGACGGTCGTCACCCCGTGCCAGGAGGATGGCGTGGTGGCCCCGTCCCAGCAGATCTGGGCGTCGTAGTGCGTGTGGGGGTCGATGAAGCCGGGGGCGACGGCAAGGCCGTGCGCATCGATTGTCTTGCGCGCCGGGCCGGACAAGCTCGCCGATCTCAACCAACCTGCCTGCAGCGATGCCGAGGTCAGCACGGATCGCCGGCGCGCCGGTGCCGTCGATCACGACCGCGTTCCTGATCAGGGTGTCGTAGGTCACTCCGCGATACTACGCGGCACCACTTGGGCTGCGCTACCATCCCTGGATGTCAGCAGTCCTGCCGCAGCACACTGTTTCGCCGCTCGTCGATCTTGCCGAAGCTGCGCTCGAGAACACCTTCGTGCGCGAGCTGCCTGGCGACCCGGGGCCTTCGAACACCCGACGCCAGGTGCTGAACGCGAGTTACACCCTGTGTAACTCCCACGCCGGTCCGCTCCCCTCGCCTGCTCGCCTGGTCGGATGCCCTGGGCGAGCAGCTCGGCCTCGCGCGTCCTTCCGGACTGGCGACCGATGTTCTCGCAGGGAATCGCGTGCTCCCGGGGATGGAGCCTTATGCCGCGCGCTACGGCGGGCACCAGTTCGGGCACTGGGCGGGCCAGCTCGGCGACGGGCGGGCCATCACGCTGGGAGAACTCATTTCCCGCGACGGCACGCGGCAGGAGCTGCAGTTGAAGGGAGCCGGCCTGACGCCTTATTCGCGTACCGCGGACGGGCGCGCGGTGCTGCGCTCATCCTTGCGCGAGTTCCTGTGCAGCGAGGCGATGCACTTTCTTGGTGTTCCCACCACGCGCGCGCTGTCTTTGGTCGGGACCGGGGAGCAGGTGATCCGCGACATGTTCTACGACGGCAATCCGGAGCCCGAGCCCGGCGCGGTGGTGTGCCGCGTGGCGCCGTCCTTCGTGCGCTTCGGCAACTTCCAGATCCACACTGCGAACGCAAGAGCCCGAGATCCTGAAGCAGCTCGCCGACTATGTGCTGCGCCGGCATTTCCCTGAACTGGGTTCCACAAGGACTGGTACCACGAGGTCTGCCGGCGCACGGCGGTATTGATGAGCGACTGGATGCGGCTCGGGTTCGTGCACGGCGTGATGAACACCGACAACATGTCCATCCTCGGGCTCACCATCGACTACGGGCCTTACGGCTGGCTCGAGGGCTACGACCCGATGTGGACGCCGAACACGACGGATGCCGAGGGGCGGCGCTACTGCTATGGAAACCAGCCGCAGATCGGGCTGTGGAACCTCGCGCGTCTTGCCGAGGCGCTGCTGCCGATCATGCCGAAGGAAGAGCTCGAGGAAGGACTGAAGCTCTACGGCAACACTTACCGGGAGAGCTTCAGCAAGGCGCTGGCGCAGAAGCTGGGGATTGCTTCGATCGAGACTGGCGACGAGGAGCTGGTGACCGAGATGTTTGGCGTGCTCAACGCGGTAGAAACCGACTTCACCCTCTTCTTCCGCGGCCTTTCTTCAGTCGAAGACTCTACGGACGACCAATCGCTTGGTCGCACCCCTGGGCCGCGCTTTCTACGCCGAGCCCGATGCCGCGCACATCGCCCGCGTCGCCGCCTGGCTGCGCAAGTATCTTGCGCGGGCGGGTACGCCTGCTGCAGTCCGCGCTTCGCGCATGAACAGCGTCAATCCGAAATACGTTCCGAGGAACTACCTCGCGCAGCAGGCGATCGACGCGCTCACGGAAGGCGACGCGTCAGTCCTGGAGCGGCTGATGAAGGTGCTGGAGCGGCCCTACGACGAGCAGCCGGAGAACGACGACCTCGCCGAGCGGCGCCCGGAGTGGGCGAGGCACAAGGCTGGGTGCTCAGCGCTGTCGTGTAGCTCTTGAAACCCAAATGGCGGAGGCGGCAGGAAATCGAATCCGCGTCCTCGCCTTAACGCATCGCGGCGTTGATCTTCTCCAGCATGCCCGCCCCCGGGCACAACTCCTTCTCGCCCAGCTTGTTGAACGGGGTGTCCACCGTATTCAAATGCGCGTGCAGATCCAGCGCTTCCGGCGCCAAGTAAAGCAACCCCGTCAGCACCTCCCCCTTCGCCGCCGCCTCCGCGATGTGGGTCAGCGCATTGATCTTGTTGCTGGGGTCGTAATCGGCATGGGTCTTCCTCAACCGGATGGTTGTCCCGTCATGCTGCGGCACGTCGATCACCTCGCCGTGCTTGTAGTCCACGTTGATCGGCGCACGCCCGGTGATGAAATCCATGAAATTGACCACTTCGTTGTGCTCACGCACGTAGTCGTAGCTCTTCGTGGAGCCGGAATGGTTGTTGAACGCGACGCAGGGAGAAATGACGTCGATGAACGCGGCGCCCTCATGCGCGATCGCGGCCTTGATAAGGGGAACCAGCTGCGCCTTGTCGCCGGAAAAGCCCTTGGCAACGAAAGTCGCGCCCATCAACAGCGCCAACGAAACCGTGTCGATCGCCACGTCTTCGTTCTTTATCCCGCGCTTGGAGGTCGAACCCATGTCCGCGGTCGCCGAGAACTGGCCCTTGGTCAACCCGTACACCCCGTTGTTCTCCAGGATGTAGGTCATGTTCACCCCGCGCCGCATGACGTGCGCGAACTGCCCCAGCCCGATGGACGCCGAATCCCCGTCCCCGGAGACCCCGAGGTAGATGAGGTCGCGGTTGGCGAGGTTCGCCCCGGTCACCACCGAAGGCATGCGCCCATGGACGGTGTTGAACCCATGGGAATTGCCGAGGAAGTAATCCGGCGTCTTGGACGAGCACCCGATCCCCGAGAGCTTCGCCACCCGGTGCGGCTGGACATCCAGCTCCCAGAACGCCTGGATCAGCGCAGCGGAAATCGAATCGTGCCCGCACCCGGCGCACAACGTGGAAACCTTGCCTTCGTAATCGCGCCGCGTGTAGCCGACCTTGTTCTTCGCAAGCGTCGGATGGTGCAGCCTGGGTTTGGCAACGTAGGTCATGCCGCCTTGTCCTTCTTGATCGGACGGACGTTGAGCGCCGTCACCACCTCGGAAATCTCCTTGGTGATGAAGCGCGCGGTGATGGGCGTGCCGTCGTAATGCAACACGGAAATCAACGAGGCCGGGTTGATCCCGGCCTCATTGACCAGCAAGGTCCTCAACTGCGCGTCGCGGTTCTGCTCGATGACGAAGACCTTGGTGTGCGACTGGCAGAAATCGAAGATCTCGTCCTGGAACGGAAACGCGCGGATGCGCAGCGCATTGACGAAGATCCCCTTCTCCGCCAGCGCCTCCAGCGCCTCCTGCATCGAGGGGCTGGTCGAGCCGTAATAGATGGCGCCGAACCGCGCCGGCTCCTTCGCCGGCGTGAGCAGGGGCTTGGGCAACAGGGTCTTGGCGAAGTCGTGCTTCTTCAATAGCCGCTGCATGTTGTACAGGTAGTCCGGCCCCGCTTCCGAATACACCGCGTACGCGTTCTTGCTGGTGCCGCGCGTGAAGTAGGCGCCCTTGGTGGCGTGCGTTCCCGGGTAGGTGCGGAACGCAATCCCGTCGCCGTCCACATCCAGGTAGCGCCCGAACTCCTTGCCCTCTTCCAGCATCGCCGCGGTCATCACCTTGCCGCGGTCGTACTGGCGCGCGTCGTCCCACACGAGCGGCTTGCACAGCCGCTGGTTCATGCCGATGTCGAGGTCGGTCATGAGGAACACCGGCGTCTGCAGGCGCTCCGCGAGATCGAGCGACTGGGCCGCGAACTCGAAGCACTCGTGCGGGTCCTCGGGGAACAGCAGCACGTGCTTGGTGTCGCCGTGCGAAGCGTAGGCGCAGGCGATGACATCCGACTGCTGGGTGCGCGTCGGCATGCCGGTGGAAGGCCCGCCGCGCTGCACGTCGATGATCACCGCCGGGATCTCCGCGAAGTAGGCCAGGCCGATGAACTCGGCTCATGAGCGAAATCCCCGGCCCCGAGGTCGCCGTGAACGCCCGCGCCCCGTTCCACCCCGCCCCCGTCACGATGCCGATCGACGCAAGCTCGTCCTCGGCCTGGACGATGGCGAACTTGTTCTTGCCGGTGTCCTTGTCCACGCGCAGCTTCGAGCAGTATTTCTGGAACGCTTCCGCGAGCGACGACGAAGGCGTGATCGGGTACCAGGCGCACACCGTAGCGCCGCCGTACACGCAGCCCAGCGCCGCCGCCGCATTGCCTTCCATGAAGATCCGGTCGCCCACCGCGTAGGCGCGCTTCGCCTTCAGGCCCATCATGCCCTTCAGCTTCTCGCTGGCGTAGTTGTAGCCCATCTGGAAGGCGTTGAGGTTCGGCTTGAGCAGCTTCTCCTTGCCCTTGTACTGCTCGCCGATCAGCTCGGCGATGCACGCCGGAGTCGATGTCCATCAGCGCCGCGAGCGCCCCGACGTAGACGATGTTCTTGAACAGCTGCCGCTCGCGCGAATCCGTATAAGCTCTCGTTGCAGATCTCCGTGAGCGGCATGCCGATGACGTGGATGTCGTCGCGGAACTTCGAGTCCGGCAGGGTCTTGGTGTTGTCGTAGAACAGGTACCCGCCCGGCTCGATCTCCTTCAGGTCCTGGTTCCAGGTCTGCGGGTTCATCGCCACCATCAGGTCCACCCCGCCGCGGCGCCCGAGCCAGCCCTTCTCCGTGACGCGCACCTCGTACCAGGTCGGCAGCCCCTGGATGTTGGAGGGGAAGATGTTGCGCGGGGACACCGGGATCCCCATGCGCAGGAAGCTCTTGGCGAAGAGCTCGTTGGCCGATGCCGAGCCCGAGCCGTTGACGTTGGCGAACTTGACGACGAAATCGTTGACCGCTTCGATGCGCTTCATCACGCCGCCTTGCGCCTGTGGTGGTCGCGGCAGCCGGGCCCCGCGTCGGTCATCTGCAGCAGGAACTTCTGCATGTCCCAGGCCCCGGTCGGGCAGCGCTCGGCGCACAGCCCGCAGTGCAGGCACACGTCCTCGTCCTTCACCATCGCGCGGCCGGTCTTCAACCCCTCCTGGACATACAGGTCCTGCGTCAGGTTCTTCGCGGGCGCGTTCAGGCGCGCCCGGAGATCCGGCCCATCGCCATTCGGCAACAAAGCTGATGCAGTCCATCGGGCAGATGTCCACGCAGGCGTCGCACTCGATGCACAGCTTCGAGGCGAACACCGTCTGCACGTCGCAGTTGAGGCAGCGCTGCGCCTCCTTCCAGGCGGTCGCGGCGTCGAAGCCCAGTTCCACCTCGGCCTTCACGCTCTTGAGGACGACCTTGATGTCGCGCCAGGGCACCTTGTAGCGCGCGTCCGGGTGGATCTCGCTGTCGTAGCTCCACTCGTGGATGCCCATCTTCTGCGAGATCAGGTTCACGGTAGGCGCCGGGCGCTCGCGCAGGTCCTCGCCGTTCAGCAGCTTGTCGATGGAGATGGCGGCGTCGTGCCCGTGGGCGACCGCCCAGATGATGTTCTTCGGGCCGAAGGCGGAGTCCCCGCCGAAGAACACGTTCCTCACGCTCGACTGGAAGGTGGCCTTGTCCAGCACGGGCAGGCCCGACTTGTCGAACTCGATTCCGCTGTCGCGCTCGATCCAGGGGAAGGCATTCTCCTGCCCCACGGCGACGAGCACGTCGTCGCACTCGAAGCTCTGCTCGGGCTCGCCGGTGGGCACGAGGCTGCGGCGGCCTTTTTCGTCGTATACCGCCTTCACCTTCTCGAAGGTCATGCCGGTGAGCTTGCCGTTCTTGTGCAGGAACGCCTTCGGCACCAGGAAATTGAGGATCGGGATGCCCTCGTGCTGCGCGTCTTCCTTCTCCCAGGGCGAGGCCTTCATCTCCTCGAACCCGGAGCGCACGATCACTTTCACGTCGTCGCCGCCGATCCGCCTGGAGGTGCGGCAGCAGTCCATCGCCGTGTTGCCGCCGCCCAGCACGATCACGCGCTTGCCGATCTTGGTGGTGTGGCCGAAGGAAACGGAGGAGAGCCAGTCGATGCCGATGTGGATGTTCTTCGCCGCCTCCTTGCGCCCCGGGACGTCGAGGTCGCGCCCGCGCGGCGCGCCGGAGCCCACGAAAATGGCGTCGTATCCCTCGGCCATCAGCTTGTTCATCGAATCGATCTTCACGCCGCCCTTGAACTCCACGCCGAGGTCGAGGATGTAGTTCACCTCCTCGTCGATCACCTCGAGCGGCAGCCGGAAGCGCGGGATCTGCGACCAGATCATGCCGCCCGCGCGCGGATCCTGGTCGAACACGGTGACCGAGTAGCCGAGCGGCGCGAGGTCGCGCGCCACCGTCAACGAGGCGGGGCCCGCGCCTACGCAGGCGATGCGCCTGCCGTTCTTGCGCGCCGCGGGCTTGGGCATGCGGCTCTTCACGTCGTCGCCTTTCAGGTCCGCGGCGACGCGCTTGAGCCTGCAGATCGCCACGGGCTCGGGCTTGGGCTGGTTTTCTTCCTCCACGCGTCCGCGGCGGCACGCCGGCTCGCAGGGACGGTCGCAGGTGCGCCCGAGAATTCCCGGGAACACGTTCGACTGCCAGTTGATCATGTAAGCGTCGGAATAGCGCCCTGCCGCGATCAACCTGATGTATTCGGGAACCGGGGTGTGGGCGGGACACGCCCACTGGCAATCGACGACTTTGTGGAAGTAGTCGGGGTTACGGATATCGGTGGGCTGCAACGACTCGTCTCCTTGACGCCGCCGCTCTGTTGCCTGCTTGTGACGGCTGGCGTGGCGTGGAGTCTACTCTTGGATCAAGCCGGCGGAAAGGCTTTGTTTTCAAAAACCTGCAAGGGTTATCGAGGGTGGGCCAAGGGCCCACCCTACACCGGGTAAGCTATCTCCCATGCCCACCCAGCTCGAGTCCCTCCGCCGGCATTCCGTGGTGGTCGCCGACACCGGCGACATCGACGCCGTGGCCCGCTGGCAACCCCAGGACGCCACCACCAATCCCTCGCTCCTGCTGACGGCGGCGCAGGACACCCGCTTCCGTCCCCTGGTCGAGCAAGCGCTCGAACGCGGCAAAGGCCAGACCGAGGCGACCATGGAGTGGCTCTTCGTGCTCTTCGGCCGCGAGATTCTCAAGCACGTCGCTGGGCGCGTCTCCACCGAGGTGGACGCGCGCCTGTCGTTCGACACCGCGGGCACCATCGCCAAGGCGCGCCGCTTCATCGAGCTCTATGCCGAGGCGGGCGTGCCAAAAGACCGTGTGCTCGTCAAGGTTTCTACCACCTGGGAAGGCATCCGCGCCGCCGAGCAGCTCGAGCGCGAGGGCATCCACTGCAACATGACGCTGCTGTTTTCCTTCGCGCAGGCAGTCGCCTGCGCCGAAGCGGGCGTGACGCTCATCTCGCCCTTCGTCGGGCCGCATCTACGACTGGCACAAGGCGGCGCGCAAGGTGGACGACATCCCGGTGGCGGAAGACCCCGGCGTCGCCTCGGTCACGCGCATCTACCGCTACTACAAGAAGTTCGGCTACGCCACGCAGGTGATGGGCGCGAGCTTCCGCAAGACCGAGCAGATCGCGGCGCTCGCCGGCTGCGACCTGCTCACCATCGCCCCCGAGCTGATGGAAAAGCTCGCGCGCGCGCCGGGCGAGGTCGAGCGCAGGCTCTCCGCGGACGAGGCCCGCACGCACGCCGCGGAGAGGATCTCGCTCGACGAGAAGGCCTTCCACTGGCAGCACAACGAGGACGCCATGGCGGTGGAGAAGCTCGCCGAGGGCATCCGCCGCTTCGACGCCGACGCGCGCAAGCTCGAGCAGTTCGTGTCCTCGCTCATGCGCGGCCGGCGCGCCGCCTGAGCAAGTGGGCGCGCTGATCCAGACCGTCCTGCAGGAGCGCGCCGGCGGGCGCGTGGCGCTGGTCATGATCGCCAACCCGGCGAAGCTGAACGCCCTCGGCGTCGCGGCGATCGAGCAGCTCACCGCGGCGATGCGCGGCCTCGCGGCCGACGACGACCTGCGCGCGGTGGTGATCACGGGCGCGGGCGCGAAGGCCTTCTCCGGCGGCGTGAACGTCGAGGACCTGGGCGCCGCCACCACCGCCACGGCGCGCGAAGGCATCACGCGGCTGCATCGCTGCATCACGGCGGTGCGCGAATGCCCGGTGCCGGTGATCGCCCGCGTCAACGGCTACTGCATCGGCGGCGCGCTGGAGCTGGCGGCGGCCTGCGACCTGCGCATCGCCGCAGACCATGCGCGCTTCGGCATGCCGGAAGTGCGCCTCGGCATCCCCTCGGTGATCGAGGCGGCCCTCCTCGCGCGCCTGATGGGTGCGGGGCGCGCGCGGTGGCTGCTGCTGACCGGCGAACTGATCGACGCCGCGGAGGCGCTGCGCTGGGGATTCGTGGAGCGCGTGGTGGACTCGCGCGGCCTCGATGCCGAGGTGGACCAGGCACTCGCCGGGATACTCGCGGGCGGCGCGCAGGCGATCCGCGCGCAGAAGCGCCTCAACCGTGCCTACGAGGAGATGCCGTTCTCGCAGGCGGTGGCGCTCAGCATCGACGAGTTCGAGCGCGCCTACGCCACCGGCGAGCCGCAGCGCCTGATGCGCGACTACCTCTCGCGCAAGCGGAAGTAGCCCCAGAGCGCGGCGTAGGCGATCGCCGGCACCGCTACCGCCAGCAGTGCCGGCTGCAGCGCCTTCGCGGCCTCGCCTTCACTGAAAGCGACGATGGTGAAGGCGTTCAGCAGGCACACCAGAGCCCAGATCGCGGACAGCAGGAGCCAGAAGCGCTTCCACAGCGCCATCAGCGCGGGACCACCATTTGCCGGATGCGCTCCAGCTCGGCGGCGGCTTGCTCTTCGGCCTGCCTGGCGCGCTGGTAGGCGCCGTCCACCACGGCCGCCTCGAGCAGCGGCGCCGCGGGCAGCGCTGCGCGCACTTTGTCCTGCGTGTCGCGGTGCGCCTTCAGCAGGTCGGCGAAGGCGCCCATCGCGGTGCGGTACTCGAAGTAGTAGCGCTCGGCGCGACCTTTCAGCGCGAGCGCCTGGTCGATCCAACCCGCGCCGCGGCCGCTGGCATGGCTTATGTGCGCTGTGAGCGCGCGCCGGCTGGCAGCCGACGCGCCGCGCGCCCGCACCGCGTTCGCCTGATTGCGCAGCATCGCCTGCGCGTCCACGAGGTAGAGCTCCGCGGCCTCCGCCAGCGCGCGGTTGCGGCTGCCATCCTCGCGGCGCAACGCCGCGAGGTACTGCCCCACCGCCTTGCCGTGCGCCTCGATCTTCGCGAGCGCGTCGGGCGCGTCGGGTTCGAGCGCGAGCGCCTCCTTGCAGCAGCGCGGTGGTCGCGACGATGCTGCCGCGCGCGCTCGACTCGAGGTCGCGCGTCTTCTTCGCGCCCCACAGCCAGCCGAGCGCCACGGCGAGCGCGATGAACGCGACCGCGCCGGCGACGAGAAGCCTGTTCCTGTTCGGGTTCTGCATGCGGCGTCCTTGCGACGCCGCGAATTCTACGCCGCCGCGGGCGGCGCCTGACAATTGCTGAACTTACCAGCCAGGGCGCTGCGGCGAGCCTCGGGTGAAGGAACTCTGCGGACCCATCTTCAGGAGCTGTGCGTTGGTGGGCAGCGTGCCATCGCCGCTCGTTGTCGCAAATGCCGAGGCAAGCATCCTGGCGAGCGCGCACGCCAGGTTCTTCAAGAGGGGCACAAATGCTGTGGGTTGGCGTGAGGACATGGCTGCTCTTGGCGCGTTTGGTTGGTACGAACACAAAGGTAGTCCCGCCAATGCCTTCCCGCATATCCCGCAGTCCGCAGGACGGGCAAAGGACTGTCAGGGGTGCGACGTCGTTCACGCCTTTCCGGCAATGCTCGTGCGGATCGCCTGCGGGAGATTGGCGTGACAATGCCGCCGCTGTACGCGGCAGCAAAGGCGAATCCGCTGGTTGCGCCCCGCGTCGTGAACGCCGCCGGAACGACGCGCTAGCGCCGATAATAGGAGGAGGATGACGGCCCTCCGCCGAGTGAGCTTTGCCGGTTGGCACCGTGCGCTTCCCGCGATCGGGTTGGCGCTGTTCCTCGGCGGCTGCGCGGCTTTCCGGAGCTACGACCAGTCACTCGGGCAGTCCGTCGACCAGGTGGCTGCCGGCAACGTCGACAGCGCGATCAAGGCGCTCGACGCAGCCAATCCCGGCCCGGAAAAAGACCTGCTTTACTACCTCGAGCTTGGCATGCTGCAGCGGCTGGGCGGCCGCACCGCGGCGAGCCAGTCCGCGTGGACTTCGGCGCAGGCCCGTGCGGTGCCGGGGGACCGGCACGCGGCGGAGCGCATTGCCGGCATTCTGCAAAGCGCGTCGAGCTATGTGGTCAACGACCGGCTGCGCCCCTACCCGGGCTACGACTACGAGAAGACCATGCTGCTGACGCACATGGCGCTGAACCAGCTCGCGCAGGGCGACTTCGACCAGGCGCGTGTCGCGATCAAGCAGACGCACGAGCTCGAAGCGACGATCGCGGAGGCGCGCGGCAAGCAGCTCGCGGAGGTGGAGGAGGACGCGAAGAAACGTGGCGCGCTCACCAGCTTCAAGGAGCTCAACGGCTACCCGGTGGAGACCATCGACAACGAGGCGGTGAACGCGCTGCGCAACAGCTACCAGAGCGCGCTGTCGCACTACCTCGCCGGCTTCGTCTACGAGGCGCTGGGCGAGCCAAGCCTCGCGGCGCCCGGCTACCGGCTCGCGAACGAGCTGCAGCCCAATCAGCCGCTGCTGGAGGAGGCGCTGCGCGGGCTCGACGAGCGCGCGAGCGCGGGCGCCGACGGCATGGTCGATACGCTGTTCATCATCGGCACCGACTCGGCGCCCGCCCTGCAGTCGCGCCAGTTCTCGCTGCCGGTGGCGACGATCAACGGGCTGGTCCAGGTCACGGTGTCCTTTCCGGTGATGGCCGACACCGGCTCTTCCGCGACGCCGGAGGTCACGGTGGACGGCCACACCACGCTCGCCGTCGCGCCGATCACCAGCATCGACCTGATGGCGCGCCGGCGGCTCAAGGACGACATGACGGCGATCATGCTGCGCGCCAGCATCCGCGCCGCCTCCCGCGCCGCGATGCAGGCGGGCCTCCTGCAGCAGGGCCGCGGCAACGACCAGGCCGCCTTCGGCGCGCTGGCGGCTTTCGCCGTCGCCGTCGGCTCGATCGTCACCGAGAAGGCGGACGAGCGCACCTGGCGCACGCTGCCTTCCGAGATCTCCATAGCGCGCGTTCGCCTGCCGGCGGGCGCGCATTCCGTCACGCTGCAGACGCCGGCAGGCGCGCGCAGCGCGACAGTGGAGCTGTCGGGGCGTTACGCGGTAGTAGACTTGAGGCTGCTGCGCAATCGCCTGATCGCGATCGCGCCGTCAACGCGCGGAACTCCTGCAACGTTGGATATATTTGCGCCAAAATCGCAACTGAAGGAGAACCCCAAATGAACCTGAAATGGACCATAGCTGCGCTGCTGGCGGGGGCCCTCGTCTCGGGCTGTTCCACCAAGAAGGGCTTCGAGAAACCCGGCTTTGCCTTCGGCTGCCCGATCGGGGAGGCGAAGGTGAGCTCGATGGACGACCTGGTGAAGCTGAAGACGGTCTCCGAGGGCAAGCGCACCACCATCCTGGCGACCGAGATGCGCTGCAGCAACAGCGGCGACCTGATCAAGATCGACGCCAACCTCAACAACGACAGCTCCACGGTCAAGCGCATCGCCTACAAGTTCCGCTGGATCGACCGCGAAGGCATGCGGGCATGGGAAGAAGAGGTGTGGAAGCCCTTGCTCATGTATGAAAACTCCAACCTCTCGGTCAACACCATCGCGCCGACCAACAAGGCCGTGGACTTCCGTCTGATCCTCAGGAGCCAGGAATGAACGCCATCCTCCGCACCCGCCTGGCGCTGTTGCCGCTGCTCGCCGCGGCTGTTCTCATCGCCGGCTGCGCCGAGCCCACGACCCGCTACGGCGACGCGAGGGCCACTGAAACCGTCACCAACACGTTCGGCTCGACCGACCTGCAGCTCATCGCGGAATCCATGACCCGCTCGATGCTGCAGACCCCGGTCATCGTCTCGAGCGGCCTGCCGATCGTCACGGTGCAGGATGTGAGGAACAAGACCAGCGAGTACATCGACACCCGCTCCATCACCGACAGCATCCGTGTCGAACTGCAGAAGAGCGGAAAGGTGCGCTTCGCGGTCGACGCCAAAGCCATGAACCAGCAGGTCGAAGAGATCAAGCGTCAGCAGGGCGAGTCCTACGCGACGGAGCAGGCGGCACAGAAAGGCCGCATGGTCGGCGCGCAGTACCGCATGGAGGGCACCATCACCTCCATCGTGAAGGAAGTGAAGAACATCAAGGACGTCTATTACAAGTTCAACCTGCAGCTCTGGAACATCCAGAACGGGTTGCTGGAGTGGACCGACGAGAAGGAAATCCGCAAGACCACGACCAAGGGCTGAACCGCTAAACCGGGGTCACAGCCCGATTTCCTTCGTCAGCCTCCGAGGCTGGCCAGGCCGTCCTTCAGTCCCGGCTGCGCCTGACCTGATGCGGTGGCGTCCCCACGGGGATCATCAAGCTTCATAACCGCGCTCCGCCGCCCGGACTCGCGTGTGGCTCGGGAACTTCGAGGCGGGTGAAGAGCTTGCCCCCTCGGTCACGCTCAAAGACTCCGGGCGCGCCGCGCTTACAGCAGGCGGCAGAGCGTGTAAGTGTTGGTGCCGCTCTCCACGTAGCTGCCCGCGCCGCCCACGGCGGCGCCCGTGGCATCCACGACAATATCGGGATTGTTTGTCGTCTGCAGCTGGCCGCGCACGGTGCCCGTGAGACGCGCGCCGTCGTCCATCTGCGTATCGGCGGCGATCGCGATCTTGTCCGGGTGGTTTGCCGAGCACATCATCAGCCCGAAGAATCCGCCCACGCCCGCGGCGCCGCCGAGCGCGGGTCCGGGCGTGGCAGCACCGTCGCCGGTTTGCACGCCGACAATGCCGGACACCGCGTTCAACGGTTGGCTCAAGCCCGCCCCGGAGACAAAACCGGAGCGGCGCAGGTGATCCCACCAGATGCAGGCCTCCGACGCGTTCGTGCACGCGGCACCGGCATTGTTGTACGTGCCCGCAACCACGCCATTGCCCATGCCCGCTATCGCCGGCGGCGAGCCCGCCCAGCGCGCAGGCGCGTTGGCGTCATCTCCCGGCAGCGCGCGGTAGCGGTCCTGATAGCCGTGAAAGGCCGCGGATATGCCCGAGAAGTCAGAAATGATGTTCTTGATCTTGGCCTGCGTGATCATCTCCTGGCCCTTGAGGATGCCGCCGAGCAGCAGGCCGATAATGACCAGCACAATCGCGATCTCTACCAACGTGAAGCCTTCTTGATGCGCTTTCATCCGGTTACTCCTTTGGGAGCGGACTACGCGACGAATCTGACGCGCAAGTCGCGTGCCACATGCATTTTGGCACTGCGAGACCGAGCATTTCAACAAATCGCGAAAAACAAGTTAGCTCAACGCCTTGATATTGATAATTGGCGTCCCCACGGGGATTCGAACCCCGGTTACCGCCGTGAAAGGGCGATGTCCTAGGCCTCTAGACGATGGGGACTTGAAGTGAGGACTTCAGGTCTGTCCTGGTGGAGGTAACCGGGATCGAACCGGTGACCTCTTGCATGCCATGCAAGCGCTCTCCCAGCTGAGCTATACCCCCGACCGAGGGCGCGGATTATAGCCGCGTGCGCGGGGAATCGACAAGCAAATCCAAAGCTTGCTTGCTACTTGCAGGGTCCCAAGCGCCGTCCTGAAGTCTTCATGCGCAGGTCGATCCCGCCAGCAGCGGAACCCAGCTGCACCTCGCTCTCCATGCTGCCGCGGCCGAAGCGCGCCTTGCCCGCGCCGCGCATCCCCGATCCCGGGCATTCCATCTCCCAGGACGTGGAGTCGGGCCCGAGCTTCATCGTCGTCACCCGGCAATCTGCAGGCTGCTGCGGATTGCTGCCCCAGCGCATAGGGTCGCGGGACTGCTCTTTGGTGATGCAGGTGCGGTAGCCCGTCGAAACTGCCTTGGGCAAGCCCGGCGCGCTCGTGGTGGTGGCGAAGTCCCACTCGCCCGGCTCCAACGCCTGCGCCAGCGCGGGCGTCGCAACGGCAAGCACGATCAGCGCGAGGAGCGCCCTCATGTCAGCGACCGCGCCAGCCGCGCGATCACCGCTTCGCGCCCGAGCAGGTCCAGCACGGCGTCGATGGACGGCGTCTGCTCGCGCCCGGTGAGGACGCGCCGGAGCGGCATGGCGAGCTGCGGCATCTTGAGATTGTGTGCCTTGGCGGCCGCCTGCACCGCGGCGCCCAGCGCCTTGCGTTCCCACGCGAGCGACTCGAGCCCCTGCCGCAGCGACGCCAGCGCGGGTCGCGCCTCCGCCGGCACGCTCTGCGCGCCCGGGTCGGCGTAGAACATCGCCGCCTGCGCGGCGAGATCGTTGACCGAGGTGGCGCGCTCCTTGAGCAGCGCGACCACGCGCTCGAGCGGCGGGCCTTCGCCTTCGGCCAGCAGCGGCGTCACAAGGCGCGCAAGACGCTTGTCATCCGCCGCCTTCAGGTACTGCTGGTTGAGCCAGGCGAGCTTCTCCACGTCGAACCGCGCCGCCGAGCGGCTGACATGGCGCAGGTCGAACCATTCGACCAGCTGCGCCATGGAGAACATCTCCGCGTCGCCGTGCGACCAGCCCAGCCGCGCGAGGTAGTTCACCAGCGCCTCCGGCAGGAAACCCTCGTCGCGGTACTGCGTGACGCTCACCGCGCCGTGGCGCTTCGACAGGCGCTCGCCGTCCGCGCCGAGGATCATCGGCACGTGCGCGAACTCGGGGAGCTTCCCGCCCATGGCGCGGAAGATATGGATCTGGCGCGGCGTGTTGTTGACGTGGTCGTCGCCGCGGATGACGTGAGTGATGCGCATGTCCAGGTCGTCCACTACCACGCCGAAGTTGTAGGTCGGGACGCCGTCGGCGCGCAGCAGTACGAGGTCGTCGAGCTCCGCATTTGGGAACTCGATCAGGCCCTTCACCAGGTCGTTCCAGCCGACCGAGCCCTCCTCGGGCGTGCGAAAACGGATGACAGGCGGCCGGTCCGCCGGCGGCACGAGGTGCGCGGCCTTGGCGCGCTCGGGGCGCCAGCGCCCGTCGTAGCGCGGCTTCTCGCCGCGCGCGCGCTGCGCCTCGCGCATCGCGTCGAGCTCCTCCCTGGTCGCCCAGCAGCGGTAGGCGTGTCCCGCGGCGATGAGCTGCTCGGCGACTTCCCGGTAGCGCGCCAGCCGCTGCATCTGGAAGAACGGCCCCTCGTCCCAGTCGATGCCGAGCCACTTCATGCTGTCGAGGATCGCCTCGACCGAGGCCTGCGTGGAGCGCTCGAGATCGGTGTCCTCGATGCGCAGGATGAACTTGCCGCCATGCCGGCGTGCATAGGCCCAGGAAAAAAGCGCAGTGCGCGCGCCCCCGATGTGGAGGAAGCCGGTGGGGCTGGGAGCAAAGCGCGTGCGCACGGTCATGGATGTTAGGATTTTCCCATGTCTGCGACGTTCCAGCCCGACCGCATGCCGGGCTACGTGCTGCCGAAGTACGAGTACCGCAAGCCGCCGGAGATGGACGGAGGCGAGAACCCGCTCTACCCTGTGATCGTGGTGGGCGCGGGACTCGCCGGGCTCACCATGGCCCTCGAGCTCGGCAGCCGCGGCGTGCGCACTGTGTTGCTGGATGACGACGACACAGTCGGCGCGCAGGGCCTTTCCTCGCGCGGCATCTGCCACGCCAAGCGCTCACTGGAAATCACCGACCGCTTCGGTGTCGCCGAGAGAATCCGCGCCAAGGGAGTCACCTGGAACGAGGGCGACGTGTTCGTGCGCGACGAGCACATCTTCCGCTTCAACCTGCAGCCCGAGCAGGACCAGAAATTCCCCGCCTTCGTCAACCTGCAGCAGTTCTACGTGGAGCAGTACCTGGTGGAGGCGCTGCAGCGCATGCAGGCAGTGTCGCTGCGCTGGAAGAATCGCGTCGCCGGCGTGAAACGCCAGGCGGACCACGTGGCGCTCACCGTGGAGACTCCGGACGGGACGTACACGCTGCGCGCGCAGTACGTCATCGGCGCGGACGGCGCGCACAGCGTGCTGCGCGAGCAGCTCGGCGCGCGGGACGCCGAGTCGGCGCTCTTCGACAATCACTGGTGCATCGCCGACGTGAAGATGCCGGCCTCGCCCGGCGCTGTGAGGAAAGCCTTTCTCGACGCGCCGCAGAACGAGGGCGGCGCGATCTGGTACCACCAGATGGCCGACGGCATCTGGCGCACCGACTGGCTGATCAGCCACTACGAGGACCCGGATGCCGAGGCGAAGCCCGAGCGCGCCAGGGAGCGCCTGAAGAAACTGCTTGGGCCCGATACGCCCTTCGAGCTGGTGTGGGTGGGGCCCTGGCGCTTCCGGCGCCGGGTGCTGGAGAGGATGACGCACGGACGCGTGTTCTTCATGGGCGACGCGAGCGCCCAGCACTCGCCGTTCGGCGCGCGCGGCGGCAACCGCGCGGTGCAGGACGCGAACAACCTCGCCTGGAAGCTCGCGCTGGTGGTTTCTGGCAAGGCGCCCGCCGGCGCTGCTCGAGACCTACGAGACGGAGCGGCACTTCGCGGCGCGCGAGAACGTCGAGATCGCCTCGCGCAGCGCCGTGTTCATCGCGCCGGAGACCGAGGGCCAGCGCCTGGTGCGCGACGCGTTCCTGGAACTCGCGCGTCGGCACGAATGGGCGCGGCCGATGGTGAACGTGGGGCGGCTGTCGGTGGCGAGCGTCTACGCGCACAGCCCGCTCAACCTGGAGCGCGGCGCGTTTTCCTCGGCGCTCGCGCAACCGGGTGCAGCGGCGCCCGACGGGCGCTTCGAGGACGGCTATTTCGCGGAACGGCTGCAGGGTGACTTCACGGTGGCCTATTTCGGCGGCGAGGGGCATGGAAGGCTTATGCGTTGGACGCAAGGGCCATGACGCCCTGTTCGCGCGCTACGGCGTCGAGAACAAGGCGACTTATGTTTTTCGCCCGGACGGCCACGTGCTCGCGCGCTGCACCGGCATCGACGCAGACTTCGCAAGGAAAGCCATTGAACGGGTGACCAGATTCATTGCGCCGGGGCAGATGCAGGAAGCGCGCTCCCTGCAACCGTCCTCCGACCGGCTGTTCGACCAGCTCAGCGCCCAACTCGACGCGATGCCGAACGCGCGGCGCGCCACTGCGCTGGCGCCGGTGATCTCGCGAATCGAGGAACAGCGAGGCGACCTGACCGGAATAGCTGGGGCCGAATAAATGGGGTCCAAAAAATGGGGTCTGTCCCTATTTTCTTGTAAAATCCGGCCCTCTCCGGGAGGGTCGTTAGCTCAGCGGTAGAGCACTGCTCTCACACAGCAGGGGCCACTGGTTCGATCCCAGTACGACCCACCAATCCAGGTACTCTGTGAGCGGGCAGGCTGCGCCCAAGTGACGCAGTTCACGGTTCGCGTGTGACTTCCCGCTCATGCCGACTGCCTAGACTGGTGGAAATCGCTATCTCAGTGAATTTATGTGAGATTTTCAGCGGAGAAACGCGCCCGGGTTGCCTAGCATTCCCTCATGCCAATGGCCCGTCGACGGCAGGGGGAATTGTCCGGTCGGCGCGTAGCAGGCCAAGGCCACGTCCTCGTCCTGCTTGTCTCCATCCTGGTCTGGGTAGGCATCGGGATCGCCGTCCGCCTGGTGTACCTGCAAGGCCCGATCACCGTGGTGGAACGTGTTGTCCTGATGATCGCAGCCGCCGTCGAGTTGGTCCTCCTGCGACACGTGTGGCGCACGACCCGGCAGCGGAACCGCTTCCGCGATTTCTTCGTGCGCTTGCGTGCAGGCGCGCACGAGACACGTCCCCCGCTGTTGAAGCAAACGGCGCTGCTGGCGGGCCTGGTCGGCACCTACCTCCATTACTACTTCTGGGACGTCAATCTGCAAATCGCGTCACTCAACTCAGTCACGGTCTTCGTACTGCCAAACACGCTGGGCTGAGGGCGCTCAACGACAGTCTTGCGGCGAGCGCCTTGCGCTTGTAGTTCCCGCCGCCATCCTGCAGCGACTCCAGGAACGCCACCAGGTCCCGCGCCTCCTGTTCCGAGAGCTTCAGCGGCTTGAGGATCGCCTCGCCGTCCGAATGCAGCCGGTCCGGGCTGATGTTCGAGTAGTGGTCCACCACGTCGCGCAGCGTCGCGAGGCGCCCGTTGTGCATGTAGGGCGCGGTCAGCGCGAGCTTGCGCAACGACGGCGTCTTGAACTCGCCGAAGTTGCGGTGCTCGAGCGACACATGCTTGGTGCCGGTCGCGCTCGCGCGCAGCGGGTCGTCGTTGTAAGGTCCCGAGCAGGTTGAAGCGGCTCGACAAGAGCTTCTTGATCCCCTCGTGCCGCCCCGCATCCACCCTCCCCGGCTCGATGAAGAACGGGATACCCGTGTCGTGGAACTCCCCGTTGGTGAACGCGGGCCCCGCGTGGCAGGTGTTGCATGAGCCCTTGCCGAAGAAGATGCGCAAGCCGCGTCTGGCAGCCTCCGGATACTTCGCCGATCCCCGCCTTGTCGCCTTTCACCAGCGCATCGCGGAATTCGTCGAACGGCGTGCGCCCGCTCGTCAGCGTCTCCTGGAACGCCGCGAGCGCCTTCGCCACGTCCACCAGCACCTTCTCGTCGCCCAGCGAAGGCGTGCCGAACACTTTGCGATAGCGGCACGAGAGTTCCGCATCCTCGCGCACCAGTTTCGCCACCTGCGTCGCGCTCGAGCCCATCTCCCTCGGGTCGAGGATCGGGCGGATGCCCTGCGACCACAGGCTGTCGTGCGCGCCGTCCCAGCCGAACCAGCGTTGCAGCCGCACGTTGGCGAGGCTCGGCGTGTTGCGGTCGGCGAGCGCGATGCCGCGCGCGCGCGCCTCGCCGTCGGTCCAGTTGCGCTCCGGCAAGTGGCAGCGCGAGCACGACTGCTCGCCGTTGGCCGACAGCCGCCGCTCGAAGAACAGCCGCTCGCCGAGCTCGATCGCGTCCTTGTTCCCGGACACGCGGTTCGAGGGATCGGGCCTGAACGCCGGCGGCCACGGCCCGTGCGCACGCGATGGCACGGATTTCGGCCTCGGTGAAGGCGGGCGCGGCAGGCGCGGCCGCCAGCAGGAAGCAGGAAAAGCGCGCGCCTCACTCGAGCCGCACGCTCTGCGCGAGGCGCTCGGTCCTGCCGCCCGAGCGCACTTCGAAGACGAACTCCCAGCGCCCGCCCATGTGGAACATGAGCCCCTCGGCGCGATAGCGCCCGCCGCCCTGCGCCGCGACCGCGGGCTTGTAGTTCATGCCGTGCCGGTGGTCCGGCATCCAGGCGTCCACGCGCACGGACTCGGGCGTGGGACAGACGGCGAATTCCACGGCGAAATGCTCGCCGACCTTGAGCGCCGGCGTGCGGTAAACGACCGTGTGCGTCGCGGACTGGAGCTTCTGCGCGGCACCGCCCGGCAGCTCGCAGGCCTGCGCGGCGCCGACGGCGGCGAGCGCGAGCGCGAGGCCGCGCATCATTTCTGCAGCGGGAACAGCGCCTCGCCGTTCCTGTACGCGATGCGCTCGGCGACGTCCTTGCGGCAGGTCGGCGAGCCAGGCGCGCGACCAGCTGGCGTGCTCGGCCACGTAGTGCCAGCGCTCCGGCGTGAAGGTGTCGGTGCCGACCATGAAGCGGTCGGGAAACTCGAGGAAGGCCTTGCGCCACTCCGCGTCCACCTTGCCGCCCGAGCCGTGATCGGTGCGGAACGCGAGGTCGCACCAGAGGTTCCGGTACTTCCTCAGCATGTCGCGCACGTTCTCGGGCCGCTCGAAGCCCGAGTGCGCCCACAGGATCTTCGCTTCCGGCCACTGCTTGAACAGCCGCTCCACCGCGTCCGCGTCGGAATGCGCGTGCAGGAAGAGCTGGTACTGCCTGGCGAGCTGCACCATGCGCCGCGGCACCGGCAGGTCGGCGTCCGCGCCGTAGAGGTGGAACTCGCCGATGCCGGCGTAGCGGAACTTCTTCAGCCGCTCCTCCAGGTAGGCCGGCACCGTCTCGTCGCGGAACCACGTGCCGGTGTCGCCGCGCGAGCGGTAGGGGCGCAGCTCGGTGACGATGAGGTCCGGGCGCCTCGGCCTTGAGGCGCTGCTGGCCGTCGTCGCCCGAGGAGGAGACGAGCGCGCGGCGCACGCCCGCCTTCTTCAGGATCGCGATCACGTCCCTGGGCGGCAGCACGTCCCAGGCGTCGTGGCTGTAGTGCATGTGCGCGTCGAAGATCGGCAGCTCGGCGCCCGCCGCGGCGAGCGGCGCGAGGACGAGCATTGCCGCGATCAAGTTACGCATCGGCCACCTCCCGCGTCGCGGGCAGGCTGAAATGGAACGTCGCCCCCTGCCCGTGCGCCGATTCTACCCACATCCGCCCGCCATGCCGCCGCACCAGGCGGCGGCAGGCCGGCAGCTCGCGCGCGCCCTGCAGCGGGTCGAACACGGCGCGATGCCGTTCCGGGTCGATGCCCACGCCGTTGTCGCGCACTTCGAAGTGCCAGTGCCGTCCCACCGGGCGCGCCGAGATGTGCACGCGCGGCGGCTCGGCGCCGCGATGGCGCACCGCGTTGCCGATCAGCGTGCGCAGGATCTGCGCGCAGATGATCCGGGTCGGCGCGCACCACCGGCAGCGAGCCGCAGGTGAGCTCCACGCCGGCGAACTCCGGGCGCAGGCCCTCGAGCAGCTGCTCGCAGTCGGTGCGCCGCGGCCGCGCGCCACGAGAGGCTCGCGCGCGCGAGGTTCAGCAATGCCTGCAGCTCGCGCACGTCAGGCGAGCGAAGCGCGCCGCTCGAGCGCCTCGCGCTCGAAGCCCGCGATGCGCTGGTAGTTCTCGGCGAGCGCAAGCATTTCCGCCTCGCTCATCACGTCCTCGATCCTGGCGAAAGGCCGGTCGCCGGTGCGCCGGTGCACTTCGCGCAGCAGCGTGTCGGGGCCGCTCGAGCGGTTGGCGAGCACCACCTCGTAGGCGGGCGCAAGGCGCGCCGCCTCGTAGGCCTTGAGCGCCGCCGGCACGTCGCGCTCGCGCCGGAGGCACCCGGCGAGCGTGCGCGCATCGAGGATCGCCTGCCCCGCACCGTTGGAGCCGCGCGGGTACATCGGGTGCGCCGCGTCGCCAAGCAGGGTCACGCGCCCCTGCGTCCAGAACGGCAGCGGCTCGCGGTCCACCATCGGGTACTCGAGGACGCTTTCGGCATCGCGCAGCAGCGATGCGCAATCGAGCCAGTCGAAGGTCCAGCCCGCGAAGGCCGGCAGGAAATCCTCCAGGCGCCCCGCGCGATTCCAGCCCTGCATGACGTTGCGCGGGCGACTGGATCTCCGCCACCCAGTTGACGAGCTGCCGGCCCTCGCCGTCGATGGCGTTGCGCACCGGGTAGACGACCAGCTTGCCCACCTCGAGCCAGCCGCCGATCACCATGCTTGCGCCGGTGAGGAAGGGCTTCGCGCGCGTCACCCCGCGCCACATGTTGATGCCCTGGTAGGACAGCGGCCCCTCGGCCGGGTGCAGGATCCTGCGCACGGCTGAATGGATGCCGTCGCAGCCGATCGCCGCGTCCGCGCGCACACTGCTGCCATTCGTCGAATCGCAGGATGACGCCCTCGGCGTCCTGCTCGATCTTGGCGCACTTCGCACCCAGGACCAGCGCATCGTCCCACCGCTGCGGCGAGCACCTGCGTGCAGGTCGGCGCGGTGGATGGAAAGCTGCGGCCAGGCGTAGCCCGCGGCGCGCCCGCGCGGCTCGCGCCGGATGAACTGGCCGAAGCGGTTGCAGAACACCGCTTCCTGCGTGGCGACGGCGACGCGCTCGAGCGCCGCGCCGAGGCCGAGCTCGGTCAGCTCGCGCATGCGCGTGCGGCAGAAGGTTGATGCCCACGCCGAGGGGCTTCCATGCCGGCGCCGCCTCGAACACGCGGCACGCGATGCCTGCCTGGTGCAACGACAGCGCGAGGCTCAACCCGCCGATGCCGCCGCCGACGATCGCGATCTGCATGCGTGGATTGTAGGGCCTGGGCTAGACTGGGGCATGAGTGAAGTTTCGCTGGGCGAGATCCGGGCCGCCGCCGCGCGCATCGCAGGCGCGGTGGAGCGCACGCCCTGCCTGAAGAGCCGCACGCTGTCGGCGCTCACCGGCTGCGAGCTGTGGCTGAAATTCGAGAACCTGCAGTTCACCGCCTCCTTCAAGGAGCGCGGCGCGCTCAACAAGCTGCTCACTCTGTCCGAAGCCGTGCGCCGGCGCGGCGTCATCGCCATGAGCGCCGGCAACCATGCGCAGGGCGTCGCCTACCACGCCGCGCGCCTCGGCGTGCGCGCCGTGATCGTGATGCCGCGCGGCACTCCCAACAACAAGGTGAAGAGCACGCAGGTGCACGGCGCCGAGGTGGTGCTCGAGGGCGATACGCTGGCGGACGCCGCGGCGCACGCGCACGCGCTCTGCGCGCGCGAGGGGCTCACGTTCATCCACCCGTACGACGACCCGGCGGTGATCGCCGGCCAGGGCACGGTCGGCCTGGAGATGCTGGCGGAAGTGGCGCGAGCTCGACGTGCTGGTGGTGCCGATCGGCGGCGGCGGGCTCATCTCGGGCATCGCCACCGCGGCCAAGGCGCTGCGCCCCGAGGTGCACGTGCTCGGCGTGGAGTCGAAGACCTGGAGCGCCATGTACCAGCGCCTGAACGGACTGCCGGTGCAGGTGGGCGGCGACACCATCGCCGAGGGCATGGCGGTGCGCGACGTGGGCGAGCTTCCGCTCGAGATCTGCCGCCGCCTGGTGGACGAGGTGCTGCTGGTGGAGGAGGAGACCATCGAGCGCGCCATCGTCGCCCTGATCGAGATCGAGAAGACGGTGGCCGAGGGCGCGGGCGCCGCGGGACTCGCCGCGCTGCTCGAGCACCCGCAGCGTTTCGCCGGGCAGCGCGTCGGCATCCCGGTGTGCGGCGGCAACATCGACTCGCGGCTGCTCTCCGCGGTGCTGATGCGCGGCCTGGTGCGCGACGGGCGCCTGGTGCGGCTGCGCGTGCGCATGACCGACGTCTCGGGGAGCCTGGCGAAGGTGGCCGCCCTGATCGGCGAAGCGGGCGGCAACATCGTGGAAGTGCAGCACCAGCGCGTGTTCGGCACCGCGTCGGTGAAGACGCCGGAGGTGGAGTTCGTGGTGGAGACGCGCGACCGCGAGCACACGCGCGCCATCGCGGCGCACCTCGACGCGCACGGGGCGCGCGTGGCGCTGGATGACTAGGCTGCCGGCTCGGAAATTTCCACCAGGTTGAGGTCCGGGTCGCGCACGTACACCGAGCGCAGCCTGGACACGGCGCCGGTCTTCATCACCGGGCCCTCGAGGATCGGCACGTTCTTCGCCTGCAGGCGCTTCATCACCTCGTCGAGCGGCACCGCGGCGATGAAGCACAGGTCGAGGCTGCCCGGCACCGCGACGTGCGCACGCGGGTCGAATTCCCTGCCCCACTCGTGCAGGTTGATCTTCTGCTTGCCGAACTTGAGCGCCAGGCGCTCCTCGGTCGGCGTGCGGAACTTCTCCAGCGTCATGCCCAGCACTTCCGTGTAGAAGCGGACGCAGCCGGCGAGGTCGCGGGTGGTGAGCACGATGTGGTCAACATGGTCGATCATGAGTGGGAAAAATAGGGTCTGTCCCTATTTTCTCTTCAGCATGCGCAAGGGGTTGTATTCGAGCACGGTCTCGCCGCGCTGGTTCAGCACCTTGTTGTTGAAGCGCACCAGGCCGCGGTCGCCCTTGGACGTGAGGCGCGCCTCGGTCACTTCGCACTCCACGTGGATGGTGTCGCCGACCACGGTCGGGCCTTTCACGTCCACCGTGGCGTTGAGGAAGGCGAGCCCGGTGTCCTGCATCGAGGGCAGCAGCAGCCCTTCCGCGAAAGAGTAGACGAGCGCGCCGGGCACCGCGCGCCCCTTGATCGCGCGCTGCGAGTCGTCCGTCACCGCGAACAACTCCTCGGTAAGCCAGGTCAGGTTGACGAAGCTTGCGACATCGGACTCGGCGATGGTGCGCCGGTGCGTGCGGAAGCGAAAACCCGGCTTGAGGTCTTCATAGGCGAAGCCGCGGCCGATCGGATGGACGTTCCGGTTCATGTCAGAAGATGGTGTAGGCGCCGTCGATGACGAAACTGTCGCCGGTATGGTAGCTGCTCGCATCGCTCATCAGGTACACCGCGATGCCGGCGAAGTCCTCCCTGGTGCCCCAGCGCCGCAGCGGGATGCGCGGCAGCACCGCGGCCGCGAACTTCTCGTCGCCGATCGCCTTGGCGGTCATGTCCGACTCGATCCAGCCGGGCAGGATGGAATTCGCCGTCACCTGGTGGCGCGCCATCTCCACGGCGAGCGCGCGGATCATGGTCAGCATGGCGCCCTTGGTCGCCGCGTAGGCCGAGGCGCGCGCCGCGCCATGGATCGCCGCGCTGCTCGCCATGCCCACCAGGCGCCCGCCGGGGCTGCCCGCCTTCGAGCGCTCCGTCATGTGGCGCGCGGCGGCGCGCAGCGTGTAGAACGCACCGTCGAGGTTCACCGACAGCACGCGCTTCCACTCCTTCGTCGGCAGCTCGGCGAGCGGCGCGCGCGCCTGGCTCACGCCCGCGTTGGCGAAGCAGCCGTCGATGCGCCCCATCGCCTTCAAGGCCTCTGCGAACCTCGCCTCGACCTGCGCCTCGTCGGCCACGTCGCAGCGCTGCGCGAGCACGCGATGGCCGTGCGCCTTGAGCTTCTTCTCCGCGGCGGCGTTCTTCTCGGCGTTCGAGCCCCAGATCACCAGATCCGCACCCGCGGCGGCGAGGCCCTCGGCCATGCCCAGGCCGATGCCGCCGTTGCCGCCGGTGACGAGCGCGACCTTGCCGCTGAGGTCGAAAGCCTTCACTTCTTCTCGAAATGGGACCGGGCGCGGTTGAAGGCCTCCTGCATGCTCTTTACTGCCTGGTCGGCCCCCTTGATCATGTCCTGCCAGGCGTCGGTCGAGGCGCCCTGCAGCAGCTTCATCTGGTACATCGCCTCATCCCGGCGGCTGTTGAGCATGTTCAGCTGCTTCTCGTACTCCGCCTTCATCGACGCCTGCGCCTGCTGCGCCTTGGCTTCCCACTTCTTCGACTCGGCGTTCCACTGGTCGATCTGGTCCTTCAGCTTCTTCACGTACTCGTCGCGGTTCATCATGGCCTTGCTCCTTTCGTTCTTGTCGTTCAGGATGCCAACACCAGCGCCAGTGCCACGGCGCCGGGAAATGCCTGCACCCACAGGATCCGCCTGCTGACGCTCCAGGCGCCGTACAGCCCGGCCACGATCACGCAGCCGAGGAAGAAGACCTTGAACTGGAACCCGGCGCTCCCCAGCCACAGGCCCCAGGCGAGCCCCGCGACGAGGAAGCCGTTGTACAGTCCCTGGTTCGCCGCGAGCACCCTGGTGGTTTCCGCTTTCTCCGGCGTGTTGCGGAAGATCTTCAGGCCGAGCGGCTTCGTCCACAGGAACATCTCGAGCACCAGAAAGTAGAGATGCAGCAGAGCGACAAGGCCGACGGCCGCGGCGGCAAAGGTTCCCATGTGCGGAGTATGACGTGCACGGGAGCAATACTTGGCGCAGCGCGCAGGGCAGGCACAGTGAAGTTCACAATGTCATTGTTGCGAACTATTCTTATGTGATATGATTTCTCAGCATCGCCGTAGATTAGCCTTTCTTACATTTATAAACAGATAGTTAGCATGTCCTAGCCAGCGAACGGGCGGCGCAGCCCGGGAAGCCAGCCAGTACCGAGTACCCACCTCTGGGAGGTCTGGTGTCATGGCGATCCAAACTGGCTGCGCGCGCGTGCTGCGCCGTCTTCGTGCCCTTGCAGCGCGTGTTTCCCCGCTGCTCTTCGCAGGTCTGTTTGTCGCCGCGCCCGCGGCGGCCGATGAAAACCTCTTCGGCTACGTCATCGGAGCAGAACCAACGCCGAAAGGACACCAGGAGGTGTACTTCTGGCTTACGCAGCGTGCCGACAAGGGTGCGGGCAATTACACGGCCTACGATCTCAAGGCCGAATACGAGCGTGGCCTCACCGACAATCTGGCGGTGGCGCTGTACCTGAAGGGCCAGTCCATCAATACGTCGGGCATCCGCATCGATGGCTACATGCCCGCCGACAACAAGTACGGTATGCGGCCCTCGGGCGTCGAGGCCTCGCTGAAATACGCTTTCCTGCGGCCGGCGCTCGACGACATCGGCCTCGCCGCCTACTTCTCGGCCTCCTACGACTGGCGCGACGCGCACTCCGGGCAGGACAAGGACAAGTACACGTTCGAATCGAAGCTCCTCCTGCAAAAGTACCTCCTCGACGGCCAAGTGGTTCTCGCGGGCAACCTCGGCCTGGAGACTACCTACGCCACGCGCGCGCCGATCGCCAATCTGCCGATCAACGACGCCACCGGCGAACCACTGGAATGGCCGACCACGCCGGAGATGGAGATCGAGTTGCAGATCGCACTCGGCGCCTCCTACCGGTTCGCGCCGAACTGGTACGCCGGCATCGAGGCTGTCTACGCCACGGAATTCGAGACCGAGGTCGGCCGGGAACGCTGGTCGCTTCAGGTTGGCCCCACGCTGCACTACGGCGCGAAATCGTGGTGGGCAACGCTTACCTGGATGCCGCAAGTGAAGGGCGGCGGCCTGCCCTTCGGGCCGGCCAGCTATGACGGCGTGCCGTACCCGGGCCAGGACGATCTCAACCTGCACCTCATCGAGAAGACCAAGAACGAGGTGCGATTGAAGGTCGGCTTCAACTTCTGAGCTGCGGACATGGAGCCCTGGATCCGATGGCTTGCCGCACCTGCGTGCCTCGTCGCGGCGCCGGTGCACGCCGTGCAGTACCTCACGGTCGAGCAGGCGCAGCAGGCGCTGTTCCCCGCGGCGACGCGCTTTGCGCCGCAGCCGCTCGAGCTGAGCGCGGCGCAGGTGCGCGCCATCGAGGACCTTTCCGGCCAGCGCGTGCGCGACGCGAAACCGGAATTGTGGCGCGCGTTCGACGGCGCGCGCCCGGCCGGCTGGTTTTTCGTGGACCAGGTGATCGGCAAGCACGAGTTCATCACCTACGCGATGGCGCTCGACGCCGAGGGCGTGGTGCGCGGCATCGAGGTGATGGACTACCGCGAAACCTATGGCGGCGAAATCCGCAATGAGGCCTGGCGCAGCCAATTCGCCGGCAAGCGCCAGGGCGACACGTTCAAGCTGGGCGAGGGCATCCGCAACATCACGGGCGCGACGCTCTCCTGCCGCAACGTCACCAACGGCGTAAAGCGGCTACTCGCCATGCATGCGCTGGTCCTCAAGTGATGGCCTGCGAAATCCGGCGCGCGCGTCCGTTGCTCGGCACTTTCGTGGAGATTGCTGCGCGCGCCGCGGACGAGGCGGCGGCGGCGCGCGCCGTGGGCCGCGCCTTCGCCGTGGTCCAGACCCTGCAACGGCACCTCAGCGCACACGATCCCGCCAGCGAGGTGTCGCGCCTGAACCGCGACGCGCATGAGCGGCCGGTGGGAGTGAGCCGCGACGCATGGCGCGTGCTGCGCGCGGCCTGCCGGCTGTCGCGCCAAAGCGCAGGCGCCTTCGACGCGACGCTCGAAGGCGGCTGGCGGGACATCGTGTTCCTTGCAGGCAGGCGCGTGCGCTTCGCCCGCCCGCTGCGCATCGACCTCGGCGGCATCGCCAAGGGCTACTGCGTGGATCGCGCGGTGGCGGAGCTCCGGCGCTGCGGCATGCAGACCGGTCTGGTGAACGCGGGTGGGGACTTGCGCGCATTCGGCCCACGCGCCTACGCGCTGCACGTGCGCCACCCGTCCGATCCGGCGCGGTTTGTGCGTCTCGGTACGATCCGGGACGCCGCGCTGGCGACCTCGGCAAGCTACGCCAAGGGAAGAGAGCGTTGCGCAGGCGCCATGGTCGACGGACGCAGCGGCGCGCCGATCGGCCCCGGGATCAGCGTGAGCGTGCGCGCGCCGAGCGCGATGCTGGCCGATGGGCTCACCAAGATCGTTGCAGCCGCCGGCAGGGGCGCCGCGCCGCTGCTCGCGCGCTACCGCGCGCACGCCTGGGTGGTTGCGGCATGAAGCTCAGCGTGCGCCACCGGCGCTGGGTGTACGCGATCCTCGCCTTCGTGTACGTGACCGGCGCGGCCTGGATGGTCCTGCGCTATGGCATCAACGGCGAGCGGGTGCTCGAGGACGGCTGGCGCCTCGCGCAAGCTTGGTTGCTGCGCGCGCACGGGGCGGCGGCGATGCTCACGCTGGTCGCGGTGGGCTCCATGCTCGCCGCCCACGCACCCACAGCTTGGAAGCTGCGCGAAAACCATTTCTCGGGCGTCTGCATGATGGGCACGATGGCCGTGCTCGCACTCACCGGCTGGCTGCTCTACTACGCCTCCGGGGAGGCCGTGCGGGCGTGGTCGAGCTGGCTGCACATGGCGATCGGCGCTGCAGGTCCGCTGTCGCTGATCTGGCATCTTGTGTACCGCAAGCGCGCCGCGCGCGTCTCGCCGCGGCGGGAAAGGCGCGAGCGCGCGGCTGTGGGGCAGAACGTTACGCCGCTGCGCCAGCCGCGTCGCGGCTAGGCACGCGTCAGGCCGCCAGCAGCACCCCCGGGCGCAACGGCGGCAGGGTCAGGCGACGTCTTCGCGCCTGACGCCTTCGCATTCAAGAACAAAATCGGCGCCGAATGCCTTGCCCGGCGTCTGGAAGCCGGGCGAGAACGTTGCCTGCGAGCACCTGCTTCACCGCGGCCAAGGCCGCGCGCGTCGTCCAGACCAAGCCCGCCTCTGGGCCGTGCAGGCGCGCGACCGCGCTGCGTCCCTGGTCGTCGGTGGCTTCTCCCCAGACATGGGTGACCGTCTGCGCACGCGCCTCCGCGCTCGGGCCGGGGCGCACGCCGCGCTTGAGCAACGCGCGCAGCGGCGCGAAGCGGAACAGCGGCCGCAAGGTCTTGAGCAAGCCCAATTGCTTCCTCATCGCCGCCGGCAGCACCATGTAGACCTCGATGTCGGGGACGCCGGTGCTGTAGTACGCGGTAAACACGTCGCCCCAGGTCATGCGCATCGCCTCGACCGCGCCTTGGCCGAAGTCGATCGTGCGCGTCTTCACGGCTCGTTCCGGCACCACCAGCTTGCCGCCGCGGCGCACGCGGTCGCCGAAGGGCAGCAGCTCGATCATCGTGCGTTGCGTCCCCGGCGGCAGCCCCGCGCGCCCGACGCTGTGGAACGCCAGCGCAAGGCGCGTCGCCGAAGGCAGGCGGCGCTTCAGGTGGACCGCCAGGCAATCCGTCGGCACCACGTCGAATCCCACCGCCGGCAGCAGCATGACCTTGCGCGCTTTCGCCTCCCCATCGCGCGCAGCGAGCGCCTCGAAAACCGGGATCTCGCCCGTCAGGTCGAGATAGTGCACGCCCGCGCGCAGGCAGGCGTCGGCCATCGGCCTCGAGGTGAACTTGTACGGACCTGCGCAGTGCAGGACCACGGGCACGTCGCGCAGCGCGCGCTCGAGGGCGGGCGCGTCCTCCAGCGCGCAGACGCGGAATTCGACGCCCAACTGCTGCGCCAGGGGCCCGAGCTTCGCCGCATCCCGCCCGGCGAGAATCGGCCGCAGGCCCTGCGCCACGGCGAGCCGCGCCGCCGCCTCCCCGACGTAGCCGTTCGCGCCGTAGAGCAGAAAGCTCATCGCACTGCCTCGCCCAGTTGCGTCTGCCGCTGAACGCGCCCGAACCAGGCGCCCAGCACCAGCGACGTTCCCGCCACCAGCGCGTTGAGCGCGCAGTACAGCGCTCCCGCAGCGCCGGGCGGGTTCGTGGTCACCAGCCCCAGCACCGGAACCTCGGGCGTCCAGCGCCAGTTGCCCAGCCAGGTGCCGCCGAGCTCGAGCGCGAGTGAAAGCAGAAAGGTGCTCGCGTAAAGCCGGCGCTGCGCGGGCATGGCGACCGCAGCGCCGGCGAGCAGCAGGCACAGCAGCACGCCGAAAGTGTCGAGGCCCGTGTCAGCGGCGGCGAGCGAGTAGATGGCGACGCAGCCGATGATCGCGCGTGCGACGGATTCCGGCATTGCGCGCGCAAGCGACATCCCGAGCAAGAGCATCAGCGCATGGCCGGGCGGGACATAGAGCGGGATATTGCCCAGCCGGTAGGCATACAGGCCCCAGCCGAGCGAAAGGAACACCTCCCCGAAGGTGGCGATCACCACGCAGGCCATCAGCGCGCGCCGCTCCTCCGCGCTCACGCGCCCGATGAGCCAGGAAAGCAGCGCCCACAAGGCGAGGCCGATGGCCGCCTGGCCGGCGAAACCGGTATGCGCGTCCACCGCCAGTGCGGCCGCGAGCGCCACGGCGACGAGCGCAGCCTGCGGCAGGCGGATGTCGGAGGCCGTCATGGCTTGCCGCGCCGCAGGTGGAACTTGTGCAGTGAGCGGTGCACGACCGGCGCGAACAGCAGGCCGGCGACGAGGATCAGCATCAGGCCGCAGTACAGCGCATACAGGCCGGCGAACAGCTTGCCGCCGAAGCTGAGTGGCGCGCCCACTGGTCCCATGCCTCCCATCAGCATGGCTGCGTTCAGGAACGCGTCAATCCAGTGCAGGCCTTCCAGCCAGTGGTAGCCCAGCATGCCGATGGCGAGGGAGATGAGCACAAGAAGAACGCTGAAGCTGATGCTGTGCAGGATCCGCGAAAGGAATTCCTTGCGCGGCAGCAAAGGCTCGGAATGGTGCTCGAACATGTCAATAGGACTTCGGCAGGCCGAGCACGCGCTCGGCGATGAAGCACAGGATCATCTGCGGGGACACCGGCGCGATGCGCCCGACGAGCGACTCGCGCAGGTAGCGCTCGACGTGGTACTCCTTGGCGTAGCCGTAGCCGCCGTGGGTCATCACCGCCTGCTGGCAGGCGTCGAAGCAGGCTTCCGCCGCCGAGGTACTTGGACGCGTTCGCCTCCGCGCCGCTCGGCTTTCCCTGGTCGTAGAGCCAGGCCGCCTTGAACACCATGAGGTTCGCCGCCTCGAGCGCCATCCAGTTCGCCGCGAGCGGGTGCTGGATGCCCTGGTTCTTGCCGATCGGCCGGTCGAAGACGATCCTCTCGTTGGCGTACTTCGCCGCGCGGCTCACCGCGCAGCGCCCCAGGCCCACGCACTCGGCGGCGATCAGGATGCGCTCCGGGTTCATGCCGTGCAGGATGTACTCGAAGCCCTTGCCCTCCTCGCCGATGCGGTCGGCCGCGGGCACCGGCACGCCGTCGAAGAACACCTGGTTGGAGTCCACCGCCTTCCGGCCCATCTTCTCGATCTCGCGCACCTCGATCCTGCTGCGGTCGAAGTCGGTGTAGAAGAGCGTCAGCCCGGCATCCGCCTGCGTGAGCAGCAGGATCTTCTCCGCCACCTGCGCGGTGGAGATCCAGACCTTCTGCCCGGTGACGAGGTAGCGGTCGCCCTCGCGCTTCGCCATCGTCTTGATCTTGCGCGTGTTGAGGCCCGTGTTGGGCTCGGTGACCGCGAAGCAGGCGCGCTCCTTGCCCGCGATCAGGCCCGGGCAGCATGCGCTTCTTCTGCTCGTCGCTGCCGAACTTCACCACCGGGTTCAGGCCGAAGATGTTCATGTGCACGGCGGAGGCGCCGGAGAAGCCGGCGCCGGACTCGGCGATGGCCTGCATCATCACTGCCGCTTCCGTGATGCCGAGGCCCGAGCCGCCGTAGGCCTCCGGCATCGCGACGCCGAGCCAGCCGTCCCGGGCGAGCGCCTGGTGCAGCTCCTGCGGGAAGCCGCCTTCCTTGTCCTTCTTCAGCCAGTAGTCGTCGGGAAAGCGCGCGCAGATCTTCGCGATCGCGTCGCGGATCGCTTCCTGCTCCGGGGTGAAGGCGAAGTCCATGGTGTCGATCCGGTACGGTGGGCCCCTGGCCCACCCTACGGCTTGCGCCGCGCCGGGTTCTCCTCGTAGGGCGGCGCGTAGATCACCATCACCTTGGCGCGCTCGCTGGTGGCGAAGAGCAGGTGCGGCAGGTCCGCGGGGAAGAAGCACGCCTCGCCCGGCGCCATCTCGAACTTTTCGCCTCCGACCTCGACGTGCGCGCTGCCCTCCAGGAGGTAGCAGACCTGCTCGATGCCCGGGTGCAAGTGCGGCAGCGCGCCCTTGCCGCGCTCCACCTCGCCGATCAGCATCTCGACCTGCTTCGCGCCGACGGTGTCCTTGCCGATCATGCGGTAGTTCTTCGTGCCGGTGTGATTGGCGGGCGAGTACGGCTTGACCTCCGACTGCCGCACCAGGTAGCGCGATTTCATGCGTTCTCCGTGGGATCGATCCAGTTGTGCAGCGCGATGCCGCCGTCCACCACGACCGTGGCGCCGGTCATGTAGGCGCCGTATTTGCTCCGACAGGATCGCCACCGCCATCGGCGCGATGTCCGCCGGCGTGCCGAGGCGCCCGAGGGCGATCTTGTCGACGAGGCCCGGCGAGCCCTTGAAGCCCGCGCCCGGCACCGCGCCCGGCGCGATGGCGTTGACGCGGATGCCGTCGGGCCCGAGCGCCCGCGCCAGCTCCTTCATCACCATGGTCTGCCCCGCCTTCGAGGCGGTGTAGTGCGGCAGGTTGCGCGGCGATTCCGCGTGCAGCGAGGTGACGAAGAGCATCCGGCCGCGAATCTTCTTCTCGCGCATGTGCCGGCCGAGCGCCTGCGCGATGAGGAAGCCCGCGTTCAGGTTCACTTCCAGCATGGCGCGCCACTCGGCCTCGGTGACCGCGAGCGCGGTCTGCGTTTCGCGGCGCGGGGGCTCGCGGCATGGACGAAGAGCGAGACCTGGCCGAGCGTGCGGATCGCGGACTCGGCGAGCCCGCCGCGCGGCGCCGGGCTGCGACAGGTCGGCGTCCTTCACGTCGGCGCGCAGCACCCGCGCGCCCTCGTCCTCCAGCGCCTGCGCGATGGCGAGGCCGATGCCCCCGCCCGTTCCCGTCACCAGCGCGGTGTCACTCTGCAGCAGCAACGTGCGGCTTCCGCGAGCTCGCGCGCGCTTGCCGCGCACCAGCAGCAGGTAGGCGGTCGGGATGACGTACAGCGTGAACAGCGTGCCCACCAGCAGCCCGCCGACGATCACCCAGCCGATCGGCTGGCGCGCCTCCGCGCCGGCGCCGGTGGCGAGTGCGAGCGGCACCGCGCCGAGCACCATCGCGCCGGTGGTCATCAGGATCGGGCGCAGGCGCAGCGCCGCCGCCTCGACCACCGCCTCGGCGCGCCGCCATGCCCTTCTCGCGCAGCTGGTTGGCGAACTCGACGATCAGGATGCCGTGCTTGGTGATGAGGCCGATCAGCATCACCAGCCCCACCTTGGAATAGACGTTCAGCGTGCCGCCGGTGAGCAGGATCGCGAGCAGCGCGCCGAGCGCCGCGAGCGGCACCGTGAGGATGATGACGAAGGGCGACACGAAGCTCTCGAACTGCGCCGAGAGCATCAGGTAGATGAACACCAGCGCCAGGGCGAAGGCGAACAGCCAGGCTCGCGCCGGACTCGCGGAACTCGCGCGACACGCCGTCCAGCTCCGTGCGCGCCGAGGCGGGCAGCACCTCGGCGGCGGCGCCGTCCATGAACTCGAGCGCCTCGCCCAGCGTGTAGCCGGGCGGCGATGTTGGCCGAGATGATCGCTGCGCGCTGGCGGTTGAAGTGGTTCAGCTCCTTCGCCGCGACGGTCTCGCTTCACGCGCACGAGGTTGGAGAGCTGCACCAGCGTGCCGTCGCGCGCGCGCACGTAGATCGAGGTGAGGTCGGCGGGCGTGTTGCGGTCCTTCGCCTCGAGCTGCACGATCACGTCGTACTGCTTGCCCTCGCGCTTGAAGCGCGTCACCTGCCGGCCGCCGAGCAGCGTCTCCAGCGTGCGGCCGATGGTCTCGACGTCCACGCCGACGGCAGCGGCCTTCTCGCGGTCGATGTCCACCGAGAGCTGCGGCTTGTTCAGGCGCAGGTCGCTGTCCGGGTTGGCGATGGCGCGCGACTCGCGCGCCTTGGCGAGGAGCTTGGTCGTCATGTCGTCCAGCGCCTCGTAGGAGCCCGCCTGCACCACGAACTGCAGCGGCGGGTTGCGGAAGCTCTGCCCGAGCGAGGGCGGGTTGACCGGGAAGGCGAGCACCCCGGGCAGGCGCGAACAGCCTGGGCGCGATCGCGGCCGTGATCTGCTTGCGCCTTGCGGCCGCGCTCGTCCCAGAGCTTCAGCTGGCTGAAGGTGATGCCGGTGTTCACCGGGCTCGGGCGCTCCAGTCCCGGCGCCACCACCGCGAAGGTGGTGCGGATCTCGGGCACGTCGCGGTAGATGCGCTCGACTTCGCGCACGTTGGCGTTGGTGTAGTCCATCGACGCGCCTTCCGGCGCGAGGACCAGCGACAGGAAGAAGCCCCGGTCCTCCAGCGGCGAAAGCTCCTGCTTGATGCGTGAGCGCCAGCGCGATGCAGGCGGCGAGCACGCCGACGAAGACCAGCAGCACCACCCACCACCTGCGCAGCACCAGCCGTCACCGAGCGGCGGTAGGCGTTGGTCATGCCGGTGAAGAAGCGCTCCATCGCCAGGTAGAGGCCGCCGTGCCGCTCGTGCGCCTTCAGCACGCGCGAGCACATCATCGGCGTGAGCGTGAGCGCGACGAAGCCCGACACCGCCACCGCGGAGGCCACGGTGAGCGCGAACTCGGCGAACAGCCTGCCGGTGTTGCCGGGCACGAAGGCCACCGGCGCGAACACCGCGGTGAGCGTGAGCGACATGGCGATCACGGCGAAGGCGATCTCGCGCGAGCCGTCGGCCGCCGCCTGCTGCGGCGGCTTGCCCATCTCCAGGTGCCGGTGGCAGTTCTCCAGCACCACGATGGCGTCGTCCACCACCAGGCCGATGGCGAGCACCACGCCGAGCAGCGTCAGCACGTTGATGGAAAAACCCAGGACGTACAGGAAGAAGAACGACCCCACCAGCGACACCGGGATGGTGACGAAGGGGATCAGCGTCGAGCGCACCGAGCGCAGGAACACGAAGATCACCAGCACCACCAGCGCCACCGCCTCGAGCATCGTCCGGTACACCGCGTCGATCGAGCGCTCGATGAAGATCGAGGAATCGAAAGCCACCTGCAGCTTCATGCCCTCGGGCAGGTCGCGCGAGACGCGCACCAGCTCCTCCTTCACGGCCTGCGCCACGGACAGCGTGTTGGCGGTGGACTGCTTGACCACGCCCAGGCCCACCGCCGGGATTGCCGTTCACGCGGATGATGCTGCGCTCGTCCAGGGCGCCGAGGCGCGCGACGCCCACGTCGCGCAGGCGCACCGGGTAGCCGCTCGCCTGGGTGACGATCATGTCGTTGAACTGCTCGGCCGAGCGGAAGTCGGCCTCCGCCAGCACCGTGAACTCGCGCTGCGAGGACTCGATGCGCCCGGCGGGGATCTCCACGTTCTGGCGCCGCAGCGCGTTCTCCACGTCCTGCGGCGTGAGGCTGTAGGCCGCCAGGCGGTCGCGGTCCAGCCAGATGCGCATGGCGTAGCGCCGGTTGCCGCCGATGATCACCGAGGCGACGCCCGGCAGCGTCTTCAGCCGGTCGGCGATGTAGCGGTCGGCGTAGTCCGAGAGCTCGAGCGTGCCGTGGCGCTCGGAGTTGAAGGCGAGCCACATGATGGCCTGCGCGTCGGCCTCGATCTTGGACACCACCGACTCGTCGGCCGCCTCGGGCAGCACCGCGCGCACGCGCGCCACGCGGTCGCGCACGTCGTTGGCGGCCGCGTCCACGTTGCGCTCGGGCAGGAACTCGACGGTGATCTGGCTCACTTCCTCGCGCGACACGGACTTGACCGTGCGCACGCCCTCGATGCCGGAGATCGAGTCCTCGATCGGCACGCGTGACCTGCGACTCGATCACCTGCGGGCTCGCGCCCTTGTACACGGTGCGCACCGACACCACCGGCGTGTCGATCTTCGGGTACTCGCGCACCGTGAGGCGCGTGAAGCTGATGGCGCCGAGCAGCACGATCATCAGGCTCATCACCGTGGCGAAGACGGGGCGGCGGATGCAGATCTCGGGGAGCTGCATTTGCCCTGGCCTTTGCCTCTATCCAATCTCCGCTTTTCCGGCGGCGTTGTCTTCTGCCGGAAAAGCGGAGACAGTCTTGTCGGGGTGCAGGCGCGATGACTGGGAAGACTTGGGACGCTGCCTGTCTCGCCTTTTTCCGCATGAAGCGGAAACGCGGAAAAAGGCGAGATCCGATAAAGTCAAAATCAAGACAGTCATCCCTTCTTGTCCGGCGCCGACGCCGCCGGCTTCTCCCGGCATCACGCTCACCGCCGACCCCGGCCCGATGCGCTGCGTGCCCTCGGTGACCACCAGGTCGCCGCCGGCGAGTCCCTTGCAGGATCTCGACCTCGCCCACCTTGCGCACGCCGGTGTCGCACCCGCACCAGCTCGGCCTTGCCGGCGCTGACGCGGAACACGAAGCTGTCCTGGCCGCGCGGCACGATCGCCTCCTCGGGGATCCACACCGCCTTCTCGCGCACGCCGAGCTGCAGCTGCACGCGCGCGAACATGCCGGGGCGCAGCTTGAGGTCGGGGTTGCCGACGCGCGCGCGCGCCAGCACGCGTGCGCGTCTGCTCGTCGATCGCCGGCTCGATGGCGTAGATCGCGCCGCGGAACTCGCCGCCCGGGTAGGCGTCGACCGCGATGCGCACGGGCTGGCCCGCCTTGAGCTGCGCGAGGAAGGTCTCCGGCACGCGGAAGTCGAGCTTCAGCTGGTCGATCTTCTCCAGGCGCGCGATGTCGGTGCCGGCGGCGACGTAGGCGCCTTCGCTCACCTGGCGCAGTCCCGCCACGCCCGGGAACGGCGCGCGCATCTCGGTCTTGGCGAGCCGCGCCTCGTCCTCGCGCAGCTTGGCGCCAGCGCGCGCATGCTGGTTGGCGCGCTGCTCATCGAGCGCCTGCTGCGCGATGAAGCCCTTCTTGTGCATGTCCTCGGCGCGCTCCAGGCGCTGCTGCTTCGAGCCCCGCCTGCGCCTTGCTCGAGGCGAGCACCGCGGCGAGCTCGCTCTGGTCCAGGCGCACCAGCACCGCGCCGCGCGCACGCTGCTGGCCCTCCTTGAAGCGGATCTCGCTCGATGCGGCCGGCGATTTCCGGCCGGATCATCACCGCCTTCGTCCGCGCGCAGCGTGCCGACCGCGCTGGTCTCGAGGATCGCGGGCGCGACCTTGGCCGCCACCGCGCGCACCGGCGTCGGCGGCGGAGCTTTCTGCTGGGAATGGGCCAGCGCGGGCGCCAGCGCGAGCAGCGCCACGACGAGGGAACGCATGGGCCCAGTTTACCGCGAGTCAGCCCTTGCCTGCCTGCGCGCGCTTCTTCGCCAGGCGCCGGCGCGTCTTGTCCGCGTCCACCACGAAGCGCACGTGCACGCCCGAGCCGCACTCCTCCACCTCGTCGCGCACGCTGAACGCGCAGCGCACGCTGCGCCCGTCCACCTGCGTCACCGCGTACTCGATGGTGACGCGCATGCCGCGCGGCGTGGCCGCGAGGTGGTCGATGGTCACGTGCGTGCCCACCGTGTCCTCGCCGGGATCGAGGTAGCCGAGCAGGAAATCGCGGATCGCGTATTCGACGTCGCTCACCATGTGCGGCGTGGCGTAGACCGCGTTCTCCGGCCCCATGAACGCGATGCAGCGGCCCGCGTCCACCTGCAGGATCTTCTTGCCGGCGATGCCGGGCACCAATGTCGCTTTCATCGCTCCTACTCCAGTTCGATCTGCAGGGTGCGCGGCGCCTGCGCCGCCAGCTCGAGGTCGAAATATATCCTTCCGATCTCGCGCCCGTCCGTCGTTTCCACCTGCACCTTCCAGCTGCCGGGCTGGTAGTTGGACTTCACGCCGTAGCCGCGGAAGCCCTGCTCGCGGCCGCCGACGATGTTGATCGGGATCGTGTCCTGCAGCGCCCAGCCGCCGATGCCGCCGCCTTGCCGCCAGTACCAGCGCACCTGCACCTGGTCGGCGAAGCGCGACGGCGAGAAGATGCGGAAGAACACGTAGACCTTGTCGCCGGGCTGCGCGCGGAACGCCTGGTCGCCGCGATGCCAGAAGCGCCACCACTCGCGCTCGTGCGCCCAGGCGGTAGCCCTCCGCGGTGCGCTCCACCGAGTGGTACACGCCGATGAACGGGAATGGACAGCGGCACCGGCGGGATCAGGCGGAACAGGTAGAACCCGAGGAAGCCGACCAGCACGCAGCCCAGCGGCAGCAGGATCTGGCGCCGGGCGAGCGCGAAGCGCTCGGGCGCGAAGCGCCCGATCCACCAGCCGGCGGCGGCGAGCGGCAGGCTGCCGACCAGCATCGACGCGAGGAACATGGCGAGGCCGATGGAGCCCGCGAGCACCGGCAGGAGGTAGGCGAAGAAGGAGAGCAAGCACAGCGCGAGCAGCGCGAACTTGTAAGGCAGGCCGAGCGCCTTGAAGCGCCGCGACTCGTTCGCCAGCAGCAGCGCCACCAGGAAGGCGAGGAAGCACGAACGACACGACCAGCGAAGAGCTCTTGAAGAAGAAGATGGCGTACAGGTTCAGCAGCGCGCCGAGCAGGAAGTGCACGGCCGCGCCGCGGTACTCGTAGGTCCAGCGCTTCAGCCGCGCCATCCCCGCCAGTTCCGGCACGGGCTGGCCCTGCTCGTGGAACATCTGCAGCAGCGCCGTCATGATCACCGCGAGGTACGCCACCTGCTGGCCGATGGTCGCCCAGGAGTCGATGCGCCCGACGGTCAGCATGTCGAACACGAAGCCGGCGGCGAAGAACGCGGCGGCGACGGCGCGTTCGTTCTGGCTGAAATAGCGCTTTAGTTGATTCAGAGCCGCCGCAGGAGCATGTAGGCCGTGAGCGCGCGGCTCGTCCAGCGGCGCAGCCGCGGCGAAAGCGCCAGGACCGCGCCCGCGGCGCCGAGCGCCAGCATCGTCGGCGTGGCGGACGCCTCGTGCAGGCTGTGCGCGGCAGCAGCGACCGCGGCGCGCTGCGCCGCGCAGCGCTCGAGGAGCGCCTGGCGCCGCCGCGTCAGCTGCGCGAGCGGCACCATCAGTCGCGCGGCTCCCGCGGCTGCAGCGCCGCGACGTCGCGTCCAAGCTCGGCGAGGCTCGAGGCGAGCGGACGCGCCGCCATCTCGCGCCGCAACCGCCAGGCGAATGCGGCGGCGGCGACGAGGAACAGCAGGGCCACCACCACCGCCAGCGCGACGCGCTGCTCGGGCGGGGCGGCCATCACGGCGGCCACCGCGCCGAAGCCGAGCGCCAGCGCGCGCGAGCAGCACCGCCGCCACCGCCCAGATCACCAGCAGCACCAGGCGCGCGAGCATCTCCTGCAGCTCGGTGTCCACCAGTTCGAGCCGCGTGCGCGCGAGCAGCACGATGCTCGCGAGCAGCGCCTGCGCGGATTGGAAAAGACCCATGGCTACCTGCGCGAGAGCAGCACGCCGATGACCAGGCCCACGCCGGCCGCGATGCCCACCGCGGCCCAGGGGTTCGCGCGCACCTGCGCGTCGATCTCGTGCACGCTCACGCCTGCCGCGGCACCGGCCTGCTCCAGGCGCTCGCGCGCCGCGCGCAGCGATTCCTGCGCCCGCGCGCGCGCTTCATCCACCTTCGCGCCGGCCTGCCCGGCGGTCGCCTTGAGCAGTTCCTCCGCATCGCCGATCACGATGCGCAGGTCGGCCATCAGTTTTTCCGTCGTTACCTGTTCCATGCGCGTGCTCTCCTGGGTCGAGGTCCGGATTGTAATGGCTTGCCGGCTCAGCGATAGACCAGCGTGGGGATCGTCGAATGCGTCAGCACGCCCTGCGCCTGGCTGCCGTACACGAGGGCGCGCAGTCCGCGCCGGCCATGGGAGGCCATGAAGATCAGGTCGCAGCCGTACTCATCCGCCGCCGCGATGATGCCCTCGTAGGGGCGATCGCTCAACGCATGGCGGGTCTCGCACGCCACGCCGGCCGCGGCGGCGCGCTCGCGCACCGGGCCGAGAATCGCCTCGGCCTTGCCCGCGGCCTCCGCGGTGTGCTGCTCGACGGACTTGATGTGGTGCGCCATCACCGCCGCCTCGCTTGGCACGTGGTACTCCTCGAGCGCGGTGAACGCGGTGACCCTGGCATTGACGGACTTGGCGAAGGCGATGCCGGCAGCAGACCGCGTGTCCGGCCAGTTCCGAGCCGTCGGTGGGGATCAGGATGTGCTTGTACATGGGGTGGCCTCCGGATGGACTGCAGCATCTACTTTGCGCGCGGGGGAAGACGGCTGTTTGACCTGCATCAAGCACGCGCGGGGATCGCGCTCCTACCATCTGCACGCCTGCATGATCCCTTCCTCCAGGTTCGCGCTCTTCGACCTCGGCTTCCGGCCGTTCTACCTACTCGCCGGCGCGTACGCCGCGCTCGCCGTGCCGCTCTGGGCGCTGCAGTACGCGGGCTGGCTGCCCGGCGCCAACATCCTCTGGCACGCGCACGAGATGATCTTCGGCTACGCCTTCGCGGTGATCGCCGGATTCCTGCTCACGGCGGTGCGCGTGTGGACCGGGCGGCCCACGCCGACGGGCGCGGCGCTAGCCGCGATCGCGGCCCTGTGGCTGCTGGCGCGCGCGCTCGCCCTGGTGTCGTTGCCCGCAGCCGCGGCGGCAGGAGCGGTGTTCGCGATCGCCGTCGCGGGCGGCATCGGGCAGCCGCTGATCGCCAGCGGCAACCGCAGGAATCTCTTCTTCATCGCCCTGGTGCTGGCCCTCGGCGCGGCGAGCATCGCCGCTGCAGACCTATCCCCAGCTGGGCATCGCCATCGGCCTGGACGTGGTGCTGTTCGTCATGACGGTGGTGGCGGGCCGCGTGGTGCCGATGTTCACCAACAACGGCGTGCCGGGCGCGGGCGCGCGCCGCGTCGCGTGGCTGGAAAGCGCCGCGCTGGGATCCGATCCTCCTGTTGCTCGCGGCGGACGCCTTGGAGCTCGCAAGGACGGCGGCGGCCGTTGCGCTTGTCGCGGCGGCGCTGCACGCGGCGCGCCTCGCCCTGTGGAACCCGCAGCGGACCCTGCGCCACCCCCTCGTCTGGATCCTGCACATTTCCTACGCCTGGATCGTGGCACACCTCGCGCTGCGCGGCCTCGCGGGGTTCGGCCTCGTGCCGGTGGCGCTCGCCACGCACGCGCTCACGGTGGGCGCGATCGGCGGCCTGACCCTCGGCATGATGACGCGCACTACGCGCGGCCACACCGCGCGGCCGCTCGTGGCGGGACGCGCGGAAATCGCCGCCTACGTCCTCATCCAGCTCGCGGCGTTTGCGCGCGCGCTGGTGCCACTCGCCTTTCCGGCGGCGTACGTGGCTGCAACGTTGATTGGCGCGATCTTCTGGTTCGCCGCCTTCGCCACGTTCACGGTGGCGTACTACCCGATCCTGACGCGCCCGCGCCTGGACGGACAGCCGGGCTGACTCAGGACCAGGGCGTCGCGTCGCGCGTGAGGGCGACCGCGACGATGTACGCGGCGCACGCCAGCGCTGCGACGAACGCCGCTGTGCGCAGTGCCTTCGTGCGCCCGCGCCGCAAGGCGAACATCCCCAGAACGATGTAGAGCAGGAGGGCCAGCACCTTCGCGGTGATCCACGCATGCACGAAGGGAATCTGCCCGAGATACCAGGCAAGCCACGCCGCGCTCGCGAGCAGCAGCGTGTCCACCACGTGCGGCGCGATGCGCACGAAGCGCATCTGCAGGATTGGCGATTCCCTAAGCATCAGTGCACCACGCGCAGCGAACCCGGAGATGCTCAATGCGGCACAGCCGAGGTGGAGCATCTTCACCGCCGCATAAGCGTCAGCCGCGTTCACCGCGCCGCCCGATCAGCTTGAGCATGGTCTCGAGCGTCACCGAGCCGAACGTGGCGCGCGCCGTGTCGTCGATCTCCGCCAGCACCTCGTCGAGCGCCTGCTCGGCGGTCCGCCGCGCACGGCGCGCGCGCAGCGGCGGCGCGCCGATGTCCTCGAACAGGCCGATCACGTCCATCAGCGTCACGCGCTTGGCGTTGCCGGCGAAGCGGTAGCCGCCGCGCGCGCCGCGCACGGAGTCCACCAGGCCGGCGCGGCCGAGCGTGCGCAGCACCTTCGCCAGGTGGTGCGGCGACACGCGCAGGCTGGCGGCGATGCCCGCCACCGACAATTGCCGTTGCGGCTGTGCGGCGAACTCGAGCGCGCTGTACAGCGCGAGCAGCGTGTTCTTCTGCAGCCTCACCCGAGGTCCTTCTCCAGCGGGATGACCGGCGCCGCCATCAGGCCCTGGCTGCGGAAGAAGCGACAGCACCAGGCGGTTGTCCCGCGCGATCAGCGTGCGCACGGTGGAGACGCCCTGGCGCCGGAAGGCCGCGCTCACCGCCTCGAGCAGCCGCGTGGCCACCCCCGCCTCGCGCGCGTCCGGCCTCACGCCGATGCCGAACACCCAGCCGCAGGGCGGCGAGCCGAACTCCCAGTCGCGCACCTCGCCGACGAGGAAGCCGAGGATGCGCGTGCCGGCCTCGGCCACCAGGAAGCGGCGCGCGCCGCGCCCGCCCGTAGCGGCGCAGGATGCCCGCCCAGTACTCGGGCTTCGGCAGTCCGGTCGCGCGCGCGTCGATGTCGATCACCTGCGCCAGGTCGCCGGGCAGGGCGCTGCGCACGCGCAGCGCCGGGCGCGCGCTTGCTGCATTGCGGCGGCGCTTCAGCGTGGACATCTCTTGATGCACATCAAGTCGTCCTCCCCGGCCCCAAATACGCTTCACGGTACCGGAATGTCGGATTAAACAAAAGGAGCGAGGTCATGAAACACCGTGCATGGTTCGCGGCGGCGCTGCTCGCCGCCGCGGCAGCAGTGCAGGCGCAGGAGCCGATCCGCATCGGCTCGTTCCTGTCGGTCACCGGGCCCGCGGCCTTCCTCGGCGATCCCGAGCAGAAGACCCTCGAGCTCTATGTGGAGAAGATCAACGCCGCGGGCGGCGTGCTCGGCCGCCAGCTCCAGCTCACCGTCTACGACTCGGCGGGCGACGCCGAGAAGGCCCGCGCCTTCGCCAAGCGCCTGATCGAGCAGGACAAGGTCGACCTGATGGTCGGCGGCTCGACCACCGGCGAGACCATGGCGGTGGTGCCGCTCATCGAGCAGGCGGGCATGCCCTTCATCTCGCTCGCCGGCGCGGTGGTGATCGTCGAGCCGGTGAAGAAGTGGGTGTTCAAGACGCCGCACTCCGACCGCCAGGCCTGCGAGCGGATCTTCGTCGACATGAAGGCGCGCGGCACGACCAAGATCGCGCTCATCTCGGGCGCGGGCGGCTTCGACAAGTCGATGCGCGCGCAGTGCATGCAGGTGGCGAAGAACCACGGCATCGAGATCGTCGCCGACGAGTCCTACGGCGCTGGCGACACCGACATGACGGCGCAGCTCTCCAAGATCAAGAACACGCTCGGGGTGCAGGCGGTGCTCAACTGCGGCTTCGGCCAGGGCCCGGCGATCGTCACCAAGAACTACCGCCAGCTCACCATCGGCGCACCGCTCTACCAGTCGCACGGCGTCGCCTCCAAGGGCTACATCCAGCTCGCCGGTGGCGCCGCCGACGGCGTGCGGTTGCCGGCCGCGGCGCTGCTGATAGCCGAGGCGCTGCCCGATTCCGACCCGCAGAAGAAGGTGGTGCTCGGCTACAAGCGCGACTACGAGTCGCGCTACAAGTCCGACGTCTCGACCTTCGGCGGCCACGCCTACGACGGCCTGATGATCGCGGTGGAGGCGCTGAAGAAGGCGGGCGGCACCGACAAGGCCAAGGTGCGCGACGCGATCGAGTCGGTGCACGGCCTCATGGGCACGGCGGGCGTGTTCAACTACTCGGCCGACCGACCACGTGGGCCTCGACGTCTCGGGCTTCCGCATGCTCGAGATCCGCAAGGGCGACTGGACGCTGGCGAAGTGAAATAGGACGATCGGGCGGAGCGCCCATGTCCGCCCAGCTTCGTCCAGTTCCTGCTCACCGGCCTCACCGTCGGCGCGATCTACGCGCTGGTGGCGCTCGGCTTCGCGATCATCTACAACGCGAGCCACGTCATCAATTTCGCGCAGGGCGAGTTCGTCATGATCGGCGGCATGGCGGCCGCCGGCTTCGTCGAAGCCGGGCTGCCGCTGCCGCTCGCGGCGCTCCTCGCCGTGGGCGGCGCGATGCTGGTCGGCCTCGCGCTGGAGAAGCTCGCGGTCGAGCCCGCGCGCGGCGCGCCGGTGGTGACGCTCATCATCATCACCATCGGCGCCTCGATCCTGCTGCGCGGGCTCGCCTCGCTCGTCTGGGACAAGAAGATCCACTCGCTGCCCGCCTTCTCGGGCGAGGCGCCGCTCAAGCTCGGCGGCGCGACGCTCCTGCCGCAGACCCTGTGGGTGCTCGGCGCGACGGTGATCACCGTGGCGCTGCTGTGGTGGTTCTTCAACCGCACGCTCACCGGCAAGGCGATCCTCGCCGTGTCGCACAACCGGCTTGCCGCGCAGCTGATGGGCATCAGCGTGCGGCGCGTGCTGCTCGTCTCCTTCGGCCTGTCGGCGGCGCTCGGCGCGCTCGCCGGCGTGCTGATCGCGCCGATCTCCTTCACCTCGTGGGACGTCGGCGTCATGCTGGGCCTCAAGGGCTTCGCCGCCGCGATCCTCGGCGGCATGGGCAGCGGCCCCGGCGCCATCATCGGCGGGCTCGCGCTCGGGCTCATCGAGTCGCTGGGCGCCGGCTACCTCTCCTCGGCCTACAAGGATGTCTTCGCCTTCGTGATCATCCTCGCGGCGCTCATCTTCCTTCCCGATGGCCTCGCCGGCCGCCGCCGCGCCACCGAGCGCGTCTAGGAAGGGCCTCGTAGCGCTCGCGGCAGCGGTGGCGCTGCTGCCGCTCGCGCTGCCGAACAACTACACCTACGAGGTGGCGATCCTCGTCGGGCCTGAACGCGATCGTCTGCGTGGGCTTGAACCTGCTCATCGGCTACGCGGGCCAGATCAGCCTCGGCCACGCCGGGCTTCTTCGGCCTGGGCGCCTACGGCTCGGCGATCCTCGCCGCGCGCTACGGCTGGCCGACGCCCGCCTCGCTCGCCGCCTCGGTCGCCGCGGTGGCGCTGCTTGCCTGGGCGATCGGGCGCCCGATCCTGCGCCTGAGGGGCCACGCGCTCGCCATGGCGACGCTCGGCCTCGGGATCATCGTCTCGGTGGTGATCGCCACCGAGGACGGCTACACCGGCGGCCCGGACGGCATGAGCGTGCCGCCGCTCGGCTTCGCGGGCCATGTCCTCGCCGGCGAGCGCGCCTGGTACTGGGTGGTCGCGGTGCTCGTCGTAGCGACCGTGTGGCTCGCGCAGAACCTCATCGACTCGCCGCGCGGCCGCGCCTGGCGCGCGCTGCACGGCTCGGAGGTGGCGGCCGCCGCGATCGGCATCGATCCGGCGCGCCACAAGCTCTCGGCGTTCGTGCTCTCGGCGGCGCTCGCCGCGTTCGCCGGCGCGCTCACCGCGCACTACTCGGGCTTCATCACGCCGGCCAAGGCCTCGTTCCTGCACTCGATCGAGCTCGTCACCATGGTGGTCTTCGGCGGCATGGCCTCCAGCTTCGGCGCGGTGGTGGGCGCGGCGGTGCTCACCACGCTGCCGCAGCTCCTCACCGTCTTCAAGGAATACGAGATGGTGATGCTCGGCGCGGTGCTGATGCTCACCATGATCTTCATGCCGCAGGGCCTCGTGCCCACCCTGGAGAAAGCGCTTGCTGCTGCGCGCGGAAAGCCTCGCTAAGCGCTTCGGCGGCGTGCACGCCGTGCAGGACGTGAGCTTCGAGCTCGCGCCGGGCACGGTGCACGCGATCATCGGGCCGAACGGCGCGGGCAAGACCACGCTCCTGAACCTGCTCACCGGCATCTACCTGCCGAGCGCGGGGCGCGTGTTCCTCGGCGAGCGCGAGCTCACCGGCCAGCCGCCGCACCGCTACGCCGCCGCGGGGATCGGCCGCACGTTCCAGAACCTGCAGATCTTCTTCAACATGAGCGCGCTCGAGAACGTCATGGCCGGGCGCTGGCTGCACGAGCGCGCGGAGCTTCGCGGCCGCGGCGCTGCGCCTGCCGCGGCTCGCGCGCGCCGAGCGCCGCTGCCGCGCCGAGGCGCTCGCGCTGCTCGAGCTCGTGGGCCTTGCGCGCTGGGCCGATGCGGCGTCGGATGCCATGCCCTACGGGGCGCTGAAGCGCCTGGAGATCGCGCGCGCGCTCGCCGCCGAGCCGAAGCTGCTGCTGCTCGACGAGCCCGCCGCCGGCCTCAACCCGACCGAGACGCAGCGAGATCGACCGCCTGATCCGCGAGCTCGCCTCGCGCGGCATCACGATCGTGCTGGTCGAGCACAACATGAAGCTGGTGATGGGGGTCGCGCGGGCACGTCATCGTGCTCGACGAGGGGCGCAAGCTCGCCGAAGGCGAGCCGCGCGCGGTGAGCGCCGACCCGCGCGTCATCGAGGCCTACCTCGGCGAAGAGGTGCACTGATGCTCGAAGTGCGCGCGCTCGAGTGCGCCTACGGCCGCATCCCCGCGCTCAAGGGCGTCGACCTCGAGGTGCGCGCGGGCGAGCTGGTGGCGCTCGTAGGCGGCAACGGCGCGGGCAAGACGACGCTCCTGCGCGCGCTCTCGGGCGTCCTGCGCTCGCGCGGGCGCGTGCTCTTCGACGGCGTGGACCTGAGCGAGGCGCCGCCCGGAGGCGCGCGTCGAGGCGGGCATCGTGCAGGTGCCCGAAGGCCGCCAGGTGTTCGGGCCGCTCTCGGTCGAGGACAACCTGCGCCTGGGCGCCTACCGGCGCGGGCGCGAGACCGCCGCGCGCACGCTCGAGCGCGTCTACGCCATGTTCCCGGCGCTCGCCGAGCGCCGCGGCCACCCGGCGGGCACCCTCTCCGGGGGACAACAGCAGATGCTCGCCATCGGCCGCGCCCTGATGGCCCAGCCGAGACTGCTGCTGCTCGATGAGCCGAGCATGGGTCTGGCGCCGCCGCCTGGTGGCCGAGATCTTCGCCTGCGTGCGCTCGCTGCGGGACGCGCACACGACCATCCTGCTCGTGGAGCAGAACGCCCGCGCGGCGCTTGCCATCGCCGACCGCGGCTACGTCCTGGAAACCGGCAGCATAGTGCTGGCGGGCACGGGGCCGGAGCTCCTCGCCGACGCAGGCGTGCGCAGCGCCTACCTCGGTCTTTAACCTGGATCAAATCGCCCACCCCGCTATCGGAGCAGGATGCCCCATGAAACCCACCCTCGTCCCCGGCGTCACCACCACGCGCGAGTTCGCCATCGACCGCGAACGCACCATCGACTTCATGGGCGAGGACGCCCGCGTCTACGCCACGCCCATGCTGGTGCGCGACATCGAGGTCACCTGCCGCGAGCTGCTGCTCGCGCACCTCGACGCCGGCGAGGACTCGGTGGGCACGCGCGTGGAGATCGACCACCTCGCGGCGACGCTGCTCGGCATGAAAGTGGCGATCACCGCCACCCTCGCCGAGCTGAAAGGCCGCGCCGCGATCTTCGACGTGAGCGCCACGGACGGCCTGGACACCATCTGCCGCGGGCGGCATGCGCGCTTCATCGCCAACGTCGAGCAGGTGAAGCAGCGCCTGAAGCAGAAGCAGGCCAAGGCGATCGCGAAGCCCGCATGAAGCGCGTCGCCACCTACTGCTACCAGTGCGTCGCGGGACCTGACCTCCTGACGGTCAAGGTGGAGGACGGCGTGGCGAGCGAGGTGGAGCCCAATTTCGCCGCCGCGGACGTGCACCCGGGCGGCGGCAAGGTGTGCGTGAAGGCCTACGGGCTGGTGCAGAAGACCTATCACCCGGACCGCGTGCTGCGGCCGATGAAGCGCACCAACCCGAAGAAGGGGCACGACGAGGACCCGGGCTGCGTCGCCGATCTCCTGGGACGAAGCGCTCGGCACGATTTCCGCGAAGCTGCTCGAAGTCCGCTCGCGCGGCCTGCTGGACGAATCGGGCTACCCGCGCGTGGCGGCGAGCTTCGGCGGCGGCGGCACGCCGCAGTACTACATGGGCAGCTTTCCCGCCTTCCTCGCGGCCTGGGGGCCGGTGGACATGGGCTTCGGCTCCGGCCAGGGCGTCAAGTGCTACCACTCGGAGCACCTGTACGGCGAGTTGTGGCATCGCGGCTTCACCGTGTCGCCGGACACGCCGCTCACCAACTACCTGATTTCCTGCGGCGCCAACGTGGAGGCCTCGGGCGGCGTCGCCGGCGTGTGGCGCCACGCCAACGCGCGCGAGCGCGGCATGAAGCGCGTGCAGGTCGAGCCGCACCTCTCGGTCACCGGCGCCTGCTCGGCCGAATGGGTGCCGATCAAGCCCAAGACCGACGCGGCATTCCTGTTCGCGCTGATTCACGTGATGCTGCACGAGGCGCCGCGCCGGAAGCTCGATCGCGAGTTCCTGCTGCGCCACACCTCCTCGCCCTACCTCGTAGGGGCGCATGGCTTCTACTTGCGCGAGCCGGCCACCGGGCAGCCGATCATCGCCACTACGCTGGAAGGGAAGGAAACACACGTGAGCCTGGAGACGGGCGCCGACGGCGAAGTGCTGGCCGAAGGCGCGCTCGAAGGCGAGACCGCCTTCGCCAGGCTCGCAGCGCACATGAAGCCTTACTCGCCCGAGTGGGCCGAGCGCGTGTGCGACGTGCCCGCCGCGCGCATCCGGCGCATCGCCAACGAATACCTCGATGCCGCCTGCGTGGGGCAGACGATCGAGATCGAGGGCAAGACGCTGCCCTTCGCCCGGTGGCAGTGAGCCTGGGCAAGACGGTGACCAACGGCTGGGGCGGCTTCGAATGCTGCTGGGCGCGCACGCTGCTCGCGGCGCTGGTGGGCGCGCTGGAGACTCCCGGCGGCATCCTGGGCACCACGGTGCGCCTGAATAGCCCGCTCTCGCAGCGGCACCGCAGCGTGCGCGCGGGACCCGACGGCTTGATGGGCTATCCGTTCAATCCCACCGACAAGGCGCACTGGAACGCGCAGCCCAACATCCGCAACGCCTACCGCACGATGGTGCCGCTCGCCGGCAACAACGCCTGGAGCCAGGCGCTCGGGCCCACGCATTTCTCGTGGATGTTCCTCGACCAGACGCCACCGGGCCTGCCGCGCGTGACGCTGCCCGAGGTGTGGTTTCTCTATCGCACGAATCCGGCGATCTCGTTCTGGGACACCGCCAAGCTCGAAGAGCGCATGGCGCGCTTTCCGTTCGTGGTCGCATTCGCCTTCACGCGCGACGAGACCAACCACTACGCCGACATCCTGCTGCCGGACGCCACCGACCTGGAAAGCCTGCAGCTGATCCGCATCGGCGGCTCCAAGTACATCGAGCAGTTCTGGGATTGCGAGGGCTTCGCGCTGCGCCAGCCGGCGATCGCGCCGCGCGGCGAGGCGCGCGACTTCACCGACATCGCCACCGCGCTCGCCGTGCGCACGGGGCTCCTCGAGCCGTACCACGCCTCGATCAACAAGGGGCGCGCTCGGCGTGCCGCTCAAGGATTTCGCGCTCGACCCCGCGCGCGCCCATTCGGTCGAAGAGATCTGGGATGCCGCCTGCAAGGCCGCGAGCTTCGAGCTCTCCGGCGGCACCGAGGCGAACGGCCTCGCCTGGTGGAAGGAGCACGGCCTCGCCACCAAGCCGTTCCCGCGCACCAACTGGTACCTCTTCCCTACGCTCGCCGCGCGCGGCCTGCGCTTCGAGATGCCCTACCAGGAGCGCCTGCTGCGCGTAGGCACCGAGCTCGGCCGGCGGCTGCACGAGCACGGCATGCACTGGTGGGACAAGCAGCTCGCCGAATACCAGGCGCTGCCCGCGTACAAGGACTTCCCCGGCGAATGGGAGCAGGCGCTGGTCGCGATGGGCGGCGCGCCGAAGGACTATCCGTTCTGGCTGCTCACCTCGCGCTCGATGCAGTACGCCTGGGGCGGCAACGTCGGCATGCAGCTCATCAAGGAAGTGGCGGACAACGTCGCCGGCCACAGCGGCGTGATCCTCAACGCCGGCCGCGCGAAGGAGCTCGGCATCAACGAGGGCGACTGGCTCGAGATCGCCACGCCGCAGCACTCGGTGCGCGCGCGCGCCGTGCTGCGCCAGGGCATCCGGCCCGACACGCTGCTGCTGCTCGGGCAGTTCGGCCACTGGGCGACGCCGGTGGCGAAGGACTTCGGCATGCCCTCGATGAACTCGCTCGTGCCGATGACGCTCGCGCTGACGGATGCCACCGGCTCGGCAGCGGACATCGCGCGCGTCTCGCTGAAGAGGGCCGCGTGACGAAGTGGGCGATGATCGCGGACCTGCGGCGCTGCGTCGGCTGCCAGACCTGCACCGCGGCCTGCAGGCACGCGAACGTCACGCCGCCCGGCGTGCAGTGGCGGCGCGTGCTCGACATGGAGGTCGGCGAGTACCCGGAGGTGAAGCGCGTCTTCGTGCCGGTGGGCTGCATGCACTGCGACGACCCGCCCTGCATGCACGTGTGCCCGAGCACCGCGACGAAGAAGCGCGCCGACGGCATCGTCACCATCGACTACGACCTGTGCATCGGCTGCGGCTACTGCGCGGTCGCCTGCCCCTACCAGGCGCGCTACAAGAGCGACGAGGACACGCTGCGCCCGAACGTGGCGACCAAGTGCACCTTCTGCGCGGAGCGCATCGACGACGGGCCTCGCCAAGGGCCTGAAGCCGGGTGTGGACCACGAGGCGACGCCGGCCTGCGTCAACTCCTGCATCGCGCAGGCGCTGCACTTCGGCGACGTGGAGGATCCGGCGAGCAACATCTCCGCAGCTGCTCGCCGAGAACCAGCACTTCCGCATGCACGAAGAGCTCGGCACGGGCCCGCGCTTCTACTACCTCTGGGACAAGGCGCGATGAGCTTCGGACCCAAGGCCTGGATTCAGCAGCACTGGGACGCGCGCGCGGCGCTCAACTTCATGCTCGGCGGGACCGGCAGCGGGCTGATGATCGCGGCGGCGCTTGCCTACCCGGACAGCCGCGTGCCGGTGCTCGTCGGGCTCGGCCTCGATCGCCTCGGGCCTGGGCGCGGTGTGGCTCGAGATCGGCAGGAAGCTGCGCGCCATCAACGTGTTCTTCAATCCGTTCACCTCCTGGATGACGCGCGAGTCCTTCGTCGCGGTGCTCTCTTCGCGCTCGGCGCCGCGGCGCTCGTGCGAGCCGCAGCTCGTTCCTGCCTTTCGCTGCAGCCGCGGCGCTCGCCTTCGTCTTCTGCCAGGGGCGCATCCTGCGCGCCTCGAAAGGGATCCCTGCGTGGCGCGCGCCGCAGGTGGTGCTCCTCATCGTGAGCACGTCGCTCGCGGAAGGCGCGGGACTCGCGCTCCTGTTCACCACCGCGCCGCTCCTGCTCACCTGGTTCGGCCTCGCGCTCATCCTCAGGGCCGTCGCCTGGACGCGCTACTGCGGCCGCGGTGCGCAGCCCCGCGCTCGTGGCGCCGGGCAAGGCGCTGATGCAGATCGGCACCGTGTCGGCGCTCGCCTTCGCCGTTGCTGGGCTATTGGGTGCCGGCGGCGGCGCAGCTCGCCGGCATCGCCGCGATCGCCACCGGCCTGTGGCTCAAGTTCGCGATCGTGACGCGCGCCTCGCTCAACCAGGGCTTCAACCTGCCGCAACTGCCGGTGCGCGGCGCGCGCTGAGGAGGAGGAAGACTTGCCATGATGACCGCTGTGCTGCAACCCCGCTACGCCGCGAAAGTGCACGAGCACGCGCGCGCGCCCAGGCGGCGCTACTTCTTCGACCGCGAGGCGGAGACGCTCTCGCGCGAAGCGCTGCGCAAGCTCCAGTTGCAGCGCCTGCGCGCGAGCCTCAAGAACGCCTACGACAAGGTTCCGCTGCACCGCGAGCGCATGAAAGCGCTCAAGGTCCGCCCGCAGGACATCCGCACGCTGGAAGACGTGCGCGAGCTGCCCTTCACGCTGAAGAGCCGACCTGCGCGAGCACTATCCGTTCGGCATGTTCGCGCGGCCGCGCGAGGCGCTCACGCGGCTGCATGCGTCCTCGGGCACCACCGGCAAGCCCACCGTGGTCGGCTACACGGCGCGCGACCTCGCCACCTGGGCGGACCTGATGGCGCGCTCGATGGCCTGCGCCGGCGTGCGGCCGCGGCGACGTGGTGCACAACGCCTACGGCTACGGCCTGTTCACGGGCGGCCTGGGCGCGCACTACGGCGCCGAGCGCCTCGGCGCCACGGTGGTGCCGATGTCGGGCGGCTCGACCGAGCGCCAGGTGCTGCTGATCCAGGACTTCGGCGCGCGCGTGCTGTGCGCGACGCCCTCCTACGCGCTCAACATCGCCGAGGTCGCCGAGCGCGAGGGCGTGGACCTGCGCGCAAGCAGCCTGGAGATCGGCCTGTTCGGCGCCGAGCCCTGGAGCGAGGCGATGCGCGGCGAGATCGAGGCGCGCATGGGCCTCAAGGCGGTGGACGTCTACGGCCTCTCGGAGATCATGGGGCCGGGCGTCGCGGTGGAATGCGAGGCGCAGGACGGACTGCACGCCTGGGAGGACCACTTCCTCTTCGAGATCATCGACCCCGACAGCGGCCAGCCGGTGCCCGAGGGCGAGTCCGGCGAGCTGGTCATCACCACGCTCACCAAGGAAGCCCTGCCGATGATCCGCTACCGCACGCGCGACATCACGCGCGCCACCACCGCGCGCTGCGCCTGCGGGCGCAGCCACCTGCGCCTGCAGCGCATCACCGGGCGCAACGACGACATGCTGATCATCCGCGGCGTCAACGTCTATCCGTCGCAGATCGAGGCGGTGCTGATAGGCCTGCCGGGCATCGCACCGCATTACCAGCTGGTGGTCGAGCGCAGCGGCAGCCTGGACGAGCTCACCGTGGAGATCGAGGCGGCGTCGCTCGAGCACGTGCTCGAGGAGCTCGAGAACCGCGTGCGCCACCAGATCAAGTCGATGATCGGCGTCACCACCCGCGTGGTGGCGAAGAAGCCCGGCGAAGTGCCGCGCTCGCAGGGCAAGGCGGTGCGCGTGCGCGACCTGCGGCCGAAAGCGCGCTGATGTTCGCCAACGTCGCGCGCAGCCGCCTGCTGCCGATGTCGGTGCCGTTCCGCTATCTTCGGCGCCGCGGTCGGCGTTCCACGTGCTCGCCTGGGCGGCGCTGCTCGCGGGCGCGCGCGACGTGCCGCGTTCCCGGGCGGCCTCGGCCTGCCCTTCGCCGCGCTGCACCTCGCGACGCTCGGCGTGCTCGCCATGACCGCGATCGGCGCGACGCTGCAGCTGCTGCCGGTCGCGACGCGCCAGCCGGTGGGCTCGATCGCCGCGGCGAAGGCCGTGTGGTGGCTGCTCGTCGCCGGGCGTGGCCCTGTTCGCCGGGCGGCGCCGCGGCCTACGCGCCGCGCGCGATGGCGCCGGGCGGCCGCCCTGGCGGCGGTCGCGCTCGCCGCTCTACGCGTGGCTGCTCGCGCGCAACCTCCTCGGCGCGCGCGGCATGCCGCGTGGTCGTGGCGCACGGCTGGGCGGCGCTCGCCGCGCTCGTCGGCCTTGCCGCCACGGGCCTCGCGCTCGTCGCGCGCTACGAGCACGGCCTCGAGCTGGATCACGCGGCGTTTCGCGCCGCGCACCTGGTGCTCGCCACCTACGGGTTCATGGGGCTGCTCGCCTTCGGCCTGTCGCAGTTCCTGCTGCCGATGCTCGCCATCGCGCGCCCGCCCTCGCCGCGCGCCGCCTACGCCGCGCTCGGCGCCGCGCTCATCGCGATCCTGCTCGCGCTCGGCGGCATACGCCGGCGCCGCCGCGCTCACCGGGCTCGCCGCGGCGGTGATCCACATCGTTTCGCTCGAGCGCTCGCTGCGCGCGCGGCTGCGGCCGGTGCTCGGCGCCGCGTTTTGCGCTGGTGCGCGTGAGCTGGGCGCTGCCTCGTCGCGAGCCTCGCGCTCGCGGCGGCGATGGAGTTCGGCTGGGCGCCGCCGCGCGCCGGCATTGTGTTCGTGGTGCTCCTCGTGCCCGGCTGGCTGCTCACGTTCCTGCTCGCGGTGCTGCAGCGCATCGTGCCGTTCCTCGCTTCGGTGCACGCGGGCGCCGGCGCGCCGCTCGCCTCGGCGCTCAGCCCGCCGCTGCCGCTTGCCGCGCATCGCGTCCTGCACCTCGCCGCGCTTGGCGGGCTGCTCGCTCGCCGTGGTCCTCGACGCGCCGCGGATGGCGCAGGCGGCCGCCGCCGCCGGCCTTGCCGGCGCGCTCGCCTTCGGCGGCTTCTTCGTGGGCGTACTCCTGCGGCTGCGCGACGCACGCGCGGCCGCCCCTGCCTGAGGCGCGACCGCCATGCAATTCAACCGCCAGATCAGCCGCCGCCTGCACGAGGAGCACGAGGCGACGCTCGCGCTCTGGGGACGCCTGGAGCAGGCGCTCGCGCTGCGCGGCAACCGGCCTCCCGCGGAGGACGACATCTGGCTGCTGCGCGACTGCGCCGCGCAGCTCGCCGGCGAGGTGACGCGCCATTTCGCCTTCGAGGAAGCCGAGCTCTTCCCGCGCCTGGCGGCGGCGGGCGAAGGCGACATCGCGGAGCTGCTCGTCGAGGAGCACGAGACGATCCGCGCGGCGGCGCAGCGCTTCGGCGAGCTGGCGCAGAACCTCGCCACGCGCTGGCCGGAGGTGCGCGCGCTGGCGCTGGAGCTGGCCGAGCGCCTGGTGAGCCACGTGCAAAAGGAAGAAATGTCGCTGTTGCCCTCGCTCGAGGACCTGCTCGACGAAGAGACCGATCTCGAACTCGCCGGGAGCTACGCATGACAGCCAAGACCCGCCCGCTCGCGCCGGGCGACCTCGACGCGCGTGGTCGCGATCGACGCCGTGCTCACCGGGCGCACGCGCCGCGCCTACTTCGAGCGCCGGCTTGCCGCCGCGCTGCGCCAGCCCAAGCTCCACCTGCAGTTCGCGGCGGAAATCGACGGCGCGCTCGCCGGCTACGCGCTCGCGCGCGTGCTGGAGGGCGAGTTCGGCCGCACGCGGCCCGGGCTGCGCCTCGAAGTGATCAGCGTGGCGCGCGCGGCGCAGGGCCGCGGCATCGGCTGGGCTCGCTGCACGCCGCGCTCGAGCAGGCAGCGCGCCAGCGCGCGCCTCGGCGAGCTGCGCACCTCGGCGCCGTGGCGCGACTGCGGCGATGCTGCGCTTTCTCGCCGCCGCGGGCTACGCGCTCTCCGGCGCCCTGGTCCTCGATAGCGCGCTGCACGGACAACCCGCTCCTCACGCGGCCCGAGTCCTTCGTGTCGCCCTCGCGCGACAAGTCCGGCGACCCGAACGACTGGAGCGCGCCGCTGGCGAACGACTTCGAGCAGCTGGCGCGCGACATCGCCGACGTGCGCCTGCTCAGCGCAAAGGACATCGACGACGTGGTGCGCATCGACCACCACGTCACGGGCCGCGACCGCCGCGCCTACGTGCAGCACGCGCTCGACGAGGCGCTGCGCGAGTCCGGGGTGCGCATCTCGCTCGCGGCGCGCATCGACGGCGTGATGGCCGGCTACGTCATGGCGCGCGCCGACCTGGGCGACTTCGGCCGCACCGAACCGGTGGCGGTGATCGACACGCTCGGCGTCGCCCCGGAGTACGCGCACCGGGGCATCGGCCACGCGCTGCTGCAGCAGCTGTTCCTCAACCTCGATGCGCTGCGCATCGAGCGCGTCGAGACGGTGGTCGCGGTGCAGGCAATCCCGCTGCTGCACTTCTTCCTGGACACGGGCTTCGCGCCGGCGCAGCGCCTGGCGTTCGTCGAAGGAGCTGCCGTGCATCCGGTGGAGCGAAAGCTACGAGGTGGGCATCGCGGCGATCGACGGGCAGCATCGCGAGATGGTCGACATCGCCAACCGCCTGCTCGCGGGCCTGCGCGCGGGCCGCGAGCGCGACGAGCTGGTGGAGACGCTGCGCGAACTGGTGCGCGCGACCGAGCACAACATCGCCACCGAGGAGCGCCTGATGCAGGAGCACGGGCTCGCCCCCGCGCACCACGCCGAGGAGCACCAGCGGCTGCTGGAGGCCATCCGCCACTTCGACCTGCGCCTGGACCCGGGCGGCATGGCCGAGGCCGCGCGCTTCCTGCACGAGTGGCTGATCGGGCACATCGACGAGGACGACCGGCCGTTCGCCGAGCAGCTGCGCTCGCGCGGCGTGGCCTGAAAGGATCAGAAGGAGATCTCCCATGAAACTCAACGGCAAGACTGCAGTGGTCACCGGGGCGGCGTCGGGCATCGGCCGCGCCACCGCCGAGGCGTTCGCCGCGGCGGGCGCGCACGTGATCCTCGGCGACGTGAACCTGGAGGGCGGCGAGGCCGCGGCCGCCGCGATCCGCGCGCGCGGCCAGGGCGCCGATTTCTTGCGGCTGGACGTCACCGACCCCGCCTCGATCGAGGCGTTCCGCCGCGAGGCAATCGCGCGCCGCCCGCAGGTGGACATCGTGGCCAACGTCGCCGGCTGGGGCCGCACCGAGCCCTTCGTGAAGAACGCGCCCGAGTTCTGGAGGAAGCTCGTCGACCTCAACCTGATGGGCCCGATCCAGGTGACGCGCGCCTTCATCGACCCGATGATCGAGCGCCAGGCAGGCAAGATCGTCAACGTGTCGAGCGACGCCGGGCGCGTCGGCAGCCTCGGCGAGACCGTGTACTCGGGTGCCAAGGGCGGCGTCATCGCCTTCACCAAGGGCCTCGCGCGCGAGCTCGCGCGCTTCAACATCACCGTCAACTGCGTCTGCCCCGGCCCCACCGACACGCCGCTGATGGCCGCGGTGCCCGACAAGATCAAGCAGGCCTTCGAGCACGCGACGCCGATGCGCCGCCTCGCCCGGCCCGCCGAGGTCGCCGACGCGATCCTGTTCTTCGCCAGCAGCCGCGCGGACTTCGTCACCGGGCAGGTCCTTTCGGTGAGCGGCGGTCTTACCATGGCGGGCTGATCGCAACCGACAAGGAGAAACAACCCATGTACAAACTCAAGGCGGCGGACTGGCGCCCGCAGCATTTCAAGTGGGAAGTGAAGGACCGCGTGGCGACCGTCACGCTCAACCGGCCCGAGCGCAAGAACCCGCTCACCTTCGACAGCTACGCCGAGCTGCGCGACACCTTCCACAAGCTGCAATACGCCGAGGACGTGCGCGCGGTGGTGTTCACCGGCGAGGGCGGCAACTTCTGCTCGGGCGGCGACGTGCACGAGATCATCGGCCCGCTCGTCAAGATGGACATGACCGGCCTGATGGCCTTCACCCGCATGACCGGGAACCTCGTGAAGGAAATGCGCACCTGCCCGCAGCCGATCATCGCCGCGGTGGACGGCGTGTGCGCGGGCGCGGGCGCCATCATCTCGATGGCGAGCGACCTGCGCTACGCCACGCCCGAGGCGAAGACCGCGTTCCTGTTCGTGCGCGTCGGCCTGGCCGGCTGCGACATGGGCGCCTGCGCCATCCTGCCGCGCATCATCGGCCAGGGCCGCGCCGCGGAGCTGCTCTACACCGGACGCTCGCTCGGCGCCGCAGGAAGGCCTCGCCTGGGGCTACTTCAACGAGGTGGTGCCGAAGGACAAGCTCCTCGCGCGCGCGCAGGAGATGGCGCGCTCGCTCGCCGACGGCCCCGCCTTCGCGCACGCCATGACCAAGAAGTGCCTGCACCAGGAGTGGAACCTGTCCATCGAGCAGGCGCTCGAGACCGAGGCCGAGGCGCAGGCGATCTGCATGCAGACGCAAGGACTTCGGGCGCGCCTACAACGCGTTCGTGGCCAAGCAGAAGCCGCAGTTCCAGGGAGACTGATGATCCGCCTCGAGATCGCGGACGCGGTCGCCGTCGCGACCCTGTCGCGGCCGCCGGTCAACGCGATCGACGAGGCCTGGATCGCGCGCCTGCGCGAGGTGCTCGCGCAGGCGGCGGGCGCGCGCGTGCTCGTCATCCGCAGCGACCAGCGCGCCTTCAGCGCGGGCGCGGACCTCGCGCTCATGCGCTCGCGGTTCGATTCCGCGGACGGGCGCAGGAAGATGGTCGCGTTCGCGCGCGAGATGCAGCGCGCCTATGCCGGGCTGGAAGCCTCGCCGCTGGTGTCGATCGCCGAGATCTGCTGCGCCGCCATGGGCGGCGGGCTCGAGCTCGCGCTGGCGTGCGACTTTCGCATCGCCTCCGCCACGGCGAAGCTGGGGCTGCCCGAGGCGCGCCTGGGGCTGCTGCCGGGCGCCGGCGGCACGCAGCGGCTGACGCGCCTTTGCGGCGAGGCGACCGCGAAGCGGCTGATCCTCGGCGCCGAAGTGGTGAGCGGCGCGCAGGCCGCGCGGCTGGGGATCGTGCATTGGGCCGTGGCCGCGGAGGTGCTGCCCGCGCGCGCGCAGCGGCTCGCAGCGCAACTCGCGGCCCTGCCGGGGAATTCGCTTGCCGCGTGCAAGCGCTGCATCGGCGCCGCGTGCAGCGATGAAGGTTACGAGCTCGAGCTCGAGGCCACCGGCGCATTGCTCGCGAGCGAGGACACGCAGGGCCGCGTGCGGGACTTCCTGGAGAAGCGCCGCTAGCGCCATGGACCAGCTCCTTCTCGACCAGGGGCGGCTCGAGCTGGAGAAGAGGCGCGGGCTTTGGCCGGACAAGGTCATCACCGACTACCTCGACCGCTGGGTGCTGGAAAAGCCCGAGGCGATAGCGCTCGTTTCCTGGCGGGAGGAAGCGCAGTCCTGCGTGCAACTCTCCTACCGCGAGCTCGCCGAGCGCGCGGCGAGCGCCTCGCGCGCCCTGTCGCTCGCCGGCGTGGCGCGCGGCGAGGTGGTCTCCTTCCAGTTGCCGAACTGCTGGCAGTTCGTCGCCGCCCACCTCGCCTGCGTGCGCCTGGGCGCCGTGAGCAATCCGCTGATGCCGATCTTCCGCCACCGCGAGCTCTCTTTCATGCTGCGCCACGGCGACGCGCGCGTGCTGATCGCGCCCGCGCGCTTCCGCGGCTTCGATCACGGCGAGCTGGCGCGCCAGCTCGCGCGCGAGCTGCCGGGACTTGCACGTGTGCTGCTCACAGACGACGACAGCGCCGCTTCCTTCGAAGCCGCGCTCGGCGATGGCGACGATGCCGCGTGCGCGCGCGGCGCCCGCCTCGAGCCGAACGACGTCATGCAGCTCCTGTTCACTTCGGGCACCACCGGCGAGCCCAAGGGCGTGCTGCACACCTCGAACACCCTGCTCAGCGCGGTGCGCGAGTACGCGAAACGCATGCAGATCGGGGCGGCGGACGTGATCTTCATGCCCTCGCCGCTCGGCCACCAGCTCGGCTTCTGCTACGGCCTGCAGATGGCGCTGATGCTCGGCATTCCGCTGGTGCTTGCCGACGTGTGGAATCCCGAGCGGGCATTGGAGCTCATGAGCGAGCATGGCGCCACGTTCACCTTCGGCGCGACGCCTTTTCTCGCCGATCTCGCCTCGCTGCCCGATGTTGAGCGGCGCCGGCCGCCGCGCCTGCGCATGTTCGCGAGCTCCGGCGCGCCGATCCCGCCCGCGGTGGTGGAGGCGGCGCGCGAGCGGCTCGGCGTCGCGGTCGCCACCTGCTGGGGGATGACCGAGTGCGCGAGCGTCACCATCACGCCGCCGGACGAGTACAAGGTGCTGGAGTCCGACGGCTGCACGCTGCCGAACGGCGAGGTGCGCGTGCTCGCCGCCGACGGCAGCGAAGCGCCGCGCGGCACGGTGGGCGCGCTGCAGGTGCGCGGATCGTCGCTTTTCGTGGGTTACCTGAAGCGCCCCGAGCTTTCCCGGCTGGATGAGGGCGGCTGGTTCGACACGGGCGACCTTGCGAGACTGGACGATGAGGGCTACATGCGCATCTGCGGCCGCAGCAAGGACGTCATCATCCGCGGCGGCGAGAACATCCCGGTGGTGGAGATCGAGAGCGCGCTCTACCGCATCCCCGAGGTCGCCGACGCGGCGATCGTGGCAATGCCCGATCCGCGGCTGCAGGAGCGGGCGTGCGCGTTCGTCACGGTGCGCCCGGGAACGACGCTTTCGCTCGCCGACATCGGCCGGCATCTCGCCACCGAGGGCTTCTCCAAGCACTTCTGGCCCGAGCGTCTGGAGATCGTCGAGCAGATGCCGCGCACGCCGACCGGGAAAATCCAGAAGTTCGTGCTGCGCGAGGCGGCGAAGAAGCTGGCGCCGCAGGGCGGGGCGGCGGTCAATTTCTAGACCTTTGTCTCTGCGGGCAATCGCTTTGATGGTTCAATCTACCTATGGATAGTTTTGAGCCCCAGCCTTTGCCGTCCAATCACCAGTTAGCCAACTCAAGGAAATACCTCGTGCGCCATAAATATCTGTTGATCGCGCTTGTCGGAACGCTCCTCGGATGCCAGTCCGTCGTGACGCAGCAATCGGCTGGGTATGAATCGAGTCGTATCTATGATGGCGACCGGCCGATTCATCTGAGCTTGTGGTATCCCACTGATCAGAAGGAATCTCCAGTCAACTACGGCATCAGTGCTGGCAGCGCCGCAACTGGCGCTAAACCGGCTGGAGACCGGCTGCCCATCGTTCTGCTGTCGCACGGCGCCATGGGTGCTGCGTCCAACTACTCATGGATTGCGGAGTCATTGGCACGGCGCCGGTATGTTGTCCTCGGCGTTTCACACTTCGGCGAGTCCCCGGTTTTTGGGGCGCAATCCGTTAATCCGGCCACGGTAGCCAGGTTTCGCGACCGCACGCACGATCTGAACGTCGCGCTTGACTGGCTTCTTGCCAAGTCCCGCCTTGCCAGCTCCGTGGATGCATCGCGAATCGGAGCGATAGGCCACTCATCCGGAGGCGCAACGGCTCTAATGTTGGCAGGCGCAAGATTCTCCTTTTCGCAGATTTCCGAATACTGTGCTTCGGGCGCGGCCAAAGTGGATAAGGGCTGCTGGTACGGAACGCCGAGCGCGGATTCGGCAGCGAGCCAATTGCCAGAGCCGGCGTCTCGACCCATTCGCGCTGTCGTGGCTCTCGATCCGGCAGTGGGTCCAGGATTTGTTGAGGACTCTTTGCGGAATCTGAAGAGCGCCTTGTTGGTAGTAGGTTCCGTAGAGAACGACTTTCTGCCCTACGAAGCTCATGCGGGGCGCATAGCAAAGGCAAAACGTGATGCCGAGGTCCTTCGGCTTGATCGTGGTGAGGGCCACTTTGTCTATATCGATACCTGCGCAGCAAGGATCGAAGTCATGGGAATCCCACTTTGTACCGATCGTCCAGGAGTGGATCGTGCGGCTGTTCACGCGAGGCTGGGCGCGGTTATTGAGGAATTCCTCTCCAAGCAGCTGGCCAACCGTTAGGCATCTAACGGACGGATCACTCACTTGATCGCTCAGATACTGATTCATACTCCTCTTTGGGTCTATTGCCTGTTCGTCGTCTTGGTGGCCTTTGGGCTTCAACAAACGCGCAGCCGCAACGTCAATGCTGTACTGGCCTATCTTCTTCCGCTCGGAATGATTGCGTTGTCGCTCGCGGGCATCAACTCAAGTTTCGGCATCAAGCCTGCTCCGATAGCAATGTGGGCGCTCGGGCTACTGATTGTTACCGTTATCGGCTTCAAGCACTTCCGCGATGACAGAGTCAAGTTCACCCGATCGAGCAGAACTTTCTTCATCCCCGGCAGTTGGACTCCATTCTTTGTGATCATGGCAATCTTCTTCGCCAAGTACGTGTTCGCCGTAATGCATGCATTCGATGCAGAGATTGTTGCCACCAACACTTTTGTTGCTGCCCTGAGCTTGGCATACGGATGCTTCAGCGGATACTTTTCTTCGAGAGCCGTCAACTTGGTGTGCAAGACCAAAGATGCCTAACCTCTCGTTCCAGGGGACGCCCGAGAAGCTGCGCTTCTCGGTACCCTCGCTTCGCTCGGTCGCCCCTGATCTCGAACGTTAAGTGCCTGCGAGACGCAGCGCCAGACCCAGCATGAGCCACCACCGCTACCTGCTGCTCCTCGCCGTCCTATTCGCCATCCTGTGGACCGCGCTCGCGATCGCGCCCTGGCATCGCGCCGACTGGGCGCTCGAGAACGCCCTGGTGGTGGCCTTCGTGCTGCTCGTCGCTTTCACCTACAAGCGCCTGACGCTGTCGCGCGTGTCCTACACGCTGATCTTCATCTTCCTCTGCCTGCACGAGGTCGGCTCGCACTACACCTACGCCGAGGTGCCGTACGACCAGTGGTTCAAGGCGTTGACCGGCACGACCTTCAACAGCCTCGTCGGCTGGGAGCGCAACAACTTCGACCGGGTGATCCACTTCAGCTACGGCCTGCTCCTCGCCTATCCGGTGCGCGAAGTGTTCTGGCGCGTGGCCTCGGCGCGCGGCTTCTGGAGCTACTTCCTGCCGCTCGATCTCACGATGTCCACCTCGATGATCTACGAGCTGGTCGAGTGGGCGGCCGCCGAGGCGTTCGGCGGCGAGCTGGGCCAGGCCTATCTCGGCACCCAGGGCGACGTCTGGGACGCGCACAAGGACATGGCGCTCGCCAGCGCGGGCGCGCTGGTCGCGATGCTCATCACCTACGCCATCAACCGCGCGCTGCAGCGCGACTTCGCTCAGGAATGGGCCGAGAGCCTGCGCGTGAAGGACAAGCGGCCGCTCGGCGAGGACGAGATCGCGCGCATGCTGAATGACAGACCGTAACGCCAAGCGCCCGCGGCTCGCGACTTTCGCGATCGCTTGGCTGGCGGCCCTGGGCGCCGCGTCGCTGGCATTCGGCGAAGAGCGCAGCGGCTCCGGCGTGCTGACGCTCGTCGTCGAGAACGACAATTTCTACGGGAAGACGGACGGCTACTATACGAGCGGGGTCGCGCTGGTCTGGGTACCGACGCGGGACCCCGCGCCGGATTGGGCGCTGCGCTTCGCGCGCCTGCTTCCCTGGTTTCCCGATGGGGGCCAGGTGCGCCACGGCTACGCCTTCGGCCAGAACATCTACACGCCGCTCGACATCACTCTCGCCGATCCGCCGCTCGACGACCGTCCCTACGCAGGATGGCTGTACGCAACGATCGGTTTGGGCATCGAGAAGGGGCACCAGTTCGACCAGCTCGCACTATCGCTGGGCGTCGTCGGCCCGGCTTCGCTCGCCGAGGAAGCGCAGAAATTCGGCCACCACCTCACGGACTCGCCCGAGCCGCAGGGCTGGGCTACGCAGCTCGGGAACGAGCTGGGCATCTTGCTGACCTACCAGCGCAGCTGGCGCGCGGCAGCCGCCGCGACCGTGGCCGGACTCGACCTCGACCTCACGCCGCACTTCGGCGGCGCGGTTGGCAACGTGCATACCTACGCCAACGGCGGGATGACGCTGCGCATCGGCAGGCGGCTCGGTCTCGATATCGGGCCGCCTCGCATCCAGCCGGGCATCCCGGGCGCGGGCTTCTTCGTGCCGAGAGACCGGTTCACCTGGTACTTTTTCGCCGGCGCGGAGGCGCGCGCCGTCGCCCGCAACATCTTTCTCGACGGCAACACCTTCCGTGACAGCCGCAGCGTGGACAAGGAGCCGCTCGTCGGGGACTTGCAGTGGGGCGTCACGCTGGCCTGGCAGGTCCTGCGCCTCAGCTATACGCACGTCCGGCGCTCGCGCGAGTTCAAGACGCAGCCGGAGAGCGACGAGTTCGGCTCGATCAGCCTCTCGATGTCGTTCTAGGCGAGAGGGAAGCGACCCGGTCGACTGCTAGCCGTGCAGCGAGTGGTACTTCGCCATCAGCTCGTCTTGGCTCTCGCGGAAATCGGGATGGTCCACGATGCAATCGCTCACCGGGCACACCAGCCGGCACTGCGGCTCGTCCTTCGCCCCCACGCACTCGGTGCACTTGAGCGCGTCGATCACGTAAATCGGGTTGCCCGCCGTGATCGCGTCGTTCGGGCACTCCGGCACGCACGCGTCGCAGGCGGTGCAGGTCTCGTTGATCATCAAGGCCATCTACTGTCTCCTTTCATGCAGCGGCGCGTTCCTGCAATTCCTGCAACCGGTGGTGGCGGAAATCGCCCCACAGGGCGGCGCCGATGGCGCCGGCATAGATCGAATCCGGGTGGCTCATCGCCTCGAGCCCGGCAATCTTCTCCGTCACCAGCTCCTCCTGCAGCGCAGCCAGCAGCCCCGCGTCGAGCGCCAGGCCCCCGGTGAGCAGCACCGTGCCCTTGGTGATGCCGGTGACTTTCAGCAGCTTCACCAGCCGCGAAGCCATCGACAGGTGGATTCCCTTCAGGATGTCCTGCGTGGCGATTCCCCGCGACACCATGTTGATGACGTCTGTCTCGGCGAGCACCGCGCAGATCGAGCTCACCTTTTCCGGGTTCTGCGAGCTCTTCGACAGCGGCCCGATCTCCTCCACCGCCACACCCAGATAGCGCGCGATGTTCTCCAGGAACTGCCCCGAGCCCGAGGCGCACTGGCTGGTCATCTTGTAGGACAGCACCTTGCCGCGCTCGTCGATGTAGATGGCGCGGCCGTTCAACGCCCCGATGTCCACCACCGCGCGCGCCTGCGGATTGAGGTACACGCCGCCGCGCGCGTGGGTAGTCATGGAATAGAAATGGCCGGTTGCGAACTTGACGTTCTCGCCTTCGCCAGTGGTGGCGGTGTAGTGCACGTCCGCGGGCTGGAGTTTCGCTTCCGCGAGCACCTCGTCGTAGCCCTGCTTCGCCAGCTCCATGGGATCCCGGCGGCGGATGCGCTCCACCCGCCTCGCCAGCCACTCGCCGTCGCGGAACAGCACCGTTTTCACGCACCCGGAGCCCAGGTCGATGCCGATGGTGGTGGTCATGCGCGCGCCTCCACGCTTTTGCCCTCTTCCATCACCGCGCGCCAGGCGAAAGTCGCCCCGCCGAGCGCCCCGGTGTAGATCGAGTCGGGGTTGATGTTGAGCGTCACCGCGCCGTAGTTCTCGCGCACCAGATCCATCAGCGCCTTGACCGCGGCCTCGTTCTTGGCCACGCCGCCGGTGAAGGTGAATTCGTTCCGGATGCCGCCCGAGCGCGCCAGGATCGACATGGCGCGCAACACGATGGCCCGGTGCAGCCCGGCCATGATGTCCTCGCGCTTCTCGCCCAGCGACAGGCGATCGCGCAACTCGGCGCCCGCGAACACGGTGCAGGTCGAGTTGATGCGCACGGTCTTGGTTGCCTTCATCGCGAGCGGCCCCAGCTCGTGCAGGCCCATGTTCATCTCGTCGGCGATGTAGCCGAGGTAGCGCCCGCAGCCCGCGGCGCAGCGGTCGTTCATCTGGAACGACTCGACGATGCCGTTCTTGTCCACCTGGATCGCCTTGGTGTCCTGGCCGCCGATGTCGAGCACCGTGGCGGTGTTCGGGTACATCACGTGCGCGCCGAGGCCATGGCACAGGATCTCGGAGCGGACATGCTCCTTGGAGAAGGGCAGCCGCGCACGCCCGTAGCCGGTGCCCACCACGTAGGTCTCCTCCAGCTTGATGTCGAGCACGCCCTGGATCGGCGCGCGGATCCTGGTGGAAAGCTTCTGCGTATCGGGCAGGACCTTGAACGTGCGATCCAGCGCCGCGAGCAGGTGCCGCGACGTCGATTCGCCGTACACGCGGTTCTCGACCTCGATGATCGAACGGTCGAAGGCATTGAGCACCTGGTCGTAGCGGATGCCGGTGTCCTTCGCGACCTGCTCGCCGAGCGCCAGATACCGGCTGCCGGCGATGTCGCGGAAGAAATCGCTCTTTCGCTTCGCGCCGGGGGCGAAGAGCTCCGGCGCCTCTTTCGTCAGCAGTCCGAACAGCGTGTGCAGTGCCGCTACGACCTCCGGCGTGGAGGCGGCATTGCGCTCGCACACCTTCTCCAGGTCGGCCAACTGCTCGAGGAACTGCTCGAGGCGGAAATCGCGCTCCAGCTGCCCGAGGAAGCCCTCGAGCGCGCCGTTCAGCGCGCCGCTCGCGCCGAGCGCCTCGCGAAAGAGGTGGAATCGCGCCGCCACCAGCGCCTCCTGCTTGGCGATCGCGGCGGCGGTGTCGTAGTTGGAGCGCGAGTTGGTGATGCCGCGCCCGAGCACGTTGCGCTGGTCGTCGATCACCACCGCCTTGGTGGTGGTGGAGCCGAGGTCGATGCCGATGAAGGTCTTCATGGCTCAGTGAACAGCGGCCGTGCGCTTCTGCTTGATCATCTGGAAATAGCTCTCCAGCCGGTTCTTGATGTTGGCGGCCGAGAAGTAGCGCGGGTCCACCAGGTCCGATTCGATGAACGCGGCGGGCTTGCCGGTGCGCTTCTCCACCTCGCGCAGGATGAGGAGCTGCCCGGCGGAGAAGCTGTTGCAGCTCTTGATCGAGTTGATCAGCAGGCCGTCGGCCTGGTACTCCTCGATGTACTTGCAGATCATGTCGATGCGCTGCGGGAAATTCAGGTTGGTGTAGCAGCCCAGGCAGTACTCGGCCATCGACTCGATCGGGCGCTCGGCGTCGTGGCGGAAGCCGAAGTCGTACACGCCGCCCACCTTGGCGTAGGTGCTCGCCACCACCACCGCGCCCTCGTCGTAGAACATCTTCCAGAAGTCGCGGAAGCTGGTCCAGTTGGGCGGCCCTTCCACCACCAGGCGGTACTTCTCCTCGGCCATCTCGCCCTCCGGCGTCATCGGCCCCTTGCCCAGGCGCACGCGCTCCTGCACCTCGGCGTTCAGCATCTGGTAGAAGCGCGTCGCCTCCGGCGTGCCGCGGAACGCCGTGAAGATCGGCCCGATGTAGTACACGCCGCCGAAATAGCCGTCGATCGGCGAGGGCCGGTGCTTGGCCGACTGCAGCACGCGCACCAGGTCCTCTTCCGCCTTCTGCGACTCGCGCATGTACTGGCGCAGCCGGTCGATGTCGAACTTCACGCCCGAGATGCGCTCGAGCGCGGGGATGATCTTGTCCTTGATCTGCTTGACCACGTAGTCGCGCATGTTCGGGTTGATCCTGCCGTCGCCCTGGTAGGGCACGTGCAGCATCAGCGTCTCGCAGTCGTACTTCTGCCGCACCAGCTCGAACCACTTCATGAAGGTGAAGCAGCCCGTGTAGGAAAGCAGCAGCACGTCCGGGTGCGGCATCGCCTCGCCGGTGGGACCGGTCTCGCCCTGCAGCATCATGCCGAGGTCGGACTTGACGTAGGTGCACACGTCCTCCGAATGGCCGTCCCGCTCGGCGTCCATGATCATCTTGCCCGACTTCTTGCGCATGCCGTTCTGCAGCGCGTCGGTCTCGGGCAGGCCGCCGCACGAAGTCGAAGCACATCAGGAGCTCGTTCAGGTTGCCGGGCACGAAGGTGGCGGAGATCTTCTTGCCCTCGGTGTGCGCGGTCGAGAGCTCGGTGGTAGTTCTTCGCGATCATCTCCTTCTGCAGCCACATCGCGTCTTCCTTCTGCACCTGCCTTCTTCACGGCGGCGGCGGTCATGCGGCGCTCCACAGTTTGATCGAATCGGCGAACGTGCCGGCCTGCTCGCGGATCGGCGCCATCTGGCCGGTGTTCTCCGCGTACTTGAAGGCGGTGTAGGGAATCTTGTGCCTGGCGAGCACCTCCTGCAGCATCGGCCGCTCGAGCAGCGCCGGGTCGCAGAACGAGGGCGCGGCGAACACCACGCCTTCGGCGCCGCGCATCTTCACCTGGTGCAGCAGGTACTTGCCCTTGTCCGCCTTGTGCTCGTCGTACTTGGAAGAGGTCTGCGCCGAGTGGTGCAGGAACGCCTTGGAGAGCTCCTCGAGCGGGTCGCCCGTGACCGGCACTTCCTCGAGCAGCCAGCTCTGGATGAGCTGGAAGTCGTCGTCCACCACGTAGCAGCCCGCCATCTCGATCGACTTGATGAGGCCGAGCGGCGGCTGCTCGCAGAACGCGCCGGTGAGCACCACGCGCGCGTTGTCGCGCCGCGCCCGCTTTTCCTGGTCGGTGGCGACGAGGTACTGCGCGGATGAGCGCCGTGTGCTCCTCGGGCGGCAGCACGCAGCCGGCGCGCAGGACCAGGTACACCTCGGAGGTGGGCGCCTGCCAGGGCTTCTGCGCGCGGTAGGCGTAGAGCTCGCGCACCGCCTTGCGGTTGTCGTTGTACACGGCGATCGAGGCGCGCAGCGCGTCGTCGGTGATCGGGCTTGCCGGCGAGCTTCGCCAGGTCCTCGCGCAGCGTCTGCATCTCGTGCACGTAGAAATTGCCGCCGATGGCGTCGTCGTAGTTCTGCGGCACGTCGAAGTACTTGACGTACTTGTCCTTGAACAGGATCTGCCACATGCCCGAGAGGTTGCGGATCACGTCGCAGATCGAGGGGAACAGCATGCCGTCGAGCACGTTCAGCCGCCCGGTGAGGCCGAGCTCGAGCGTGGAGCGCGGGATGCGGCAGATGTAGCTCTGGTAGTAGGCGTCGCCCTGGATCACCTCCATCTGGTCGCCGCCGCCGAAGATGCCCACCGGCAGCATGCCCGCGGCGTGCACGATCTCGCGCGGCACGTAGATCGGCATGTAGCCGATCGCCTTGCGGCCCGGGCGCGGCGGCCTTCCACGCCTTCACCGCGCCGAAGTCGAGGTCCTCGAACAGCTGCTCGCAGCGTGCGACGATTTCCTTGGCGTTCATCGGTGCTCCCATTTCGGCGCGCGCTTCTCGAGGAAGGCCGTGAGGCCCTCGTTCGCATCGCGCGTGCGCATCAGTTTTTCGAGGTACAGCGCTTCCACGTCGTCGAGCCGCGCGCGCGCCAGGTCGGCGAAGGGCTCGCGCGCCGCGCGCACCGCGAGCGCGAGCGAGGCGGCGCTCTTGCCGGCGAGGTGCTTTTCGAAATACGCCGCCGCGGCGGCGGCCGGGTCCTCGGCCACCTCGTTGGCCAGGCCCCAGGCGAGCGCGGTCTGCGCGTCGATCGAGCGGCCCGAATAGCAGCAGGTCCTCGGCGCGCGCCTGGCCGATGCGCAGCGGCAGCAGCACCGAGGCCGCGGGCGCGAACACGCCCAGCTTCATCTCCGGCTGGCCGAACTGCGCGTCGGGCGCGGCGAACATCAGGTTGCCGGCGAGCGCGAATTCCAGCCCGCCGCCCAGGCACTGGCCGCGGCACCGCCATCAGGATCGGCCGCGGCCAGTCGAGCATCGCGCCGAGCAGGCCGTGCAGCGAGCGCAGCATCTGCTCGCAGGACGCGGGCAGGTGCTCCTCGACGCTCGCGCCGAAGGAGAAGTGCGGCCCCTCGTGGTCGACCAGCGCGGCGAGCAGGCCGGCGTTGTCGCGATGCGCGGCGAACGCGCCGGCCAGCGCGGCGATCATCGCCGCGTCGATGAGGTTGGCCTTGGGCCGCGCGAGGCGCAGCCGCAGCAGCGCGCCGTCGCGCTCCAGCCAGACCTTGAGCGGGCCGTCAGCCACGCGCTTTGCCGCGGCTGGATGGCGTCGTGCAGGCCGCCGACCCAGCTCTCGCCCGCCGCCAGCTTCTGCCGCAGCAGCACGAAGTCCGACCTCGCGGTCGTCCTTCGGTCCCGAGTTGAACGCGGTGAAGCCGGCGCGCGCCTCGGTCATCATGTTGAGCGCCAGCCAGGCCCGCGCGTCCTCCTTGTTGCGGTTCCAGGCCTCGAGCTTGGGCTTTCTCAGCTCCTCGAGCGTCTTGGTGGTGCAGTCGGGGAAGGTGAGCAGGATCTTGGCGCACAGCTCCTCGACCTTGGCATCGAGCATGCGAGAGATCCACCGTGCCCTTCTTCATCAGGTCCTTGCCCGCCGCGAGCGCCGCGCCGGTCTTCGGACTTGCCGAAGGCGATGCGGCCGAAGTCGTCGTAGGCGCGCTGCGTTTCCACCAGCGGGTTGGCGACGAACTTGCCGTCCACCTTCAGCGCCGGGACGATGTCGGTGAGCATGCCCATGTGGTAGGCCTCGTGCGCCGAGAACGGCTCGCACAGCACGCAGGCCGCCATGGCGCGCTCGGCGCCGATCGATCACCGGCAGGAAGTCGGTGGCGCCGCCGATCGGCGCCGAGCCGTGCTTGGGGCCGGCCTGGCCGAAGCGCGCCAGGTCCTGCGCCACGGAGAAGTCGCAGGCCATGCCGATCTCCTGCCCGCCGCCGATGCGCATGCCGTTCACGCGGCAGATCACCGGCTTGTCGCAGGCGAGGATCGCCGACACCATGTCGTTGAACAGGCGCATGTACTGCCGGTACTCCTGCGGGTGCCCCGCGTAGTACTCGGCGTATTCCTTGGTGTTGCCGCCGGTGCAGAAGGCCTTGTCGCCCACGCCGGTGAACACCACGCTCGATGACGTCGCGCGCGGCGGAGGCCGCGCGGAACGCGAGGATCACCGCCTTTCACCATGTCGGTGGTGTAGGAGTTGTACTGCGCCGGGTTGTCGAGCCAGATCCAGGCGTTGTACAGGCCGGGCGCCACCTTGCCGTCGGGCGTGCGCGCCTCGCGCTTCTCGTAGCGCACCCCGGAGGCGGCCAGCGCCGGCAGGTCGTGGTCCTTGAGGAATTTCGCGTCGGCCATGCCCATATTGTGACCCTTTCCCGTTAAATCGGTATCGACGATACCGAATTAGACGTATGAATACTCCCGGCGAAAGCGTCCCGGTTTGATCTAGCTCAAGGTTTGACCACTCGCTTGCCCGCCAAATAGCGCCGTGAACGCGAAATCCTCGATTTCGGTGGCGCTCGCCGGCAGCGGCGGCGCCGGCGTGATGACCGCCGGCAATATGTTGCTGGAGGCCGCGGCGCTGGCCGGCTACTACGGCCTGATGACCCGCACCAGCGGCCCGCAGATCCGCGGCGGCGAGGCCGCGGCGATGATCCGCGTCTCGACCTTCCCGGGCGACGGCCAGGACGACCGCTTCCAGGTGCTGGCGGCGATCGACTGGCAGAACGTCGCGCGCTTTGCCGCCGAGCTGCCGCTCGGGCCCGGGAGCCTCATCCTCGGCGACCCGGCGCAGGGCGAGCCGCCCGAGGTCTTCACGCGCAGCGGCGCGCGCTACGTGCCCGTGCCGCTCAAGGCGCTCGCCGCCGGGATCCCCGGCGGCCTGGCCGAACATGGTGGCGCTCGGCGTGCTCGCGGGGCTGATCGGGCTCTCCGCCGATGCGCTCGAGGCGGCGATGAAGAAGGCGATGAAGAAGGGCCTCGAGGCGGGAATCGCCGCGGCGCGGCGCGGTTTCGCGCAGGCCGCGCAGCTGCAGGGCGCTCCCGCTGCAGCCGCCGCCGGCCAAAGCGAGCCGCTGGCTCATCACCGGCAACGAGGCGGCGGGCTACGGCGCGCTGCGCGGCGGCGTGCGCTTCGTCGCCGCCTATCCGATCACCCCGGCCACCGAGCTGCTCGAATGGCTCGCGCCGGCGCTCGCCAAGGTCGGCGGCACCCTGGTGCAGGCCGAGGACGAGCTCGCCTCGATCAACATGGCGCTCGGCGCGTCGTTCGGCGGCGTGCCCTCGCTCACCGCGACCTCCGGCCCCGGGCTCTCGCTGATGATCGAGTCGCTCGGCCTGGGCGTCGCCGCGGAAGTCCCGGTGGTGGTGGTGGACGTGATGCGCACCGGCCCCTCCACCGGCATCGCGACCAAGAGCGAGCAGGCCGACCTCGGCACCGCGCTCTACGGCTTGCACGGCGACGCGCCGCACATCGTGATCGCGCCCAATTCGCTCGCCGACTGCCTCGCCGCCACCGAATGGGCGGTCAGCCTGGCGGAATCGCTGCAGGTGCCCGCCATCGTGCTCTCCGACCAGTACCTCGGCCAGGCGCGCGGCGTGGTGGATGCGCCCCGGCTCAATGGCGCAGGCGCACCGCGCCTTACCGCCGAGGCAGACACTGCGGCGTACAAGCGCTACGCGCTGACGCCGTCGGGCGTGTCGCCGATGGCCATTCCGGGCACCGCCGGCAACACCTATGTGGCCGACGGGCTCGAGCACAACGAGCGCGGCACGCCCTCCTCGCAGGCCGCGCGACCACCTCGCGCAAATGGACAAGCGCGCGCGCAAGCTCGCGCAGCTCGATCCGGGCGAAGCCTGGGCGAGCGTCGAGGGCGAGGGCGAGACCGCGCTCGTCACCTTCGGCTCGTGCACCGGGCCCGCGCGCGAAGCGCTGGCGCGCGCACGGCAAGGGGATCCGGCTGATTTCGCTGCGGCTGCTCGCGCCGGCGCAGCCCGAGCGCCTGAAGAAGGCGCTCGAGGGCGTGAAGCGCGTGCTGGTGGTGGAGCAGAACCACAGCGGGCAGTTCCTGCGCTACCTGCGCGCCGAATACGACCTGCCGCGGCGACGTGAAGAGCCTGCGCCGGCCCGGGCCCGCTGCCCTTCCGGCCGGCCGAGATCCAGCAGGCGCTCGAACAATGGAGCAACGCATGAACGCGCCCGGCGTCGTGACGCTCGCCGCCAAGGACTTCAAGTCGGACTACAAGCCGGTCTGGTGCCCGGGCTGCGGCGACTACTCCGTGCTCGCGGCGATCACCAAGTCCCTCGCCATGCTCGGCCTGCGCCCGGAGAACGTCGCGGTGGTGTCGGGCATCGGCTGCTCCTCGCGCATCCCGGCCTACACCACCTGCTACGGCTTTCACGGCGTGCACGGGCGCGCGCTGCCGGTGGCCACCGGGCTCAAGGTGGCGCGGCCCGACCTCACGGTGCTGGTGGCGAGCGGCGACGGCGACGGCTACTCGATCGGCGGCAACCACTTCCTGCACGCCTGCCGGCGCAACGTGGACCTCACCTACATCGTGATGGACAACCACGTCTACGGCATGACCAAGGGCCAGCCCTCGCCCACCACCGAGCCCGACTGGTCCTCCAAGCTCGCCCCCGGCGGCACCGGGCTGCGCGAGTTCCACCCGCTGGTGATCGCGCTCGCCTCGGGCGCCAACTTCATCGCGCGCGCCTTCTCCGGCGACCCGAACGGCGTGGCCGCGCTGATCGCGGAGGCGTGCGCCATCCCGGGCTTCTCGTTCATCGAGGTGCTCTCGCCCTGCGTCACGTTCCGGCCCGAGCAGCGCGGCTGGAAGGAAGCGGTGCACCCCGCGCCGGTGGAGGCAACCGACGATCCGGCGCGCGCCGCGCGCCGCCTCATGACCGACGACGGCTTCAACATCGGCGTGCTCTACAAGGGCAACCGCGCGCCCTACCGCAGCCGGCGAACGGCGGCGTGCAACGGTCGCGGCGCTGGAAGCGGGCTTTCGCACTGCGGGAGGAATGATGGATACCTATGCCGACTTCATGGCGCGCGCCTACGCCATGGAACTCGAGGCCACCGAGCGCTACGCGCAGTTCGCCGAGCAGCTCGACACGCACAACAACCGCGAGGTGGCGCAGATGTTCCGCAAGCTCGCGGCCGTCGAGGCGCTGCACGCCAAGCGCATCCTCGAGGAGATGAACTGGCCGAGCATGCCGGCGCTGCCGCCCGCCTTCGCCTGGGAGGAGCCGCGAAGCGCCCGAGACGGCGCCGTTCGACTCGATGCACTACCTGATGCAGCCGTTCCACGCGCTCGAGATCGCGCTCAAGTGCGAGCTGCAGGCGCAGAGCTACTTCGAGGACATCGCCGCGGGCAAGGCGCCGCAAGAAGGTGCGCGAGGCCGCGCTCGAGATGGCGGACGAGGAGCGCGAGCACGTGCGCCTGATCCGCGACTGGATGAAGCGCGTGCCGGAGCCGACACCGCAATGGGACGAAGACCCCGACCCGCCGCGACCACCGAATGAGGATCCTCCACCCGCAGGGCTGGGCGCCGCCCATCGGCTACGCCAACGGCATCGCCGCCCAGGGAACCGTCGTGTTCGTCGCCGGCCAGGTGGGCTGGGACGCAGCGCAGAAATTCCATTCCGAGGACCTCGCGCCGCAGTTCGAGCAGGCGCTGAAGAACGTGCTCGCGGTGCTGGCCGAGGCCGGCGGCCGCGCGGAGCACATCTGCCGCATGACCGCCTACTGCTGCGACAAGCCCGCCTACCTTGCGGCGCGGCCGCAGCTCGGGCGCATCTGGCGCTCGCTCATGGGCAGGCATTTCCCGGCGATGAGCATGATCTTCGTCTCCGACCTGCTCGATGCGCCGGGTAAGATCGAGATCGAGGCCACCGCCGTGATTCCGGAGGAACAGCGATGAAAGGACTGAAGGGCAAGACCGCGATCGTCACCGGAGGCGCCGCCGGCATCGGCGCGGCGATCGTCGAGCGCTTCAAGGCCGAGGGCACGAAGGTCGTGGTCTTCGACCTGAAAGGCGAGCCGAGCGTGGACATCACCGACTACGCGGCCGTGCAGAAGGCAGTCGCCGCGGCGGGCCCGGTGGACATCCTCGTCAACAACGCGGGCTGGGACATGTTCAAGCCGTTCCTCGAGAGCGACCCGGCGTTCTGGCAGAAGATCATCGCCATCAATCTCGTGGGCCCGATGAACCTGCTGCATTGCGTGCTGCCCGGCATGGTCGAGCGCGGCGGCGGCAAGGTGGTGAACATCGCCTCGGATGCCGGGCGCGTGGGCTCCTCGGGCGAGGCGCCCTACTCCGCCTGCAAGGGCGGCATCATCGCGCTGACCAAGACGATCGCGCGCGAGCTCGCCGCGAAGGGCGTGCGCCTGAACACCGTGTGCCCCGGACTGACGGAAACCAACATGCTCGAGCAGTTCATGCTGGGCGCGGGCAACCCGGACAAGCTGCGCGAGGCCTATCGGCGCGCCGTGCCGATCGGGCGCCTGGGCAAGCCCGAGGACATCGCGGGCGCGGTGCTGTTCCTCGCCAGCGACGACGCCGACTTCATCACCGGCCAGACGCATCAGCGTCTCGGGCGGACTGACGATGCACGGCTAGAGCCGCGCCGAGCGTCAATGTGCGGGCGCCTTTTCCTCGGCGGCCTGCGCCAGAGGCTTGACTTTCGCCAGCGCCTTTGCGAGCGACGCCTTCGCAATCTCCGTGTCGTAGTCGGCCTGCAACCGCAGCCACCAGCCGTCCGATAGGCCGAAAAACCGGCGCAGGCGCAAATCGGTATCTGCGGTGAGCCGCGCGCTTGCCGGCGAGGATCTCGCCGATGCGCTGTGCGGGCACACCGATCTCCTTCGCCAGGCGGTAATTGCTCATGCCCAGCGGCTCCAGGAACTCCTTCGCCAGCATCTCGCCGGGGGACACAGGTTGCAGTTTCCTGCTCATGTCGTTCTCCGTCAGTGGTGTCCACGATTCTACGTCTTCGGCATCAGCGCCAGCCAGCGAGCAATGCGAACTGATCGTTCACGCGGATGCGCCACTGGCCAGAGCGATCGCCCTTCAGCCGCTCGAGCCGGTTCGCGGGCGGCGCACGCAGGTCCTCGATTCGACGCGCCAAGTCGAGCTGCTTGAGTTTGCGCAGCGCCGGGCGCTCGAGTTCGCGAACCGGGCGACCCGGCGCAGCCTGAACAAGGCCTCGGTGTCCGCGCACCTGAACGTCTTGATCGCCACCGGTCAGATAGTAACGCATTGCGTGATTAACGCCTAGCGTGACGATAGGCCAGGCCCTCAGCGTCTCGGGCGGACTGACGATGCACGGCTGAAAACGAGCGTCGCCGCGGTGAGCGATGAACAGCGCGATCGCCGCGGCGTTGCCCCAGGCGCCGATGCGCGCGTGGAAACGCAAGCACGCGCGCGCGAGCGAGGCGTGCAGCAGGACGAGCGGCGCGTAGAGCACGCTGCGGTAGGGCAGCGCACGCGCAGCACCGCCGGCAGGATCACCGGCGCGTGCCCGAACACCATCGAGAACACGAAGCCCACGAAGATCGCGTGCAGCGCGGCGTCGTAGGCCACCTGCAGCGCGATGAGCGCGCCGCCGACGGCGAGCCAGAAGTAGCCGGCGAGCAGGCAGACGGCGATGTAGCGCGGCAGCCCGCTCTGGCGCACCGTGATCGCGCGCCAGATCGAAGGCGAGCAGCCACAGCGCGAGGAGCAGCAGCACGATCCCCATGAGCGGCGGCGCGAGCGGCGTCACCAGCAACAGCGCGGCGATCGCAACGAAAGCGAAGCGCACGGCCGGCGTGCGCTTGAGGTAGCGCGAAAGCTCGAGGCGCTCGCCGCCGATGGTGAGCGCGAAGAACGCGATCCACCATGGCACCGCCGGGAGTCCCGCGTAGAGCGACAGGTTGCCCGCGAGCCAGGCGATGGCGCCCGCCGCGCAGGCGTGGCCATCTCGAGCGAGCGCTGGCGCGCGAAGGTCGCGGCGCTTGCCGCGACGAGCAGCGCCGCGGCGACAATCATCAGCGCAAATCCCGGAACGGCAAGGCCGAGAAGCAGGCACACGCCGCCCAGCCCGCTCGCGAGCGGCGCCGCGTAGGCCCACAGCCTGCCGAGCGCCACTGCGCGCTCCAGCCCGATCACGGTGCCGAGGAATCCCGAGACCATCAGCGGTCCGTGCAGCGCAACGGCGCCCGCCGGCGCGGGGATCGAGGCCCCCAGGCGCACCAGGCCGCCCGCGATGCCGAAGGCGAGCGAGGCGAAGCCCAGCAGGAGCAACGGCAACCGAAAACGGGGGTCAGACCCCGGCATCGGGTCTGACCCCGTCCAGCCGAACCGGCTCTGCGCTTCGGTGCTCATGCGCTCGGGCGTCCAGGGCGGCTCCCACACCAGCTCGACCTGCACGTCGGTGCCCTCGGGCGCAACATCGCGGATCGCGGCGGTAGCCTCGTCCACCAGGTAAGGCGCCGCGGGACAGGCGGGCGAGGTCATGGTCATCTGCACGTGCACGCGCCCGGGCTCGCAGCGGATGGCGTAGACGAGGCCCAGGTCTACGATGTGCATCCCGGCCTCGGGATCCTGCACCGTCTTGAGAGCTTCTCTCACGTCGTTCTCCTGCATGGGTGCCATTCAGCGCCAGGCAGGCCGCAACCCCTTGATCTGCATCAAACGATCGCACGCGCCGAGGAGTACCGTCATCGAGGGAAATGGAGGTGGTTATGGAAACTCTTGTGCTGATCGGCGCTCTCGCGGTCGGAAGCTTGTTCCTCTACGCAATCTTCGCGCAGTCCTGGCGCATCCTGCACGACGACGGCCGTCTGCGGCTGCGGCGCATGCTGGCGCGTAACGGCGTAGCCATGGCCGCGGCTGAGGCGAGCGACTACGACATGGCGCGCGCCACGCGCCGCTGCGTGGCCTGCGCCGACAAGGCGCAATGCGACGCCTGGATGGCCGCGCACAAGCGCGAGGGTTACGACGGCTTCTGCCCCAACGCGGATCTGATCGCGCGCAGCGCGCATCGTTGATCTGAGTCGCCCGGCGAGGAGCCTGCGCGAATTGCTGCGCTGCGAGCGCGCCGTTTCCCCGCAACAGAGTTGATCCCCGTCAACGCCGGGCATTGACCGCGGCCCGGCCCGCGGGGCTACAGTGTGCCCTCCAATAACAACATGTTGGGGTGACAAATCGTGGAAACCACTATAGGTAGGGCCCTGGCGCCGGCTGCAGCCGCGCTGCCGCAGGCGGTGCTCAAGCGCGACGGCACGGTTGCGGCCTTCGACGCCGGCAAGATCGCGAGCGCGCTCGCGCGCGCCGGCGCGGCCACCGGCGAGTTCGGCGAGACCGAGGCGGCCGCCCTGGCCGCGCAGGCGGTCAAGGTCATCGCGCACCGCTTCAGCGGCGCCACGCCCACCATCGAGAACATCCAGGACGTCGCGGAGCAGGTTCTCATCGCCGCCGACCACGTCGCCACCGCGCGCGCCTACATCGTCTACCGCGAGCAGCACAAGCGGCTGCGCGCGGACCGGCGCACCGTGGTGGACGTCGCGGCCTCGATGAACGAGTACCTCGAGCGCCAGGACTGGCGCATCAACGCCAACGCCAACCAGGGCTACTCGCTCGGCGGGCTGATCCTCAACGTCGCGGGCAAGGTGACGGCCAACTACTGGCTGTCGCACGTCTACCCGCCGGAAGTCGGGCGCGCGCACCGCGAGGGCGACATCCACATCCACGACCTCGACATGCTCGCCGGCTACTGCGCGGGATGGTCGCTGCGCACGCTGCTCGCCGAGGGGCTGAACGGCGTACCGGGCAAGGTGGAGGCGGCGCCCGCGCGGCACCTGTCGAGCGCGGTGGGCCAGATCGTCAACTTCCTCGGCACGCTGCAGAACGAATGGGCGGGCGCGCAGGCGTTCAGCTCCTTCGACACGTACCTCGCGCCCTTCGTGCGCAAGGACCGGCTGTCGTACGCCGAGGTGAAGCAGTCCATCCAGGAGCTGGTCTACAACCTGAACGTGCCCTCGCGCTGGGGCACGCAGACGCCCTTCACCAACCTCACCTTCGACTGGACCTGCCCCGAGGACCTGCAAGCGCAGGTGCCGGTGATCGGCGGCGAGGAGATGCCCTTCACCTACGGCGAGCTCGCGCCCGAGATGGCGATGATCAACCGCGCCTACCTCGAGGTGATGACGGCGGGCGACGCCAAGGGGCGCGTGTTCACGTTCCCGATCCCGACCTACAACATCACGAAGGACTTCGACTGGGACGGACCGCTCGCGGACGAGCTCTTCGCCATGACGGCGAAATACGGCCTGCCCTACTTCCAGAACTTCGTGAACTCGGACCTCGAGCCGAACATGGTGCGCTCGATGTGCTGCCGGCTGCAGCTCGACCTGCGCGAGCTCCTCAAGCGCGGCAACGGCCTGTTCGGCTCGGCCGAGCAGACCGGCTCGGTGGGCGTGGTGACGCTCAACTGCGCGCGCCTCGGCTTCCTGCACCGCAGCGACGAGAAAGCGCTCCTCGCGCGCGTGGACGAGCTGCTCGAGATCGGCCGCACGAGCCTCGAGATCAAGCGCAAGGTGATCCAGCGCCACATGGACGCGGGGCTGTTCCCCTACACCAAGCGCTACCTCGGCACGCTGCGCAACCACTTCTCCACGCTCGGCGTGAACGGGCTGAACGAGATGATCCGCAACTTCACCGGCGGCGAGCACGACATCACGAGCGAGTGGGGGCACGCCTTTGCGTGCCGCGTGCTCGACCACGTGCGCGCGCGCATGGTCGAGTTCCAGGAGCAGACCGGCCACCTCTACAACCTCGAAGCGACGCCGGCCGAAGGCACCACCTACCGCTTCGCCAAGGAGGACCGCAAGCGCTATCCCGGGCATCCTGCAGGCGGGCACCGAAGAGATGCCCTACTACACCAACTCCTCGCAGCTGCCCGTCGGCTTCACCGACGACCCCTTCGAGGCGCTCGAGCGCCAGGAGGAGCTGCAGGCGAAGTACACCGGCGGCACGGTGCTGCACCTGTACATGACCGAGCGCGTGAGCTCGGCCGAGGCCTGCAAGACGCTGGTGCGCCGCGCGCTCTCGCGCTTCCGCCTGCCCTACATCACGGTGACGCCCACGTTCTCGATCTGCCCGAGCCACGGCTACCTGCAGGGCGAGCATGAGACCTGCCCGCAGTGCGCGGCCGCGTGCGAGATCTGGACGCGCGTCATGGGCTACCACCGCCCGGTGTCCTCGTTCAACAAGGGCAAGCAGGGCGAGTTCCACGAGCGCCGCTTCTTCGAGGAGGAGAAGTGCTCCGCGTCGGCGGCCTGACGCGGTGCTCGGCGAGCGATTATCCCGGGAAAGCTCGCCGCCGTGGTGTTCTGCCAGGGCTGCGCCTGGCGCTGCGGCTACTGCCACAACCCGGAGCTGCAGCCGCGCCGCGGGCGCGAGGAGATCGCCTGGTCCGACGTGCTGGCGTTCCTCGAGCGCCGGCGCGGGCTGCTCGATGCGGTGGTATTCAGCGGCGGCGAGCCCACGCTGCAGCGCGGGCTCGCGCCGGCCATGCGCGCGGTGAAGGCGCTCGGTTACCTGGTGGGCCTGCACACCGCCGGCATCGTGCCGCGGCGCCTGGCCGAGGTGCTGCCGCTAGTGGACTGGGTGGCGATGGACGTGAAGGCGAAGTTCGACGAGCACGAGCGCGTGACGCGGCGTGCGCGGCAGCGCCGCGCCGCGCGCAGGGAAAGCCGCGAGCTGATCCTCGCAGCGGCGTACCGCCTGCGAGTTCCACACGATTTACTAGAACCTACCCCCCGGTACGCAGGTCCTCGATGTGTTCGGCGACCTCCTCGCAGACGGCGGCGAGGTCGAGCATTTCCTCGCGCACAACAGGATCCTCGGCGATTCCCGCCAGCTCGCGGTACTTGGCCGCCTGGTCGCGCAGATAGTCGTCGAAATCCATGCCGCGTCTCCTCTCCCGAAGGACACGACGAATGCGTCGAGGCTATGCCGAATCGCCGGCCCTGCTTTGATCTGGCTCAAATTGACGCGCTGCGGCGCGGGGTAAGTTGCGCTGCAGCGGGTATCGCAATGACCGAAACCGTCCAGGAGTCGCACTTCGAGATCGTGAAGCGGGAGGATTTCTCGGAGGCGACCTATTTGCTCGAGGTGCTGCACCCCCTGCTCGCACGGGCCGCCAAGCCGGGCCAGTTCGTCATCGTGATGGCGCACGCCCAAGGCGAGCGCATTCCGCTCACCATCGCGGACTTCGACCGCGAGCGCGGCACGATCACGCTGGTGATCCAGGCCGTCGGCAAGACCACGCGCCAGATGCAGCGCGACTGCCGCGCCGGCTCGCACCTGTTCGGCCTGGTCGGCCCGATGGGCGAGCCGAGCCACATCGGCCGCGCGAAGAAGGTGGTCTGCGTCGGCGGCGGGCTCGGCGTGGCGCCGATCTATCCGCAGGCGCGCGCCTACAAGCAGAGCGGCGCCTACGTGATCGGCATCGTCGGCTTTCGCAGCAAGGACCTGGTCTTCTGGGAAGACAAGTTCCGCGCCTGCTGCGACGAATTCATCGTCTGCACCGACGACGGCTCGGCGGGCATCAAGGGCCTGGTGACCGAGGGCATCAAGCAGGCGCTGGCGCGTCACGACGACATCGACGAGCTGGTCGCGATCGGGCCGCCGTCATGATGAAGGGCTGCGCCGAAGCGACGCGCGCGCGCGGCATCCATACCGTCGTGAGCCTCAATCCGGTCATGGTGGACGGCACCGGGATGTGCGGCGGCTGCCGCGTGAAGATCGGCGAGGAGATCAAGTTCGCCTGCGTCGACGGCCCGGACTTCGACGGCCACCGCGTCGACTTCGACGACCTGATGGCGCGCCTCGCGCGCTACCGCCCGGAGGAAAAGCGCGCGCTGGAGCGCTGGCAGGACGCCTGCCGCATGGAAGGCCGCAAGGCATAGCGGGACATGGCGGCGAAGAAGAAGACCATCCGCACCATCCCGCAGGAGCGCACGCCGATGGCCGAGCGGCCGGCGCTGGAGCGGGCGAAGAATTTCGCCGAAGTCGCCTGCGGCTACCGGCTCGAGGACGCGCAGCGCGAGGCCGAGCGCTGCCTGATGTGCCCCGACCAGCCCTGCGTGGGCGGATGCCCGGTCGACATCGACATTCCGCAGTTCATCGCCAGGATCGCGAGCAAGGATTATCGCGGCGCCTACGACGTCATCACCGACACGAACCTGCTGCCCGCGATCTGCGGCCGCGTCTGTCCGCAGGAGAACCAGTGCGAGGGCGTGTGCACCGTGGGCGACACGCTGGAGCCGGTCGCCATCGGCCGCCTGGAGCGCTGGGTCGGCGACAGGCGATCCAGGAAGGCTGGGCGAACATTCCCTACATCGAGCCCAACGGCCTCAAGGTCGGCATCGTGGGCTCCGGGCCCGCGGGCATGGCCTGCGCGGCCGACATGGCGAAAGCGGGCTGCAGCGTCACCGTGTTCGAGGCGTTCCACCAGCCCGGCGGCGTGCTGCGCTACGGCATTCCCGATTTCCGGCTGCCCAACGAGGTGATCGACGCCGAGATCGAGAAGCTGGCGCGGCTGGGCATCAAGTTCCGCTGCAACACGCTGGTGGGGCGCCTGTTCACCATCGAGCAGATGGTCGGCGAGATGGGCTTCGACGCGGTGTTCATCGGCGTGGGCGCGGGCTACCCGAGCTTCATGGGCATCCCGGGCGAATCGCTGAACGGCGTGCTCTCGGCGAACGAGCTGCTCACGCGCTGCAACCTGATGCGCGCGCGCGAGTTCCCCGACTTCGACACGCCGATCGACCTCGGGCGCCGCGTCGCCGTGATCGGCGCGGGCAACACGGCGATGGACGCGATGCGCGTGTCGCTGCGGCTCGGCGCGGAGAAGGTGATGTGCGTCTACCGCCGCACGCAGGCCGAGGCGCCGGCGCGCGCCGAGGAGCTCCACCATGCCGAGCAGGAAGGCATCGAGTTCCACTGGCTGACCAGCCCGCTCGAGATCCTTGCCGATGGCGACAAGCGCGTGCGCGGCATGCGCTGCCAGAAGATGGAGCTGGGCGAGCCCGACGCGTCCGGGCGCCGCCGCCCGGTGCCGGTGCCGGGCAGCGAGTTCGAGATCGCCTGCGACGTCGCGGTGTACGCGATCGGCACCAACGCCAATCCGATCCTCGGCCAGACCTCGAAGCTGCAGCTGGACAAGCGCGGCTACATCGCGGTCGACGAGCAGCCTCGCCACCTCGATCGACGGCGTGTTCGCCGGGCGGCGACATCGTCACTGGTGCGGCGACCGTCATCGAGGCGATGGGCGCCGGGCGCAAGGCGGCGCAGGCCATGAAGGCCTATCTCGGATTGCGCGACAGCGCGGCGCCGTACGCCGCCGGGCCGCGGACGGGCACGCTGTTCGGCATCGCGCCCGGCGAGCGCAATTACGCCCGGGTGCGGGCAGCGTAGGCGATCGACATGGACCAGGCGACTCTCGAAAAGCCCGCGACACGAGCAGCAAGGCCATCAGCACGCTCACCGAGCACATCGTCGAGATCGTCAGCGACTCCGGCGAAGGGGCGCAGCGCTGCGGGCAGTCGCTCGGCGGCATCGCGGCCAGGTCCGGCAACGGCGTGTGGACCGTGGAGATCATCCCGGCGGAGATCCAGCCGCCGGCGCGCAGCGTCGCGGGCGCGAGCGGCAACCGCGTGCGCCTCGGCGCCAGGCGCATCACCAACGGCGGCGACGAGGCCGACCTGGTGGTGGCGTTCAACGAGCAGGTGCTGCTCGGCCGGGTGCGCGCGGGCGAATTGAAGCCCGGCTGCACCATCCTGCTGGAGAGCATGTGGGCCGAGGACCGCGACCCGAAGATCGCGCGCTCCTACGCCGAGACGCGCGACCGGCTGGCGGCGGAGGGCTACCGGGTGATCGAGATCCCGATGGAGCGCGAATGCCGCAAGCTCGTCGCCGACGCGCGCCGCGGCAAGAACATGTTCGTGCTCGGCATGCTGTGCGACCTGTACAGCCTCGACATGCGCCTCGCGCGCGAGCAGATCGCACGCGCCTTCGGCAAGAAGGACCAGGCGATCATCGACGTCAACGTGCGGCTGCTGGAGGCGGGCCGGGCCTGGGCGGAGGCGAATCTCGACTTCGGCTTCCGCATCCCGGCCAAGCGCTCGCACGAGCCGCAGATCGTGGTCAACGGCAACACCGCGATCGCGCTCGGCGTGCTCGCCTCGGGCATGGAGATCTGCGCCATGTACCCGATCACGCCGGCGACCTCGGCCTCGCACTACCTCTCGGAGGTGTTCGAGAAGGTCGGCGGCATGGTGCACCAGGCCGAAGACGAGATCGCGGCCTGCGCGTTCGCGCTCGGCGCCTCCTACGCCGGCAAGTGCGCCGTGACCATCACCTCGGGCCCCGGCTACTCGCTCAAGCAGGAAGGCATCGGCCTCGCGGTGATGGCGGAAATCCCGATGGTGGTGGTGAACGTGCAGCGCGGCGGCCCGAGCACCGGCCAGCCGACCAAGTCCGAGCAGGGCGACCTGCTGAGCGTGATGTTCGGCAGCCACGGCGACGCGCCCAAGGTGGTGCTCGCGCCCAGCTCGATCGAGGACTGCTTCTACGCCATCATCACCGCGCGCAAGATCGCGGAGACCTTCAACATGGTGGTGGTGGTGCTGTCGGACGCCAACCTCGCCACCGCGCAGCAGCCGTTTGCGCGCCCGCAGTTCAGCGAGGACTGGCTCGCGCCGCCGGTGGACCAGAGCGCGGTGCCCGCCGGCGCGCGCCCCTACGACTGGGACGCCGCCACCGGCCTGTTCCGGCGCTTCATTCCGGGGCAGCCGGGCGGGATGCACACGCTGACCGGGCTCGCGCACGACCGCGACAGCCACGTCGCCTACGACGCGGAAAGCAACGAAGAAGGCATGCGCCACCGCAGCCTCAAGCTGGCGGCGCTGCAAAAGACGCTGCGCTGCCCGCGCGTGTTCGGCGAGCCCGAGGGCGACCTGCTGGTGGTCGGCTGGGGCAGCACCAAGGGCGCCATCGAGGAAGCGGTCGAGCGCCTGATCGGCGAGGGGCGCCGCGTGTCGGCCCTGCACCTGGAGTTCATCCAGCCGATGCCCTCGGGCATCGGCGAGATCCTGCGCCGCTTCGACAAGGTGATGACGGTCGAGGCCAACTGGGGCGACCGCCTCGAGGACCCGGTCATCGACGCCGACAACCGCCGCTACACGGCGCTCGCGCATGCTGCTGCGCGCGCGCTATCTGGTCGACGTCGACTGCTGGTCGGACGTGCGCGGCCGGCCGATCAAGCCCGGCAGCATCGTGCGCGCGGCGCGCGCGAAGCTCGATGGCGCGCCGGCGCCAAGGGAGTGACGCGATGACCACCGCCACCGAGTGCCTGCTGCGCATGTACGAGGACCACGCACCGCCTGGAGGACTACCAGAGCGGCGTGCCGCGCTGGTGCAACGGCTGCGGCGACAACGCGATCCTCGCGGCGGTGCAGCGCCTGTGCCGCGACAACGACCTCGCGCCCGAGCGCACCGTGTTCGTCTCCGGCATCGGCTGCTCGAGCCGCTTTCCGCACTACATGAAGACCTACGGCTTCCACGGCATCCACGGGCGCGCGCTGCCGATCGCCGAAGGCGTGAAGATGGCGCGGCCGGAGCTGCAGGTGTTCGTCAACACCGGCGACGGCGACTGCTGCAGCATCGGCGCGGCGCACTGGGTGCACGCGGTGCGCTACAACATGAACCTGACGATGCTGCTGCATGACAACCACGTCTACGGACTGACCAAGAAGCAGGCCTCGCCGACCTCGCCGCTCGGCATGAAGAGCAACACCACGCCGCGCGGCGCGTACCTCGAGGCGCTCAACCCGCTCACCGTCACGCTCGGCGTGCAGAACGTGTCCTTCGTCGCGCAGGCGGTGGACTGGATCCCGGAGCTGCTCTACGACATCATCGCGGCGGCCTACCGGCACAAGGGCTTCTCGTTCGTGCGCATCATCCAGCGCTGCCCGGAATTCCTGCCCAAGATGTTCGATCCCTGGCTGCACGACCCGAACCGCACGCTGCTGCTCACGCACGAGCGCGGCCTCAAGATCGGCGCCGGCACCGCGAAGCTCTACAAGAACCAGCGCCAGCACGACCCCTCGAACATCCACGCCGCGCGCGAGATCGCCTCGCTCGAGGACCCGATCCCGGTCGGCATCCTCTACTGGAACCCGGCGGTGCCCTGCTACGAGGACGTGCGCCACGCCGGCGAGCTGCATACGCCGGGCCAGGTGCGCAAGGGACTGGAAGCCGAGCTCGACAAGTACACCGTGTGGCCCGACGCGGAGGCGGGCGAGGCGCGCGCACAGCCCGCATGAACCACGCCATGGACATCGCGCCGCGCCTGCAGGAACACGTCGTCTTCCACCTCACCGGCAAGCGCGTGGGTCCCGGCGCCGAGCCGGTCGAGGGCCTGCATCTCAGGCCGGCGCTGTTCGCCCGCTTCGGCGATCTCACGCGCCTGCGCTACGACTTTCCGGTGGTGCTCGTGGCGCCGGGCGCCGACGGCGAGTACGCCCGCTCGCTCTCGGAGATGCTCGATGCGGCGCTGAAGAGGATCGCCCCCGCCGGCATCGCCGGCGAGCGCCTGCGCAGGAACGTGCTGCGGCAGGAGCGGCAGATCCGCACGCTGCTGCGCGAGGGCGCGGCCGGCACGCTGCTCGAGCTCTGGGACGCTGCGGCCGCACCGCTCGCCAGCCGCGGCGGCGAAGGCGTGCAGGAAGACCTGGCGCGGGCGCGCTCGGCGCTCGAAGCCGACGGCAGGCTGCTCGACTGCGACGGCGCGATGCCGGCGCAGCTGGCGACGCACGCCTGGCGCACGGTGCACGACGCCAAGACGCGCAAGATGCGCCGCGAGATCGACGCGCTGATCGTGCGGCTGTCGGACCTGGTGAAGGCCGATTACCTGCGCTCGGAAGCCGGGCGCCACGCCGAGACGCTCGAGGCCGGCTTCGGCGGCGCCCACCGCGCGCTGTTCGACTTCCAGGTCATGGCGCGGCTGCTCGCCAGGCCTTCGGGCGGCAGCGCGCTGTCCGACGCGCGGCGCCGGCGCATCGAGTCCGCGCTCTCGGCGCTTCGCGCCGAGCGCTTCTTCGCCGCCGAGGGAGCGCACGCTTTCCTGTTCGAGGAAACGCGGGATGCGATCGCGGCCTACCGCAGGCGCCTGCCGGAAATGGCGGCGCTGGTCAGGGCGATGACGATCGCCGATCTCGAGGTGCAGGGCCGCTACGTCGACGCCAAGCACGACGCGCTGTTCGACGGCTGGGGCGCGGATTCGCTCGGGCCGCAGGACCTCGCCCGCTTTCCCGACTACCTGGTGTGCCGGACCGGGGCGCGCGCGCGCAAGGGCGGCGCGGCGGCGCGCGCCCTGCTGCTCAAGGTGCTCGCCGGCGGAGCGCCGATCCGCATCGTGGTCGAGAGCGGGACCCTGCTCGAGGACTCGCTCGCCGGCGAGGGCGGCTTCAGCCTTGGGGCGCAGCTCGCCACCACGGCCATGGGCCTGAACGACGTCTACGTGCTGCAGTCGGCCGCCTCGAACCTGTACCGCGCGCGCCGGCAGCTGCTCGGCGCCATGCAGCACCCTGGCACCGCGCTCATCAACGTGTACTCGGGCGCGAGCACGCAGGCCCCGGCCGCGGGCGACCCGCCGCCCTACCTGCTTGCGGCCGCGGCGCACGAGTCGCGCGTGTTCCCGGCTTTCTGCTACGACCCGGGCGCGGGCGCGGACTGGGCGGCGCGGTTCTCCCTGGACCACAATCCGCAGCCGGGCGCGGACTGGCCGCAGCACGAATTTTCCTGGGCGGACGACGACCTGCAGCGCGTCACCGAGAAGCTGCAGTTCACCCTGGCCGATTTCGCGGCTTGCGACCCGCGCTACGCCCGCCACTTCGCGCGCGTGCCGCGCGAGGGCTGGAACGAGAAGATGGTCGCGGTCGCAGACTGGCTGGCGCAGCCCTCCAATGGCGTGCCCGAAACGGTGCCTTGCATCCCCGCGTTGGACGCCGAGAACCGCCTGCACCGGCTGATCGTCGACGAGAAGCTGTTGCACGTCGCGCGCGTCTGCCGCGAGGCCTGGCGACGGTTGCAGGAGCTTGACAGCTTGAAGCGCGCGCGTGCCGCTGCCGTGCAGCCAGCCGCCGCGCCGGCGGCACCGGCGCCCGTCGCGGCAGCACCTGCTGCCACCGAGCCCGCGGCGGCGGAGCGCAAGCCGGGCGAGCCCTACATCGAAACCGAACGCTGCTCCAGTTGCAACGAGTGCACCAACCTGAATAGCGCGATGTTCGCCTACAACGAGAACAAGCAGGCCATCATCGCCAATCCGGATGCCGGCACCTTCCGCGAGCTGGTCGAGGCGGCCGAAAGCTGCCAGGTCGCCGTCATCCATCCCGGCAAGCCGCGCAATCCCAAGGAGCCGGGACTCGACGAGCTGATCAAGCGCGCCGAGCCGTTCCAGTAGCGAGCAGGTAGCCCACCAGGTCGCGCACCGGCCTGATCTCGGCGCCGAAAGGCACCTCCTCGGAGCCGCGGAAGAACAGGCCGTGCTCGACGTCGCCGCGCAGCGCGGCGGCGAGGTGGTGGTCGATGCAGAACTGCCCGGACTGCGGCAGCGCATCGCGCAGGCCGCAGTGCGCGAGGCAGTCCCAGGCGAGCGTGCACTGCCGTGGTTTCTTCGCCAACGACTTGAGCATCTCCTCCTTCTCCAGGTAGCGGGTGAGCCAGGGCGTGCGCACCGCGCGCGCCGGCAGCCCGGCGACGCTCATGAACACCACGATGTCCTCGGCACGCGCGCCGGCCAGCACCTGCTTGAAGTTCGCATGCGCGTCGCCCTCCTCGGTCACCGCGAACGGCGTGCCGACCTGCACCGCAATGGCGCCCGCGGCGAGCGCCGCGCCCGCCCGCTCCGGCGAATTGATCCCGCCCGCGGCGATGAGCGGGATGCGGTCGGCATCCAATCCGGCATCGTGCAGCACGGCGCGGATCCCGGGCAGCACGCGCTCGAAGTCGAAGCGCGGGTCGGCGACCTCCTCCAGCCGCGTGGCCCCCAGGTGGCCGCCGGCGTAGCGCGGATGCTCGACCACGATTGCATCCGGCGCGCGGCCGTGCCTCTGCCAGCGGCGCACGATCAGGGAGGCGGCGCGCGCCTCCGACACGATGGGGACCAGCGCCACGCGCGGCCATTCGCGCGCCAGCTCCGGCAGGTCGAACGCCAGCCCGGCGCCGGCGACGATCGCGTCGGCGCCGGCGGCGCAGGAGGTGCGCACATAGCCGGCGTACTGCGACACTGCGCGCATCACGTTGACCGCGATGGCGCCGCGCCCGCCGCTCGCCTCGCGCGCAGCGCCGATCTCGCGTTCGAGCGCGGTCAGGTTCGCCTGCTCGATCGCCTGCTTGTCGCGCGTGCGCTCGGTGGCGCGCATCAGGTCCGGATGCAGGCGGCGCAGGTCGACGCTGGAGATGGTGCCGACGCAGTCCTCGCGCGCCACCGCCGCGGCAAGGCCGTGCGCCGACACGCCGATCCCCATGCCGCCCTGCACCAGCGGCCGGGCTTCGCGGCCGCCCAGTCGCAGCGTCGTCACGTGGTCTCAGCGGCCAATGCACGCTCCGGGGCGCCGAACCAGGCCAGCCGTGCCCGCAGGCGCACCACCTCGCCCGCGATGAGGAGCGCAGGCGGCTTCACCGCCGCCTGTGCGGCGAGCGCGGGCAGCGTGCCGAGTGTGCCTTCGATCACGCGCTGCTCGGGCCAGGTCGCCTTTTCCACCAGCGCCGCGGGCAAGCCGCGCGGGAGGCCATGCTCGATCAGCCCGGCGCAGATCTTGGCGAGGCCGCCGACGCCCATGTAGATGGCGACTGTCTGGTGCGGCCGCGCAAGCGCTCCCCAGTCGAGCTGCGCGCTGCCGTCCTTCAGGTGCCCGGTGGCGAACACGCAGGATTGCGCGTAGTCGCGATGCGTGAGCGGGATGCCGGCGTAGGCCGCGGCGCCCGCCGCCGCCGTCACGCCCGGCACCACCTCGAAGCTGATGCCCTGCGCGGCGAGCGCCTCGATCTCCTCGCCGCCGCGCCCGAACATGAACGGGTCGCCGCCTTTCAGGCGCACCACGTGCCTGCCGGCGCGCGCAAGGCGCACCATGAGCGCATTGATCTCGTGCTGGCCAAGGGCGTGCCGGTCCTGCTCCTTGCCCACGTAGATGCGCTCGGCGTCGCGCTGCGTGAGATCGACAAGCGCGGGCGCAACGAGATGGTCGTAGAGCACGACGTTCGCGCGCAGCATCACGCGCAGGGCGCGCAGCGTGAGCAACTCCGGGTCGCCGGGACCTGCCCCGACCAGGCTGACGAACCCGCCGGGCCGCGTCGCCTCCTCCGGCAGCACCCGGTCGAGCGCGTTCAGCAGGGACGCCCGGTCCGCGGAGGCCACTGTGCTCACAGCCCCGACTTTAGAGGCCAGCCGGGCCGCGGCTTTGATCTAGGTTAAGTGATGCCCGCCGCCCTGCGGCACCCTGTCGGTCATGCAGCGGCCTGCAATCGTGCTCGCGTTCGTGGCGGCCTCCGCGGCAGCGGCGGCGGATGGCCCCGCGCCGGCCCGCCGCGCCGAGTTGCTGCACCTGGTGCGGCAGGACTGCGGCAGCTGCCACGGCCTGACGCTGAAAGGCGGCCTGGGCCCCTCGCTCGAGCCGGCAGTGCTCGCCGAAAAGGATGCCGAGCAGATGCAGTTCGTGATCCTGCACGGGCGGCGGGGCACGGCGATGCCGCCCTGGAGCACCTTCGTCTCGGATGCCGAAGCGCGCTGGATCGTGGAGCAGCTGAGAAAGGGGCTGCCCAAATGAGATCGGTCGCGCTCGCCGCCCTCGCCCTCGGCCTCGCGGCCTGCGCCGCCCCGGAGCCGCGCGGCACGGGCGACCTGGGCGTCGTCGTGGAGCGCGCCGCCGGGCGCATCATGCTCGTAGAAACCAGCGGCCGCTCCACCCTCGGGCGGATCGAGGGACTGGGCGACCTGTCGCATGCCGCGGCGGTGTTTTCGCGGGACGGCCGCTACGCCTACGTGTTCGGCCGCGACGGCGGCCTCACCAAGGTGGACCTGCTGCGCGCGCGCATCGAGCGCCGCGTGATCCAGGCCGGCAATTCCATCGGCGGCGCCATCTCGCAGGACGGACGCGTGGTGGCGGTGGCCAACTACACCCCGGGCGGCATCCGCCTGTTCGATGCGCGCACGCTCGATCCGCTCGCGGAAGTGCCCACCGGCGCGAAAGTGGTCGGTATTGCGGACGCGCCGGGCAACCGCTTCGTGTTCAGCCTCTTTGAGGCGGGCGAAATATGGATCGTGGACGCCTCCGACCCGCGCAGGCCGCTCGTGAAGAAAATCCCCGGCATCGGCAAGCAGCCCTACGACGGCTTCATCACGCCCAACGGCCGGCACTACATCGCTGGCCTGTTCGGCGAGGACGGGCTTGCGCTCGTAGATCTGTGGAACCCCGAGGCGGGCGCGCGGCGCATCCTCGGCGGCTACGGCCGCGGCGAGGAGCCGCTGCCCGTCTACAAGATGCCGCACCTGCGCGGCTGGGCGGTCGCCGGCCGCTACATCTTTCTCCCGGCGATCGGCCGGCACGAGGTGCTGGTGCTCGACAGCGTCACCTGGACCGAGGCCGGGCGGGTCGCGGTGCACGGCCAGCCGGTGTTCGCGGTGGCGCAGCCGGGCGCGCGCCGCGTGTGGGTGAACTTCGCCTTCCCGAACAACGGCGTGGTGCAGGTGATCGACGTGCCGGCGATGAAGGTGGTGCACGAGCTGCGCCCCGGGCGCACGGTGCTGCACATGGAATTCACGCCGCGCGGCGAGCAGGCCTGGATCTCCTCGCGCGACGACGGCGCGGTGGTGGTGTACGACGGCGCGAGCTTCGCCGAGCTCACGCGCCTGCCGGCGGAGAGCCCGAGCGGCATCTTCCTCACCTCGCGCGCCGCGATGACGGGATTCTGAGATGCTCGACGCCGCGAGCTTCCGCCTCCTCAACTCCTGGCAGCGCGATTTTCCGCTCGCGCCGCGGCCCTTCGCCGAGATCGCGAAGGCGAGCGGGCTCGACGAAGACGACGTGATCACCCGCTTCGGGCAGCTCAAGGCGCGCGGGCTGATCGACCGCATCGCACCCGTGTTCCGCCCCAATACGGTCGGCGCGAGCACCCTCGCGGCGATGGCGGTGCCGCCCGAGAGGCTGGACGCGGTGGCGCGGCAGGTGAGCAGCCACCTGGGCGTGAACCACAACTACGAGCGCGAGAACCGCCACAACCTCTGGTTCGTGGCCACGGCGTCCTCGGACGCGGCCCTGCGCCGGACGCTCGCATGCATCGAGCAGGAGACCGGGCTGCCGGTATTGCGGCTGCCGCTGCTCGAGGAATTCCACATCGATCTCGGGTTCGATCTCGCGACCCACTCGGTGCCGCGCGAGCCGCGACCGGGGCCGATTGCCCCGTTGAGCGAGTCGGAGCGGCGGCTCGCCGCCCGCGTCGCCGCCGGGCTGCCGCTCGAGCCGCGTCCGTTCGCGGGGCTCGATCTGCCGGAGGAAGAGGTCATCGGCACGCTGCGCCGCTGGCTCGAGAGCGGGCTCGTGCGCCGCATCGGCGCCGTGGTCCGGCATCGGCGCCTGGGCTACGAGGCGAACGCCATGGTGGTGTGGGACGTGCCCGACGCACGAAGCCAGCGACGACGGCCGCCGCCTCGCCGCCGACCCGGCGGTGACGCTGTGCTACCGGCGCGCGCGCGCCCTGCCCGATTGGCCGTACAACCTGTACTGCATGGTGCACGGACGCGAGCGCCCGGCCGTGGCGCAAACGATCGAGCGCCTTGGCACGCAGCACGGCATGGGCAAGTACCCGCGAGCGGTGCTCTTCAGCACGCGCTGCTTCAGCCAGCGAGTGGCGCGCTATGGATGAGCTCGAGCGCGTCATCGTCAACCGCCTGCAGGGCGGCTTTCCCCTCAGCGGGCGCCCGTTCGCCGAGGCGGCCCGCGAATTGGGCACCGACGAGGCGACTCTGATCGCGAAGCTGAAAGCCATGCTGGAGGCGGGCACGCTCACTCGCTTCGGGCCGATGTACGACGCCGAGCGCCTGGGCGGCGCCTTCACGCTTTGCGCGATGAGCGTGCCTGCGGCGGACTTCGAGCGCGTCGCGGCGCTGGTGAACGCGCACCCCGAGGTGGCGCACAACTACGAGCGCGCGCACCGCTACAACATGTGGTTCGTGATTGCCGCCGCCTCGCGCGCGCAGATCGCGCCGCTCATCGCGGCCATCGAGGCGCAGACCGGCTACCCGGTGCTCGACCTGCCGCGCGAGCAGGAGTACTTCATCGAGCTGAGGCTGGTCGCATGAACGCCGCGGATGAGGCGATCGTGCGCGCGACGCAGGCCGGGCTGCCGCTGGTGGCCGAGCCCTGGCGCGCCGTGGCGCAGGCCGCCGGCCTGGCGCAGGCGCAGCTCTTCGCGCGGCTGGCCGCGATGCTCGCCGACGGGCGCATCCGGCGCATCGGCGCGGTGCCCAACCACTACGCGCTCGGCTACACCGCGAACGCGATGTCGGTGTGGGACGTGGCGGATGACGCCGTGGACGCGCTGGGCGCGCAGGTCGGCGCCCTCGCCTTCGTCACGCACTGCTACCGCCGGCCGCGCCGGCTGCCCGAGTGGCGCTACAACCTGTTCGCCATGGTGCACGGGCGCAGCCGCGCCGACGCCGAGGCGCATCTTGCGCAGATCCGCGCGCTGCTCGCACCCGCGCTGCGCGCATCCGACGTGCTCTACAGCACGCGCATCCTGAAGAAGACCGGCATGAGGATCGCCTGACATGCTGCGCCTGTCACGCGCCCTGCACGAAATCCTGCAGCCCACGGCCAGCACGCCGCGCGGGCGCGCCCTCGGGACCGGTGGTGATCTGGAACCTCGTTCGCCGCTGCAACCTGACGTGCATGCACTGCTACTCGATCTCCGCGGACGTCGACTTTCCGGGCGAGCTCGACACCGCCGAAGTGCTGCGCGTGATGGAGGACCTCAAGGCCTTCGGCGTGCCCGCGCTCATCCTCTCGGGCGGCGAGCCGCTGCTGCGCAAGGACATCTTCGCGATCGCCGATCGTGCCAAGGCGCTCGGCTTCTACACCGCGCTCTCCACGAACGGCACGCTCATCGACGCGCCGCTCGCGCAGCGTATCCACGACACCGGCTTCGACTACGTGGGCATCAGCCTGGACGGCCTGCAGGCCACGCACGACAAGTTCCGCCGCAAGGCGGGCGCCTTCGAAAAATCGCTCGCCGCGCTGCGCCTGTGCCGCGACCTCGGCGTCAAGGTCGGCGTGCGCTTCACGCTCACGCAGGACAACGCCGCCGACCTGCCGGGACTGCTCGACCTGGTGGAGGCCGAGCGCATCGACCGCTTCTACCTCTCGCACCTCAACTACGCGGGGCGCGGCAACGTCAACCGCAAGCGCGATGCGCATTTCCGCGTCACGCGCGAGGCGCTCGATCTGCTTTTCGCGCGCGCCTGGGACGCGGCGCGCCGCGGGGTGGTGAAGGACTTCGTCACCGGCAACAACGACGCCGACGGCGTGTACCTGCTGCACTGGGTACGCAAGAACGTTCCCGCGCTCGACGCGTCGCGCCTGCGCGCCACGCTGGCTGCCTGGGGCGGCAACTCCTCGGGCGTGAACGTCGCCAACATCGACAACCTCGGCAACGTGCATCCGGACACGATGTGGTGGGACTGCACGTTCGGCAACGTGCGCTCGCGCCCCTTCTCCGAGATCTGGCGCGACACGCGGCACCCGATCATGGCGGGGCTGAAGGAGCGCCCGCGCCGCGTCAAGGGCCGCTGCGCGGGCTGCGCCTACTTCGACGTCTGCGGCGGCAACACGCGCGTGCGCGCGATGAAAGTGACGGGCGATCCCTGGGCGGAGGATCCCGGCTGCTACCTCGAGGACGACGAGATCGCCGCATGAGGCGGCTCCTGCTGCTCGCCTTGCTGGGCCCCGCGCTAGCCTTGCCCTCGGAGCTCTACCAGACGCACTGCGCGAGCTGCCACGGCGACAAGCGCCTGGGCGGAATGGGGCCGGCGCTGTTGCCGGAGAACCTCTCGCGCCTGAAGAAGCCCGAAGCGGCCAGGATGATCCGCGACAGCCGCCCCGGCGTGCAGATGCCGGCCTTCAAGGCTCAACTGCGCGACGAGGAGATCGCGAAACTGGTCGAGCTCATCTACACGCCGCTCGTCCCGGCGCCCTCCTGGGAGGAGGCCGACATCCGGGCCTCGCGCGTCGTGCACCATGCCGCCGGGTCGCTCGCCGCGAAGCCGCAGTTCAGCGCCGATCCCCTCAATCTCTTCGTGGTGGTGGAGGCAGGCGACCACCACGTGACCATCCTCGACGGCGACCGCCTGGAGCCGATCCACCGCTTCGCCTCGCGCTTCGCGCTGCACGGCGGGCCGAAGTTCACGCCCGACGGGCGCTACGTGTTCTTCGCCTCGCGCGACGGCTGGATCTCCAAGTTCGACCTGTGGAACCTGAAGACCGTGGCCGAGGTGCGCGCCGGCATCAACACGCGCAACGCCGCGGTGTCCGCCGACGGCAAGTACGTGATGGTGGCGAACTACCTGCCGCACAGCCTGGTCGTGCTGGATGCCGGGCTCGAGCTGGTGAAGATCCTGCCCACGCCTTCGCGCGTGTCGGCGGTCTACGACGCGGCCCCGCGCCGCAGCTTCATCGCCGCGCTGAAGGACGCGCCCGAGCTCTGGGAGATCTCCTACGACCCGAAAGCCGAGCCGATCGCCGCGGGCCTGGTGCACGACTACCGCTACAAGGAAGGCGCTTTCGTGCCGGGCTTCCTCAACCCGCGGCGCACGCCGCTCGAGGACGTGCTCGACGATTTCTTCTTCACCCCGGATTTCCGCCAGCTGATCGGCGCAAGCCGCGACGGCAAGCGCGGCCAGGTGGTGCACCTCGACGTGCGCCGCGCCATCGCCAGCGTGGAGCTCCCGGGGCTGCCGCACCTCGGCTCGGGCATCACCTGGGAGCGACAGGGCCGGCGCGTGATGGCGACGCCCAACCTGCGCGAGGGCGTGGTGAGCGTGATCGACGTCGGGAGCTGGAAACTGGTGAAGCAGGTGCGCACGCTCGGCGCGGGCTTCTTCCTGCGCAGCCACGAGAACTCGCCCTACGTCTGGGTGGATTCGATGATCGGACCGCAGGGCCGCGACACGCTGCAGGTGATCGACAAGGACACGCTCGAAGTGGTCGCGCGCCTCACGCCCGTGCCCGGCAAGACGCTGGCCCACGTCGAGTTCGACCGCTACGGCCGCTACGCGCTCGCCAGCCTGTGGGAGGACGACGGCGCGCTCATCGTGTTCGACGCGCAGACGCTCAAGGAAGTGAAGCGCATTCCGATGCGCAAGCCCGTGGGAAAATACAACGTGCACAACAAGATCACCCGCTCGGAGGGGACCAGCCGGTGAACAAGCGCCCGCTGCAGATCAAGACGCAGGCGTTCCTCGCCAACCTGCCGATGTTCAGCGACCTGGGCAACGAGGACCTCGACCGCATCGCGGCGAGCACCGTACCGGTCTACGCGGAGAAGGGCCAGTCCATCTGCCACACCGGCGACCCCTGCACGGGCTTTCACCTGGTGGTCTACGGCCAGGTGAAGCTCGGCTTCACCTCGCCGCAGGGCGTGGAGAAGGTGGTGGAGATCGTGCGCCCCGGGCAGAGCTTCGGCGAGGCGCTGATGTTCCTCGACACGCCCTACATCGTGTTCGCGCAGGCGCTGGCCGATTCGATGCTGCTGCACGTCGCCAAGCATGCCGTGCTCGACGGGCTCGCGCGCGACCCCGGCTTCGCGCGCCGCATGCTCGCCGGGCTGTCGCGGCGCCTGCAAGGCCTGGTGCGCGACGTCGAGGCCTACAGCCTGCGCTCCAGCCAGGAGCGCGTCATCGGCTACCTGCTGGGCGACGTCGCCGACGCTCACCGGCAACGGCAAGCCGGTGGAAGTGCACCTCACGCCGGGCAAGAGCGTCATCGCCTCGCGCCTCAACATGACCCCCGAGCACTTCTCGCGCATCCTGCACGACCTCGCCGCCGCCGGCCTGATCGAGATGAACGGCCGCGCGGTGCGCATCCCCGACCTCGAGCGCCTGCGGCGCGGCGCCTGAGCGTCACTTCGGGGTCGCGCCGGCCTCGGCGAGCGTCGGGCCGCAGATGTCCTGTCTCGCCGCGTATCCGGTCCCACAGGCCCTGCGCCAGCACGGTCACGCCGCCGGTCGCCGCGGCGGCGGCCCCGCGTTCGCCCTTGGCGCTCACCCCAATACGCGGGCTCGCCAGGGTGCCGGCCAGCTCGATGAACGGGTTGGTGAACATTCCGGCGCTGATGCCGATGCCCTTGCGCGGTCGGGTGTTGAAGTTGAGCGTCAGCGCCTCCGTGTGCAGATCGACCTTGCCGTGCGCGACGACGGTGACCTTCTCGGTCTGCATGAGGACGGGACTGACCGTGACGTGGCCGTCCACGATGTCGGCCCGGGTCACGACGCAATCGAGCTGCGTGTAGGGATCCTGCGCCGCGAACGGGTTCAGCTTGCCCGCGAGCTCGCCGATCAGGTCGCCGCCGACCAGGCCGAGCACGCCGGCTCTTGACCTTGCCCGGCCCCAGCGTCACCAGCAACCGCCCGTTGGCGCTCGCTGCCATCTGCCGCGCGGAGGCGCCCCTCGCCTGCAGGCTCGCCTCCACGCTGGTCGGCGGCGTCTCGCCGGGCTGCGATCCCGCCCCCGGCGCCGAAGCCGGCGCGCAGGCGACTTGGCGGCGATCTTCAGGTCGAGGTCGGCGGCGCCGTCGCCCTGCGGCGCAAGCGTGACCGAGCCGCTCAGGCTGCCCTCGACGCCGCCACGTGCGCGGCCTTCGAGCGCCAGCTGACCGCCGCCGAGCCGTCACCGTGCCGTCCACGTCCTTCAACGCGCCCGCGGCGAGCTTCAGCTCGCCGACCGCAAGATGCAGCCTGGCATCCAGGCCCTTCAGCTTGCCGAGCGGCAGCGGCTCCTCGCCGAAGACGAACTTCTTCGCCGCTGCTTTCGGCGGCGGTTTCGTCTTGGCTTTCGCCTTCGTGTCCGTCGCCAGGAACTGCGTCAGGTCGAGAACGGGCGAGGTGACGTCGGCTTCGACGCGGCGCTTGCCGGTTCGCGTCATCGACGCCCTTGCCGAGATCTCGCTCTCGCCGACGCGCGCCTTGAGGTCCTTCACTTCGACCTTGGCGCGGCTGCCGGCGTAGATCCCGCTCATCGACAAGGGGATCGCCGGCAGCCCCTCCTGCAGCCTCGCCAGGCTTTCGGCGGCGAGCTTGAAGCGGATGGCGGCGCCCCGCTTGCCGCTCGTGCGGATCGTCCCGTCAGCCGTCGCTTTCGCGCCGGCATACTGCGCGGTGATCCCGTCGAGCTTGATCTCCGTGCGCGAGGACGCGATGCGCCCGCGAGCCTTGAGCGGCGCCGGCAGGCAGGCCCGCCGCGCCGAACGCCGCCGCGACACGCGCTGCGTCCGCCACCGAGGCGTCGAACCGCAGGTCCGAGCCCGGGCAGGCCGAGGATGCGGAGGGTTCCGTCCACCTTGGCCGAGATGTCGCCGAACTTCGCGTCGGCCTCGAGCCGGGTGAGCTCTCCCGCGTCCGACAGCCGGGCGTCGAAGCTCAAGGCGCCGGTGGCAAACACCGGCAGCTGGAGCTTCTTGAGCATGGTGCCGAGGTCCGGGTTCTCGATCTTCAGCGTGAGATCGGCGCCGTCCAGCGGATCGAGCCGGCCGAGCGCGCCCTTGAGGTCGAGCCGCAGGTTGCCCAAGGCAGCCTGGATCGCCATGCGGATGTCGCGCCCGGAGACGAGCGCGCCGAGCGGCCCGACCTCACCCGTCAGGGCGGCCGGATAGTCGATGAGCTTGCCCTTGCCGGCGATCGCGAACAGGCCGTCCGCCGCGGGCGCGATGGTGAAGGTCTCGAGTAGCGCGACGCGCTCCGGCTTTCCGGGTTCGCGATACGTGACTCGCACGTTGTCGAGCTTGGCGTGCAGGACCACGGCCGGGACCTTGGTGGCATCCATGCTCTGCGAGTCCGCCGCCGTCCTCCGCCGCAGCTTCGCCGCCGAATTCCCAGTTTCCCTTGCCCTCGGCGTCCTTCTCGAGGACGACGGCCACGTCGCTCAGCTCGAAAGAGCGGATGTCCACCGGCCCCGAGATCAGCGACCAGAGGCCGACCTGCGTCGAAAAGCGCCCGATCTCGACCATCTGCGGCGCAGAGCCCCCCGGCGCGTTGCCGAGGCGGACGCGCTCCGCGCGCACGAGGATCGACGGCAGCACCTCGAGCTCGAAATGCCCCGTCGATGGCGAACGGCCGGCCGATCAGTCCCGTGACGAGCGCCTCGATGCGCCCCTTGTGCCGGCTCAGGTCGCCGAAAGCGAGATAGAGGAGGATCGCGAGGAGCAGCGCCCCGAAAACGGCAAGGACGATGGCGATCAGAGCGGCGCAGCGACATGGCTTTCGAGTTTGCCCGCGCCATCCTAGCGGGGCGCGGCCTGCTCGCGCGCCTTGCGCGCGGCTTCCTGGGCGTCGAGCGCGAGCTTGTAGGCGACGTAGTACTTGAAGATGTTGCGCACGTAGGTCGTGGTCTCCACGCCGATGCGCCGCGCCACCACGATCTCGACGTTGTCGAACCACTTGTCCGGGTCGAGCCCGCGCTTGGCGGCGTCGGTGCGCATGCGCGAGATGTTGCCCGGGCCGGCGTTGTAGCAGGCGAACGCGAAGAGCGTGCGGTCCTGCTCGCTGAACTTCGCGTCCTCGAAGTAGCGCGTCATGAGGCGGTTCATGTACTTCGCCCCGGCGTGGATGTTGGGCTCGAGCTGGTGGATGTCGCCCACGGCGAGCTCCGCGCCCGTGTCCGGCATGATCTGCATCACGCCGACGGCGCCGGCGTGGCTGCGCGCCTCCTGGCGCAGCTTCGATTCCTGGAAGCCCTGCGCCGCGAGCATCAGCGGGTCGAACCCGTACCGGGCGCCGTATTTTTCGAAGAGCCGGACGGTCGCCTCGAAGCGCTTCCACTCCGCGCTCGCGGTGTTGTTGCCGATGCGCTTGATGCGCTTCTGCTGCTGCGCGAGCCGCGCTTCGATGACCCCCTGCTTCTTCACCACGCCGCGGTAGAAATCGCTGATCACGCCGGAGAGCTTGGGGCTGCCCTTGCGCACGGCCCAGCCCGTGTACCCCTCGGCGCGCAGCACGAGGTCCTCGCGCACCTTGATCTTCGGCAGGATCTGCGCCCACAGCGGCGCTTTCCAGTCGTCCACCACGACGAGGCCGAGCAGGCCGGCCGCGAGCATCTCGAGCGCGTCCTCGTCCTCCAGCGCCTCCGGCAGCTCGACGAGCTTCACCGGCGCCTTGCGCTCCTTCGCGAGGCGCTGGTTGAGCGCCGCCAGGCTCTCGTAGTAGCTGCTCGCCTTGCGCACGTGCAGCGTCTTGCCGGAAAGATCGTCCACGCTGGCGAGCGCCGGCGACGCCGGGCCGGTGACGATCAGCTCGCGTACCGGCTTGCGATCCTCCGGCGCGACGAAGTCCACGAGCTTGCGCCGCTCCTCGGTCGCGGTGAGATTGCCCGCCGCGACATCGCCGAGGCCTTGCGCGACCCCGGGAAGCAGCCGGTCCCGCGAGGTCGGGATGATGACCACCGTGAGCGGGCGCTTGCCGAGCTGCTTTGCGTAGCGTTTGTTCACGTAGCGCTCGAATTCGCGCACCAGCTCCGCGCTCAGGCCGCGCTCATGGCCCTTGTCCACGGTGTAGAGCGTCCGGCTGTAGGGCACCAGCACGCGGACGATGCGGCGCTCGAGCATCTGGTCGAAGTCGCCCGTCCAGGGCTCGTTCGCGAGGCTCAGTTGCCGCGGCTTGGCGGGGGCCGCCTTCGTCTCCTGCGCCACGGCCGGCGGCGCGCAAAAGATCACCGCCGCCAGAGAGGCGGCGGCGCAACAGGCCCTGTAGCGAGGCACGGCGTGGCGCATGTCGAAAGCCTACACTACACGCCCGCAGGCGCGCATCCGCGCAGCTTGCGCGGAGCTTCTCTAGCGCAGGTAGCCGAGCATCGCGAGCAGCACGGCGAGCGCCGCCACCGCCTGCCAGCCTACGCGCCTGAACATCAGCCAGTGGCTGGCGCGCTGGTCGGCCTCGCCGCCGTGCGCCATCGATGCAATGCCGTTGAACAGGGCCAGCGCCGCCAGTGCCAGTCCGGCAATTGCAATCACTGCAAGCGGATCCATCGGGTACCTCCTTGCTCCTCTTCCCGGCGAATACCGTGCGCCTTTCCGGAAAACGCGTGTTGAGCTGCGTCAATCGGCCCGCAAATCGATGCTCTGGCGCGCTCCGCGTCCGGTACAGTTGTCGAGCCAGCGCACGCCGGGCGCCACCAGTGAAAAAGGCGAGGGTGTCGCCCTCGCCTTCCCGCCGTTCCCGCCTCGCAGGCGGGTCCGGGTTCAACCCATCTTCAGGATCCAGTCCACCAGCTTCTTGATGTCCGCATCCGGCACCGCGGCGTTGGGCGGCATCGGCACCGGTCCCCACACGCCCTGGCCGCCCTTCTTCACCTTCTCGACGAGCTTGGCGTCCATGCCGGCCTGGCCCTTGTACTTCTTGGCGACGTCCTTGTAAGCCGGGCCGACCGACTTCTTGTCGACCTGGTGGCAGGCGAGGCAGTTGTGCTTCTTCGCCAGCGCCTCGTCGGCCTGCGCCGGGGCAGCGACGAGCACTCCCGCGGCAACCATTGCTCCAATGAAAACCTTCATTGCCTGACTTCTCCTCAGTAGATGTCGTGCGTCGTATTGTAGACGTTGAAGTGCCCGGTCGGCGTGATGATGCGCGGGTCCTTGATCACGGTCTTCAGTTTCCTCGTCTTGTCGTCGACCACCACCAGCGCGGACTCCTGGTTCTTCGCGCTCCATACCGCGAACCACACCTCGTCGCCGGCCTTGTTGTATTCGGGCTGCACCACGCGCTTGGCGCCCTCGCCGAGGCCGGCCCAGTCCGCGATCGGCAGCACCACGGCCGGCTTGTCGAGGTTGTTGATGTCGTACACCGCCGCCGACTGCGCGATCTTGGAGTCCGGGTTGAGCGGCGTGTCGACCCAGAGGTTCTTCGACTTCGGATGCGTCTTGATGAAAAGATTGCCGCCCCCCTGGCCTTCGAGGTATCTGCACGACCTTCCACGCCGACGCCTTGTGGTGCTCGGGATCGGTGCCGATGATGGCGATCTTCTCGCTGCCGAGGTGTCCGGTCGCCCACACCGGGCCGAACTTGCGATGCTCGAAGGTTGCGCCGCGGCCCGGGTGCGGAATCTTGTCGACGTCGACGAGCTTCACCAGCTTGCCCTCTTTCACGTCGACCACGGCGATCTTGTTCGACTGGTTCGCCGCCACGAGGAAGAAGCGCTTGCTCGAATCGAATCCGCCGTCGTGCAGGAATTTCGCCGCTTCGATCTCGGTCACCTTCAGGTTCCTGATGTCGGAGTAGTTGACCATCAGGACCTTGCCGGTCTCCTTGATGTTCACCACGAATTCCGGCTTGAAGTGCGAAGCCACGATCGCCGCGACGCGCGGTTCCGGGTGGTACTCCTGGTCGCCCACCGTCATGCCGCGCGTGGCCATGATCTTGAGCGGTTCGAGCGTGTCGCCCTTCATGATGGTGTACTGCGGCGGCCAGTAGGAGCCGGCGATCGCATACTTGTCCACGTAACCCTTGTACTTCGACGTGTCGACCGAGCGCGCCTCCAGGCCGACGCGAATCTCGGCGACGTTGTCGGGCTTCTCCATCCACAGGTCTATCAGGTTGATCTTGGCATCGCGCCCGATCACGTAGAGATAGCGCCCAGACGCCGACATGCGCGAGATGTGCACCGCGTAGCCCGTCTTGACGATGTTGATGATTTTCTTGGTGTCGCCGTCGATCAGCGCCACTTCTCCGGTGTCGCGCAGCGTGGTCGAGAAGATGTTCTCGATGTTGTACTGGTTCTCCTTCTTCTTCGGCCGCTGGTCCGGCGCGATCAGCACTTTCCAGGTGCCCTTCATCTGCGCCATGCCGAACTCCGGCGGCGTCGGCGGCTCCTGCTGGATGTAGCGCGCCATCAGGTCGACTTCCGCGTCGTTCAAATCGCCCGAAGTGCCCCAGTTCGGCATGCCCGCAGGCGAGCCGTACTTGATGAACACCTTGAGGATCTCGGTGCCCTTGGCCATCGTGAGGTCGGGCGTGAGCGGCTTGCCGGTGGCGCCTTTGCGCAGAACGCCGTGGCAGCCGGCGCAGCGCTCGAAGTAGATCTGGCGACCCTTGCTGAACTCCGCCTTGGTCATGGGCGGCGCCTTGGGATCGATGTTCTGGTGCATGTCCTGCGTCGCCAGCGGCGAGCCGCCCGCCTGGTAGCGGATCTCGGGCTCGGTGACCGGGGCACGCCCCGGCTGGGTGGGCTGGGCGAACGCGGAGGCGACGGCGAACGCGAGGATGCCGAACGCAGAAACGACGGGGACGCGCATGGGACTCTCCGGAAGGAAATTCATCGGCCACAGGCTAGTCGCCCGCCCGGGCGCGCGGTTTAACGCAGATCAAGAAAACCGCCCGCGGCGGGGCTCCGGCGGCACCCCTGGCGCTAGAAGAGCAGGTAGCGGGCCGAAACCTGCAGACGCGCGTTCGTTGCGGTGGCGCCGTCTACGCGGGTGGCCTCGCCCCACAGCAGCTCCCCGCCGACGATGAGCTGCGGCTTGAGGCGGTGCAGCAGGTTCACCGACGCGTAAACCACGCGCTCGAGCTCCTCCGGCCGCCGCTGCACGTTCTCGTCGGTCACGGCGAGCGTGCTCGCACCGGCCACGCTCGTCCAGTCCGGCGCCCACTGGTGCTGGTAGTAGAGCGTGACGCCGGTGGAGCGCACCAGGTCGAGCTGTCCGTTGGCGCCGAGCGCTACGCCGGTCGCGCTGAGCGGATCGTTGAAGTAGCGCCCGATTCCCCGGCCGGACGCCGCCTGGAACAGCAGCGTGTCCTCGCCGAAAACCGCCAGCGACCCGGAGACGGAAACGCCGCTGCCGTCCACGTCGCGCTCTATCGTGCCCGCGGGCCCGGTCACGGTCACGCCGACCCGGCGCTGCAGCCCGGCGAGCTGGAAGTGGCCGCCGTCGCCCTCGTAGCGCACGCGGGCCGCCAGGTCCGGCCGGGAAGCGCTCGTCTGCAGGGCCAGCGCGGCACCCCCGGCGGCGAAGTCGGCCTGCGATTCCTCCACCGCGCCCTCCAGCGCCCAGCCCCTGCCGAGAGCGAGCGACCCGCGCACGAGCCATTGCCGCACGAACGTCACGCCGCTCGGGCCGTTGTAGTCGGCCGTCGTCGGCAGCGCGCCGTCGTCCATGAAGGTCGAGTAGGTCTTGCCGGCGATGAGCCAGTCGTCGACTTTCACGAACAGCTGGTTGAGGGTCACTGCAGTGGTGCCGTCCAGAGGAAACAGGTTCGCCTCGAGCCGCGTCCACACCTCGCCGATCCCGGTCGGCGTGCGCGACAGCCAGTTGAACTGCGACTGGCGCACGCTCAGGCGGGCGTCGCTGTCGGCCGCGCCGAACGGGATGGCGGAGACGAAGAACGTGTCCTGCTCGTCGCCCACCTGCTTGCTGCGCGTCGCCTGCGCATCCAGCTGGACATAGCCGCCGATGAAATACTGCGTGTCGGTGCCGGGAACGGTGCGCACGGCGGCCTTCAGGCGCGCCTTGAGCTGCTCTTCCGCCGCGCTGCCCTTGCTGGCCGCGAAATCCTTCTCGCCTTCGCCCTCGGCGGCGTGCGCGCCGAATGTGCCGAACAGCGAGCAGCGCCGCGCCGGCGGCGGCGAGCGCCCGCCTCATCCGCCGAGCGCGATGATCGCGACGATCAGCGCGGTGCCAGTCGCGGCCATCGCCAGGCCGCCGCCCCACCGGCTGGTGCCCGCGTAGCGCCCGAGCGCCCAGCCGGCAAGGAACAGCATCGCGAGCGCGACTGCATTCGACACGCGCAGCGCGAGCGCAGTCTCGTGCACCAGGAGGAACGGGATCACCACCGGAAAGGTCGCGAGCACGACCAGCAGGAACACGCCGACCGCGCCCTTGAAATCGCTTCGCCCGATTAGCGGGCGCGCCGGCTGCGCAGCGTGCTCGAGCAAGCGCCGGCGCACCATCTCGAGCCCTTCCGGCCCCAGCGCCGATTCGATGGCCTGCGGCAGCGCCTCCGCGACGAGCCGTTGCCCGGTGGCCGCGTCGACCCCGCCGTGCAGTCGCGCGCGCAGCGTGCGGATGCGCGCCCGGTCCGTCATTGTGCGCACCAGGTACATGACCGCGTCGGCGAGCCCCCAGGCGAGGTTGCAGCCGAGCGCGGTGAGCAGCATCGTGCGCACGTCCCCCTGGCCCGCCGTCGCCACGCTGAGCGACCCGGTGAACGTCATCGCCATGAGCAGGCCGAAGATGACCTCCGACACGCGATCGACCGGGTCGAGCACCGGCGCGGGCTTTTCGTTCGCCTCGCGGGCTGCGACCGGCTCGCTCAATTGCCGACCGGAATGAGGAAGAACATCAGCGCGATGATCAGGTACACGGTGATGAGCTGCACGCCCCGGTACCAGTTCGCGCGCCCGTCGCCCGCCACCACCGTGCCGATCAGGACGGCCATGAACAGCGCGCCGATCTCCGCCCGGCTGAAGGCCAGGTCGAGCGGCTGCGGCGCGACGAAGTAGCTCGCCAGCACCAGCACCGGCGCGACGAACAGCGCGATCTGGATGCTGCTGCCGAGCGCGATGCCCACGGTCAGGTCCAGGCGGTTGCGCAGCGCCATGGCGATCGCCGAGCCGCTCTCGGCGGCGCCGCCGACGATCGCGAGGAACACGATGCCGATGAACACCGTCGACATGCCGAGCGCCTCGCCGGTGCCCTCGGCCGCGCCGACCAGGATCTCGCTCATCCACGCCGCGAGCAGCGAGGCGAGGACCAGGCCGCCGATCGCGCGCCCGAGGCTCCAGCGCGCGCCCTCGTGCGCCTCGTGGCCGCGCCTTTGTCCACCTTGAACTCGTCGGGATGGGTCTTGAGCATGAACACGAGGTACAGCGCGTAGGCGACGAGCAGCACGATGGCGAGGCTGACGTTGAGCACGGCGACTCTGCGCGCACCGCCTCCTCGGCGAAGAACCGGCTGAACGCGCTCGGCACCGTCAGGCTGATCGCCGCGATGAACATCATCGTGCTGTAGACGCGCGCGGCGCCCGCGTTGTAGGTCTGGGTGTGGAAGCGCAGCGCCGCCGAGCAGGAACGCGACGCCGAGCGCGAGCAGCAGGTTGGCGAGGATGGCGCCGGCGAGCGAGGCGCGCACCATGTCGAGCAGCCCCGCCCGCAGCGCGACCATGGCGATGATCAGCTCGGGGGCGTTGCCGAAGGTCGCATTGAGCAGCCCGCCGACCGCGTCGCCCGTGTAGGTCGCCAGATGCTCGGTCGAGCGCACGATGAGGCTCGCGATCGGGATGATGGCAAGCGCCGCGCACAGGAACACCCAGGGCGCCGGCGCGCCGGCGTGCTCGACCGCGAGCGTGACCGGGATCATCGCCAGCAGCCAGTTGACCGAGGGTTTCATGCTCATTGGTTGCTCCAGCCGCCGCCCAGGGCGAGGTGCAGGTTGACGCGCTGCACCAGCTGCTCGCTCTGCACGCGCAGCAGCGCGGTGCGCGCGGCATAGACGGCGAGCTGCTGCTGCTGGACGGCGCGCAGGTCGCCGGAGCCGACGCGGTAGCGCACGTTCGCCAGCTCGAGCGTGCGCTCGTTTTCGGCGACCGACTGCGCCAGGATGGCTGCGCGCTCGGCCAGCGTGAAGGTGGTCGACAGGGCGCTTTCCACCTCGCCGAAGGCGCGCGCCCCGACGCGTCCGTACTCGGCCACCGCCAGCTTCTGCTCCGCCGTGCGGATCTCGACCTGCGCCTGCAGCGCGCCGCCGGTGAAAAGCGGCGCGACGAGGCTCGCGCCCGCGCTCCAGACCGGATCGTCGCGGTCCTTGAGCACGAACAGCTCGCTCGAAATGCTGGTGACCGCGGCCGTGAGCGAGATGCGCGGCAGGCGCGCCGCCTTGGCCTCTTCGCCGCGGTAGAACGCGAAGGCGACGCGCCGCTCGGCCGCCACCACGTCGGGCCGGCGCTCGAGCAGCTCGGAGGGCATGCCCACGGGCACCGCGCCCGGCTGCGCCGCGAGCTGCGCGGGCACCTTGAGCGCCGCAGCGGGATAGCGCCCGACGAGCGTTTCCAGCGCGCGCAGCGACTGGCGGATGGCCAGGTCGAATTGCTGCACGGCGTCGCGGTAGGTCTGCAGGTTCGCCCGCGCGAGCGCCACGTCGTACTCATCGCCCTTGCCGATGCGCTGCCGGTCGAGGGCCAGCCCGACGAGGGACTCCGCCGAGCGCACCATGTCCTCGCGCTGCGTCCTTCTGCAGGCGCGCCTCCGTGGCGAGGAACCAGCTCTTCGCCACCATGGCGGCGATCGACTGGCGCGCGTACTCGGCATCGAAGGCGGCGGACAGATACTGCAGTTGCGCCGCCTCGCGCCCGGCGCGCACGCGGCCCCACACGTCCAGCTCCCAGTTCGCGAACAGGCCGACGCCCTTCCAGGCCGCTCGAGTCGCCGCTCAGCGCGCCGCCGCCGCGCGCCATCAGGTTGACCTGCGGGTAGAGCGTCGCGCCCGCAGCCTTGACGTAGGCCGCGGCCTGCTCGATGCGCGCCGCGGCCGCGCGCAGATCGGGGTTGTTGGCAATCGCCTCGCGCACCAGCGCGTCGAGCCCGGGATCCTTGAATTCGGCGAGCCAGCCCGTCGGTGACGCTGCCGGCCACGCCGCCCGCCTGCGCCCACTGCTCCGGCACCGCCAGGTTCGGCAGCGCCTCCTGGCGCACCTCGTCGCGCTCCGGCGGCGCCTCCAGCGCGCAACCGGCGAGGAGCGCGGCGGCAAGCGTGGCGTAGGCGATCCTGCTCATGCGGCGCTCGTCAGTGCAGCTTCAGGATCAGGTAGTCGGTGTAGGCGCCCACGCGCAGGATCACCTTGCGCAGGATGTGGATCGCCTCCAGGTGCTGGGTGTAGATCGCCGCATGGCCCGCAGCGCCCGCGGCGACAAACACGTCCAGGTCCTTGTCCGCCACGTCGAACTTGACGGCGAAGCCGGCTGGGACCTGCGTCAGCACGCTGCTCATGGGCAGGGTGCCGCTTTGCGGCAGCTGGCCCTGGCCCTGCGCCCACACCACCGAGTCCACCTTGGCCTTGATGATGCGCCCCGGCTGGGTTGTTGAGGGACACCTCGGCCTCGTCCCCGGGCCGCACCTGGTGCAGCTCGTTCTGGCTGTAGAGCGCGACCAGCTGGCCCTCCGCCTCGACCAGCGTCATGACCGCGTTGAACGGGATCCCGGCGACGAACGCGCCCGGGCGCAGCTGCAGGTTGACCACGTAGCAATCGCACGGCGAGCGCGTCACGGTCTGATCCAGCTGCCAGCGCGCGTTCTCCAGCTGCGCGCGGACCTGCGCCACCTGCGCGAACTCGCCGTTCACCTGCGCGCCGAGCTTCTGCTGGATCTGCTGCTCGCTCGCCAGCGCCTGCACCTGGGCTGCGCGCGCCTGTGCCTCGACGCTGCGCGCCGCGTCGGTCTGCCCCTCCAACTCCTTCAGGTTGGTCTCGGCCTGCTCGAGGTCGAACTTGCTGCCCGCGCCGCTCGCCACGAGCTCGCGGTTCTGCGCCACGCGCGTGCGCGCGAGCTCGGTGCGCGCGCTCACCTCGCGCGTGCGCGCGACCGCCTGGCCGATCGCGCCGCGCGCCTCGGCGACCTTGCCGCGCGCGCCTTTCAGCGATTCCTCCAACTCGCGCTGCGAGGCCGCCGTATTGGCGAGCTGCGCTTCCAGGCTGTTGATGTCGAGCTGGTACGGCGTGGGGTCGATCCTGAACAGCACGTCGCCCTTGCGCACCAGGCGGTTGCCCTCCTCGACCGGCACCTCGATCACGCGCCCTCTCACCTGCGACACGATGGGCACCGTGTACTTGAACACCCGCACGTCCGCGGAGGACGGCGCGAAGATGTTGAGCAGCAGGATCAGCGCGGCGATGCCGACGATCGGGATGATGACGACGGTGACCTGCGACACCGTGTTCCACGGCAGCCACTTCAGCTTGATGAAGATCAGCCAGACGAAGAACGCGTAGATCGCGAGAAGGATCGCTTCCACTAGGCGCCGCTCCTCTGCGCGCTCCGCCGGCGCGGCTGCTCGCCAGCAGGTCGGCAAGCTCGTCGCGCACGCGCGCCAGTTCCGCGGACAGCCCGCTTTTCGCTTCCATGTCCTCCAGCTCGGCCTTCAGGCGCACGACCTCCTCGCGCGCGAGCTTGCCCGCCTTCGCCTCGTGGGCCATCTCCTTGAAATAGTCATCATGCTTGTCCGTGCCGTAGGCGAGCCGGTAGCTCACCGGGCTTGGTGTAGGCCCACAGCCAGGCCAGCGGCCAGAGCATGCCGCCGAACACGAGCGAAAGCAGGCACAGCGTCTTGATCGCGTCCTTCTGCGGGTGGAAGCGCTTCTCGGCGACCTTCTCGGGCAGGATGTGCACCAGCCAGAACAAGATGACGCCGCCGATGGGAACCAGGCACAGCACGAACAGCGCGAGGTAGTCCGCCGCCTTGTCGAGCGCCTCGCCGGAGAACATGCTCGCGTGCGCGCCCGCCGGCGCCAGCCATGCGGCCAGGAATGCCGTGAACAGCGCGACCCGCAAGATGCCCGCATCGCGCGCGCCGAGTGCACGCATGAATGTCTCTCCAGGGCCCGGAATGGGATTCGGCGCCTGCTGCATATTATACGGCGGGATAAAACCGCCACTTCTGCGCACCAATTCAGGAACGCTCGATCACCAGCTCGTAGCTCCCGTCGGCAAGATACTCTCCGCTGTAGGTAAGGCCGCGCTCGCGCAGCAGCGCGTACAGAGGCACCGGCTCGTGCGGCAGGATGGCGCGCAGCGGCTCGTCCGGGGCGCGCTCCAGCGCCTCGAAGATGCGCATGATCGGCTCGGGCGGCTGCAGGCCGCGCAGGTCGAGTGCCGGGGGCCGACCACGCGAGCGCGTCAGCCCGCGCCCGCGCAGCGCCGCCGCGAGCGCTTCGAGCTCGGCGGTGCAGCCCTCCGGGTCGTGCCGCGGGGAGGCGGCGGACAGCGTGTCGAGGTGGCGCTGGAGGACATCGTGTCCCCCGGGCCGCGAATCCTCCGCCAGCGCCTCGCGCAGCGCGTCGAGGCACTCGCGATAGCCGGCCCAGTCGCCTCGGCGCGCGTGCACTATCACTTCGTCAAGCTGCTGCTCGAGATCGGGCATCGGCGCCACGCTCGCAGGTCGCGGGGCGCGCTCCCTTGATATGGGTCAAGCCAAGCGCGCATGGGCGTAGGCGGCCGCGGCCACCAGCAGCGCGCCCGCCGCCGCGTGCGCCAGCGACGCGGCGAGCGGCTGCCCGAAGAGCGCCGAGGCGGCGCCGGCGGCGGGCGCGGCGAGCGCGGCGCCGAGCAGCGCGAAGCGTTGCCGCGCGCGAGCAAGGCGCAGCGCCAGCCAGGCCGCACCGGCCGCGAGCGTGAGGCCGATCAGCGCGTGCGCGAGGAGCGCGAGCGACCAGAGCTCCTCGGCGAAGATCGAAAGCCACGCGCCGAGCGTGCACTGCAGGGCGACGAGGGCCGCCGCCGCATGGCCGAGCAGTCCTCGACCCTGCGGCGCGCGGCCGTGTGCGCGCCCCAACATCCAGGCGAACGCGGCAGCGAGCGCGAGGCCGCCGAGCAGGTTGCCGAGCGCGGCAAGGGGCGGCGGCTTCTGCCCGGCGAGGATGCCGAGCACCGAGAGAAAGATAGTCAACACAGCGACCGCGAGCGAGCGGCGCCACGCGAGCCATACGAGCGCGATCGCAGCGAGCACTTCGGCCGAGGCCGACACGCGGTGCACGCCGCGCATGGCGAGCATGAGGCCGGCGCTCGCGCTTTGCGCACCGAGGCGGATCGCCACGCTGAATACGATCACCGTAAAGACGAGGATGAGCCCCGCCCACGCAGCTTTGGCGATGCGCGCCTCAGGCGGGTTTGCGCCCATGAGCGTGGTAAAGCGCGATGACCAGCAGCAGCACCGCCCCCGCCTGGTGCAGCACCGCGAGCGTGACCGGCACGCCGAGGAGCAGCGTCGAGATGCCGAGCGCGGCCTGCAGGATGAATGCGAGGAGCAGCGCGTGCGCGCTCGCGCGGTCGCGCGAGCGCCACCAGGCAAGCGGCACTAGAAGGAGCAGCAGCCAGAAGAACGCGCGGTGCACCAGCTGCACGGTGGCCATGTTGTATTCGAAGTTGTGCCACCACGGCTCGAGGATCAGCACGTCGGGCGGTATCAGGTGCCCGTTCATCAGCGGAAAGGTGTTGTAGGCATAGCCTGCGCGCAGCCCCGCCACCATCGCGCCGCTCAACGCCATGAGGAACACGAGTCCCGCCAACGCCACGGCGAAACGGCTGCGGCCGCCGGCGGTGGGGCGCAGCAGCTCCAGCGCGATCCACAGCTGCGCCGAGATGATGGCGAGCGCGACGCCCAGGTGCGCGGTGAGGCGGAACTGGCTGACTTTCGGGTCGTCAACGAGGCCCGACTTCACCATGTACCAGCCCAGCGCGCCCTGCAGGGCGCCCAGCGCGAAAACGCCCCACAACTTCCACGCGAGCGGCCTCTCAATGCGGCGGCGCACAAGAAACCAGACGAACGGCAGCAGATAGACCAGTCCTACCAGGCGCCCGAGCAGCCGATGGAAGTACTCCCACCAGAAGATGCGCTTGAAGCCCTCGAGGTCCATGGCGAAGTTCACCAGCTTGTATTCGGGAGTCGCGCGGTACTTGGCGAACAGCGCCTCCCAGTCCGCCGTCGAGAGCGGCGGGAGGGCGCCGATGAGCGGCTGCCACTCTACGATGGACAGTCCGGAGCGCGTCAGGCGGGTGACCCCGCCGACGACGACGATGGCGCAGACCATTGCGGCGCACAAAAGCAGCCACGCGGCGACGGTGCGGCGATCCGAAGCAGTCATGGCGCCGCGAGTTTGCCCGGGGTCGGCGCAAAAAGCTTGATAAACATCAAATCGGGCCTTCCCCTCGCCTGCTTAACTCCGCAGGTCGCCAACCAACAAGGAGGCCGCCATGGCCAACGAACACATCGAAGACGAGGTGCCCGAGGAGCCGGTGCCGGCGATGCAGATGCTGCTGGATAACCCGTTTCTGCTGCTGTTTCTGGGCATCGCCATGCCGACCGTGCTGTACATCGTCTGGGGCGTCATGGAGATCGTGTCCCTGCCGATCGCCAAGTGAAGGAGTAGACCCTTGACCATATCGTCGACATCCGAGCAGGTCTGGTGGAAGGAGCCGCTCGAGCGCACCGAGCTGCTGTGGATCGTGATCGCGCTCATCTGGTGCCTGATCATGTTCTTCATGATGCCCTACTGGCACATCTACGGGCAGCAGAACCTGTCCAACGAGGCCTACCGCGCCAAGCCCGAGGACTTCATGAACAAGACCCAGGCGCTGGTGGACAAGTACAAGGTGCGCGAGGAAGGCGGCGACCTCAAGGTGCCGGTGGTGCGCCCGCCCGCGGGCAGCGATGTCTACCTGGTGGCGCGGCTGTGGAGCTGGTACCCGATACTCGAACTGCAGGCGGGCAAGTCCTACCGCATCCACCTCATGTCGATGGACTGGCTGCACGGCTTCTCGCTGCAGCCCGAGAACATCAACATCCAGGTGCACCCGGGCTATGAGCACGTCGTCACCGTGACGCCGACCAATCCGGGCACCTACGCGATCATCTGCAACGAATACTGCGGCATCAATCACCACACGATGTCGAGCCGCCTCTACGTCGTGAAGTAAGGCAAGGGAGACAACCGCCATGGCAGTCAATCGCATGTTCCGCACCTGCCCGAGCTCCGGGCTGGTATTTCACGAGCCGGCCGAGAAGCTGATGCGCTGGAACGCGGTGGCGGCCGTGGTGTCGCTGCTGATCGGCGGCGTCCTCGCCCTCGGCGTGGTGCTGACGCGCTGGCAGGCGGTGCACATCCTGCCGCCCGACATGTTCTACCAGGTGCTCACCGCGCACGGCATCAACATGCTGATCTTCTGGGTCATCTTCTTCGAGATCGCGGTGCTCTACTTCGCCAGCTCGACGCTGCTCAAGGCGCGCCTCGCGACGCCGGCGATGGCCTGGGCCGGGTTCTGGCTGATGGTGCTCGGCGCGCTGATCAACAACTACTCGGTGTTCCGCGGCGATTCGAGCGTGATGTTCACCTCCTACGCGCCGATGGGCGCGCACCCGACGTTCTACCTCGGGCTGATCCTGTTCGCCGTGGGCGCGCTGGTCGCCTGCTTCGTGTTCTTCGGCACGCTGGTGGTGGCCCGCGCCGAGCGCACCTACCGCAATTCGGTGCCGCTGGTCACCTTCGGCGCCATCACCGCCGCGATCATCGCGGTGTTCACCATCGCGGCGGGCGCGATCATCCTGATTCCGACCTTCCTCTGGTCGGTGGGGCTGATCGAGCACATCGACTCGCTCATGTACAAGACCGTGTGGTGGGCATTCGGGCACTCCTCGCAGCAGATCAACGTCGCCGCGCACGTCTCGGTCTGGTACGCGATCGCCGCCATCGTGTTCGGCGCCAAGCCCATGTCGGAGAAGGTGAGCCGCACGCGCGTTCCTGCTCTACATCCTGTTCCTGCAGCTGGCGAGCGCGCACCACCTGCTCGCCGACCCGGGCCTCACCTCGAACTGGAAGATCTTCAACACCAGCTACGCCATGTACCTGGCGGTGCTGGCGTCGATGGTCCACGGGCTCACCGTGCCCGGCTCGATCGAGGTGGCGCAGCGCAAGAAGGGGTACACACAGGGCCTGTTCGAGTGGCTGCGCAAGGCGCCGTGGGGCAACCCTTCGTTCTCGGCGATGTTCATCTCGCTGATCGGTTTCGGCTTCCTCGGCGGCATCTCGGGCGTGATGATGGGCACCGAGCAGCTGAACATGATCATCCACAACACCATCTACGTGCCGGGGCACTTCCACGCCACGGTGGTGGTGGGCACCACGCTCGCCTTCATGGGGCTCACCTACTTCCTCATCCCGGTGCTGTTCCGGCGCGAGCTGGCGTTCCCGACGCTGGCGAAATGGCAGCCCTACGTCTTCGGGCTGGGCATGAGTGCGGTGTCGCTGTTCCTGATGGGCGCCGGCACGCTCGGCGTGCCGCGCCGGCACTGGGACATCAGCTTCGCCGGCAACGCCTTCCCGCACGAGTTCCCGGGCGCTGCCTGGCTGATGATGGCGCTCGCCGGCATCACGGGCCTCATCGCGATCGTCGGCGGCGGCATGTACCTGCTGATCACGGTGTGGTCGGTGTTCCTCGGCAAGAAGATCGCCACGCCCGGGTTCGCGCACGTGCGGGCCAAGGACGGCGTGGCGCCAAGACCGGTCGCAGCGGGCCAGCCGGTGATCGCCGGACACGGCTCGGCCGGCATGGTCGCGCCGGGAACCTTCGTGCTGGCGATGGTATTCCTGACCGCGTTCGTCCTGTACTACTTCATCAACTGGAAGTACCTGTCCACGGTCTGGCCGCTGAAGTGAAGCAGGTCCTCAACCTCTTCAAGCTGCGCATCGGCGTCGCCATCGCGTTTGCCGCCGCTGCCGGGCTGGCGGTGGAGCGCGGCGCCGCGCCGTCCCTCGCGCGCGCCGCAGTGCTGGTGCTCGCCGTGCTGGTCGCCTCGGCTGCCGCCGGCGCGTTCAACCAGTACGTCGAGCGCGACCTCGACGCGCGCATGGCGCGCACGCGCGGCCGGCCGTTCGTCACCGGGGCGCTGAAGCACGGGCCGCTGTGGCTGTGGCTCATCGGCGCCATGACCGCGGCCTCGGTGCTCGCGGCGGCAGTCGCCGCCAACGTGCCGGCCGCGATCTACGTGTTCCTCGGCGCCTTCACCTACGGCGTGGTGTACACGGTGTGGCTCAAGCGCCGCACCTGGTGGAACATCGTGGTCGGCGGGCTCGCGGGCAGCTTCGCGGTGCTCGCCGGCGCGGCTGCGGTGTCGCCGGTGCCGGGGCCCGAGGCGCTCGCGCTCGCGGTGGTGCTGTTCCTGTGGACGCCGCCGCATTTCTGGAGCCTGGCCATCACCTGCCGCGCGGACTACGCCGCCGCCGGCGTGCCGATGCTGCCGGTGGTGGTGGGCGACGCGCGCGCCGCGCGCGCCATCTTCGCCAGCGCGGCCCTGCTCGTCGCCGCCTCGTTCGTGCCCGCCGCCTTCGGGCTGGGCTGGATCTATCTCGCCTCCGCCGCCGCGGGAGGCGCTGTACTTCCTCCTCCGTTGCATGGCCCTCGTGCGGCGGCCGGGCCGCGAGACCGCGCGCGCGGCGTTCCTTGCTTCGCTCGTCCAGCTGGGCGCCGTGCTCACGGGAGCGATGCTGGATGCCGCGATTTCTTAGCGCGCTGCTGCTCCTCGCCGCGTTCGCGGCGCAGGCGTTCGACGAAAAGCTCGCCCTGAAGGAAAGCCAGGCCGCGATCGGCCGGCAGGTGGGCGACTACGCGCTGCGCGACAGCGAGGGCCGGACCGTGCGCCTGCAGGACCTGCGCGGCAAGCCGCTGGTGGTCAACTTCGTCTACACCGGCTGCTTCCAGGTCTGCCCCGCCACCACCCAGTTCCTCGCCGGGCGCGGTGAAGGAAGCCGAGCGCGCGCTCGGCCCGGGCGCGTTCCGCGTCGCCACCATCGGCTTCAACCTGCCGTTCGACACGCCGCAGGCGATGAAGGACTTCGCGCGCAAGAACGGCGCCGCCTCGCCCAACTGGCTGTTCCTCACGCCGGACGCGGAAACGCTGCCGGCGCTGGTCGCCGATTTCGGTTTCCGCTACGAGGCGACGCCGGCCGGCTTCGACCACCTGCTGCAGGTGAGCATCGTGGACCAGCAGGGCCGCATCTACCGGCAGGTGTACGGCGACTCGTTCGAGGCGCCGCTGTTCGTGGGGCCGCTGCTGCAGCTCGCGCAGAACGCGCCGGTGCCCGACAACAGCGTCCAGGCGTTCCTCGAGCAGGTGAAGCTGCTGTGCACCGTGTACGACCCGTCCGCGGGCCGCTACCGGCTCAACTACGTCGTGATCATCGAGCTGCTGGTGGGCGCGAGCGTGATGCTCGGCGGCATCGGCTTCGTGGTCTTCGAGTGGCGCCGCCGCCGGCGCACGCACGCACGCGGTTGACTCAAGTCAAATTCGCTGCCCTGCGCACCTTCTAGGATGTGCAGGTGATCCACCGTATACACCTGATCGGCCAGTGGTTTTTCCTGAAGGTGGAGGCGCTGTTCAACCTCGCCTTCGGCGAGCGCAACAACCCGCTCTACTACCTCGGCCCGATCTCCTACTACCTGATGTGGCTGGTGGTGGCGAGCGGCCTGTACCTCTACGCCTTCTTCGAGACCAGCGTCACCGGCGCCTACGATTCGGTCGAGGCGCTGACGCACGGCCAGCGCTACGCCGGCGGCATCCTGCGCTCGATCCACCGCTACGCCTCCGACGGCGTGGTGATCACGATGGTCCTGCACATCCTGCGCCACTTCACCTTCGACCGCTACCGGGGATTCCGCTGGTTCTCCTGGGTGAGCGGCGTGGTGGTGCTGTGGCTGGTGTACACCGCCGGCATCAACGGCTACATGCTGCCCTGGGACCGCCTCGCGCAGTTCACCGTGGTGGCCACCGCCGAGTGGCTCGACTGGCTGCCGGTGTTCAACGGCACGCTGGTGCGCAATTTCGTCTTCGCGGAGAACGTCAACGACCGCCTGTTCTCGCTGCTCTCCTTCATCCACATCGGCGTGCCGCTCGCGGTGCTCGCCGTGCTGTGGATCCACACGCAGCGCGTGCCGCAGGCGCGCACCGCGCCGCCGCTGCCGGTCGCGCTGGCGCTCAGCGCGGCGCTGGTCGTGCTGTCCACTCCTCAAGCCGGCGCTCAGCCAGCCGCGCGCGGATCCGGCCGCCGGCGCGACCGCGCTCGGCTTCGACTGGTTCTACCTGCCGGTCTATGCGCTGCTCTACCGCTGGTCGCCCGCCGAGGTATGGCTGCTGGTGGGCGGCGCGACGCTTGCTCTTCCTTCTGCTGCCGTGGCTGCCGCCGCGGCGCAAGGCCGCCGGCCACTACATGCTGGTGCGTCCCGACAACCGCATCGTGCCGGTGCGCGAGGGCGAAACGCTGCTCGACGCCGGGCTGCGCGAAGGCGTGGACCTGCCCTTCGAATGCCGCAACGGCGGCTGCGGCCAATGCAAGGTGACCCTCGCCTACGGAGCCGTGGACTACGGCGCCTACCAGCGCGACGTGCTCACCGACGCCGAGCGCGCGGCGGGCAAGGTGCTCGCCTGCAGCGCGACGGCGCTGGGCGACATCGAAATCGAATACGTGCCGGCGAAAGCGCCGGGCGGCATCCCGGCGCGCGTCTGGGGCGCTACGGTGCAGGGCATGGACAAGCTTTCGCCCGACGTGATGCGCGTCCTGCTCGCCATCGACGGCGGCGAGCGCATCGCGTTCTACGCCGGCCAGTACGTCAACATCGCTGCTCGAGGACGGCGCCAAGCGCAGCTTCTCCTTCGCCACCGCGCCGGGCGTCGCGGAGAACATCGAACTGCACATCCGGCGCATCGAGGGCGGGCGCTTCACCGGCGCACGTGTTCGAGCGCATGCGGCCCGGCGACCGCGTGCGCTTCGAGGGGCCCCTGGGCTCGTTCTTCCTGCGCGAGGACTCGGACAAGCCGATGATCTTCGTCGCCGGCTCGACCGGCTTCGCGCCGGTGAAGAGCATGCTCGAGTACGCCTTCGCGCGCGGCATGAAGCGCAGGATGCTCCTCTACTGGGGCGTGCGGCGGCTGCAGGACCTGTACCTCGGCGAGCTGCCGCGCCAGTGGGCGCGCGAGCACGCGAACTTCACCTTCGTGCCGGTGCTCTCGGATGCCGGCGCCGGAGGACCATTGGAGCGGGCGCACCGGCCTCGTGCACGAGGCGATCCTCGCCGACTTCCCCGACCTCGCCGGCTACCAGGTCTACGCCTGCGGCTCGGCCGCCATGGTCGAGGCGGCGCACCCGGCGTTCCGCGCGCACGGCCTGGCGCAGGACGACTGCTTCGCGGACGCGTTCCGGCTCGCGCCGCGCGCGGGCGCCGAAATGGCCAGGCTCGGAGGCACGACATGAAGCAGGCACTGCGCATCGCTGCCCAGCTCGCGCTCTACGTGCCGCTGATGGCGCTGATCGGCTATTTCTCCAGCGCGCCGGTGTTCTCCCCTGTCGGCGCGAACGAGGCCCTGCTGCGGCTTTCGTTCATCCACGCCGCGCAGAGGAAGGCGCCGTGCCGCGAGCGCAGCGCCGAGGAGCTCGCGAAGCTCGCGCCGAACATGCGCGCCGCGCTCGATTGCCCGCGCGAGCGCGCGCCGCTGTTCGTGGAGCTGGAGCTCGACGGCAAGGTCGTGCTGCGGCGCGAGGTGCCGCCGGCGGGGCTCAAGGGCGACGGCAACGCGACGGTGTATCACCGCCTGCCGGTGCCGGCCGGCAAGCACCGCATCGTGGTGCGCCTGCGCGACCGCCCCGGCGAGGGGTTCGACTTCTCGCGCGAGGAGACGATCGAGCTCGCGCCCGGGCGCGTGCTGCTCATCGACTTCGTCGCCGCGCAGGGCGGGTTCCTGTTCCGTAGCTGACATGCTGCGCCACCTCGGTGCCCTGGGGTTTCTCCTGTTCTGGCTGCTCGCCGCGAGCGGCATCTATCTCTACATCCGCTTCGACACCAGCGTGGCCGGCGCCTACGGCTCGATCGGCGAGATGGAATGGTGGTTCGGCGGCGTGCTGCGCAGCATGCACCGCTACGCCGCCGACGCGTTCGTCATCGTGGTGCTCGCGCACATCGCTGCGCGAGCTGCTGGCCGGGCGCTTTCGCGGCTTCCGCGCCTTTTCCTGGATTTCGGGCGTGCCGCTCGTGTGGCTGATGTACGCCTCCGGGCATCGTCGGCTACTGGCTGGTGTGGGACACGCGCGCGCAGTTCTCGGCGCTCGCCACCGCCGAGTGGTTCTACGGCGCGGGGCTCGGCGTCGAGCCGATGGCGCGCAACTTCCTCGGCGCGGAGCAGATCTCCGATCGCCTCTTTTCCCTCTTCGTGTTCCTGCACATCGGCCTGCCGCTCGCGCTGCTCGCCGGCATGTGGGTGCACGTGCAGCGTCTCGGCCAGCCGGCGACGGTGATGCCGCGCAGGCTCGCGCTCGGTGCGCTCGGCCTCCTGCTCGCCCTCGCCCTCGCGCTGCCCGTGGCGTCGCAGGCACGCTGGGATCCGGGCGCGGTGCCGGCCACTGTGTCCATCGACTGGTTCATGCTCTTCCTGCACCCGCTCATGTACGCCACCTCGCCCGCCGCTGCTGTGGGCGCTCGTGCTCGGCTCGACGCTGCTGCTCGCCGCGCTGCCCTGGCTCGCGCGCAAGGCGCCGCTGCCGGCGGCGGTAGTGAACCTGGAGAACTGCAACGGCTGCGGCCGCTGCATCGCCGATTGCCCCTACGAGGCGCTCGTGCGGGCGCCCGGATCGCAGGGCACTCGTGCTCGCCGATCGTTGCGCCGCCTGCGGCATCTGCGCCGGCGCCTGCCCCTCCGCGACGCCGTTCCGCCGCGTCACCGAGCTGGTTTCCGGAATCGACCTGCCCGACTTCACGGTGCACGACCTGCGCCGCCAGCTGCAGGCGGCGCTCGACACGCACCCCGATCGCGTGGTGTTCCGCTGCGAGCACGCGGCCACGCCGGCCGCCGGCGGCGAGATTGCGCTGCGCTGCCTCGCCATGCTGCCGCCCTCCTTCGTCGAGTACGCGCTGCGCCGCGGCGCGCGCGGCGTGCAGGCGGTGGGCTGCCGCGAGGGCGCCTGCAAGTGGCGCCTCGGCATGGATCTATGCGCCGAGCGCTTCGCGGGCACGCGCGAGCCGCACCTGCGCGCCAACGTGCGCGCCGAGAAGCTGGACGATGCCTACACCGTTCGCGCTCCGCTAAGGACGCGCTCGCGCTCGGTTGGCTGTGGCTCGCGCTCGCCGCGCTCATCGGCGCGGGCCTGTTTTCGGTGCTGCTGGTGCTCTCGCGCGCGCCCTACGTGAAGGATCTGTTTCCGCTCGTGGACTTCTTCCGCGTCGCGCTCATCGTGCACGTGGATCTCTCGGTGCTCGTGTGGTTCGCGGCCTTCGCCGGCATCCTGTGGACGCTGAACGGCTCCGCGCGGCTGCTCGAAGCGGGCTGGACGGCGCTCGCGCTGTGCGCCGTGGGCACGCTTCTCATGTGCGCGGCGCCGTTCCTGGAGGCCGCGCCGCCGGTGATGAGCAACTACGTGCCGGTGCTCGACGGCGAGATCTTCCTCGCCGGGCTGCTCGTCTTCGCCGCGGGCTGCGCGCTCCTCGTGCTGCGCGCCCTGCTCGCCGCCCCGCGCGTGGGCACGCGCCCGGACGGCGCCGCCGCGCTGCGCTTCGGCCTGAACGCCGCCGCCGTCTCGGCCGCCGTGGCGCTGATCGCCTTCGCCTGGTCCTGGTTCGCGCTGCCCGCGAGCCTCGACGGCAAGGCGTACTACGAGGTGCTGTTCTGGGGCGGCGGCCACGTGCTGCAGTTCACCTGGACGCTGCTGATGTTCGCCGCGTGGCTGTGGCTCGCCGAGGCCATCGGCGCGCGCGCGCCGCTCTCGCCGCGCATCGCGATCCTGCTCTTCGGCATCGGGCTCGCCTCGGTGTTCGCCACGCCGGTGATCTATCTCGCCTACGACGTGGTCTCGGTCGAGCACTACCGCATGCAGACCTGGCTGATGCGCATCGGCGGCGGGCTCGCCATCGTGCCCTTCGCGGCGGCGGTCGCCTGGGCGCTCGCCACCGCGCCGCGCCCGGGCCCGAGGCGCGCCCGCTGCGCGCCGCGCTCGCCTGGTCGCTGGTGCTGTTCGGCGCCGGCGGCCTGATCGGCCTCGCCATCCAGGGCAGCAACGTCAAGATCCCGGCGCACTACCACGGCAGCATCGTCGGCGTGACGCTCGCTTTCATGGGGCTCGCCTATCACCTGCTGCCGCAGACTGGGCTACGCCGCGCCGCAGGGGCGCCTCGCGACGCTGCAGCCCTGGCTCTACGGCGCGGGCCAGCTCGCGCACGTGGCCGGGCTGCTGTGGTCGGGCGGCTACGGCGTGCAGCGCAAGGTCGCGGGCGCCGAGCAGGTGCTGCGCGGCGCCGAGCAGGTCGCGGCGATGGGCCTGATGGGGCTGGGCGGCCTCGCCGCCGTGGCCGGCGGATTCCTTTTCATCGTCGTCGTGATGCGCGCAATGGTCGCGCCGCCATGGACATCGTCTACTTCACCGTCGTAGCGATCGGGGTCTACTTCGCCGCCGACTGGCTGCTCGACTGGCTCGAGCGCCGGCGCGGCGAGCGCTTCGAGAACCGGCAGGTGGTGTTCTTCGCCATCATCCTGCCGCTCGCCCTCGCCTCGTTCTGGCTGGTGCGGTTCCTCTCGCCGGGCGCCCCATGAGCACCGCGCCGCGCGAGCGCCTGGCGGCAGCGGTCCTCGCCAAGCTGCCGCTGTTCCAGCAGGTCTCGCCGCAGCACCTCGGCGAGCTGATGCGCCACGCGCGCACGCTGTACGTCCGGCGCGGGCAGACCGTGGCGCGGCGCGGCGAGCCGGTCCCCGGGCTGCTCGCCGTGTCCTACGGCATGGTGAAGCTCGCGCTGCGCGGCCCCACCGGCGCCGAGCGCGTGCTGCGCCTGGTCGGCCCGTCGCAGACTTTCGGCGAGGTGGCGCTGTTCGCGCAGCGGCCGCTGCCGCTGGACGCGGTGGCGGTGGTCGACACCCGCCTGGTGCTGGTGCCGGCCGCAGCCGCTGCTCGCGCTGATGGAGCGCGACGCGCACTTCGCGCGCAGCCTGGTGGCGAGCCTGTGCGCGCGCATGCACGCGCTGGTATGCGACTTCGAGGCCACCACCATGCACGGCGCCACCGAGCGCCTCGCCGCCTACCTCGAATCGCTCGCCGCCTCGCCCTCGGCGACCCGCGTGACGCTGCCCGCCGCGAAGAAGCTGATCGCCGCGCGCCTGGGCATGACCAAGGAGACGTTCTCGCGCGCGCTGCACGAGCTGGCGCAGGCCGGGCTGCTGCAGGTGGCCGGGCGCGACGTGCTGCTGCTGGACCGCGCGCGCCTCGCGCGCATCGGCGAGGACGTTGACGTGCGTCAAGTGCGCCGGCCTGCCGCGCGGTAGATTAGCGGCAGGCCGGTGCCAGCCGGAGAACCCAAGCGGAGGAAACATGTACAAGCACATCCTGGTCCCCACCGACGGCTCCAAGCTCTCCACGCGCGCCGTGCGCGCGGCCTGCAACCTCGCGCAGACCTGCGGCGCGAAGATCACCGGCGTCTACGTGATCCCGCCCTACGTGCCGCCCATCTACGCCGAGGGCATGATCTACATCGCCGACCTCGGCCCGAAGCGCCACAAGGAGGTGATGGCAGAAGGCGGCGAAGAAGGCGCTCGCCGTGGTGAGCGCCGAGGCGCGCCGCGCCGGGGTGGCCTGCGCCACCGTGTCGCCGGTCGCGGACCAGCCCTGGGAAGGCATCCTCAAGGCCGCGCGCGGCAAGCGCTGCGACCTGATCGTGATGGCCTCGCACGGCCGCCGCGGCATCGCGGGGCTGCTGCTCGGCAGCGAGACCACCAAGGTGCTCACGCACTCGAAGATCCCCGTGCTGGTATGCCGCTGAGCTATCGCCACATCCTCGCCTGCACCGACGGCTCGCCGCGCGCGCGCAAGGCGGTCGCCACCGCCGCGCAGCTCGCCGGCTTGTGCGACGCGAAGCTCACGGTGCTGTTCGTCATCCCGCCCTACGTGCTGCCCGCGTACGGCGAGGCCGCGCAGTACGTGCCCGGGGTCACGCCGCACCTGTACAAGCAGCGCGCCGATGCGCTGGCGAAGAAGGTGCTCGCGCCCGCCGCGCGGCTGGCGCAGAAGCCCGGCGTGGCATGCGAGACGCTGGCGGTGAACGCCGCCCAGCCCTGGTCGGGCATCCTGCACGCGGCGCACAAGCGCAAGTGCGACCTGATCGTGATGGCCTCGCACGGCCGCCGCGGCGTCGCCAGGGCCCTGCTCGGCAGCGAAACCCAGAAAGTGCTGACGCACTCCAGGATCCCGGTGCTCGTCGTGCGCTAGGCGCGCCTCCAGGCCTCGCCCAGGCCGAACGGCGCCGGGGCGATGCTGACGATGCGCGTGAAGAGCTTGTCGAAGTCCTGTCCGCGCAGGTCCGCGATCGGGTCCTCGTTGCCGGCGAAGGCAGCCTCGATCGCCGCCCAATCCTCCTCGGCGAGGGACTGCTCCGCCAGCGGCAGCAGCTCCTGCTCTTCGCAGCGCATGTGGCTCCAGTGGAACTCGGCGTAGGCATGCACCGCGGCGGCGAGATCCTCCGCGCCGCGCGGCCAGGTCTGCTCGAAGGCAAGCATCGCGCTCTCGAGTTCCCGCACCAGGCGCGCGCCCTGCACGTGCTCCGCTTTCAGCTTCTCCACCAGCGGCCGCGCCGCCGGCGAGCGCGCGAGCAGGCGGGCGAACAGGTAGTCGTCCTCCTTCGGGTGGTGCAGGCGCTCGGGAAAAGCGTCGATGTAGTGGATCATGGCGCGGAACACGGCGAAGTCGGGCTTCACCGTGGGGTCCTGCGCCATGCGGGTGAGTTGCTGCAGGCACTGCAGCACCGCGGAGATCGAACGGTGCTCGTCACGCAGGATGCGAATGGCATTGCGCATGGCATGTGCTCATGTCAACGAAGACTAGCAGAAGGCCGGCGGCGCCGCCGGCGAGCGTCGCGCCGAACGGCAGCAGCGCGCGCAGCGCGAGGCTGCCGGCCGAACCAGGCGAGCAGTCCCAGCTTGAACAGCGTGTTGGCCAGCAGCGCGATGGCGATCGCCGCCACGGCGGTGGCGGCCTCGACGCGGCCGGCGCCGTACAGGTTGAGCGCCGACAGCACGCCCGGGTCCACGTCCGCCACGCCCGAGAGCGCGGTGGCGACGTACAGGCCGCGGCTGCCGATCAGGTCCTGCAGCCAGGCCGCGGCCAGCAGCACGAAGGCGTAGAGCGCGCCGAAGCGCACCGCCATGCCGATCTCGGCCGGGTTGCGCGCCGGCGGCAGCGCGAGCTGCGTGCCGCGCTGCGCTCGGTGCAGCAGGAACGCGGCGGCCGCGAGGCCGGCGGCGAGCGCCGCGCCGAGCGACCGGCGCCAGGCGCGGCAGGACTCCCGGCGCCACCACCGCCGCGAGCACGGCGACGCGCACCAGCACCACCAGGTTGGCGAGCGACACCACGACCAGCGCCACCTGCGACATGGCCGGCGACTCGTTGCTGCGCCGCGCGTAGAGCGCGGTGGTGGCGGTGGAGGACACGAGCCCGCCCAGCAGCCCGGTGAGCAGCATGCCGTGCCGCTCGCCCGCGACGCGCATCGCCATGTAGCTCGCCACGCCGACGCCCGCGATCAGCACCACCATCAGCCAGATCTCGCGCGGGTTGAGCACGCCGTAGGGGCCGTAGGTGCGGTCGGGCAGGATCGGCAGCACGATGAAGGTGATCACGAGGAACTGCAGCAGCGACACCTGCTCCTCGCGCTTGAGCGCGGCCGACCAGCTTTCCAGTTCCGGCTTGAAGTACAGCAGCGCCGTGACCACGATGGCGAGCGCCGCGGCCAGCGTGGCCTCGCCCAGGCCCGCCAGCGCGCCGAGCAGGTAGGCGACGCCCGCCGCCGCCACCGTGGTGGTGCCGGGGTCCTCCGTCGGCGCGACGCGCGCGTAGGCCACGACCAGCATGCCGGTGACCGCGAGCAGTCCCGCCGGCAGCAGCCAGGCGGTGTCCACGTACACGCCGAGCAGCGCCGCGAGCGTGCCGAGCAGCGACACCAGCGCGAAGGTGCGCACGCCCGCCTTGCCCGCGGGATTGCGCTCGCGCTCCAGACCGATCAGCAGGCCGATGCCCAGGCCCCCGCCGATCGCGAGCCACAGGGCGGGATCGAGCAGCCCCGATCCGTAATGTTCCATTCAGAGGCAGAGGATGGTCTGGCGCAGCGTTTCAGGCAAGCCGCTCGCGCGCGCGAGGCCCCACGCGCCGAAGGCGAGCACCAGGCTGCCCAGCGACGACGCGCCAGGCGCGAAGGCGCAGCGCGAAGCGCGCCGGCGCCGAGCAGCCAGGGCAAGCGTGCCCAGGCCGAACGAGGCCATCGCGGCGGCGCCGCTCGCCGGGCTGCCGGCGGCCGCCGCGGTCGCGAGCGCGCCGTAGACGAGGCCGCAGGGCAGCCAGCCCCACACCGCGCCGGCGGCGAAGGAATGCGCGCCGCAGGCGCACGGCGAGCGGCTGCAGCCGGCGCCAGAGCGGCGCGCCGAGCCGCTCGAGCCAGGCCGCGGCGCCCGAGAGTCCCGCGAGGTACAGGCCGACCAGCATCAGCATCAGGCTCGCCGCCGCGTTGCAGGACCGCTTGCGCCGGCGCCGCGCCGACCGCGTAGGCGCCGGCGCCGATGAGCCCGGCGAGCGCGCCGGCGGCGGCGTAGCTCGAGACGCGCCCGGCGTTGAAGGCGAGCTGCCGGCGCCAGAGCGCCGCGGCGGGAAGCAGCGGCTGCGGCGCGCTGAAGGCCGTCACGATGCCGCCGCACATGCCGACGCAGTGCGCGCCCGAGGCGAGCCCGACGAGGAACAGCGCGCGGGACGAGCGCGAACTCCAACTCAGATCACCTTCGAGTAGCTCGAGCGCCGCTCGCGCTCGCGCAGGTAGCGGTCGAAGGCCATGCACACCACGCGCACCACCAGGCGGCCCTTGGGCGTGACCACGATCCAGTCGGGCTGCAGCTCGACCAGGCCGTCCTCCTCCAGCGCGCGCAGCGCGGCGAGCTCCTCGGCGAAGTAGGCGCGGAAGTCGATCAGGTGCGCGAGCTCGATCGACTCGATCGACACGCGGAACTGGCAGGCGAGCGCCTGGATCACCGCGCGCCGCACCAGGTCGTCGCTCGTCAGCTCGATGCCGCGCCACACCGGCAGGCGCTCCTCGTCCAGCGCGGCGTAGTAGTCGTCCAGGCGCTTCGCGTTCTGGTAGTAGGTCGGGCCGACGCGGCCGATGGCCGAGACGCCGAAGCCGAGCAGGTCGCTGTCGGCGTAGGTCGAATAGCCCTGGAAATTGCGGTGCAGGCGCCCCTGCGCCTGCGCCACCGCCAGCTCGTCGTCGTGCCTGGCGAAGTGGTCCATGCCGATGTACAGGTAGCCCGCGCCGGTGAGCCGGCCGATCGCGAGCGTGAGCAGTTGCAGCTTGGTCTCGGGCGCGGGCAGCTCGGCCTGCGCGATGCGGCGCTGCGGCTTGAACACGGTGGGCAGGTGCGCATACGCGTACAGCGCGACGCGCTCCGGGCTGCAGCGCGATCACCTTGTCGAGCGTCACGTTGAAGCTGTCGAGCGTCTGCCGCGGCAGGCCGTAGATCAGGTCGAGGTTCACCGAGCGAAAGCCGCTGGCGCGCGCTTCCTCGACCGAGCGGCGCGTCACCTCCTCGCTCTGGATGCGGTTGACGGCCTTCTGCACCGCCGGGTCGAAGTCCTGCACGCCGATGGAGGCGCGGTTGAAGCCGAGCTCCGCCAGCAGCGCCATCCCGCCCGGGGCGAGGCTGCGCGGGTCGATTTCCACCGACAATTCGGCGTCCGGCGCGAAATCGAACTGCGCGCGCAGCGAGCGCATCAGGGCGCGCATTTCATCCGCCGCGAGGAAGTTCGGCGTGCCGCCGCCCCAGTGCAGCTGGCAGGCGCGCCGCGCGTCCGCGCCCGGTGCGCCCAGCTGGGCGCCCACCACCGCCATTTCGCGCTCTAAGTACTTGATATACTTGGCGGACTTTGCCGTGGTCGCGCGTGATCACCTTGTTGCAGGCGCAGTAGTAGCAGATCGTGCCGCAAAATGGCAGGTGCACGTAGACCGAGAGCGGCTGCTGGATGCCGCCGATATTGCGCTTGCCGAGCCAATGCCTGAACGCCTCCTCGCCGAATGCCTCCACGAACCGGTCCGCCGTCGGGTAGGACGTGTAGCGGGGTCCGCTCACGTCGTACTTGCGGATCGAGACCGGGTCGATGACCAGCTCGGAGGCGGGATAAGGCATCTTCCAGCACTATGGATGCAACCGGGCGGGGCGCTTTGACCTCGGTCAAAGGCAGCGCGTTCCACAGCCCGGCGGCGCTCGCCGCGGTCGCCGCCGCGCTGGGCGCCCTGCTGTTCGCCAACGTGTTCGCCTTCGCCAGCGGCAGCGAGTCCGTGTGGGTGATCGGCTCGGTGCTGATCGCCGACATGCTGACCGTCGGCTTCGGCATCGCCGTCGCGGCGCGCGAGGTGATGCTCGCCGAGCGGCGCACCGGCCAGAGCCAGGCGCGCCTGGACGCCATCGTGGACTCGGCGATGGACGCCATCGTCACCGTGAACGCAGCGCAGAACGTGGTGCTGTTCAATCGCGCCGCCGAGCAGATCTTCGGCGTGCGGCGCGAGGAGGCGATCGGCGCACCGCTGGACCGCTTCCTGCCGCAGCGCCACCGCACCGCGCACCACGCCCACATCGAGGAGTTCGGCCGCACCGGCGTCTCCAGCCGGCGCATGGGCGACGCGACCACGCTGTGGGCGGTGCGCGCCGACGGCACCGAGTTCCCCATCGAGGCCTCGATCTCGCAGGCCGGCGAGCCCGGGCAGCACTTCTACACGGTGATCCTGCGCGACGTCACGCTGCGCAAGAAGGCGCAGGACGCGCTGCAGGCGCAGAAGGAAGAGCTGCGGCGGCTCTCGGCGCAGGTGCTCGAGGCGCGCGAGGAGGAAAAGACGCGCATCGCGCGCGAGCTGCACGACGAGCTCGGGCAGCTGCTCACCGCGCTGAAGATGGACCTCGCCTGGCTGCGCGAGCGGCTGCCCGCCGGCGACGCCGATGCGGCGCAGCGCGCCGAGCGCATGGGCCGCGTGCTCGACCAGACCGTGGGCTCCACGCGCCGCATCTCCGCCGACCTGCGGCCGCTGATGCTCGACGACCTCGGCCTCGCCGAGGCGGCCAACTGGCTGGTCGGGGACTTCGCCAGCCGCTCCGGCGTGCAGTGCGAGATCCGCATGACGGGCAACGGCGAGCTGGAGGGCGTCGACAAGGCGGTGGCCACGGCGATCTACCGCGCGCTGCAGGAATCGCTCACCAACATCGCGCGCCACGCCGGCGCGCGCCAGGCCTGGGTGAGCGTGGGCGCGGACAACGGCGAGATCTTCTTCGAGGTCGAGGACGACGGCCGCGGCATCGCGCCGGCCGACCTCGCCAAGACGCGCTCGCTCGGCCTGAAGGGCATGCGCGAGCGGGTGGACTACCTCGGCGGCTCGATCGAGGTGGCGCGTGCGCCGCGCGGCGGCACCCGCGTGCGCGTGCGACTGCCGGCGCAGAGGCAGGCCGCAATGATCCGCGTGCTGCTCGCCGACGACCACGAGATCGTGCGCGACGGCCTGAAGCGCATCCTCGCCGCGACGGCCGACGTGCAGGTGGCGGGCGAAGCGGCGAGCGGCGACGAGGCGCTCGCGCTGGTCAAGGCCAACGACTACGACGTGGCGCTGCTCGACATGTCCATGCCGGGCCTCTCGGGCATCGACCTCATCAAGCGCCTGAGAATCGAGAAGCCGGGCGTGAAGCTCCTCATCCTGTCGATGCACGGCGAGCACCAGTACGCGGCGCGCGCGCTGAAGGCCGGCGCCGCCGGCTATCTCACCAAGGACAGCGCCGGCCGAGAAGCTGCTCGGCGCGCTGCGCAAGGTCGCCGCCGGCGGCGTGCACATCAGCGACGCGGCCGCGGTGGGCCTGGTGGAGTCCTCGCGCGCACCGCATCAGTCTCTGTCCGACCGGGAGTTCGAGGTACTGAAGCTGCTCGCCGGCGGGCGCAGCCCGACCGAGATCGCCGCGCAGCTGCACCTTTCGGTGAAGACGGTGAGCACGCACAAGACGCACATCCAGGACAAGCTCGGGCTCGGCGGCACCGCCGACCTGGTGCGCTACGCCCTGGAGCACAAGCTGATCTAGGAATTTTCCTAGGGCGCGAATCAGCCGCCGCCGATAGGCCGGCGCGCGGCTGCGGCGGCACACTGCCGCCATGCAAGTCGCCACCGCGCCCAGCCCATGAACGTGTTCCTCGTCGAGGACTCGGTGCCGGTGGTGCAGCGGCTCGAGGAGATGCTCGCCGCCATCGCGGGCGTGCGCACGGTCGGCAGCGCGGCGAGCGCCGACGAGGCCATCCGCGAGGTCCTCACGCTGCAACCCGACGCGGTGCTGTGCGACATCAGCCTGGCGCAGGGCACCGGGTTCGACGTGCTGCGCGCGCTGCACGCGCAGGCGCCGGACGTCGACGTCTACATGCTGTCCAACTTCGCCACCGAGCCCTACCGGCGCCTCGCCGAGCGGCTGGGCGCGCGCGGCTTTTTCGACAAGACCACCGAGCTCGAGCGCATGCGCGACGCCGTCGCCGCGCGCGCCGCGAGCCGGCACTGAGAGGAGAATGCCATGCACGCCGTTCACACCCTCACCGCCGTCCAGTCCGTCCCCGCCCCGCGGAAGTTCGAGGTGACCTGCTCGAGCTGCAACATGCGCGAGATGTGCCTGCCCGCGGGCCTGTGCCCCGAGGACATGGAGCGCATCGAGGGCATCGTCTACGCGCGGCGCCGCGTGAAGCGCGGCGAGACCCTGTTCAATGCCGGCGACGCGTTCGCATCGATCTACGCCATCCGCTCGGGCTTCTTCAAGACCAGCGTCATCGACGGCGAAGGACGCGAGCAGGTCACGGGCTTTTGCATGGGCGGCGAGCTGCTCGGCCTGGACGGCCTGGGCGCCGGGCGCTACAACGGCACCGCCATCGCGCTCGAGGACAGCGAGGCCTGCGTGCTGCCCTTCGCGCTCGTGGAGGAGCTGTCGCACGACATCCGGCCGCTGCAGCGCCAGCTGCACTCGGTGCTGTCGCGCGAGATCGTGCGCGACCACGGCGTCATGATGCTGCTCGGCTCGATGCGCGCCGAGGAGCGCCTCGCCACCTTCCTGCTCAACCTGTCCAGACGCTTCGTGCGCCGCGGCTATTCCTCCTCCGACTTCCACCTGCGCATGACGCGCGAGGAGATCGGCAGCTACCTCGGCCTGAAGCTCGAGACGGTGAGCCGCCTGTTCTCCTCGTTCCAGAAGGACGGCCTGATCGAAGTGCAGCAGAAGCACGTGCGCATCCACGACATCGCCGGGCTCGAGCGCCTGCTGGCACCCAGGTACTGAGCGAGCGGCCGGTGCGGATCCTGGTCCCGGTGGACGGTTCGGCGGGCGCGCTGCGCGCGGTCAAGCACGCGGCAGCGGTGGTCAAGGAGGGCGCGGAAGTGGAATTGGTGAATGTCCAGCCGCCCATGCCCCTGTACGGCATGGTGCGCGCCTACATGCGCGCCCCGCAATACCGGGCGGCTTGCGCCGCGCTGGCGGACAAGGCGCTCGATCCCGCGATCAAGCTGCTCAAGCGCGCGACGAGTCGCCCACCGGGCGCACGTTCATTACGGCGAGCCGGGGGCAACCGTCGCGGACGCCGCGCGCCGGCTCAAGTGCCGGGCGATCGTGATGGGCACGCGCGGCCAGGGCGCGGTCGGCAACCTGCTGCTCGGCTCGGTGGCGACCAAGGTGGTCCACCTCGCCAAGGTGCCGGTGACGCTGGTGAAGTAGAGCCCTCCCTCAGACGCCAAAGACGCGCACCACCGCGAAGTAGACCAGGATGGTGCTGACGTCCTGGATGACGGTGCTGCCGGGCCCCGTGCCGTAGGCGGGGTCGTAGCCCAGCCTGGTCAGCACCCAGGGAAACAGCATGCCGATGCCGTTGGCCACGGTGCCCGCGGCAACGATTGAGACCGCGACGGCGGCTGCGAGCCGCGCATCGCCGAACGCGACCCAGATCGGAACGTAGCTGATCACCCCAAGGATCGCGCCGATCGCCATGCCGGTGCGCAGCTCGCCGCCGAGCAGATGGCCGATGCCCGAGCGCGTGAGCGACAGGCCGCGCACCGCCACTGCTTCGGTCTGGGTGCCGATGGCGTCGGCCAGGTAGACCAGTGCCGGCACGAAGAACGCGATCGTGACGTGCGCCTGAAGCGTCGCCTCCATCGAGGCCATGGCGGCTGTCGCGAGCGCGCTCCCGGCCAAGCCCACCAGCAGCCACGGCAGGCGGTGGCGCACGCGGCGCATCGGCGGGTCATCGATGGCATGGCGCGCCTGCGACTCCTCGCGCTGGATGCCGGCGAGCGCGTGCAGGTCCTCGACGTGCTCGCGGCGCAGCACCTGCATGAGCGCCTGCGAGGGCATCACGCCCAGGGCGCGGCCTTCCTTGTCCACCACCGGCAGCGCATCCACGGCGTGGTGCAGGGCGAGGTTGGCGGCGTGCTCCTGGTCGACGTCCGGCGTGACGCGCGGGAAGTCGAGCTGTACCAGTTGCGCGAGGGGCGCGTCCCCCGCGGCGATGAGCCGGGCGATGGGCACGGCGCCTTGCAGGCGGCCATCCTTGCCCTCCACCAGCACCAGCTCGACGCTCGCCGGCTTCTCGGCGCGCAGGCGCGCGAGCACCGCGAGTGCCGTCTCCTCCGGCTGCGCGCGCAGCACCGCAGCGACGAGATGGCCGGCAACCGGCTCGTGGTGCTGCGTACGTCTCATCGCCGTGTCGCCAGCAGCAGGCCGATGAGCGCCAGCGCGGTAAAGGCAGCGCCGGCGTAGAAGGTGGACGACGCGCCCAGCGTGCCCCACAGCCAGCCGGCGAGCACGCTCGCGGCGAGCAGCGCCGCACCGGAGACCAGATGGAACACGCCGAACGCCGTGCCGCGCAAATCGGCGGGTGCCGCATCGGCCACCAGCTTGGACAGCAATCCCTGCGTAAGGCCCATGTGCACCCCCCAAAGCGCCGCGCCGGCGAAGACGGCGGCGAGGCCCGCGCCTGCGCCGAGAACGACGTCGGAAGCGATGAGCGCCGCAAGGCCCCAGAACAGCAGACCGCGCTGGCCGCCGCGATCGGCGGCAACCCCGGCAGGAAAGGATACCGCCGTATAGACCAGGTTCATCACCACCAGCACCGCGGGGGCGAGCGCGAGTGCGAGCCCCAGGTCCTGCGCGCGCAGGATGAGGAAGGCCTCCGAGAAGCGCGCCAGCGTCAGCACCGCGCCCAGCGCAACGATCAGCCAGTAGTGTCGCTGCAGGCGAGAGTACGCGCGCCAGTCCAGCTTGCCCTGCGCGGCGGCCGGCTGTCCGCGTTCCGGCTCGCGCACCCACAGCACCAGCACCAGCACCGCGATCGCTGCCGGGACGACTGCAACCCACAACACCGAGCGGATATCGTTCGCGAGGACGATCATCAGGCCGATCGCCGCGAGCGGTCCGAGTACCGCGCCCACCGTGTCGAGCGACTGGCGCAGGCCGTAGGCGGCGCCGCGCTGCTCGGGCGGCGTCACGTCCGCGATCAGCGCATCGCGCGGCGCGCCGCGGATGCCCTTGCCGACCCGATCCATGAAGCGCGCGCCCGCCACCAGCGCCACCGTCCCCGCGAGCGGGAACAGCGGCTTGGACAGCGCGGCCAGCGCATAGCCCAGCACCACCAGCGGCTTCCTGCGCCGCATGCGGTCCGAGATCGCTCCGGAGAACGCCTTCAGCGCCGACGCGGTGGCCTCGGCGATGCCCTCCACCACGCCGACCGCCACCATGCTCGCGCCGAGCACGCCGGTCATGTACAGCGGCAGCAGCGCATGCACCAGCTCGGAGGAGAGGTCCATGAACAGCGACACCAGGCCTAGCGCCCAGACGGTGCCCGGGATCCTCACGGTGCGCGCCGCTTGAGCTTGAGCAGCTCGACCCACACGACGCCGGCGAGCCCCGCTCCCGCCGCCACGGCGAGCTCGGCCGCGCCGAGCGGCGCAAACCTGAAAATGGCGGCCACCGCCGGCACGTAGATCGCGGCGGCGAGCGCCGCGAGCGCGCCGAGCGTGATCACCCACAGCGCCGCGTTCGGCTCGCGCAGCGTCGCAAGTACCGTGCGGGTCCGGGACCGCGTGGCGAACAGCAGCGCGAGGTTCGAGAACACGATGGCGGCGAAGGCGATAGTACGCGCCCCGGCCTCGGAGCGCCCGCTGTTCAACGCCCACCAGTACGCCGCGAACACCGCGCCCAGCATCGTCAGCCCCAGCGCGAAACTGGCGACGAGCATCTTCAGGTTGAACAGCGGCTCGCCGCGGTTCGCGCGGCGCGCGCTCCATGGCGCCGGCTTCGGTGCGCTCGGCCTCGTACACCAGCGTGCAGGCCGGGTCGATCACGAACTCGAGGAACACCACGTGCACCGGCAGCAGGAACAGCGGCCCGCCCAGCGCCATCGGCAGGAAGGACATGCCGGCGATCGGCACGTGCACGGAGACCAGGTAGCGCATCGCGTTGCGGATGTTCTCGTAGATGCGCCGGCCCAGGCGCACCGTGCGCACGATCGAGGCGAAATCGTCGTCGAGCAGCACCAGCGCGGCCGCTTCGCGCGCGACGTCGGTGCCGCGGCTGCCCATGGCGATGCCGATGTGCGCGGCCTTCAGCGCCGGCGCGTCGTTCACGCCGTCGCCGGTCATGGCGACCACTTCGCCCGCGCTGCGATAGGCCTGCACCAGGCGCAGCTTCTGCTCGGGCCGCACGCGCGCGAAGACGTTCACGCGCCGCACCGCCGCGGCGAGCGCGGCGTCGTCCATGGCGGCGATCTGCTCGCCGCTCAGCGCCTCGGGCGCCTCGATGCCCGCCTGGCGCGCGATGTGCAGCGCAGTGCCCGGGAAGTCGCCGGTGATCATCACCACGCGGATCCCGGCGCGCCGGCACTGCGCCACCGCCTCGGGCACCGAGGCGCGCAGCGGATCGGTGAGCCGCACGAAGCCGGCGAAGCGGAACGCGTAGCGCCGCGGATCCTCCGGCAACGGGCCCTCGCAGCCCGCTTCGGCCACCGCGAGCAGGCGCAGGCCCTCGCCCGCGCCGCGGCGCACTTCCTCGATCGCGTCCATGCGCCCGCACAGCGCGAGCACGGTCTCCGGTGCCCCCTTGATGGCGACGCGCAGCTCGCCCTGCGGCGAGCGCCAGGCGTGGCACACGGCGAGGAAATCGTCGCTGAACGGATAGTCGCGCTCCAGGCGCCAGGCCTCGCGTACGCGCAGCGCCGTCCGCGCCCGCCGCGGCGACGATCGCCTTCTCCATCGGGTCGAACAGGTCCACCTCGCAGGCGAGCGCCGCGATATCCACCACCGCCTGCGGCGTGTCCACCACCGCCATGCGGTTCTCGGTGAGCGTGCCGGTCTTGTCCACGCACAGCACGGTGGCGGCGCCCAGCATCTCGATCGCCGGCATGCGCCGCGTCAGCACGCCGTGCTGCGAGATGCGCCAGGCGCCGAGTGCGAGGAACACCGTCAGCACCACCGGGAACTCCTCGGGCAGGATCGCCATGGCGAGAGTCAGGCCGCCGAGCGCGCCGCCCAGCCAGTCGCCGCGCGTCAGCGCGTAGACCAACATGAGGGCAAGCGACAGCGCGACGGCGAAGATGGCGACCAGCCGCACGATGCGCGCCGTCTCGCGCTCCAGCATGGTCTTGCCGGTCTCGAGCGTCGCGAGCGAGGCGCCGATGCGCCCGAACTCGCTGCGCGGCCCGGTGGCCGTGACTTCCGCGCGCCCCTGGCCGCGCACCAGCAGCGTCCCCGAGAACACGCTGTCGCCCGCGCGCTTGTCCACCGGCAGCGACTCGCCGGTGAGCAGCGACTCGTCGGCCGTCAGGTCGGTGGCATTGATCAGCCGCGCGTCGGCAGGCACGCGGTCGCCTTCGGCCAGGATCAGCAGGTCGCCGCGCACCACCTCGCGGCCGGCGATGCGCTTGCGCTCGCCGTCGCGCAGCACCATCGCGCGCGGGCTGGAGAGGTCGCGCAGCGCCTCGAGCGCGCGCTCGGCCTTGCGCTCCTGCGTCACCGTGATGGCGATCACGCCGCACGATCGAGGCGCCCAGCACCATTGCCTCGTGCACGTCGCCAAGCACGAGGTAGATGCCGGTGGCGGCGATGAGCAGCAGGAACATCGGCTCGCGCAGCACGCCGAGCGCGATGGCGGCCAGGCCGTGCCGCCCCGGCACCGGCAGCGCGTTCGGACCCTCGGCGGCGAGGCGCGCGGCCGCCTCGGCGGAACTCAGACCCTTCACCGCGCCTTGGCCTGCAGGTAGGCCGTTACCTGGTCGAGCGTGCCGAGCTTGGCGTAGTCCGCTTCCGGGATCTCGACCTTGAAGCGCTCGTGCAGCGCGACGAGGAAGTTGAGCCAGTCCATCGAGTCGAGGTCCACCTGGTCGCGCAGCAGCTTGCCCGGGACGATTTCGCCCTCCTCCAGCTCGGGGGCGATGCGCATCAGCTCCGCGAGCACGTGCTTGCGCACCTCGTCCTGGTTCATAGCGTCTCCGGCCGTTGCAGCAGTTTGGCGATCTCCGCGAGGAACAGCGCGCCGCGGTGGCCGTCGCTCACGCGGTGGTCGGCCGCGAGGCTCGCCACCACCGTCGGGGCCGGTGCACGTGACACGCTGCCAAAGCCGACCAGCGCGACCTGCGGCGGGTAGATTATGCCGAACACGGTCTGCACGCCCCCTTCGCCCAGGTTGGTGACGGTGATGGTCGGGTCGGACATTTCCGAGCTGCGCAGGCTTCCTGCGCGCGCCCGTTTCACCAGGTCGGCGAGCTTCTTCATCAGCTCGGGCAGCGGGAGCTTCTCCACCTCGTGGATCGCGGGCGCGATGAGGCCGCCCTGGCGCAGCGAGATCGCGACGCCTACGTGAACCGATGCCGCTGGCCGGAACGCGTTGTCCACGTAATGCCCGTTCATGTCCGGGTACGCCTTGCACGCGAGCGCCACCGCCTTGAGGTAAAGCACCGCCATCAGCATGCGCTCGGGCAGCGGCCGGCTCGCGTTCTCGGCCTCGAGCCAGGCAGCCGCACGTTCGAGCGATACCGTTTCCGAGAGGTAGTAGTGCGGGATCTCGCGCTTGGAGCGGCTCATCGCGGCGGCGATGGCCTTGCGCATCTCGGCATTGCGATCCACCGGCGCCGCCGGTTTCGCCGCTTTGTCCACGTCCTCCACCGTCACCGCGCCGTGCGGCCCGGTGCCGGTGAGCTTGTCGATGTCCACCTCCAGCTCGCGCGCACGCTTGCGCGCCGCGGGTGAAGCGGGACGTCGCTCCGCTGCCGGTGCCGCGGCAGGCGCGGCTTCGCCCTCGGCGATCAGGCGCGCCATGACGGTGCCCACCGGAATCGTGGTCCCCGGCTGCGTGACCAACTCGTGCACCACGCCGTCGTGCCAGATCTCGATGTCCACCGCGGCCTTGGGCGTCTCGACCACCGCCACGAGGTCGCCGCGCTTCACCTTGTCGCCCGGCTTCACCTTCCACTGGAGGAGCTTGCCCTCGTCCATGTCGGCGCCCAGCGACGGCAGCTTGAATTCGATCATGTCGCACAATCCCCAAAGACCATGGTGCGATATGTCGCTCTGCCGCGCTTGACCTGGATCAATCCCCGTCGCGCGGCGCTGCAGCGATCGCAAAGCGCACCAGCTCCGCGACGTTGCGCACATCGAGTTTTTCCATGATGCGCGTCTTGTGCACTTCGACAGTGCGAGGGCTGATGCCCAGCACGGCCGCGATTTCCTTGGCGTGCAGTCCTTGCACAGCCTGCTCAAGCACCTCGCGCTCGCGCGCCGTAAGCCGGTCCAGTTTTTCCGCGTCTGCACGCTGGCTGTCGTGCCTCTGGATCCGGCGCTCCTCCAGCGCGAAAGCAGTCTCGATGGCGGCGCACAGCTGCGCGTTGTCGAAAGGCTTCTCGAGAAAATCCACCGCCTGGGACCGGAACGCCGCACGGGCGGTTGCCACGTCCCCATGGGCCGTGATGATGACGAACGGCAAGGTCGTACCGCGCTTTCGCAACGCGTCCTGCAGCTCAACGCCGCTTTGTCCCGGCAATCTCACGTCCGCGATCACGCAGCCCGCCCAATCCTGCCTCCAGGCGGCCAGGAATGCCTCGGCGTCAGCGAACACCGATGTGCGATAGCCCGCAAGGCCGAGCATGAGCGCAATCGAATCGCGCACAGAGGCGTCGTCGTCAATGACGAAGACGGTCAGGCGCTCTGAACGCATGGCAGTACCAGGTGGAATTCGCCGTGCGCGACCTTGGCGGCCACCAGCGAGCCGCCGTGCGCTTCGGCGATTGCGCGACTGACGGCAAGCCCAAGCCCCATTCCAGTGGGTTTTCCAGACACGAACGGCTCGAACAGGCCTTCGCGATTCGCCGCTGAAACGCCCGGCCCGTTGTCAGTGACCACAATTCGCAGATGCCCCTCATCGTGACGTTCCACAAGGACCTTTATTCGACCGTCTTGCCGGCCCGCACCAATCACCGATTCGACCGCATTGGCAATCAGATTCCGCAGGATGACTTCGATCTGCAACCGGTCGATGAAGAGTGGCGGTGACGACGAAGGATTCTCGACCTCAAACGAAATCGCTTTGGCCGTCGATAGCGCGTTCCCCCATACGGCGCACCGCCGACAGCAGTTCGTCGACTCGTACTTCTTCCAACCGGGTGGTGCCAGCCCGGAAGAAGTCCCGCAGCCTGCGGACAACTTCCGCAGCCCGTTCCGCCTCCGAGAGGATCTTGCCGATGATTTCCCTCGCCTGCGGCGGCCCGGACTGGTCCCGTTCGAGCAGCATTTGTGCCGACCGTCCGTAGTTCGTCACGGCCGTAAGAGGCTGGTTTACCTCGTGCGCAATTGCCCCCGCCATCTCGCCGGCCGCGGCAAGTCGCAGCGTCTGCCGCAAGCCTTCCTCGGCGCGTTGCCGTTGATCGACCATCACGCCCGAGAAACAGGCCGGTTAGCGTAAGAGCTACGAGCAAGGCCTGAAGTTCGACGACGGGGAGGGAAGCTCCCACATCGCTGTGGATGCCCAGCACGACCCCCATCTGGACGATGGCAGTGGCCAATATGGCACCGTTCATGCCGAACCGAACCGCGATCCAGATGAGAGGCAGAAACAGCAGGTAGAACTGGCGCGACGGGTCGCTGCCGAATCCCTCGAATATCAACCAGACCGTAGCCGCCAGGACGATTGCCTGCAGAAGGGCTTCAGGCCGGCGCGCAAGGGAGAGGATTGCTGATCGGCGAAGCGGCGTCCGCCGCGGCAAAAAGGAGCGGCGCAGTCACCAGGATGCCGACCGCGTCGCCAATCCAGAAGCGTATCCATGCGTTGCTGAACGCCGTCCCGGCAATCGAGCCTGCCGCGCTCAGCACCCCGATGAATCGCCGCACCGACCACGCTGGTCCCTGCGACCACTACCATCGCAAAGATGGTGAGCTGTCGGGTCGAACGCAACCCGGTATCACTCAGCAGGAACTTCAGTACCCATGCGATGGCCGCGTAGCCGCCGGCGAGTATGCACGCGGTCATCGCTGCGATTGCGTACCCGCCCGGCGCGTGCCGCACGACGATGTCCGCGAGCAGGATCGTCGCCAGTACCGTCGGGGCGTGCACAAGACCGCCCAGCATCATCCATACGATGGCCAGCGCAGGCTGTGGATTCCACGGCGTGATGTTGAATGGGCCGACCGGATCGATGTAACTGGCCCAATCGAGCGCGATGTAGCAGGGCGCAAAAACAGCCGCATCCCGCAGATATCGAAGGAGTTTCATCGAAGAGCAGCATCTTGCGGCGCGGCCTCCCGCAAGGCAAGTAAGCGCTTTTACGTACGCGACTTTGCGACTGACGCGCTGGGTTCGGCCGCCGTAGATTCGCAGCATGACAGCCCATGTCGGAACCCTTGAAATCGTCGGCGCCGCGTTGTTCGCGCTGGCGGTCCTGCACACTTTCTCCACCGCGCTACTTCGAGCATCTTGCCCACACGCGCACGGCGCACGCGGGGCTGTGGCACCTGCTGGGAGAAGTCGAAACCGTTTTCGGTTTCTGGGCCTTCGTGTTGGTCCTGTTCATGGCGCTCGCCTATGGCTGGGGCGCATGCCTCGACCTACCTGGACAGCCGGCACTTCGTCGAGCCGATGTTCGTTTTCGTGATCATGGTCGATCGCCGCGAGCCGGCCCATCATGCAACTCGCTTCCGACGGCGTGCGGTCCGTCGGGCGATTGCTGCCGGCGCAACCTGCTGTCGCCGGATACTTCCTCAGCCTGTCGCTCGTGCCGCTGCTCGGTTCGCTGATCACGGAGCCGGCAGCGATGACGCTCGCCGCCTTGATGCTGCGCGAGCGCATCTTCGCAACCAACGCTTCCAATCGGCTCAAGTACGCGACGCTCGGCGTGTTGTTCGTCAACATATCCGTAGGCGGCACGCTGACGAACTTCGCCGCGCCCCCGGTTCTCATGGTGGCGGCGAAGTGGGAATGGACCACGGGATTCATGCTGTCCGCATTCGGCGCCAAGGCTGCGCTTGCGGTCCTGGTCAATGCGTTCGTTCTCACGTTCCTCTTCCGCCGCGAGTTGGCCGAGCGCACCGAGCCGCCCGCGCAAGGTGCGCAGGCCCGCGTGCCCGCCGCGTTTGTAGCGGTCAACCTCGCCATTCTCGCCGCCGTGGTGTTCACGAACCGCCATCCCGAGGCGTTCATGGGGCTGTTCCTGCTGTTTCTCGGCTTGGCGGAGGCTTACCGTCGCCATCATGATCGCCTGCTGCTGCGCGAGGGCCTGATGGTCGCGTTCTTCCTTGCCGGGCTGGTCGTGCTTGGCGGGCAGCAACGCTGGTGGCTGCAGGACGTGCTGTCCCGACTCGATGAGTCGGCGCTGTTCTACGGCGCTGCCGCACTTACCGCGATCACGGACAACGCGGCGCTGACGTATCTCGGCTCCCTCGTCGAAGGTGTTTCCGACGAATACAAGTACTCGCTGGTGGCGGGTGCCGTGGCTGGCGGCGGCTTGACCGTGATCGCCAACGCGCCGAATCCTGCCGGCTTTGCGATCCTCAAGGACCACTTCGAGGATCAATCGATCAACGCGTTCGGCCTATTCCTCGCCGCCATGCCGCCGACGCTGGTGGCCATCGTCTGCTTCCGGGGCATCCAGGGCCAGGTCGGTGAAATATTCGATTGGGATCTCTGGGCGCAGTGGTTCGCCGGACTTGGATCGCTCGTTCCTGTTCCTCCTGATCCTGCCCTTTGTCGTCGCCGCGGTAGGGCTTTGGGCCGAGTTTGCGCGGCGCGATGACGAGTAACCGCGATGCAAGCCATCCGCCTGGTCGCTGTCCCCGTCACAATGGTCAAATGGCGGGCGCGTCCCAGAGTCGCGCGGCGCCGCGCGCCCCGCTCGCGTCGCCATGCGCGGCGCGGACGAGCCTCGTGACCACGTCGTCGGAGTAGACGAATTCCGTCCAGATCCGCGGCACGACCTCGAAGATGCGCTCGATTCGCGAAAGCCCGCCGCCGACGACGATGATCTCCGGATCGACCAGATTGATCACGTGCGCGAGCGCGCGCGCGAGACGCCGCACGTACCGGTCCAGCGTGCGCGCGCAGCGCGCGTCGCCGCCCGCCGCCCGTGCCGCGATGACGGCGGGTTCGAGCCGTTCGCCCTCCGCCCGCTGGTGGTCTTGCGCAAGCGCCGGGCCCGAAACGAAGCGCTCGATGCAGCCCTTGCGGCCGCAATAGCAGGCCGGACCCGGATACTCCTCGGGCTCCATCCAGGGCAGCGGGTTGTGGCCCCACTCGCCCGCGATCCCGTTCGCGCCGGCGACCGCGCGCCCTTCGATGACCAGGCCGCCGCCCGCGCCGGTGCCGAGGATCGCGCCGAACACGATCCGGCCACCGCGCGCGGCACCGTCCGCCGCCTCCGAGAGCGCGAAACAGTTGGCGTCGTTCTCGAAGCGCAGCTCGCGTTCCAGCCGCTGCTCGAGATCGCGCTTGAGCGGCTGGCCGTTGTACGGCGTGGCGTAGGCGTTCTTCACCAGTCCGGTACGCGGCGACACCGCGCCGGGAATGCCGATGCCGACGCTGGCGCGTTCCCCGAGCTCCGCTTCGGCGCCGAGCACCAGCGCCGCCAGTCGCTCGCGCGCCTCCGCGTAGCTGCCGTGCGGCGTCGGCTCCCGGCGCCTGAAGAGATCGCGCCCATCCGCGTCCAGCGCCACGAGCTCGGTCTTGGTGCCGCCGATGTCCAGGCCGATGCGCAGCACCGCCGCCTCAGAATGCCTGGTGCCAGGGCACGCTGAGCCGCGTCGCGCTCTTGATCATGCCGACCATGCTGTAGGTCTGCGGGAAGTTCCCCCACAGCTCGCCGGTGATGGGATCGATGTGCTCCGAGAGCAGCCCCAAGCCATTGCGCCGCCTCAGCATCGCCTCGAAAAGCGCGCGCCCCTCCTCGCGGCGGCCAAGGCGCGTGATGGCGTCGATGTACCAGAACGTGCAGACGATGAACGCGTTCGCCGGGACGCCGAAGTCGTCAGGGTCGGTGTAGCGGTACACGAAGTCGCCGCGCTTGAGCTCGCGCTCGATGGCATTGACGGTGCCGGCGAAGCGCGCATCCTCGGCGGGGAGGAAACCCAGCTCCGCGAGCAGCAGCAGGCTCGCGTCGAGCGCGTCGCCGTCGAAGGTCGCGCTGAAGCTGCCGCGCCGGGGGTTCCAGGCACGCGCGAGAATCACCGCGTGGATGCGCTCGGCGTGCTCCTGCCAGTAGCGCGCGCGGTCCGGCAATTGAAGCCGCGCGGCGATCTTCGCCAGGCGATCGCACGCCGCCCAGCACATGATGCTGGAGAAGGTGTGGACGCGCTCCCTGCCGCGCAGTTCCCACGGGCCCGCGTCCGGCAGCGCGTGAACCGCGACCGCGCGCTCGCCCAGGGATTCGAGCTGGTGAAACAGCGACGCGTTGCCGATCGCCGAAAGCCTGCGGTCGAAGAAGGCGTGCGTGGCCGCGAGCACCGTCGAGCCGTAGACGTCGTTCTGCACCTGGCGCCAGGCTTGGTTGCCGACGCGCACCGGGCCCATCCCGCGGTAGCCGGGCAGTGTCGCCACCACGTGCTCATCCATCTCGGGCCGGCCGCTCACGCGGTAAACGGGCTGGAGCGCGCCGTCGGCAGCGGCTGCGATGTTGATGATGTAGCCGAGGTAGCGCTCCATAGTCCGTGTCGCGTTGAGCCGGTTGAGCGCGTTGACCACGAAGTACGCGTCTCGCAGCCAGCAGTGGCGGTAGTCCCAGTTGCGGCCGCTGTCGGCAGCCTCGGGGATCGAGGTGGTGGGCGCGGCGATGATCGCGCCGGTGTCATCGTAGGCGGCGAGCTTGAGGGTGATCGCGGAACGGATGATCTCCTCCTGCCACTCGAACGGAATCGAGAGGTCGCGCACCCAGTCCTGCCAGTAGTCCACCGTCTGCTCGAGAAAGCGCCGCGCAACGTCGGCCACCGATCCTTGCAGCGTTTCGTCCTGGCCGAGTACGAGCGAGAAGGGTTCGCGCAGCACGAATTGCGAGCCTTCGAGAACCGCGGTGATCGAGCAATTGGTGGTCAGGCGAACCGTGTAATCGGCCGCCAGATAGCGCACGTGATTGGAGCCCCACGTCTTCTCGCGCCGCTCACGCCCGTTGTCGCACGCGGGCCGGACCAGGACACGGATGCGGGGGCTGCCAGAAAGCGGACGAACTATGCGCACCAGCTGGCTCGGACAGAACAGCCGCCCGAACTGCCGGAAGCGAGGAGCGAAATCGGTGATTTCCAGCGCGCCACCGTTGCCGTCGTACAGGCGGGTGACCAGCACCGCGGTATGGGGCAAGTACTCCTGCTCGGTGCGTGTCACGCCGGCGAGGTCCACCGCGAGGAAGCCGAAATCGCTCTCTTCCCGGCGCTCGCGCAGCAGCGAACAGAACACCGCGTCGGCGTCCACCCGCGGCATGCACGCCCAGCAGATCTCGCCCCTGCCATTGACGAGCGCGCTGGCATTCGAATTGCCGATGACGCCGAGCTCCAAGCTGGTCATGACGTCGCCTCGGCCGCCGCCGCGTCACAGTGTGCCACGTAGTCCACCAGCCAGCGACGCACTGCGGCGGCGTCGGACAGGTGCCAGCGGGCGCGCGTGATGCCGGCGCCGACTTTCACGGAGTGGCCCTTCATTCGGTTGACCACTTCGAAACCCGGTTCGTCGGTCAGGTCGTCGCCGATGAACACCGGTCGCCGGCCGGCGAAGGGCGCCTCGGCGGCGAACTCGGCAATCGCGCTGCCCTTGTCCTTGCCGCTCGGCTTGATCTCGACCACGAACTTGCCCGTCTGCAGCTCGAATGCGTCGCCGAGCGCAGAGGCGATGGCCCGCATTTCACGCTCCGCAAGGAGTCGCAGGCCGCGCACCTGGCGATAATGCAAAGCGAGCGCCATGCCCTTGTTTTCGAGCACCAGGCCGGAGTGCGCGGCGGTCAGCTGCACCAGATCCGCGGCGGCGCGGCCAAGTTTCTCGAGCGGCGGCGCATGGCGGCGAATGGTTCCGTCCGCGCCGCGGCGCTCCGTGCCGTGCTGACCCGCTACGGGAAACGCCAGCGGCGCGAACAGCGTGTCGATGTCCTGCACCGATCGGCCGCTGATCAGCGCCACCGCGCCGCCGGCCGCCGCGCGCAGCCGTTCCAGCAGTTCCAGCAGTTCGCTCCCCACCCGGACCTCCCGCGGGTGCGGGGCGTACTCGAGCAGCGTGCCGTCCACGTCGAGAAAGAACGCCCAATCCCTGGCGAACGGCGGCATGCGGCGCATCGTCATGCGCGCCGCAGCTCGATCGCCCTGGCGCCGTCGCGCGGGGCTGCGATGCGCCGCTGGTTGCGCATGCGGGCCGCGTCGAGCAGCATGCGCCCGGCCCAGCGGTAGACGTTGAACTCCTGGATCAGGCTGCGCATGCTGCGCATGCGGTGGCGCTGCTCGTCGGGCGGCATGGTGAGCGCCGACGCGCAATGCGGCCGCGCACTGCTCGGTGTCGTAGGGGTTCACGATCAGCGCTTCGGACAGCTCGCGCGCCGCGCCCGTGAACTGCGACAGGACGAGCACTCCTCGCTCGTCGTCGCGCGCAGCCACGAACTCCTTGGCGACCAGGTTCATGCCGTCGTGCAGGCTCGAGACGAAGCACAGGTCGGAGGCGCGGTAGTAGGTGTAGACCTGACCGGCGTCATGATGCTCGATCTTGAGCACGATCGGCTGGTAGCCCGCGGATGCGAAGCGGGCGTTGATGCGGGTGGCGGCGGCGCGCACCGCGGTATCCAGGCGCTGGTATTCCTCGATGCTCGAGCGCGACGGCGCTGCGATCTGCACGAATGAAAAGCGTCCTATCCAGTGCGGCTCGATCTCGAGCAGCCGCTCGACCGCGGCGAAGCGCTCGAGGATCCCCTTGGTGTAATCCAGGCGGTCGACGCCGATGCCGAGCGACACATCGGGCCCCAGGCCAAGCGCCGAGCGCACCGCCGCGCGGCACTCCGGCACCGGCGGTTGCGACGCCAGCGGGCCGGGCGGCCACTCGATTGAAATGGGATAGCGGCGCACTTCGGTGGGATCGCCGCCAAAGTGGATGCTGGAGGTCTCGCGATCCACGCGCGCTTCCAGCGTCCGGTCCACGGTGTCCAAGAAGTTGTTGCAGTGGTACTGGGTATGGAAGCCGATGATTGAGGTGCCCAGCAGACCCTCGAGCAACTCGATGCGCCAGGGGCAGACGCCGAAAGCCTCCGGATTCGGCCAGGGGATATGCCAAAAGGCGATGATCGTCGCCTGCGGCAGGCTATCGCGGATCATCCGGGGCAGCAGCGCGAAGTGGTAGTCCTGCACCAGCACGATCGGGTTCCCGGTGCGCGATTCCTGCACGACGGCCTGCGCGAAGCGCTGGTTGACGGTGCGGTAGTGCTCCCAGTCGGAGGCGCGGAACACGGGCCTCGTATGCGCGATGTGGCATAGCGGCCATAGTCCCTCGTTGGCGAAGCCGTAGTAGTAGCCGGCCTCCTCCTCCTTGGTCAGCCACACGCGCCGGATGCGGTAGGCGGGCTTCTCGGGAGGCACCAAGATGCGGTCCTGCGCGTCCACCATGTCGCGGTCCGCGCTTCCCGAGCCATGCGCGATCCAGGTGCCCGAGCAGGCGCGCATGACCGGCTCCATCGCCGTCACCAGCCCGCTGGCCGGCCGCTGCACCTCGACGCGCCCGTCCTTGCGCACGTGGATGTAGGGTTCGCGATTGGAGACGATCAGGATCTCGTCGCCCTTCAGGTCCTCGCGCAGGATGCCGCGCAGGTTTTCCGGTGTCCAGCTGATCTGCGACTCATCGCGCATCCGGCGCTCGCCCTCCAGTTCGCGCACCATCGCCTCCAGATCGCGCGCGATCGGGCGCAGCTCGCGCGCTTTCGGCTCGGGCGAAAGGGCAAGCGACTGGCCGCGGATCAGCGCCTTGATGCCGGCCATCCAGCCGCGAAACGACAACTCCGCGATCACCACCGTGATGAGCGCGATCACCGCGCCGATGGCGCCGAACAGGTACACGATGTACTTCTTGGTATCGGCGCTGCGCCGCTCGACGAAGCTCATGTCGTGCACGATCAGTAGCTCGCCCAGGCGGCGGCCCTCGGCCACCACCGGGGAGGCGCCGACGTGCAGCGCACCGCGTTGCTGCTGCAGCACGCGGCCCGCTTCCTCGGCCGGGTCGCCCGGGGGGCGGCAGGTGACTTCCGCCGGCAGCGTCGGCGTGCGGTAGACCAGCTTGCCAGCGCCGTCGCAGAAACCGAGGGCGAACAGGCGCTCGTCCTGCAGGATGCGAGTGAACAGCGCCTGCACGCGCAGCAGGCGCACGCGGTCGCGCGTGTTGTCGGTGAGCAGTTCGACCAGGGGTTCCTGCACCGCGCTGGCGATCAGATTCTTGCGGATGTCGAGGTCGCGTACGAACCACTTCAGCGTTAATTGGTCGACCAGCGGCACCACGCCATAGGCGATGGCGCCAAGGGCAAGGGCAAGCGGAATCAGGAATCGAAGCGAAAGGCGCATAGGGGGAACTGTAGCCGCTGCTGGTTGCGGCGCAGCGTGCGGCAACGCCCAGCGTATTCTACGCTCGGCCTCAACCCGCGGCGCGGTATGCCGCCCAGGAGTTCAGCAGGAAGAGCGCGACCAGCACAGCGCTCGTCAAGTGCGCGCGGGATGAGTTACCCGGTCGGCCGGGCAGTCTTCAATTCCGGCGTTCGATCATCAGGCGAGCCTGCGAAAGATTTCCGGCGCAATGGCGCCGGCCGCCATGATGCCACCCATCATCGCGCCCGTGATGCCGGGGCTCGCCGCGTCCTGCCCGGCGAGATACAGCCCTTTCAGCGGGGTGCGGATGCCGAGGCTGCGCGAGAGGAAGCGCGCCGGCGTCGGCGCGAGACTGTAGACCGCGCCGCGCGGCGAGCGGATGTAGTGGGTCATGGTGAGCGGCGTGGAGACCTCGCTGGTACGGATCAGCGGCGCGATGCGGGGAAAACAGCGCTTGAAGTGGGCCAGTAGTTGTTCGCCGAGCATCGCCTTGTAGCGCGCGTACCCGTCTGGGCGGTCGCCCAGGCTCGAGTCCTGCCAGGGCGCGAACGCTTCCCAGTCCACCCACACCACGGCTTCCGCCGTGTGGCGCTGCTGCGGCCCAGGATCATGGCCGGCATCCTTCAAGGAGGGAAACGATACGAACATGAGCGGCGGCTCGGTGCGCTCCGGATCCCGCCAGGTCGCGGCGCCCGTGTCCCAGGTGCCGTAGATCCACTGATTGGCGGAGGTTGCTCCGGCCGCGCGAATGTCGCCCGCGAGCCCGAGGTAAAGCCCTGCGTGGCAGGGCGAGAGCTCGAGCGACAGGATGTCGCGCACCCACTGCGCGTCGCGCAGCTCCGCCGGCAGCAGCGATTCGACGGTGTTGCGCGCGCCGGCTGCGGAAATCACCGCGGCGGCGCGATGCTCGCTGCCGTCGGCAAGCCGGGCGCCCGCGACGCGCCCGCCTTCTACGAGCAGGCGCTCGACGCGAGCATTGAGCGTCACCGCGCCGCCCGCGCGCTCGATCACCGGCACCAGCGCCTTGGCGAACACCCCGGCGCCGCCCACCGGATAGCGGCTGCCGCCGAGGAAATGGCGCATGACCTGCGCGTGCATGGCGAAGCTCCCAGTACGCGGGGAACCGCCGTGGTCAGGCCATTGCGAGGAGAGCACCGCGCGCAGCTTCGAGTCGGTGATCGTCTCGCGCAGCACCTCGTCGATGCTGCGCGCCACCCAACGGGCGACGAGACCTCGCGTCCACCAGCGGTAGGCGGCCGCGAGCGGGCCCGGCAGCGCGCGCATCCGGAAGACCGCCATTGCCGCGCGCTGCGCGCCGTCCAGCGCTTCGAAGAAGTCATCGATCTCGTGCCCTGCCTCGGGGAACTTCTGCTTCAGGCCGCGGCGCGTGGCCTCCTCCGGGCTGGCGAAGGAGAACTCGAAGCCACCCGGGAAATGCACCGTGTCGAAGATGGCGCCGGTCGGCGCGACCTCGACGCCGCCGTCGGAGATCCAGTCCAGCAGCTGCACGCCTTGCGCACCCATGTCGCCGAGGTAATGCAGGCCGACATCCCAGGTATAGCCTTCGCGCGAGAAAGTCTGCGTCAGGCCGCCGGCTGCGAAGTGCTGCTCGAGCACCAGCACCTTGCGGCCGCACTTGGCGAGCGCGGCGGCGCAGGCGAGCCCGCCGATGCCCGAGCCGATGACGATCGCGTCCCAGCGCGGCGCGCTCACGCGAACAGCCCCTTCACCGCGGCGACGATCTTCTCCGGCTGCGGCAGCGCCGCCTCCTCGAGGTGCCGCGCGTAGGGCACCGGCACCTCCTCGCTGCACACGCGCGCCACCGGCGCATCGAGGTCGTAGAAGCCCTGCTCCATGATGCGCGCCATCACCTCGGCGGCGAGGCTGCCGCTCTTCCAGTTCTCGTCCACCACCACCGCGCGGCGCGTCTTCTTCACCGATTCGAGCACCGGTGCCATGTCGAGCGGCCGCAGCACGCGCAGGTCGATCACCTCGCCGTCCACCTCTTCGGCCGCCTTCAGCGCCTTGGGCAGGCAGGCGCCGTAGGTGACGAGCGTGACCTTGCCGCCCTTGCGCCGCAGCTTCGAGGAAGCGATGTCCACCTGCGCCTGCGGCGCATCGCCCTTCGTCTCGAAAAGCGCCGGGTACTCGAACACGATCACCGGATCGGGCTCCGCGAGCGCCGCGCCGAGCATGCCGCGCGCGTCCTCCACGGTGGCGGGGGCCACCACCTTGATGCCGGGAATGTGCGCGTACCAGCCCTCGAGGCTGTGCGAGTGCTGCGCGGCGAGCTGGCGCCCGGCGCCGGTGGACATGCGGACGATCAGCGGCACCGAGAGCTGGCCGCCCGACATGTGGCGCAGGAGCGCCGCGTTGTTCACGATCTGGTCGAGCGCGAGCAGGCTGAAGTTCACCGTCATCACTTCGACGATCGGCCGCATGCCGCCGAGCGCCGCGCCCACGCCCGCCCCTACGAAGCCGAGCTCCGAGAGCGGCGTGTCGCGCACGCGCTCCGGCCCGAACTCCTCCAGCAGCCCCTTGCTCACGGCGTACGTGCCGCCGTACTTGCCGACATCCTCGCCCATCAGGAACACGCGCGGATCCGCCGCCAGCGCCTCGCGCAGGCCTTGCCGCAGTGCCTCGCGATAGGTGATCGTCATGAGGCAGTCACGTGCCGCGTCAGTTCTTCGACCGGCTCCCAGGTGCCGGCCTCGGCGAAAGCCACCGCCGCCTCCACCTCTGCCATCGCCGCGCGGTCGAGCTCGAGAAACTGCTCTTCGGTGAGCTCGCCGCTCGCCTTCAGGCGCGCGGTGTAGCTGTGGATCGGGCCGCGCTTCTTCCACTCCTCGACCTCGGCCTTGTCGCGGTAGAGCTCCGGGTCGAACATCGAGTGCGCGCGGAAGCGGTAGGTCTGGAATTCCACGAACACCGGGCCCTTGCCTTCGCGCACCTGCGCGCAGGCGCGCTGCGCGGCCTTCTGCACCGCGACCACGTCCATGCCGTCCACCCTGATGGTCGCCATGCCGTACGACGCCGCCTTCGCGCACAGATCGGTCTGCGACTCCGAGCGCGCGAGCGCCGTGCCCATGGCATAGAGGTTGTTCTCGCAGAAGAACGCCACCGGCAGGCGCCACAGCTGCGCCAGGTTCATCGATTCGTGGAACGCGCCTTCGGCCACCGCGCCCTCGCCGAAGAAGCAGGCCGTGACGCGGGAGCGCTTCGCCAGCGCGTCGGCGAGACCCAGGCCGACCGCGATCGGCAGGCCGCCGCCGACGATGGCGTTGCCGCCGTAGAAGCGCCTCGCCGCGTCGAAGAGGTGCATCGAGCCGCCGCGCCCGCCCGAGCAGCCTTCGCGCTTGCCGTACATCTCGGCCATGATCGCGCCCATCGGCACGCCGCGCAGCAGCGCATGGCCGTGCTCGCGGTAGGTGGCGACCACGTTGTCCTGCGGCTCGAGCGCGGGCATGGCGCCCGCGGCCACCGCTTCCTCGCCGATGTAGAGGTGCAGGAAGCCGCGGATCTTGCCCTGCCCGTAGAGCTCGGCGCACTTCTCCTCCAGGCGCCGGATGCGCAGCATGTCGGCGAGGAACGGAACGCTCATGCGCCGCGACTCCAGCGTCGAGGTATCGCCCTCGGGCAAGCCCAGCTCGCGCGCCTTGAGCAGCCGCCGCATGATCTTGCCGCTGCGCGTATGCGGCAGTGCCGTGGCGAATTCGATCTCCTTCGGCGCCACCGCGGCGCCGAGGCGCTTTCTCGCGTGGCCGAGGATCTGCGCGCGCAGTTCTTCGCTCGCCGCGATGCCCGCCTTGAGCATGACGAACGCCTTCACCACCTCGCCCACCACCGGGTCGGGCTTGCCGATCACGCCGGCCTCCGCGACCGCCGGGTGCTCCATCAGCGCGCTCTCCACCTCGAACGGACCGATCAGGTGGCCGGCGGACTTGATCACGTCGTCGGCGCGGCCCACGAACCAGTAGTAGCCGTCGGCGTCGCGCTTCGCCAGGTCGCCGGTGAGGTACCAGCCCTGGACGAAGCACTTGCGATAGCGCTCCTCCTGCCCGAGGTAGGCGCGGAACATCGACGGCCAGCCGGCGCGCAGCGCGAGCTCGCCCTCGGTGTCGGGTGCGCTCACGAATTCCAGGGCGCTGTCCTTGCGGTGCACGATGGCCGCCTCCACGCCGGGCAGCGGCTTGCCCATCGAGCCGGGCTTGACGTCCATCGCCGGCGTGTTGGCGATCATGATGCCGCCCGTCTCGGTCTGCCACCAGTTGTCGTGGATCGGCATGCCGAAGGCGTCCATGCCCCACCACACCGCCTCGGGATTGAGCGGCTCGCCGACGCTCGCCACGAAGCGCAGGCGCGGAAAGCGGAAGCGCCGCGCCATCTCCACGCCGGACTTCATCAGCATGCGCAGCGCCGTGGGCGCCGTGTACCAGACGCTCACGCCCTCGTCCTGCAGGATGCGGTACCAGCGCTCGGCGTCGAAGTCGGCCTCGTCCACGACGCTGGTGACGCCGTGCACCAGCGGCGCCACGATGCCGTAGGAAGTGCCCGTGATCCAGCCGGGGTCGGCGGTGCACCAGAAGACGTCGTCGTCGTGCAGGTCGAGCGCCACCTGCCCGGTCGCATAGTGCATCGCCACGGCGCCATGCACGTGCACGGCGCCCTTCGGCATGCCGGTGGTGCCGCTGGTGAAGTGCAGGAACGAGGCGTCCTCGGGCCCGGTGCGCTCGATGGCAAATGCCGGCGAAGCCTTGTCCACGAGCGCGCGCGCCTCCCCGCTGTCCACCCGCAGCACATGCTTCAGCGTCGGCATCTCGCCCGCCACCTTCTTTACCTTGCGCTCGTAAAGAGCGTCGGTCGTCACCAGCACCTTGCCGGCGCCCAGGTTGATGCGCGTCTTGAGCGGCTCGGGGCCGAAGGCCGAAAACAGCGGCGACACCGCAGCGCCGCACTTCAGTGCGCCGAGCACCGCCGCGTAGAGCTCGGGGATGCGACCGCACAGCACGAACACGACGTCGCCCTTGGCGACGCCGAGCGAGCGGAACACGTTGGCGAAGCGGTTGGAAAGCGCCGCGAGCTCGCGGAAGGTGATGTCGCGCCGCGCGCCCTGCGCGCCGAGCCAGCGGATCGCGACGCGGTCTGCGCGCGCGCCCGCCGCATGGCGGTCCACCGCTTCGTACGCGATGTTCAGCCCCCCGCCGGGCAGGCCGGCGAGCGCGCGGCGCGCCTCCTCGAAGCCGAGCGGCGGGTTGGGCGGCACGCGCAGTTGTGCCGTCGCCTTGCGGATGATCGCCGGGCGTTCCATCGGCACATGCTCGCCGAACCCACTCCCGCGGTCTTGACGTAAGTCAACTGCCTCGGCGCCTCGCTGCGCACAATAGACCATTCGCCATGGCCGAATACCCGCAGCACCTCGAGCGCCGGCGCACGCTCGCCGACGGGCGCGCCGTGCTCATCCGCCCGATCCGGCCCGACGACGAGCCGCGCGAGCGCGAGTTCTACGACCACCTCTCGGGTGAAAGCCGCCAGCAGCGCTTCATGAAGTTCGTGCACTCGGTGTCGGAGAAGCTGATCCATTTCTTCACCGACATCGACTACGACCGCCACATGGCTTTCGTGTGCGAAGCCGAGGTCGCGGGCAGGCCCGAGCTGCTGGGCGAGGCGCGCTACGTCGCCAACCCGGACGGCCGCAGCTGCGAGTTCGCGGTGGTGATCGCCGATGCCTGGCACAAGACCGGGATCGCCGGGCTGCTGATGGAGGCGCTGCTGCGCGCCGCGCAAGAGCACGGCTTCGCCACCATGGAAGGGCTGGTGCTGCGGGAGAACCGCGACATGCTGCGCTTTGTCCGGGCGCTCGGCTTCCAGACGACGCCGGATCCGGGCGAGCCGACCATGATGCGGGTGGAGAAGAAGCTTTGACCGAGCCGGTATTCCGGGCCCGCGCCCTCACCAAGATCTACCGCATGGGCGATGCCGAAGTGCACGCCCTGCGCGGCGTGGACCTCGAGATCCGCGCGGGCGAGTTCATCGTGCTGCTCGGCCCCTCGGGCAGCGGCAAGTCCACGCTGCTCAACATCCTGGGCGGCCTGGACACGCCGACCACGGGCGACGTGCGCTTCCTCGAGCACCAGCTCACCGGCGCCGACGAGGCCGAGCTCACGCGCTACCGGCGCGAGCATGTCGGCTTCGTGTTCCAGTTCTACAACCTGATCCCCAGCCTCACCGCGCGCGAGAACGTCGAGCTGGTGACCGACATCGCCAGCGCGCCGATGCGCGCGGACGAGGCGCTCGCCTGGGTGGGCCTGGCCGAGCGCCTCGACCATTTCCCCTCGCAGCTCTCCGGCGGCGAGCAGCAGCGCGTGGCGATCGCGCGCGCCATCGCCAAGCGGCCGCAGGTGCTGCTGTGCGACGAGCCCACCGGCGCGCTCGACTACGAGACCGGCAAGCTGGTGCTGGAAGTGATCGCCAAGATCAACGCCGAGCTGGGCACCACGGCGATGGTGATCACGCACAACGCGGCCATCTCCGGCATGGCGGACCGCGTGCTGCGCCTCGGCAACGGCAGGATCGTGGGCGAGGAGAAGCCGGCGCGCAAGCTCACGCCCGCGGAGATCTCCTGGTGAAATCCCTCGACCGCAAGCTGCTGCGGGATCTCTGGGCGCTGAAGACCCAGGTGGTGTCCATCGCGCTGGTGATCGCCTGCGGCATCGGCGGCTTCATCGGCTCGCTCTCGACCTACAGCTCGCTGGTGTGGTCGCGCGACCACTACTACGACACGGCGCGCTTCGCGCACGTGTTCGCCACCGCCAAGCGCGCGCCCGCGTCGCTCGCGCAGAAGATCCACGCCATCCCGGGCGTGTCCGAGGTCGAGACGCGCGTGGTGCGCGACTCGCAGCTTTCCATTCCCGGGGTGACGCCGCCGATGATCGCGCGCCTCATCGGCTACGACTTCGCGCGCCCGGGGGGCGTGAACCGCCTGACGCTCAGGAGCGGCCGCTGGCCGGCGCCGGGCGCCAAGGGCGAGGTGGTGGTGAACCAGCGCTTCCTCGAAGCGCGCAGCCTCAAGCTCGGCCAGCACATGAACGTGCTGCTGAACGGCAAGCTCGAGCGCCTCGCGCTGGTCGGCACGGTGCTTTCGCCCGAATACATCTACGCCACGCGCGGCGGCGGCATGCCCGACGACGAGTGGTTCGCGGTGCTGTGGATCGACGCGCAGGCGCTCGCCGCCGCCTTCAACATGGAGGGCGCCTTCAACTCGGTGCTGCTGCGCCTGCAGCGCGGCGCCTCGAGCGAGGCGGCGGTGGAAGCGCTCGACCAGCTGCTCGAGCCCTACGGCGGCTTCGGCGCGGTGGGACGCGAGGACCAGGTGTCGGACAAGATCCTGACGCAGGAAATCAGCCAGCAGCGCGTGTTCGGCACCGTGCTGCCGGCGATCTTCCTGCTGGTGGCGGCGTTCATCCTCAACGTGGTGCTGCACCGGCAGGTGAACGCGCAGCGCGGCGAGATCGCGGCGCTGAAGGCGCTCGGCTACGACGACCTCGCCATCGCCTGGCACTACCTGAAGTTCGCCTCGGTGATCGTGCTGCTCGGCGTGGCGATCGGCATCTGGCTGGGCAACTGGCTCGGCAACGCCATGACCGGCCTGTACACCGATTTCTTCCACTTCCCGGAGTTCCACTACCGCCTCGAGCCCTGGCTGGTGCTCGCCGGCGCCGGCGCCGCGCTCCTCGCCGCGTTCGGCGGCGCGCTGGCCGCGATCCGCGGCGTGGTGCGGCTGCGCGCCGCCGAGGCGTTGCGCCCGCCTGCGCCTGCGTCATTCCGGCCACTGATGATCGAGCGGCTCGGCTACGCGGGGCTGCTCACCCCCGCGCAGCGCATGATCATGCGCAACCTGGAACGCAAGCCGTTGCGCGCGGCGATCACGGTGGCCGGCATCGCCGGCTCGGTCGCGATCCTCATCGCGGGCACCTTCTGGGGCGACGCCATCGAGTGGTTCATGGACGTGCAGTTCAACATGGTGCAGCGCGCGCAGGTCAACGTCGGCTTCGCCGAGCCGGTGTCGCGCGGGGCGCGCTGGGAGCTGGCGCGCCTGCCGGGCGTGAAGCAGGTCGAGGTGATGCGCGCCATCCCGGTGCAGTCTGCGCGCCGGCCACCGCAGCTACCGCACCGCGCTCAACGCCCTCGCCGACGACGCGGTGCTGCTGCGCATCCTGGACGCGGAGCTGCGCGAGTCGAAGCCCGCGCCGGGCAGCGTGCTGCTCACCACGCGCCTGGCCGAGCGGCTGGGCGTGGTGCCGGGCGACAACGTCATGGCCGAGCTGCTGGAGGGCAAGCGCGTCAAGGCGCCGCTGCGCGTCGGCGGCACGGTGCGCGAGCTCGCCGGCATGAACGCCTGGATGCGCCTGGAGGACCTCAACCGGTTCGCGCGCGAGGGCGCCGTGGTGTCGGGCGCCGGGCTGCTGGTGGACCGCGCGCAGGAAGCGATGCTCCTCGAGCGCCTGAAGCAGATGCCCGCCGCCGCGGTGGTGATCGTCAACCGCACGCTGGTGGACACGTTCCGCGAAACCAGCGCCAAGAACGTGCTGTTCTTCACCGCCATCCTCAGCGCGTTCGCCGCCACCATCGCGGTCGGCGTGGTGTACAACAACGCGCGCATCCAGCTCGCCGAGCGCGCCTGGGAGCTCGCCAGCCTGCGCGTGCTCGGCTTCACGCGCGGCGAGGTGTCGGTGCTGCTGCTCGGCGAGCTCGCGCTGGAGATCGCCGCCGCGATCCCGCTCGGCTTCGCCGCTGGCTACGGCCTGGCGGCGCTGCTGCTCGCCCTCATGCCCCACGAAATGATCGAGTTCCCGCTGGTGATCGCGCGCACCACCTACCTCTATTCCGGCGCGGTGGTGGTCGCCGCCGGGGTGGTGAGCGCGCTCATCGTGCGCAATCGGATCGATAATCTGGACATGGTCGGGGTGCTGAAGACACGCGAATGAAAAAGCGAAACCTGGCGTTGCTCGCTGCCGCGGGCGTGGTCCTCGCCGCTCTGGTGGCCTGGGCGCTGCGCCCGCTGCCGGTCACGGTGGAGGTCGCCGCCGTCACCGAGGGCCCATTCGAGCAGACGGTGGTCGGACGACGGCAAGACGCGCGTGCGCGACCGCTACGTGATCTCCGCGCCGCTCGCCGGGCGCGTGGAGCGCATCGGCCTGGACGCGGGCGACACGGTGCGCCACGGGCAGGTGGTGGCGCTGCTCACGCCCACCGCTCCCGCGTTCCTCGACGCGCGCACCGCGCGCGAGCTGCAGGAGCGCATCGGCGCGGCGGAGGCGCAGGCGGCGCGCGCGCGCGCCGAAACGCAGAAGGTCCTCGCGCAGCGCGACCAGGCGCGCGCCGACGTCCAGCGGCAGGCCAAACTCGCGGCCGGCGGGTTCATCTCGCCCACGGTGCGCGAACAGGCCGAGCTCGCGCTGCGCACCGCCGAGCGCTCGGTGGACGCCGCGCGCTTCGCCGAGGAGGCCGCCGGGCACGACCTCGCACAGGCACGCGCCGCGCTCTCGCGCTACCAGAGCGGCGCGCCGACGGCGAAGTGGGAAGTCATCTCGCCGGTCAGCGGCTCGGTGCTGAAGGTGGCGCAGAAGAGCGAGGGCGCGGTGGCGCTCGGCGCGCCGCTGCTCGAGGTTGCCGACGCGCGCAGCCTCGAGGCGGTGGTCGACGTGCTCTCGCAGGAAGCCGTGGCGATCCGCCCGGGGATGGCGGCGCGCCTCGAGATCGGCACGGGCGTGGCGCCGCTGCGCGCGCTGGTGCGCCTGGTCGAGCCCGCCGCCTTCACCAAGGTCTCGGCGCTCGGCGTGGAGGAGCAGCGCGTCAACGTGGTGCTCGACTTCGACGGGCCGCTCGACCGCATCTGGACCATCGGCGACGGCTTCCGCGTGGAAGCGCACATCATCACGCACCGCGAGGAGAAGGCGACCCGGGTGCCGGTGGGCGCCCTGTTCCGCGACGGCGAGGGCTGGTCGGTGTTCCTGGCCGAGGGCGGCCGCGCGGCGAAGCGCGCGGTGAAGGTGCCGCGGCGCAACGGCATCGAGGCGATGGTCGAGGACGGCCTGAAGCCGGGCGACCAGGTGGTGGTCTACCCGTCGGATGCCTTGCGCGACGGCTCCAGGCTCGAGGTATCGCGCGGCGCGCGGCGGTAGATCACGTAGTACACCAGCGCCACCAGCACGCTGCCGCCGACGAGGTTGCCCGCGATCACCGGCACCAGGTTGCGCCACAGCCAGGCGACCTCTGCGGGCTGGCCCGCGGCGGCCTGCAGCATCATCGCCAGCGGAAACAGGTACATGTTGGCGATCGAGTGCTCGAAGCCCGCCGCGACGAAGGCCGAGATCGGGAACACGATGGCGATGAACTTGTCGGTCACGCTGCGGCCGGCGAGCGTCATCCACACGGCCATGCACACCAGCACGTTGCACAGCACGCCGCGGAAGAACGCCTCCCAGAACGGCAACGCGGCCTTCGCCGCGGCGATCTTCAGGTAGGTCTGTCCGATCGCCCCGCCGTTCATCTCGGTGTGGCCGGACAGGAACACGATCGCCGCCAGCCCCACGGCGCCGACGAAATTGGCGGTGCACACCACTGCCCAGTTGTACAGGACGTCGCGCGTAGGCAGGCAGCCGTCCGCCCAGGCCATCGCCAGCAGGTTGTTGCCCGTGAACAGCTCCGCGCCCGCCACCACCACCAGCAGCAGGCCGAGCGAGAACACCACGCCACCGAGCACGCGGCTCGCCGCGAAGCCCAGTGACGCGTCGCTCAGCACGAGCACGGAGAAAAGCGCTCCCAGGCCGATGAAGCCGCCGGCGAGGATGCCCAGCATCAGGAGCTGCAGGAACGTCATGCGCGACTTGACCAGGCAGACGTCCTGCACGCGCTGCGCGATCTCGCGCGGCGTGTAGGCGTCGAACGACGGGAACATGCTCATGCGGCCATTATGCCCGCAGCCACCCGCGGCGCTCGAGCAGGGCGACGATGGCGCGCGCGCCCTCCTCCGGCGTGCCGGCGTCGCCACGCACCACCAGCTCGGGTTGCTCGGGCGGCTCGTAGGGCGCCTGCGCCCCGGGCAGCGTTGTCGCGCGGCCTTCGCGCGCGGCGCGGTACAGGCCCTTGGGGTCGCGCGCCGCGCAGACCTCGAGCGGCGTGTCTACGAACACCTCGGCGAAGCGCGCGATTTGCCGCCGCGCCTCGCCGCGGTAGCGCCGCCGGTTGGCGGTCGCGTCGAACACCACTGGAGTGCCCTGCTGCGCGAGGAACGCTCCCAGGTGGGCCAGCGTCGCGTAGAACAGGTCGCGCTCGCGCTCGTCGTAGCGCGCATTGGGCGTGAGCTGCGTGCGCAGCACGTCGGATTCGAGCCGCGCGGCGTCGACGCCGCGCTCGTGCAGCAGCCGCACGAGCTCGCGCGCGATCGCGCTCTTGCCCGACCCGGACAGTCCGGTGAGCCACACCGCGAAGCTCATGCGCAGTAGTCGTTCGCGCGCGCCGGCTCGAAGCGCGGCGCGGCGAGCACGTTGAGCACGAAGCGCAGCACCTTGGCGCGGATCGCCTCGTCGAGCGCCGGGTACCAGACGGGGCTCGCCATCACCAGCCCGCGGAAGGCGAAGAAGGGCGCCGCCACCTCGAGCAGTTCCGCGTCGCCCGAGCGCTCCAGGTAGCGGTCCCAGAAGCCGCGGAACAGGCGCTCGAATTCCCCCTCCAGGCGGCCCGAGCGCTGCAGCGAGAAGAACAGGTAGTTCAGCGTCAGGCAGGTGACGTCGTCGGCCGCGTCGCCCCATTCGCCGCGCGAGCGGTCGAGCACGCTGAAGTCCGCGCCCTCGCGGAACAGGATGTTCCACGGATGGAAGTCGCCGTGCACCTGGCGCAGCCGGTGCGTGCGCGGCTTGAGCTTCCAGCGCCACGCGAGGCAGCGCTGCTCGATGTCCTGCAGCGTCGCTGCGGGCACCGGTCCGTTCGCCGGGTAGCTGTCGACGACGCCGAAGATGCACTCGCCGTGCCCGAGCAGCTCGCGCACCCGTCGCACGTAGAGGCCGGGGTCCGTGCCGGGCACGCGATGGATCCCGACGAGGTAATCGCACAGCGCATCGGCGCGCTCCGCATCGAGCGGCCGCGCCTCGCCGCCGGCGCGCAGCCGCAGCAGGTCATCGGCGTACTCGTGCCCTTCGATGAACTCGGCCAGCATGAACAGCTCCTCGGCGCCGCCCAGCGGCACCAGCTCGCCGCTGGCGCGCACCGCGCCCACATCGAGCGAGGCGACGTGGCGCGGCAGCTTGCCGAACGCGTCGTGGGCCCACAGCAGCGACTGCGCGCGGTCCGCCATGTGCTCGTGGCCGAAGGGTCCCGGGCGCACGCTTTCCACCACCGCGCGGCGCGGCTCGCCATCGAGCTCGTAGTCCACGCGCAGCGGGATGCCATAGCCGTATCCCTTGTCGCCCTGCCGCCCGCCGCCGAGCGGCGTCACGCGCACCGCGCGCACGGGCCGGCCGTGCACGGCGCCGAGGTACGCGGCAAGTGCGCCTGCGCTGAAACGGGACGGCACGCGGCTAAGGCGTTTCCAGCCGGCGCCGCGCGCCGGCCTCTTTCTCGCGCCCGCGACCCAGGGCGAGCGCCAGGGCGCCAAGCTCGGCGGCGAGAACGCGCAGCACATCATCCAGCGTCACCACGCCGAACAGGCTCCCCTCGGCCGTGACCACCGGCAGGCGGCGCACGCCGCCCTGGCTCATCGCCTTCACGGTTTCGGCGAGGCCCTCGTCCTCGCGCGCCACCTGGAGCTGCGCCGACATCACGTCGCCGACGCGGATGCCCTCCGGGCGCGCGCCGGGCACCGCCACCACCGCGACGACGATGTCGCGGTCGGTGATCATGCCCACCGGGCGCGTCACGCCACCCTTGCGCTCCGTCACCACCAGCGCTCCCACGTGCGCATCGCGCATCAGCAGCGCCGCCTCGCGCAGGCTGGCGCCCGGCTCGATCACCGCCACCGTGCGGCTGCAGAATTCACGTACCTTCATGGCGTCCCTCCCAAGTGCCGAGTAAACCATTGCGCCGCGAGGCGCGCCACTTCTTCCAGCGTGCCGGCCTCCTCGAACAGGTGTGAGGCCCCCGGCACGATGGCCAGGTGCTTCACGCAGCCGAGCTCGGCATAGGCCTGCTCGTTCAGCTCGATGACACCGGCGTCGCCGCCGCCAACGATGAGCAGCGTGGGCGCCTTCACCTTGTGCAGCGCCGCGAGCGAAGCGAGATCCGGCCGGCCGCCGCGCGACACCACCGCGCGCACCGCGTCGGGGGCGGCCGCCGCAAGCTCGAGCGCCGCGGCCGCGCCGGTGCTCGCGCCGAACAGGCCGATCGGCAGCTTCGCGGTGCGCGGCTCGGTTTGCAGATGGCGCAGCGCGCCGGCGAGCCGCTCGACCAGCAGGACGATGTCGAAGCGGTTCGCGCGTTCCGCGTCCTCCTGCGGCGTGAGCAGATCGACGAGCAGGGTGGCAAGCGCGGACTGGTTGAGCACCCTGGCCACGTAGCGGTTGCGCGGCGAATGGCGGCTGGAGCCGCTGCCGTGCGCGAAGAGCACTGCGCCGCGCGCCTTCTCGGGGACTTCGAGGTCTGCGCCGTTCATCGCAGCAGCTTCACCACTTCGTCGTCCTCCACCTGCGGGAAGGCGTCGTAGAACTGGCTCACGGCGTGGAACTCGGGCGGCGTTGCGAGGCATACCATCTCGTCGGCGTACGGGCGCACCTTCTCCAGGCTTTCGGGCGCGGCCACCGGCACCGCGCACACCAGGCGCGCGGGCAGCCGTGCGCGCACGGCATGCAGCGCGGCGATCATCGTCGCGCCGGTGGCGAGGCCGTCGTCCACCACGATGGCGATGCGCCCGGCGGCGTCGTGCGCCGGGCGGTGCGGCGTGTATTGCGCGCGCCGCTTGCGCAGCGTCGCCATCTGGCGCTGCTTTTCCTCGCTCAGGTAGGCCTCGTCCGCGCCGACGCTGCGGGCATAGTCCGCGACGTAGGTCCAGCCGCTCTCGTCGATGGCGCCGACCGCCAGCTCCTGCCTGTCGGGCGCGCGCAGCTTGCGCACCAGCACGATATCCAGCTCGCCACCGAGCTCGGCGGCCAGCACGCGGCCCATCGGCACCGCGCCGCGCGGGATCGCCAGCACGAGCGGGTTCCTGCCGCGGTACGTGCGCAGCGCCGCAGCAAGCTTCCCGGCGGCGTCGGCGCGATCGCGGAACCTCATGCGCGGCTCAGCGCGTCCAGCTCACGCGCAGCAGGTTGTCCGCCTTGTTGTAGTGAAACTCCATGCGGCCCCGGTAGGCCTTGCGCAACGCCTCGCCGATGCCGCGCGCGAGATGCGCGTCGGTGGTGGTCACCAGCAGGCCGCCCGCCACCGGCTCGAGGTTCATGATGCGCTGCAGGGGGTGGTCCAGCTTTTCGGCAGCCTCGCAATGCCGCACGCGCGCCACGATTTCGTCGCGGTGCGCCTGCAGGAAGGGGCCCTTGAGGGTGACGAAGCCCGCCGGGAAGCGGTCGCGGATGCGCTTGCAGGCCGGACAGCGCGTGAGGTGCGCGCCGGCGGGCGGCGCGCCCCAGTGCCAGCGCCCGCGATGCCAGACGGCACCGCAATCCTCGCAGCGCGTGGGCTCGGGGAGCTTCTTGCGGGTCTTGTAGGTATCGTGCACCAGCTCCTGCACGAGCTGCTCGTGCTGCAACATGCGAAAGCCGCCGCGTCGTGTTTTCATGCATCCAAGATACGGCGGCAACCGCACTGCGCATTGACCTTGGTCAAACGCGCCTCCCGGACCTGCCCTAGGCTGCGCTCAAAGGAGATCGCGCATGGCATTGACACCCCAGCAACTGCAGGAACTGCGCAAGCGCATCCTCGAGCGCCGCCGCCAGATGGCCGTCGAGTTGCGCGGGGACGCCGAGCGCTCGCGCGAGGAGCAGTACGGCACGCTCGCCGGCGCCACCCACGACACCGGCGACGAGTCCGTCGCGAGCCTCCTCGCCGACGTGGGCCAGGCGGAGCTCAGCCGCGACCTGGCGGAGCTGCGCGATCTGGAAGCCGCGCGGCAGCGCCTGGACGTCGGCGGCTTCGGCGTGTGCACAGAATGCGGCGTCGAAATCGATTACGAGCGGCTGCGCGCCAACCCAGCTGCCGCGCGCTGCGTCGCCTGCCAGACGCGGTACGAAAAGACGCACGCCGGCGGTGGCACCTCGAGGCTCTAGAGCGCGGGTAAGCTGCGCTGCTTCGCATAGACGGACCGCGAAGTCACTTCTTCTTGGCGGCAGCGCTCCGGGAACGCTTTGTCACGGCGGCTTTTTCTGCTTCCCTGTCCTTGGCCAGTTCGGTAACCCTTTTCAGCTCGACCTCCCTTGCTTCCTTGCGTGCCGTCACTGCCTGCGCCTTTTCTTCTTCCGTGGGCGGATTCCAGTCGAGAAATTTCGGCCGCAGGTTCTGAAAATAGGCGGCGGAGGATTCCTTCCCTCCCCTTGCTTTCGGCTTCTTGTTCTTCATTCTGGCTGCTTCCGGTCAGGACGCTCCCGCATGCCGGGATTCTCGCATGCAGGGCGGCGAAACCCCAGCTTGCGATTGCGGCTGGCAGGGGCATTACCATAGGGCCTGGACGCGGCCTGCGTTTCAACAGAGGTACAGGTTCATGCCACCAAACCAGCGGACTTGCCATGCCTGACGATTCACCCGAGTCCAGCCGCAAGGCGCAGATCGACGCTGTGCTCCTCAAGCTCCCGGGCGTCAGCACGAAAAAGATCAACCGTCTTGACGCCTACTTCGTCGGCGACAGGATGTTCGCCTGCATCAGCGGCGGCGGCGTCGGACTGCGCTTGCCTGCCGCCACCGCGACCGAGCTGCAGTTCGCAAGGGACAACGTCGTCCCGTTTCAGCCCGGCGGAATGGCGAGCTCGAAGGAATGGATCCAGATCGACCGGGCCGACGCAGCCGAGTACGAGAAGGATCTCGAGCTGTTTCGGGCCTCCATCGAGTTCGTGAAAGCCGCCCGCACCCGCTAGATCGGCATTCGGAGGCAGCATGGAATCGCGCAAGATGAGAAGGAACTTCGTCGCCGGGCTGTTTACCGGATTGCGCGTGGTGTGGCCAATCCTGTCAGTCCTGCTCGGCCTGATTGTCGCGCTTGGCCTGGTTGTCGGCCTGCTCGAAGGCTGGTCGATCCAAGAGTCGATCTATTTTGCCTTTGTTTCCGGCCTGACGATCGGCTACGGTGATCTTGCACCGAAGTTGCTGCTCACACGTATGCTGGCGATCGTCATAGGTGCATGCGGCGTGCTGTGGACCGCACTGTTGGCGGCGATCGCTGTAAAAGCGTTGACCGCGGCGACTGACGACGGCGAGAGATGAGCTCGGCCCCTTGGCTGCAGGGACCGTCGTCGGGCGACAGGTGCCGCGGCTAGCCCTTCTTGCTCCCGACGAACAGGAGCACGCCGCCGATCACGATCGCGCCAATGCCAGCCCAAACCGGGACGTTGACCGTCTCCGTCTCCTTCAACGACAGCTTGAGCGATCCCACTTTCGCCGTATGGGTCTCCTTGGTGTAGGAGAAGCTTCCATACACCAACCCCAGCACGCCGGCCACGATCAGCACGATGGCCGCAAGCTTGACTGCGTTCATATTGACTCCTCCTCGCCAAAGAGACTGTTGGTGGATTCCCACACGGACAACGCGATCGCTACAAGCGCCGACCTCGAATGACTCGAAGCAGTATCACCACGACCGCGATGACCAACAGGACATGAATGAACCCGCCCATGGTGTTCGAGGTGACGAAACCCAGAAGCCAGAGGACAACCAGGACGACTGCAATGGTCTCGAGCATCTTGCGTCTCCTTCTGTCATGGCCGGAAACCTGCTCCCGCAGCCACATGCGGCGGCGATGTCGGCGTTGTGCAGGGGCACGGCGCCCCCGTGCCCCTCAGTTATCTTTGAGGTAGGGGCGCTCTTCCTCGGTGGGCTCGCCGGTGTCGGGGTCCACGTGTTCGGCGATGCCGATCTCAGCCTCCGCCTCCTGCAGCGTCTCGCCGGGCTCGGGCGCCTCTTCGGCGCCGGCCTCCATGTCCTGCACCGCTTCGAGCAGCGAGGCAAACGGCCCGTATTCCCGGCCGCCGTCCTTCGCCTGCCAGTAAAAGCCGTCGGGCCGCTCCAGGATGCGCGTGCGGTCGTAGTCGGGAGGGGTTTCCGGGATCGCCTTCTTCATAGGGCTGCATTGTGCGCCATGGTACCGATCCTGTCAGCATCTCCGACGCACCGGCGATCCCGACGCGAGTGCCGAAGGCGCAGCAAGCAGGTTTGCGCCAGGTCAAGGCACCGGGCGGCCGCCGTGCCAGTCTCATTGCATGAAGAGGGTCGCGAGACGAGTCGTCGCGGGCGTGCTCATCGCGTTTGGCGTGGTGCTGATGCTCGCCGCTCCCGACACCACATCCGGTGTGGTGATGATCGTGCTTGCAGTGGCGATCGAGATCGCCGGCCTCGCCCTGGAGCGTCGTCGCTAGGCGGCGTCGGGCCGCTTCACGCCCTTGCGCACCCACACTCCGGGGGCGCATTCCAGGACGTCGCTGCCGCTGCGCACGTAGTCCCCGATGGCAAAGGCCTCGCCGTTGAAATAGCGCCCGCGGCGCGCGGACTTGATCTCGGTCAATCACCCTAGCCCTTGATGCACACCAGCGGCTCCACGCGCGCCACCTTGCGCGCGAGGCCCGCTGCATCCGCGGCATCCACCACCGCCGACACATCCTTGTAGGCCTCGGGCGCCTCCTCCGCCACGCCACGCATCGACGGGCTCATGACGATGATGCCGCGCGCGGCGAGGTCATCCACCACCTTGCGGCCCTGCCAGGTCTTCAATGCCTGGTGGCGGCTCATGGCGCGCCCCGCGCCGTGGCAGGCCGAGCTGAAGGCGAGCGCCTCGGATTCCTTCGTCCCCGCGAGCACGTAGGAGCCGGTGCCCATGGAGCCGCCGATCAGCACCGGCTGGCCCGCGTCGCGGAATGCCTCCGGTACATCGGGATGCCCCGGGCCGAAGGCGCGCGTCGCGCCCTTGCGATGCACGTAGAGCTTGCGCGTGCCGCCGTCCACGCGGTGCTCCTCGACCTTGCAGGTGTTGTGCGACACGTCGTAGAGCAGCGGCAGCCGCGCCTGCGGCAGCATGCGGCGGAACACCTCGCGCACCAGGTGAGTGAGGATCTGCCGGTTGGCGAGCGCGCAGTTGATCGCGGCGCGCATCGCGCCGAGGTACTCCTGCCCGACGTCCGATTGGATCGGCGCACACGCGAGCTCGCGGTCGGGAAGGTGGATGCCGTGTTGCGCCGCGGTCACCGCCATGCGCTTGAGGTACTCGGTGCCGATCTGGTGCCCAAGGCCGCGAGAACCGCAGTGGATCATCAGCACGATGTCGCCCTGCGCGAGGCCGTAGGCCGCGGCGATCTTCGCGTCGAACACGGTGGTGACTTCCTGAATCTCGAGATAGTGGTTGCCGCTGCCGAGCGTTCCCATCTCGTCGCGCTGGCGCTTCTTCGCCTGCGCCGACACGTTGCCGGGCTTGGCGTGCTTCATCTGCCCGTGCTCCTCGATGCGCTCGAGGTCCGCCTCCTCGCCCCAGCCGCGCTGCACCGCCCAGGCCGCGCCGCCGGCGAGCATGGCGTCCATCTCCTTGTCGCCGAGGCGAATCTCGCCGGTGCTGCCGATGCCCGCGGGGATCGCGCGCGAGAGCTCGTGCGCGAGCGGCTGCTGCACCTTGAGGATGTCCTCGCGCCTGAGGCCCGTGTGCAGGCAGCGTACGCCGCAGGAGATGTCGAAGCCGACCCCGCCCGCGGACACCACGCCGCCCTCCTCCGGATCGAACGCCGCCACCCCGCCGATGGGAAAGCCGTAGCCCCAGTGCGCATCGGGCATGGCGTAGGACGCTTTGACGATGCCCGGCAGCGCAGCCACGTTGACCGCCTGCTCGTACACCCTGAGGTCCATGTCGCGCACCAGCGCTTCGCTCGCGTAGATCACCGCAGGCACGCGCATCGCGCCCTGGCGCGGGATCTCCCACTCGTAGGCGGAGCGCTTTTCGAAGAGGCTCAGTTCCATGTCACACGTCCACCACGGTTTGCGCGAGCCATCCATCGCCCTCTCGAGCGACGCGAAGCGTCGTGTAGGTGGCGCCCTTCACCTCGACCGCGGGATGGTGGCGCGCTGCGTCCACCGCCTCGCCCCAGGCCGCCGCGGTGAGCCGCGTGCCCTCGAGCCGCACCGCGAAGCGCGAGAAGAGCATCCTGCGCGTCGCCATCTCGTACACCAGCGCGTTCAGCCACTCGGCGAGCAGCAATTCGTCGTCAGGCGCTTCGCAGGCGAGCGCGATGCGCTCGAGCGGCCGCACGGCCGCCGGCTCGGTGATCACCGCGGTGAGCGCGAGCGCCGCCTGCTCGAAGGCCTCGGCCTTGCCCGTGCCCCAGCCGCGCACGCCGATGTCTGCACCATGCTCGTAGTGTTCCCAGCGGGCTTTGACCTGAGTCAAACGGGACCAACCCCGCGCCTACGAAGATGACACATGGGCGCTAGCGTAACCCTCAAGGACCTGTTCGAGGAGAGCTTTGCGCGCTTCCGCAACCGGCCCGCATTCGTCAGCATGGGCATCGCGCTCAGCTATGGCGAAGTGGACGCGCTGTCGCGCGACTTCGCCGCCTATCTGCGCAACGACCTGGGCCTCGCGCCCGGCGAGCGCGTCGCGATCATGCTGCCCAACCTGCTGCAGTACCCGGTGGCGCTCGCCGGCGCGCTGCGCGCAGGCCTCGTGGTGGTGAACGTCAATCCGCTCTACACCGCCTCCGAGCTCGCCTTCCAGCTCGAGGACTCCGGCGCGGCGGCCGTCGTGGTGCTGGAGAACTTCGCGCACGTGCTGGAACACGCGCTCCCCGGTACGCGCGTGCGGCGCGTGATCACCACGCAGGTGGGCGACCTGTTCCCGGCGCCGCGGCGCTGGCTGGTGAACGCCGCCGTGAAGCACCTGCGGCACATGGTGCCGGCGTGGCGCATCGAGGGCGCCGTTGCCTTGCGTGCCGCGCTTGCGCGCGGGCGCGCCCTCGAGGCACCGGCGCCGCGGCTAGGCGCGGACGACCTCGCTTTCCTGCAGTACACCGGCGGCACCACCGGACGCCCCAAGGGCGCGATGCTTACGCACGGCAACATGGTGGCGAACCTCCAGCAGACGCGCGCCTGGGCGGGCGCGGTTCTCGCCGAAGGCAAGGAAACCGTCATCACCGCGCTGCCGCTGTACCACGTGTTCTCGCTCACCGCGAACCTGCTGCTGTTCCTGCGCCTGGGCGGCACGAACGTGCTGATTGCCAACCCGCGCGACATCGGCGGTTTCGTGAAGGAACTCCGCCGCACGCGCTTCACGGCGATCACCGGCGTCAACACGCTGTACCGGGCGCTCCTCGACGCCGAGGGCTTCGAGGCCGTGTGCGCCGCCAACCGCGGCATGCTGAAGCTTTCTGTCGGGGGCGGCATGGCGGTGCAGCGCGGCGTGGCCGAACGCTGGCAGGCGGCGACCGGCGCGCCGCTCGTAGAGGGCTACGGCCTCACCGAGGCCTCGCCCAACCTGTGCGCCAACCCGCCCGACGCGCGCGAATTCAGCGGCACGCTCGGGCTGCCGCTCCCCGGCACCGAGGTGGCGATCATGGACGAAGAAGGCCGCGCGCTGCCCGCGGGCGAAGTGGGCGAGATCTGCGCGCGCGGCCCGCAGGTGACGCGCGGCTACTGGAACGCGCCGCAGGAGACCGCGCAGGCATTCTTCCCCGGCGGCTGGCTGCGCACGGGCGACCTCGGCCGCATCGGCGCGCGCGGCCACGTCGAGTTCGTAGAGCGGCGCAAGGAAATGATCGTCGTCTCGGGCTTCAAGGCCTATCCCAGCGAGATCGAGGCGGTGGCGATGCGCCACCCGGGCGTGCAGGAAGCGGGCGCCGCGGGCATCCCGGATGCGCGCAGCGGCGAGGCGGTCGCGCTCTACGTCGTGAAGCGGGATCCGGCGCTCAGCGAGACGGCGCTGCTCGAGCACTGCGCGCAGCACCTTGCGCCCTACAAGCGGCCGGTGAAGGTGTTCTTCCGCGACGCGCTGCCCAAGTCGCCGATCGGCAAGGTACTGCGCCGGCAGCTGCGGCCGGATGCGCCCGCGGCTCCCTAGCTAGCCGCGCCGCTCGGTGCTGGCGACGTGCCGGATCGCGTCCTTGGCGCGCTTGTGCGCGATGACGCCCACGAAGCGATCCACCTTCGCGCCATTGCGCAGTATGCGCATCTCGCGGTCATACGTGGCGGCAGCCGTCTCTGCCGGCACGCCCAGGCTGTGCGCGAAATCGCACAGCGCCTGCAGCTGACCCGTGCGTTCCACTTCCTGGCTGTTTTGCATGCGTTGCAATTGTAAGCACGCGCGCGGCGCCTTTGGTTGATCCTCGTCAACCAGCGCAGCCGCACGGCGCTTGAAGATGCGCAGGCAGCGCATTCATTTCACACAAGATTCACAAGACTCGGCCACTGTCCACTATGCGAAACAATCTGTGGTGCAATGTCGGTTGACTTGCATCAAACGCGCCAGCGGACCTGTCACATGACTGCAATGCTCGGCGAGTACGCGGCGCGCGCCTTAGCGCCCCCACAGCTCGTAGACCGTAAGCCCGATCTCCAGCGCGATCAGCGCGACGATGTACCACTCCACGCGCAGCGCATGGCGCGTGCTGATCAGGTCCGCCAGCGTGCGCTCGGTGCGCGCCACCAGCTCGAGCTTGCGGTCGAGCGCGGCAAGGCGCTCGTGGATCTCGAACTCGTCCTCCAGCAGTGCGTTCAGGCCTTCGAGCTCCGGGTGGTCCCACAACAGCTCCGGCTTGTCGCCGATCTCGGCGCGCGCCACCATGCGGCTCTCGATCAGCAGCATCGCGCCGATGCGCTTCAGGTGGTCGCGCGTGCCGCCGCGGATGCGGCCGCTGCGCTCGAGCTCCAGCGCGAAGGGCTCGATGCGGTCGAAGTCGCGCGCCAGGCGCGTTTCGTAGTGTCCGAGCACCACGCTCTTGGAGAGCGCCTCGGCGACGAGCAGCATGCGCTCGAGGCTGCCCGATTGCACCACCAGCGCGCCTTCGCGCAATCCCTCGGGGCCCGCGGGGTCCACGCGCAGTTCGATGGTCTCGGTCTCCACGTCCTCGTAGCGGTGCTCCATCACCGGCACCAGCCGCTCGCGCAGCCCCTGCTCCGCCTCGGGCACGGCGCCGATCAGCACGGCGACGCCGTGGCGGAACAGCACCGCGACACCGCCACCGGCGAGCTGCACCGCGACCGGCGCGCGGTGCAACGTCTCGGCTTCGGGCCATTTGCGCAGGTCCAGCCGCGCCGCGAGCAGCAGCGCGCGCGCGTGCAGCCTGGTGTTAGCGGCGAACAAGGCATTCCTCCTGCACCGGCCGCTCGGCGCGCAGCTGAGAGGCGATGTCAGCGTTCTCCATGGCCACACGATTACGCCGCCTGAGGCGCACCGGGTTGACCTGCGTCAACCCGGCCGGCCGCGGCGCCGCGAGGATATGGCATCAACCTCACTTCGGAGCCATCGCATGCAACTTCCCCTGCAGATCACCTTTCGCGGACTCCCGCACTCGGACGCCCTGGAGGCCGCCATCCGCGAGCGCGCCGTGAAGCTCGACCGGTTCCACCCGCGCATCTCAAGCTGCCGCGTGGTGGTGGAGCAGGCGGGGCGCCACCAGCACCAGGGCAAGCAGTTCGTCGTGCGCCTCGACATCGGCGTGCCGGGTGCCGAGATCGCGGTGAACCGCGATCACGACGAGGACGCGATGGTCGCCGTGCGCGACGCCTTCGACGCGGCGCGCCGGCAATTGGAAGACCAGGCGCGGGAACAGCGCGGCGACGTCAAGCACCACGAGAAGTGAAGCGACTGCATCGGTCCCTGCAGGAGAGGAAGATCGCCGGCGTGTGCGGCGGGCTTGGGGACTATTTCGACTTCGACCCGGTGTTCTTCCGCCTGTTCTTCCTGTTCTCCATTCTATTCGGCGGCCTCGGCCTGGTCGCCTATCTGGTGCTGTGGGCCCTGGTGCCGGCGCAGGAGGGCGCGCCCCGCGCCGGCGCGCGCCTGCGGCTGTCCGGCACGGACCGCAAGATTGCAGGCGTGTGCGGCGGCCTGGGGGAGTATTTCGAGCTGGACCCGGTGTTGTTCCGGGCCGCGTTCCTGGTGCTCGTCCTTGCTGGCGGGCTGGGGATCCTGCTGTACCTCGCGCTGTGGCTGGTCGTCCCGGGACCGGCGGCGGCGCCGCACGCCTAGCGGCGCAGCACGCACTTCTCGTAGAGGCCCGGGAACGCGCCGCGCGGGTCGTACTTGCGCTTGAGCGCCGCGTAGGCCTCGCCGCCGTAGATGCGGCGGAATTCGTCCTCGGGGAAGAAGCTCTCCGAATACAGCGACTTGATGCCGCCCAGCTCCGCCACCTTGCGCTCGATCAGGCGGTTGAAGTGGCCCGGCGGGTGCGCCTCGCGCGTGCGCTTCACGTCCCAGAAGCCGAAATTCACGTACCAGCCCGCCGGCACGGGATAGAGGGAGTGGCGCCCGGCATGCGGCGTGGCGCCGATCGGGCAGATCCACTGCGGCCACAGGCCGATCTCGCGCGCGTAGAACTCGAGGAACTCCGCCGCGCGCTCGAGCGGGATGTCGACGTCCTGGATCACCGACTCGGAGTGCAGGCCGAGCACGCGCTCGAGCTTCTTCGTCACGCCGACGCGGCTGTTCCAGCGCATGATCTTCGTATAGGTGCGCGAGCCCAGGCGCTTCCTGCCGTAGACAGGCTGCCGGACGAGCGGGTTCTGCGCCAGCACGTTCTTCGAGCACCAGAACCAGTCGGTGTCCCAGCGCCAGAGGTAGTCGCGCACCGTGAGGTAGTCCTCGCGCCGCTCGGCGATCGAGCGGTAGTAGATCTTCTCGTAGGTGTAGTCGCTCGTGTAGGGCGCCGAGTCCGCGAAGCGCCCGAGCGTCAGGAACAGCTGCTGCGGCGAGAACACCGTGCCGTCGACGAAGTCCGCCTCGCCCGCGTCGCAGGCGCTCGTCCGAGCTCGGCGAAGAAGCGTCCGCGTCGGTGAACGGCAGGTGCTCGAGGCGCACGTACGGCTTCACCGGCATCGGTCTTCGCCTTCACGCGCAGCGCATAGCCGAGCGTGCCGTAGGAGTTCGGGAAAGCCGAAGAACAGGTCCGCAATGCTCGTTGTCCGGCGTGCAGGTGACGATGCGGCCGTCGCCGAGCAGCACCTCGAGCTCGAGCATCGTGTCGTGCACCAGGCCGTGGCGGTGCGAGGAGGCCTCGATGCCGACGCCGGCCACCGCGCCGCCGAGCGTGATGGTCTTCAGCTGCGGCACCACCGCGGGCATCACGCCGCGCGCGAGGCAGGCGTCCGCCAGGTCCTCGTAGGTGACCATGCCCTCCGCCTCGACGCAGCCCGCCGCCGGATCGACCGCGAGCACGTCGTTGAAACGCGCGCACGTCGAGGCGCCGCCGCGCGCCGCGCCGCGCGGTCGCGGAACAGGTTGGAGGTGTCCTTCGCCAGCGCGACCGGGCCGCCCGCGCGCGCTAAGCTGCGCGGCTAGCGCTTCCGTGTCTTCGCGGCGTGCTGCAGGCTGTTCGTAGAGGAACTCCCGGCTCATCGGGTAGCTCGACCGCGTGATGTTGCCCTTGGAGAACACGATCTGGAACAGGTGCGTGTAGCCCGTCGCGCGAGCGGAACATCTCGGCGCAGCCGTACAGGTACACGCGCCAGATGCGCCGGAAGCGCTCGTCGAAGCGCCGCGGGTCGAGCGCGCGGATCCTGCTCCCAGTTGCGCTCGAAGCGCTCGGCCCAGGCGTCGAGCGTCAGCGCGTAGTGGCGGCGCAGGTTCTCGATGTCGAGCACCTCGAGCCCGGCGCGCTCCATCGCCGCGATCGACGTCGCGCGAGGCTCGGGATCCAGCCGCCGGGGAACACGTACTTGCGGATGAAGAACTCGGTCTCGAAGTGGCCGACGTGGCCGATGAAGTGCAGCAGGCCGAGGCCGCCGGGCTTGAGGAAGCGCGGCGTGCGCGCGGATCACCTCGTCGAGCTGGTCGCGCCCGGCGTGCTCGAGGCAGCCGATGGACACCACCTTGTCGTAACTGCGCGGCGCGCGTCGCGGAAGTCGCGTGTCGACCACCTGCGAGCGAGTCGCCCAGGCCGCGGCGCGCGATCTCGCGCGCGCACCATGCTCGACCTGCGAGCTCGGTGGTGTTGATGCCGGTGACCTTGACGCCGTAGCTGCTCCTGCGCGTGGAACATGAAGCCGCCGAAGCCGCTGCCGATGTCGACCACCTCCTCGCCCGGCTTGAGCAGCAGCTTGCGCGCCACGTGGTCGATCTTGTTGCGCTGCGCCTCCTCGAGCGTGCGCGTGCCGTCCTTCCAGTACGCGCAGGTGTAGAGCATCAGCGGGTCGTCGAGCCAGAGGCGGTAGAACTCCGGTGCCGAGCGCGTAGTGGAACTCGGCGTTGCTGCTTCGCCTGCGCCCAGTCGCGGTTGGAGTAGCGCGAGCTCGTGCCAGCGGTTGCGCAGGCCGCACCAGCAGGCTTGTGGCCGGTCGATGCCGCTTTCCAGGCCCGCCGCCAGCGCCTTGGCCAGGCTGCCCTCGATGTCGATCTCGCCGTCGAAGTAGGACTCGAGCAGGCCGACGTGGCCGAACGCCGCGATGCGCGCAGTAGGCGCGCTCGCTGCGGATCACCAGGGTGAACGCGGGAGGCTGGTCGGAGTTGCGGTACTCGCCGCCGCCGGCGAAACGCACGGCGAAGGGGATGCCGGTCCCCTTCCCCATCCGGCGCATGACCTTGTCGACAAGGAATTCCACGCGCGGCCATTCTACCGGCCGCGCGGCGACATCAGTGCGACATCAGCACCGGCACCGTCATCGATTCGAGGATCGTGCGGGTGACGCCGCCGAGCACCAGCTCGCGCACGCGCGAATGGCCGTAGGCGCCCATCACGATGAGATCGGCTGAGGTGTCGGCGGCGCGCGACAGGACCTGCGAACCGACCTCGAAATCCGCCCCGCTTTGCTGCGCGACCGTGACCTTCACGCCATGGCGCGCGAGGTACAGCGACACGTCGGCCCCGGGCTGCTCGCCATGCTCGCGCCGCCTGCGCTCCGGGTTGAATACCGCCACCTCGACGGCCTTGGCGCGCTTGAGCAGCGGCAGCGCGTCGCTCACCGCGCGCGCCGCTTCGCGGCCCGCGTCCCACGCGATCATCACCCGCTCGCCGACAGTGGCGAAGCGACCGGCATACGGCAGGTACAGCATCGGCCGGCCGGTCGACAGCACGAACTCCTCCGCCAGGGCGCGCACTCCGGGCTCGTCCTGCGGCTCGGGCTGCGCCACGACGACGAGGTCGGCATAGCGCGCGCTCAAGGCGACTGCCGCCGCGGGGTCGGCTTCCGAAACACGCCATTCCGCGCCGGCGTCTCCGCGCCGCGCGGCCGCGTCGCGAAACGCCTTCTCCGCCTGGCGCAGGGTTTCGGTGCGGCGGCGCTCCACGATCTCGCGCAGCGCAGGCCCGGCCTCTGCGAGCGCGTACGACGGGATGCGCGCCATGCCCGGTGCATACAGCCCCACGAGGTGCGCCTCGAACTTCGCGGCAATGCCGAAGGCGAAATCGAGCCGCTCGATGCTGCGCCCGCGGCCATCCAGATGCACGAGGATCGTCTTGTAGTGTCATGGCGCTCTTCCCCCCATCCTGCCGGGGCCGCGCCTAGCGGCGTCCAAGCAGGATGCCGAGGACCAGGCCGACGCCGGCCGCAACGCCGACCGCCGTCCACGGGCTCTCGTGCACCTGCTGGTCCACCTCGTGCACGGCTTCCCGCGCGCGCGCTTGCGCCGCCTGGCCCGCCTCCTGCATGCGCGCGCGTGCGGCGCGCACGGACTCTTCCGCGCGCTGGCGCACCTTTTCGACGCGCTCGCCGGTCTGGCTGGCGGTGGCCTTGAGCAATTCCTCCGCGTCGGTGACGACGGCGCGCAGGTCGTGCATGAGCTTGTCAGTGCTGAGTTGTTGCATGGTTTGCTCCAGTGAATTGACTCCACCGACAGACTAGGCGCACGGCCGCCGCCCGCAATTGACGTGGATCAAACGACCCGCACGCCGCTCGCCTCCTGCATCAGGCCGAGCCAACGCCGGTAGCGTGCGCGCAGCGCCTCGTCGCGCGACGGCGCGAACACTTCCTCCTGCGGCGCCGTGTTCCAGCTCGCGGGCCGGCCGGCCGCCAGGTAGGCGATGCCGCGCGCGCTCGCTTCCGGGTCCTCGCGCCGGATGACCGGCAGGCCGCTGACCGCGGCGAGCCGCCGGCACAGTCCGTCCAGGCGCGACACGCCGCCGCTCACGCGGATGCGCCGCGCCGGCGGCACGTAGCGCGCCATGTGGTCGATGTTCGCCTGCAGCAGGAACGCCATGCTCTCCACGACCGCCACCGCCTTCTGCCAGGGCTCGCCCGCGCCCTCGAAGCGGGAGGCGAAATCCGCCACCCAGAATGGCCCGCCCAGGCCCGGCGATGCCGTTGAGGAACAGCGGCGGCGCCTGCGGCCGCTCCAGCCACGCCGGGAGCTGCGCGGTGAGGTCCGCGATGCCCAGCTCCTCCTCGAGCCAGGCGAGCGCCGTGCCCGCGCCGTTCACGTTGCCCTCCACCATGTACACGGTCGTGTCGCGATCCGCCAGGATGATGCCGGTCAGCTGGCGCGGCACATGGCCCGGGAACGCGGTGAGCGCGCGCTGCACGAACGCGCTGGTGCCGATGTTGACGTAGGCGCAGTCCTCCTTCCGGCCAGCCGAAGGCGAACACCGCCGCCGACTGGTCGCCGTTCACCGCCGTGAGCGGCACCGAGATGCCGGCGGTCTCGAGCGTGCCCCAGGCGTGCACGGTGGGCACGCTCTGCGGCAGGAATCCCGCCGGCAGGCCGAAGAGGGCGAGCAGCTCCGGGTCCCAGTCGCGCGTATGGATATTCCACAGCTGCGTGCGCGCGGCGCATTGCGGTTCGGCGAGCGAGCGGCCGCTCCTTGAGCAGGCGGAACACGAGGAAGCTCGCCATCGGCCCCCAGGCGAGCGTGCCCGCCTCGCGCGCCGCGCGCACCGCGGGCAGGTGCTCGAGCGCCCAGCGCAGCTTGCTCGCGCCGTAGTGCGGCGAGAGGTACAGGCCGGTCTTGCGGTGCACCGCGTCGCCGTGCGCCGCCTCCAGTCTGCGCGATCCACGCGTGCGCGCGCCGGTCCTGCCAGCTGAAGATCGGCGACAGCGCCGCGCCCGGTGGCGCGATCCCAGCACACGGCGTTCGAGCGCTGGCTGGCGAGGCCGGCGCAGGAGATCTCGCCCTTGCGCACGCCGAGCTGCGACACCGCCTGCGCCACCGCGTCGAACATCGAGGCCACGACTTCTTCGCCGTCCTGCTCGGCCCAGTCCGGCTGCGGGTGCGCCAGGGAGATCTCGCGCGTGCCTTTGGCGAGGATGCGGCCGGTGCGATCCACGACCAGCGCGCGGCTGGCGTGCGTGCCCTGGTCGATGGCGAGGGTGAGACTCATACTAAGATGCTAAACATATGGCGCGCATCGGTGTGATCGGCGGCGGGGCCTTCGGCACCGCGATGGCCTGCGTGGCGCGCAGATCGGGGAACGACGTCACGATCTGGGCGCGCGAGCCGGAGGTGGCCGAGGACATCAACCGCCAGGGCGTCAACTCGCATTTCCTCCCCGGCGTGCGCCTGCCCGCCGGGATCCGCGCGACCAACGACATGGCCGAGGCCGTCGCCGGCGCGGAATTCCTGCTGCTCGCGCCGCCCGCGCAGCGCATGCGCGAGATTGCCGGGCGCCTGGCGCCGCACCTCGCGCCCGGCACGCCGGTGGTGAGCTGCTCCAAGGGCCTCGAGCGCGGCAGCCTCGCGCTGATGCCCGAAGTGCTCGCCGAGGCGCTGCCGCGTTCCCCGTGCGCGGTGCTGTCCGGGCCCTCCTTCGCGAAGGAGATTGCCGTCGACCTGCCCTGCGGCGTGGCGCTCGCCTGCGCGGATGGCGCGCTGGCGCGCCGGCTCGCGCGCGTCATCGCCAATCCGCGCTTCGGCGTGCTGCCGAACGACGGATGCGATCGGCACCGCCATCGGCGGCGTGATGAAGAACGTGGTGGCGATCGCGAGCGGCGTGCTCGCGGGCAGGAAGCTCGGCGAGAACGCGCGCGCCACGCTGGTGACCGTGGGCCTGGCCGAAGCCATCCGCCTCGGGCTCGCCAAGGGCGCGCAGCGCGAGACCTTCGACGGCCTCGCGGGCATCGGCGACATGATGCTCACCGCCAACAGCCTGCAGTCGCGCAACACCTCGCTCGGCTTCGCGCTGGGCGAAGGCCGGAAGCTCGCGGAGATCCTCGCCGGGCGCAAGGAAGTGACCGAGGGCGCGTTCTCCGCCGCAAGCCGTGGTGACGCTGGCGCAGCGGCTCGGCGTCGACATGCCGATTTCGCTCGGCGTGGACCGCGTTGCTCAACCACGGCGCCGGGCTCGACGCGACCGTGCAGCGCCTGACGGCGGCTTTCGGCGGCTAGCGCAGCACGAGGCGCAGGGGCTGGTGGTCGGAGGCGTCGGTGGCCGCGTCCATGGCGATGGAGGCGACGCGGCCGGCCACGTCGGGCGTGAGCGCGAAGTAGTCGCGGCAGTGGCCGCCTTTCGGCCACTGCACGCGGTCGAAGAGGCCCGTGGTCAGCGGATCGGGCTCCCCGGGGCGCGCGTGGCGCCAGGCGTCCACCAGCGGCGGCTGGAACAGGGCCTTGTACTCGGCGTCGTCCGGCTGGATGTTGAAGTCCCCGCACAGCACGAGCGAGGCGGGCCGCGGCGCCGCGTCGTAGGGGCTCGGCGCGGGCTTCGCCGGGCTCGCCTCGTTTGCGGCCACCTCCGCCTGGATCGCGCGCAGTCGCGCGACCTGCGCGGCGCGATGCGCGGCGGAGTAGTACTCGAAGTGCGTGGTCATCACGCGCAAGGGGCCCGCCCGCGTCTGCACCACCACTTCCATCGCCTGGCGCTGCATGTGCTTGATGCCGCCTTCGGCCGGATGCGGCAGCAGGTGGTTGAACACCTGCAGCACCGGCAGACGGCTGAGGAGCAGGTTGCCGTACTGGCGCTCGCCACGCACCAGCGTCGGGCCGAAAATCGCCTGGAACCCGGGAAACAACCGCTCGAGCTCCGCCACCTGGTCCGCCCCGCCGCCATACGCCGGGTCGCGGCGCGCGATCTCCTGGAAGCACAGCACGTCCGCTTCGCCCATCGCCTGCGCCACGCGCGCGATGCGCGCGAGATCGACGATGCCGTCGCAGCCGCGGCCGTTCTGGATGTTCCAGGAAACGATCGGCGGTCAATGGGGGTCCCTTTGATGCCGGCCTGCATGAACGATTGCATGAACTGGCGCTGGAACAGCAGGAACGCGACCGAGCAGGGGCGACACCGCCATCAGCGTGCCCGCGCTGATCACGCCCCAGTCCACGCCCGACTCGGGCGCGCCGAAGATGGCGAGGCCCACGGTGAGCGGCCGCGTCTCGATCGAGTTGGTCACGATGAGCGGCCAGAGGAAGTTGTTCCAGTGGTAGCTCACCGACACGAGGCCGTAGGCGAGGTAGGTGGGCCGCGCAAGCGGCACGTACACGCGCCACAGCACGCCGAGGAAGGAGCAGCCCTCGACGCGCGCCGCGTCCTCCAGCTCGCGCGGCACCGTCTTGAAGGTCTGGCGCAGGAGGAATATGCCGAAGGCGCTCGCCATGTACGGCAGCCCGATGCCGAGGATGGTGTCCACCAGCCCCAGGCGGCTCATGATGCGGTAGTTCTCGACGATCAGCACCTCGGGCATGATCAAGAGCTGCACCAGCACCAGGCCGAAGGCGATGTCGCGTCCCGCGAAGTCGAAGCGCGCAAAGGCGTAGCCCGCCAGCGTGCACAGCACCAGCTGCGCGGCGAGGACCATCGTCACCAGCATCACCGTGTTGAGGAAGTGGCGCGGGAACGGCGCGTAGGTCCAGGCCCTGGCGAAATTGTCCACGCTGAGCGGCGCCAGCAGCTGGAGGCGCGTGGCGTACTCCGCCGGGTGGAACGCGGCCCAGAAGGCGTACAGCAGCGGCGAGAGCCACAGCAGCGCCAGCAGCCAGGCGGCGGCGGTCTCCAGCGTCGGCGCGCGGCGGCCTGCGGCGCTCACCGGTAGTGCACCCGTTCGCTCGACCAGCTGGAACTGCACCACCGCCAGGCCCGCGAGCAGCACCAGCAGCACCACCGTCAGCGTCGAGGCGTAGGACGTGTCGAAGAAGCTGAACGCCACCTGGTAGATGTAGTACAGCAGCAGGCTCGAGGCGTTGTCCGGCCCGCCCTTGGTGAGGATGAAGAGGTGGTCCACCAGCTTGAACGAGTTGATGGTCGCGTTCACCATCACGAACAGCGTCGTCGGCATGAGCAGCGGGAAGGTCACGCGGCGGAAGAAGTACCAGCGCGAGGCCCCTTCCATCTTCGCCGCCTCCTCCAGCTCGGGGGCGAGGGACTGCAGCGCGGCGAGGTAGAAGATCATGAAGAACCCGGCCTCTTTCCACACCACCATCGCCATGGTGCAGGCGAGCGCGGTGTTCTGACTGCCGAGCCAGTTGTGGCTCGCCAGGCCGAACAGCGCGCCGACCTGGTCCAGCAGACCGATCTGCGGCGTGTAGAAGAACAGCCACAGGTTCGCCACCGCGATCATCGGCAGCACCGTCGGCGTGAAGTAGGCCATGCGCACCAGCGCGCGCGCGGGCAGCCGGTCGTTCACCCAGATCGCCATCAGCATGGCGATCGCCATCGAGGTGGGGATGGTGCCGAGCGCGAACCAGAAGTTGTTGCCCAGCACCTGCCAGAAGATCGGATCGTCGGCGAGCGAGGCGTAATTGCCCAGCCCGACGAAGCGGGACGGCCGCACCACCGTCCCGGTCGAGAACAGGCTGTCCCACAGCGTCGCTGCCGCCGGGTAGTGCGTGAACCCGACGAGCAGGAGCGCGGCCGGCGTGAGCAGCAGCCAGCCGTAGACGGCCTTCATCGCCCTAGCGGTAGGGCTTGAGCAGCCTGTCGGCTTCCGCCTGCGCCGCCTTCAGCGCCGCGGCCGGGGTCTTCTGGCCGGTGAGCGCGGCCTGGATCGCGTCGTCGAGGAGCTTGCGCACGCGGCCGGTCTGGAAGGTCGCGAGCTCCGCGGTGGCGTACTTGAACTGGTCGCGCGCCACCACCGCCTGCGGAAAGCCGGCGGCGTACTCCTTGAGCTTCGGCGTCTCGTAGGCCTCGGGCCGCACGGCGACGTAGCCGGTGGCGATGCTCCAGTCGGCGGCGCGCTCGGGCGTGGTCATCCACTTCACGAACGCGAGCGAGGCCTTGCGCTCCTCCGGCGTGGTCTTCTTGAACAGGTAGAAGTTGCCGCCGCCGGTGGGCGAGCCGCGCTGCTTGGAGGCCGGCAGCATCGCCACGCCGAACGGGAACTTGGCGGTGGTCTTCACCGCGGTGAGGTTGCCCGTCGTGTGCCACATCATCGCCGTCTTGCCCTCGGTGAACTCCTGGCGCAGCGTGCCCCACTCGACCGTGCCCTGCGGCATCACCTTGTGCTTCGCGCCGAGGTCGCGCCAGTACTGCAGCGCGGCGATCACGTCCGGGTGCGCGTAGTTGGTGCGGTTGCCGTCCTTGTTCATCAGGTCGTGGCCATTCTGGCGCGCGAACGCCTGGAACATCCAGTAGGGGTAGCCGGTGGAAGGCACCATCACGCCCCAGCGCTGCACGTTGCCGCTGGCGTCCTTTTTCACCAGCTTCGCGGCCATCTGCGCCATCTCGCTTCCAGTTGGCGGGCGGCTTCTCGGGGTCGAGGCCGACCTCCTTGAACGCGTCCTTGTTCCAGTACAGGACGATGGTCGAGCGCTGGTACGGGATGCCGTAGACCTTGCCCTTGTAGATGCCGTTCATCATCAGCGAGGGATAGAAGGCCTTCAGCCAGGCCTTCTCCTCGGCCGTGGTGGCGACGGCGTCCCACGGCACGATCACGTCCTGCTCGATCAGCTCGTACAGGTCGATGGAGTACAGCACCGAGATCTGCGCCGGCTGGCCCGCCTTGAGCGCCGCGAGCGCCTTGATGCGCGCGTCGTCGTAGTTGCCGGCGTAGATCGGATTGACCTTGATGCCCGGGTGCTCCTTCTCGAAGTCCCGCGCATAGCCGTCGATCACCTTGGTGAGCGGGCCGCCCACGGCGATCGGGTAGTAGAACGTGAGCGTGGTGTCGGCGCGCGCCGGTGCGGCCGCGCAGAGCGTTGCTGCAAGCAGGACTGCAGATAGTCTTTTCATGGGAATCCTCCTATCGCGCCATTACGCCGCGTGCAGCAGCGCTTGCTCTTGATCCAGGTCAATCCGGGTGCCGGCGGCGGCGTCGAAAACGTGAACCGATGCCGGTTCCCATCCCAGGCGCACGGCGGCGCCGTTGGCGAGGCGCAATCGCCCCGGCGCGCGCACCAGCAGCGACTCCTCCCCGACGCGCACGGTCAGGACGGTGTCGGCGCCGTGGTACTCGGCGCTGGTCACCTCGGCCGCCACCCCGCCCGACGCCAGCAGCCGCACGTGCTCCGGGCGGATGCCGAGGGTCAGCCCGGCGCCGCGGCCGCGCAGCACGGGCTCGCGCGAGCCGCGGATCACCGCGCCCTCCGGCGAGTCGGCGAGCGCGACCAGGTTCATCGCCGGCGTGCCGATGAAGCGCGCCGCGAACAGCGTGCCGGGCCGCGCGTACAGCTCCTCCGGCGTGCCCTCCTGCTCGATGCGCCCCTCGCGCATCAGGACCACGCGGTCGGCCATGCTCATCGCCTCGACCTGGTCGTGGGTGACGTAGACCACGGTCATGCCGAGTCGCTGCTGCAGCGCGCGGATCTCCACGCGCATGCCGTGGCGCAGCTGCGCATCCAGGTTGGAGAGCGGCTCGTCCATCAGGCAGATCTCGTTCTCCGCGATGATCGCGCGCGCCAGCGCCACGCGCTGGCGCTGGCCGCCGGAGAGCTGCGAGGGCTTGCGCGCGATCTGCTCGACGAGGCCCACCTGAGCCGCCACGCGCGCCAGGCGCTCCTCTCGCTCGGCCTTCGGCGTGCGGCGCACTTTCAGGCCGAAGACGATGTTCTCCGCCACCGAGAGGTGCGGAAACAGTGCGTAGGACTGGAACACCATGGAAATGTGGCGCTTGTCGGGCTCGAGGCGCGTGACATCGCGCCCACCGATCAGGATCTTGCCCGCGGTCACGTCCTCCAGGCCCGCGATCAGGCGCAGGATGGTGGACTTGCCGCAGCCCGAGGGCCCGAGCAGGACGAGGAACTGGCCGGAGTCCGCGCGCAGGCTGACGTTGTCCACGGCGCGCACCTTGCCATAGTGCTTAGACACTTCTTCCAGGACGATCTCGGACATCCTGGCGGGGATTATGCAGGCAACCGCATTGCTTGCGCCGGCCGGTGACAAATCGCACGGCGGCAGTCCGTACTATTGCCTGATCCGGCCTCCTCGCTGCGCTGCCGCACGCGCCGAGGGCACTAGAATCGAAAAGTCGTTCTATGCACGCGCATTCTTGCAGGAGGCGCCGATGCTGGAGTTGCTGGAGTGGGGCAAGAAGCGCGGCGATGCACCGGCCGATCCCGAGTCGGCGGGGCCAGCGCTTGCCGGACTTGACCATGCGGATCCGTCCACCGCGCTCGGTGAGCTTGGCGCCCGGCTGGAGGCGACCCACGACGGCGAGGTTCTCGCGCGCATCCAGGACGCAGGCGCCGCCCACGTATCCGCGCTGTTCACGCAATACTTCGTCGGCGCCGCGGGAACGCACGCCGCGCGCGAGGCGACCTGGAAGTCGCTGGTCAATTACCAGTCGCGCCTCGCGCAATTGCTGTGCGAGTCGGCGGGAGCCCTGCTCACGGCGCAGAGCGCGGCGCGCGCCCTGGGCGCATGCCGCACGCTCGCCAAGCTCCACCTCGTCCATTACGCGAGCGTGCCGGGCAAGCTGTGGCGCGTGGCCTACTCGATTCACGCGAGCGCCGAGAAAGCCGGCTGCGCGACCACGCCGGTCCACGCGCGCGCCGATCACCGGACAACGACGACCGCGGAGCAGGAGCTGTTGCGCCTGCTCATGCTGCGCGTGAGCGCGCCCGACATGATGGCCCCGGAGCAGATCGAGATCACCGACCGCGTCGTCGAGCAGCTGGGCGCCGAATTCACGCTGCGCCAGCCCGGGGTCGCCGACAACCCCTTCTGCTTCGAACCGGAACGCGAATTTCCCCCGCGGCGCGCGAAGGGGCGGGAGGCGAGCGCGACCGCGCGTTACTTCGGCCCCGGCATGGCCTACGGCTCCCTGGAGCGCATGGCGAGGCAGCTCGGTGCTGCCAGGCACGAAGACTTCAAGGCCTTCGGCAAGGACATCGCGCCTAGAGTGCAGTTGAGCACCGTGCAGCACCTGCTGACTTTCTGGCGTGCCGATTGCCCGTATGCGCCGCCCGCGCACTCGCCCGCATCCGGAACCCTGCAGGTCGTGCATGGCTACGACCAGCTCTGGCAGTACCTCTCCCAGGCGCACGAAGGCCCGGGCGAGCTATCGCTCGCCATTGCGCAGGTCGCCGCGCCCGCAGGCCCCGGAAACCTGGGAGCTGCAGGGCAGCGGCGGCAATGAGCTCGGCGCGCAGGTGCCGCAGGCGAGCCGCGCCTGGGTGAGGTGTGGCGGAGCGGTCGGCTTTACGGCGAGCGACGGCGGCGGGCGATGCGCGGGGATGATCCGCCGCATGCATGCCCGCCCGGACGGTGGCCTGCAGGCGGACATCGCCGTTCTGAGCCGTGAGCCCCGGGAGGTGTCCCTGCGGGCGGTGATCGGCAAGTACGACGACAGCGCCTTCTCGGACGCCTCGTCCAGGCAGTTCGCGGGACATACCGTGCACGCCATCATCCTGTCGGACGGCGCGGAGGGCTCGCAGCCGCCGAACCTGCTGTTGCCGCCGGCCGAATGGCAGGAGGGCCGCATCTACGAGGTGCAGGCGAAAGAAGGCGCGCGCTTCCTGCGCTGCCTGCAGGCCGTCAGGCGCGGCGAGGACTACGTGCGCGCCACCTTCGAGTGGCTCACCGCGCCAGGCTAGCTACTCCGGCATCCCCGCTTCGCCTGCCCCGGCCTGCGACTTGTCCGGGATCTGCGCGATCATGCAGTCGGTGGTGAGGATCAGCCCGGCGATCGAGGCCGCGTTCTGCAGCGCGGTGCGCGTCACCTTGCAGGGATCGAGCACCCCCATCTTCACCAGGTCGCCGTACTCGCCCGTGGCGGCGTTGTAGCCGAAATTGCCCTCCCCGTCGACGACCCGCTGCAGCACCACCGGCGGCTCCGCGCCGGCGTTGCTCACGATCTGCCGCAGCGGCTCCTCCAGCGCGCGCAGCACGATGCGGATGCCCGCGTCCTGGTCCGCGTTGGCGCCTTGCAGCTTGCCCACGCGTGCGCGCGTGCGCAGCAGCGCCACGCCGCCGCCCGGCAGCACGCCTTCCTCGACCGCCGCGCGCGTGGCGTGCAGCGCGTCCTCGGTGCGGCTCTTCCTTTCCTTCATCTCGGTCTCGGTGGCCGCGCCCACGCGGATCAGCGCCACGCCGCCGGAGAGCTTGGCGGCGCGCTCCTGCAGCTTTTCCTTGTCGTAGTCGCTGGTCGCTTCCTCGACCTGCTGCTTGATCTGCGCCACGCGCGCGTCGATCGCCTTGGGATCGCCCGCGCCGCCGATGATGGTGGTGTCGTCCTTGTCGATCACCACGCGCCGCGCGCGCCCGAGCACCGTGGGCTCGGCCTTCTCCAGCGTGAGGCCCGCTTCTTCCGCGACCACCATGCCGCCGGTGAGCACCGCGAGGTCCTCGAGCATCGCCTTCCTGCGGTCGCCGAAGCCCGGCGCCTTCACCGCGCAGGAGCGGATCACGCCGCGCAGCGTGTTCACCACCAGCGTGGCAAGCGCCTCGCCCTCGACTTCCTCGGCGATCACCAGCAGCGGCTTGCCCACCTTGGCGATGTGCTCGAGCAACGGCAGCAGCTCGCGGATGGTGGCGATCTTCTTGTCGTGCAGCAGGATCAGCACGTCCTCCAGCACCACGCTCTGCTTCTCCGGGTTGTTGATGAAGTAGGGCGAGAGGAAGCCGCGGTCGAACTGCGTGCCTTCGACCACCTCGAGCTCGTTGGCGAGCCCCTTGCCGTCCTCGACCGTGATCACGCCTTCGCGGCCGACCTTCTCCATCGCCTCGGCGATCATCTCGCCGATCGAGGCGTCGTTGTTGGCGGAAATCGAGCCGACCTGCGCGATCTCGGTGCGCGTGGCGCAGGGCTTGGCCAGGCGCTTCAGTTCCTCGACCACGGCCTCCACCGCCTTGTCGATGCCGCGCTTCAGGTCCATCGGGTTCATGCCCGCGGCGACGTACTTCATGCCCTCGGTGACGATGCCGGCGGCGAGCAGCGTCGCCGTGGTGGTGCCGTCGCCCGCGACCTCGGAAGTCTTGGCCGCCACCTCGCGCACCATCTGCGCGCCCATGTTCTCGAAGCGGTCCTCGAGCTCGATCTCCTTCGCCACGATCACGCCCGAGTTGATCACCATGGGCGCGCCCCAGGACTTCTCCAGCACCACGGTGCGCGCCTTGGGGCCGAGCGTCACGCGCACCGCGTCGGCGAGGATGTTCATGCCCTTCACCAGCTTGGCGTGGGCGGCTTCTCCGAACAACAGCTGCTTGGCGGGCATCGCGGGCTCCTCCTGACGTTGCAGCCTAAGCGCTGCGCGCGGCACCCGTTTGAGGCAGGTCAACTCGGTGGGCGTCATCGTGGGCGCGCCGCAGCGACTGCTGACGCAGCAAAATCAAGATCTTGCAGCGCCTTTCTCGATTCCGGCCGACCGGACCCTCGCAGTGCTCCCGCGCAAGAGATTGCGAAACTACCCGTGAACATGCCTCCAGTTGATCCACCTCAACCCCAATGCCTGGTCGTTATGTACGCTATAGAACATGATATGTATGCTACAGAACATGAGAGTCGGAATGCAGTAGTCGGACAGACTTCCTTCTATCCGGCCATCCCGCCTTCGTTTCTTCTGTGGGGGAAAAAGATGCGAGTTCAACCGTGCACATGCCATTCAGCCGTAGCTAGACCCTACACGGGGCCTGCGGCCGCGCATCCGCCCACCGAGAATCTCCTGCTCGCAGCGCTACCGGCGGCGGATTATCGGCAGCTGTTGCCGCACCTGGAGCCCGTTGAACTCGCGCTGGGCTGCTCCCTCTATGAACCCGGCGACCAGTTGAGTCATGTGTTTTTCCCAACGACGGCCATCGTTGCCCTGCTTCATATTATGGAAAGCGGCGCGTCGACGGAAAGCGCCCTCACGGGGAGCCGAGGCATGATCGGAATCGCCTCGTTCATGGGAGGCGGTTCCACGACAGGCCGTGCAGTCGTGGTAAGCGCCGGTTATGCCTACCGGTTGTCGAAGCGGGTCTTGATGCGGGAGTTCGAGTGCAGCGCCAACCTGCGGCATCTGCTGCTGCGCTACACCCAGGCACTACTCACGCACATCGCGCAGACCGCAGTGTGCAATCGGCACCATAAAGTGGACCAGCAACTGTGCCGCTTTCTGCTGCTGTGCCTGGACCGCTCGACTTCCACTGAGATCCACATGACGCAGGAGCTGATCGCGAACATCCTGGGAGTGCGCCGCGAAGGCGTCACCGAGGCGGCAGGACGCCTGAAGGACGCCAGGCTGATCCAACTCCGTCGCGGCAGCATCACCGTGCTGGATCGGCCGGGGCTGGAACAACGGGTATGCGAATGCTACACCGTGGTCAAACGGGAGGCCGACCGGCTGCGTTCCTGGAAGCCGCTGGCTGATCCGGTTCAGGGGCTCTGCTTCGCCTAGGCGAGTTGAAGTCTTCAGTCGTTCTTGGGCGCCGCCTCGCGCAGGCAGCCCATCACCTGCGCGTTGGTCGCGGCGGCCGCTTCATACAGGCCCTTCCAGTACTCCATGGACTTCTTCTGGTTGGCGGCCAGCCACTCGGTCTGGATGCGCAGCAGCTCCGCGGGACCGGCGGCCGAGGCCAGCGCCTTTTGCGTAGCCACGGCGTCGGCGTGCGCCTCGGTCGCCGCCTCGATCTGCACTTCGTGCATGCGCGTGGAGCCCTCGATGATCGCCTCGGTGATGCGCATCGTGGTGTCGAGCTGCCGTTTCCATGCGTCCATCATCGTCTTGTCCGTCGTGATTTCCATGGTGCTCTCCTCAATTCATCGTTGCAGAACGTACTCGCCGGGCGCCTCGCCCAGCGCCGCGCCCGTCGCGGGCGGCGACGCGGCCGGCGCGCCGGAATGCTGCGCCAGCCAGCCCTGCCACTCGGGCCACCAGGAGCCCTCCCGGCGCGGCGTCTGCGCAGCCCAGGCATCCGGATCGAGGTAGGGCTCGTCGTGGCGGCGCGTCGACACCTGGTAGCTGCGGCCTTCGCGTCCCGGCTCGCTCACGATGCCGGCGTTGTGGCCGCCGCTCGTCAGCAGGAATGTGATGTCGACGTCGGTATTGAGGCCGACCTTGTACACCGAGCGCCACGGCGCGACGTGGTCGCGCGTCGTGCCGACGGCAAACAGCGGCGCGTGGATGTCGGTCAGCGCCACCGGGCGGCCGTCCACCTCGTAGCGGCCGGCGGTCAGGTCGTTGCGCAGGAACAGCCGCCGCAGGTACTCGCTGTGCATGGCGTAGGGCATGCGCGTGGCATCGGCGTTCCATGCCATCAGGTCGTTCATCGGCGCGCGCGTTGCCGAGCAGGTACTCCCTCACGCGCTCGCGACCAGATGAGGTCGTTCGAGCGCAGCAGCTGGAAGGCGCCCGCCATCTGGCGCGGCTCGAGATAGCCCTGCGCCGACATGATGTCCTCAAGCAGGCTCACCTGGCTGTCGTCGATGAACAGCGTCAGCTCGCCCGCTTCCTCGAAATCCACCTGCGCCGCGAGCAGGCTGATCGTCGCCAGCCGCTCGTCGGCGTCGCGCGCCATCTGCGCCGCCGCGATGGCGAGCAGCGTCCCGCCCAGGCAGTACCCCGCGGCGTGCACCTTCTGCGCCGGCACGATCTTGCCGATCGCGTCGAGCGCCGCCATGACACCCAGCCGCCGGTAGTGGTCCATCGACAGGTCGCGGTCCTGCGGCGTCGGGTTCTTCCAGGAGAGCATGAACACCGTGTGGCCGCGGTCGACCAGGTACTTCACCAGCGAGTTGTGCGGCGAGAGATCGAGGATGTAGTACTTCATGATCCACGCCGGCACGATGAGGATCGGCTCGGGGTGCACCTGCCTTCGTCGTGGGCGAGTACTGGATCAGCTCGGCCAGGCGATTGCGCATCACGACCTTGCCGGGGGTCACCGCCACCTGCTCTGCCCGGTACGAACGCCTCGGCGCCGGCCGGCGGTTCGCCAAGCATCTCGCGGCGCCAGTCCTCGGCGAAGTTGGCCGCGCCGTTGGCGAAGTTCAGCCCGCCCTGCGTCCAGGCGGCGCGCATCACCTCGGGATTGGTCCAGGGAAAGTTCGACGGCGACCAGAGATCCAGCAGCTGGCGCATGGTGAAGGTCACCACCTCCTCGTGGTGCGGCGAGACGCCGCGCACTCCCGTGGTGGCGTTCCACCACCACTGCTGCCACAGGAGGAATCCCTGGTGGATGGCGTTGAACGGCCATTGCTTCCAGGCTTGGTCCGCGAAGCGCGAGTCCTGCGGCAGCGGCTCGATGCAGCGCGGACAATCGACGCCGCGCACGGCATGGCCGAGGAAGTTCGCGTAGCGCAGCCACTTGCGCATGGACTTGCGCGTCAACTCGGCCTGCTTGCCCGGCGCCGCAGCGAGGTGCATCGCCCAGTCGCCGAAGGCGAGCGCCACGGCGGCCGGCGACAGCCCGGCGGTCGCGCGCGCCGCGTAGGCATGCGCCACGCGGTCGGCCTCCAGCGCCATCAGCGCGGGGGCGTCGAAATCCTCGTCGCGTTTCATCAGTAAAAGGCTACCCGCGTGCCGCCGGGTCCCTTTGACCTACGTCAACGCCTGGGCATCGGTGCGCCCGTGCAATTTGCGGCCGGCCGCGTCCACCACCTCGACGTCTACCGGGATTCCATGCCGGATGCTTTCGGTAACCACGCAAAAGTTCTCGAATTGCTCCATGCAGCGCTCGAGGTGCTGCAGTACGCTCGCGTCCTCGGCGAGCTCGATCCTGACGCTCAGCCCGCCGATGCGGATGCGTCCCTGCTCGTTCCTGGCAAGCCGCCCGGTCACGCTCGCGCGCAGGGGCCCGGGGTTCTGCTTGAACTTGCTGCGCAGGCAGAAGAGCAGGCTGGCGGACAGACAATTGCCGACCGCGGCGGCGACGAGCCGCGCCGCGTTCGGCCCGTGCCGCTTCCCCAGTGGCTCGGGCTCGTCGAGCAACAGGTCGGGATTGTCCGGCCAGTCGAACTTGACCCGGAAATCGAAGTCCTGCTCCTGCTGCAAGGTGATGGTGAACGAAGGCGTTTCACTCATGATGGCTTTCTCCTGGTTGGACAATGCGGCCGCCGCGCAATGCGACGACCTCGCCGTCGGCGAGCGCGCGCCACGACTCGCCGGCGGTCAGCGGCACGCTCGCGGCGATAACCACCTCCTGCGCAGTCTCGACCGGTTCGATCGAGAGCCCCTCGGCCGCGAACGCGCCGGACTCGGCCGCGCAAGTCCTGCACAGCACGTGTAGTCCCGGTGGCCGGATGCCATCGGCGTGCGTCCTCTTGTGGCCGTGGGCGAAAAGCGCGTCGCCGTCCGCGTACAGAAAATTGGCCGGACCGAGGGTGCGCAGTCCGGCTGCGAACTCCGACACGAGCGCCAGCCGCATTGCAACAGGCGGAGCCTGCTTCGGCGCCCGCCAAAGTCCGGGACAGCCTCTCCAGCAGCGCGCAAAACGCGTACTCCGAATCAGTCTCGCCTACCGGGTGGTATGCGCCGAGGTGAAATGAGTTTCGAAGACGCGCGCCGTCGAGGTCGCCGTTGTGCGCGAAGACGTGCACCTGCCCGCCCAGTTCGCGCGTGAAGGGCTGGGTGTTCGCAAGCGCAAGCCGTCCTTGCGTGGCCCTGCGGATGTGGCCGACGACCGTGGTGCTGCGAAACGGATGATCCTGGATGAAGCCGAGGCACGCGCTGTCGCTCGCGGCGGACGGCTCCTTCACCAGGCGCACGTCTCCGCCTTCGTACCAGGCAATGCCCCAGCCGTCCTTGTGGGGGCCTGCGAGGCCGCCGTGCCGGGAGAGTTCCTCCAGCGAAAACCGGACATTCGCCGGATGACGGCTCGACATGGCGAACAGCTCGCACATTGGATGCCCCGCTAGTAGATCCACGGCAGCAGTTTGCGCACGCGCAGCGCGTACCCGGCGTACTCGGGAAAGCGCGCGCGCAGCAGCCGTTCTTCGAAGGCGCTCTTGCGATCGAAGAAAAGCAGAACGATGACGCTGAACACCAGCCCGGGCAGGCTCAGCCATGTCAGGGACCAGCCCAGGCTCGCGAGAACGACGGCGCCATAGATCGGATGGCGCACCCATGCATAGACGCCGGATTGCCGCAGGCGCGCATTGGCGAGCGGCCGGGGGAACGGCGTAAGTGCGCTGCCAAGCGCTACGAGCCCCGCGATCGCGAGCAGGAATCCCAGCGCGGTCAGCGCGGCGCCGGCGAGCTGGACGGCATTCGCGCCATCGAAGGTCCCAGCGCCCCAGACGAGCGGCGCTACCAACGCACCGAGCATGACAGGGATCTGGGCGAGCACCCACCACCCGCCGCGCGCGGTGAATTCACTTTTCTCAGCGTTCATGCCCGCCTTGCCGGAGCAAGCCGCCCGCGCAGCGCCACGTAGTAGAGAACCGGAATCACCACCAGCGTGAGCACGGTCGAGACGAGGATCCCGAAGATGAGCGAGATCGCGAGCCCGTTGAAGATCGGGTCGTCGAGGATGAACACCGCCCCCAGCATCGCCGCGAGCCCCGTGAGCGCGATGGGCTTGGCGCGCGCCGCCGCCGACTGGATCACCGCTTCCTCCAGCGCCATGCCCTCTTCCACCTTGAGGTTGACGAAGTCCACCAGCAGGATCGAGTTGCGCACGATGATGCCGGCGAGCGCGATCATGCCGATCATCGAGGTGGCGGTGAAGTTCGCGCCGAGCAGCGCGTGCCCCGGCATCACGCCGATCACGGTGAGCGGGATCGGCGCCATGATGACCAGCGGCACGAGGTACGAGCGGAACTGCGCCACCACCAGCAGATAGATGAGGATCAGCCCGACGGCGTAGGCGAGGCCCATGTCGCGGAAGGTCTCGTAGGTCACCTGCCACTCGCCGTCCCACTTCACGGCGTACTGGCGGTAGGGATCGGAGGGCTGGCGGATGAAGTACTCGCCGAGCGTGCCGCCGTCCTCCAGCGCCGCGCCGGCGACCTTGCCGCGCGCGGCGAACATGCCGTAGAGCGGGCTGTCCACGCGGCCCGCCTGGTCGGCGACCACGTACACCACCGGCAGCAGGTCCTTGTGATAGATCGGGCGGTCGCGATCGGAGGCGAGCGGCGTCACCAGCTCCGCGAGCGGCACCAGCGCGCCCGCGGGCGTGCGCACGGCGAGCTTCAGGAGCTCGGCGAGCTCGCCCTGGCGCTCGGGCGGCAGCGCGATCCGTCACCGGCACCTCGTACTTGGACTGCCCGTCGTGCAGGGGGGTGACGTCGGCGCCGGCGAGGCCCATGCGGATGGTCTCGGCGACGTCGCGCCGCGCCACGCCCGCGAGCGACGCCTTGCCCTGGTCCACCTTGAGCTGGATGCGCGGCGCCGCGTCCTCCACCGAGTCGTCGATGCCGACGATGTCGGGGGTCGCGGCGAGCGCCTCGCGCACCTGCTTCGCGGTGCGGATGCGGCCCGCCTCGTCGGGGCCGTAGACCTCGGCGACGATCGGCGAGAGCACCGGCGGCCCCGGCGGCACTTCCACCACCTTCACGTTCGCGCCCCAGCGTGCGGCCGATCTCCTCCAGCCGCGGCCGCACGGACTGCGCGATGTCGTGGCTCTTGCGGCTGCGCGCGTCCTTGCGCCACCAGGTTCACCTGCAGGTCGCCCTGCTCGGGCAGCGCGCGCAGGTAGTACTGGCGCACCAGGCCGTTGAAGTTGATCGGCGCGGAAAGGCCCGCGTAGGCCTGGTAGTCGGTGACCTCGGGGACGCGTGGCGAGGTGCGCGCCAAGCTCGTGCAGCGCCGCCGCGGTCACCTCGAGCGGCGTGCCCGCGGGCATGTCCACCACCACCTGGAACTCCGACTTGTTGTCGAAGGGCAGCATCTTCAGCACCACCAGCTTCACGCCGGCGAGCGACACCGAGCCGAGGATCAGGGCGAGGATCGCGTACAGCAGCCGCCGGCGGCTGCGCGCCGAGGCGATGAAGGGCCCGAGGATGCGCCGCGACAGGCGCTCCAGCCTGCCGGAGTCCGCCGCAGCGTGATGCTCCTGCCGGAAGAACTTGAGCGCGAGCCACGGCGTCACGGTGAAGGCGATGGCGAGCGAGATCAGCATGCCCATGCTGGCGTTGATCGGGATCGGGCTCATGTAGGGGCCCATCAGCCCGCTGACGAAGGCCATCGGCAGCAGCGCCGCGATCACCGTGAAGGTGGCGAGGATGGTCGGGCCGCCGACCTCGTCCACCGCGTCGGGGATGATGCCGGTGAGCGGCCCCGACTTCGAGCGCGCGCCGGCGGTGGATGTTCTCCACCACCACGATGGCGTCGTCCACCAGGATGCCGATGGAGAAGATGAGCGCGAACAGCGACACCCGGTTCAGCGTGAAGCCCCACGCCCAGGAGGCGAACAGCGTCGCTCGCCAGCGTGAGCAGCACCGCGATGCCCACGATCAGCGCCTCGCGCCAGCCGAGCGTCGCGAACACGAGCACGATCACCGACAGCGTGGCGAAGATGAGCTTCTTGATGAGCTGCTGCGCCTTGTCGTTGGCGGTGGCGCCGTAGTTGCGCGTGACGCTCACGCGCACGTCGTCGGGAATGACGCTGCCGTGCAGCTCGGCGGCGCGCGCGACCACGCGCTCGGCCACGTCCACCGCGTTCTCGCCGGGCTTCTTGGTCACCTGCAGCGTGACCGCCGGATGCTCGCCCTTCGCGCTGCCGCGTCCAGACGTAGCGCGCGGGCTGCAGCGGGCCGTCGAGCACCTGCGCCACGTCGCTCACGTAGACCGGGCCGGCCGTCGTGCGCGCCGACCACCAGGCCCGCCACGTCCGCGGCCGATTCCAGGTAGTTGTTGGTCTCGACCACCACCTCGCGGTTGTCGCGCACGATGCTGCCCGCCGGGCAGCGACACATTGGCGAGCTGCAGCGCGTTCCTCAGGTCGAGCGGCGCGATGCCGTGCGCGTTCATGCGGTCGGCGTCCATCAGCACGCGCAGCGCGCGCCCCGGGCCGCCCAGCGTCTGCACCTCGCGCGTGCCGCGGCACGCGCTTCAGTTCCACCTCGGCGGCGTGCGCCGCGCGCTCCAGCTCGTAGGCACCGGCCTGCGGGTCCTCGCTCCAGAGCGTGAGCGTCACCACCGGCACGTCGTCGATGCCCTTGGGCTTGATGATCGGCTCGCCGATGCCGAGGTTCGGCGACACCCAGTCGCGGTTCGAGTTCACCGTGTTGTACAGGCGCACCAGCGCCTCGGTGTGCGGCACGCCGACCTTGAACTGCACCGTGAGCACCGCCATGCCGGGGCGCGACACCGAGTACACGTGCTCGATGCCGCTCATCTGCGCGAGCACCTGCTCGGCGGGCGTCGCGACCAGCGTCTCGACGTCGCGCGCCGAGGCGCCGGGGAACGGCACCAGCACGTTCGCCATGGTGACGTTGATCTGCGGCTCCTCCTCGCGCGGCGTCACCGCCACGGCGAAGAGCGCCGAGCAGGAACGCGACCAGCGCCAGCAGCGGCGTGAGCTGCGAGGCCTGGAAGAAGCGCGCGATGCGGCCGGAGGCGCCCATGCTCAGGCCCCGCGGCGAGGCCATTCCCGCCTTGATGGGCTCGAGCGCGACGCGCTCGCCCGGCTTCAGGCCGGCGAGCACCTCGACCGACGTTCTCGTCGCCCGCGGTGCCGAGGCGAATCTGGCGCAGCTGCGCACGGCCCTGCTCGTCCACGACGTAGACCGCGGTGACCTCGCTCCTGCGCACGACCGCCGCGCGCGGCACGAGCAGCCGCGGCGCCTTGCCGACGACGAAATGCGCGCGCGCGTAGACGCCCGGGTAGACGCCGCGCACGTCCGCCGGCAGCTCGAGCCGGATGCGCGTGGTGTGCGTGCGCGGATCGGCCGCCGGCACGATGGTCATCGCCTTCACGTCCACCCAGCGGCCGAGCGAAGGCACCTCGATCCTCGCCTTGCCGCCCGCCTGGATCGCCGCCACCTGCGCCTGCGGCACGGTGGCCACCACGCGCAGCGTGGAGGGATCGAAGCCGGTCATCAGCGGCCGCCCCGGCGTGGCCATCTCGCCCAGCTCGATGTGGCGCGCGGACACCACGCCGCTGTAGGGCGCGACGACGGTGGCGAAGCTGCGCTCGGTGGCGGCCTGCGCCCGCGCCGGCGACGAGCGCGCTGACGCGCGCCTGCGCCGCCTTGTAGGCGGCCTCCGCCTGGTCGAGCGCCGCCTGGCTGATGAATTTCTGCGCGAGCAGCTGCTTGCGAGCGCTCGTACTGCGCGCGCGCGTTGGCGAGCGCGGCCTGCGGCTTCGAGCACCTGCGCCTCGCTCGCCTCGAGCGCGCGCGCGGCCGAGCGCTCGTCGATGCGCACGATGACGTCGCCCTTCTTCACGTAGTCGCCGACGTCGAAGCGCAGGTCGACCATGCGCCCGGCGATCTGCGCCGACACCGTGGACTGGCGCACCGCCTCCATCACCGCCTCGGCCGAGGTGGTGAGCTCGACGTCGCGCAGCTCGACCGCGGCGGTCTTCAGCGCCTCGCCCTTGCGCGCGCGGGCTTGGGCGCGCGCGCCTCGCCGCAGGCCGCGAGGCCCGCGACGGCGAGCGCCGCGAGGAGGATCCTCAGGCGGCCCATCGCTCCAGCGCCCCTGCGTCGAGCGCGCCGGACATGCGCTTCGCCTCCACGCCGTTCCTGAACAGCACCAGCGTCGGGATGGCGCGGATGTCGTAGCGTGCCGCAAGCCCCGGCGCCTCCTCGGTATTCACCTTCACCAGCCGCACGCGGTCCTTCAGGCTGCGCGCGGCGCGCTCGAAGTGCGGCGCCATCGCGCGGCACGGGCCGCACCAGGGCGCCCAGAAGTCCACCAGCACCGGGAGCTCCGTGCGCTGCACGAAAGGCTCGAACTGGTCCTCGCCCAGCTCGGCCGGCGCCCCGTCGAGCAGCGCCGCGCCGCACTTGCCGCACTTGGGGTCCTCGCCCATGCGCGCCGCCGGCACGCGGTTGGCCGCGAGGCAGGACGGGCAGGCGATCTGGACCACGTCGCTCATGCTTTTGCCTCGACGGGGCAGCCGACGCCCAGCTTCCTGAGGATGATCTCCGGCAGGCAGAAGCGCGTGAAGCCGCTCTGGAACAGGTTCAGCGCCGCGAAAGCGGTAAGCCAGAGGAAGTTCTGGTTCACCCAGATGCCCAGGGCGAGGGAAGCGAGCACGACGGCGCCGGCGAAGATGCGGACGAGTCTTTCGGTGGTCATTGAAGCTCCTTGAGTGCTGAGGCAGGTGGATCGCTTGACCAGGTCAAAGGGCCGCCAGCACGCGCTCGAGCCGCGCCCTCACCTCGGCGGCGATCGGCGCCACCTCGGGCCGGCCGACGAGCCCGAGGACCGCGTTCGGGTCCATGAACTCGACCACCGTCTTGCCGTCGGCGCCCTGGCGCACCACCACGTTGCAGGGGAGCAAGGCCCCGATCTGCGGCTCCATCTCGAGCGCGCGCGCGGCGAACTGGGGATTGCAGGCGCCGAGGATCTTGTACGGCGGCCGCTCGAGGCCGAGCTTCTTCTTCAGCGTCGCCGCGACGTCGATCTCGGTCAGCACGCCGAAGCCTTCCCTGGCGAGCGCCTGGGTCACCGCCTCGGTCGCCTGCTCGAACGTCAGGTCGACCGTCTTGCCGAATGCATACTTGCTCATGCGCTGCTCCTCGATTGGATGATCAGGTAGTATCGCCCCAAGCCGCCGCGCTGGTCTGTGCTCACCCTATGCCGGTTGCCCTCGCTGACGCTCGCGCCGCCGGCGCTCCTCGAGCGCTTCCCCGTGTTCCGCGAGCTGCCGCGCGCCGCAGCTCGAGCGCGCTGCTCGCCGAGGCGCAGCTCCTGCAGGTGCCCGCGGGCACGCGTCCTCTTCGACGCATCCCAGCCCTGCCGCGGCTTTCCGCTGCTGCTGGAAGGCGCCGTGCGCGTGGCGAAGTTCGCGCCCAACGGCCGCGAGATCATGCTCTACCGCGTCGAGCCCGGCCAGGGCTGCATCCTCTCGGGCGGCTGCCTGCTCGGGCACTCCGACTACTCCGCGCGCGGCATCGCCGAGCAGGACGTGACGCTGCTCAGCATGCCGCCGGCGCTGTTCCACGAACTGCTGCTCGGGTTCGAGCCCTTCCGGCGCTTCGTCTTCGGCATGTACGGCGAGCGGCTCGCCGAAGTGATGGAGCTGGTCGAGGAGGTCGCCTTCCGCCGGCTCGACGAGCGCCTGGCGCAGCTGCTGATCCACCGCGGCCCGGTGCTCGAGGCGACGCACCAGAAGCTCGCCGACGAGCTCGGCAGCGTGCGCGAGATCGTCAGTCGCCTGCTTGCGCAGCTTCGAAGACCGCGGCTGGGTGAAGCTCGAGCGCGAGCGCATCACGCTGCTCGACCCGAAGTCACTGGCCGCGCATGGGCGTCTCTGAGAAGCACTACCTCACCCCGCTGTTCGAGCCGCAGTCGGTCGCGCTGATCGGCGCGAGCGAGCGCGCGGGCTCCATCGGCGCGGTGCTCGTCGCCAACATGCTCGCCGCGAAATACGCCGGCGCGCTCTACGCGGTGAACCCCAAGTACAAGAGCGTGCAGGGCGTGCCCTGCTTCGACGTCATCGGCAAGGTGCCGCCGCGCGTGGACCTCGCGGTGGTCGCCACCCCGCCGCGCACCGTGCCCGACGTCATCGAGCAATGCGGCCGCGCCGGCGTGCGCGCCGCGGTGGTGATCACCGCCGGATTCTCCGAGGCCGGCCGGGAAGGCGCGAAGCTCGAGCGCGCGCTGCTGGAGAACGCGCGCCGCCACCGCCTGCGCCTCGTCGGACCCAACTGCCTCGGCCTGATGCGCCCGGCGCTCGGGCTGAACGCGACCTTCGCGCGCGGCACGCCGCTGCCCGGCTCGCTCGGCCTCATCTCGCAGTCGGGCGCGGTCTGCACCGCGATGCTCGACTGGGCGCGCCCGAACAAGGTCGGCTTCTCCAGCGTGGTGTCGCTCGGCGGCTCGACCGACGTGGACTTCGGCGAAATCATCGACTACCTGGTCGAGGACGCGAAGACCGAGCACATCCTGCTCTACATCGAGGGCGTGCGCGAGCGCGCGGCGCTTCGTGTCGCGCGCTGCGCGCCGCGGCGCGCGTCAAGCCCGTGATCCTGATGAAGGTCGGGCGCCACCCGGCGGGCTCGCGCGCGGCGGTGTCGCACACCGGCGCCATCGTCGGGCTGGACGACGTGTTCGACGCGGTGGTCAGGCGCGCCGGCGTGGTGCGCGTCACCACCATCGGGCAGCTGGTCGCCGCGGCGCAGGCGCTCGCCGCGCACGTGCGCCCGCAGGGCGACCGGCTCGCGGTCGTCACCAACGGCGGCGGCCCCGGCGTGATGGCCGCGGACCGCGCCGCCGACCTCGGCATCCCGCTCGCGCAGCTCTCGCCGCCCACGATCGAGGCGCTGAAGCGCGCGCTGCCGGCGAACTGGTCGCACGGCAACCCGATCGACCTGATCGGCGACGCGGACGCCGAGCGCTACCGCGCCGCGGTGGCGGCCTGCCTCGCCGACGAGCAGCGTGGACGGCGTGCTGGCGATGCTCACGCCGCAGGCGATGACCGCGCCCGCCGAGGCGGCGCGCGCCGTGATCGAGGCCGCCAAGGGCGCCTCCAAGCCGGTGCTCGCCTGCTGGATGGGCGAGGAGCAGACGGCGGAGGCGCGCCGCCTGCTGGCCGAGGCGCGCATCCCCGTGTTCCGCACGCCCGACCCGGCGGTGGAGATGTTCGCGCACCTCTCGTCCTTCTACCGCAACCAGCGCGTGCTGCTGCAGACGCCGGGGCCGCTCGCCGCGCAGGGCGCGCCCGACCTCGAGGCCGCGCGCCTGATCGTCGACGCGGCGCTCGCCGAGCGGCGCAGCGTGCTCTCGGAGATGGAATCCAAGGCGCTGCTCGCCGCCTTCCGCATCCCGATCGCGCGCACCGTGGTGGCGCGCTCGGCGCACGAGGCGATGCTGATCGCCGGCGAGCTCGGCTTGCCGGTGGCGATGAAGATCGATTCGCCCGACATCACCCACAAGAGCGACGTGGGCGGCGTGCGGCTCAACGTCGGCGAGCGCGCAGGCGGTGCGGCGCGCCTACGCAGCAGATCGTCGACGACGTGACGCGCCGGCGGCCGGAGGCGCGCATCGAACGGCGTCACCGTCGAGCCGATGGTGCGCCGCGCGAACGGCCGCGAGCTGATGGTCGGCGTGATCCGCGACCCGGTGTTCGGCCCGGCGATCGTCTTCGGCGCCGGCGGCACCGCGGTCGAGGTGCACCGCGACCGCGCGGTGGCGCTGCCGCCGCTCAACCAGTTCCTCGTCGCCGACATGATCCGCGGCACGCGCGTGGCGCAGCTGCTGGGCGAGTTCCGCCGCATGCCGCCGGTGGACATGGACGCGCTGCGAGGAAGTGCTGCTGCGCGTCTCGGAGATGGTGTGCGAGCTGCCCGCGCTGCAGGAGCTGGACATCAATCCGCTGATCGCCGACGAGGCCGGCGCCATCGCGGTGGACGCGCGCGTGGTGCTGCGCGCCGGCGCGCCGCAGCGCGACCGCTACGGCCACATGGCGATCCACCCCTACCCCGCGCACCTGGTGGGCGCCTGGCAGCCCGCCGACGGGCCCGGCGGTGACGCTGCGCCCGATCCGGCCCGGAGGACGCCGAGATGGAGCAGGCGTTCGTGCGCGAGCTCTCGCCCGAGAGCCGCTACTTCCGCTTCATGGACACGCTGCGCGAGCTGACGCCCGGCGATGCTCGTGCGCTTCACGCAGATCGACTACGACCGCGAGATGGCCTTCGTCGCCACCGTGCCCGGGAGGCGCGGCGAGGACGGAGATCGGCGTGTGCCGCTACGTCGCCAACCCGGACGGCGAGAGCTGCGAGTTCGCCATCGTCATCGCCGACGACTGGCACCGCAAGGGCCTCGGCCGGCGCCTGATGAGCGCAGCTGATCGAGGTGGCGCGCGCGCGCGGCCTGCGCAGCATGATCGGCCACGTGCTGGCCGAGAACCGCGGCATGCTGCAGCTGTGCCAGAGCCTGGGCTTTGTCATCACCGACAGCATCGAGGGCGCGATGATCAAGCGCGCGACGCTGCGCGCTCGCCTAGGCGGCCAGGTCGATCGTCTGCCCGGGTGCGGGCAGGCTGGCGCGCCAGCGCAGCCGCTTCTCGATTGCGTCGCGCAATGCGTGTGCCGCGAGCGGCTCGCCGTGCACCACCCAGGTCTGCGCGCGGCGCCCTGCGGAAGCTCGCCCAGCCAGCCGAGCAGCGCCGACTGGTCGGCGTGCGCCGAGAGGCCGCCGATGGTGAACACCTTGGCGCGCACCGGTACCTCCTCGCCGAAGATGCGCACCGACTGCGCGCCGTCGACGATGCGCCGGCCGAGCGTGCCGGCGGCCTGGAAGCCGACGAACACGATCGCGCACTCCGGGCGCGACAGGTTGTGGCGCAGGTGGTGCTTGATGCGCCCGCCCTCGCACATGCCGCTCGCCGAGATGATCACCGCGCCCGAGCGCACCTGGTTGATGCGCCATGGAATCCTCCACGCTCTCGGTGAAGCGCACGTGCTCCAGCTCCGGCAGCTTCGCGTACTTGCAGCGTGATGCGCGTGGCGGCGAGCGCCATCGGCGAGTCGACGTAGACGTCCATCCTCGGCAGGCGGCTTCTGCCGCGCTGCAGCTCGCCGATGAAGTGCAGGATGTCCTGCGTGCGGCCGACGGCGAAGGCCGGGATCACCACGTTGCCCTTGCGGCTCGCGAGGTGTCGTTCAGCGCGTAGGCGAACTCGTCCAGGGTCTGCGCCAGGCTCTTGTGGTCGCGGTTGCCGTAGGTGGACTCGACCAGCAGCACGTCGGCCTCCGTCGATCGGCGTGGGATCGGCGACCATCGGATGGCCGGGCTGGCCGAGGTCGCCGGAGAACACGAGCTTGCGTGCCGCCGAGCCCAGACCTCGAGGATCGCCGAGCCGAGGATGTGGCCGGCGTCGCGGAAGCGGCAGCGCACCGACGGGTGCGGCTGCACCTCGCGCGTCGTAGTCCACCGGCAGCAGGTGCTGCAGGCTCGCCTCGGCCTCGCGCTGCGTGTAGAGCGGCGCGCCGCCCTCGCGCGTCGGCCTCCCGTTCCTGCAGGTAGCCGCTGTCGGGCAGCATCACGCCGAGCAGGTCGCAGGTCGGCCGCGTGGCGTACACCGCGCCCGTGAAGCCCTGCGCCACGAGGCGCGGGATGAGCCCGGAATGGTCGATGTGCGCGTGCGACAGCAGCACGAAGGCGATGTCGCGCGGGTCGAAGGCGAAGCGGCGGTTCTTGCGCTCGGCCGCGCCGCCGCCCTGGAACATGCCGCAGTCGACGAGGAAGCGCACCTCGCCGGTGTCGACGAGGTAGCACGAGCCGGTGACCTCGCCCGCCGCGCCGAGGAACGCAGCTTCACTTGCGCCGCGGCGGCAGCGGCAGGTCGAGCCGGTAGTGCGAGCGGTTCAGGTACTCGAACGATGTCCTCCAGCTCGTCGGGCGTGAAGCGGCGGTTGGTCTGCTCGCCGCGCGCGCCGACCTCGTCGCGCAGGTCGCGCCATAGCTGCGGACTGATCGAGTTCTCGCGCGTGTGCAGGCGCTCGGTGTGGCAGGTCGCGCAGTGCGTCTCGTAGAGCAGCCGTGCCGCGCTCGCAGGTCCTGCGCCTGCGCGGCGGCCGCGAGCGGCAGGAGCAACGCAGCAGGCTAGCGGATGTGACGGCGTCGGCGCAGCGCTCGAAGATAGCACGTAAGGGCGCTGGAGGCCGCGCGACAGCGCCCAGCAGCAGGAAGAAGCCGATCGAGTAGGCGGCGAGCCGGCTCAGGCCGGTCGGCTCGCCGAAGAGGTACAGTCTGCCGGGTCGAAGACGGTGAAGAACAGCACGTTCGCCGACGCCGCCGACGACGAACGACGGCCACAGGATCACGATCGCAGTTGCTTCATAGCCCCTCCTGCACCATGCGCCAGCTCGCCGCGCGGATCCTCGAGCACGACGCGCCAGCGCCCGGCGGCGAGCGGCGGCAGCGTCGGCCTCGTAGATGCCCGGCGCCAGCCGGCGCGAGGCGCAGCCGCACGTCGTGGCCGGCGCGCGTGGCGTGCGCCAGCTGCGCGAACAGCGCCTCGCGGCGCGGCGCCCGCGCAGCGCTGACGCGCAGGCGACCGTGCTGCCGCCTCGATGCCGCGGCCGAGATGCCGAGCCGGCGCGCAGTCTCCTCGCGCGCCAGGCACCTGGTTGATGGCGAGGCCCTGCTTGTAGTAGTCCTCGGCCACCAGCCCGTCGGCGCGAGGCGAACGCGATCCAGATCGTCGACCGCGCCGGCGACCAGCACGGCGGCGGGCCCGGACATCAGGAGCCAGGGCCAGGGCTCGCGATACCAGGGCTTCGGTCTCATGCGCTCACCGGACGATGAAGACCGACGTCTCGCGCACTGCGACGCCGTCGGGTGCCGAGCGCGCGCACGTGGAACTCGATCGGGTGCGCGCCCGGCGCGACGCGCCCGGCGTCGCGGCACGCGCGCGCTGCACCGGCACCATGCGGCTCGTCGGCGCCGGGCACGCCGGCGATGCGGCTCGCCCGCGATGTGGATCGCCGGGCAGGCCGGCTGACCTCGATGTCGAAGGCGCGCGCGCGCTCGGTCGTGTTCATGATCTGCAGCCGGTAGACGTTCTCGATCATGCCCGCCCTCGACCTCGCGCGCGATGCGCCGCGCGGTCGCGGATCACGTCCACCTTGAGCGGCACGCGCAGCCACAGGCTCGCGCCCGCCGCGACGACGATGCCGCCGAGGATCGCGGCGTAGACCAGCACGCGCGGGCGGCAGCGCGCGCGTGAACATCTGCGCGCGCGTGCAGCTTCTGCTCCATCGCGTGCGTGGTGGAGTAGCGGATCAGGCCGCGCGGGTAGCCGACCTTGTCCATCACCTGGTCGCAGCCGTCGATGCACGCGGCGCAGCCGATGCACTCGTACTGCAGGCCGTCGCGGATGTCGATGCCGGTCGGGCAGACCTGCACGCAGATGCTGCAGTCGACGCAGTCGCCCAGCTTGCCCGGTCGCCCTTGCCGCGCCGCGCGGCTCGCCGCGCGCCGGTCGTAGGTGATGATCAGCGTGTCCTTGTCGAACATCGCGCTCTGGAAGCGCGCGTAGGGGCACATGTACTTGCACACCTGCTCGCGCATCCAGCCGGCGTTGCCGTAGGTGGCGAAGCCGTAGAACAGCATCCAGAAGGTCTCCCAGGGGCCGAGCGGAGAGGCGTCAGCGACCTCCTGCCACAGCTCGCGGATCGGCGTGAAGTAGCCGACGAAGGTGAAGCCGGTCCACAGCGCGAGCGCGATCCACGACGCCGTGCTTGGCCGCCTTGCAGGCCGACCTTGCGCGCGCTGCAGCGGCGCCGCGTCGAGCGCATGCGCGCCGTGCGGTCGCCCTCGATCTTGCGCTCGATCCACAGGAAGATCTCGGTGTACACGGTCTGCGGGCAGGCGTAGCCGCACCACAGGCGCCCGGCGACCGCGGTGAACAGGAACAGCGACAGCGCCGAGATGATCAGCAGCACGGTGAGGTAGATGATGTCCTGCGGCCAGAACACCAGGCCGAAGATGTAGAACTTGCGGTGCGCGATGTCGAAGAGCACCGCCTGGCGCCCGTTCCACTGCAGCCAGGCGCGCGCCGTAGAACACGAGCTGCGTCGCCCACACCAGCGCCCAGCGCCAGCGCGGCGAACCAGCCGTGCACCGCGCGCGGGTAGATCGTCTTGCGGACCTCGTAGAGCGACTGCTCGACGAGCCCGCGCGCACGGCGCGTCGCTCCATCGCTCACTTCTGCTGCGACAGCGAGTAGACGTAGGCCGTGAGCAGGTGGATCTTGCGCCGCGCGTCGAGCAGCTCCTTGTGCGCCGGCATCTGGTTGGTGCGCCCCTTGCGTGATGGTCTCGATGATCGCCGCCTCGCGCCGAGCCGTAGCAGCCAGATCTTGTCGGTGAGGTTGGGCGCGCCGAGCGCGGGTTGCCCTTGCCCTCGGCGCCGTGGCAGGCGGCGCAGGTCTGCGCGAACAGCGGCTTGCCGCGCGCGCGACGCGGATGCGTGTCGTGCCGCCATGCCGGAGAGCGAGCACACGTAGTGCGCGACGTCCTTCGCGCCCTGCTCGCCGAGCGCCGCGCCGAACGGCGGCATGATGCCGTTGCGGCCGTCGGTGATGCGTCGCCTTGATGGTCTCCGGCGTCGCCGCCGTAGAGCCAGTCGCTGTCGGTCAGGTTGGGAAAGCCGCGCGCGCCGCGCGCCGTCGGAGGCGTGGCACTGCGCGCAGGTGTTGAGGAACAGCTTCTGCCCGACGGCGAGCGCCTCGGGGTTCTTCGCCAGCGCGTCGACCTCCGGCGCGGCGAACTTCTCGTAGAGCGGGCCGAACTGCTGCTCGGCCTGCGCGTTCTCCTCGCTCGAGCTGGCCCGACCTGGGTCCACTTCGAGCGTAGCCCGGCCAGCTGCCCAGGCCCGGGTAGAGCGACGAGGTAGACGAGGCAGAAGACGATGGTGATCCAGAACAGCCAGCATCCACCAGCGCGGCAGCGGGTTGTTGTACTCGGCGAGGTCCTCGTCCCAGGTGTGGCCGGTGGTTGTCGGCCTCGCCGCCGGCGACCCGGCGCTTGCTCTGCGCCACCAGCAGCACGCCGCAGGCGACGATGCTGACGACGCTGATCACGCGCGATGTAGAAGTCCCAGAAGGTGCTCGGTGAAATCGCTCATGCCTACTCCCCGTCGTCCAGGGGCAGGCGCGCATCGCGCTCGAAGCGCTCGCGCCGCGCCGGCGCGTAGGCCCACCACACGATGCCGAGGAAGGCGGCGAAGGCCGCCAGCGTCACCAGGCGTCTGCGCAGCAGGTTGATGTCCATGTTCAGTTCGCCTTCTGCTTGAGCGCGGTGCCGAGCACCTGCAGGTAGGCGATCAGCGCGTCCATTTCGGTCTTGCCCTTCGAGCTCGCCTTGCGCCCCGGCGATGTCCTCGTCGGTGTAGGGCACGCCGAGCCTGCGCAGCGCGCGCAGCTTCGCCTCGATGTCCTCGGCGTTGGCCGGCGTCTTCGCCAGCCAGGGATAGGCCGGCATGTTCGATTCCGGCACCACGTCGCGCGGATTGATGCAGGTGGATGCGGTGCCAGTCGTCGCGAATAGCGGCCGCCGACGCGGTGCAGGTCGGGCCGGTGCGCTTGGAGCCCCACTGGAACGGGTGGTCGTAGACGAACTCGCCCGCCACCGAGTAGTGGCCGTAGCGCTCGACCTCGGCGCGGAACGGCCGGATCATCTGCGAGTGGCAGTTGTAGCAGCCCTCGCGGACGTAGACGTCGCGGCCGGTGAGCTGCAGCGGCGTGTAGGGCTTCAGGCCCGCCACCGGCTCGGTGACCGACTTCTGGAAGGAGAGCGGCACGATCTCCACCAGGCCGCCGACGCCACCACCAGGATCACCAGGATGATCAGCAGCGCCTGGTTGCGCTCGATCATGTCGTGCGTGAGTTTCATCGTCGGTTCCTCTAGGCGTGGGCCAGCTGGGCGCGGGAATCGGCGCCTCGACGGACTTGCCGGCGGCGACGGTCTTCGCCACGTTCCAGGCCATGATCAGCATGCCGCCGAGGTAGAGCACGCCGCCGAGCAGGCGGATGGCGTAGAACGGATAGGTCGCCTTCACGCTCTCGACGAAGGTGTAGGTGAGCGTGCCGTCGGCGCTCACCGCGCGCCACATCAGGCCCTGCATCACGCCGGCGATCCACATCGCGGCGATGTAGAGCACGATGCCGATGGTCGCGATCCAGAAGTGCAGCGTTGATCAGCGCGCACGCTGTACATCTCGGCGCGGCCGAACAGGCGCGGGATCAGGTAGTAGATCGAGCCCATGGAGACCAGGCCGACCCAGCCGAGCGCGCCGCTGTGCACGTGGCCGATGGTCCAGTCGGTGTAGTGCGAGAGCGCGTTCACCGTCTTGATCGACATCATCGGCCCCTCGAAGGTCGACATGCCGTAGAACGACAGCGAGACGATGAGGAACTTGAGGATCGGGTCGTGCGCAGCTTGTGCCACGCGCCCGACAGCGTCATGATGCCGTTGATCATCCCGCCCCAGGAGGGCGCGAGCAGGATCAGCGAGAACACCATGCCGAGCGACTGCGCCCAGTCGGGCAGCGCGGTGTAGTGCAGGTGGTGCGGGCCGGCCCACATGTAGGTGAAGATCAGCGCCCAGAAGTGCACCACCGACAGGCGGTACGAGTAGATCGGGCGGCCGGCCTGCTTCGGGATGAAGTAGTACATCATCCCGAGGAAGCCCGCGGTGAGGAAGAAGCCGACCGCGTTGTGCCCGTACCACCACTGCACCATCGCGTCCTGCGCGCCGGCGTAGGCCGAGTACGACTTCCAGAAGCGTCACCGGCATCGCCGCGCTGTTCACGATGTGCAGCAGCGCCACGGTGAGGATGAAGGCGCCGAAGAACCAGTTGGCGACGTAGATGTGCGGGACCTTGCGCTTCCACAGCGTGCCGAAGAACACGACGGCGTAGGACACCCACACCAGCGCGATCAGGATGTCGATCGGCCACTCGAGCTCGGCGTACTCCTTGCGAGGTGGTGATGCCGAGCGGCAGCGTGATCGCGGCGAGCACGATCACCGCCTGCCAGCCCCAGAAGGTGAAGGCGGCGAGCCCGTCGGAGAAGAGGCGCGCGTGGCAGGTGCGCTGCACGACGTAGTAGGAGGTGGCGAAGAGCGCGCAGCCGCCGAAGGCGAAGATCACCGCGTTGGTGTGCAGCGGGCGCAGGCGCCCGTAGGACAGCCAGGGAATGCCGAAGTTGAGCTCCGGCCAGAGCAGCTGCGCGGCGATGATCACGCCGACCAGCATCCCGACCACGCCCCAGACCATGGTCATGATCGCGAACTGCCGCACGACCTTGTAGTTGTACGTCGTTTCGTTGCTCATGCAGGCGGGCTCCCCGGAGTTCTCGGCGAAGGCCATGCTAGACAAGGGGAATTCCGCCGATTTGACCTGCATCAAATGGAGCGCGCCGCGCCGCCTAGTTATGCGGCATAGAGCAAGCCCGCCGGGATAGCCACCGCCAATCCCGCAGCATCGCGACAATCAATTTCACGCCGCGCCCCTTTGGGGGTGCAATGGGCGCTCGACACGATCGGAGAGAAGCATGGACATGAAGACCAAGGACAAGAGCGCGGGCCAGTGCCCGTTCACCCACATCGCCGGCGTCGGCCGGACCAACCGCGACTGGTGGCCGAACCAGCTGCGGCTGGAGCTGCTGCACCAGCATTCCGCGAAGTCCGACCCGATGGGCAAGGGCTTCGACTACGCGAAGGAATTCAAGAGCCTCGACTACAAGGCGCTGAAGAAGGACCTGGTCAAGCTGATGACCGACTCGCAGGACTGGTGGCCGGCGGACTTCGGCCACTACGGCCCGTTCTTCATCCGCATGGCCTGGCACGCCGCCGGGACCTACCGCGTCACCGACGGCCGCGGCGGCGGCGGCCGCGGCCAGCAGCGCTTCGCGCCCCTCGGCAGCTGGCCCGACAACGTCAACCTCGACAAGGCGCGGCGCCTGCTCTGGCCGATCAAGCAGAAGTACGGCAAGAAGATTTCCTGGGCCGACCTGCTGATCCTCGCCGGCAACGTCGCGCTGGAGTCGATGGGCTTCAGGACCTTCGGCTTCGGCGGCGGCCGTGCCGACGTATGGGAGCCGGACGAGGACGTGAACTGGGGCGAGGAGATCGCCTGGCTGGGCGCCGACAAGCGCTTCAGCGGCGATCGCGACCTGGGGCCGTTCGGCGCCACCCACATGGGCCTCATCTACGTCAACCCGGAAGGCCCGAACGCGAGCGGCGACTACATGGCCGCCGCCAAGGACATCCGCGCCACCTTCGGCCGCATGGCGATGAACGACGAGGAGACCGTCGCCCTGATCGCCGGCGGCCACACCTTCGGCAAGTGCCATGGCGCCGCTCCCGAATCGCACAAGGGCCCGGATCCGGAAGGCGCGCCGCTGGAAGCGCAGGGCCTGGGCTGGATGAGCAACTACGGCACGGGGCACGGCGCCGACACGATTTCGAGCGGCCTCGAAGTGACCTGGACCAAGACCCCGGCGCTGTGGAGCAACAACTTCCTCGAGAACCTGTTCAAGTACGAATGGGAGCTGACCAAGTCGCCCGCCGGCGCCAAGCAATGGGTGGCGAAGAACGCGCCGGAGATCATTCCCGACGCGCACATCCCGGGCAAGTTCAACAAGCCGACCATGCTGACCACCGACCTGACGCTGCGCTTCGATCCGGAGTTCGGCAAGATCTCGCGCCGGTTCCTCGACGACCCGCAGGCCTTCGCCGATGCCTTCGCGCGCGCCTGGTTCAAGCTGACGCACCGCGACATGGGCCCGCGCGCCCGCTACCTGGGACCGGAAGTGCCGAAGGAAGAGCTGATCTGGCAGGACCCGATCCCCGCGGTCGACCACAAGCTGATCGGCGAGAAGGAGATCGCCGACCTCAAGAAGAAGATCCTCGCCTCGAAGCTGTCGGTGGCGCAGCTGGTGTCCACCGCCTGGGCGTCGGCCTCCACCTTCCGCGGCTCCGACAAGCGCGGCGGCGCCAACGGCGCGCGCATCCGGCTCGCGCCGCAGAAGGACTGGGCCGTCAACCAGCCGGCGCAGCTCGCGAAGGTGCTGAAGACGCTCGAGGGCATCCAGGCCGACTTCAACAAGAAGGCCAAGGGCGGCAAGAAGGTGTCGCTCGCCGACCTGATCGTGCTCGCGGGCTGCGCGGGCGTCGAGCAGGCCGCGAAGAAGGCCGGCGTCGCCGTGAAGGTGCCGTTCAAGCCCGGACGCATGGACGCGTCGCAGGACGCAGACGGACGTCGAGTCCTTCGCGGTGCTCGAGCCGATCGCCGACGGCTTCCGCAACTACCTGAAAGGCAAGTTCGCGGTCTCCGCCGAGCAGCTGCTGCTCGACCGGGCGCAGCTCCTGACGCTCACGGCGCCCGAGATGACGGTCCTCGTCGGCGGCCTGCGCATGCTCGGGACCAACGTCGGCGGCGCGAAGCACGGGGTCTTCACCTCGAAGCCGGAGACGCTCTCCAACGACTTCTTCGTCAACCTGCTCGACATGGGCACGGAGTGGAAGCCGGCTCGGACGCAAGGACGTGTTCGAAGGGCGCGACCGCAAGACCGGCAAGGTCAAGTGGACCGGCACGCGCGTCGACCTCGTCTTCGGCTCGAACTCCCAGCTGCGCGCGCTGGCCGAGGTCTATGCGAGCGCGGACGCGAAGGAGAAGTTCGTGCAGGACTTCGTGGCGGCGTGGACCAAGGTGATGAACCTGGACCGCTTCGACCTCGCCTGATTTTCAGAAGTGCCAGCGCAGGCGCAGCTCGAGGCGCTCGTCGACCGGCTTCTCGCCGAACTCGGTCAGCCGCTCGCCGAGGTTGACCGCCGCGCGCAGCCGCACCTCGAAGTCGCCGAAGCCCGTGTACAGCAGCTCGCCGATCAGCGAGTCAGCTGCCGTCGTCCAGGTTGACGATCGTCGGTGGCGCTCGGCGTGAAGTAGAGGATGTCGAACGGCTCCTTCTGGCTGGCGCGCACATAGAGGTAGCGCTGCATCAGGTTCGGCCGCGCGTAGCCGGCCTGCGCGGCGCTGCGCAGCACCGGCGGCAGCGCGCCGAGCGGCCGCGCCCGCGTGCGCCGCCTCGTAGAACGCCTGCGCCTGCGCCTCGCTGTAGCCGGTGCCGTTGCGGTAGTACTCGACGATCCAGGTGGTGTCGCGCTCGGTGAGGTAGCGCAGCCCCGAGGAGGTAGCTCGTGGCGTCGCGCGGCGGCGCAGGGCACCAGGCTGCCGGCCGCGCGCGAGCACCGGCTGCTCGAAATCGAGGATGCGCGCCCACTCGCCGTGCACTTCGAGGTTGGTGCCGAAGTTGCGCGACACGTCGAAGCCGTAGCGCGCGCTGCGGCTGCCCTCGCCCAGCCACAGGAAGTCGATGTCGGTGTCGCGGTACAGGAGCGAGAGCTTGAACGCCGGATTCACGTGGTCCGGGCGCGCCGAAATCGGCATTCATCGCCGGACTCGGTCGGCACGCACGAGCGGCGTGAAGCGAGAGCGTTCTGCAGCGCGCCGGCGCCGCTGCGCACGTAACTGCCGGCCGCCGTGACGAAGCCCTCGCGCGCGAGCTCCGGGTCCTCCGGGTCCTTCGGCCGCTCGAGGAACGCCACCGGGCTCCAGGCGTAGCCCTTGCCCCAGCGCTGCGTCTTCTTGCCCGCTTCCACAGCTCACGCTCGGGGACGCCTGCCAGGCGAGGTAGGCCTCGTAGAACTTCATCTCGCCGCCCGAGGCGCGCACGTCGTTCAGGTACTCGCCATGCGCGAGGAACTGCGCGCGCAGCGTGTCGCGGCGCAGCGTGCCGGTGAGCTCGGCGACGGCGCTGCCGCGGTCGTTGGTGGGTTCCGTCACCCCCGGGAACTGCAACGGGTACAGCGCGGCGCCCGGGTCCAGCCACTGGCGCTCGCCTTTGGCCTCCAGGAAGCCGCCGAACTCGTAGGGCTTCTTCTCGAACTGTCCTACGTCGAACTTGTGGTCATCCTGCGCGAGTGCGGCGCCGGCGAGGCAGGCTCCGGCGAGCGCCGCGGGCAGCCGCACGGCCTAGCGCAGCTCGCCCGCGCGCGGCAGGTAGTCGAGCGTGAAGACTTCGTCCTGCAGCGTGCGCGCCTTGATGCTGCCGTAGAGCATCACCGACTTGTAGTTCTTGTAGAGCGGGCTGTCGGTCTCCATCGTCGCCGGGCGCCGCAGGCCGCCGCCGAAGTCCTTGAGGTCCTTGAAGCGCAGCGTCTTGATGAGCAGGCCGCTCGCCGCGTAGGCCTCGATCTCGAGTCGGCGTGAGGCTCGCGCGATCGACGCGCATCTTCAGGCGGTCGTAGGCGACCGCGCCGCTCTTCGCCTTCAGCTCGAGGAGATAGACCTTCGCCTCCTCGGCGGCCTTCTCCACGTCGTACTCGACGCTGTAGTCGAGGTTGAGGATGTCGGCGTTGTTGAACACGCCGCCCACCACCGACTGCAGGCTGGTGATGCGGATCGGCTTGCCGACGTTCGGGATGTAGAGCCACATGTTGTCCCCGAGGCGCAGCGTGGCGCGGCCCTTCTCGCTCGGCGGGTCGAGGAACAGCGCCACCATCTTGTCGCGCCCCTTCTTCACCGTGAACAGCACGAACTCCTTCTTGCGGCCGTCGGGCTCGATGTTGATGAGCTTGCGGTACATCTCGTAGGACTCGGGATTGAGCTTGCGGTCCACCTGGCGCAGGATGGCGTCGCCGTCGAGGGCGAGCGCCAGCGGCGCGAGCACGAGGAGCAGGATGGCGAGGGCGAGGGCTCTAGACATGTCTCAGGGCGGTGATGGGATCCATGCGCGCCGCCTTCCAGGCGGGCTGCAGGCTGGCGAGGATCGCCATGACGACGACGATGGCGCCGATCATGAGCGCGTCGGCGGCGGCGAGCGAGGGCGCGAGCACCAGCTGCTGGTCGCGGCCGAACTGGAAATGCACGGGCCACACGTTGAGCGCGTAGACCAGCGCGAGGCTGAGCGCCATGCCGATGCGCCGTGCCGACGATGCCGAGCAGCGCGCCCTCCGTGAGAAACAGCGCCAGGATGCGCCGCGGCGGCGTGCCGATCGCCGCGATCATGCCGATCTCGCGGATGCGCTCGTAGACCGCCATGATCATCACGTTCATCACCGCGATCAGCACGATGCCGACCAGCATGACGCGGATGAAGACGTCCAGCAGGTCGATCATGCGCGCGATGTTGGCGAACGGGCGAGAGCTGGTCCCAGCCGTGCACCTGCAGCACGCTTTCGCCCTGGGGATTGCGCAGGCCCGCAAGCGCCGCGTCGATGCGCGACCTTCGCCGCCGGCAGCGCGCCGAGATCCTTCAGCCGCACGGCGATCTCGCTCACCTCGGGCTCGGTCATGCGCAGCAGCGCGCGAGCGTCCTCGAGGTGCACGTAGCCGTCGCGCCCGCCCGGGGCCGGTGACGTCGCCGAGCACGCCCTGCACGACGAAGGTCTGCCCGTTCACCGAGCCGTCGAGGTTGGTCGCCACCAGCACCACGGTGTCGCCCGGCTTCAGCTTCATGCCGCGCGCGATGATCTCGGGCACCAGCACCTTGCCGCGTTCGAGCAGCCCGTTCGCGGCGCTGCCCTGCACGAGGCGCCCGGCGAGCATCGGCATGGCGGCCGCTTCGCGCTCGGGCAGCACGCCGTTCAGGCGGATCGAGGTGGTCTCGGTGAAGTTGCTGAACATGGCGCCGAACTTCAGGCGCGGCGACCAGGCGACGACCGCGGGGTCGCCGCCGAGCGCCTTGTCGACCTGCGCCACGGCGGCGGGCTTCATGTTGAGATTCAACGGCAGGTTGTCGATCGAGGCGACGTAGCCGCGCCGGTGCACCTGCAGGTGGCCGAGCATCGAATCCGTGATCTGGCCGACGATCAGGCCCTTGAACGAGCCCGACACCGCGACGAACAGCAGCACCGCCACCACGCCCAGGATGATGAGGCCCGAGGTGAGCAGCGTGCGCCGCCAGTAACGGGCGAGGTTGCGCGCTGCGAGCTTGAGGATCTTAAGCATGCTTGTTGGCGCTGCCCACCAGGCGCCCGTCCTCGAGCGTGAGCACCACCTCGGCCTCGTTCACGATCTTGGGGTCGTGCGTGGAGAAAACGAAGGTCGTGCCCTGCTCGTCGCGCATCTTCTTCATCAGCCCGAGGATGCGGTAGGCGGTGTCGTGATCGAGGTTGGCCGTGGGCTCGTCGGCGAGCACCAGTTTCGCGCGCGTGGCGAGCGCGCGCGCCACCGCCACGCGCTGCTTCTGCCCGCCCGAGAGCTGGTCGGGACGCTTGGCGGCCTGGTCGGCCATGCCCACGGCCTCGAGCAGCTCCATCACGCGCGCATGGCGCTCCGCGGCCGGCCGGTTCTGCACCATGAGCAGCGGATACTCGATGTTCTCCGCCGCCGAGAGCACCGGGATCAGGTTGAAGTCCTGGAAGATGAAGCCGAGATTCGCGCCGCGAAAGTCGGCCGCCGTGCGCCGGTCGAGGCCGGCGACGTCGGTGTCGAGCACCTTGAGCGTGCCGCCGCTCGGGTGGTCGAGGCAGCCCACCATGTTGAGCAGCGTGCTCTTGCCGCTGCCCGAGGGCCCCACGAAGGCCACCAGCGAGCCGCGCTCGATGCTGAAACTCGCCTCGCGCACCGCGGGCACGGCCACGGCGCCGGCCTGGTAGGTCTTGGAGAGGTTGCTGGCGAGGACCACATTCATTTGGACCGCATGGTAGGTCGCACGCGGGGCGCATCCTTTGATCCTGGTCAATCACCGGCCCGCTTGCGGACCGCACCATCGGTACCAGTGTCTGAGTCCTTCTCCTTCATCTTGCCCATGCTGGTTGGCGGCATCGGAAACCTCGCCGCCTACCTTGCAGCGCATGTGTTGTTGTGCCTCTTGCCGGCGTTCTTCATCGCCGGTGCGATGGCGGCGCTGATCCCGACCGAGACGGTTACCCGGTTCCTGGGGCGCAATTCCAGCAAAGCCGTGTCCTACCCGGCCGCCGCCGCGGCGGGCTCGCTGCTGGCCGTGTGTTCCTGCACCATCGTTCCGCTGTTTGCCGGTATCTACAAGAAGGGCGCCGGACTGGGGCCGGCCATCACGTTTCTGTTCTTCGCGCCAGCGGCCAACATTCTCGCGCTGGTCTACACCGGCGGGATCATCGGTCCTGACCTGGCGATAGCGCGGCTGATCCTGTCGCTGGTGTTCGGTATCGGCATCGGGCTGATCATGGCGCTGATCTTCCGCGCAGACGACGCCGCCAACGAACGGGCCGCTGACGCCCTGTTTGCAAATCATCTCGGGACGGGCATGACGCGCGGCGCCCTGTTGTTCCTGCTGGCGTGGATCGTGCTGCTGCTCGCGGGGACGATCAAGCTTGGCGTTCTGACGAACGCCCATGTGCAGTTCGATCTTCCCCTGTCTGACGCGCTGAACTGGCAGGAAACCCTCGATCGTCTCGTCCCTTACGATTCCGGCAAGGGGGAAGAGGGCGTTTCGCTTCAGGGCGTGGCCTTGATTGTCCTGCTGGCGGCGATCGGATGGAGCGCCTGGCGCGGTCTGGAGAACATCCACGACGGTGCAAACCGGTGGACCTGGACGAGCCTGGCACTGATCGCACTGACGTTGCTGCTCGCGTCGCTCGCCGTTCAGGCGACGGCCTCCGGCCTGCGCATCGGGCTGACGGGAAAATTCTTCGGCGTCGCCGTCATGCTGGCCGTTTTGTATGGAATTGCGCGCAGCCAGTTGTCGGCGGAAGCGATCAGGGACTGGCTGTGGGAATCCTGGCGTTTCGTGAAGCAGATCTTCCCGCTGCTGGTGATTGGGGTGTTCGTCGTCGGCATGATCCGTGTGCTGATTCGTCCCGAGTGGATCCAGGCGCTTGCAGGCGCCAATACGATCGTCGGCAACCTTGCCGGCGTTGTGTTCGGTGTGTTCATGTATTTCCCGACGCTGGTCGAAGTGCCGATCGCGCGCATGTTCCTCGACCTCGGCATGCACCGCGGTCCGCTGCTCGCCTACCTGATGTCCGATCCGGAACTGTCGCTGCAGAGCATATTGATCCTCGCGGCAATCATCGGCCGCAGGAAGGCTTGGACTTACGTGGGTCTGGTTGCCTTGTTCAGCGCCAGCGCAGGCATGATCTACGGCGCCTGGATCGATGGCGTCTCGCAGTGGAAGCTGGCGCTCGGGTTGGCGGGATTCATCGCAGTTCTAGCGACGCTGCTGGTGGTTGCCGGACGGCGGACACCTGCAACAACAGGAGCCTGATCATGATTTCCATCAAGATACTCGGACCGGGCTGCGCCAACTGCAGGAAACTCGAAGAGGTCGCACGCACCGCAGTGCAACTGGCGAAGGTGGAGGCGGAAATCGTCAAGGTGACGGACATGCACGAAATCATTGCCAACGGCGTGCTCAAGACGCCGGGCCTGATGATCAATGGCAAGCTGGTGTCTTCCGGCCGCATTCCGGCGCCCGCGACCATTGCCGAGTGGATTCATGCGGCACCTTGAAAATAGGGACAGACCCCATTTTTCTCAGAGAAAAATGGGGTCTGTCCCTATTTATCCTCGTCGTCCATGAGGATGTCGTGCGCGGGACGCTCGAGGTCGTCGAACTGCCCGCCCTCCAGGGCGCGCCAGAACACCCAGCCGATCAGGAATACGAGAGCGACCGAGAGGGGGACGAGGAGGTAGAGGCTGCTTTCCATTCGTTCTTCCCGCCGAGCGGGCGCAGCGCGTTCAGCACGCACGATGAAGCGAGCTCGCCGACATGCCGATCGCCGCCTCCCACGGCCCGATCCAGCCGAGCGCGGCCGCGCGGCAGTGCCACGGCATTGTAGAGCAGCGCCCAGCCCAGGTTCTGGCGCACGAGGCGCATCGCGCCGCGCGAAAGCGCGAGCGCGTCCTGCAGCGCGCCCAGCCGGTCGCCGGTGAGCACCACGTCCGCCTGCAGCTGTGCAGCATCGGCGCCCGCGCCCATGGCGACGGAGGCATCGGCACGCGCGAGCACCGGCGCATCGTTCAGTCCGTCGCCCACCATGGCCACCACGCGCCCCTCGGACTGCAGGCGCGCGACGTAGTCGAGTTTCTCCTGCGGCGTCGCGCCGCCCGCCCATGACTCGATGCCGAGACGCCGCGCCATCTGCTCTACGAGCGCCGCGTCGTCACCGCTCACGAGGTGCACGCGCAGGCCACGCGCGGCGAGAGAGCGCACGACTTCCGCCGCCTCCGGCCGCAGCGCATCTTCGATGAAGAACGCGGCGAGCCAGCGACCTTCCTCGGCGAGGTAAACCTGCGCCTTCGATTCCGGCGCCGCCGGGCCGGCAATCGCAGCGCAGAAGCGCCGCGAGCCGATGCGCACGAGCCGCCCGTCCACGCGCGCCTCGACGCCGTGGCCGGCCTCGTTCCTCAAATCCCGCAGGGTGGGTGCGCCGCCCACCGTACCGAATGCACGCGCCAGCGGATGCGTGCTGGAGGATTCCAGCGCCGCCGCGAGCGCGCGGCATTGCGGCTCGTCCAAGTCCGAAAGCAGCGCCACGCGCGCGATCGCGGGCTTGCCGAGGGTCAACGTCCCCGTCTTGTCGAGCACCACGTCGGTGGCACGCTGCAACGCTTCGAGCGCGCGCGATCGCGTGAGCGCCGCGCCGCATGAGAGCATCTGCGCGCCCGCGCGCGTCAGCACGATGGGCGCTGCGAGCGCGAGCGCGCAGGGACAGGTAGCAACCAGCACGGCCACGGCAACCCAGACGTCGCCGGAGGCGAGCCAGGCGAGCGCCGCCGTGGCGATCACCACATAGGTGAGCGCCTGCGCGAGGCGATCGGCGCGCTCTACGAGCAGAGGACGGCTAGCCGCCGCGCGCTCCACGAGGCGCCCGATCGCCGCGGCCTGCGTGTCTGCGCCAACGCGCACGACGCGCATCGTCAGCGGCTGCTCCAGGTTGACCGAACCGCCGACCAGCGCCGCGCCGGCGCGCTTGTCCACCGCGCGCGACTCGCCCGTGAGCAGCGACTCGTCGGCGCTGGAGGCGCCCTCCTCGAGCACGCCGTCGGCCGGAAAACGCTCGCCCGCGCCCACCAGCACGCGATCGCCCGGCGCGAGCGCGTGCGCCGGGACGCGCTCGGTGGCGCCGCCCTGCAGCCGCAGCGCAAAGGACGGCATCCAGCGCGCCAGGCGATCCAGCTCGCGGCCGGCCTTCTGGCGCGCGAACAGTTCCGCCGTGCGCGCGCCGAGCAGCAGGAACGCCAGCATGGCGATGGAGTCGAAGTACACCGCTCCGCTGCCGGCGACGGTCGCCCAGGCGCTCGCCGCGAAACCGGCGGCAAGGCCGAGCGCGATCGGCGTATCGAGGCTGATACGGCGCTGCTTCGCGTCCTGCCAGGCGCCGCGGAAGAAGGGCCCGCAGGAAAACAGCAGCACCGGCGTCGTCAGCAGCAGGCTCGCCCAGCGCATCAGGCTCTCGGCGTCGCGGCCGAGCGTCCCGGCGCCCGCATCCACGTAGGCGGGCCACGCATACATCATCACCTGCATGGCGCCGAAGCCGGCGACGAAGAGCCGCCACAGCGCCCGCCGCCGCTCGCCGCGCGCGAGCGCGTCGCCGCGGCGCGGATCGAACGGGTAGGCGTCGTAGCCGACGGCGCGGATGGCCTCGAGGATCGTCGACAGGCGCGTGACGCGCGGATCCCAGGCCACCTGCGCGCGTTGCGTCGTGAAATTGACGTCGGCGCTCAGCACGCCCGGCACGCGACGCAGCGACTGCTCGTTGAGCCAGAGGCAGGCTGCGCAGCGGATGCGGTCGAGGATCAGGGTCGCCTCGCGCACGTGCTCGCCAGGCGCTGCAACGAACTCGCGCTGCGCCGCCGGGTCGTCGTAGAGTTCGGTAGGCGGCAGGTCCCCGGGGCGCACGCCGGCCGCGGAGCGCGCCGCGTAATATTTCTCGAATCCGGCCGCAACGATGGTGCGCGCCACCGCCTCGCAGCCCGCGCAACAAAAAGCGCGCTCGGCCCCGAGGACCGGCGCGCGGTGCCTGCCGGGCTCCAGGACCGGCAGGCCGCAATGGAAGCAGGCGCTCAGGAGACGGTGACGCGCTTGCCGCCGCCGTTGCGCCTTCTTGGGCAGCGTGAGACTCAGGACGCCGTCCTTGTACTCGGCCCTGGCGCCCTTGGAATCGACTTCGGCGGGCAGCGAGAAGCTGCGGCTCACCATGCCGTAGCTGCGCTCGCTGTAGAGGACCTTCTCGCCCTTCTTCTCTTCCTTCTCCTGCTTGGCTTCGGCGCGCAACGAAATCATGTTGCCTTCAACGTCGACCTGGATGTCCTCCTTCTTCACCCCGGGGATGTCGGCGCGCACGGTGTAGGACTTCTCGTCCTCCTTCACGTCCACCTTGATCGAGAGCTCGGTGCCGGAAGGGAACGCGAGGGGCTTCACCCAGAAGCCCTTGCCGAATTCGTTGAACAGTTCGTCGAACGGGTTGTAGCGCGTGATGTTGGCCATGGGACCCTCCTTCTATGGAAGCACCTGGCCGATCCTAGGCCCCGCGGAGGGACACTTCTTGACCTGCGTCAAATCCGCGGGCAAGGGGAGGCCTCAATCTGCAGGCAGGTCCACCTGCCAAGGGGCAAGCATGTTCAAGCACATCCTGATTCCGACCGACGGCTCGCGCCTCGCCGCCAAGGCCATCAAGGCGGGCGTCGAAATGGCGCAGGAAATGGGCGCGAAGGTGACCGGCTACTGCGCGCAGGAGCCGGTGCCCACGCACCTGTACGGGGAGGGCTACATCGCCGACAAGCGGATGACGGCCGAATTCGAGCGGCGGGCGCGCGAGCACGCTGAAACCTGCGTCGAGGAGATCGCCGCCGCCGCCAAGCAGCGCGGCGTGGCATTCACGGCGCTGATCACCAAGTCGAACGTCCCGTCGCGCGCCATCATCGAGGCCGCGCACAAGCACAAGTGCGACGTCATCTTCATGGCCTCGCACGGCTATCGCGGGCTGACCGGCCTGCTGCTCGGCAGCGTGACGCAGGAAGTGCTGACGCATTCCAAGATCCCGGTGCTGGTGTTCCGCTAGATAGCCGGCGTCAATTCGCCGCATTGCGAGTTTCGATTTGCCCCGCCGCGCAAGGCCGCCTAGGCTTATGCTCGCATTCGCCTGAACAAGGATCGAGCTCATGACCGTCCGCGAAGGAAGCCTGGAAGCCCCCACCCGCCATCCGCTCGACTGGAAAAGCGAGTCGTTCTACGACCAGGGCGCGCTGGACAAGGAGCTCGAACGCGTATTCGACATCTGCCACGGCTGCCGGCGCTGCGTGAACCTGTGCACCGCCTTCCCCACCCTGTTCGACCTGGTGGACAACTCCAAGACCATGGAGGTGGACGGCGTCGCGAAGGCAGGATTTCGGCAAGGTCGTCGACCAGTGCTACCTGTGCGACATGTGCTACATGACCAAGTGCCCGTACGTGCCGCCGCATCCCTGGAACGTGGACTTTCCGCACCTCATGCTGCGCGCCAAGGCGCTCAGGTTCCGCAAGCAGGGCGCGGGCCTGCGCGATCGCCTCCTCTCCTCCACCGACGCGATGGGCAGGCTCGCCGCGATCCCGGTGGTCGCGCAGACGGTGAACACGGTGAACAAGCTGCCGCTCGCGCGCAGCCTGATGCACAAGACGCTCGGCGTGCACAAGGACCGCCAGCTGCCCGACTATGCGAGCAGCAGGTTCCGCCCGAACGCGGCGCCGAGCAAGCCGCTCGCGCCGAAGGCCGGCAAGAACACGCCGGGCAAGGCGGCGATCTTCGCCACCTGCTACGTCAACTACAACGAGCCCGGCCTCGGCCACGACCTGCTGGCGCTCCTCGAGCACAACGAGGTGCCCTACGTGCTCGTGGAGAAGGAAGCCTGCTGCGGCATGCCCAAGCTCGAGCTCGGCGACCTGGAAGCGGTGGCCGGGCTCAAGGAGAAGAACATCCCGCCGCTTGCCCGGCTAGCGCGCGAGGGCTACGCCATCCTCACGCCGGTGCCCTCCTGCACCCTGATGTTCAAGCAGGAGCTGCCGCTCATGTTCCCGGAGGACGCCGAGGTCAAGGCGGTGCAGGACGCGATGTTCGACCCCTTCGAGTACTTCGTGCTGCGCGCCAAGGACGGGCTGCTCAAGCAGGACTTCAAGCAGCAGCTCGGCAAAGTGTCCTACCACGTCCCCTGCCACTCGCGCGTGCAGAACATGGGCCAGAAGACGCGCGAGGCGCTCTCGATGGTGCCGGGCACCCAGGTCACCACGGTGGAGCGCTGCGCGGGACACGACGGCACCTGGGGCGTGAAGCGCGAGTACTTCGACAACTCGATGAAGATCGGCCGCCCGGTGTTCCGCCAGATGGCCGAGCCCGGCCCGGACTACGTCAGCTCCGACTGCCCGATCGCCGGCCGGCACATCCTGCAGGGCATGGGCGCGGACGCAGGCAAGGCCGAAAAAGCCCACCCCCTGACACTCCTCAGGAAGGCCTACGGCATCTAGGAAAATAGGGACAGACCCCATTTTCCGAAAATGGGGTCTGTCCCTATTTTTCTTGCTTTCCGGGTGCGCGGCGCTCGCGCCGCTGCCGGGCGGCGAGTTTGCCTTCGGCGTGCTCGGCGACACACCCTATTCGCCGGCCGAGGTCGACAAGCTCGACGCCCTCATCGGGCGCATCAACGCACAGGAGCTCGCCTTCGTCGTGCACGTGGGCGACATCGGCACGAGCGCGGCCAGCCAGGGCTGCGGCGACGCCTGGCTCGAGGCGCGCAAGCGCCAGTTCGCGCGCTTGCGCCACCCGTTCGTCCTGCTGCCCGGCGACAACGAGTGGAGCGACTGTCGCGAGCCCCAGCTGCGCCTGGCGCAGTGGCGGCGGTTCTTCTGCACGCCGGTCGCGGGGCTGGCGCTCGAGCGCCAGCCGGGCGGGCACTGCGAGAACCTGCGCTGGCAGGCCGGCGGCATGATGTTCGTCGGACTCAACGTGCCGGGCCGCGGCAGGAACCCTCTCGGCGAGCGCGACATGGATCCGGTCTTCGAGTGGCTCGACGAAAGCCTCGCGCTCGCGGAGTCGCGCCGCGCGCAGAAGGTCTTCGTCTTCCTGCACGCCGATCCCCACTTCGAGCGCAACGCGCCGGGCGACGGCTACGCGCGCCTGCGCGCCGTGCTGGCGACCCACGCGCAATGGTTCAAGGACCGGCTGGTGCTGGTGCACGGCGACACGCACGTGTACCGCGACGACCAGCCGGTGCCCGGGTTGCGGCGCATCGAGCCCTGGGGCTCGCCGTTCGTGCGCGGTCTGCGCGCATCGCTGCGCGCCGGCGAGCTGGTGGTGGAATCGATGCCTTGAGGCGGATGTGCTTGCATTTGATGCAGCTCTCGGTGACGACGTAGGTCATTCTCGGATCCGGAAAAAAAGACGCCCCGGCTCTCCCGGGGCGTCGCGGTCAGGCCGGGTTTGACCGGCGGTCAGTGGTCCCACCCCTTGTGGTGATGGTGGTGATCGTCGTGCCAGAGCCGGCCCTCGCAGGCATTGCGGCTGACGCCGGTACCCGAGTAATCCAGGGGTCCCTTCACCTCGTGCTTGTACTTCGTGAGACGTCCGCGCACACGACGCTGTCGCTTCTCGAGATTGCCGCCGCAGGAGAAGTTGGCCGCGTCGTTGGTGCTGCCCGATGCCGTTGTAGATCGCCTTCTGCGGGTACGGGCACAGCGGACGCGTACGCGGTCCGCCGTCTGCTCGATTGATGATCTGCTCCGGCGCGACGCCGTTCTCGACCCAGTTGACCAGCGCGGGAAACGCATTCGGCACGCCGCAATGCCCGGCGCCGGGCACGCGGAACAGGCGATAGAACTTCTGCAGCTGCTCGAAATCCGGTCTGTCGTGCTTGCCGTAACGCGTGGCCATCTCGCGGTAGTAGTTGATCACCCCGCGCGGCATGATGAGCTGGTCGTTCGCGCCGACCAGGGTGAGCAGCTTGCCGCCGCTGCGCCGGAACGTGTCGAGGTCGCCGAAGGTATCGGTGACGTCGGCGATGTTGCGCGAGCCGTCCTGCGCGACATCCGCATACTCGTCGGCGGACACCGTCTTCCAGTCGAAGTTGCGGTCGTGCTCGTCCCAGTGGAACTGCGTCACGCCGAGCGCGAACGGGGTGGTGCCGTTCAGCGCGCCGATGCTGGTGCCGCGGTCGAGGCCGAACCAGACCTTGTTGCCGCGGGCGTTCCGCGGCCCGTCCCAGATCCTGTCGATGGCCATGCGCTTCCGGCAGGCGTCAGGCAGTTGGCCGCCGGCGCCGTCGGCGTCGCCGCAGACGTTCGCCTTCGCGCTGAACTTGCAGGTGCGCGGATCGTCGATGACGCCGTCGGCCACGCCGTCGGCCGCGTCGCAGGCCGCGACCGCCGAGGCGGTGGCCTGGTTCAGCTTGGCCGACGGGATCGGACCGCCGACGAGATCGCGCATCACGATCTGCCCCCACATCTGCGCGGTCTGGAAGCGCGTCCAATAGATCGCCGGCGCGTTGGCGAGAATGCCGTCGAGCTCCTTGCGGCAGTTCCTGCGCGAGCACGTAGCCCTGCCGCCCGCCGGTCGAGCAGCCGTTCCAGTAGTTGTAGGCGGGCTTCTGCGCGTAATAGGTCTTCGCGACCGCCTTGGAGAACAGGATCTGCTGCTTCATCCCGTTGCGGATGAAGTCGTTGATGAACTGCAGGTTGTAGGTGCCGTCCTCGTTCACGCCGGGCTCGCAGTTGCCGCCCGAGTGGCCGGTATCGTTGCCCGAGCCCACGTAGCCCGCATTGACCGGAGCCGTTGACGCGCCAGGCTGCCTGAGCAGCCGCCGCCGCCGATTCCCTGCGTCCTGCCGTTCCAGGCGCCCTGCACGCCGCCCGTGCCACCGTCGACGCGAGTTGAGCGGCAAGCCGACGCGGATGTTGATGTTCTGGTTCGGGTTCGCGCCGTACAGGATGTTCACCTGGCAGTAGGCGACGTTCGGCCCGCTCGCCGCAATGATCTGGCTGTTGACCGACTTGACGCCAGGGGCGCCGAGCAGCCCGATGTCCGGGTTGGTGGCAAGCTCTGCGCAGCTCACCGGCTCGGGAGGCGGCTTGTGGTGGTGGCCGTCCGTTGCGAGCGCCACGGGCGCAAGCAGCGCGGCGCCGGCGAGGCCGGCAATGAGCGAGATGAAGTCAACGGATGCACGAAGCATAGGACTCTCCTCCTCGAAATGGCCATCGTCGGAGCCGCCGCCCGCAAGGGCGGCGGGCGCTCGTTCCGGCGGCCGCGTTGTCGTTCCTCCGATCCCCAGCGGAGTTTGGCGCGACGCGCGCCTCGGATGCAAGCTCTGGCAGGCGAATGACGTTTATTTGATTCTCGAATACCGCGGCGCTAGCGCCACTCGTCGTTCGCGTCGTTGAACAGCTCGGCGACCTGGCGGCGCAGCCACCGATTGCGCGCGTCGTGGTGGACTTTGCGGTGCCAGTGCTGCTTGATTTCGATGCCTATGGGATCGAACGGGGGCAAAGCAACCGCGAATTGCTGCGGCGCAAGGCGCGCGAAGTACACGGCGAGCGCGTGCGGGACCGTCGCCATCAGGTCGGAGCGCGAGACGATCACCGGGATGCTCAGGAAGTGGGGCGTGTGCAGCGCGATCTTGCGGCGAATCCTCTTGCGCTCGAGGAGCTTCTCGAACAGTTCGTGGCTGCGCCCCTCGGCGTGCACCACCGCGTGCTCGATCTCCAGAAACGCCTTGAGCGACAGGCGTCTGGCGTACAGGGGATGGCCTGCTCGCATCAGGCAGGCGAATCGATGGGTGAATAGACGCTGCTGGAAGAAGTTGTTGTGCACGAGATCGGGAAAGTATCCCACCGCGAGATCGATCTCCCCCTTCTCCAGGCCGCGGGCGATTTGCTGCGGCGGCATCGACACGGAGCGGATCGAGCAATGTTGCGCCGCCGCCCGCAATCGCTCGATCAGCCGGGGCAGGAACACGATCTCGCCCACGTCGGAGAGAGCGAAGGTGAACGCGCGCATGCTGCGCGCGGCATCGAAAGTCTGCTCGTAGGCGATGTCCTCCTGCAACCGCGCCACAAGCGGGCGCGACGCCTTGACGAGCACATGGGCGCGGGGCGTGGGCTCCACACCTCGCGCCGCGCGGATGAAGAGAGGATCGTTGAAGTGCGCACGCAGCTTGCGCAGGGCCATGCTCACGGCGGGCTGGCTCATGCCGAGGGCCTTGGCGGCGCCGCTCACACTGCGCTCTTCGTAGAGCGCGATGGCGATCGGAAGCAGGTTGAGGTTCAGTCTTTCCACGATGCCTTCGATGTCGGCTGGCCACGCGTAGTGTAGCGGCGGTCGCCATGGCTGCTCGCCTGCTGCGCTGCAACCGCGGACCTGAACTAAATTGCATCCCGGCCCGCCCGCCGGGAGCGCCGCCCTCCGCCTCAATCCACCATCGTGTCGATGAGGACGTTGACGCCGCTCGCATCGTTCGCCACCGGCTTGCTCGCACCCTGCAGGTCGCCGGGCTCGGGCTTGGCATTGCCCGAGCGCGAGACGCGCGCGCTGATCACCACGCGCGGATGCGCCGAAATCGTCATCCCGGGCGCCATCGCCATCGAGTCATCGAGCGCGAACTCGAGCGGCAGCTCGCCCGCCTTGCGCCGCAGGATCGCAAGCGGCATCGGCGGCCCGTCGAGCAGCGCGCGCGTAGACGAAGAGCGTGTCGCCAGGCGAAAGCTTGTCGCGCAGTTTCTGAGACAGGCGCACCGTGCCGCGGACGCCGGGGTGGGCTTGTGCGGCGCGGGCGTCGCTGCGCGCGACCGGTTCGCCCGCCAGCTTGCGGGCCTCCTCGACGTTGTCGCGGATGGTGCGCGCGTCCTCCGAGTCCGGCGGCACCAGCGGCAGCATGCGCTGCCAGTAGCGCCGCGGCGGCCTTGAAGTCCTTGCGGTCGAAGGCGGCGGTGCCGGCGAGCGCCAGCGCCTTGAGGTTCTTCGGATCGATCTCGAGCGCGCGCTGCACCAGCTTCTCCGGCTCGCCCTGCAGGCTCTGCCCGCGCGCCATGGCGAGCGCGTCGGCGAAGTCCGCGAGCAGCTGCGCATCGCGCGGCGCGCGCACCGCCGCCTTGGTATAGGCGTCGACGGCCTCGGGGAAACGGCCGAGCACCGCGTAGGAGCGCCCGAGCATCTTCCAGCCTTCGGCGTCCTCCGGGTTCTCGCGCAGCCGCGCCGCCAGCCGCTCCACCATGGCCTCGATCTGCCCGGCGCTCAAGGCATGCGCGTCAGCGCGCGAATCGAACGCGCCCGGGCTGCCGACGAAGAAATAGATCGCGAGCGCGCAGGCCGGGATCGCGAGGCCGACCAGGACGGCGGCGCCACGGCCCGCCGCGGCGCGGCGCGGCATGTTCGCGCCGCATCCGCGTCCTCCAGCAGGCGGGATTCGAGCTCGGCGCGCGCGCGCTCGTGGTCGGCCGGCGCGATCTTGCCCGCCGCGAGGTCGGCGTCGAGCTCGCGCAGCTGGTCGCGGTGGATGGCGATGTTGGCCGCGCGGCGCGACACGCCCGCGCGTTCGCGGCGGGCCAGCAGCGGGCGCAGCACCAGCCACAGCGCCAGCGCGGCGAGCGCGCCGCCGATCGCCCAGAACTGGATCATTCGAGCAGCTTCGCCGCGCGCGCGCGTTCCGCCTCGGACAGCGGCGGCTCGGGCGCGCGCCGCCGCACCAGGCGCCGCACCAGCAGGAACGCACCCAGGGCGAGCAGCACGAACGGCCCGAGCCACAGCGCGAGCGTGCTCGCCTTGAGCGGCGGCCGGTAGCAGCACGAAATCGCCGTAGCGCGCCACCATGAAGTCGATCACCTCGCGCTCGCTCGCGCCGCCTTTGCAGCTGCTCGCGGATCTGGTTGCGCAGGTCCACCGCCAGCGGCGCGTTGGAGTCCGCCAGCGTCTGGTTCTGGCACACCAGGCAGCGCAGCTCGTGGGCGAGCCCGGCGACGCGCTTGTCCAGCGCCGGGTCCTCTGCGGCGCGCGGCGCGAGCGGCGCGAGGCACAGGGCGAGGCACAGGGCAAGGCTAGCCCTCACGCGCGAGCTCCCTGAGCAGCGGCGCGACCTTGTCGCGCGTGATCTCCGGGCGTCAACGGCCCGATGTGCTTGTAGCGGATCACGCCGCGCCGGTCGATGACGTAGGTCTCCGGCACGCCGTACACGCCGTAGTCGATGCCGATGCGCCCGGTGGCGTCGAACACCGAGAGCTGGTAGGGATCGCCGTTGCGCTTCAGCCAGGGCAGCGCGTCCTCGCGCGCATCCTTGTAGTTGAGCCCCACCACCGGCGCGACGCCGGATCTCGCCAGCGCGCTGACCACCGGGTGCTCGACCAGGCAGGGCGCGCACCACGAGGCCCACACGTTCAGCACCCAGACCTTGCCGAGCATTTCCTTCTGCGAGAACGTCTTGTCAGGAGCATGCAGCTGCGGCAGCTCGAACGCGGGCGCCGGCTTGCCGATGAGCGGCGAGGGCACCTCGCGCGGGTTGAGCGTCAGGCCCACGCCGAGCAGCACGACCAGGGCGGCGAAGACCGCCGCCACCCACGCCATCCTCACGCCGCGACCTCCGCCGTCTTGTCCCGCGCCGGCATCGTCAGCCGGTAGCGGCGATCGCTCGCTGCCAGCAGCCCGCCGAGGGCCATGATGCAGGCAGCCGCCCCAGATCCAGTCGATGAAGGGCTTGTGCTGCACCTTCACCAGCCAGGCGCCTCCCTCGAGCGGATCGCCGAGCGACACGTACAGGTCGCGCGTCAGTCCCGTATCGATCGCCGCCTCGGTCATGGTCTGCTCCTGCACGGCGTAGACGCGCCGCTCGGGATACAGGACCGCGACCGGCTTGCCGTCGCGCGTCACGCTGACCCGCGCCTGCGCTGCACGGTAGTTGGGGCCGTTCACCATCTTCACGTCTTCGAGGCGGAAGCGGTGGCTGCCGAGCGCGAGCGTGTCGCCAGGCTTCATCTTCGCGTCCTGCTCGCTCTCATAGCCCTTGACCAGCGTCACGCCGACCACGAACACCGCGACGCCCAGGTGCGCCAGCACCATGCCGTAGTGCGAGCGCGTCTGGCCGAAGCCCTTGCGCAGGCTGAGCAAGCAGGTCGCCGCGATCCAGATCGCGAGCGCGAGGCTGAAGCCCACCAGCGCATGCCACTGGCCGAAGGCGAAGGGCAGCACGCAGGCCGAGCGCCAGGCTCACCGCCAGCGACCAGCGCAGCAGCACCGCGAGCTCGGGCAGGCTCGCCCGCTTCCAGCGCGCGAGCGGCCCGACCCCCATGAGGAACAGCGCCGGCGCCATCAGCGGCGCGAACACCGCCTCGAAGTACGGCGGCCCGACCGAGATCTTGGCCCCGCCGAAGGCATCGAGCAGCAGCGGATAGAGCGTGCCGAGCATCACCGAGCCGGCCGCCGCCACCAGCAGCACGTTGTTGGCAAGGAGCATGCGACTCGCGCGACACCGGCGCGAACGCCCCGCCCAGGCCGATGCGCGCGGTGCGCCAGGCGTAGAGCACCAGCGCGCCGCCGATCATGACGGTGAACAGCCCGAGGATGAAGACGCCGCGCTTGGGGTCCACGGCGAAGGCGTGCACCGAGGTGAGCACGCCCGAGCGCACGAGGAAGGTGCCGAGCAGCGACAGGGCGAAGGCGACGATGGCGAGCAGCACGGTCCAGCTGCGGAACGCGCCGCGCTTCTCGGTGACGGCGAGCGAGTGGATCAGCGCCGTGCCGACCAGCCAGGGCATGAAGGAGGCGTTCTCCACCGGGTCCCAGAACCACCAGCCGCCCCAGCCGAGCTCGTAGTAGGCCCAGCCGCTGCCGAGCGCGATGCCCAGCGTGAGGAACATCCAGGCGACCGTGGTCCAGGGCCGCGACCAGCGCGCCCAGGCGGCGTCGAGCCTGCCCGAAAGCAGCGCGGCGACCGCGAACGCGTAGGCCACCGAGAACCCGACGTAGCCCATGTAGAGCATCGGCGGGTGGATCACCATGCCCGGGTCCTGCAGCAGCGGGTTCAGGTCGCGGCCGTCGGCCGCCGCCGGGAACAGCCGGTCGAACGGGTTCGAGGTGAACAGCATGAAGGCGAGGAAGCCCGCGCTGACCAGGCCCAGCACGCCGAGCACGCGCGCGGTCATCTCCTCGGGCAGGTGCGCGCTGAACAGGCTCACCGCGAACATCCACACGCCGAGCATCGTGCACCACAGCAGGAACGAGCCCTCGTGCCCGCCCCAGGCGCCGGCGATGCGGTACTGCAGCGGCAGCGCGCTGTTGGAATTCGACGCCACGTACTGCACGGAAAAATCGTTGACCGCGAAGGAGTAGACGAGGCAGCCGAAGGCGAAGGCGACGAGCAGCGCCTGCGCCTGCGCCGCGGGCCGCGCCACGCCCATCCAGGCGGGGTCGCCGCGCGCGGCGCCCGCGAGCGGCAGGATGCCCTGCACCAGGGCGACGACGAGCGCGAGCGAGAGTGCGAGCTGTCCGAGCTCCGGGATCATTGGCGTCTGGATCGTCTTCTGCGCCGTCTCCATGCGCCGCTTTTCCACCGCATCGGCCGCCTCGGGCGGCATGTAGTTCTCGTCGTGCTTGGCGAGCACCTCGCGCGCGCGGAACACGCCGTCGGCGCCGAGCTGGCCCTGCGCCACCACGCCCTTGCCCTCGCGGAACAGGTCCGGCAGCGCGCCGCTGTAGACCACCGGGATGGTCTTGGCCGTGTCGGTCACGAGGAAGCGCACCTCCACGCCGTCGCGCTTCACGCTGCCCTTCTCCACCATGCCGCCGATGCGGAAGGTCTTGCCCTGCGGCGCCTCGTTGGCGGCGATCTGCGACGGCGTGAAGAAGAACACCAGGTTCTGCTCGAACGCGTTCAGCACCAGCGCCGCCGCGATGCCCAGCGCGGCGACGCCGATGGCGATGGCCGCGAGACGCTTATGCCTTGGCTTCACGCGAGCGCCTCCGCAGAAAGAAGATCTCGAGCGCGAGGCAGGCCGCCGCCGCGGCGTAGGACCCCCAGACGTAGAAACCGTAGCCGCCCATCGCCCAGAATTCCCCCAGGCTTCCCCAGTTCATTCTCTCTCCCGGATGATGCAGCGCACGCGCGTCAGCGCCGCGGCGATGCTGTACAGCCAGAATGCCAGCGCCATCAGCAGCATCCCGGTGAGCATGGTGCTCGCCATGCTCGGCGCAGCGCGTCAGGCTCACCGAGGCGCCCTGGTGCAGGGTGTTCCACCATTGCACCGAGTAATAGATGATCGGCACATTGACCACGCCGACGATCGCGAGCAGCGCGCCCGCGCGGTCGGCGCGGCGCGGGTCGTCGATCGCCGCCTGCAAAGCCATGAACCCTAGATACAGGAACAGCAGGAAAAGTTCCGAGGTGAGCCGCGCGTCCCACACCCAATAGGCGCCCCAGGTCGGCCGGCCCCACAGCGCCCCGCTCCACAGCGCGATGAAGGTGAACAGCGCCCCGGTGGGCGCGATGGCGCTCGCCATCATGCCCGAGAGGCGCGTATTGAACGCGAGGCCGATCGCCGCCCAGAACGCCATCACCACGTAGAGAAACATCGACATCCACGCGGCGGGCACGTGGATGAAGATGATGCGGTAGGCATCGCCCTGCTGCGCGTCGGTCGGTGCGACGAAGAAGCCCACGTACAGGCCCGCGGCCGCGAGCAGCGCCGCGCCGAGCCAGCAGGCGCGCGCGATCGTCCCGGCGAGCGGGAAGAAAGTCTGCGGCGACGCGAACCAGAACCACTTGATGGCTGCACTCATTCCGTCGAGATCCGTAAAGCCGCGGCGATCGCCCAGGGCGCGAACGCGGCGGAGGCGACCAGCATCGCCGCGAGCAGCTGCAATTGCCCCTGCGGCGAGAGCCCCGCGGCGGCCATGTCCACGCTGCCCGCGCCGAAGATGAGCACCGGCACGTATAGCGGCAGCACCAACAGCGAGAGCAGCACGCCACCGCCCCGCAATCCCAGCGTGAGCGCGGCGCCGACAGCGCCGATCAGGCTCAGCACCGGCGTGCCGAGCAGCAATGATAATACAAGCGTGCCGTAGAGCGGCGCCGGCAGGTCGTACTGCAGCGCGATGAGCGGCGCGATCGCGACCAGCGGCAGCCCGGACACCAGCCAGTGCGCCAGCGCCTTTGCCGCCACCACCACGCCGAGCGGCGCGGCGCCGAGCAGGATCTGCTCGAGCGTGCCGTCGGCGTGGTCCGAGGCGAACAGGCGCCCGAGCGAGAGCATCGAGGAGAGCAGCGCCGCCACCCAGATGACGCCCGGCGCGATCGAGCGCAGCAGGTTCGGCTCGGCGCCGACGCCGAGCGGAAACAGGCTCGCCACGATCACGAAGAACAGCAGCGCGGTCGCGACATCGCTGCGCCGGCGCATGGCGAGCAGCAGGTCGCGGTAGACGATGCAGCGCGCCGCGGCCAGCACGTCAGACCGCCGCCGCGTCGAGATTGACGATGCGGGATTCCTTCAGGCCATCCGCCTGGTGCGTGGTATAGATCACCGCCGCGCCGCGCGCGACCTGCGCGAGGATCAGCCCCCGGGTGAGATCGACAGCCGCCGCATCGAGCGCGGCGAACGGCTCGTCGAGCAGCCACAAGGGCAGCGTTTCGCACAGCAGCAGCCGGGCAAGCGCCGCACGCCGCCGCTGTCCCTGGGAGAGCCTTCTTACGGGCTGGCCGTTGCCGGGCAAGCCGTAGCGCTCGAGCGCCTCCCGCACGGCAGCCTCGCTCGCCGGCAGTCCCGCCAGGGAGCACGCAATCGAGAGATTCTCGGCCGCCGTGAGGTCGTCTTTCACCGCCGGCGCGTGACCCAGGTAGACGAGTTGCCTCGCGTACTCCTCTTTCAGCGCATGCACCGGAGTTCCCATCCAGCGCACCTCGCCTGCGCTCGGCGACAGCAGCCCGCACAGGATGCGCAGCAGGCTCGTCTTGCCGCTGCCGTTGGGCCCGGCGATGCGCAGCAATTCGCTGCCCGAGAGCGCAAACGACAGCCCAAGGAACAGCGTCCTTCCGCCGCGCTCGCACTCCAGATCCGCCGCCTCCAGCACCTGGCTATTGTCGCCTTTTTTCCGGGACGCTCTCTGCACAGGCCGGTATTGCGCCCGAAAGGCGCTTTCCGGCTTTGACGCAGATCAAAGCCCCCGCCCCTTGCCCGCCTATGCTGCATTTCGTGAGTGCGATTGCAAAAACTTCGGCCGGGCTGATCGCTTGTGCGGCGCTGGTATCGGGCAGCCTCGCGCAGGCCGCAGCCCCGATCGAAGCCAAGTTCGGCTTCAAACACTAGAGGACCCCATGAAGAAGACGGTATCGAACCTTCCCCTCGCACTGCTCGTCGCCGCGGCGTTCGCGACGCCGGCTGGCGCGGCCGACCCTTCGAGCATCAACTGGAGCAGCGTCCCTGCGCGCACCGTGACCCTGTTCTACCCCGCGCAGTCCACTTACCAGTGGCTGCGCAGCGCCGAGCACCGCGGGGCCAAGATGGTCGCCAGCGGAGGCGCCTGCCTGGTTTGCCACAAGGACAGCGAGGAAAAGCTCGGCAGCAAGCTGGTCAAGGCGAACAAGCTGGAGCCCACGCCCGTGGAGGGCAAGAATGGGGTCGTCAAGCTGAGCTTCCAGGTCGCGTACGACAGTGAATTCGCGTATTTCCGCGCTCAATGGAACACCCGCAACCCGTATCCGGGCGACGCGCATCCGTACGTGCGTTTCGACGGCAAGGAATGGAAGCAATACGGCTATCCGAAGCTCGACGCGGTGGTGCAGAAGGGCGAGCAGCCGGGAATCTATGAGGACCGCTTCTCGATCATGATCGACGACGGCGGCGTGCCCGCATTCGCCAACCAGGGCTGCTGGCTCACCTGCCACAACGGCGAGCGCGACAATCCGGGCTTTGCGGCGAAGGCCGAGGTCCAGGCAAATCCGCTGTACCAGGCGCTGAAACAGGGCGACGTGCGCAAGTACCTGCCCTCGACGCGTACCGACGCGCAAGCGTCATGGGACAAGGGCAAGAGCGCGGACGAGATCGCCAAGATCAAGGCGGCGGGCGGCTTTCTCGAGCTGATGCAGTGGCGCGCGCACCGCTCGAATCCCGTCGGCATGGCGGACGACGGCTACGTGCTCGAATATCGCCTGGGCGACGCCGGCGGCAACCCGTTCGGCTCCAACGTGGACCCGCAGACCCACCAGCCGAGGTTCATGTACGACGAGAAGAAGTTCGGCCGGAAAGCAGTCACGCTCGCCGACATCCGCAAGATGCCGACGGCGCTGATCCGCGACCAGAACGCGGTCCCGTTCGATCCCAACTCCGGATGGAAGGAAGGAGATCTGATCCCCGAGTACTTGCTGAACCGGGACAACGCCAAGGGTTCAGGCGCGGACAACAACCAGGTCACAGGCGCCTGGAAGGACGGCGCCTGGACCGTCGTCTGGGCGCGCAAGCTGAACCTGGCCAACCCCGACGACAAGGCGCTGATGGAAGGCAAGGCCTACAACTTCGCCTTCGCAGTGCACGACGACAACATCACGACCCGGGGCCACCACGTGTCGTTCCCGGTCACCGTCGGGTTCGGCGCCAAGGCGGACGATCCAGGCGACCAAGCTGAAGTAGCATTCAGCGCAACTGCCGGGAGAAGGCGGTCGCGAAGCTGTCGACCGCCTTCCAGTTTGTATAGTCGTAGTCTTTCGATGGGTCGGTGTCATGGCCGCCCATCCAGGCGAACCCCATGACGACCAGCCGCTTGAACGGGCCGTACTTGCTGTACTGCAGGGCGCCCGTGAACGTTGCCTGGTGCGGCGGCGCCCATCCGCACTGCCGGAGGAATTTCTCGCGGTAGTGCCCCTTGCCGCTCAGGCACACGGAGAAGAACGCGCCGGCGCGGCCGGCCAGCGCTGCGCGCTGCGCGCGCACAAGCGTGCGCAGACGTGCTGGATGGCGCCCGTAGTGGACGGAAGCGCCGACGATGACGCCGTCGTAGCGCTCGAAGTCCGGCGGAATCGCGCTCGGTTCCGCCCGCAGCGCTTCCACTTTGTGACCTTGCGCGCGCATTCCTTGCGCCATGCGCTCTGCCACGCGCGCGGTATGGCCCTCCGTGGTGGCGTATAGAATCAGGACTCGAGCCATGCCCGCATGAAACATCACCCGCTTGACCGACCTCTTGATATCGGTCAAATATCATTGACCGCCGATTGCTAGCATGAGCGCCCAATGAAGAAGAAGACGTTGCTGCTCGCCGCGCTGGGCCTCCTGCTAGCCGGCGCCGCGAGCGCCCAGTCGGGCGAAGCGCTGCTGGGCACGAAGGGCTGCCTTGCCTGCCACGACATGAACGCGGTCAAGGTCGGCCCGGCCTTCAAAGACGTCGCTGCCAAGTACAAGACGGACAAGAAGGCGCTGGGCAGGCTGACCGCGGCGCTCAAGGAAGGCAAGGGCCACCCGGTCAAGGCGGAGGCGACCGAGGCCGAGCTGAAGGCGATGGTGACGCACGTCCTGGCCGCGCAAGCCCCCGCCGCGGCCAAGGCGCCTGAACCTGCCGCGGCCGTGCTCGACAATGCAACCTGTCTCGGCTGCCACGGCAACGAAGGCTTTTCGATGCCGGGGCCCGACGGCAAGCCGCGAGCACTGCACGTGGTGCCAGGAGAAGTTCGCGCTCAGCGTGCACGCCAAGCGGCAGTGCGTCGAGTGCCATCGGGACATCACCGAGATCCCGCACCAGAAGGTCGCGCAGCGCAAGGTCAGCTGCGTGCAGTGCCACGAAGCCTTGTGGGCGAGCGCCCAGAAGGAGGACAAGACCTCGGAGCACGTGCGGCTGGGCGTGGTGGTCGAGCAGATCAACAGGTACATGCATTCGATCCATGCGCGGCCGAACCGTGACGACCAGTCGCGCACCAATGCGACCTGCTACAACTGCCACGAACCCCACTACGTCTATCCGAAGGACAGCGCCGCGCGCACCGAGTGGCGCCTGAGCATTCCGGACGCCTGCGGCAAATGCCATGCCAAGCAGCGCGCGGCTTACGCGACTTCGGTGCACGGCAAGGAGGTGCTGGAGAATCGCAATCTCTATGCGGCGGTGTGCTCGGATTGCCACACCACGCACGATATCGACACGCCCGAAGGGGATACGGTCAGGGTCGCGATCACCAGGAACTGCGGAACCTGCCACACCGAGAGCTTGCGCACCTACACGGAGACCTATCACGGCCAGGTCAACACCCTGGGCTACGCGCATACCGCCAAATGCTTCGACTGCCACGGCAGCCACACCGTGCAGCGCGTGAAGGATCCGGCCTCGAGGGTGCACCCGGACAACCGGCTTGGCACCTGCCAGCGATGCCACGCCGGCGCCACCGCCGGATTCGCCACGTTCGAGCCGCACGCCACGAGCCACGATTTCGGCCGTTATCCGTACGTGTGGATCGCGACGAAATTCATGGTCGCGCTGCTGGTCGGGGTGTTCCTGTTCTTCTGGACGCATACCGCGCTGTGGTTCTACCGCGAGTACCGGGACCGCCAGGCGCGCAAGCTGCGGCCCCACGTCGTCGCCGAGGAGCCGTTGCAGCTGCAGGGCAAGCAGTACCAGCGCTTCGGGCCGGTCTGGCGCCTCGCCCACCTGGTGTTCGCATTGAGCGTCATGACGCTGGTGCTGACCGGCATGGCGGTGTTTTTCGCCGACAGCGCATGGGCCAAGGCCGTCATCGCCGCCTTCGGCGGCCCGAAGACCGCGGCCATCGTGCACCGTACTGCGGCGGCGACCATGCTGGGCATCTTCTTTGTGCACCTGATCTTCCTCATGCTGCGCATCGGGCGAAACTTGCGGACCTGGGACTGGTTCGGCCCGGTTTCGCTGGTGCCCAACTTGCAGGACCTGAAGGACGCCATCGCCATGTTCAGGTGGTTCTTCGGCCTCGCCCCGCGGCCGACGTTCGACCGCTGGACCTACTGGGAGAAGTTCGACTACTGGGCCGTGTTCTGGGGCATGGCGATCATCGGCGGCAGCGGCTTGATGCTGGCGTTCCCGCGCGCGACCGCCTGGCTGCTGCCCGGGTGGATGTTCAACGTCGCGACCATCGTGCACGGCGAGGAAGCGGTGCTCGCCGCCGTGTTCCTGTTCACGGTGCACTTCTTCAACAACCACTTCCGGCCGGACAAGTTCCCGCTCGACACGGTGATGTTCACCGGCGCCGTGCCGCTGGAGGAGTTCAGGCGCGAGCACGCGCTTGAATATAATCGCCTGGTGGCAACGGGACAGCTCGCGCAGCACCTGGTGGACGCGCCGTCGCGTCCGATGACCGTGGGTTCGAAGATCCTGGGGTTCACGCTGATCGGTTTCGGGCTGACGCTGCTGCTGCTGATGCTGGCCGGATTCGCAGCCCGGGCAGGGTAATTCCATCAACTTGTCGACAAAGGAGGCAACATGAAGGCGAAACTGTGGGTTCTGGCGGTGGCGGGAGCGTTGGCGGCGGGTGGCGCCTGGGCGCAGGGTACGGATGTGCTGAAAGCCAAGGGATGCCTGAATTGCCACGACATGGACAAGAAGAAGGTCGGCCCGGCGTTCAAGGACGTGGCTGCGAAGTACAAGGGCAAGCAGGGCGCCGAAGGCGAGCTGGTGGCCAAGATCAAGGATGGCAAGGGTCACCCGAAGTCCGCGGTGCCGGAGGCCGAGCTGCAGGCGGCCGTGCGACAGGCGCTGGGAGCGAAATAGCCACGATTGCCGAGGCGCGCTTGATGTAGGTCAAGCTGCGCCGCGAGCCGCGCGGTAGCGTGTGCGGCATGAGTACGGCGCAGGCGCGGGTGTGCCCAAGCACATCGTCCGATTGATCGCGTTGCTCGCCGGAGGCCTGGCGCTCGGGCTGGGCGCGAAGTGGTATTTCACCGTCCCGTCGTTTTACGAATACGGCCACTATCGCGCCGACTCGGTGCCTGAAATTGCCGCCCAGGAACCGGCATTCCAGGGCGCGGGTTATTGCCAGGGCTGCCATGGCGAGCGGCACGCGCAATGGTCGGCGAACAATCACAAGTCGGTGACCTGCGAGGTATGCCACGGCGCGGCCCAGGGCCACCCGCAGAAAGGCAAGCTGCCGATTCCCGCCGACGCGCGAAAGCTGTGCACGCTGTGCCATGAAAAGATGGCGGAGAGGCCGCGCACGCAGCCGCAGATCGCCTCGGCGCAGCACGGCGCCGGCCAGCAATGCATCGTGTGCCACAACCCGCATGCGCCCAAGCTTGGCGTCGCCGCCGCCGCGGTCGCCGGAGATGCCGCGGCGGGCGGCAGGAAGCACGCGGAAAGCTGCGCCAGCTGCCACGGCGCGCATGGCATCAGCCCGAACGACACCTGGCCAAGTCTCGCCGGGCAGAACGCTGCCTATCTGGCCCGCATCCTCGGCGCCTTCAAGTCCGGCGCGCAGACCGACGTGATGATGTCGCCGGTGGCGCAAATGCTCAGCGATGCCGACGTGCAGAATCTCGCCGCCTACTACGCGGGCTTGAGTTGCCGGGCGCCCGCGCGCGCTGCGGGTGCAGGCGCCGCCGCCGGCAAGCTGCTCGCCAAGAATTGCGAGGCCTGCCACGGCGAGACCGGCATCGGGGTGAATCCGGCCTGGCCGCATATTGCGGGGCAGAAAGCGACCTACCTTGCCAACACCCTGAAGGCATTCCGCGCCGGACTGCGCAAGGACCCGATGATGGCGGGCGTGGTCAGGGGCCTGAGCGATGCGGACATCGCGAACCTCGCTGCCTACTACACAGCGCAAAGTTGCGGGCCAGCATCGAAAGGAAAGGGAGGATCATGAAACAGGAAGCGATCAGCGCATTGCGCGCACGGCGTGGATTCCTGCGCAAGATCGGCCGCACCGCCACCGTGGTGGCCGCCGCCGCGGCCGCGGGCGGTGTTCTGCGCAAGGCGGCCGCAAAGAGCGAGGCCGCTGCGGGCCCTGCTTCGTTTCCGACGGCGGATTACGACTGGACGAAGCACCGCTGGGCGTTCGGCGTCGATGCCACGAAATGCATCGGCTGCCTGCGCTGCGTAGAAGCCTGCAAGCGCGAAAACGACGTGCCGCTCACCGCGCATCATTTCCGCACCTGGGTGGAGCGCTATGTCTACCTGGAAGGCGAGGATCAGCCGCGCATCGACAGCCAGCAGGACCCGGTGAACATCGCCGCCTCGGGCTCCGAGGGCGCATACCGCTTCGCCAACCGCTACGCGGGCGCGAAGGTGGAGAAGGCCTTCTTCGTGCCGAAGCTGTGCAACCAGTGCACGCATCCCGCCTGCGTGCAGGTGTGCCCCGTCGGCGCCACCTACAAGGGCGCCGACGGCGTGGTGCTCATCGACCACAAGTACTGCATCGGCTGCCGGTACTGCGTGCAGGCCTGTCCCTACGGCGCGCGGTACTTCGACGAAGCGAAAGGCGTCTCCGACAAGTGTACCTGGTGCTACCACCGCATTACCAAGGGGCTGCAGCCCGCCTGCGTGGAGGTATGCCCGGTCGGCGCGCGCGTTTTCGGCGATGCCAGGGATGCGCAAAGCCCGATCAGCCTGTTCATTCGTAACAACCGCGTGCAGGTGCTCAAGCCCGAAACCGGCAATGCGCCCAACGTCTATTACGTCGGCATCGACAAGGCGGTGAACTGATGGAACCCCTGATCCATTACGCGCCGTATATCGGGTGGGTGTACCCGAACGAGACGGTCATCGAGTGGTCGATCGCGATCGTGGTCTATCCCTACATCACCGGGTTGGTGGCCGGCGCGTTCACGGTATCGAGCCTGTACCAGGTGTTCGGTTTCCAGCGCCTGAAGCCCGTGGCGCACCTGGCGTTGCTCACTTCGCTGTGCTTCATGCTCTTCGTGCCCCTGCCTTTGCTGCTGCACCTCGGCCATCCGGAACGCGCATTGAATAACCTGCTCACCCCGCACTTGACTTCGGCGATGGCCGTGTTCGGCTATTTCGCGACTTTCTACATCGTCCTGCTGATGATCGAGACCTGGTTCGCCTTCCGCCCCTATATCGTCGAGCAGGCCTTGCGCAGAAAAGGCGTGCTGGGCAATGCGTATCGCCTGCTGACGCTCGGCTCGTACGACCTGTCGGAGCATGCGCTGCGCCACGACCGCAAGTGGATCTTCTGGCTCGCCATCGCCGGGATCCCGGGCGCGCACGGTTTGCACGGCTACGTCGGCTTCGTTTTCGGTTCCCTCAAGTCGCGCGAATGGTGGTCCTCCGATCTCATGCCGGTGGTGTTCCTGTTCTCGGCCATCATTTCCGGCGTGGCGCTGCTCATCGTGCTCTACGTGGTCTCAAGCTGGCTGCGCCGGATCACGATCGATCTCGCCTGCCTGAAGGGGCTCGCCTACACGGTGTGGGGATTCATCATGGTGGCCCTGGTGCTGGAGGGGCTGGAATTCGCCAACATCATTTACAAGGGCCGTGAGGGCGTGGAGATGATCATCGCATACGTCAATGGCCCCCTCCTGATCCCCTACTTCGTCCTGCAGTTCGCCGTCGGCGCGATTCTTCCGCTGCTTTGGCTCTCCTATATGATCTGGCGCGGCACCACGGGCAAAGCGCTCATCGCGGGCGTCACCGTGAGCGCCTGCCTGGTGCTACTCTCGGTATTCATGATGCGCTGGAACGTGGTCATCGGCGGACAGGAAATATCCAAGACCGGCAAGGGATTGCTCGCCTATCATTTGCAGCTCTTTGGCCACGAGGGCCTGCTCATCGCGGTTCTTCTGCTGCTCGCGCCGCTCGCCACGCTGTTCGGCCTGACACGCTTCTTCCCGCCGTGGGAAGAAAAGCCCGCATGAGGATCCTGGTGGCAGGCATGCTCGCCGCGGGCGCGGCAATCGCCGCGGTTGCGCCCGGCGCGGCAGCCCAATCCGTCAAGGTCCAGCCCGGCGCCGATGATGAACTGCGCGCCGTGTACGCGACCTCCGCAGAAGTCGCGGAAGGCGGGCGCGTCGCGGAAGGTTCATGCGCCCGTTGCCACGGCGCGAACGGCATCAGCACGACCAAGGGCGTGCCGCACCTCGCCGGCCAGCGCGCGGCCTACCTCGATCTGCAGTTGCGCGGCTACCGCCAAAGCGCGCGCGTGCAAAGTGGCATGACCGGCATCGTCAGGTATTTGAGCGACGATGCACTGGTCAAGGTGGCCGCCTACTACGCGAGCCTCGACCCGCCTCGGCCCGCGGCGCCTCCCGCCAAGGCGCCCGCCGCGCGGCTCGATCCTGCACAGGCGGGCAAGGCCGCGGCCGCTGCCTGCTCCGGCTGCCACGGCGAAACCGGCGTGAGCAGCATGCCCGGCACGCCGAGCCTGGTCGGGCTGGATCCGAAATACGTCATTGCCGCAATGCAGGCCTACAAGAGCGGCCAGCGCGCGAACGACATGATGAAAGCGATCGCCGCCGGCGCGAGCGAATCCGACGTGAACAACTTGGCGCTCTACTACGCGCTGCAGAAGCCTGCGCGCGCGAAAACGGCTGCCGCCGGCAACCAGGCGGCAGGCAAGACGGCCACCGCCGCCTGCGGGGCCTGCCACGGCGACCTGGGGGTGAGCGGCAATCCCGCTACGCCGAGCCTCGCCGGCCAGGACGCGCAATACCTGGCGGCCGCCATGCAGGCCTACAAGGATGGCTCGCGCAAGGACGAGTCGATGAAGGGGCCGGTGGCGGACCTCGACGAGAAGACAACCAAAGACATCGCGGCCTATTACGCCGCGCAGCAACCGCAGGCGGTGAACGTGCGGCGGCCTTTGACGCTCGCCGAGTGGACCGGGCGCTGCGACCGCTGCCATGGCGTCAATGGCAACAGCACCGACCCCTTGATGCCGCGCCTTGCGGCGCAGCGCGCCGACTGGCTGGAACAGATGTTGCACGCCTATCGGACCGGCGCGCGCAAGAGCACGGCGATGGCCGCCATGTCCGCGCTGATGAGCGAGGGGGACGTGAAGGACCTGTCCGCGTACTATGCGCGCCAGAGCGCGCGCGCGGTGAGCTACATCGTCCTGCCGCCTGCCGGCAAGAAGTAGTGAGACAAGTAGGAAGGAATCGAATGTGCCGAATGTGAACGACGTGCCGCTGCACCGGCTTTACCGCCATTACTCGGAGCTGCCGTACAGCCTGCGGGTCTTGTACACGGCGACCCTGCTCATCCTCGGCACCGCCTACCTGTTCGCGGGTATCTACCTGTTTCACAGCTACTCCGGCAAGGACGGCAATGCGGGCAACCTCTCCTACGACGATATCGTCATCGCCTACAGCGGCAGCGGCAAAGGCTCGCGCCTGGAAGGGGCGCTGCGCGGCTCCATGTCGGCCATGTTGCCACGCGAAGAGCTCAATTCGCTCGTCTCCTGGGTGCAGGAAGGGAGCGAACGCGCCAGGTACGAAAAGGAGATCAAACCGGTGTTCGACGGTCGCTGCATGGCCTGCCACGACGGCAGCAACCCGCACCTGCCGAACCTGAACGGCTACGACAACGTCCGCAAGGTCACCGAACGCGATACCGGCACGGCGCTGTTCACGCTGGTGCGCGTCTCGCACATCCACTTCTTCGGGCTCACTTTCGTGTTCTACATCCTGGGGACCATCTTCAGCCACGCTTACGTGCGGCCGGTGTGGTTCAAGTGCGCCGTGATCGGCTCCCCGTTCATCGCCGTCACGCTGGATATCGGGTCGTGGTACTTCACCAAGCTGTACCACCCGTTCGCCTGGGTGGTGATGATCGGCGGGGGTCTCATGGGCCTGTCCTTCGCTTACATGTGGGTCGTGTCCATGTACCAGATGTGGTTCTCCCGCCCGCCTTCGGTCGTCGTAAACAGGCAGTCAGGCGAGACCACCGATGTCGGCTGACCAACCGTGTTCGAGGTTCGAATGAAACGTCTCATGCTGAGTATGGTGCTTGCGCTGGTGTTCTCAGGCTGCACGGAGAAGGATCAGTCAGACAAGTCCGCCGGCGGGGCGAAGCTGCCCGCAGCCGATGTCGCCGCGGGCAAGGCGTTCGCGGAGCGGGAATGCAAGGCCTGCCATGACCTCGCCGGCAAGGGCGCCGCGCCCGCCATTCCGAACCTGGCGGCGCAACGTGAGCGCTATCTGCTCTCGGCGCTGAAGGCCTACAAGGACGGCAAGCGGGTGCACGCAGCGCTCAGGGAGATCGCGAGCCACATGACCGATGCGGACGCGCGCAATCTATCGGCGTATTTCGCCGGCCTGCCGCCCGTCCAGGCGGCAGGCAGCAAGGATCCGGCATCCCTCTCCCCGTATGAGCACGGCAAGTCCCTCGCGAAAGCCTGCGCCAAGTGCCATGGCGATGACGGCAACAGCACGATTGCGGGCACGCCGGGCCTGGCGGGCCAGCAGCCGCAATACCTCGTCGTCGCGATCCAGGAATACCTGAAGCGGGAACGCAAGGCGGCGCCGATGCACGGCCTGCTGCCCGGGCTGACCAAGCTCGACATGGAAAGCCTGGCGCTCTTTTTCGCCTCCCAGGCGCCCGCGGCGCGCGCTGCGCCCTCCAGCGGAAGCCCGGCGGCAGGCGAACCGTTGAGCGCGGTTTGCGGCGGGTGCCACGGCTCCCACGGCGTGAGCACCGACACGTCGACGCCGAGCCTCGCGAGCCAGGATGCGCAATACCTCGCGGCCGCCATCAAGGCCTACCGCACGACGCGCAAGCGGGAAAGCATGCGGGTCTACGTCACCGGGCTGAGCGACAAGGACATCCGCGACCTCGCCGCCTTCTACACCGTGCAGAAATCGAGAGCGGTGGAAAAAGGCCAGACGCTGGTCAAGGACCTCACCGACAAGTGCGAGCGCTGCCACGCAGCCGAGGCGGAGATCCCCGGCATGGCGGTGCCCAAGATCAGGGGCCAGGACCGTGACTACCTGATCATGGCCCTGAGGGCGTATCGCGACGACCGGCGCGAAAGCTCGACCATGCACAAGATGAGCCTGCCCTACGGCGACGCCGTCATCGAGAGCATCGCCTCGTACTACGCAGGCCAGCCGGCGAGATAGCGGGCGGCCGGGGCGCCCTGACAGCGCTTCGGCTAGCCCTTCACGGCCTTGGCCCCGAGCCGGCCCCAGGCCTCGATGCTCAACCACAGGAGCAGGCCGATCCCCAGCACGGGAACGACGACGGCGCAGGCGACACCGATCAGGACTACGCCGAGCATCGTGGGAAGGGCCTTCAGAAGGCTGCCCCGGGGCACCGCGGCCGGGCGCGGCGCTGCGGCCTGTTCGGGCGTCTGCTGCATCAGACTTGCGAGCATGCCCAGTCCGACCACCGGAAAGATGAGGATGTAGGCAAGGCCGATAAAGGGCGCCAGCAGGAACAGGACGATACCCTTCAGGCGCGCGACAGGCTCGGAGACCGCCTGCGCGGGCGCGGCGCCGGTTGCCAGCGTCTCGCGCTGCGCGGCGCCGGCCGACGCCCCGGCCTGCAGCACGCGGTCTACCGCCGCCGCGAGGCGCTCAGGCGACAGGGGCTCGTGCAGGAACTCCATGCCACCGGCGGCGGCCGCGCCTGGCGGGACGGTCCCAGGGCCGCCGGCGCCAAGGATGACCACGGGCAGAGCGGGCCGGCGGGCCCGGATCTCCTCCGCCAGCTCCAGGCCGCTCATGCCCCGCATCACCATGCCGGTGAATACCGCGTCGACCGCGCCCTGGCCCAGCTGCCAGAGTGCGTCTTCGCCGCTCGGCGCCGTGACCAGGTCACATGCCCTCGCCGACAGTACCTGTTCGAGTCCGGTGCGCACGGCGTGGTCGCTGCCGACCAGGAGAATCCTGCGCGCGCTACGCACCGTTCCCCCCCGCGAACATGCCGATCAGCACGAACACCAGCAGCAGCAAGCCGCAGCCGATCAGCGCGAAGCCCAGTATCCTCGATCCCAGGGTCATGGGCTCGGAAGGCGCATCGACCAGGTATTTTTCCAGCTCCCCGGCGGCGACCAGCCGATTGTATTCCACCCGGTGCTCGCGCCTGAATTGCTGCAGAGGCATCGAGCCGGTGAACATCACCACATCCAGGGGAAACTTGTCCGGCCGCAGGTGGTTGTTGAAGAAATGCACCGTGAACAGGAACAGGACCGCCAGCAGCGCCTCCTCGCCATGGAAGATGGTGGCCACGTTGAACGTCCAGCCCGGCAGGAACGTCGCGGTGACGTTCGAGAACCACAGCATCAAGCCGGTGGCGCCGATCAGCAGCACGGCCGCGAACGGCGCCCAGTAATCGAACTTCTCCCAGTACGTCCAGCGGTCGAACACCGGCCGCGGTCCCAGGCCGAGGAACCATCTGACCATCGCGACGAGGTCCGACAGGTCCTGCCAGCGCGGCACCAGGGAGTTGGGCCCGAACCAATCGAAACGCTCCCGATGGCGGCCCAGCTGCACCGAGAAATAGATCAGTTGCCCGAAGAACACGGTGGCCAGCAGCACGGCGAAGGTGCGATGGATCACGGCCGCGGCTTTCGGGCCGCCCAGCCAGGCCATCACCTTGGGTGCCCAGGCCGTGTCCGCGTACAGCACCGCCATGCCGGTCACCGCCAGGACCATCACGCACAGGGCGAGCGTCAGATGGGCGACGCGCCAGCCCAGCGGGAAGCGCTGAATCTGCTTGCCCCGGAACCTGCCATCGAGCAGTTCGTCGGTCTTCACGTGCGCCCGCGGCAGGCGCTGCTTGCGCTCCTTGTATTCGCGGTACAGCCACAGGGCGGTATGCGCCCAGAAGAACGCGAAGGTGCCGGCGATCAGCAGCAGCATGAGCTTGGACGCGATCCAGATATGCGGATAGCGGGCGAAATCGTGCGACGTGCCGTGGGGTTCGAACGTCGTGTAGCCCTCGGTGGCGCCGGCGTGGCATTTCCGGCAGGTCTCGAGGCGGTTGTCCGGATGCATCGCCGCTTTCGGATCGTTCACCTTCTGGATGCCGTGGCTGCCGTGACAGTCGTAGCACTTGGCGGTATAGGCGTAACCCAGCGTGTTCACCTGCCCGTGGTAGGTGCCGGTGTAGGTCTTCAGGTTGTCGGCGTGGCAGCCGCCGCAGTTCTTGGTGATCGCCAGTTTGGCGGGGTCCTGCGCCGGATCGGCGATGTCGTGCGTGGTGTGGCAGTCCGAGCAGACCGCCGCGGCCGGGTTCTTGTCTCCCAGCGCCGCCGTGCCGTGCACTGAAGCCGCGTACTGCGCGCGTTCCTTGGCGTGGCACCGGCCGCAAACGTCCGGGATGCTCAGCCGCCACTCGGCGCGTTCGGCGCTGCCCTTGGGGAAGACGTAGTGCGGGGCGTGGCAGTCGTAGCAGATGGCGTTGCTGCGCGACGGGTCATCGCGCGTGGAACGCGCATGGACGGACTTCATGTAATGGTCGATCTGCTGCACCACCACTCCGAGCCGCTCGTGCTCCCCGGTCGTCTTCTCCTCGACGGCGGCACGCCACAGGGCGTCGTGGCAGTTGACGCAACTGACCTTGGCCGTTGCGCTCGCCTTGTGGGGGAGCTCGGTGATGCCGGTATGGCAATCGACGCACGCCCGCTTTCCATGGACACTCCTGCCGAACTTGTCCCGGATCACATGCAGCGCACGCGCTTTCCCGTCTGCGCCTTTGGCCGCAAAACCCTGCTTGGCGTGACAGCCCAGGCAGGTTTCGTTGTCGAGCCTGCCTGCGGTGGCCGCATCCGCGGCATGGGCTTTCGCCTGCCAAAGCAGGGACGCGCCGGCGAGGCACAGGGCCGCCGCCATCGACCACGCCGCGACTCTTGAAGAACGCATCCTGATCGTCACCCTTCAGGATACCAAACTAACACGCGGCCGCTCGATTTGACATGCATCAACCCGCGTCGCGAAACGGCGCGCCACTGGGCGCGTCCTCGACTTCCTCGTAGCCGGTGATCATCGCCTTGAAGTGCGCCGAGGGCGTGTGCCCCAGGCTCGCGAGGTAGGGGTGGATGAAGATGAAGGCGGTGAAGAAGATGAACAACAGCACGTGCACGGTGTCCACCACGCGCACGCCGCCGAAGAACTCCACCGCGCCGGCGAAGCGCTTCAGGTCCCAGAGCAGGACGCCAGTGACGAATTGCAGCGGCACCAGCAGCTGCATGATGACCTGGTAGGTCATGCTCTGCAGCGCGTTGAACTTGTGGTACGCGCTCAGGTGGTGCGGGTTGGGATCGCCCTTGAAGATGCCGTAGCCGTAGTACTGCGCCTGGCGGAAGCTGTCCCGGAAGTGCTTCAACGGGCTCAGTTCGGGGTGGTAGACGCGGATCTTGTCGGAGAACAGGTAAAACCCCAGCCAGAGGAAGAAATTGCCGATCAGCAGCCAGCCAACCGCGTTGTGCACGCCGACGGCCGCCTTGAATGACATCAGGCCGATCAGATCGACATACCGGATCTGGATCCCCGTCAGGATCAGCGCGATGAAACCAAATGCGTTGGTCCAGTGCCAGATTCTCACCGGAAGCGGGTGGACGTAGATCCTCAGCATGTCAGGCATCCTCCTCAGGCACGATATTTCCTCAACAGCCAGCGCACCGCCAGGTGGCCGAGCGGAAAGCCGACGCCCGCGAGCAGCGCAAGTACGAACAGCACGTCCAGCAGCGTGTTGCGGGTGCCGCCGATGGCGTAGAACTCCGGCAGCGAAGCCACTGCGGACGCCGAGCTGAGGATTTCCTGTTGCGCGGCGTGGCGCAACGGCCTGCCATCCGGCCCGGTGACCGAGACCGTGACGTTGCGGAACGGTTCGGCGCCGTCGCGGTGGCAGCCGTCGCAGGCCCTGATCGCGCCGGCCTTGTCCGCCAGCCGGTGCGCTTCGACGTTGTTGCGAAGCTCGATGCGGCCGCGGAAGGCTTTCGGCGCCGCGGTGCCCTCCGGGTTGATTCGCTTCACCAGGTCGCGCAACTCCCGCGCATCGAGCCCGTTGCCGTCCGCGTCCACCGAGCGGGCGAGTTTCTCGAACCATGGCTCGCCGGGCTTTTCCACAACCCAGGTCTTGGTCGCCGGGTCGTGCAGCCGCAGGTCGACCATGCGCAATGCGGCCGGCGCGTGGCAGGCCGCGCAGGACACCGCCTCATGGTGCAGCGCTGCGTTCGGCAACCACTTCCGGTGCGCGGCCAGCGCCGCGGAATGACAACCGACGCAGGTCTGATACGCCGTCTTCGGCGTGACCCCATGCGCGCCATGGCAGCCCGTGCAGGTCGGCGCCAGAGCGCTGCCCTCGCGCATGCGCCTCGCGTGCACGCTGCTTTCATGCTGCTTGAACGCCTCCTCATGGCACTGTTGGCAAACTGCCGCCTTGGCCACCGCATACGCGCGCACGGAGTCGAAGGCCTTGCCGGCACCGGGGTGCGCCTTCAGGTCGACATCGGAATGGCACGCGGTGCACCCGAGAGGCGCGTGCACGGACCCCTCGAACGCCGCAGCATCGACGCGCAGCGGCAGCGACTCCCCCTTGCCGAAGGTCTTCGACAGCCCTTCCTGCCCATGGCAGCCGAGACAGGCGTTGTCGCCGTCGGCAAGCGCCCCGCTCGCCGGGGTAACGGACATCAGCCCCGCCGCAAGCAACACGGCAGCAATCTGAACTCCAGGCACGCTATTCGCCGACCGCGAGAGGCGCATCCGCAGAGCGGCGGAATCAGTAAGTGCGGTGCTCGAACGTGGCTTCGACCGGGCGCGGCGCACCCGCCTTGCGGATCCGTACAGTGACCACGTAGGAGCTCTTGGCGCGCATCCTGAAGTAGTTCCCGTAGCTCGGCGCGTTGTTGATCATCATCGGCTCGAGCGTTTTCGAAACGCCGCTGCCTCCGGTCTCCTGCAGGCTCATGTCGACCTTCGCGTCGCCGATCGGCGCCTTGGTCGCGGCGTCGGCCAGGGAAACATTGACGTGGTAGTAGCCGCTGCCGCTCGGCACCCCGCCGTGCATCGACCGTTCCACCGACCCTTCCGCAAAGGCGCGCATGGTTTCCGCCGGCGCGAAACCCAGGTACACATTGATCCCGTCGACCGACTTGTACGGGGCGGAAGGCGGCGCAGCCGGCGCCGGCGCGCCCTTTTTCGCCGCGGCGACAGGATTGATCATGTAGACGACCGCGCTGCGCACTTCGGCGTCGGTCAGGTCGGCTCGGGCGCCGCGCGGCGGCATGCCACCATGCCCGTGGATCGCCGCCCGTACCGCGTTGTCCAGGCCGTCCTTGAGCCGCGGCGTCCAAGCCGCGCGATCGCCGATCCGGGGCGCGCCGCCGACGCCTTTCTGGTGGCACTTCGCGCACTGCTCCTTGACGATCTGCGGGCCACTGCGCTCGGCGGCCAGATCCTCCAGGCTCGACGGCTCTGCCCAGCGGCCGCCCGAGCGGTTGACCATGTAGACGATCGCGCGGCCGATCTCGAGGTCGGTGAGATCCGGGCTTCCGCCATGCGCCGGCATTGCCCGGATGCCCTTCAGTGCGCTCTGCGTGAGACTGCTCAGGCCCAGCGCAATGCGGTTGCTCCAGGCCTTCTTGTCGCCGATTTTCGGCGCACCTTGCGTGCCCTTGGCATGACAGCTCGCGCAGGTCGCGGCGACCACTTCCTTGCCGCTGCGCTCGCCTGCACTGGCAGCACCAGCCAGCTGCGGCGCCATGCTCGCAGCCACCGCCAGAAGACCCGCGAGCAGCAGCTCATGCCTCAAGCGCAACCTCCCGCCGTATCTATTGCGCGAGCACGTAGCCGACTGCCGCCTTCAACTCGGCGTCGGAAGCGGCGACCTTCGGATGAGTCTTGCCTTCCTTGATTTTGGCCACCAGGCTGCCCGCGGCATTCTTGTCGCCCTTGTACTTCGCGGCGACATCCTTGTAGGCGGGACCGACCTTCTTCTTGTCGACCGCATGGCAGTTCAGGCAGCCTTTTGCCTTGACGACGTCGGCGCCCGATTGCGCATTGACACCACCCGCGAGCAGGGTACCCGCCGCGGCCACGACCATCAGCATTGCCTTCATTGCGATCTCCTTCTCGTTGTGCATGCGCGAAAGACCACGCAACAGCCTCGTCGCGCCTCCCGCCGCCCGCATATTATCCGGCATAGGCCGACATGGCGCGAAACGCGCCTCGCTGCGCAGCGCCCGCCCCGACCTATGGAACTGAACGCACGGACCTCGGCGCAGGTTGACATCATGGCCAGCCGCTAGGTCTCCAGGGCGATCTGCCGCCGCAGGCTGCGGAAGCGCTCCTCGGGCTGGTCCCCGAACAGCGGATCCTGGCCATGGGGCGCCGCGTCCTTCACCGCGGCCCAGTCCTCCGCGCCGAGCAGCCTGGCTGCGCGCGCGAGCACATCCTCCTCCTCCTTGGCGATGTGGCTGCCGTAGTACACGAGGTAGGTCGCGACAGCCATCTCCACCTCGGCGCGCGGCACCACCGCGTCGCTCAGGATCGCATCCAGGTGGCCGACCAGCGCCTCGCCCGCGCGGGCAATCACCCGGTGCTCCTGCTTGAGCCGGGCGAGCGGCAGCGCGAGTTCCGGGGCGCGCTGCGCCAGCCGGTCAAAAGCGACGTCCTCGCGCGGGTGATGAAACCTGTCGGAGTACTCCCGCAGATACGAGACGATGTCCAGCATCAACTCGTAGTTCGGGCGCTCGCCGCCGTGGAAGACGTCGAGCTGCTTGTGCAGCAGGGCGAGCAGCCGGCGGAAGTATGCGTGCTCGGCGTGCCAGGCCTCTACCGCGTCCATGGCGCATTCTGGCGCCGCCACCCGCGGCGCACTTGAGCCAGATCAAAGCCGCATCGGGCCGGGGCTTGCGGACCTAGTTGAATTTGTAGACGTAGCTTGCACCGATGAATGTGACGGTCTGCTTCTCCTGGGCGCTGAGCGTCGTATTGTCGCTATACAGGTACGGCGTGCCGTTGAAATTGTAGGTCCATTCGTTGAAGAGCGAGTAGTTGTAGATCAGGTCGAGACGGATGGCGGAGTTCTTCTGCAGCGCATACTCGCCATACAACTTGAGCCGCACCAGATTGTAATTGACATCCGGCAGTCCTCCCGTGCTGGCCAGCAACGCCACGTTCCCCGGGGAAGCGAGCGGATCCGCGGTCTGCAAGTATTTCAGCGTGTCTTCGATCCACATGAGGTCGGCGCCGACCTGCAGCCGTGGCGTCGCCCTGCCGACGATCCCCGCGCCCAGGCTGACGGCCGTGTCCGTGACGACTGCGTCGTAACCGGTCGAATGGCCGGAGTCCCTGGACTGTTCGCCATAGGAAACGAAGGCGTTGAACTTCCACGCGTCGGAGATCTTGTAGCCCATGTCCAGGACAAAGTTGCTCAACTTGGTATTGCGCAGGCCGTGCTCGGTCGGGCCATGGTAGTCGTCCTGGCCTTCGTCCCACAGCAGTTGAAATGACAACTTCTCGTTCGGCATCCAGTCGGCCCTCAAGCGCACGACTTCCCGATCCCGATCCATGAACATGAACGGGAAGATGGCGGTGCGGTTATAGATGCAGGCGTTCGCCCCCGAGGACTGGCAATCGGGACTCGCCTCGATCACGCCCGTGGACGGGAGGGAGAGCGGTTTCAACCAGGGCGAGTCTCCCTGCTTGCGGCTGGAGGTATACCTGACCGAGCCGGTCAAGGTCTCGGACATCGACTTCCTCAACTCGGCCCAAAAAGCGGTTTCCTCCATCTGCTGCCTGAGCCCGCTGATGCCGCCGGCGACCTCGGTCGACGTGAAGGTGCCGAAATCCTCGTGCTCGTACTGCACGCCGCCGATCAGATGATAATTCTGCGGCAGCCTGTAATTCGCCTCCAGCTTCGCATCGTACTTCTCGGAGGATTGATTGCCGTTGGTGAAGGTGTTCTTCGTAGGACCAGCAAAAATCGGTGCAGGCCCCCCGGTGAAGATGTTGTAGAAGTCAAGCGGTGTCTTGTTCTTCTTCGTTTCGTAGGCGAGGTCGCCGTGCAGATGCAGTTTGTCCGTCGCATGCGAAGAGATGCCGACCTGCGCCTTGGTGTTGTCGATCTCCCCACCCAGGTCGCTCCTGCCACCGGGCGCGCCGCTCAGCCCCATGCCGGTGAAGCTCTCGTTCTGGGTCGCGTGGGTGTACGAGTACTTGAAGGTCGCGCGCGTCTTCGGCGTGAACGCGTAGTTGCCGGCCAGGAAGAGCTGGTGTGCCTGGTTGTCGGGCCACAGGGCCATGGGCGTGGCCAAGTACGCACTGAGCCCCGCATTCACCGCATTCAATCCGCCATTCTGGTTTCCGAGCGGGCCCGAGATGGTCGGGGTAAGCGTGCCGTTGTTGTTGACGTAGAACGACCCGTAATAGCCGCCGCTCAAGCGCAGCTTTTCGCCGGAGTAGTTCAGCTTGAGATCGAGCTGCCGGATCGTGGAGTCGACGGGTTCCGGCAGCATCAGGATCGCCGCCGGCGTGGTCCCCGCGCTGCAGACACCCGCCGTCTGCCAGGCGGCGCTGCACGCAAATCCCTTGCCAAAGAAGCGCGCGCCGCTCTTGTCTTCGTTCTTGAAATTCACCTCGATCTGGTAGCTGCCGAGCTGCTTTTCGAGGATCAGGCCGATGCTCTTGCGCTGGAGCTCGAGATTCAGTTCCTGCCCGGTCCCCGGGGTGGCGAGCAGCGAAACCGTGGGCGTGGTCGTTCCGGCGCCCTGCAGGCTGGTATTGATGGTGCGCGGATCGTGGCGCGTCACTTCGCTGTAGTCGACGTTGAACTTGAAGTCGCCCAGCCTGCGGTAGGAGTAGCCCAGCTCGCGGTTGTCGAGGCCGAGGTTGCGGCCCTCGAGGCTCATCCACTTGCCCGACGCGGCGTCGCGGTTGAAGTAACTGAAACCGAGCAAGCCGTTGACCTCGTCAACGCGCAGGCCGTTGAATATGCCCCAGCGCGCGCGGTCCTTCTCGTCGCCGCTCGACACGCCCACGCCCACGCTGATCGAGCTTTCGGGTGCAGTGCTGGTGTACCCCGGGCCGTTGACCGGACCGCGAGCGATGCCGCCCGCTTCCTGCGCGCGCGCCGGGCCGAACGCCAGAACCACGGCAAGGGCAACCAATGTCCGGCTCAAGCCGGGACGTTGTATCGAGGTCTTCATATCGATTCGCCCTTTCTCAGCGGAGCATGAACTGCGGCGTGGGATGCGTCAGGCTCGGATTGTTGCCACCATGAATCTGCGTATGGCAATTCAGGCAACCCCTGGCCTGGGTCAAGTTGATGCTGTGCTTGCCGGTAAGGGGACCAGTGGGGGGGGTGATCGCCCCTGTTTGCCCCCTCAATGTTGCAATCGTGCCGCCGTGCGGCGTGTGGCACTGGTGGCACAGGAACGGCGGCCGCGTCTTGAGCATGCTGTCCGCCACCGTGCCGTGCGGGTTGTGGCAGATCGAGCAGTCCTCGTTCACCGGCTCGTGGGCATGCACGAACGGCCCGCGTTTCTCCGCGTGGCACTGGTAGCAGGTGTCGACCACGCTGTCGCGCTTCATGAGCGCCCGGCCGATCGAGCCGTGAGGATTGTGGCAATCCGAGCAGGCCACCTTGCCTTCCAGGATCGGATGCCGGAACACCCGGTTGACTTCGACGCGCTGCTGCTTGTGGCAGTTGAAGCACACATCGGGCTGCGTAAGCTTGGTCAGCACCAAGTCCTGCGTATGCATGGTGTGGCAGCTGGTGCAGGCGTTGCCGCGAGTCTGGTGCGTGCTGCCTTCCCAGTGCGTGCGCTTGCTGCCGCCGGCGTGGCAGCCAAGGCAGATTGCGTTCTTGTCATCGGCAGCCATCGACGCGCTCTTGCCGCCGGGATTCTTGATGCCCCCGACGCCCCTGCCGCCGCCGGCCTTGACGTGTTCGGTGCCGTCGCCGTGGCAGGTCGAGCATTCGCCGGCGTTTGCCGGGCCTCTCAGGTTTCCCTTCTGCCCGTGGATGGAGCCCTTGTAGTAGGCAACCGCGGCTTCATGGCAATTGGCGCACACTTCCGGGCCGGGGGCGGCCGCGTAGGCACCACCGGCGCCGACCATGCCGAGCGCCAGCCCCGCGAGCCCGAGCCGCCCCAGACACTTGAACAATTCGCCGAGTCCGAGCGCGAAATTGGATGCGTGCGTTGCCCTCATTGCGGTCTCCCCTCGGTCGCGGGCGCTACGGTCGGTCGTTGCATCTGGCGGCTCACTTCGCTGCTCCGCTGGCTTAAACTTCTGCGGCCCCGGCCTGCCGCGTATGCAGAATCTTGCCAAAAAATGCGCGCGCGCGGTTGACGCATCGCGGGGCTCGTTTGATCTGGATCAAACGCAAGCGATGCCGGCCGGGAACTTTTGACTTGGGTCAACAGGCTGCCGCGTGGGCGACGCGATTATTTGTGCCATGCAAAACGAACTTCAAGGGAACGTGCAATTTGGCTTTGCGCCCGCAAAGGATCGTCGGGTGATTGAGCGCGTGATCTCGAACCTGCCGGTCTTTCGCCAGTTATCGCGCAAAGACCTCGACACGCTCGCGAATCACTCTCACCTGCGCGAGGCGCGGCGGGGCGCGGCGATCCTCCGGCGCGGCGAGCGGACCCCGGGCGTAATGGCGCTGGCCTACGGCTCGGCCAAGCTTGCGCTGCGCCGCACAAGCGGCGAGGAAAAGGTGGTGCGCCTGCTCGGCCCCGGCGAGAGCTTCGGCCTGGCTGCCGCGCTGCTCGACCGGCCCTGCCCGGTGGAACTCGTGGCCCTGTCGAATTGCCTGGTGGCCACGATTCCGCCCGTGCCGGTGCTGCGCCTGATGGGCCAGGACGCCGGCTTCGCGCGCACCGTAGCCGGCGCGCTCGCCGAGCGCGTGCTGGAGCTGGTAGGCGAGCTCGAGGCCAGCCTGCAGCAAAGCGGCATACAGCGCCTGGCCTGCTACCTGAATTCGCTGGCGGAACCGAACGGCCAGCCCGGATCGTGGATCGCGCGCCTGCCCACCACCAAGACCACGGTCGCGGCGCGCCTCGGCGTCAAGAAGGAGACGCTCTCGCGCATGCTGCGCGAACTCGCCAACCAGGGACTGATCGCGGTGGCGGGCCTGGAAGTCTCGATCATCGACCGCGCAGGGCTCGCGCAGATCACCGGCGCGAGCGCCTAGAGCTGGTCCAGCCCCCGCTGCGTGAGGAGCAGCCGGTGCTTGTCCGCGCGCCGCAGCGCGTCGGCCACCTGGTGCCCCTCGAGCAGCCCCGCCAGCTTGCGCGGCCCGCACTGGTCCAGCACGGATCGGCTCACCTTGAGCAGGTGCAGCGGCTCGCGCGGCTTCTTCAGCAGGAAGTTCTGCGCTTCGCGGTCGCCGTCCCAGCTCTCGGCGAGCGCCCAGTCGGGGAACACCTCGCGCAGGTATCCGCGCACGGCATCGAGTCGGTCCTTCGAGATTTTCGGCATGTCCGCCCGCGCAGATGGAAGCAATGCAAATCTACCGCCATTCCGCCAGAAACGGGTATCTGAAAAAACGCTGGCTAATTCAGGTCGAGCGCGTGCTGCTTGAGCGCCGAGAGCGGCACATAGTCCAGCACGCTCTCGTGGGTGGCCTCGAGCACCACCTGCGGCGCCGAACGCGCGCGCCAGGCCTCCACCCATCGCAATACATGAAGACACCAGCGATCCCCGGGCTGCAGTCCGCGGAAGCGCATCTCGGGCCGCGGCGTGCGAAAGGTCGTTGCCTTTCGCCATGCTGAACTCGAGGAATTCTTGCGTCACCCTGACGCACACCAGGTGCGCCACGCCGTCCGCGCCGTGCGTGGCGCAGCTGCCGTCGCGGAAATAGCCGGTGAGCGGCGCGAAGCTGCAGGCCATCAGTTCCCTGCCGAGGACGTTCTTTTCCGTGCTCATCTTGGTTGCGCCGCAATATAGCCGGACTCCCCCCCGCACTCAACGGCAGTTTCCGGCGCGATCGCCGAACCGTGTCGCGTGGAACCTTGATGCACGTCAACCAGCCCCCGGCTGCTTGGGCTAAAAGTACGCCATGTTCCAAGTGCGGATCCACGGCCGGGGCGGCCAGGGGGTGGTGACGGCGGCCGAGATGCTTTCGGTCGCCGCGTTCCTCGAAGGCCGGCACGCGCAGGCCTTCCCCAGCTTCGGCTCCGAGCGCACCGGCGCGCCGGTGGTCGCCTTCTGCCGCATCGACGACAAGGAGATCCGCCTGCGCGAACCGGTGCTCGAGCCCGATGCGCTGATCATCCAGGACCCGACGCTGCTGCACCAGGTGGACGTGTTCGGCGGCCTGGCGCGCGAGGGCTACGTCCTGATCAACACCTCGCGCACGTTCGAGGCGCTCGGCGTGGGCGAGTTCGCGCGCAGCCTGCGCGCCGAGCGCCTGTGCACCGTGCCGGCCACGGAGCTGGCGCTGCAGCACACCGGGCAGGCCGGTGCCGAACGCGGCGTTGCTGGGAGGATTCGCCGCGGTATCCGGGCGGATTTCGCTCGATTCGGTGGCGGCGGCCATCCGCGACAAGTTCAAGGGCGAGGTGGCCGAGGGCAACGTGGCCGCGGCCCGCGCGGCCTTCGAGCACGTGCGCAGCGAACTTCGCGAAGCGAGCCATGCTCAAGCAGATTGAAGGCTCGCGCGCGGTCGCCGAAGCGGTCGCCCTGTGCCGGCCGGAGGTGATCTGCGCCTACCCGATCTCGCCGCAGACGCACATCGTCGAAGGGCTGGGCGCGATGGTAAAGAACGGCGCGCTGCGGCGCTGCGAGTTCATCAACGTGGAGTCGGAGTTCGCCGCGATGTCGGTGGCGATCGGCGCGTCGGCCGCCGGCGCGCGCGCGTACACCGCCACCGCGAGCCAGGGGCTGCTGTTCATGGCGGAGGCGGTGTTCAACGCTTCCGGGCTCGGGCTGCCGATCGTGATGACCGTCGCCAACCGCGCGATCGGCGCCCCGATCAACATCTGGAACGACCATAACGACGCGATGAGCCAGCGCGACTGCGGCTGGATCCAGCTCTTCGCGGAAGACAACCAGGAAGCGCTCGACCTGCACATCCAGGCGTTCCGGCTCGCCGAGGAGCTGTCGGTGCCGGTCATGGTCTGCATGGACGGCTTCATCCTCACCCATGCCTACGAGCGCGTCGAGGTGCCGGCGCAGGAGCAGGTGGACGCGTATCTGCCGCCCTACGAGCCGCGCCAGGTGCTCGACCCCGCCGAGCCGGTATCGATCGGCGCGATGGTCGGCCCCGAGGCGTTCATGGAAGTCCGCTACCTGGCGCACGCCAAGCAGATGCGCGCCCTGGAGTTGATTCCCGGCTGGGCGGACGAGTTCCGCCGGGCATTCGGCCGGGATTCGGGCGGCCTCATGCACACCTATCGCACCGAGGACGCCGACACCGTCGTGGTGGCGCTCGGCTCCGTGCTCGGCACGATCAAGGACACGGTGGACGAAATGCGCGACCGCGGCGCGAAGATCGGCGTGCTCGGCATCACGTGCTTCCGTCCGTGGCCGCTCGCCGCGGTGCGCGCGGCGCTCGCCGCTGCGCAGCGCGTGGTCGTGCTCGAGAAGAGTCTCGCAGTCGGCCTGGGCGGCATCGTCTCGACCAACGTGCGCACCTCGTACACGGGGCGGCCGGATGCCGTGCATACCGTGATCGCGGGCCTCGGCGGCCGCGCCATCACCAAGGCCTCCCTGGCACGCGTGTTCGGCGACGCGATCGAGGGCGGGCTCGAGCCGCTCACGTTCCTCGATCTGGACCGCGCGCTCGTCGATCGCCAGCTCGCGCGCGAGCGCGAGACGCGCCGCTCCGGGCCGATCGCGGAGAGCATCCTGCGCGACGTCGGCGTGGTGGCCGCGAAGATCGGTTGAGGAGCACCGCCATGTCCTTTCAGCCGGTCAAGTTCTACCAGACGGGCACCTTCACCGTCGGCAACCGGCTGCTCGCCCCCGAAGACCCGCTCGGTGCAGGCGAACATGCGGCGCACCAACTCGCTCAACTCCGGGCACCGCGCCTGCCAGGGATGCGGCGAGGCGCTCGGCGCGCGCTACGCGATCGACGCGGCGATGCACGCCACCAACAACCAGCTGATCGCGGCCAACGCCACCGGCTGCCTGGAGGTGTTCTCGACGCCGTATCCCGAGACGTCCTGGCAGATTCCCTGGATCCATTCGCTGTTCGGCAACGCGGCGGCGGTGGCCACCGGCATCGCGGCGGCGCTGAAGGTGAAGGGCAAGTCCGACGTGCGCGTGATCGCGCAGGGCGGCGACGGCGGCACCACCGACATCGGCTTCGGCTGCCTGTCGGGGATGTTCGAGCGCAACGACGACGTGCTCTACATCTGCTACGACAACGAGGCGTACATGAACACGGGCGTGCAGCGCTCGTCGGCCACGCCGCCCGCGGCGCGCACCGCGACGACTCCCGCCGTGGGCGATGCGCCGGGCAACGTGTTCGGCCAGGGCAAGAACCTGCCCGCGATCGCGATCGCGCACGGCATCCCGTACGTCGCCACCGCCACCGTCTCGGAGCTGCGCGACCTGGAGGCCAAGGTGCGCCGCGCGATGGAGTTTCGCGGCGCGCGCTACATCCACATCTTCGTGCCCTGTCCGCTCGGCTGGGGACACGAATCCAGCGACACGATCCGCATCGCGCGCCTGGCGAAGGAAACCGGGCTGTTCCCGGTGTTCGAAGCGGAGCACGGCGAGGTCGTGAGCGTCTCCAGGATCCGCAGGCGGGCTGCCGGTCGAGGAATACCTCAAGCCGCAGCGCCGTTTCGCGCACCTCTTCAGCCCGGCGCCGCGCGTCGAGGTCATTGCGGCGATCCAGGCGATCGCGGACCGCAACATCCGCAAGTACGGATTGCTCGGAAGCGGCGTCATCATGAGCAAGCCCTTCGCCATCACCCTCGATCCCGGCTCGAGCCTCGCCAACCACACCGGCACGCTGGCGCACGGAGCGGCCGGTGTACGTGGACCGGCTGCCGCCGTGCAACCATGCCTGCCCGGCCGGCGAGAACATCCAGGGCTGGCTCGCGCACGCCGAATCCGGCGACTACGAGGCGGCGTGGCGGCTGCTCACGGCCGACAACCCGTTGCCGGCGGTCATGGGGCGCGTGTGCTACCACCCGTGCGAGACATCGTGCAACCGCGCTGCGCTTGACTCGGCGGTCGGGATCAACTCGGTCGAGCGCTTTCTCGGCGACGAAGCGATCAGGCGCGGCTGGGCCTTCGGCAAGCCCGCGAAACAAAGCCGGAAAGCGCGTACTGGTCGTCGGCGCCGGACCTTCCGGGCTGTCGGCCGCCTACCAGCTCGCGCGCTCCGGGCACGGCGTGACGATCCACGATGCCGGGTCCGTTCGCGGGCGGCATGATGCGCTTCGGCATTCCGAAGTACCGCCTGCCGCGCGACGTGCTCGAGGCGGAGGTCGCACGCATCCTCGCCCTCGGCGTCGAGCTGCGACTCAACTCGAAGGTGACGAACGTTCTCGAGACGATGAAGGCGGGCGGTTTCGATGCCGCCTTCCTCGCCGTGGGCGCGCACATCGGCAAGCGGGCATACATCCCGGCGGGAACCTCGGCGCGCATCCTCGACGCGGTGTCGGTCCTGCGCTCGATGGAAGGCGAGGAGCAGCCGATGCTCGGCCGGCGCGTGGTGGTCTACGGCGGCGGCAACACGGCGCTCGACGTTGCGCGCACCGCGAAGCGGCTCGGCGCGGCGGAGGCGATCATCGTCTACCGGCGCACGCGCGAGAAGATGCCGGCGCACGACTTCGAGCTGGAGGAAGCGCTGCAGGAAGGCGTGATGGTCAAGTGGCTCTCGACCATCAAGCACGCCGGCGAGTCCTCGCTCACCGTCGAGAAGATGGTGCTCGACGAGACCGGCTTTCCGCAGCCGACCGGAGAGTTCGAGACGCTCGAAGCCGACTCGCTGGTGCTGGCGCTCGGCCAGGACGTCGACCTGAGTCTCCTGGACGGCGTACCCGGGCTCGAGATCGAGAACGGCGTCGTCAAGGTCGCGCCGAACATGATGACCGGCCACGCCGGCATCTTCGCGGGCGGCGACATGGTGCCCTCGGAGCGCACGGTCACGGTCGGCATCGGCCACGGCAAGAAGGCCGCGCGGCACATCGACGCCTGGCTGCGCGGCGCGGCCTACGTCGCCGCCGCCCAAGCACGAGCCGGCGACGGCCGACAAGCTCAACACCTGGTACTACTCGGACGCGCCGAAGACGGTGCAGCCCGGTGCTCGACATCATCCGTCGCCAGTCGACGTTCGACGAAGTGCAGGGCGGGCTCGACGAGATCGAACGCGCTCTTCGAGGCGCGCCGCTGCCTGTCCTGCGGCAACTGCTTCGAGTGCGACAACTGCTACGGCGTGTGCCCGGACAACGCGGTCATCAAGCTCGGGCCGGGCAAGCGCTTCGAGTTCAACTACGATTACTGCAAGGGCTGCGGCATCTGCGTCTCGGAATGTCCCTGCGGCGCGATCAAGATGGTGCCGGAGGAGATCTGAAACGGCCCCTGATTCAGGGGAGAATACGACGGGAATATCCCGCCATCCCGGTTGTGCGGCGCGAAATCGCCGCTTATGGCGATACTGTTTTGGTAAAGGGCGGAAGCACCCGGACCGTCGCCCACAAGAGGAAAAGCGGCGCAACGGCCACCGAGACCGCCGTCAACAGCCCTTCCCGGTGGAGAAGCACGAGCTGATAGCTCAACAGTCCCTTGCCGGTCTTGGCGATTTCCTGGCCGCCGATGACCACGTTCCAGCGCATCATCCAGACCTGGAACAGCACCAGCAGCGCGCTGACGGTCACGCCCACGATCAGCGCCTTGCCGGTGGTGCCCCGCCAGATCATGTACGTGAGCACGATGATCGGCAGCAGCGCGCCGATGCTGAATTGCAGGATGAAGAAAGGCACGAGGAGCGGGCCGGTTACGTATTCCAGGATCATCTCGATCCCCTCGCGGCCCTTGTAGACGACGTTGGCGAATTCCAGTCCCTCCAGCGCCAGCGTAAACATCGCGAAACCCCAAAGCACGTAAGCCAGACCCTTCAGGCACTCCAGGTCAACCGCGATCTTGCGCAGCCGGCAGGACAGGACATAGAGGACGATCAGCAGCGCAACGCCGGAGATGACGGCGGAAAACAGAAACACGACCGGCATGAGATCGGAGGACCACCATTCCCGGGACTTGAGTGAGCCGAATATGAACCCCACGTAGCCGTGCAGCCCGTGCGCGGAGGGTATGCCGATGACCGCCAGCGCGAAAATCCATTTTTCGTCGTAACGCATCGCTTTCGGAGAAAGATCGTCGGACCCGAGGCTCGCCACGTGCCACAGCCTCCCGATGAGCCCGCTCGTCTGCTGCGCCTGCCGCACGATATAGGGCCGGAACATGAACCAGATTTCCAGCATCAGCAGAATGACGTAGAAGCTGGCAAACATACCGAACATGGCCATCGCGGAGGTCCAGTGCGGCGTGAGCATGGTATTGAACGCCCGCTGCGGATTGCCGAGGTGCAACAGCAGGGGCATGGGCACGAAGATCATGAAAGCGAGCGCCGTGAGCAGGGCGAACCGCCCCACGGGCTTGAACCGTTCCATGCCGAATACATGATAAAGACTGGAAACGGTAAAGGCGCCGGCCACCAGTCCCGTGAGATAGGGATAGACGACGATCAGCACGGTCCACGGGATGACCGTCTCGTTGGGGTAGACGTAGCCCGTGTACGGGGCGACTTCGACAAGGTGTTCCAGCAGGCTGCCGGGTTCCATCAGCTCACCTCCTTGTCGATGCCGACGTAGAAGACATTCGGCGCGTTGCCGGTCTCGGGTCGGAGCACCTGCACGCGGTTGTTGCGAATGAACAGGCTGATCGGGCTCTGCGGATCGTTACGATCGCCGAAGATGCGCGCGCCGACCGGGCAGACCTCGACGCAGGCGGGCTGCAATCCCTTCGTGATCCGGTGATAGCACCAAGTGCACTTGTCCGTGACCCCTTCCTTTGATCTGAAGAAACGCGCCCCGTAGGGACAGGCCTGCACGCAGTACTGGCAGCCGATGCAGTACTTGTGGTCGATGAGCACCACGCCGTCCTGGGTCCGGTAGGTGGCGCCGGTAGGACACGCCTGCACGCAGGCCGGATGCGTGCATTGATTGCAGAGCTTGGGCACGAAGAAAGCCTTTTCCACCTTCGCGTCCTGGTAGCGGTTCGCGAAACGATATTCCCGTTCCGAACCGGAGGCTTCGATATTCACGGGGTCGTGATGGCTGTCGACGCGCGCTCTCTTGTCGCCCTCGAGATAGACGTAGCGCTCCACCCAGGTGCGGAAGTGATGCGCGTCACCGGGAACATCATTCTCCCGTTTGCACGCCTCGACGCAGCGCAGGCAGCCGATGCATTTCGTCGCGTCGACGCCAAACGCCCAGCTGTGCTTGGTCCAGTCGTAGTCCTTCGTGGGAAACGAGCCGCGGCTGGGCTGGATTCGTTCTTTGCCGCGACTTTCTGCGCGACGCCGAGGGTCCCGGCGGCCACGACGGCGCCCGCACACGTTGCGGCGCGACCGAGTTTGCGCAGAAATCTGCGCCGCGCGAGCAATGACGATATGGCTTCTCGTTTCATGGTGCTTTCCTTGCCTCCGTAACGGGCCGGCAGCTTTGCGCAGCGTAGTAGGCCGCGAGATTTTCGATGTCCGCGTCGCTCAGGCCCCTGACCACGGCCGCCATCATCGGGTCCTTGCGCAGGCCGCCCCGGAAAGCCTTGAGCACGTTCACCAGGTAACCGGCCTTCTGCCCGGCGAGGTGCGGCCAGGCGGGATTGCCCGAGATGCCCGTGGCGCCGTGGCAGGCCGCGCAATTCTTCGCCAGACCCTTGCCGGCGGCCGCGTCGCCGATGCGCGTCGCGCTGGGCACCGTGCGGCAGCTCAGGCTGGCGTAATAGGCCGCGAGATTCCGGATATCCGCGTCGCTGAGCGGCTTGCGCCAGGGGCGTCATCATCACGTCCTTCTGATCGCCGGACTTGTAGGCCGCGAGTATCCTCGCCAGGTAGGCGGCGGATTGCCCGGCCAGGTTCGGCCAGGTGTCGTTCGGGCTGATGCCTTCCGCGCCGTGACAGCTGGCGCAAGCCGCCGCGCGCTGTTTCCCGGCTGCCACATCTCCGGTCACCTTGACCGCGGCTGCCGCGATCTTGGGCGCATGAGGGTTGTGACAGACCGTGCACTGCTGGCCGCCGCGACTCGTGCTGGGCCACCGCGATCTGCGGCTGCGTGCTCGGCCGCCCCGGCATGGCCTCGTGGCACAACGTGCACAGCTTCACCGTGTCCGCCGGGATCGGCAGCTTGCCTTTCTGCGGGGTGCCCCTGCGGCCGCGCCATGGCAGATTTCGCAGGTCACCGACTTATGGTTGTTGGCCGACCACTGCGCGTGGCGCTCGCTGTGGCAACTCTGGCAGTAGCGCGCCGTCTTGTAAGCCGGTTCCTGAGCGGCGATTTCAGGGACTGAATCGGCGCGGTAATGACCGTATTCATAAAACGAATCGACGGTGAAATACCATCTCGCAATCAGCGCCACCGCAACGAAGACGACAATCAGAATAATCAACCGAACGATGTGCTTGGGCACGCCTGGACCTGGGCCTTGGCCAATGTCGCGACGGTCTATGTCTATGTCATCAGGGCGGCGGGCACCTGGAACCGGGATTGCGCTCCTCTCCCGCGCGAAAACTCACGATAACAGCGCGAATCCCGGAATCGCTTGATCTATGTCAATGCCGGTGCAGAGCCGGTTAGCTAAACAGGGGAATTCCGGCCGCATGCGTTGACGGGGCGCGGGGAGGCATGGCGCGCGGGCGCGACAGAGTCAATTCCTGCTATGTGAAAAAGCGGGCCGCGGCCCCTGGTTTCGGGCGAAGAACGCAAGCGAGTTGCTGGATGGCAAGCACGTGCTGCACGGTGAGATTCGCGCACAATTCGGCATGATGCCCCATGCTACAATTGCCGGCGCAATGATCAGGCATGGCGTCGCGCTCGCCATTGAATTCGGGACTCCACATCGGTAGCTGATCGCCTGTTGCTCGCACGCTGACCGCGCCGGACGCCAACCAATGCCGAGTGAGTACTGATGAAAGCAAGCGCACCGACCCTTCTCCTGGCGATAATCGCTGCGGGCGTGCCGCTTGGGAGCTATTCGCAAGTCGGTACCGCCCTGGCCGCCGAGTCTAGTGCTGGCAGCGCTGCGGATCTTCGGCCGGCGTATGCGACCCCCCAGGACGTGGCGGAAGGCAAGCGCGTTGCGGACGTTGCATGCGCGAAGTGCCACGGCGCGGCGGGCATTTCGACATCGAAGGGCGTGCCCCACATTGCCGGCCAGCGGCCCGGTTACCTCTTTACCGAACTGCTCGTCTATCAGTCGGGCGCGCGCGGCGACAACGCCATGAGCAATGCAGTCAAGTTCCTGAAGGACGATGCGCTGGTCAAGGTAGCGGCGTACTACTCCGGTCTGGAGCCTGCTCAACCGAGCGCAGCGGGCGTCGCCAAAGCGCCTCCCGCCAGGCCCGATCCGGCAAGTGCCGGCAAGGCTGCGGCCGCCGGTTGCGCCGGGTGTCACGGCGAGACCGGGATCACCAAGATACCGGGTATGCCGAGTCTCGTCGGGCTTGATCCCAAGTACTTTGTCGCGGCCGTGAACGCCTACAAGAGCGGCCAGCGCAAGCACGACATGATGAAGACGCTGGTCTCGGCACTCAGCGATGCCGACATGAACAACATCGCGCTGTTCTATGCTTTGCAGAAGCCAGGCAAGGCTCAAACTCCGTCGCCGGGCAACCAGGCCGCGGGCAAGGCCGCGGCCGCCGCCTGCGCCGGCTGCCACGGTGAAGGTGGGGTCAGCGCGAATGCGGCCACGCCGAGTCTCGCCGGCCAGGATGCGCAGTACTTCGCGGACGCGATGCGTGCCTACAAGGACGGCTCGCGCGCCGACCCGTCCATGAAGGCGCCTGCGGCATCGGTCGACGATAACGCCGTCAAGAACCTGGCGGCCTATTACGCGAGCCAGCAGCCGAAGCAGCCGCCGGTCAAGAAAGCCGCTCACGACCGCAGAGCTGGCGCAGCGCTGCGACCGCTGCCACGGCGTCAACGGCAACAGCACCGACCCGCGTTCGCCGGCGCTGGCGGCGCAGCGCGTCGACTATCTGGAGCAGGCGATGCGCGCCTACCAGAAAGGCGAGCGCAAGAGCAAGGCGATGACGGCGATGCTGGACGCGTTGTCCGACGCCGAGATCGAGCGTCTGGCGGCCCACTACGCGAGTCAGCGGGCGCGCAGCGTCGTCTACGTGATCCTGCCGCCGAAGTGAACTGTATGGGAAAGCAAACATGAGCGAAGGCCCGCTGCACCGGCTTTACTACCATTACTCGGAGCTGCCGTACAGCGCACGGGTTCTGTACACCGCCGCGCTCTGCATACTCGGCATGGGCTACCTGTTCGCTTTCGTCTACCTGTTCCACACTCATGCGGGGAAGGACGGCAACCCCTTGATGCTTTCCTATGAGGACGTCGTCATCGCCTATGCGGGGAGCGGGAAGGGTTCGCGCATCGAATCGGCCCTGCGCGGCCCGATGTCGGCGATGCTGCCCGCCGAAGAGTCGTCCCGGCTCGTCAGCTGGGTCCAGGAGGGCGCCGAGCCGCGCCGCCTACGAGACGGACATCAGGCCGACGATCGACAAGCGCTGCATGACCTGCCACGACGGCAGCAATCCGCACCTCGCGAACCTGGACGGCTACGACAACATCAAGAAGGTGACCGAGCAGGACACCGGCACGGATATTTTCACGCTGGTGCGGGTCTCGCACATACACCTGTTCGGGCTGACCTTCATCTTCTTCATCGTCGGCCTCATCTTCAGCCACGCCTACGTGCGGCCGGTGTGGTTCAAGTGCACGGTCGTGGCGTTGCCTTTCGTCTGCGTCGCGATCGACGTCGGTTCCTGGTACCTGGTCAAGATATACCACCCGTTCGCATGGCTCACGATGGCGTCGGGCGCCCTCATGGCCATGTCCTTTGCGTTCATGTGGGTGGTATCGATGTACCAGATGTGGTTCGGCACGACCCCGACACCGGTCGAGCAAAGGGCCGGTGGGGACATGCCCAGCGTCGGTTGACGGTCGGGAGATCGTCGGCGCCGGGTCCGACAGCCTCCGGGGCGAATCAGCGCTTGTCCCGCGGCTGACTGGCGTAGTAGGACGCGATGTCGTCGATGATCGCGTTGCTGTAGATGATGCTCATCTTGTGCATGGTGGTGCTTTCGCGCTTGTCGTCGCGATACGCCCGCAGCGCCATGACCAGATAGTCCTTGTCCTGCGCCCGCAGATGGGTGCCACCATCGCTGGGATTGTCCTCGGCGTCGTGGCAGCGATTGCATTTTTCGGCCAGTTCCTGAGCGGAACTCGGCACCCTGTCGGCGGGCCTCGGGACTGCTGGACCGCGTAGAACGCGGCGATGTTCTCGATGTCCTTGTCGCTGAGGCCCGTGACGTAACGTTGCATGCCCCAATGCTGGCGCGTAGTCCGGTACGCCTTGATGGCCTTAACCAGGTACTGAGGGTCCTGGCCGGCAAGGCTCGGCGTCGCGGCGTCGCTGCTGACACCGTGGGGGCCATGGCAGCCGCCGCACATGGCGGTGAGCGGCTCACCCGCCGCCGGATCGCCACGCGTTGGCGCGGCGCGCTGCACCGGCGTTTGGGACGCGAAATACAGCGCCAGGCTTTCCAGTTCCAGCCTGTTTGCGTCGCGCAGCATCGTTTTCATCGCCGCCGTCCCGCGGTCTCCCCGGTGGTACTCCTGGATCGCGGTGACGAGATAATGGGGCTGCTGGCCGGCCAGGCTGGGCGTGCCCGGTGTCCTGCTGTTGCCGTCCTCGCCGTGGCACTTCTCGCAGGCGACGCCAAGTGCCTTGCCTTTCTCGGCGAGCGTAGCCTGTATCGAGTCTTTCCCCGACGCCGGCGAGGGTGGCGGCTGGCTCGAGTAGTAAGCGACCACGTTGCGCAAGTCCGTTGGATTCAATCGTCCCGCCAGTTCCCGCAGGGCGGCATGCGTGCGCTTCCCGTCCTTGTACTCGGTGAGCGCCAGCAGCAGATAACGCTCGCGCTGCGCCGCCAGGTGCGGGATGCCCGGCGCGACGCCCTTGCCATCCAGCCCATGGCACGCCTTGCATTCCCGCTCGGCAACGGCTTTCCCGGCCGTGACATCACCTCCGGGCGACTTGTCAGCCGCTTTACCCCCGGTTGCCGCGGTCTTACCGGCTGATGGAGACGTCGCGGCGGGTTCCTTGTTCTCCGTGCACCCAACCAGCAGCACCGACAGGACGATCGCGAACATGAGCTTGTTCATTGGGGATCTCGACATGGGTGGTCAACCAGGGATAGCGTCCTTCCGGACGAGCATTTCGCGCTGTTTGAAACAGTCACAGTTTAGACTCATCGCATGGCAGCATGGATATATTTCTTGCGGCTGATGCGCCGAAAAAAAATCGCGCGGGAGCCGCATTCCGCTTACCCGGACACGCTGCCCAGGAATCCGCTCACCACCAGAATCAGCAATATCAGGCCGAAGGCGATCAGCGTGATGCCCAGTATCCTGGAACCCAGCGTCATGGGCCGCGACGGCGCATCGACCAGGTACTTCGCAAGCTCGCCCGGTTTCGACCAGCCGCTTGTATTCCAGCGGTGTGCTCGCGCCTGAATTCCTCCAGCGACACCGTGCCGGTGAACATCACGATGTCCGGCGGCGGCAACTTGTCCGGCCGGAAGTGGTTGTTGAAGAAGTGCACCGTGAACAGGAACACCGCGGCGAGGAATCGCCTCCTCGCCGTGGACGAGCGTGGCGACGTTGAACACCCACCCGGGCAGGACCGACGCGGTCGCTGTCCTTGAACCACAGCATCATGCCGCTGCCGCCGATGATCGCCATGCCCCAGAACACCGCCCAGTAGTCGAATTTCTCCCAGTAGGTCCAGCGGTCGAACGACCGGCCGCGGTCCCTTGCCGAAGAACCACTTGAACATGGCGATCAGATCCCACAGATCCTTCCAGCGCGGCACCAGCGAGGTCGGGCCCGAACCAGTCGAAAGTCTTCCAGTTCCGGCCGATACGCGGATAGCCATGTAGACCAGGTGGACGAAGAATATTCCCAGCATGATGGCCGCGCTGACCCGGTGCATGATGCGCCGCCGCGCGCGGGCCGCCGAGCGCATTCATGACCGACTTCGCCCAGCCGGTTTCGGCGTAGAACACCGCCATGCCGGTCAGCACCAGCATCATCACGCTCAGCGCGAAGACAAGGTGGGCGATCCGCCAGACCGGCCCGAAGCGCTGGTAATGCTTGCCCTTGCAGTTGCGGCAGCTCGCCGGTTACGACGTGCGGCGCTGCTCTTGCCCTCCTGGCGATCCCGGTATTCCCGGTAGAACCACAGCGCCGAATGCGTCCAGAAGAAGGCGAACACGCCCAGCAGCAGCGCGATCATGAATTTCGACGCGACCCACATGTAGGGATAACGGCCGAAATCGTGGGTGTTCGCGTGCGGCTGGAACGTGACGAAACCCGGGGTCGCTTCCGCGTGGCATTTCTGGCAGGTCTGCAGCCGGTTGTTCCGGATGCACGGTCGACTTCGGGTCGCTCACCCGCTGGATGCCGTGGCTGCCGTGGCAGTCGAAGCACTTCGCCGTATAGGCATAGCCCAGCGTGTTGACCTGGCCGTGATAGGTGTTCGCGTATAGGTCTTCAGGCTCTCTGAATGGCAGTTTCCGCAGTTCCTGGTGATGACCAGCCTGATCGAATCCAGTTTCGGGCCGGTCGACGTCGTGGGTCGTATGGCAGTCCGAGCAGATGGGCGCCGCGGGATTGGCGTTTCCCATGACCTGCCTGCCGTGCACCGAGTCGCAGTATTCGTCACGCTGCTTGACGTGGCACTTGCCGCACGCGTTGGGAATGCTCAGGCGCCACTCCGCGCGGATCGGGACTGTCCTTCGGATAAACGTAGTGGGCGTCGTGGCAGTTGTAGCAGGTCGCGTTGGTGCGCGACTGGTCTTCCCGGTTCGGCCGCGCGTGAATGGATTTCATGTAGTGGTCGATCTGCTCCACCACCACCCCGAGCCTCGCGAACTCCTGCGTCTTGTTCTCCTTCTTCGCGGTCTCCCACAGGTCCTGGTGGCACTGCACGCAGCTGACCTTGAGCGTGCCGCTCTTCTCGTGCGGAATCTGCCGTGATGTCCTTGTGGCACTCGACGCACTGGCGCTTGCCGTGCACGCTCTTTTCGAACTTGTCCCCGATCGACGTGCAGCGAGCGCGTCCTCCCGTCGGCGCCCGGCACCGAGAATCCCTCGTTGCCGTGACAGGCGAGGCATATCGCGTTGCCGAGACTGGCGGCGGCCGGAGCGTCCTTGGCCGTGGCGGCAGCAGCGGCCCCGGCTTGCGCCCGCGCGATATCCGGTGCTGCCGCGAGGAAAATAACGCCCGTGATTGCCCACGCCGCAAAATGCAAGATACTCATCGCTGTCGATCCCCTGGTCAGTCAGTCTTCCGCGCGCCGGCACGATAACGGCAGGGTGGCGCTACCCCAAAGTCGCCGGACCGGATCTGCGCCGACTTCGTGAAAGCCGGTCGGTATGCTGGCGCAATGCATGAGCAGCCGTATGGCTAACGCTTGTAGTCGAAGCTGGCCTCGATCGCCCGGGAAGTGCCCGGCTTGCGAATCCGCACCGTGATCGTGTAGGCGTTCTTGCCCGACATCCGGAAATAGTTGCCGTAGCTCTGCGCGTCGTTGAGCGTCACCAGCTCGAGCTTCTTCGTTTCGCCTCCCGAAACCGGTTCCCTCACGCTCGCTTCCACCTGTGCATTCGTGATCGCGGCTCTCGTCTTGCTGTCGAACAACGAGACGTTCACGTGGTAGTAGCCCTTGCCGGCTCGGGATGCCTCCGTGCATCGTGCTTTCCTGGCTGCCTTTCGAATACTGCGCGCGCATCGATTCCGCCGACACGACGCCCAGATAAACCTCCGTGCCGTCAACGACCTTGCGATTGCGGTCGGGTCGCGGCCGGCAGGGCGCCGGCAGGTTTCTTTTGCCGGCGCCTGCTCCCGGGTTGAACATGTAGACGATCGCGCCGCGGATTTCGGAATCGGTGAGATCGGCCATGCCGCCGCGGGCAGGCATGCCGCCCGTGTCCCTTGATCGCGGAGCGCACGGTAGCGTCGAGCCCGCCCTTGAGCCGCGGTATCCAGGCGTCCCGGTCGCCGATCTTGGGGCGCGCCGCCCGCCCCGGTCTGGTGGCACTTGGCGCACTGCAGCCTTGCACGATCTGCTCGCCTCTGCGCTCGACGGCGGGCGTCGACCCTGCTGACGGGCTCGATCCACTTGCCGCCCGACTGGTTGACCATGTAAGTGATGGCGCGCTCGATTTCGATGTCGGTGAGCTTCAGGTCGCCGCCGTGCGACGGCATGTTCCGGATGCCCTTGAGCGCGCTCTCGCGTAAGGCCGGTGAGGCCCCGCGACGCGCGCTTGGCCCACGCCTTCTTGTCGCCGATCTTCGGCGCGCCCTTCGCGCCGGTCGCATGGCACGTGGCGCATACCGCATCCACCACTTCCTTGCCGCTGCGCTCGGGACCCTGGGTGGCTGCCGGTTGCGGTGCGATCGACGCCGCGGAAAGCACGACTGCGGCTATCAACTGCTGCGGCAGTCTGGCGAATGGCGAACGATCTTCAGCGGGTGCCGGGTTGTCCATAGGCGGCTTCCTGTCGGGTCATTTGAACATTCTAATACCACGCCGCGCGCACGGGGGCGCGCTCTTACGCCAACACGGTAGCAATGGGCCCAATGGAGGTGGTTGATCCATATCAATGGGTGCTGGATATGGTTGTGCCTGTCGATCCGCAATTTGCAGGGTTGCTTCCCGTCCAGGCAACTCTCCCAGGGCGAAAAAAAGCTGGCCGCAGCCAGCTTTTCTTCTTGAGTGGAAGCCCTGTGTTACTTCGTGGACAGGACGGTGCCAATCGCGGCCTTGAGCTCGGCATCGGAGGCATCGATCTTGAGATGTCCCTTGCCATCCTTGAGCTTGGCGACCAGCGTACCGGCTGCGCTCTTATCGCCCTTGTACTTCGCGGCGACGTCCTTATACGCGGGGCCGACCTTCTTCACCTGGTTGTCGTGACAGTTCATGCAGCCCTTGGCTTTCAGTACGTCGGCGCCCGATTGAGCGAAACCGGCACCCGCCGCGAGCACGCCCGCGGCAGCCAGACCCACCAGCATTGCCTTCATGGTTTTCCCTTTCTACGGAATTGAACCCTTGTTTGAAAACGCATCACCACGTGATCCGGTTGACTGCCCCAGGCTCCCCGGAAACCGCGCCTTTCCATATTCCGGAGAGCGCCTGCCGCCGAACGCGCCCGCAAGCCGGCCCCGTTCCCTGCATTCATGCCAATCCGGCAATTTCTCCGGGCCATCCTGGCTTGAGCGATCATAGCACCATCGCAGCGGGGAGAGGGGACACCAGGCGAAACCGGCTTCAAGGATGAGGAGAAGGACGCACGACAGCATCAAAAAAAGCCGGCCGCAGCCAGCTTTTTCCGAGGGAGAGAGAAGCGCTACTTGGTAGACAGGACAGTCCCAACCGCCGCCTTCAACTCGGCGTCGGAGGCATCAGCCTTGGGATGGCCCTTGCCGTCCTTGAGCTTGGCGACCAGCCGCCTGCCGCGCCTTTATCGCCCTTGTACTTCGCGGCGACGTCCTTGAACGCCGGGCCGACCTTCTTCTTGTCGTTCTCGTGGCAATTCATGCAGCCCTTGGCCTTCAGTACGTCCGGTCCCGATTGCGCGAAACCGGCACCCGCGGCCAGTGCCGCTGCGGCCGTCACGACCAACAGCATTGCTCTCATTGGTACACCCCTTTTGTTGGCAATTCATGCGTTGAACAGCCTCAAATTCTAACGCGGCGCGAGGCCACCCGGTTGACCATGGCCGGGGCCTGTTTTACCTCTGGGTGTCAGAACTTGTAAGTTGCCATGAACCTAGATCACGTTGCATCTTGTAGCTCGGGTTCGCGAAGGCGCCGGAAAACCAGGAATATATTGGTCCCGCCCAGGTTCTGGTAATAGGGATAAAAGCCCTGGTAGCCCGCGCATCTGGTCGTCGGCGTAATCGTACTGCTCCGGCACGTAGCCGACCGTCCCGGTCCATTGCTTGTCGATCTTGTAGTCACCCTTCAGGTTGAGCGTCTGCTTCTTGGTATTGTCGGTCACGTAGTTGACGAGCGGCCCGCCGTTGAAGCCGCCGGCGCCCGCCGTGTTACCGGACGTGAAATCCACGCCGCCGCCGGTCTTCGACCCAGGTGTACGAGCCCTTGAGCACCAGCCGTTCCGTCACCGGTCCAGTCGGCGATGAGGCCGAACAGCTTGTTGGTCTGCGTGTTGTTCGTGCTCCAGTCGAAGTTCGCGGCATTCGTTCGGGCTCGATCCGGACGCCGGCGTGCCGTTGCGGTACGCCTGGTTGAATTCGACGATCTCGTAGTTGACGAGGCCCGTGACCCGGAATTTCTTGGGATCGCCGTACGAGACCGTCACGTTGTACTCGTGGCGCCTGTCGTCCGTGCGCCCGTAGAGGAGGTCCTTGTAATCGGTCTTCTTCCACGCAACCTCGAATCCCGTGTCGAGGAACGGCATCGGCGCCCAGTCGAGCACCAGCTTGACCTGGTTCTGATCCGACGTTCGAGACGTCGTAGGCGCGGTAGTAGTACGGCACCTGGGCCGGCAGTGCTCCGGTGGCCGAGAATGGATTGGTATTGGGAGGAAACGCCGGATTCAGGTCGGAGCGCGCTCCAGGTACTGGTACTTGATGCGCGCGCTCAGGTTCTCCAGCATGGTGTTCTTGTCCTCGAGCCAGACCTTGTCTTCCTTGGTCTTTTCCGCGTCCTCGCGGTGGCGTTCGATCTCGAGGAAGTTCAAGCCGCCCGACACCTTGTTGCCGCGGTTGATGCGCCATCCCGCATCGAGGCCGTAGTCCTCCTTCTTGTAGGCAAAGAGCGAATTGGGATAGGGACCGATACAAAACCGAGTGGCGGTGGAAGCTCGATGGGAAGCTCGGAGTCGGCACAGTGCAGCCGTGCTCCCAATCCGCCCAACGCGTAGGTGATCAGGGTCGAATTGTTCTTCTTGTCGTAGTAGTTGTAGTAGAGCTTGGTGTCGACCGCTCTCGCCCCAGTTCGAAGCCAGCGACAGCGACCCGGTCTTGGTCTTGTGCTCGCCGTCGAACGCCGGCGGAGCTCGGCGTCGTGATGAGCGTTCCGACTGCCGTCGGCGGCGAGCGCGCTGGTGGTCGGCATCAGCCCGCCGGACAACACGCCGAAGTCGTTGGTCAGCTTGCTGTAGGTGTAGCGCGCCGACAGTGTCGAGTTCGCCGGCAGTTGCCGCAGCGTGCCATTGAGGCTCAGCTTCTTCAGCTCGTTATCGGGCGGCAGCAGGTTCGTAGTCGAGCTCGTTCAGCATGTAGAAATTGGTCCACTGCATGAGATCGTTGCTGTTGCTGAACTTGCTGTCGAGCACGTTCACGCTGACGCTGAACTGCTTCGCGGAGTAGCCGCCGTCCAGGGACAGGTTCTTGGTCTTGTAATCGACCGGCGCGCCGAACTCGATGCAAGCCGTTGCCCGAGCCGGTACCGAGCACCGCGCTTTGCGGCCGGACGCCCTTCATCGTGTTTTCGTTGTAGTCGGCGCGGATGTGCCACGGCGAATTGCCGGTGAACTCGAAATTGCCGCCGTAATTGTTCCGCTTCAGCCCGTAGTCGAACGGGTTCCAGGCTCGCTGGATTCTGGGCGGGAGGATAGGCGCCGCCGGGCCCCGTCGAGCAGCGTCCCGCCGGTCCCGGCGAGCGGCGTCAGCGCGTTCCACGACAGGTTGTGCGGCATCTTGTCCTCGTACAGCCTGGTACTTGAACATGCCGTAGCTGGCCGCCGCGCAGGTTCAGGTACTGGTCGTCGCGGCCGAAATTCTCGCCGAAGAAGCGCATGTAGTAACGGCTGCTGCTGCCCTGGACGTCGACGTTGCCGATCAGGCCGTTGTCCGAGATCCCGGTACTCGTTGGCCTTCGCCTTGTCCTCGGGGCCGATGAACGGCGCCGTGGTGCGGTCGCGGACGTGGCCCGCGCGCGCCGATGCGCGGTTGCCGCCGTCCGATATTGATCAGCCGCGCGCCCGACGCCGACGCTGCCGCTCCAGGTAAATGGGTCGTCGGCGGCGCAGCGGCGTTGGCCCCGCACAGCGATGGCAACGAGGACGGATATGAGCTTCCTGTTCATGTCGCTTCCCCTTACCTCAGGAAGAACCGGCCGAACGCCGCTGCCGGTGCGTTGCTGCCGTGGATCTGCCGGTGGCAGTTCACGCAGCCGCTGCCTTCGAACCGGATGTTCGATGGATTGACGTCCGGGAAGCGTGCCTCTGCCGTCGTAGATGCCGTGCGTGTGGCCGCCGGGATGGCAGTCCGCGCACAGTGCCGGCGGCTTCTGCGCGAGCAGGCGGTTATGCGACGAGCCGTGCGGCGTGTGGCAGGTGGCGCAGTTCTCGGTCACCGGCCGGTGCTCCCAGATCCACGGGCCGCGCTTGTCGGTGTGGCAGGTGAGGCACAGGTCCTGGTGCGTCTCGGCCTTGAGCATCACCGGCGTCATCGCGCCGTGCGGCTCGTGGCAGCTGTGGCACTGCACCTTGCCCTCGACGATCGGGTGGTGCGAGGGCTTCGAGGATCTGCGCGCGCTGCTCCCGGTGGCAGGCGACGCAGGTCTCGTACGCGAGTTTCCGCACCGTGGTCCGGTACGGGCCCGGCGCCGGCGTGTCGACCCTGAGCATCTTGTCGTTGTCGAGCGCCGTATCGCCATGCGCGTTGTGGCAGTTGCTGCACGACACGTCGTTCTTCTTGTGCTGGCCCGCTTCCCAGAAGGCGAGATTGCGGTCTGGTGCTGTGGCAGGTCAGGCAGATCTCGCTTTTCTGCTCGGCCGAGATCGCCTTGTTGCGCGGGCTGGGGTTGACGATGCCGCCGACGCCCTTGCCGCCGCCGGCCTTCACGTGCTCGGCGCCGTTGGCGTGGCACGCCGCGCAGCCGCCGTTGTTGGCCGGGCTTCTCGGGTGTCCTTTCTTGCCGTGGACCGAAGCCTGGAAGGTTTCGAAGTACGCCTCGTGACAGCCCTTGCAGACTTCCGGCCCCGGCGCCTGCGCGGCTGCAGGTTGAGGCGAGAGGATGTCGGCGCCGACCACGACCATCAATGCGCCGAACACAGAGGGTGAGTCACACGCAACAAGCGGCCGCGCGACCTATCTGGCATGGAGAATCTCCCCAATCATTGTGTTACACGCGGCCGGGCGGCGGGGGCCGACCCCGCCGACAACTGCCTGCGCCAGCCGTTACGTCCGAGTTTACCGAGTCCCCGATGGAAAGCATCGTTTATGACGGTCTTCTTGTATTCTAATTGCGGGGCGGTCAATAGGTGTTGCGAGGGAAGCTACCAAGCGACCGGCAGGGATTACCTTGATGTAGCATCAAAGCAATTGCCACTACACCCGGGGCGACTGGTTGGCTGTGGTTGCATTGCAACAAAAATGCTTGATATGCATCAATATCCCCCGGGTCCCGCTCGCCAATAATCAACGCCGGAATCCACCATTTCCCCCGAGCCATCCACCATGGCAAGAGCTTCGATACCGCTGATAAGCCACCTGCACGCGATTGCCGTTGTTCGAAGGCCTGGACGCGGCAGCCCTCGAGCGGATCGCGGCCGGCGTGAGCGAGGTCAGCGCGCGCCGCGGAACCCTGATCTTCCAGCGGGGAGATGCCTGCCGGGGCCTCTATATCGTGATCAACGGCCAGGTAAAGCTGGCGCTGCAGGCGGCGCAGGGCAACGAGAGGTCGTCGAACTGGTCGGGCCCGGTGGCACTTTCGGCGAAACCGCCATCTTCCTCGACCGGCCGTACGTGTTCACCGCCACGACGCTCGCCGACACCCGGCTCGCGCACGTTTCGAAGGCGACGGTGCTGGCGGAACTGGAGCGCACGCCCCGCTTCACCCGCGCCCTGATCGAGTCGTTGAGTCACCGGATGCGCCACCTGATCGGGGCCCTGGAGGACTGCATGCTGCGATCGGGCTCCGAGCGCGTGATGGGCTACCTGCTGAACCGGGTGCCGCCCGATACCGTCAATGGCAACGCGATGGTCACGCTCCCCACGAAGAAGGGCATTATCGCGTCGCAGCTCAACCTCACGCACGAGCATTTCTCGCGCATCCTGCGCGAGTTGTTCACGGAAGGGCTGATCGAGGTCGAGGGGCGCAACGTGCACATCGCGTCCGTGCCCCGGTTGCGCGCCCGCGCGGGCGTCGCTTGATCGCGCGGGTTACCGCCGAACGGAACGCCGTCAGCGCGCTTCGGAGCTGATCACCACGGCGATGCCGGTGGCGCCGGCTTCACCGGCGCGCTCAGTCCCTCGAGATCACCCGGCTGCGCGGCGGGATTGCCGCTTTTCGAGACGCGGGCGCCGACCACGACCTGCGCGTGGTTCGACAGCTTCGCCGCCGGCGTCATCGCCATCGAGTCGTCGAGCGTGAAGGCAGCCGGCAGGTCGCGCACGCGCTTGCGCAGGACCGCGAGCGGCATGCGCGGAGCCTTCCGCCGGGCGCGCGAAGATGAAAACCGTGTCGTCCGGCGAGGCCTTGGCCGCGAGCCCGGGGGCGAGGCTGACCGTGCACGCGCATGCCGCTGACGGCGGCGCTGCGAGCGGCGGCGCGGATGCCTTTGGGCGCCGGCGCCGGCTTGGCCGCTGCCGCCGGCAGCTTCGCGCGTCCGCGATGCTGTCGCGGATCGAGTCGGCCATGTCGGAATCCGGCGGCACCACCTTGAGGATCCGCTCCCAGTGGGCGATGGCGCCCTTGAAGTCGTTCTTCTCGAACGCGACGGTGCCCGCCAGCGCGAGCGCCTTCACGTTGTCCGGGTCCACCTTCAGCGCCTGCGCGATGAGGCTCTCCGGCTCGCCCTTCAGGTTGCGGCCCCTGCGCCATGGCGAGCGCATCGGCGTAGTCGGCGAGCAACTGCGCGTCGGGCGGCGAGCGCTTGACCGCGTTGGCGTAGGCTGCGACGGCCTCCGGGTAGCGGTCGAGCACGGCATAGGAGCGGCCCAGCATCACCCAGCCTTTCGCGTCGTCGGGGTTTTCCTTCAGGCGCGCCGCGAGGCGCTCGACCATGCCTTCGATCTGCTGCAGGGTGATCGCGTGTCCGCGCCACCGGCGGCGCGGCCGCGGGCGCCAGGGCGCCCGGGTTGCCGACCGCGAAGTAGAGCAGCGGCCGCGACGAGCGGCAGCGCGATGCCGACGGCGATGCCGGTCGCCGCGCCCGGGCCGGCGTGGAGGCGCCGCGGTCTCGCCGCGCGCACGTCCTCGAGCAGCCGCCGCTCGAGCTCGCGGCGCGCCTCGTCGTACTGCTCGCGCGCGAGCGTGCCCGGCCGCGAGATCGGCGTCGAGTTCCGCAGCTGGTCGCGGTAGATCGCGATATTGGCCGCGTCGCCCGCCGGCGCCTTGCCGCGCGGCGGCCGCGCGCGAGCAGCGCGGGCAGCACGAACGCGAGCGCGGCCACGCGAACAGCGCCGCGAGTATCCAGAACACGCCGTCACCTGCGCTCCCCGTCGCCTCGTCCGCCGAGCAGCGCCGGCCGCGCGCGCCCGCTCCTCGTCGGACAGCTCGGGCTTCGGTTCGGCCGCGCCGGCGCCGAGCCGGAAGAACAGCACCGCGAGCCCGGCGAGCATCAGCACGATCGGGCCCGGCCCACAGCAGCACGGTGGTGGCCTTGAACGGCGGCCGGTAGAGCACGAAATCGCCGTAGCGCGCCACCATGAAATCGACGATGTCGCGCTCGCTCGCGCCCTGCTGCATTCTTTCGCGGATCTGGTTGCGCAGATCCACCGCGAGCGGCGCGTTCGAATCGGCGAGCGTCTGGTTCTGGCACACGAGGCAGCGCAGCTCGGTCGCCAGCGCCGTCACCCGCTCCTCGAGCGCCGGGTCGGCCGCCGCCGGCGTCGCCTCTCCCGCCCACGCGGCGGAGGCCGAGGCCAGCACAGCAGCAGAAGCGTCAGTCACCTGATCGTGCATCAATCCGTCACTCGTCAATCGTGACTGGTCGACTCGCGGTCATCAACGTCCGTCCATCTGACCGCGTTGACGCTTCAGCCGCGATTGAGCTCCGCGATCAGCGGCACGATCTTTGTCCTTCAGGATCTCCGGCGTGACCGGTCCGATGCGCTTGTAGCGGATCACGCCCTGCTTGTCGATCACGTAGGTCTCGGGCACGCCGTAGACGCCGTAGTCGATGCCGACGCGGCCGTCGGTGTCGATGAGCGAAACCTGGTACGGATCGCCGAAGCGCTTGAGCCACGCGATCGCGTCGTCGCGCTGGTCCTTGTAGTTGAGCCCGTAGAGCGGCACGATGCCGGACTCGCGCGAGGTCGGCCAGCACCGGGTGCTCCTCGCGGCAGGCGGCGCACCACGAGGCCCAGACGTTGAGCACCCACACCTTGCCCTGCAGCTCCTTCGGCGAGAAGGTCTTGTCCGGGTCGTGCAGCTGCGGCAGCTGGAACGCGGGCGCCGGCTTGCCGATGAGCGGCGAGGGCACTTCGCGCGGATTGAGCGAGAGCCCGACGCCGAGCAGCAGCACCAGCAGCAGCGAAGATGCCGAGCGGCAGAAGGTAGCGGTTCATGTCCTGAATGAAACCGCCGATGAACGCCGATGAACGCCGATGAATGACAACATTAACTTGTGCGCATTCCGCATGCGACGTCCCCGCGCAAGTGTGGATCGGGAAACAGCGTTATTGGCCTGGATGTCTCGCCTGTGCGCGAATGACGGGATTGAATCATTCTTTGGTCTGTATCGGCGTATATCGGCGTTCATCGGCGGCTGAATATTGTCTTGACGCTTTAGCGCGCGGCGGCGTAGGCCGCCGGCCTGCGGCTCGCGCGCCCCGACGCGGTAGCGCCGGTCGGTCGCGGCGAGCAGCCCGCCGAGCGCCATCAGCAGGCAGCCGCCCCAGATCCAGGCGACGAACGGCTTGTAATGCACGCGCACGAGCCAGGCGTCCGGGCCGACCGGCTCGGAGAGCGCGACGTAGAGATGGCGGAACACGCCGTAGTCGATTGCGGCCTCGGTCATCGGCGATTCCTGCACCCGGTAGACGCGCCTCTCGGGATACAGCGTCGTGACCGTCGCGGCCTTCCTGCGTGACGACGATGGTTGCGCGCGCCGCGACGTAATTCGGGCCCTTCGCATCGCTTGACGCCGTCGAAGCGGAACGTGTAGCCGCCGAGCTCCACGGTGTCGCCCGGCGCCATGCGCACGTCCTTCTCGGCTTCGTAGCCCTTGACCAGGGTCACGCCGATCACGAACACCGCGATGCCGACGTGCGCGAGCAGCATGCCGTAATAGGAGCGCGGCGTGCCGCGCAGGCGGTTGGCGATGCCCGCGCCGCCGCCGCGTGCTTCACGCGGTCCGCCAGGCTGGTGGCGGCGGACGCGATGATCCATGCCGCGAGCCAGATTCCGAACGCCGACCAGCGCGCTGAAGCGCCCCATGGCGAACGGCACCACCAGCGCGGCCGCGACGCTGACGCCGAGCGCCCAGCGCAGCCGCACCGCGAGTTCCGGCAGCTCCGCCTTCTTCCAGCGCGCGATCGGGCCGACGCCCATCAGGAACAGCGCCGGCGCCATCAGCGGCACGAACACCGTCTCGAAATAGGGCGGCCCGACCGAGAGCTTGCCGAGCCCCAGCGCGTCGAGCACCAGCGGGATAGAGCGTGCCCAGCATCACCGAGCCGGCGGCGGCGAGCAGCAGCACGTTGTTGGTGAGCAGCAGCGATTCGCGCGACACCAGCTCGAAGCGGCCGCCGGTGCCGACGCGCTGCGCGCGCCAGGCGAAGAGCGCGAGCGAGCCGCCGACCACGACGGCGAGGAACGCGAGGATGAAGACGCCGCGCCGGGGATCGGTCGCGAACGCGTGCACCGAGGTGAGCACGCCGGAGCGCACGAGGAAGGTGCCGAGCAGCGACAGCGCGAACGCGAGGATCGCGAGCAGCACGGTCCAGGCCTTGAAGCCGCCGCGCTTCTCGGTGACCGCGAGCGAATGAATCAGCGCGGTGCCGACCAGCCACGGCATGAACGAGGCGTTCTCCACCGGGTCCCAGAACCACCAGCCGCCCCAGCCGAGCTCGTAGTAGGCCCAGCAGCTGCCGAGCGCGATGCCGAGCGTGAGAAACACCCACGCCACCGTGGTCCACGGGCGCGACCAGCGCGCCCAGGTCGCGTCGAGCCGGCCCGCGAGCAGCGCCGCGATGGCGAACGCGAACGCCACCGAGAAGCCGACGTAGCCCATGTAGAGCATGCGGCGGATGGAACACCATGCCCGGGTCCTGCAGCAGCGGATTCAGGTCGCGGCCGTCCGGCGCGGCGCGGGCAGCAGGCGGTCGAACGGATTCGAAGTGAACAGCATGAACGCGAGAAAGCCGACGCTGACCAACCCCATCACGCCGAGCACCCGCGCCACCATGTCCTCGGGCAGATGGCGGCTGAACACCGTCACCGCGACCGTCCAGATCGTCAGCATCAGCACCCACAGCAGCAGCGAGCCTTCGTGCGAGCCCCAGGTCGCGGCGATACGGTACTGGAGCGGCAGCTGCGAATTGGAGTTGGTGGCGACGTTCAGCACCGAGAAATCGTTGGTGACGAACGACTAGGCGAGGCAGCCGAAGGCGATCGCGACGAACACGAACTGGCCCTGCGCGGCGGGGCGCGCGACGCGCCATCCAGGCGGCGTTGCCGCGCGCCGCGCCGGCGATCGGCAGCACGCCCTGCACCAGCGCGAGGCACAGCGCGAGCACCAGCGCGAACTGTCCCAGTTCGGGGATCATTGCCGTCCTCCGCCGCCGACCACGGTCTGCGCGGCCTTGCGGCTCGTTTCGTGCGCGCGCTTCACCGCGTCCGCGGCCTCGGGCGGCATGTAGTTCTCGTCGTGCTTGGCGAGCACCTCGCTCGCCTGGAACACGCCGTCGGCGCCGACGCGGCCCTGCGCGACGACGCCCTTGCCCTCGCGGAACAGGTCCGGCAGCGCGCCGCGGTACACCACCGGGATGCTCTTCGCGGTATCGGTCACGATGAAGTGCACCGTCACCCCGTCGGGCTGGCGCTTGACGCTGCCGGTCTCGACCATGCCGCCGATGCGGAAAGTCTTGCCCTGCGGCGCTTCGTTGGCGGCGACCTGGGACGGCGTGAAGAAGAACACCAGGTTCTGCTGAAACGCGCGTGAGGACGAGGCCCGCCGCCACCGCCAGCGCCGCGAGCCCGCCGGCGACCATCGCGATGCGCTTCGTGCCGCGGCTTCATGTCCGGCTCTCCCGTGCCGCGGCGGCCGAGCTGCTCGAGCGCGGCGCGGCTGCCGGCTCCGCAGCAGGATGATTTCCACGACGATAAGACCGGCGGTGACGCCGTACGATCCCCAGACGTAGAGCGCGTAGCCGCCCATCGCGAAGAAATCGGACCAGCTTGCCCAGTTCATGGCCGGCCTGCCCTCGCGTGGTGGACGACCCAGTCGGCGCTGCGCTCGCGCTCGAGGATGATCGAGCGCACCCGGTGCAGCGCCGCCGCGATGCTGTACATCCAGGCCGCGAGCGCCATCAGCAGCATGCCGGTGAGCATGGTCGCCGCCATCGTCGGCGCGCTGGTCAGGCTGACCGAGGCGCCCTGGTGCAGCGTGTTCCACCACTTACCGAGAAATAGATGATCGGGATGTTGACCACGCCGACCAGCGCCAGCACCGCGCCGGCGCGGTCGGCGCGGCGCGGCTCGTCGATCGCGGCCTGCAGCGCCATGAAGCCGAAGTAGAGGAACAGCAGGATCAGCTCCGAGGTGAGCCGCGCGTCCCACACCCACCACGTGCCCCAGGTCGGCTTGCCCCACAGCGAGCCGGTCCACAGCGCGATGAAGGTGAACAGCGCGCCGGTCGGCGCGAGCGCGGTCGCCATCATGTGCGAGAGCCGCGTGTTGAACACGAGCCCGATGCCCGCCCAGAACGCCATCACCAGGTAGATGAACATGGACATCCACGCCGCGCGGCACGTGGATGAAGATGATGCGGTAGGACTCGCCCTGCTGGTGGTCGGTGGGCGCGACGAAGAAGCCGACGTAGAGGCCCGCGAGCACAGCAGGCCGCCGCCGCCCACGCGAACCACGGGATCATGGCTCCGGCGAGCGGGTAGAAGGCCTGCGGGGACGCGTACTTGAACCAGTTGACGTTCCCGATGACCAGGGTCGGCTGGCTCACTGAGCTTGCTCCGGAATATTCTGCATCGTCAGATGCGCATGATCCACTACACCCGCCAACTAGGCAACCCGTGGATGTATGAATCGTCCGCAATTGGCCGGTTTCGAACCACGGCTTGCGGCCAACCCCCGGTCCCGGTGGTCAGACCGGGGCGCCCGCGCGTCAGATATCCCAGCGATAGCCGATGTAAAAGAAACCCCGGCTGACATCGTCCCGCGAGGTGGGGCCGACCGTCCGGGTGATCTCCCAGTTGAACTCGGATTCCAGGGCCACGTTGTCGCGCACGCGGTAGGTGAGGCGCAACCCGGGCGTCCAGCGGTCGAGCTTCACGTCCTGAGTGTCCTTCTGCGTGTAGTAACGGAGCGACGGCTCGACCGTCCAGCGCGCAGCGACGAGCGATAGATTGTTGTACGCGAGCTGGTAGCCATGTTGCGTGGGTGCGTCCACGTAGGTGGCGCTGAAGACGTTCGTATCGCGGCTCGAGTACAGGTTCGTGCCGATGGCCTGGGCGCTGTAACTGTAGATGTTCCCGGTTGCAGGCTGTGCGGGTATCGGGATGCCGTTGACCACGACCGCTGGCAGCGGGCCGATGTTCGTCAAACGCGCGTCCGCGCCGGCCTGCCATTTCTGTGCTGAGCGGCGTGGTGAATCCGATCAGCGCCTGCGTCGCCGTCGCGGTCACGTCGACCGCCAGCTGGCGCACTTGCTCGAGGGTGAGCGACTGGAGCAGGGTCGAGATCGAGGTCGTTGGCTGCCCGTAGATCGCGTTGGTGGTGGTGAGCAGGGGCGCCTTGCGGCGGTCGTAGAGCAGGTTCAGGGTCGTGCGCCCTTCGGTCTGCCAGGTTCCCTGCAGCATCGTGATGTTCCATTCCCCGTAGCCGGTGTCGTAGTCCAGCAACGAGAACAGCGAGGTGCCGCCGCGGAAGTATCGCATCTCGTTGCCAACCGCGCGCCGGTCGGGAACCCCGTCCACGCTCTGATCGATGTAGAAGAAATTTCCGCTCCAGGCATCGCCTAAGTTCTCAAACTCCAGATTCGTGGCCCAGAAACGGCGCTTGGAATCGATCGCCGGATACTCGACCGGCGCGCCGGCCGCGGCATTCACGCGCCACTTCTCCGCGATTCCGAGGCCGGCGATCGCACCGTCGAAGCGGCTGGGCAATCCGCCCGACAAACCGGTCTGCCGCCCAACGCGGGCCGCAAACGAACTCTGCAGCCCCCGGTAGTCGTAATAGGCGGCGTTGAGACGGTTGTAGCTTGGCGTGGTGTCGAGGAAGCTCCAGCTGTTGGTGTCGCGCAGAACGAGGCGGCTGTCGGAGCTCTCGCTGCGGTTGCGCAGCGTCAGGTCGAGATTGGTGACGAGGGACGACTGATCAATCGCGGTAAACGACGAGCGGTCCGGGGTCGTCGGCGTATTGAACACGGTATCGACCTTCGTTCTCCCCCCATAGTAATACTGCGAGAGGGTGCCGGTGACCGCGCGCACCGGCGCGCGGTCGGGGCGCGGCGCCGCGCGCGCGGCGGGGGCGCCCAGCGCGGCCAGGTGCGCGCGCACGCGCGCGGCGCCTTCGCCGTCAGGGAACAGCCTAAGGTACAGCTCATACTCGGCGCGAGCTTTTGCGGTCTCGCCGCCGCGTTCGCGGGCGAGACCGATCAATTCCTGCGCTTGCTGCGATTGGCGGTTGGGCGGAAGCATTAACAATTGGTTCAGCCGCTCGATGGCGATCGCGTTGTGGCCCGAATCGAGCGCTGCGCTCGCGTCGGCCATGAGTTCCGCGGCGCGGGCCTCAACCTCCGCCGTGCTCACTGGAGGCGGCAGGGGTAGAGTGACCGCAGGTGGCGTGGGCGGTGGTGCTGGAGTTGGGGCAGGGGCGGCGACTGTGGGCGGTATCGCGGCAATTGGCGCGGGCGGAGCTACGGGAGGCGCGGGGGGGATCGCCGCAACTGGCGCCGGCGGAGTCACGGGAGGCGCGGCAGGTATCGCTGCGGCTGGCGCGGGCGCCGGTTTCGGGGCCGCGGGACTCACCGCAATCTGGGCAGGTTCCGGCGGCAACTCGCCAAGGTCGATGATTTCCGCGCGCGGGAATCGTTGACGGAGACGTTGATGGACCCGCTCCGCCGTCTCCGCTGTCCCGAAGTAACCGAGCAGGATGTCGTACTCGGTTCTGCCGTCGCGCCTTGCCTCCGACGTAAATACTTCGAAACTCGAGAACTCACCCGGGACCGGCGGGGCGTTGCGCATGTCCTCCAGCGTGCCGAATGAGTCCAGCCGGATCATGAAGCGACTTCGCGATTCCCGCACCGGCTCGACGGGGGCCCGCAGGAGTAGCCGCGCACCATCCGGAATGACCAGATCGATTGCGCGATTGCCGCCCGGCCGCACGTGCAACGTTACCGTTCGGGAAAAGCGGACCGTCAGCTTCTGCGGTTGCCCGCGCTGCTGGAGCGGATAGGTCACTTCCACGCCGGGGAACGTCGCGGAAGGGGCGATCCGGCGGGTTTCCGTCACCGTCGAGCTGTCCGCGGTCAGGAGCTGGAAGTAGATTTCCAGCAGATTGTCGCCGACGATCGCGTTTCGCAGGTACTGGATGCGTGCGCTGAAGGTGATGCGGACGACCGCGTCCGTGCGCTCCTGGAAGACCGTGAGCTCGTCGAGCAACTCCGCGCCTGCCGCTCCAGGAAACAGCGCGGCAGGAAGGACTAACAAGAGGAAGGCGATTCTTCCGATCAACGCGCGCCAGGGCATTCGGTCGATCTGTTGGTTATAGGGCACATCGGATCAGAAGCCCCCACTGGTCGACCGGTGCTGGCCGGATCTGGATCTCAGAATCGTGGTAAAGGTGCTGTTGGTGTAAGTGTGGCAACTGCCCGAGCAATCCTTCAGCTCGGCCACGGTGTAGAGGATCTGCGGTGAGTCGACCTTCTTGTGCGAACCGGGCTTGAAATTCCCGGCGTGGCAACCGGCGCAGTCCGGCTTGTAGGCGGCAAAGGTCCATGTCGCTGTCTCGCTGTTCGACTTGTGGCAGCTCGCGCAGGTGACGCCCGAGTTGTGCGGCTTGTAGAACGGGGAGAGATGTGTGTACGCCCTCACCGGCAGCCAGGCCGTGGTCGTGTGGCATGCATCGCACGCGCGGGTGGTGACGAAGTGGCTGGTCGGTTTACCCGTTGCACTGGTGCCGTTGTGGCAGGTGGCGCAGGTGCCGGCAACGACGCCGGTATGGCTGAACGTGGCAGGGAGCCAGGCGGTGGTGCGGTGGCAGGAATCGCACGACGCGGTGGTGACCACGTGATTC
>CAWALA010000012.1:0-204057 GCA_963782655.1 uncultured beta proteobacterium | reverse complement strand
CTGGATGACCGGCTCGCGCCGGACTTCGCGCGCACTGTGGACATCCATCGCAAGCCCGGCTACGACCCCGTCGAGCTCTTCTTCGATCCAGAGGTCGCCTTGCCGAAGCTAGCGAGCGCTTGGCGCCTCGCCAAGCGGAAGCTCGGCTTTCGCACGCTGATGGACGTCATTTCGCTCAAAGACACGCGGCTCGTGAAGGGCTCGCACGGACGCCTCACCGACGATCCGGCCCACGGGAGCCTCTCGTCATCAGCTCAAGGCCCGATCTGCTGCCCGCGGCCGCGGTGCAGGCCACCGCCTTCAAACCGCTGGTGCTCCGGCACCTCTTCGATTAGGGAAGCTCAGATAGTCCGTCGCGAATGCGCGCGACCAGCGCGTGCGTAATGTCCGGCGTGTAGCCCGGCGGCGCGGAACGCGGCGCAGCCCAGCCAGCTATCGCTCAAGAAGATAGATTCGTGGAATCACAGCGTTGTTCCCGATCCTGCGGCCTATCACGGCAACTGCATATACACGCGTACGCGTAACGAGTTGATTCCAGGTGCTGACGCTGGGCGCGACGGTGCGGGAGGCCTTCGAGCTCACGTACTACCTGGACTGCGCCTGCTGGACCGCAAGGGCAGCAACTATGCCAGTTGGAAAAGTGCTTTTCGCGGTGATTGCCCAATCATCGTTCTTTCCCCCAGTTCGCGTAACGCACGGCGATGGCTGAGGCGATTCCATAGGCCGCCATCCCGAGAGCAACAAGCGCGAATATCGTCCACGAGGGCGCATGCGCGGCGGCGAGCGCCCAACCTCCCAGCGCAATCACGACCAGCCTCAGGGTGCCGGCGAGCACCGGGCCTCCGACCTTGCCAGCGCCGAGCGATGAGAAATACAGGCAAAGCCCCAGACCAAACAGCCCATAACAAGGGCCCGCCCAGTGGAAGTAGACGGCGGCCGAAGCGAGCACCTCCGGGTCTCGCGTGAACTGGCGGGTCCACAGGTCGGGAGCGATGGCCACCGCAAGCCCCAGCGCGCCGAGTAGCGCGCTTGCGAGTGCCGCCGCGACCCAGGTCGCACGCCGGGCGCGCACGATCTTGCGGGCGCCCATTGCCATGCCCACAAGCGGCACCGATGCCACGCCAATGGCGAATCCGATGGGGATCAGGAGGAATTCGAGCCGGGTGCCGATGCCGTAGCCGGCGAGCGCAGTGGTGCCGAATTGCGCGACCAGCCAGGTGAGGATCAGTATCGTCAGCACCGTCTGCAACGGCGAGATGCAGGCGAGCGCACCCACTTTCAGGATGTCGCGCAACAGTTCCCACCGCAGCGGCGTCGCGCGCACCGACAGCCGGACCCGCGAGCGGCTCGATCTCAGATAGGCGTACAAGTAGATCGTGCCCATTGCGTACGCGATCACCTGTCCGGCCGCAACGCCAGCCATGCCCAGCCGGGGAAACGGTCCCCAGCCAAGCCCAAGCGCGCCGCCAACCAGGACCTGCAGCACGGAGACCGCAAGGAAGGTTGCCGAGGGCACTGGCATGTTCCCTGAGCCGCGGATCACCGATGCGAAGGTGTTCATGAGCCAGACCCCGACCGACCCGGCGAACGCGACGTTCGAGTAGGCGATCGCCTGCGCCAGCGCCTCGTCGCGGCCGCCAAGCGTCGCAAACACGGCGGGGCCGAAGGCGAGCATCAGCATGGTGTACAGCATTCCCGCCGACAACCCTATCCACATCGCGTGCACGGCAAGCGCGTTCGCGCGCGCTCCATCCCCGGCGCCAAGCGCGCGGCTCACGGCGGACGACACGCCGCCGCCCATCGCGCCGCCCGACAGCATCAACTGCAGCATCACCATCGGAAATACGAGCGCCATTCCGGCCAAAGAGGCCACGCCGAGCTGGCCGACATAGGTCGTCTCGGCGATTGCGGCCAGCGCCGTCGCCAGCATCGCGCCCATGTTTGGCAGCGCAAATCGCACGAGCGTCGGCAGGATCGGGGCCGTGAGCAGCGGGTCCGCGACGGTGTCCGCTGCGGGCAGTGCACATTGATCCTGGAAGCGAGGCGGCTTCATCTAACCTTGATGACGACCTTGCCCTTCGCGCGACCTGCTTCGACGTAGGCCATGGCCTCGTTGGTGGACTCGAACGGGAAGACCTTGTCGATCACGGGGCGGATCGCGCCTGCTTTGATGAGACGGGTGATCAGCCGTAGTTGGACCCCGTTCGCTTTCATGAAGAGGAAGGAGTAGCCAATGCCCAGGCCTTGCGCCTTTCGCCTGATGCCCGAGCTGAGCAGCCGCATGACCAGCTTTACGAACCCGGGTGCCGCGATTTCCTTGCCGAATTCCGGGTCCGGCGGCCCGGAGATGGAAATGAGCTTTCCTCCACCCTTGAGTACGCGGAGGGATTTCTCGAGCGTCTTGCCATCCTGGCTGTTCAGGACCACGTCGTAGTCGCGCAAGACTTTTTCGAAGTCCTGCGTCTTGTAGTCGATGACGACATCCGCACCCAGGCTCTTCACGAGCGCGACATTGGCTGTGCTCGTTGTCGTGGCAACGGTGGCGCCCAGGTGTTTGGCCAGCTGGATAGCGAAAGTGCCGACGCCGCCGGAGCCGGCCTGAATGAAGACTTTCTGCCTTATTCCCAGTTTGGCTTTCTCGACCAGCGCCTGCCATGCCGTCAAGCCCACCAGGGGAATGGAAGCGGCTTCTTCCATGGTGATGTTGTCGGGTTTGATCGCTAGAGAGTCTTCTTTGACCGCAACGAACTCCGCGAACGTTCCGATCCGGAAGTCATCTGGCCGCGCATAGACCTCATCGCCTGGCTTGAACTGCTGCACGCGCGGGCCGACCTTGACCACCACTCCGGCGACGTCGTGACCCAGGATGAGGGGAAGGCGATAGGGCAGGATGAGCTTGAACTCTCCGTCCCTGATCTTGGAGTCCAGCAGGTTCACACCGGCCGCATGGACCTGGACCAGGACCTCGTCATCGCGCAGGTCCGGATTCGGCATTTCTGCCGACCGCAACACGCGCTTTTTCCCATAGCGATCGACGATAAATGCCTTCATGACGTCGGCGCAGCGTCGAGACGCAGGTCTTTCCGGATTCCGGCGTCCAGCACGCCTGCCGGCGCGAATCTGCGCAATAACCGCAGGCGGTTCGCGAGCCCGCCGGCGGCATATCGCAGTCTCGGGCGCGCCGCACTGGCCGCTTTCAGCACGACGTCGGCGACGATCTCCGGCTGGTCGGCAGCGGCCAGCACGTTCTTCAGTGTCTTTTCCAGGGACGCACGCGCCTCGCGATACTCGTCGAGCTTCGCATCCGGCTCCATGAAGTTCGCGTCGAACTGCGTCTTCGTATAGGCAGGCTCGATGACCGAAACCCGAATGCCTCTCGTGCGCAGTTCATGGTCGAGCGATTCGGAATAGCCTTCGACCGCGTGTTTGGTCGCGGCATAGAGCGCACCGTACGGCATGGGCAGAAAACCAAGCACGGAACCGATGTTGATGATGCGGCCGCTTCCTTGTCGCCGCATGTGGGGCACCACGGCGCGCGTCATCCGGATGATGCCGAAGACGTTGGTATCGAAGATCGCCCGGGCCTGTTCTATCGAACTCTCTTCCGCTCCGGCGGGAGCGACGCCGAAGCCGGCGTTGTTCACCAGCAGGTCGATACGGCCTTCCAATCGCATCAACTCGTCCACGGCGGCTTGCACCGATTCATCGCGGGTCACGTCGAGGGCCAGCATCGCGAACGATTGTGGGCCCGACTGCGCTCCGCGTCTGCTGGTGCCGTAAGCCTGGTAGCCAGCCTTCGAGAGCCGCTGCGCCGTGGCTTGACCGATGCCTGAAGAGGCGCCCGTAACGAGCGCGATGGGTTTGGTGGTCTTCATGGGAACTCCCTAGATATGATAGTCATCATATTTTTGTTCAAACAAAAAGCTGCAATTGATGCAGGCGTACTCAGGTGCCTAAGGGGCGAGGTGGGTCTGCGCCGCGTTCAGCAGCGCGTCGGCAAGCTTGGGGTCGTCAACGGCGCGCGCCAGCAGCAAAGTCCCGACCATCGTGGCCACGGTAACCAGCGCGTGTTCATGCGCGCCCGGCTTTCCCCAGTCGGGCGATTGGCGGGCAACGACATCGATCATTTCCTTGATGCGGCGCGTAGCCGCGCGCCGCACCTCGGGCGCCTGCCGCGGCATCTCCGAACCCAAGGCGGCGACCGGGCAACCCGTTTCTATACCCTCCAGATGCGTCTTGGAGAGGTAGGCGCCTACCAACGCCTGCAACGCGCGCTTCGGCGGCGCGGCGGCGGTGACACGTGTCGACACGGCCACTGCCTGCGCGCCGGCACGGTCCGCGGCTTCGGCGAGCATCGCGTCGCGTGAAGGGAAGTGCGCGTAAAAGCCGCCATGCGTGAGGCCGGCCTCCTTCATGATGTCGGCCACACTCGTGCCGCCATACCCGCTGCGCCGGATCGCGCGCGCGGCGGTCTCGACGATGCGTTCGTGGGTGATTTCCTTGGCTCTGCCAGCCGTGCGTTTCATATGATGGTCATCATACCCAATCTGGCGTGAAATGCAAGCTGCAGGATTCAACGCTAGGCTTTGGCGGGCTCGCGCCCGGGCAGGTTCAGCACGGTCGCGATGGTAAGGATCGCCGTGACTACCACGGTGTAACGCGGGTAACTTTTTCGCCGGATTCTTCGCGGAATCGAGCAGACAGGCTCGGGCACGCTTCGCCTGCCTGCGTCTGCCGCTCATGTCGAACGTTAAGCCGCGCCAAGCGCGCTCACATCGGCGCGGAGCAGCGTCACATTCGAGCGCCGATCTGCCTACTTAGAGCTTCCTTAGGCGAGCAGGTCGGGGCCAATGTCCTCGGCCCTCTGCACGCCGCATAGCTGCATGGCGCGCTCGAACTCCCCGCCGAGGATGTCGATGGCGCGCTTCGCGCCCGCCTCGCCGCCCGCCATCACGCCAAAGAGCGTGGCGCGCCCGGTGAGCACCGCGCGCGCCCCCATCGCCCGCCGCACAGCTGCATGGCGCGCTCGAACTCGCCGCCGAGGATCTCGATGGCGCGCCTGCGCCCGCCTCGCCGCCCGCCATCACGCCGAACAGCGTCGCGCGCCCGGTGAGCACCGCTCGCGCGCCGAGCGCGCGCGCCTTCAGGATGTCCACGCCGCGGCGCACGCCGCCGTCGAGCAGCACCGTGATCTTCGAGCCCACCGCGCGCGCCACCGCCGGCAGCGCGTCGAGCGTGGCCTGCGCGCCGTCCAGCTGCCGGCCGCCGTGGTTGGACACCACCACGCCGTCGCAGCCCAGCGCCGCCGCGCGCTCGGCGTCGTCCGCGCGCTCCACGCCCTTCAGCACGAGCTTGCCCGGCCAGGCGTCGCGCATCGCCTTCAACTGCTCCCAGTCGAAGGTGGCGTCCATCTCGCGCCCCACCGAGGCGGCGATGTCGGTGATCCTGGTGGACGAGCGCACCATGCCCGCGAGGTTCTTCATCTCCGGGACGCCGTGGCGCGCGATGTCCGCGAGCCAGGCTGGCTTGCACAGCACGTCGCGCGAGTTGCGCCAGGTCGGGCTGAACGGCGCGACGAAATCGTTTCTCAGGTCGCGCTCGCGCTTGCCGCCGACCGCGAGGTCCACGGTGACGAACATCAGCTTCGTAGCCGGCGGCCTTGGCGCGCTCGACGAGCTTCATGCGGAACTCGCGGTTCTTGAACACGTAGAGCTGGAACCACAGGCGCCCGCCCGCCTTCTCGGCGACCTCCTCGATCGAGGCGGTGGCGGGCGTGGCGAGCGTGTAGGGAATGCCGGCGGCGCGCGCGGCGCGCGCGAGCATCAGGTCGGCGCCGTTCCTGCCAGCGCCGATGCCGCCGGTGGGCGCGATCGCCATCGGCAGGTTCGAGCGCGCGCCGAAGATCTCGATGCCGGTATCCACCTGGCTCACGTTCACCAGGACCTTCGGCAGCAGGCGCACGCGCTCGAAGGCGGCGCGGTTGCCGCGCAGCGTGGTCTCGTCCTCCGCCCCGCCGTCGAAGAAATCGAACACCGAGCGCGGCAGGCGGCGTTGCGCCATGCGGCGCAGGTCCTCGATGTTGACGGCGCGGGAGAGGCGGGGCATCGGGCGCGAGTCTACCGTAGCGCGTCCGCGGCGCGGCGCGCATAATCGCGCCTTTCACTTCCTGCGAATTCCGCCATGGCCACCCCTGCCTCCCCCGCCATCGTCCAGCCGAAGGCGGCCGCGCGCCTGCGCGGCGTGCTGTCTCCCGTCGTCACCCCGTTCAAGGCCGACCTCTCGCCCGATAGCGACAAGTTCGTGCGCCACTGCAAGTGGCTGCTGAAGAACGGCTGCTCGGGGCTCGCCATCTTCGGCACCAACAGCGAGGCGAACTCCCTGTCGGTGGAGGAGAAGCTCGGCATGCTCGCCGCGCTGATCCATGCCGGCGTGCCGGCCTCGGCGCTGATGCCGGGCACCGGCCACTGCGCCCTGCCCGCCACCGTGCGCATGACGGCGCACGCCGTGAAGCAGGGCTGCGCGGGCGTGCTGATGCTGCCGCCGTTCTATTACAAGGGCGTCACGGACGAGGGCCTGTACCGCTATTTCTCGGAAGTGATCGAGCGCGTGGGCGATGACCGGCTGCGCCTGTACCTCTATCACATCCCGCCGGTGGCGCAGGTCGGCATCTCGCTCAAGCTCATCGGCATGCTGCTCGCGAAATATCCGGGCATCGTCGCGGGCGCGAAGGACTCCTCCGGCGACTGGAACAACACCAAGGCGATGCTGGATGAGTTCGGCAAGTCGGGCTTCGACGTCTTCCCCGGGAGCGAGGCCTTCCTGCTGGATGGCCTGCGCCACGGCGGCGTGGGCTGCATCACCGCCACCGGCAACATCAACCCGGGCGCCGATCGACAACGTCTACCGCAACTGGCGCACCGCGGATGCGGACAAGCTGCAGGCCGGCATCGGCGCGACGCGCAAGATCATGCAGAAGTACCCGATGATCCCGGCGCTGAAATCGGTCATCGGCCATTTCGGCAACGATCCCCAGTGGCGCACCGTGCGCCCGCCGCTCGTAGAGCTCTCGAAGGAGCAGGAAGCTGCGCTCATCCCGGAGCTGAAGGCCGCCGGGTTCGGCATGCCCGGGCTCGCCGGCTAGCGTGCCCGCGGCCCTCGTCACCGGCGCGGGCCGCGGCATCGGGCTCGCCACGGCGAAGGCGTTTCGCGGGGAAGGCTGGAAGGTCTACTCGCTGGACAAGCAGTTCGGCGGGGAAGTCGTCGGCGAGCGCGTGGATTACGACCTCGCGCGACCTCGCGGGCATCGCGAAGCTCGTTTCGTCCCTCGGCGCAGATCGACACCCTGGTCAACAACGCGGGCGTCCTGTACTGCGAGCCCTACGACGCGATTCCCGAAGAGCACGCGGCCGAGATCCTCACCGTCAACCTGCGCGCGCCGGTGGCCCTCATCGAGGCGGTGGCGCCGCAGATGAGGAAGAGAAAGTCCGGGCGCATCGTCAACGTCGGCTCGGTCGCCGCCTTCACCGGCCATCCCGACCTCTGGTACGGCGCGACCAAGGCGGCGCTCCTCAACATCACCAAGAGCTACGCCTCGCATCTGGGCAGGGATGGCATCCTGGTGAACGCCGTGGCGCCGGGACCTACCCTCACCGCGATGTACGAGCAGCTGCCGCAGTCGCGCAAGGACGGCGTGATGAAGTCCGTGCACGCGGGCCGCGCCTGCTCACCGGAGGAAGTGGCGCGCGTGATCGTGTGGCTGGGAACCTCGAGCCCGGAGTATGTCTCGGGCAGCACCGTCGACGTGAACAGCGGGGCCTACCCGCGCTAGCGCGGGTCAACGCGGAGGCGGGACGGGCGTTCACCATTGCGTGGAAACCCGCCTCACGCTCCGCCCCGGCCAGCCCGGCACGCGCAAGCTAGTCGAGAAGTATGGCGAGCGCCTGATTTGCGTGCGCTACGTCTATGATTCGGCGACCGACCGGCGCCTGAAGACCGTCGAGCTCGTCGTCGAATCCGTGCCGTGGAAGGCCCGCGGACGCAAGCCGCGGCGGCAGGACGACGATGTCGTTTACGTCCGGATCGCGTACCACGAGAACGACCTGCGGGAGCGGGCGAAGCGGCTCGGGGCGATCTGGCGGCATCCGCAGAAGCTTTGGGAGATCACTTTTCGAGATAGCAAGAGGCTGGGGATCGAAGATCGGATCGTGAAGGGCTGAGGGGAGGAACTATCTATTCGTAGATATATGCCGGCATATGGCGCTATCTACGAATAGATGGTTTCATCTACGAATGGATAGTTTCGAGTCCCTTTCTTTGCGGCCTAATCACTAGTTAGGCTTCGAACATGCGCGGAGTCTGTGGCATCGCGATAATTTCAATCGGTGCGATCGTCTTTGCAATGTCTTCCTCCGCCAGTGCGCAGAGAACGCTATCCGTCGAGGATTGCATCTACGTACGAGATACCGCGTCCATTGCGCAGTGCGCCCGGAACGCATGCGCCAGGGCAGTCAGGGCATCGTTACCGCTTCCAACTACAGTGTCCTTTCCGCACCAACACAGTTCCGCGGGCGGGCCTGATCAAAAGCGGACCGAAGTCGTCGTCGACGGTACGGTTCGCTACCAAGTGGATGCTGGACCGCATGTGGAGAGCACTTACAGCTGTCACGTCGAGAACAACATAGTGCTAAAAATGCAGATCTCGAAGCCTAACAGCACGCCCCACTCGGACGCGCGCGACGCGCGCGGTACTCGAACGTTAAACGGCATGTCAGCGCCGACCGCCTCCACTACCGCACGTGACGCACGCGGATCGTCGGTGCTCGGTCGGCCCTGGGTGCGTGTGTTTGCCGGCGTGCTCGGTCTCAGCCTCTTGTCGCCGTGCAGTTCGGGCTATCGAGCTCCTGGCCGCTCGCCGTGTTGTTCTTCCTGCTGTTTGGCGGTGTCGAAGCCTTCGCGTTTGCCGCCGTGCCTCGCAAGGGTTCGTCGCCGCGTGGAAACGAGCATGCCGTTTAACAGCGCAGCCCACCCGGACGCGCGGCCAGCGCCGTGCTTAATTAACCGCCATCGGTCGCGCGCCGGTGGCTGCGAACGTTAGAACTCACTACGGTGACATCCACGCCGAAACGGCCGGAAGCGATCCTTCTTGCTGCTTTTCCGCTCGTAGCTCTTGGTCTTATCAATGGTCTGTACATGCATGAACTCGCCCGCGCTGATGTCGCGTGGTATTGGAGTGCTGACCTCTTTCAATTCGTCGTCCTACCAGCGATTGGAGTACTTGTTCTTTACCGTTTCGGTGGTTACCGACCACACGATTACGGCTTCCGTCGATTCTTGAGCAGCGAAGGCGCGCCTTCTATCGCTGGCCTTGTCCTTCTGGTCACGTTTGTGTTCTGGCTTGCGTACGACCCGGTAAAGGACATTGCATCGCGCTACTTTTGGGACACCGCCCTTGATTCGCCGTTTGTTGCCGCGCTGCCGGAACATGGGCCCTTACGAGTGGTTACAGTCTTCTACATGTGCCTCAGCGCGGCCTTGGTCGAGGAGCCCGTCTTCCGCAGCCTCCCCTGGCTGTACTTCTCCACTACCATGGTCTCGCCGGCTGTCCCTTACGTCGTTGTGACCACCGTCCTTTTCTCCGCGATCCACTGGGAGCACGGGCTTCCGAATCTGATTGCGACGGCTACGCTAGGCTTGGCCTCGTCGTTGCTATACCTGAAGATACTGAACGTTTGGCCATTCATCGCCGCTCACTTTCTTACCGGAGCTTGGACGTACCAATGGCTGTGAGTTCTAACTACAGGTGGAACGGACGGGCCGCCAGCGCAACACGGTATCAACCGCCCGCTGTGGCCCGCCGTTCACCAAGACGTTAGGTGGCAGCACGAATGTCAACGCCCGAGCTCGAGATCGCACTGGATACGTTTCGACGCATCCAAGCGCGCCTTCCGCAGTTGACGATGAAGCTAGATCGAGAGCATCCGCATGTCGACGTCGCATTGGATATTCCGCAGCAGCCGGGCCTCGACTTCCATGTGAGCCTGAACTTACAGAACCGAGACGAACTGCACATTGTGGCTGGTGCTTTCTGGTGCGAGTGGTTTCCCTGCACGTCATCAGCGCAAGTCGACGAATACTTCAACGCCGTAATCGGCCTTATCGAAGGAAGGTACAGAATCCTCGAGCATCTTCGAGGCTCAAGGGTGGTGAAGGCGGAGCTGCAAAGACCGATTGGCACCGGCTGGGAGACGGTGGGTCGGTGGCTAACTCTTTCGCTGCCCTGGCCTAGGAAGGAAACGCGTGTTCTGCAGAATGCCGCTGCCACCTAACAGCGCGGCGCAGAGCGACGCTTTTCGCTCGGCGCTAAGCGCGCCTACGCCCAGCGCGCCTGGCCGCGAACGTTCGGTGGCACATGTGACACACCGAGAAGTTCGCAGCACATGCGCTTAACAAAAGCGGACAAACCGCGCCTTGCCCACTAGTAGGCTAACTTATATCGGTTCGTGAGAGGATTCATGAACACAGGAACACTAATGGCGTTTGTAGTGACATCCGCGCTGCTTCTTTCACTTCCGGGGATCGCGCATGCGCAAACACCAGTTCCAGAACCAACGCAAGACCCCCTGGCTCCTTATCGACTTTTCCGAACCCTGAACATCTACATGTTTCTGTTGCTCGACACGCGTACTGGACGGGTCTCACAGATGCAGTGGAGCACAAAGACTGAGAATCGACTCGTAGAGCCGCTGAATCCCAAGCCGCTCGTGGAAGGTGGCAAACCCGGGCGGTTTACCCTGCAGCCGACGCAGAACATTTATACGTTCCTCCTCCTCGATCAAGAAACGGGGAACACATGGCAGGTGCAGTGGGGAAACAACCGGCTCGTCATCCCAATTGAGTAGCCAGATTGCTGCTCATGGCCGAGACCAGCCACTCTTGAAATCACTCTTCAGACAGTGCCACCGAACAACGGCTTGCAGAGCGACGCGCAGAGTGCGGCGCGCGCCTGAAGCCGGACGTTCGGCGTCACAAGCAACGTGATCATGTTCATCCTCGCGATCGGCACCATCCCGGGCGCATCCGCGCGCTCAACACTCGCGGCCTTCTGCGCCAGGTCATGCGCGCCTCCTGGCGGCATCGAAGAAAACGAATGGCGTGCGGTCGTCAGTAAAGGGGTAAGTCTATGAATAAATCGATGCGTGAAATGATGGGCATCCTCTCGGGCGCTATCGCCTTCCTTGGTGTGATGCTGAGTGGAGCCCCGGATGTCTGGGCGCAGCAGACGGCCAAGGAGCTCAAACAACAGATTGTGGGAACGTGGTCGCTCGCGGAGCAGTGGGCGGAGCAGGATGGTAAGAAGACTCTACGTTTTGGCCCGAATCCAAAGGGCATTGCAATATTTGAGGGCAATGGCCGCTTTGCGCAGATTCTGCAACGTCCAGATCTCCCCAAATTCGCGTCCAACAACGCCATGACGGGGACGGCGGACGAAAACAAAGCGGTCGTGCAAGGGACCGCGGCCTTTTACGGCAGATGGTCCGTCGACGAGAAAGACGGCTCGCTAGGTACACATCTCGAAGGCAGCACCTACCCCAACTGGGACGGCCTGGATCAAAAGCGGACTGTCTCCATTTCGGGAGATGAGATGAAATTGTGCGTTCCAGGCGCACAGATTGGCGGAACCGCCTGCGCCATCTGGAAACGCGTCAAGTAGGCAGCCAAGAGAAGGACGGGGTGGTGTCGCCGAACCATCAGTTCGAGCCGACCCGTTCCGGCGGGCTTCGCCCGCCTACACGGGCCGCTGAACCGCGACGTTAGGCGTCGGAGACCAGCGTATGCGAATTGTCGGCTCAATACTGGTCACATTGGCGGGCCTCATCGCCATCGCTTTCGGGATTCGATACATCGTGACCAAGCAATTCATGCCGTATCACGAGGCTGTATCGGGGAAGTCTTGGGGTTCGCTGGAGCCCCGTCTCCAGGCCATCATTCTTGGCATGCTCAAGGTTGCAGGTGGTGGCTTCCTCGGCTATGGCGCAGCGCTATTGTGGCTCCTGGTTCCCCTGTCCCAACGCGCATCGTGGGCCCCATGGGCAGTCATCACAATCTCAATTGCCTCAATTGCGCCCGTCCTGTACGTCGTGCTGTGGCTGCGACGCATTCAATCGACAGCCAAAACACCCGTCGTACCTACGATCGTAGCCCTGTCGTTGGCGGTAGTCGGCGCAGCGCTGGTGTGGGTGTCGACGCGGATTTAGGAAGAGTTTGAAACTTTTTCGGTCAGCAGGGGAAAGGAGACGCAGGTGCCTGCCTGACAACGCGCTTAAGGGTGACGCTTGCCGCCCAGTCGCCGCGCGTTCCAATGGGACGAGCCGCTAATAACTATTCTCCGGCCTGACGTAACACTTGAATTCCACCACGTTGCCCGAAGGATCGGCGATCATGAAGCTTTGATGCTCATGAGGCGTTTTCTGAAATCGCACCATGGGACGCACCACAAACTTGATGCCGAGGCTCTCGACGTGGTCGCGCATTCGTGAGAAATCGTCATGCTGCAGAAATGTGAGCCCGAAATGCCGCGGATACGCCCGTGGATTGACTTCGATCGCGCGCTTTTCGAGATGACAGACCAGTTGCAGAACCCCGCCGAAGCTGAATGTGACGCGGTCTTTGAGGATCCGCACCGGCTGCGCGCCAAGCACTTCGGAGTACCAGCTAGCAGCCTCCTCGAGCGCGCGGCACGGCACCGCGATGTGCGCGATGTAGCGTCCCGCGATGACATGGGTGTTGTCCAGCAGGCCGTCAGCGAGCTCGACTTCGGTCATGTCGCAATCCAATAGGTTCCCACCATGAAAAGCGTATCAGCAACGGCGTGCCGGCAGCGCGGTCCTACTTGTTCGAATGACAAACGTTGACACTCGCTCTTGCATGCGAAGCCACCAGAAGTGATGTCGCATACTCGCCCGCCGTCCACCAAGACGTCAGGCATTCATTCGAACTGATCCCGCAATCCAAAGGAGAAATAAATGTCCAGTGTCGGCTATCACGAACCCGTAGAAGAGCTATCTGATGAGACGCGCGACATGCATCGAGCAATCGTTTCCCTGATGGAAGAGCTGGAGGCGGTTGACTGGTACAACCAACGCGCTGACGCATGCAAGGACGAGGATCTCAAAGCGATCCTTCAGCACAATCGAGACGAAGAGAAAGAGCATGCCTCCATGGTGCTCGAATGGATTCGGCGCAAGGACCACAGATTCTCAAAGGAACTGAAGGACTACCTGTTCACCGACAAACCGATCGCGCACAGGTAAGGGTGCCTGAGGGGGCATTCGAGGCGGACCTTCTCAGGCGCGCTGCGCCCGCCCGCTCGGCCGCTCCGTGACGACGCCAGGCAGCGCCAATGCCATGCCGCGCTATCAACTCGATCTCCGCCTCGACGCGCCGGTGCTCGAAGGCACAGAAGGCCCCATCGAACTCTCGGCAGAATCCCAGCGGGTCCGCGCGCGCGTCTACAGACAGCTTGGCCTGAAGGCCCACAGCGGCAAGGCCTGGATCACGGTCGATCTGAATTCTGCCAAGGGCTGGAACGTGATCCAAGAGCTGCTTGGCGAGTGCAGGGCTGGGCGTGTGGTTGTGGGATCGGCGCTGGCTCGCGAGCAGAGGGACACGGACACCGACGCGGACTGGTTTCAGCTTGACACCAAGTCCGCGTACGACAGTTTCATACTCTGGGATGACTATCCGTCCTTCAAAGCGGGAACCCACCCTGAAGGTCATGCCCTCAACTGGACGTTCGTCTCAGGGGCGTTCGTCGCGGCGTATGAGCGCGCGGGGCTGACAGGGCTCTCATTCCTGCGTTGCCGCAATCAAGGGCGCAAAGCTGGAGCATCGTGGTTCGCTGCCCTTCCCGACCAGAGCCTGGGCCACGGACTGGATCACCCCTGGTTCGACCGCCAACGCTGGATCCGCGATGTGGGAGACGCCCCGAGCAAGCGCTCGTCGTCGTTGGATAGCGGCCAGTACCAATTTCATCAGTGCTGGCTCCGCGACGACGTCGGAGCCGACCGGGAGTTTGTAGGGCGGCTCCTGGAGTTATGCCCGATGCCGCCAGTGCGCACCCCACTGGGGGGCCTTCAGTTCTTGACCGTTCCACGCTACTGGACGCAGGCATTCCCCGCCGGGGACTTCGCATATATCCGAGTCGGGGAAGACGGGCCCAACCGCGTCGGGAAGATATTGCGGTTCCGACAACTGGTGGTCAGCCGCAAGGCCCGCCAGGCGCTGATCGACGCGGGTCTGTTCACGTCGGAGTCGTTCTGGCCCTTTCGGTCTGTGGCGGCGCCTGAGGAAGGCGTCGAGGTCCTCGACCAACGCCATGACCCCATCCCGCCGATGTACACGCCGGAGGAGCTGGCTGCGCTGCGTGCAGAGGAGAAAAGGCTCTTTGCTCCGGCGGCGGTCTGACGCCGGCGGAGTCTTGCAGCACCCGCATCACCGCGCCGGATCAATTCTCTCCAGCGCCTTCCCGATCTCCCCCGCTTCCACCGGCCGCACCAGCCGCGCCACTTCCTTCCCCCCATCCAGCAGCACCAGCGTCGGCCACAACTTCACCCGGTAAGACCTCCCCAGCCGCCGCCCGCTCGCATCCGCGATCTTCAGGTGCCGCACCCCCGGATGCGCAGCCAGCGCGGCGGCAATCAACGGCTGCGCCCGCCGGCAATGCCCGCAAGTCGGAGTGCCGAACTCGAGCAGCGTCGGCCCGGAAAGCGCCTCCACCTCGGCGCGCGAGGGCTGGGCTTCAGAGTAGGGCTTATCCATCGAAACGCAGTCTGCCCGGCGCGAATCGAATGCGCCACTGGCCGCCGGATGCGCGGTACATTGCCCCATCGCGGATCACGCACCAGTCCGGACACCCGCCATGCTGAGAAAAATCGCCGCCGTGTCCCTCGCCGTCTCCTTCGTCGCGATGGCGACCTCCGGCCTCATGATGTACGTGGTCGAGAAACCCTCCTTCACGATGCAGATGCACCCGGTGCACAAGGTGTTCGGCCTCCTGATGATCGCCGCCGCCGTCACCCACCTGTCGCTCAATTTCCGCGGCCTGTTGAACCACCTGAAGACCCGCTCGGTCGCCGTTTACGGCAGTGTGCTGGTGGCCGCGCTCGTGCTCCTGTACGGCGTGGCGATCCAGAAGGAGATTCCGGCCGAGCTGGCGCAGCAGATGGACGCGGCGGCGGCGAAAGTGGAAGGGGAGGACTGAGATGCGATTGCTCGCGCCGCTCCTCGCCCTCGCACTCCTCGCCTGCACCCCGGCGCAGATGCAGGGCGACAGTCCCCTTCTCCCGCACGGCCTCCTCGCGGCTCCGCACCGCTCGCCCGCCAACGTCGCGCGTGACCCCCACCGCCACCCCTTCGGCACGCTCTCCTTCTTCGGCATCCGGGAAGACAGCGTGGTGGTGGAAATCCTCCCCGGCAGCGCGGGCTACTACATGGAGATCCTGGCGCCGTTCCTGAAGGACGAAGGCCTCTACATCGCCGCGAGCCGCGACTCGACTGCGGCGCCGCAATACCTCGCCGACCACCAGAAGCTGCTCGCGCGCCTGGAGGCTGAGCCCGAGCTGTACGGCAAGGTCCTGGTGACGCAGTTCAACGCCGACCGGCACGACATCGCCCCGGCGGGCAGCGCCGACTTCGTCCTCACCTTCCGCAACCTGCACAACTGGGTGGAGCGCAACGAGGCCGAAGGCGCGCTGCGCGCCATCCACAAGGCGCTCAAGCCGGGCGGCGTGCTGGGCGTGGTGGACCATCGCGGCCGCAACGACCTGACGCCAGGAAGCGCAGATGAAATCCGGCTACGTGCGCCAGGACTATGCCGTCGCGCTGATCGAGAAGGCCGGCTTCAAGCTCGCGGGCGCCTCGGAAGTGAACGCCAACCCGAGAGACACGAAGGACCACCCCGCGGGCGTGTGGACGCTGCCGCCGACCTACCGCCTGAAGGACCAGGACCGCGCGAAGTACCAGGCGATCGGCGAGAGCGACCGCTTCACGCTCAAGTTCGTGAAGCGTTGAGCGCCGGCGGCCGGCTTCCCCGACCAGACTTGATCTGGATCAACCGCGGCTGCGGTGAGGCTGCGGCGCGCCCGCGTGCAGGCGCATCATGGCGTGGCGCAATCTTGCTGGAGGCCGGCCATGAAACTCGACATCTTCAATCACATCTTTCCGAAATCCTTCTACGACCGCATGCTCCAGGTAGCGCCGAACGGCAAGGACATGCACCGGCGCGTGCGCGAGATTCCCTGCATCGTGGACCTGGACGAGCGCTTCCGCGTCATGGACCACTTCGGCGAGGACTACGCGCAGGTGATCTGCCTGCCCTCGCCGCCGATCGAGGTGTTCGGGCCGCCGCCGCTTTCCACGGAGCTCGCGCGGCTCGCGAACGACGGCATGGCGGAGCTGGTGCGCAGGTACCCGCGACGCTTCCCGGCGTTCGTCGCCTCGCTGCCGATGAACGACCCGGCGGGCCTGCTCGCGGAGGCGCGGCGCGCGGTGCGCGACCTGGGCGCGGTCGGCGTGCAGGTCGTTCACCAACGTGCTCGGCAAGCCCCTCACCGCGCCGGAGACGATGCCGCTGTTCGACCTGATGGCGCAGCTCGACCGGCCGATCTGGCTGCACCCGGCGCGCGGCGCCGACACGCCCGACTACGCGTCGGAAACGCGCAGCCATTACGAGATCTGGTGGACGCTGGGCTGGCCCTATGAAACCAGCGTGGCGATGGCGCACATCGTGTTCGCCGGGCTGTTCGACAAGCATCCCGACCTGAAGATCATCACGCACCACATGGGCGGCATGATTCCCTACTTCGAGGGACGCGTCGGCCCGGGCTGGGACCAGCTCGGCAAGCGCACCTCCGATGTCGACTACGAGGCGCTGCTAGGCAAGCTGAAGAAGCGCCCGCTCGACTACTTCCGCATGTTCTACGCCGACACCGCGCTGTTCGGCGCGTGGGAGGCGACCAAGTGCGGGTTGAAGTTCTTCGGGCCGGAGCGCGTGCTGTTCGCCTCGGACGCGCCGTTCGATCCCGAGAAGGGGACGATGTACACCCGCACCACGCTCGAAATCATCGAGCGGCTGGACATCTCGCCGGCGGAGCGCCATGCAATCTACGAGGGCAATGCGCGCCGGCTGATGAAGCTCGCCTGAGCGGCGGCTGTCTAGCGGTAGAAGACGTGCCGCCCGATGCGGGCGACGAGCTTCTTCTCCTTCGCCCACTCCGGCTTGATGTGCGTGGCGTGGAAATGCAGCGCTCCCTGCAGCGTGGGCGATGCGCGCCGGTAGTACACCGCCTCGGCCACCTCGCGCGCACGCTCCCATGCCTCGCCGCCCGGTTCCGGCAGGACATCGAACTCCGTCCAGGAGAACGCGCCGACGAAGCGCCCGCGCAGCGGGTCCCAGTTGCTTCTGGTGCACCACCGCGCAGACCGAATCCGGGATACAGCCGCGAGGCCTTGCGGTTCATGGTGACTTCCGCCACCGCGACCATGCCGGCCACTGGCTCGCCGCGCGCCTCGAAGTACACGTTGCGCGCGAGGCACTCGAGGTCGCGCCGCTCCGCCTCGCAGCGCCGCCTCGCGCCGCTCGTCGTCGCTGCGCGAAAAGCGCCTGCAGCCCGAAGCCGAATCCCGCGAGCACCAGCGCGAGCAGCAGCACCGCCACCCAGACCGACTTGTCGGCCGTGTGCCACCGGCGCAGCGCCCCGCGCCGCCAGTGCGCCGCCGCCCAGTAGATGCGCGAGAGGAGCATCGCCGCGGCTACCGGACGCGGTAGATCTCTTCGTCGAAATTCCCCTGCCACACGCTCAGGTCCACGCGCTTCCGCTTGAGCTGCGAGGTGAGCAGCGCCCGCTGCTCGCCCTTCTCCCAGCGCACTTTGTAGATCTCGCGCGCCTCGCCCTCGCGCCGCTCGATCTTCTCGCGCGTCTCCGGCAGCGGCTTGCCGTAGTGCTGCTTGAGGAAGGCGGTCACGCGCTCGAGGTCGCGCTCGTCGAAGCGCACGTCGAAGGCCTGCACGCGGTCGGCCTTGAGGTAGAGGGTGATGCGCGCCGGCGCGCCGCCGAACACGATCTTGGCGTCGTCGCAGCGCCGCTCGGCCGCCTTCGACTTCCACTCCAGCTCGCGGCAGCGCGCGCTGGGGAAGGCCTTGCGCACCGCCGCCTCGTCGGCGCCGAGCGTCACGCCGTTGGCGTCGAAGCCCCAGGCGGGCAAGGAAAGCAGCGAAGCAGAATAGGGATCAGACCCCATTTTCGGAAATGGGGTCTGTCCCTATTTGTTGCCTACCTCTTTCCAACGGAAGCACCTCGTTTCGTGGTCGTTCACCATGCCGACCGCCTGCATGAAAGCATACAGGATGGTGGTGCCGACGAACTTGAAGCCGCGCTTCTTCAAATCTTTTGACAAGGCATCCGAGACTTCCGTTCGCGCCGGAACGTCGCTCAAGGCGCGTCGCCGGTTCACGACGGGCCTGCCGCCGACGAAGCCCCAGACGTAGCGCGCGAAGCTGCCGAACTCCTCCTGCAACGCGAGGAAGGCATTTCGCGTTCGACCACCGACGCCTCGATCTTCGAGCGGTTGCGCACGATGCCCGCGTCGGCCATCAGCGCGCGCTTCTTCTTCGCATCGAAGCGCGCCACCTTCTTCGGATCGAAGCCGAGGTAGGCCTTGCGATACGCGGCGCGCTTCTTGAGGATCGTGTCCCAGGAAAGGCCGGCCTGCGCGCCCTCGAGGATCAGGAACTCGAAGAGCTTGCGGTCGTTGCGCACCGGCACGCCCCACTCGCGGTCGTGGTAGGCGATCGCTGTGCGGATTCCTCGCCCAGGCGCAGCGCTTCGTCATAAATAGGGACAGACCCTATTTTCCACCATGCGAAAAATGGGTCTGTCCCTATTTTCATGCCGCCCGCTTCACGCCGGCCTTGGGATCGTCCTTCACCTCGTGGCTCGCCGGCCGCGCGCGCAGCTTGACGTCGGTGAGCTCGGCGCGCTCGCGCGCCGCGTTGCGGTAGGCCTGGTCGCGCCCCGCGAGGTATTGCGGCGGCCAGTACTGGCCCGTGTCCTGGTACCAGGCCGAGGCCTGCAGCGTGAAGTAGGGGTTCGCCAGGTGCGGGCGCGCGAGCGCCACCAGGTCCGCCTTGCCCGCGGCGAGCAGCGTATTCACCTGGTCGGGCGTGGTGATCGCGCCCACCGTCATGGTGGCGATGCCGACCTCGTTCCTCACCCAGTCGGCGTAGGACGCCTGGTACATGCGCCCGTAGACCGGCTTTTGCTGCGGCACCGTCTGGCCGGTGGAGCACGTCGATCAGGTCGCAGCCCGCCTCCTTCAGCATCCGCGTCAGCGCGACGAGGTCCTCGCCGCGAGAGCCCGCCCGGCGCCCAGTCGGTGGCCGAGATGCGCACCGACATGGGCTTCTCCTCCGGCCAGGCGGCGCGGCAGGCGCGGAACACTTCCAGCGGGATAGCGCATGCGGTTCCCGATCGCGCCGCCGTACTCGTCCGTGCGCCGGTTGGTGAGCGGCGAGATGAAGCTCGCCAGCAGGTAGCCGTGCGCCATGTGCAGCTCGAGCATGTCGAAGCCGGCTTCGTCGCGCGAGCACGCGTGGAGCGCACGAACTGGCCCTTCACCAGGTCCATGTCGGCGCGCGTCATCTCGCGCGGCACCTGCGACTCGCCCTCGTAGTAGGCGATGGGCGAGGCCGACAGCAGCGGCCAGTTGCCCGCGTCGAGCGGATGGTCCATGCGCTCCCAGCCGAGCTGCGTGGAGCCCTTGCGCCCGGCAGTGGCCGAGCTGCATGCACAGCTTCGCCTTCGAGTTGGCGTGGCAGAAATCGACGATGCGCTTGAACGCGTCGCGCTGCGCCTCGTTCCACAGGCCGGTGCAGCCCGGCGTGATGCGCGCCTCGGGTGAGGGGCAGGTCATCTCGACGTACACCAGGCCCGCGCCGCCGACGGCGCGGCTGCCCAGGTGCACGAAGTGCCAGTCGGTGGGCACGCCCTCCACCGCCGAGTACTGGTCCATCGGCGACACCACCACGCGGTTCGCGAGCTGCATGCCGCGCAGGCGGAACGGCGTGAACATCGGCACCGGCGGGTTCTTCTCGTCGATGGCGTAGCCCTGCGCGCGCGCCTGCGCCGCGAACCAGCGGTGCGTGTTCCGCACGAACGCCGGGTCGCGCAGCTCGAGGTTCTCCCAGGTGATCTGCTTGGAGCGCGACATCACGCCGAAGGCGAACTGCTCGGGCGCCATGCCCCAGTAGCGCTGCATGTGCTCGAACCAGGCGAGCGACACGTTGGCGGCGTGCTGCGTCTTCTCCACCTCTTCGCGCCGCGCGGTGTCGTAGCGCGCGAGCGCCTGCGGCACCCGCCTTCCTCCTTCAGCGCCTCGTACAGCGCGATCGCGTCCTCCATGGCGAGCTTGGTGCCCGAGCCGATGGAGAAATGCGCGGTGGCCTTGGCGTCGCCCACCAGCACCGCGTTGCCCTTGACCCAGGTCTTGTTCACGATGGTGGGGAAATTGCGCCAGATCGAGCGGTTGGCGATGAGCGGGATGGCCCTCCAGCTCCTCGGCGAACACGCGCTCCAGCACCGGCAGCATCTCGGCCTCGCCCATCGTGTCGAAGCCGAAGTTCTTCCAGGTGGCCTCGTCGGTCTCGATCACCCAGGTGGAGCGGCCTTCCTCGTACTGGTAGCAGTGCGCGAGGATGATGCCCTGCGGCGTCTCGCGGAAGAAGTACTTGAAGGCGTCCAGCGGCTTGGTCGAGCCGAGCCAGGTGAACTTGTTCGGCCGCAGGTCGACGCTGGGCTGGAAGTGGTCCCGGTGCTGCTCGCGGATCTTCGAGTTGATGCCGTCGGCGACCACGACGAGGTCGGAGTCGGCGAAGGGCTCCAGGCCCTCCACCTCGGTCTGGAAGCGGATCTGCACGCCGAGCTCGCGGCAGCGGTCCTGCAGGATGGCGAGCAGCGCGTTCCTCGAGCAGCCGCAGAAGCCGTTGCCGCCCGAGCGCAGCGTGCGGCCCTTGTACACCACGTCCACGTCGCCCCAGTAGGCGAAGCGCCGGCGGATGCGCTCGTAGGTGACGAGGTCGTAGGCCTTGAAGGTGTCGAGCGTCTGGTCGGAGAACACCACGCCGAAGCCGAAGGTGTCGTCCGGGCGGTTCCGCTCGTAGGCCGTGATCTCCCAGCGCGGCCAGGCCTTCTTCGCCAGCAGCGCGAAGTACAGGCCGCCGGGGCCGCCGCCGATGATGGTGACTTTCATGTGCCGCCCTTCAATCCGGGATCACTGCGGTTGCCTCGATCTCGAGCCGCGCCTCGGCCTCCACCAGGCCGCTCACCTGCAGCACCGCCATCACCGGGTAGTGCCGGCCGATCAGCTCGCGGTACGCGGCGCCGACGTCCTTCAGCGCGCCGAGGTACTCCTGCTTGTCGAGCACGTACCAGGTGAGCCGCACGAGGTGCTCCGGCCTGCCGCCCGCCTCGGCCAGCACCTCGAGGATGTTCGCGAGCGCCTGCCGGAACTGGCCGGCGAAGCCCTTCTCCTCCCATACGCCCTGGCCGGTCGTAGCCGACCTGGCCCGGCGATGTAGACGGTGGTGCCGCCTTTCACCGCGATGCCGTTGGAGAAGCCCTGCGGGCGTCGCCCAGGAAGGCGGTTGCAGGATCTGCATCATGTCGGCGTCCTCAGCTTGAAGCGCTGCAGCTTTCCGGTCTCGGTGCGCGGCAGCGCGTCGACGAACTCGACGGCGCGCGGGTACTTGTAGGGCGCGATCGCCTTCTTCACGTGCTCCTGCAGCTGCGCCGCCAGCGGCGCGCCGCGCTGGAACCCCGGCTTGAGCACCACGAAGGCCTTGACGATGGTGCCGCGCTCCGCGTCCGGCGCGCCCACCACGCCGCACTCGGCGACTGCCGCGTGCGCGAGCAGCGCGCCTTCCACCTCCGGCCCGGCGATGTTGTAGCCGGCGGAGATGATCATGTCGTCGGTGCGCGCCTGGTAGAAGAAGTAGCCGTCCGCGTCCATCAGGTAGGCGTCGCCGGTGATGTTCCAGCCGTTCTGCACGTAGTTGCTCTGCCGCTCGTCGGCGAGGTAGCGGCAGCCGGTGGGCCCCTTCACCGCGAGGCGCCCCACCACGCCCGGCTTGCAGGGGTTGCCGTCCTCGTCGAGCACGCGTGGCCCGGTAGCCGGGGATGGCGTAGCCGGTGGCGCCGCGCGCGCACGCGCTCGGGCGTGTGCGAGATGAAGATGTGGATCATCTCGGTGGAGCCGATGCCGTCGATGAGCTCGATGCCGGTCGCCTGCTTGAACAGCTGCCGCGTCGCGTCCGGCAGCGCCTCGCCCGCCGAGACGCATTTCTTCAGCGAGCGCAGGTCGTAATCCTTCGCGCAGGCCGGCCATCGCCCGGTACATGGTGGGCGCGGTGAAGCAGCATCGTCGCCCGGTAGCGCTGGATGGTCTCGAGCAGCGTCTCCGGCGAGAGCTTTTCCACCAGCACGGTGGACGCGCCGAAGCGCATCGGGAAGGCGAGCATGCCGCCCAGCCCGAAGGTGAAGGCGAGCGGCGGCGTGCCGCAGAAGATGTCGTCCTTCGACGGCAGCAGGCACGAGCGCGGGAAGGCGTCGCACATCGCGACCACGTCGCGGTGGAAATGCATCGTGCCCTTGGGCTTGCCGGTGGTGCCGGAGGTGAAGGCGATGAGCGCCACGTCCTCGGCCGCCGTATCCACGTTGCGAAAGGTCTGCGGCTGGCGCAGGCACAGCGCATCCAGCGAATCCGGCGCGTCGTCGTACCAGTACTTGATGCTCTTCAGCGTGGGGCAGCCGGGCAGCGCCGCCTCGAGCTCGCCGGCGAGCCGCTTGTCGCACAGCGCGTGGCTCACCTCGGCCTTGGTGACGATGTCGGTGAGCTCCTTCGCGCGCAGCAGCGGCATGGTCGCCACGCAGACGCCGCCCGCCTTCATCACCGCGAACCAGCAGGCCGCCATCATCGCGTTGTTGGGCCCGCGCAGCAGCACGCGGTTGCCGGGCTTCAGGCCCATCTCGCGCACGAGCACGTTGGCGATGCGGTTCGACTGCGCGTAGAGCTCGGTGTAGGTGCAGGCGCCCTCGGGCGAGCGGATCACCGGGCGGTGGCCGTGGCCCCTGCTCACCATCTTGTCGAGCAGCTCGGTGGCGCAGTTCAGCAGCGCCGGGTAGCGGAACTCCGGCCGCTCGAGCAGCAGCTCCGGCCACTGCGAGCGCGGCGGCAGATTGTCGCGCGCGAAACTATCGACGTGGGCGGTCGGGGTCATGGGGCGGCTTGAGCCAGTAGAACGTGAAATCGATCTCCTCGGGCCGCGCGACGCGGCGCGGCTGCGACGCGTACCAGGACCAGAATTCCTTCGCCAGCGCCGCGTCCGCGATGACCAGGTCGCCCTTCTTCTCGCGCTCGCGCAGCAGCGCCTCGATCGCGCCGATCGGCTCCGCACCGAACTTGGTGAGGCCGACGCGGCCGCCGTACTTCTCGTACAGCGCCTTGTTCGCCTTGAAGCCGGTGATCCATAGCGTCCACACGCGCTTGCGCGAGCCCGCGTCGCGCGTCGCCGCCTCGCGCTGGGCCTCGCCCTTCGCCAGGCTGCGGTAGAGCTCGCGCTCGCCCTCGAGCCGCTCGCGCCCGGGCGCTGCGATGCCCGGCTTCTTCAGCGCCGCCTCGACCTCCGCCAGGCGCCGCGCGCGGCGCTCCTTCTCCAGGCGCTGGAACTCCTCGTTCCACTTGGCGTAAGTCTCCAGGTCCTCGTCCGTGGCCTGCAGCTTCTCGTCGGCGACGAAGCGCTCGAGCGCCGCTTTCATCGCGCGCTGGCGCAAAGCCGCCGCGGCCGCGGGACGCGAGGCGGCGTCGCCGAGGCCGATGTCCTGCGCGCTGAGCGGCACCTCGAAGACGCGCGCCACTTCCTGCGCCGCGGCGAGGCACGGCGCCAGCGCCAGGAGGAGGGCGATGAGCGATCTCACCTCAGCAGCTCCCGCGCGATGATCATCTTCTGCACTTCGGTGGCGCCTTCGTAGATGCGCAGCGCGCGCACTTCGCGGTACAGGCGCTCCACCGGGTGGCCGCGCATCACGCCCGAGGCCGCCCAGGATCTGCACCGCCTCGTCGATCACCTGCTGCGCGGCCTCGGTGGCGTGCATCTTCGCCATCGCCACCTCGCGCGTGATGCGCGCGCCCTTCACGTCGCGCAGCCAGCCCGCGCGGTAGGTGAGCAGCGCCCCCGCCTCGATGGCGGTGGCCATGTCGGCGAGCTTCGCCTGCGTCAGCTGCAGGTCGGCGAGGCGCTGGCCGAACATCCTGCGTTCCTTCGCGCGCGCGAGCGCCTCGTCGAGCGCGCGCCGCGCGAAGCCCAGCGCGGCGGCGGCAACCGTGGTGCGGAAGATGTCGAGGTTGCGCATCGCCAGCTTGAAGCCCTGGCCCGCTTCGCCGAGGAGCTGCCCGCTCGCGCCTTGCAGCCTGACCGTCGCCATCGGGTGCGGCGCCACGATGTCGATGCGCTCCGACGCGTCCACCTCGCCCGCCTCCACGATGAAGGCGCTGATGCCTTCCTCGGCCTTGGCGAACACGACGTAGAAATCGGCGATGCCGCCGTTGGAGATCCAGGACTTGGTGCCCTCCAGCACCCAGTCGGCGCCACTGCGGCGCGCGGTGGCCGACATCGCCTGCACGTCCGAGCCCGCACCGGGCTCCGAGAGCGCGAACGCGGCGATGGCTTCGCCCGCCGCGGCGCGCGGCAGGTAGCGCTGCTTCTGCGCCGGGTTGCCGGCCAGCACGATCGGGCCGCTGCCCAGGCCCTGCATGGCGAAGGAGAAGTCCGCGAGGCCGGCGTGGTACGCGAGGATTTCGCGGATCAGCGCGATGGACCTGACGTCGGGTTTTTCGTTGACACAGTACTTCAGGTAACCGGCTGCGCCCAGCTCCTTGACCAATCTCCTGCAAACAGCATCAGCATCGTCCCCGTGCGCGTATCCGAGGTTTTGGGACGCCCAGGTGTCCACCGCATGCGCTAGAGCCGCATGCGATGGATCGAAGAAAGGCCACTGCAAATGAGAGAAGCGGTCCATCACGATTTCTCCAGGGTCGACTTGCTTGAGGCGCGCGAGGAGATGCATCAGGCTGTCGGCGTCCTTGCGCGACAGGCCCGAGAGCAACTCCACCACCCATTCCTCGTGCGCGCGCGCCATCTCGGCGAACGCCTTGTCGCCGGCGCGCGTCAGGCGCACGCGCCAGGCGCGCCGGTCGCTCGCATCGTCCACGCGCTCGACCAGCCCTTCCTTCACCAGCTGGTCCACGATGCCGGTGATGTTGCCGCCGGTGACCATCAGCAGGCGCGAGAGCTCGTTCATCTTGAGGCCCCCGGGGTGGCGCTCGAGCTGCGACATCAGGTCGAAGCGCGGCAGCGTGATGCCGAAGCGTTCGCGCAGGCGCGTGCGCACCTGGCGTTCGATGAGCTGCGCGCAGGTAAGCAGGCGCAGCCACAGGCGCAGCGCGCGGTGGTCGTCCGCGGTGGCGCGCGTTTCCCGGTCGAGGAGGCCGATTCCATGAGGCCTGAATAGCTCAAGCCTAAAGTATCTGCCTAGCGCCGGCGGCTGGCAAGCTCCCGCGCCAGGATCGCGCGGCCCGGCGCGAGGGCGTTCTTCACCACCTGCGCCAGGTCGGCGAGCGGCAGGCGCTGGCTGTCGCGGAAGCGCAGGCAGCCCAGGCCGCCCTGCACCTCGGGGTGCCGCGCGCGGAAGCCGGCGATGCGCTCCGCCGAGCAGGTGTAGAGCGCGAGGTGTTGCTTCATGTTGCCCCAGGCGACGAAGTTTGGCCCCAGCCGGTAGGTCGGCATGCGGTGCTCGAAGGACACGGCGGCCTGCGGAAACAGGCTCAGGATCAGCCCGTGCAGCGCGAGGGCGCGCTCGCGACGCGCCTCTGGCACGCGCTTGATGTAGCCGCCAATGGCCTGCGATTCGTCTTTCATGCGAACGCGCGCCACAGGAAGCCGGCGCCGCCGATCAATACGACGGCCTCCATCAGCAGCGTGTGCACCCGCAGCGGGATGCGCGCCATCAGCCAGCGCGCGACGAAGGCCCCCGGCACGGTGGCCAGGCCGATGAGCAGCCCCGCCGCCGCAAGCTGCGCGTCCAGGCGCGCCACCCCGCCGAACAGGGCCACCTTGGCGAATCCCATGGTGACCGAGACGATGGCGTCGGTGCCGATGAGCGCCGCGCCCTGCAGGCCCGCCGCCATCAGCGTGGAGATCAGCAGCAGCCCCGCGCCGGTCATCGCGCCGTTCACGAAGCCGAAGCCCGCGCCTGCGGCGGCCACGCCGCGCGTGCCGAGGCGCCAGCCGGCGCGCTGCAGGATGCGCCGCAGCGGCACGCTGAGGATGAAGAACGCGCCGAGCAGCAGCGCCACCCAGCGCGCCTCCAGCAGCGTGTAGCCGTAAGCCCCCGCCACGCAGGCCGGCAACCCGACGAGGAGGATGCGCCGCGCATGCGGCCAGTGGATGTCGCGCCAGAACGCGGCCACGCGGCTGCCGTTGTTGAGGACCATCGCCACCGCCATCACCGGCACCACGTTCGCGATGCCCACGGCCGGCGCGAGGAAGATCGGCAGGACGAGGCCCGTGCCGTAGCCCGCCAGGCCGCCGAGGATCGAGGCGCCGAAGGCCACGGCGCCGATCAGCACGAACTGCGCCACGCCGAGGTCGGCGAGCTGGAAGGCGCCGTTCAATCCGGCACGCGTTCCTGCAGGAACTGCAGCACCGCGACCTCGTCGCGGCGCAGCGCGCCGCCGGGCTTGCGCGCGGCGCTTGGCGCGCTTGGCCGCCGCCGGCGGCCGCGGCACCGTGTGGCCGAGCAGGTAGGCATCGAGCAGCGCGGGGTGCACGTAGTACTTGCGGCACACGGCGCGCGTGTTGCCCAGGCGCTCGGCCACGGCGTCGACGGCGCGCAGGATGTTGCGATCGGCCTCGCGCCGGCTCGCCGCCGACGCCCATGGCGCGCAGCTCGACCGCCGCCAGCATGGTGCCGCCCCAGGTGCGGAAGTCCTTGGCGGTGACGTCGCGCCCGCTGATCTCGCGCAGGTAGGCGTTGACGTCGTCCGAAGACACGGCCTGGCGCTTCTTGTCCGCGTCGAGGTACTGGAACATCTCCTGCCCGGGCAGGTCCTGGCAGCGCTGGATGATGCGCGCGAGGCGCGGGTCGGCGACGCGAGATGGAGTGCTCGACGCCGCTCTTGCCGCGGAAGGAGAAGCGCAGCCGGTCGCCCTCGCACCTGCACGTGGCGCCGGCGCAGCGTGGTGAGGCCGTAGGAGCGGTTCTCGCGCGCGTACTCGTCGTTGCCGACGCGGATCAGCGTGCGGTCGAGCAGGCGCACCACGGTGGCGAGCAGCTGCTGGCGGCCGAGGTCCTCGCCGCGCAGGTCGCGCTCGACGTGCTCGCGCAGGTAGCGGCAGCGCTTCGCTGAACTCGAGCATGCGGCGGAACTTGGAGCGGTCGCGCGCCTCGCGGTAGGACGGGTGGTAGCGGTACTGCTTGCGGCCGCGCGCGTCGCGCGCGGTGGCCTGGATGTGGCCGCTCGGGATCCGGGCAGATCCACACGTCGGTCCAGGCCGGCGGGATGGCGAGCGCGTTCAGGCGCTTGCGGGTCGCCGCGTCGGCGATGCGCGCGCCGTCGGGCGCGTAGTAGGCCCAGCCGGTGCCCGAGCGCTTGCGCGCTGATGCCGGCGAAGCCGTCGCTGACGTAGCGCAGCCCCGCGCGCGCGGCGGCCTTGCGGTGCTCGCGGGCGCGTGCCGAGGTCACTGCGCGCGCAACGCCGCCATCTGCCGGTCGTGCATCCTGGAGAACAGCGCCAGGGCCGCCACGGCGCCGAGCATGGCGAGGAACATGTCGCTCTGCGTATCCCAGTGGTCGCCCTGCGTGCCGAGGAACTCGTCCGCGCCCTGGCCGAGCGCGAGCGCCGCCCACCACTCGATCATCTCGTACACCGCGCTCACCGCCAGCGCCACGCACCCGGCGAGGAAGGCGATCATCTTCGCGCCGCGCACCTGGGCGCCGCGCAGGAAGATCTCGCGCGCGAGCAGCGCGGGCGTGAAGCCCTGCATGAAGTGGCCGATCTTGTCGTAGGGATTGCGCGAGAGGTGAAGCAGGTCCTGCAGCCAGAAGCCGAGCGGCACGCGCGCATAGGTGAAGGTGCCGCCGAGGATCAGCACCAGGCAATGCACGCAGATCACCGCGTACAGCAGCAGGGTGAGCGGATAGCTGCGGCGCGTGAGGAACAGGATCGGCGCCGCGACCAGCACCGGCGCCACCTCGAGGATCCAGGTGACGCGGTCGTAGGGCTTGATGCCGGAGGCGACCAAGCCCGCGAGCACCGCGAGACCTATCCACAGCAGCTGGCGATCCGAGCGCGTCATGCGCACCGCCTCCCCGGGTATGTTACCTGCCGCGCCGGTAGAATGCTGCGCATGAGATTCGTCATCGCCCTGGCAGCCGCTCTGTGCGCATTGCCGCTGCAGGCGCAGCAGCAGCCCGACCCCAAGGCCATCCAGCAGATCTTCGACTGCCTCGCGGTCGGGCTGCCCAAGGACTGGAAGAAGGCCTGGGTGGTGATGTCCGAGGTGGCGGACGTCGGCAAGCAGCGCCGCATCGAAGGGAAATTCTTCTACGCCACGTCGGCCTCCGACAAAGAAGGCCGGCCCCTGTCCACTTGCGGCGCGGCGCAGGTGGCTCAGGGCGTCAATGCGCTGAACGCGGACCTGCCGGTCGAGCAGCGCCGCTGGAAACAGGCGAAGCTCACCTTCACCAGCGAAGGCAAATTCGACCTGCACTACGACTACGCGAAGTAGGCGGGCTCTCCCGCCTCATACGCCGGTCACGGCAGCGCGCCGATCGCCGCAAGCGCGCGGCGCACGTCCTCCACCCCTTCCGCGGACAGCGGCGCCTGCGGCGGCAGCGGGACGCCCACGGCGTAGCCCTGCAGCGCGAGCCCGCCCTTGATGCAGGCGGCGAGGTTGTACTTGGCGAAGGCCTGGTTGAGCGCCCAGAGCGGGCGCTGATGCTCCATGGCCTTCGTCCAGTCGCCGCGCCGGCACAGCTCGTAGAGCTCGACGCTCTGGCGCGGCGCAACGCAGGCCGGGCCCGCCATCCAGCCCACGCCGCCGAGCAGCATCACGCAGGCCGGAACGTGCGAGGACGCCGCGAATACCTGCATGCGCCCTTCGACGCGGTTGAGGATCGAAAGCAGCCGCCCGGTGTTGAACGACGCGTCCTTGATGTAGCGGATGTTGCGCACGTGCGAGAGGCGCTCGATCACCGGCAGCGAGAGGTCGGAGCGCTGGAAGTTGGGGTTGGTGTAGAGCACCACCGGCAGCGACACCGCCTCCGCGATCGCCTTGAAGTAGGCGAACACGCCTTCGTCCGCCACCGGAAAGTACGCTTCCAGGATGGCGAGGATGCCGCTCGCACCCAGGCGCTCGACCTCGCGCGCCTGGGACGTTGCGTCGGCGATGGTCGTCGAGGCCACGCCCGCCACCACGGGCACGCGGCCGGCCGCAGCCTCGATCGTCACTTCGACGACACGCTTTCTCTGCGCCGGGCTGAGATAGGCGAACTCCCCGGTCGAGCCAAGGGGCGTCAGGCCGTGCACCCCCGCCTTGATCAGGTCCTCGCACAAGCGCGCGAGCACCGGCGCATCCACTTCGCCCGATGCGCGGATCGGCGAGACAAGGTAGGGGAACACGCCGCGGAACGCGGCCTCGCTCACGCCTTCCTCAGGAAATCGAAATCGCAGCCGTGCTCGGCCTGCAGCACGTGGTCCATGTAGAGCTTCGCGTAGCCGCGGGCGGGCACCGCGACCGGCGGCTTCCAGGCGGCCTTGCGCTTCGCAAGTTCGGTTTCCGGCACCAGCAGCTCGATGCGCCGCGCCTTCACCGACAGCCGGATGCGATCGCCGTTCCTCACCAGCGCGAGCGGCCCGCCTGCCGCGGCCTCCGGCGAGACGTGCAGCACGATCGTGCCGTAGGCGGTGCCGCTCATGCGCGCATCCGAGATGCGCACCATGTCCTTCAAGCCGGCACGCGCGAGCTTCGCGGGAATCGGCAGGTAGCCGGCCTCCGGCATGGCGTAGCCGGATTTCGGCCCCGCGTTCTGCAGCACCATGAAATCCTCGGGCGTCACGTCGAGCGCGGGATCGTCCACGCGCGCGGCGAGGTCATCGAGCGAAGTGAACACCACCGCGCGCCCTTCGCTTCTCGAACAGCTTCGGGTCCGCCGCCGAGCGCTTGAGGATCGCGCCGTTCGGCGCGAGCGAGCCGAACAGCGCCACCAGTCCGCCCTCCTTCGCCAGCGGCTCCGCCAGCGGCCGCACCACCGCGCGATCCACCCAGGCGCCTGCCTCGTGCGCGAGGCGCTCGCCGAGCGTCTCGCCCGTCACCGTCATGCATTCCAGGTGCAGCAACGGCTTGAGCTCGCGCAACACCGCGCCCACCCCGCCCGCGGCGTAGAGGTCGGACATGTAGAACTGGCCCGTGGGCTTCAGGTCCACCAGCACCGGCGTGGTGTCGGAAAGTTCGTTGAGCCGGTTCAGGTCGACCTTCACGCCGGCGCGGCCGGCGATGGCGGTGAGATGCACGATGGCGTTGGTCGAGCCGCCGATGGCGAGGAGCACGCGGATGGCGTTTTCCACCGATTGCGCCGTGATGATCTGCGAGGGCCGGATCGGGTTCGCCACCAACTCCACCGCGCGACGCCCGCTCGCCTCCGCGGCGCGCAGCCGGTCGGCATGCACCGCGGGGATCGCCGCGCTGCCGGGCAGCGCCATGCCTAGCGCCTCGGTGATCGCGGCCATGGTCGAGGCGGTGCCCATCACCGCGCAGGTGCCCGCCGTGGTGGCGAGGTTGCCTTCCACTTCGTCGATGCCGGCCTGGTCCACCTTGCCCGCGCGGTGCATCGCCCAGAAGCGCCGGCAATCGGTGCAGGCGCCGAGGCGCTCGCCGCGGAACGACGTCGGCATCATCGGGCCGGCGAGCAGCTGCACCGCCGGCACGTCCGCCGACGCCGCGCCCATCAGCTGCGCGGGCACCGTCTTGTCGCAGCCGCCCACCAGCACCACGGCGTCCATCGGCTGCGCGCGGATCATCTCCTCTACGTCGATGGACATCAGGTTCCTGAACATCATCGAGGTGGGACTGAGGAACACCTCGCCCAGCGACACCGTCGGAAAGTCGATGGGCAGGCCGCCGGCGGCGAGCACGCCGCGCTTCACCGCCTCGATCAGCTCGGGAAAATGGCGGTGGCAGTTGTTGAAGCCGCTCCTCGAATCGGCGATGCCCACCACCGGGCGCGCGAGCATCTCGCCCGAGTAGCCCATGCTCTTGGCGAAGGAACGCCGCAGGTAGAGCGAGAACCCGGCATCGCCGTAATTGGTGAGGCCCCGCGCGAGGCCCTGCGGCTTCTTCCCGGCCATGCCTAGCCCTGCACCACCGGCTCGAGGTAGATCTCCACGCGGCGGTTCGCCTGCCGGCCGCTCTCGGTGGTGTTCGGTGCCACCGGCTGGGTCTCGCCCTTGCCCGCGGTCGCAAGGCGCATCCCGTTCACGCGCCGCGTTTCCAGGTATTGCGCCACCGACAGCGCGCGCCGCTCCGAGAGGTGCTGGTTGTAGTCGTTGGTGCCGACATTGTCGGTGTGCCCTACGACGACGAGGGTGGTCTTGCCGTAGCGCACGACGACGTCGGCAAGCTTGTCCATGGTGCTGTTGAATCCTGCCTTGATCGCCGAGGAATCGGTCTCGAACGCGGTCTGGTTGGTCATGGTGACGCGCACCACGTCCCCCGGCAGCTTCTCCACGCGCGCCTGGCCGGCCTGGATCTCCTGGGCGAGGTTCTTCTCGAGGTCGCGCTTTTGTGAATCCATGTACGCGCCCACCGCACCGCCCGCGAGGCCGCCGCCGACGGCGCCGATCACCGCGCCCTTGGTGCGGTCCTTCTTGTAAGCCACCGCGCCGATCACGGCGCCGCTCGCGGCGCCGATCAGCGCCCCGGACTCCATGTACGTCAGCGGCCTGTCCGCGCATGCGGCGAGGGCCACGCTTGCTGCAATTGCTGTCAGTAAGTGCTTCTTCATACTGCCTCCGTGGTTTTGGTTCCCCTGTCCGACCCTTATGACTTCTAACCCATTGATTTGTTGTTGTGGGATACATCCCACTTGATTCGGCGTTCTGGCTGTGGTTGCCTTCCCACTCATGCGCCTCGCTACCTTGGCGGCCGAAGGAGGGACGACATGCTGGAAGCGCTCGCACAACAGGGCGACGGCCTGCTCGACAGTATCGCCGATTTCTGCCGCCGCACCGGCATGGCGGAGTCCACGTTCGGCCGCCGCGCGGTGAACGACGGCAAGTTCGTCGCGCGCCTGCGCGACGGCGCGCGCATCACGCCCGAAACGCTCACGCGCGTCAGCACCTACATGGCGAGCCGCGGCGCCACCGCCCCGTCCTCGCCGCGCGAGCTGATGCCGCTGCTGCGCGTCGCGCCGCGGCCCGCCCCGGCGGCCCCGGCCGAAGGCGCGCCGTCGCGCAATTTCCGCTTCTTCGACAACCGGCAGAAGTACCTGCTGTTCGTCAACACCTGCAGCGAGAAGGAAGTGATCGCGCGCCGCGTCGGCATGGAGCTCGCCAGCATCCACCCGCGGCCGCCCGCGGTGCGCGTGTTCGACGCCGGCATGGGCGACGGCACGGTGCTCACGCGCGTGATGCGCGAGATGCACCGGCGCTTCCCGACGCTGCCCTTCTACTTCGTCGGCAAGGAAATCAGCCTCGAGGACGTGCGCCTGTCGCTCGCCAAGCATGGCCGACCGCTTCTTCGAGCACCCGGCCACGGTGCTGGTGGTGACCAACATGTACTACAGCGAGGCGCCCTGGCTCACGCCGAAGGCCCTCGCCGCGGCGACGTCGCTCCTGTGGCACGAGGTGGCGCTCACCGGCACCACCGCGCACGATTTCAGCGAGCAGATCGCGGCGCTCGAGCCGTTCCTCGTCGAAGAACTGGCAGGCGCGCCACAGCCCCACGACCGGCAACCCGGTCTACGAGCGGCCGGTGGCGCTGGTGCTGTACCGCGAGGACTTCAGGTTCCTGCTGAACGACGTCATCCCGCAGCAGGGCCGCGCGCGCGCCGACTACGACCTGGTGATCGCCTCGCAGCCCTACCGCGCGCGCGTGCCGGCGAAGTTCAAGGCGCAGCGCGTGATCGCGCCGCTGGTGCGCGCGCCTCGGGCCCGGGCGGGCGCCTGCTCGGCATCCATTCCTGCGGCAACGACCCGGGCCTGGAGATCGTGCGCAAGGTGTGGCCGGAAGAGAACCCGTTCCAGACCAGCCGCCACGACGTGCTGCGCGCGGTGCGCGCCGAGCTGGGCAAGGATGCGAGGCACTACAACTTCAACGCCTACGCCGATGCGCGCGCCGTGTTCCGCTACGACATGCACACCCTGCCCACCGAGGTGTCCGCCAGCATCGGCACCTCGACCCTGTTCGCCGCCTGGAACGCGGCGGTCTACGTGGCGCAGATCGACGACGAGCGCCTCGGCAAGGTGATCGGCGAGCGCAAGTACCTCGACGCCACGCGCGAAGTGCTGCAGGCGCACGGCGGCCTGTGGTTCCTGGACGAATCCTATGTCGTCTCCCGCAAGCGCGCTTGAGGCCGCCAGCGCCGCGCTCGCGGTCGACCTGGTCGCGGCGGGCTCGATCGAGATGGGCGCGCACCGCCCGCAGGACGCGCGCGCCATCGCCGCGCTGCTGCCCGCCGGCACGCCGGTCTACGTCAACCACCTGCCGCGCCACAGCCTCGCCGATTCGCTCGCCTCGCTCGTCGCGGTGCGCGAGGCGGGCCTCGAGCCGGTGCCGCACATCGCCGCGCGGCGCATCGCGCAGCCGCGCCGAGCTGGAAGGCTTCCTCGCGCGCGCGGTGCGCGGAGGCCGGCGTGCGCAAGGCGCTGATCCTCGGCGGCGACGAGCCGAGGCGCGCGGGCCCTACGGCGACGGCGCGGCGCTGATCCGCAGCGGCGCTGCTCGCCGCGGCGCGGCCTGCGCGAGATCGGCGCTGCCCGGCTACCCGGAGGGCCACCCGCGCATCCCGCACGTCGGCGCTGGAGCGCGACTTCGGCGAAAAGCTGTCGCTTGCCGCGGCGCAGGGCCTGGGCGCCTACGTCGTCACGCAGTTCTCCTTCGCGCCGGCGCGCGTGATCGAATACTGCTCGGCGCTGGCGCGCAGCGCGCCCGGCGTGCCGGTCTACGTCGGGCTGGCCGGCCCCACCTCGCCGGCGCGCTGCTGCGCTTCGCGCAGCGCTGCGGCGTGAGCGCCTCGCTGCGCGCGCTGCAGGCGCAGGGGCTGAACGCGGTGCGCCTGGTGACGCACACCGATCCCGGCGAGCAGCTCGCGCGCTCGCGCGCTACTGCGCCGCGCACGCCGCCTGCAACGTGGTCGGCGTGCACCTGTTCAGCTTCGGCGGCGTCACCGCCGCCGCAAGCTGGATGAATCGCGTCATCTCGGCGCTCGGCGCCTAGCCGCAGGGACGTCTAGACGACGCGCAAGCCCGGTGAGGGCTCGCGTCGCATGCGACGGCGGTCACACCGCCCGCCGATCAGGCGAACAGGCCCTCGAGCGGGCGCACGCCCGCGCTTCCCGGGAACACCTGCGCCTCCAGCGCCGACGCGTCCAGCCCCAGCTGCGCGGCGAGCGCCGCCTTGAAGAGCGCGCGCAGGTCGAGCGTCGGGCGCAGGTCGCGCCCCTCGTAGCAGCGCGCTCTCGCCGAGCCCGGGCCAATCCGCGATCACGCGCCCGCCGCGCACCGCGCCGCCGGCCACGAACGCCGCGCCCGCCGTGCCGTGGTCGGTGCCGCTCGAGCCGTTCGGGCGCCACGGTGCGGCCGAACTCGGTGACGATCAGCACCGCGGTGTGCCGCCAGGCCGGGCCGAGCGATTCCTTCAGCGCAGCGACCGAGCGGTCGAGCAGGCGCAGGTTGCGCGTCAGCGGGCTGTACTCGCCGACCTGGTTGATGTGCGTGTCCCAGCCGCCGAAGTCGATGCTCGCCACGCGCGGGCCGTCGCGCTTGCCGAGGATATCGCCCGGCCGCCTTTGCCAGCTGCGACCACGGGCTGCGGGCCGCCGCCCATGCCGCGGCCGCTGCCCGCGCCTTCCATCATCCCCTGCGCCTCGCGCGCCGCGGCGAAGGAGCGCGCCGAGCAGCGCGTCGCCGCGGTAGAGCGCGGCGAGCCGCTCGAGCAGGTCGGCGTCCGGCCCGGGCAGCACCGAGGGCGACCAGGAGCCGACCTGCGCCGGCCCGCGCAGCACCAGCGGGATGCTCGGCCCGAGCGCGAACGCCGCGGGCCGCGCCGCGACCGCGCCGCGGCAAGCGCTGCGTTCAGCCAGCCGGTCTCGCGGCCGAAGGGCTTGGCGGTGCCGTTCTCGAGCAGGTTCTGCGCGTCGAAGTGCGAGCGCTCGCGGTACGGCGACGCGACTGCGTGCAGCACCGCGAGCTCGCCCGCCTGCGTAGAGCTTGTGCATCTCGGGCGAGGTACGGGTTCAGGCCGAAGTGGCCGTCCAGGTCGAGCGCGCCACCGGGCGCGCCCGGGCGCGGCCACGGCGAGAGCGCCGCGGCGCGCCGCGTACTGCGGGTCGCCGTAGGCGGGCACCGCCGAGAGCCCGTCCATGCCGCCGCGCAGGAACACGAACACCAGGCGCCGCTCGCTCGCCGAGGCGCCGCGGCAAGCGCGAGGCCCGGCAGCCCGCCGAGCGCGGCGATGCCGCCGAGGAGTTGAACAGAGCTTCGCGACGCGTCGTCATCGTCACCTCCGCTGGAATTCCGGGCTCGCGAGCCACAGCGCGAGGCCCTGCTGGCGGCTTTCGGCGCGCTCGATCGCGAGCCGCGTCGCGCTCGCCGAGCGCCTCGCCGTAGCTCTCGCGCGCGAGGCGCAGCGGATCTACGCCGGAGCCGATGCGCGCCGCGAGGATGCCGGCCCACTCGATGCGCTTCCACAGCGCGTCCGCCGCCGGCCCAGGCCGCGGCGGTGTCGGGCCAGCCCTGCGGCGAGGGCGCGAAGAAGGGCCGCTGCCCCATGCCGCGCAAGCGCGAGGAACAGCGCCTGCGGCTTCGCCGCGCGCGCGGCCGGCAGCGCGCGCAGGCAGGACACGACGTACTCGATCGGCGACTTCAGCTTGGCGAGCGGCTGCTCCCAGGCCTCCGGGCAGTCGAGCAGCGCGCGCGTAGACGGTCGGCAGGTGGCCGCCGGAGTCGCGGAAGGCGCGCGCGATGCGCGCCACCGCCTCGGGCGGCGGCTCGTCGGCGATGAAGTGGCGCGCGAGCTTGGTGGCGACGTGCGTCGCGGTCGCCGGATGGGCGGCAAGGTCGCGCAGCACGGCCTCGCCCTGCGCCACGCCTTCCTGCGCGTAGGTCTTGCCGAGCAGCGTCCTCGGCCCCGGCTCGTGCCGCGCGGGATCGAAGAGGAATCCGGGCGGGCTCTCAGGTCGAACATCGATCGGCCGCACGGTCCAGCCCGTGAGCACGCGCGCGAACTCGGTCACGTCGGCCTGCGTGTAGCCGCCGTTCACGCCCAGCGTGTGCAGCTCGAGGATCTCGCGGGCGAGGTTCTCGTTGAGGCCGGTGGGCGGCGGAAACGCGGCGCTGCGCGCGCGCCGCCGCGGCTGCCAGCCCTTGCGCACCGAGAGGTGGTTGTCGAGGTACAGGATCATCGCCGGGTGCCGCGCCGCCGCGAGCAGCATGTCGGCGAAGCGCCCGGTCACGTGCGGCCGGATCGCCTCGCGCTCGAAGCTGCCGACGAGCGGCGAAGACGAGCGGCTTCTCGGCCGAGACCGTGAAGTGATTCGCCCAGAACCAGACGAGGCGCTCGTGGAACGGCGCCGGCGTGGCCGCCGCCGACGGCGAGCCGCGCGCCGACCTCCTCGAGCATGATCGGCCCGAAGTGCTCGCGGAACGTCCCTTCGACGCTGCGCGGCACGGGCTGCGCGGAATCCTGCATCCCGGCGCGCGCCTCGCGCAGGCGCGCGATCCAGCGCGGGATACTCCTTCAGCGCCTCGCTCGAAGTGCGCGAGCTTGCCGAACTCCGCGTACGCGGGCGCGGGCTGCGCCGGCCTGGCTCGCGAGCCAGCCCCGCGGGTCGGCGCCGACGCGCGGCGAGCTCGCCCGGCCCGGCGCCCAGGCCGAAGCGGTTGACGGCGATGACGGTATCGCGATTCACCTTGGTGCCCGGTTGCGGCACCTGCAATTGTGCGTCGAACCGGCGCCGCTGCGAAGCCGGCCAACCGCTACACTTTGCGCCCCGTCCATCCTGGAGGAGAACGCCATGGCCGCACCGAAGTCCCCGCCGTCCACCATCGGCACCGTGAAGGACGTGGTGCCCAAGCTCGCCGAGCTGACCGAGAAGGTGCTGTTCGGCGACGTCTGGGCGCGCCCCGGACTCTCGCAGCGCGACCGCAGCTTCGCCACGGTGGCCGCGCTCGTCGCGCTGCACCGGCCCGACCAGCTGAAGGGCCACATCTGGCGCGCGCTCGACAACGGCGTGACGCGCGAGGAGCTCGCCGAGCTCTTCACGCAGTTGGCCTTCTACGCCGGCTGGGCAAACGGCATCAGCGCCGCGCAGGTCGCCAAGCAGGTCTACGAAGAGCGCGGCGCATGAACATCGGGTTCATCGGTTTGGGGGTGATGGGCGCGCCGATCGCCGCGAGGCTCGCGCGCGCGGGTCACAGCCTGAAAGTGAACGACTTGCGCCGGCCCGAGCTGCCCGGCGCGGCCTGGACGGACTCGGCCGCAGCCGCCGTGGAGGGCGCCGAAGTGGCCTTCACCTCGCTCCCCGGCCCCGCCGAAGTCGAGGCGCTGGCCTCGCAGATCGGCCCGGCGATGGTGCGCGGCGCGGCGTGGTTCGACCTCACCACCAATTCGCCCGCCTGCGTGCGCCGCGTGCATGCGTCGCTCGCCGCGCGCGGCGTGCAGTTCCTCGATGCGCCCGTGAGTGGCGGGCGCGAAGGGGCGCATAGCGGCAAGCTCGCGCTCTGGGTGGGGGGCGACGAAGCGATCTTCCGCAAGCACGAAGGCGTCCTGCGCGTGATCGGCGACCAGCCGATCTACGTGGGGCCGATCGGCGCCGGCTCGGTCGCCAAGCTCGTGCACAACGCGGCGAGCTTCACCGTGCAGACCGCGCTCGCCGAGGTCTTTACGCTGGGCGTCAAGGCGGGCGTCGAGCCGCTCGCGCTGTTCAAGGCCATTCGCCAGGGTGCCACGGGCAGGAAGCGCACTTTCGACCGGCTCGCCGAGCAGTTCCTCCCGGGGAAGTACGATCCGCCCGGCTTCGCGCTGCGCCTTGCGCACAAGGACCTCTCGCTCGCGCTCGAGCTCGCGCGCGAAGTCGGCGTGCCGATGCAGGTGGCCCAGGTGGCGATGGGCGAGTTCGAGGAGGCGATGCGCCGCGGCTGGGGCGAGCGCGATTCGCGCACCCCCATGCTGCTGCAGGAAGAGCGCGCGGGCGTCGCGCCGCGCGTGCCGGCGGACAAGCTGCGCGAAGTGCTGGACTAGAAGCGGTAGCGCAGCTCCACACCGGACTCGCGCGTCCAGTTGGCGGGCTCCCTGCCGGCAATACCCACCCCGATGGGTTGGACGTCGGAATCCTCGACGTCCCAGTAGTTCGTCCACACCCCGAACGACCAGCGCTTGCCCTCGACCATCAGCTGCGCGCGATAGCCGCGGCCATCGCGTTGGTAGTTGGTGACGTCGTACAAGCCCGTGATGCCGGTGTCGGCGAGATAGCTGCGCTGTATCCCGCGGATGAAGCCGCTGTACTCCACTTGCGGCGCCAGCGCCCATTCCCCGCCGAGCGGCATGCGCAGGGTCACGCCCAGCGGAACGTAGAAGTAGGCCGAATCGCGGCGGTAGCCGCGCTGCCCGGTCGAGGAAACGCCGCGCAGGTCGTTATAGAGGTAACGGAAGCCGCCGCCGACGTAAGGCGACCAGACCACCTTGCCCGTCCGATAGTCCCCGCCGGCCAGTACGCGCAGTTCGAAGATGTGGTCGGGCACGCCCTCCAGCGTGCCGGACCCCTGGTACTGCAGCTCGGCGTAAGACCACCGTCCTTCGATGCGCGTGAACAGGCGCTTCTCGTTGGCGAGGGTGTAGGCGCCAGTCACGCCGATGCGGTCTCCCTCGAGCCGCATGAAATCCGGCTCTTCGTAGTGGTAGCGCGAGAGCTGGCCGCCCACTTCCCAGCCGCTGCGCGTGGCGAGCACATCGGCTGCCCCGACCTCACCCGTGCACAGCGCAAGAGCGCACAGTCCCAGGATTACCCGCATGCGTCGCCCCCTGTCGGACCAAATACTAGCCCCAGATGGCGCGCGCCGCCTCCACGCAGAGTCTGAGCTTCGCGCGCTCATCGGCTTCCGTCACGGGGTTGCCGCCCATGGTGCTGGCGAAGCCGCACTGCGGGCTGATCCCGCATTGCGCGAGATCGATGTGTTTCCCCGCCTCCGCAGCCCGGCGCTTCAAGCTCTCGATCGGCTCGAGTTGCGGCGCCTTGGAGCTCACCAGGCCGAGCACCACGCCTTTCGTCTTCGGCACCATGGCGAGCGGCGTGAAATCGCCCGCGCGCGGCGTGTCGAACTCGAGCAGGAAGTGGTTCACCGCGGCGCGGTTGAACAGCCGCTCCGCGATCGAGGCGTAGCCGCCCTCGGAAAGGTACATGCCCTTGTAGTTGCCGCGGCACATGTGCACGCCGACGACCATCCCCGCAGGCCGGCCCTTCACCGCTTCGCTGATCGCGTCCACGTAGAGGTCCACCAGCCCGTCGGGATTGCCGCCGGCCGCGCGCACTTTGGCCTGCGCGGCGGGATCGCAGAGCACCGCGAGCGCGACTTCGTCGAGCTGCACGTAGTTGCAGCCCGCGCGCGCAAGGTCCGCGATCTCGGCCTGGTAGACCTTGCCGAGGTCGGCGAAGAACTCCTTCGCGCCCGCGTAGATCCCGGGATCGCCGAACTGCGTGAAGCGGTAGAAGTGCATGGTGGACGGCGCCGGCATCGTCACCTTGGGCGTCGCCCTGGTGAGCGGCGCGATGAAACGGTACTCGTCCAGCGTAATGGGTTCGGCGCGCCCCACTTTCGCGGTCGACATAGGGCGCCGTGAAGTCGCTGCTGTGGCCGTGCTCGTCGTGGAATTTGAACACCGCGTCCTTGACCACCAAGCCGCGCGTCAGGCGCACGAACTTCTCCCAGTAGGAGACGCGGCGGAACTCGCCGTCGGTGACCACCTGCAGGCCGCAATCCTCCTGCAGCTTGACGACGGTGCGGATTGCGGCGTCTTGTGCAGCGCGGAAATCCGCATCCGTCATTTCCTTCGCGGCATGCGCGCGGAATGCCTGCCGCAGTTGTTGCGGGCGCAGCAGGCTGCCGATGTGGTCGGCCCTGAAGGGCGGCCGGCCGTTGGGAATGATCTGCATGATCGCTTAAAGTACTATGGAAAAACGGGGGAGCAATCCATGCAGCGCAACGAAGGCATGCCGGTGTGGAAGCGTGGCCTGGTCATCGGCTGCCTGGTAGCGGCCGCCGGCGCGGCGGGACCGGCCGGCGCGGGGCTGGCGCTGGTCGGAAACGAGAACGGCGGCACGATTTCGCTCATCGACACCGACAAGGACGAGGTCGTCGGCGAGATCAGGACCGGGGGCAAGCCGCGCGGCACCGCGATCCACGCGGCGCGCAAGCTGGCCTACGTGTCCGACCAGCCGAACAACGCGCTGCTGGTGATCGATCTCGAGAAGCGCGCCGTGGCAAGGCGCATCGATCTGGGCGAATCGCCCGAAGGGGTCTATCTCTCGCCCGACGGCAAGCTCGTCGCCGCGGCGGTCGAGCTGACCAACAGCGTGGTGTTCATCGATACCGCGACCGAGGCGGTCGTCTTCAAGGTGAAGATCAAGGGGGAAAATCCGGAGCACGCGGTGTTCTCGCCCGACGGACGCTTCGTCTACGTCAGCGCCGAGGAGGACGACAAGCTCGAAGTCATCGATGTTGCCGCACGCTCCCTGGTCGCGCAGCTCAAGGTGGGGACGCGCCCCCGCGGCATCGCCTTCACCCCCGACGGCGCGAAGGCCTATGTCGCCTGCGAGCGCGCGGACACGGTGTACGTGATCGACGCGCGAACGCACCACGTCCTGCGCACGATCAAGGCTGGCTTGCGCTCGAACGGCCTTGCCATGCACCCGGACGGCAAGCGCGTGTATCTCAGCAACGGCGGCGACGCGAACGTGATGGTGATCGACACGGCCGCGGACGCGGTGCTCGCCACCATCCCGGTGGGTAAGCGGCCATGGAACATGGCGCTCACGCGCGACGGCGCGAAGCTCTACGTGGCGAACGGCCGCTCGAACAGCGTCACGGTCATCGACACGGTGAAACTCGGCGTCCTCAGGGAGATCGCCGTCGGCAATACCCCCTGGGGGGTGCACATTCTTGACTAGCGGGCCGTCGCTGCTCGCGCGCCGCAGCTTCAGCGGCTGAGTGACGCGTCCCGCCGAGGGGGTCAAAGCACGGCGAAATTACGCATCATCATGCCGTCCTCGTGCTCGAGGTTGTGGCAGTGGAGCATGTAGCGCTGGCGGCCGTCGAACGCCGCATCTTGCGGCAGCGTGAAATCCACCGCCAGCCACACGGTCTCGTTCGGCCAGATGACGACCGTGTCCTTCACGCCGAGGTCGGTGGCGAGCCGGCCGCCGCTCTCGGTGGCGAGCGATCGGGCCGGACCGAAGGTCCCCTGGCGGCGCAGGACGCGAAAGCCGGACCCGTGCAGGTGCATCGGATGCGGCATGGAGATCGGGCTGTTCTTGATTTCCCAGACCTCGCGCGCGCCGCGCGCCACGCTGAACGCAACCTCCTCGAGCGCATAGGGCCTGCCGTCAATCAGAAAACCATGCTGTTCGCTGAGTTCAAGCCGCATGCGCCGCGCTTCGGCCTCGGGCGGTGCCGTGGCTTCGCCCAGCGACGAGAGGTGCTGCGGCAAGGTCCGCGGCGGCTGACGCTCGCCCTCCACGAACAACGAGAACAGCGGCAGCGGCTCGCCCTCGGGCACGACTTCGCCCGCGCGGCGCCCTCCAACCGGCCCGCAGATGGTTTCCGCTGCGAGCGCGGGGAAGCGGGCGCGCGCAGGATGCGGCCGCCCCTGCATCGACCCAGTCGCATGCAGGCGCGGGTCGAATTCGAGGCTGATCGCTTCGATATGCCGGTGGGGACGTGCATCCAGCAAGATATCGATGCGCTCGGCCGGATGCAGGAACACGCGATCGAGCAGCCGCGGCGCGGGCAGGAGCCCGCCATCGGTGCCGACCAGGGAAAACGGAACGGAGGACTCGCCGGCACGGAAAGCAAACAGCAGGCCGCGTGCGTTGCACGCGTTGAGGAGCTGAAGCCGCACCCAACCCGGCGCCACCGGAAAATGTGCGTCGAGCGCGTCGTTCACCATCACGCGATTTCCCAGCCAGCCGGTGTGGCAGTCCTCGGCGCTCGGGGCGTAGGGACGCAAGGCGCCGCCGGCGACGCGCACGTCCGAGATGGCGAGCGCCAGCCGGTTGGCCGGCGCCAGCGCGAGCGCGTGGCCGAGCGCCGCGTCGTCTTCGTCCACGACCACCACGAGGCCGGCGAGCCCCGCATGCACCTGTTCGGCGGTGAAGCCGTGCGGGTGCGGGTGAAACCAGTAAAGCCCGCCGCGGTTCCTGACCTCGAAACGCAGGCGCTTCGACCCGCCCGGCGCGATCGGATCGAATCCCGCGCCGTCCTGCGCCTCGGCGAGGGTCAAGCCGTGGAAGTGCACGCTGGTCGGCTGCGGCAGCCGGTTTTCGACCAGCGCGTCAAAGCGCTCGCCGCGCTGCGCGAGCAAAGTCGGCTGCGCGACGCGCTGGTGGCCGAGGTCGGCGACATAGCGGCAGCGCCCGAGCGCCGCATCGGAGCGTTCCACGATCAGGCGCCGCACCGCGCCGATCGGAACCCCCTGCCTCCCCGCAATCGAGGGCAACGCGAGTCCGCCCGCACGCGGGTCCCGGGAAAGGCAGGCCGTCGCGCCGATCGAAGCGAGACCCGCGGCGAGGAAGGTTCTGCGCTTCATCCGCGCTCAGTCGAATGCCGCGCGAAATGGGGGCGCTCGTCGGGAGTGATCGGCATGACGGCCTAAAGTACTATAGAAACTGGCAAGGGAAATCCATGGCTTTGCATTCACGCCTGCGTTTCGCGCCAGCGGATGTCCGCGTGGAAAGGCGCGCCGATGGCACGACGCTGCTGCGCTCGCCGCAGCCGCTGCGCGACTACGAGCGCAGCGTCGGCGTCTGGTTGCTGCGCTGGGCGAAGGAAGCGCCGCAGCGCGTGTTCCTCGCCGAACGCGAGGGCGACAAGTGGCGCAAGGTGACCTACGCGCAGGCGCTCGAGGCCGCGCGGCGCATCGGCCAGGCGCTCCTCGAGCGCGGCCTTGGGCCGGAGAAACCCGTCGCCGTCCTCTCCGACAACAGCGTGGACCACGGACTGCTCGCTCTCGGCGCAATGCACGCGGGCGTGCCGGTGGCGCCGATCTCGCCGGCGTACTCGCTCATGTCGAAGGACTTCGCCAAGCTGAAGGCAATCTTCGATCTGCTGCGGCCCGGCCTGGTCTGGGTGGACGACCCGGCGAAGTTCGCGCCCGCGCTCGCCGCCGTCGGCGCGCAGGCCACACCGATCGCGCAAGCTCCTCGACACGGCGCCCGGCGCCCGCGTGGACGAGGCCTTCGCGCGCGTGGGCCCGGACTCGGTGGCGAAGATCCTCTTCACCTCCGGCTCCACCGGCCTGCCCAAGGGCGTGGTCAACACGCAGCGCATGCTGGTCTCCAACCAGCAGATGCTGGCGCAGGTCTGGCCGTTCCTCGAGGACCGCGTGCAGACCATCGTCGACTGGCTGCCCTGGAACCACACCTTCGGCGGCAATTTCTGCTTCAACGTGATCCTGAGGAACGGCGGCACGCTGTACGTGGACGGCGGCAAGCCCGCGCCGGGCCTGATCGACATCACCGCGCGCAACCTGCGCGAGATCTCGCCGACCATGTACTTCAACGTGCCGCGCGGCTTCGACCTTCTGCTGCCGCATCTGGAGAATGACGCGGCCCTGCGGCGCAACTTCTTCCGCGACCTGGACATGGTGTTCTACGCGGGCGCGGCCCTGCCGCAGAACCTGTGGGAGCGCCTGGAGACAGCTCGCCGTCGCGGAGAAGAACGGCGAGCTCGCCATGATCTCCTCCTGGGGCTCCACCGAGACCGCGCCCTCGGCCGCGGCGGTGCATTACCACATCGAGCGCGCGGGCGTGATCGGCCTGCCCAACCCCGGCTGCGAGCTGAAGCTGGTGCCCGCCGCCGGCAAGCTCGAAGTGCGCGTGCGCGGCCCGAACGTGACGCCGGGCTACTACCGGCGCGACGACCTGACGCGCGAGGCGTTCGACGAGGAAGGCTACTACCGCATCGGCGACGCGATGAAGTTCGCCGATCCGGCGCGCGCCCGAGAAGGGCCTGGTGTTCGACGGCCGCGTAGCGGAGGACTTCAAGCTCACCACCGGCACCTGGGTGCACGTCGGCGCGGTGCGCGTGAAGCTGATCGCCGCCGGCAACCCGCTGATCCAGGACGCGGTGATCACCGGGCACGACCGCGACGAGGTCGGGGCGCTGGTGTTCCTCAGCCCCGCCGCGAAGGATCTCGCGCCGCAGGCGCTGCGCGCGAAGATCGCCGCCGCCCTCAAGGCGCTCGCCGCCGAAGGCGGCGGCTCGATGCACCCGACCCGGGCGCTCCTCCTGGAGGAGCCGCCCTCCATCGACGTCGGCGAGATCACGGACAAGGGGTACATCAACCAGCGCGCGGTGCTCGAGCGCCGCGCCGTGCTGGTCGAAGCGCTGCACGCACAGCCCGCCGGCCCGGAGGTCATCACGGCAGGCGCCGCGTCGTAGAATAGTCGCCTTCCAAGGAGGAAAACATGAACAAGCCGGTCACCGCATTCCTGACTATCGCGCTCGTCCTCGCCGCCAGCGCCGCCGCCGCCCAGGAGGTCACCCTGCGGCTGGTGAGCGCGTTCCCCGAGAACCAGTTCTACGTGAAGCGCACCATCGACTGGATCGCCGACGTCAACAAGGACGGCAAGGGCGTGCTGCAGATCAATTTCATCGGCGGCCCCAAGGCGATCCCGACCTTCGAGGTCGGCAAGGCGGTGCAGACTGGTGTCGTCGACATCGGCTTCAGCACCGGCGCCTTCTACACCAACGTGATGCCTGAGGCGGACATCCTCAAGCTCGCGGAGACCAGCGCCGCAGAGCAGCGCAAGAACGGCGGCTACGAGCTTATCAACAAGATCTGGGCGCAGAAGGCGAACATGCGCTACCTCGCCAGGGTCGTCGAGTTCACCCCCTTCCACCTCTATCTCAACAAGAAGATCGACAAGCCCGACCTCACCGGCCTCAAGATCCGCATTACGCCGGTGTACCGCGAATTCTTCCAGTCGATGAACGCGTCGGTGATGACCACCGCGCCCGGCGAGGTGTACACCGCGCTGGAGCGCGGCGTCATCGACGGCTATGGCTGGCCGATCCACGCCCTGTTCGACCTCAATTGGCAGGAGAAGACGAAGTACCGCGTCGATCCCGGCTTCTACAACGCCGAGGTATCGCTGGTGATGAACCTGGACAAGTACAAGTCGCTCACGCCGGCGCAGCGCGACTACCTCGAGCGCAAGGCCATGGCGTACGAGGGGCAGAACGAGTTCTGGAAGACCTATAACCAGAGCGAGACGAAGCGCCAGGCCGACGCCGGCATCCAGACCATCGCCTTCGACGCGGCGACGAGCAAGGCGTACGTGGAGAAGGCGAATGAAGTCGGTTGGGCGAACGCCATCAAGGCGAGCCCGGAGTACGGCTCGCAACTGCGCAAGGTGCTGGCCAGGTAGGGCATGGCCCGGCTCGAGGCGGCCTACGGCAAGCTGCTGGAAGCGCTCGCCCTCGCCGCCTGCGCGCTGGTCTTCGGCATGACGCTGATGATCTGCGCCGACGTGCTGCTGCGCAACGTGCGCATCGTGCCGGGGCTGGTGGGGCTCGAGTGGAGCAACGAGATCTCCGAGGCGATGCTCTACCTCATCACCATGCTCACGGCGCCCTGGCTGCTGCGCAAAGGCCAGCATGTCCGCGTCGACATCGTGCTGCGCGCCGTGCCGAAGCGGGTCGGCTGGGTGATGCGAGTGGATCGTCGACGTCCTCGGCCTCGCCTGCTGCCTCGTCATCGCGTACTACGGCGCGCGCGCCGCGCTGGCGAGCTTCAAGGCGGGCTCGATGTCGATCAAGACGCTGGTGACGCCGGAGTGGTGGCTGCTCAGCGTGCTGCCGGTGGCGTTCCTCGCGCTGTCCCTCGAGATGCTTTTCCGCATGCGCCGCCTGGCGCTGGGCGAGCGCTCGCCGCGCGACGACGCGGTGTCGACCGGCTAGAGCGATGTCATGGGACGCGGCGGCATGGCTGATGCTCGGCGGCTCCACGCTGCTGATGTTCCTCGGCCTGCCGGTGGCGTTCTCGTTCCTGGTGATCAACCTGCTGGGCGCAGTGGTGTTCCTCGGCGGCGAGGCGGGGCTCACCCAGCTGGCGCGCAACAGCGTCGGCTCGGTGGCGAGCTTCTCCCTCACGCCGATCCCGCTCTTCATCCTGATGGGCGAGGTGCTGTTCCACACCGGCCTGGCGGTGAAGGTAATCGACGGCGTCGAGCGCCTGATCCGGCAGGTGCCCGGTCGGCTCGCCGTCGTCGCTGTCGTGGCGGGCACGGTGTTCTCGGCCATCTCGGGCTCGACCATCGCCACCACGGCGATGCTCGGCAGCCTGATGTTGCCGGTGATGCTCTCGCGCGGCTATCACCCCGCCATGGCCACCGGCCCGCTGATGGCGATAGGCGCCGTCGACATGCTGATTCCGCCCTCGGCGCTCACCGTGCTGCTTGGCAGCCTGTCCGGCATCTCGATCTCGAAGCTGCTCATCGGCGGCGTGGTCCCGGGGCTATTGCTGAGCGCCGCCTTTGTCGTCTACATCGTGGCGCGCGTGAAGCTCAACCCCGCGCTCGCGCCCGCCACCGCCTTCACCGAGTACCGCGGCTGGGAGCGGCTGCGCCCGTTCTTCCAGTACGTGTTGCCGCTGGTGTCGATCTTCACCATCGTGGTGGCGTCGATGTCCGCCGGCTGGGCCACGCCGACCGAGTCGGCGGCGATCGGCGCGTTCGCCACCATGGTGCTCGCGGGCGCCTACCGCGCGCTCACACTTGACGCGCTGCTGAGGGCGCTGCGCGGCACCGTGGCCATCTCGGGGATGATCCTGTTCATCATCGTGGGCGCCACCACCTTCTCGCAGGTGCTGTCGTTCTCCGGGGCGAGCAACGGCCTGGTTGAGCTGATCGCGGGGCTCGGGCTGTCGCCGCTCCAGGTGATCGCGGCGATGCTGCTGCTGCTCGTGTTCCTCGGGCTGTTCGTCGAGCAGGTCAGCATGATGCTGATTACGCTGCCGATCTACATGCCGCTGGTGCAGAAGTACGGCGTCGACCCGGTGTGGTTCGGCGTCATGTTCCTCATCTGCATGCAGCTCGGCCTGCTGCTGCCGCCGCACGGCCTGCTGCTGATGACCATGAAGGGCGTGGCCCCGCCCCAGGTGACCATGCTGCACATCTTCCAGGCCGTGCTGCCCTACATCGCGATGAGCCTGCTGCTGCTCGCACTCGTGTTCCTCGTGCCCGCAGTTGCGGTATGGTTGCCTAACCAGATCGGCTGACCGGCGCAAAATGGAACGCTCCTTCAAGGAAGAGGTAGAGAAGCTCAAGCTGGGCGACGGCGAGGTATTCCACGGCGAGGGCATCCTCGCGGTGACCAAAGCCCTGCTGCAGTCCGGGGTGTCCTACGTAGGCGGCTACCAGGGCGCGCCGGTGTCGCACATGATGGACGTGCTGAACGACGCGCGCGACATCATGGACGAGCTGGGCGTGCACATCGAGACCAACGCCTCGGAAGCGGGCGCGGCGGCGATGCTCGGCGCCTCGATCAACTATCCCCTGCGCGGCGCGGTGACCTTCAAGTCCACGGTCGGCACCAACGTAGCATCCGATGCGCTCTCCAATCTCGCCTCCGCCGGCGTCAAGGGCGGCGCGCTGATCGTGCTGGGCGAGGACTACGGCGAGGGCGCCTCCATCATCCAGGAGCGCAGCCACGCCTTTGCCATGAAGTCGCAGATCTGGCTGCTCGACCCGCGCCCCAACCTGCCGAAGATCGTCGAGATGGTGGAGCACGGCTTCGCGCTGTCGGAGGCTTCCAGCAGCCCGGTGATGCTCGAGCTGCGCATCCGCGCCTGCCACGTGCAGGGGTCGTTTCGCACCAAGCCGAACCGCGCGGCGCGCTTTTCCACGCGCCACTTCCTCGAGAACCCGGATTTCGACTTCGGCCGCATCAGCCTGCCGCCCTCCACCTATGCGCAGGAAAAGCACAAGATCGAGGTGCGCTGGCCGGCCGCGGTGCGCTACATCCGCGAGCAGGGCCTGAACGAGGTGTTCCCCGGCGAGCGCGAAGACCTGGGCATCCTGTGCCAGGGCGGCATGTACAACGCCGCCATCCGCGCGCTGCAGCAGCTGGGGCTGGCCGACGCTTTCGGCGCATCGCGCATCCCGATCTACTGCATGAACGTCACCTACCCGCTGGTGCCGGAGGAGATCGTGCGCTTCTGCGCCGGCAAGCGCGCGGTGCTGGTGATCGAGGAAGGCCAACCGGCGTACCTCGAGGAAGCCATCCTTGCCACCCTGCGCCGCCACGAGGTCAACGCCGTCAAGGTGCACGGCAAGGACGTGCTGCCGATGGCGGGCGAATACACCGGCGAGGTCGTGGTGACGGGCGTGGCGAAGTTCGTCGGCGCCGGCCAGGCGCTCGCGGCAGTCGTCGCCGCGAAGAACAAGGCCGCCGAGCTGTTCGGCGCGCTGCTGCCCACGCGCCCGCCGGGCTTCTGCGTCGGCTGCCCCGAGCGGCCCGTGTTCGCGGCGATGAAGCTGGTGGAGAAGGACGTCGGCAAGTACCACGTCTCGGCCGACATCGGCTGCCACACCTTCTCCACGCTGCCGCCGTTCAACATCGGCCACACCGTGCTCGGCTACGGCCTGGGCCTCGCGTCCAACTCCGCGGTGCAGCCGATGTTCGGCAAGCGCACCGTGACCATCATGGGCGACGGCGGCTTCTGGCACAACGGCCTCACCTCGGGCGTGGCCAACGCCGTGTTCAACAAGGACGACGGCATCCTCGTCATCATGAAGAACGGCTACAGCTCGGCCACCGGCACGCAGGAGCTGCCCTCGTCGCCCACGCACAGCGAGCACAAGGCCGCCGACATGTCGATCGAGCGCGCGCTGCGGGGCCTGGGCGTGGATTGGATGCGCACCGTGCACACCTACCACGTCGGCGAGATGAAGAAGACGCTGAAGGAAGCGATGACCACCGGCTACCAGGGCCTCAAGGTGATCATCGCCGACGGCGAATGCCAGCTCGAGCGGCAGCGCCGCGTCCGGCCGGAAACGGCGAACAAGCTCGCCGCCGGCAAGCGCGTGGTGCGCGTGAAGTACGGCGTGGACGAGGACACCTGCACCGGGGACCACTCGTGCATCCGGCTCTCCGGCTGCCCCACGCTCACCGTCAAGGACAACCCCGATCCGCTGCGCAGGGACCCGGTGGCCACGGTGATCGAGGGCTGCGTGGGCTGCGGCCTGTGCGGCGAGAATGCGCACGCGGCGACGCTCTGCCCGTCCTTCTACCGCGCCGAGGTGATCCAGAACGCGAACTTGTGGGACCGCGCGCTGTACGGTCTGCGCAGTTTCTTCGTGCCCGCCTGACATGGAACGTGCGTTCTCAGCCGAGATCGAGAGCCTGAAGCTCGGCGACGGCCAGACCTTCCACGGCGAAGGCATCCTCGCCGTGACCAAGGCGCTGCTGCAATCCGGGGTCTCCTATGTAGGCGGCTACCAGGGCGCGCCGGTGTCGCACCTGCTCGACGTGATGGTGCAGGCGCGCGACTACATGGACGAGCTCGGCGTGCACGTCGAGGCGTGCACCAACGAGGCCTCCGCCGCCGCCATGCTCGGTGCCTCGATCAACTACCCGGTGCGCGGCGCGGTGACCTGGAAATCCATCGTCGGCACCAACGTGGCCTCCGATGCGCTTTCCTACCTTTCCTCCGCGGGCGTGATGGGGGGCGCGCTGATCATCGCGGGCGAGGACTACGGCGAAGGGGCGAGTGTGGCGCTCGAGCGCACGCACGCCGTGGCGCTGAAATCCTCACTGTGGATGCTCGATCCACGGCCCAACCTGCCGACCATCGTGCGCATGGTGGAAACAGGCTTCGAGCTCTCGGAAGCCTCCAACTCTCCCGTCATCGTCGACCTGCGCATCCGCGCCTGCCACGTGCAGGGGCAGTTCGCGGCGCGCGCGAACCGGGCGGCGGCGATGTCCACGCGCCACCGCGGCGCTGCGGCCGTCTTCAACTACGATCGCCTCGCGCACCCGCCCGCCATCTTCCGGCAGGAAAAGCTCAAGGCCGAGGTGCGCCTGCCCGCGGCCAGGCGCTTCATCGCCGAGCACAAGCTCAATGAAGTGTTCGGCGGCGACCTGCAGGAGGTCGGCGTCATCGTGCAGGGCGGCCTGTACAACAACCTGCAGCGCGCGCTGCAGACGCTCGGCCTCGCCGACCCCTTCGGCGCGAGCCGCGTGCCGATCCTCGCGCTGAACGTGGTCTATCCGCTGGTGCCGGAGGAGATCGTCGCCTTCTGCGCTGGCAAGCGCGCGGTGCTGGTGCTCGAGGAGGGCCGGCCGGAATTCATCGAGCAGGATATCGCCACGACCTTGCGGCGCAACGATGCGCAAGCGCAGCTCCACGGCAAGGACCTGATGCCGATGACGGGTGAATACTCCGCCGAGCTCATGGTGCGGGGATTGTCGAAGTTCCTCGCGCGGCACCAGCCCGGGCTCGATCTCGGGGGCGGTGCGCAATGGCTGTCGAGGGTCGCCGACACACGCAAGCAGGCATCCGAGCTTCTCGCCGGCCTGCCGGCGCGTCCGCCGAACTTCTGCATCGGCTGTCCCGAGCGCCCCGTGTTCGCCGCGCTGAAGCTGGCCGAGCGGGATACCGGCCGGCCGCACATTTCGGGCGACATCGGCTGCCACGCCTTCGCCACCTTCGAGCCCTTCTCGATGGGCAACTCGATCCTCGGCTACGGCATGAGCCTCGCCTCCGCCGCTGGCGTGGGTCCGATGATGGCCAAGCGCCCGCTCGCGGTGATGGGTGACGGCGGCTTCTGGCACAACGGCCTGCTCTCGGGCGTCGCCTCGAACCTGCTGAACAAGGGCGACGCGGTGCTCGTGGTGATGAAGAACGGCTACGCCTCGGCCACCGGGACGCAGGAACTGATCTCCTCGCCGCCGAAGCAGTCGCGCGATGCGAGCGGCAAGAGCATGGCGCACGCCGACCGCACCATCGAGAACGCCCTGGCCGGCGTCGGCGTGACCTGGGTGAAGACGGTGCACACCTACGACGTCGCCGAGATGAAGAAGACACTCACCGACGCGCTCACCACCGACACCAAGGGTCTCAAGGTGATCGTCGCCGAAGGCGAATGCCAGCTCGAGCGCCAGCGGCGCGCGAAGCCCGAGACCGCGCAGCGGCTCTCGGCGGGCGAGCGCGTGGTGCGCGTGAAGTACGGCGTGGACGAGGACACCTGCACCGGCGACCACTCCTGCATCCGGCTCTCCGGCTGCCCCACGCTCACCGTGAAGGACAACCCCGATCCGCTGCGCAAGGATCCGGTGGCCACGGTGATCGAGGGCTGCGTGGGCTGCGGGCTGTGCGGCGAGAACGCGCACGCGGCGACGCTGTGCCCCTCCTTCTACCGCGCCGAGGTGATCCAGAATCCGACGCTGTGGGACCGCACGATGCACGGATTGCGCAAGAGCCTGCTCCCGGTATGAGCCTGCCCGAGCGCTCGATCACGGTGCTGGTGGCCGCGCTCGGCGGCGAGGGCGGCGGCGTGATGGCCGACTGGCTCATGCACGCGGCCACCGCCTGCGGATTCCCGGCGCAGGCGACCTCCATTCCGGGCGTCGCGCAGCGCACCGGCGCCACCACCTACTACCTGGAGATCTTCCCGGCCAGGCGCGAGCTGCTGGGCGGGCGCGAGCCCGTGATGTCGCTCACGCCCAGCCCGGGCAACGTGGACGTGATGGTGGCCTCCGAGCTGCTGGAGGCCGGCCGCGCCATGCAGAACGGCTTCGTGTCCCCGGAGCGCACGACGCTCATCGCCTCTACGCACCGCATCTACGCCACCATCGAGAAGATGCAGATGGCCGATGGGCGCTTCGCCAGCGACCGGGTGCTGGCGGCGGCGAAGCAGCTGGCCAGGCGCGCCGTCCTGTTCGACATGCGCCAGCTGGCGCAGGACAGCGGCACGGTCATCAACGCCGTGCTGTTCGGCGCCATCGCCGGCTCGGGCGCACTGCCGCTACCGCGTGAAGTGTGCGAAGCGGCGATCCGTCGCGCGGGCAAGGGGGCGCGAAGCGAGCCTGCGCGGCTTCGCCGCCGGCTACGACATCGCCGCCGGCGCGCGCCAGTTGCCCGCCGCGGCGCCGCAGCCGCTGCCGCCCGAGACGCGCGAGATTCTCGAGCTGGGCGCGGCGCGCCTGCGCGACTACCAGGGCGAGGCCTACGCACAGCTCTACCTCGAGCGCATCGCCACGCTGGGCAACGCGGAGCCCGAAGCTGGTCGGCGAGGCCGGCCGGCAGCTCGCGCTGTGGATGAGCTACGAGGACATCATCCGCGTCGCCGACCTGAAGACGCGCCGCTCGCGCTTCGAGCGCGTGCGCCGCGAAGCCGGCGCAAAGGAAGGCGAGCCGGTGGTGGTGATCGACTACCTGAAGCCCGGCGTGGAGGAAGTGGCTTCGCTCCTGCCGCCGTCGCTGGGCAGGCGCCTGCTCGCCTGGGCCGAGCGCCGCGGCAAGCTCGACGCCTACAACGTGGGCATGCACGTGAAGACCTCCGGCGTGTTCGGCTATCTCCTGGTGCGCGCGCTCGCCTGGCTCAAGCCCTGGCGGCCGCGCAGCCTGCGCTACGCCGAAGAGCAGGCGCTGATCGAGCGCTGGCTCGCCGCCGTGCGCGACGCCGCGCCGCGCAGCACGGCGCTCGCGCTCGAGGTCGTCGAATGCGCCGGGCTGCTCAAGGGCTACGGCGAGACGCACCGGCGCGGCAGAAGCAACTTCCTCGCCATCCTCGACGCCCTGGTGGAGAACCCGGCCACGACCGACGCCGCGGCACAGGCGGCGGCGATCCGCAAGGCGCGCGAGGCGGCGCTTGCCGATCCCGAGCAAAAGGCGCTGGAGACGACGCTCGGCCGCCCGGTCACCTGGCTGCGGACCGAAAAGACCCGCTAGAATCGCCGCGCCGATGAACGATCCCGCCTTTCTCAGCCGCGAGTACAACAACCGCGAGCTGTTTCCCGACTATCCGCGGCACTTCGCGCGCTGGCAGGAAGCGTCGGCGCGCGCGCGCGGCACCATGACCTGCATCCTCGATCGCGCGTACGGCGACTCGCCCGGCGAGACGCTGGACATCTTTCCCGCGCGCAAGGGCGACGGCAGCGCGCTGGTCTTCATCCACGGCGGCTACTGGCGCTCGCTCGACAAGAAGGACTTTTCCTTCCTCGCGCCGGCCTGGGTGGATGCCGGGGTGTCGCTGGTGGTGGTGAATTACGGCCTCGCCCCGGCGGTGACCATGGAGCGCATCGTGCAGCAGATGCTGGCGGCTTCCGCCTGGGTCTACCGCCACGCCGAGGAGTACGGCATGGACGAGGAGCGGCTCTTCGTGAGCGGCCATTCGGCCGGCGGGCATCTCGCGGCGATGATGCTCGCGGCGCTGTGGCCGGTGTACGACCGCTCGCTGCCGAAGGACCTGTACAAGGGCGCGCTCGCGGTGAGCGGCGTCTACGACCTGCGCCCGCTCGTGCAGGTGGACTGGCTGCAGGGCGACCTGCGGCTGGACGAGGCGTCGGCGCTCAAGCTCTCGCCCGCGTACCTGCCGCCCGCGACGCGCGCGCCGCTCGCCCTCGCCGTCGGCGGACTGGAGAGCTCGGAATTCAAGCGCCAGAATGCGCTGCTCGCGCAGCGCTGGAAGCCCGTGCTGGCGCGCGACGTGCCGATGCCGGGCAGGGACCATTTCACGGTGATCGACGGGCTCGCCGACCGCGCGAATCCGCTCTTCGCGGCCACGCGCCGCATGATGGGGCTCGACCAATGAAGGAGTTTCTCTCTCCCGGGCCGCTATATCGACAGCGACCATCCCGGCGGTCATCGCGTTCGCGCGCAAGCACGTCAAGGGCGCGACCGACGTCGAGCGCGCGGTATCGCTCTACTACGCGGTGCGCGACGCCATCCGCTACAACCCGTTCCTCGATTTCTCGCAGGATTCGGCGTACCGGGGCAGCAGGTGCCTGGAAACCGGCGAGGGCTTCTGCATCGGCAAGGCGGCGCTGCTCGCGGCCTGCGCGCGCGTCGAGGGCATTCCCGCGCGCGTGGGCTTCGCCGACGTGAAGAACCATCTCACCACGCCGCGCCTCGCGGAGCACATGGGCGGCACGGACCTGTTCGTGTACCACGGCTTCACCGAGCTGTGGCTGGAAGGCAAGTGGGTGAAGGCGACGCCCGCCTTCAACCTCGAGCTTTGCCGCAAGTTCCGCGTCAAGCCGCTCGAGTTCGACGGGCGCCACGACTCGATCTTCCACCCCTTCGACGCCGACGAGCGGCGCCACATGGAGTACGTGCGCGACCGCGGGACCTACGCGGACGTCCCGGTCGCCGAGATCCAGCGCGTGTTCCGCGAGTCCTACCCGGGCCTCTACCAGCTCGGCAAGGACGCCGCCAAGGAAACTTTCGCGCCTAGCGCCGGCTAGGCGTCGCCCCACACCTCGCGCGCGGTGTCGACCACCAGGCGGATCTTTGCCGCCTGCGCCTCCACCGCGAGCACGTTGCCGTGCACCGTGCTGGAAAAGCCGCATTGCGGGCGACAGGCACAGCTGCTCGAGCGGCACGTGCTTGGCCGCCTGCGCGATGCGCTTCTTCAGCTCGTCCTTGGACTCCAGCGTGCCGAGCTTGGTGGTCACCAGCCCCAGCACCACCATCTTTCCCTTGGGCACGAAGCGCAGGGGCGAGAAATCCCCCGAGCGCGCGTCGTCGTACTCGAGGAAGTAGCTGTCCACCTGCAGCTCGTTGAACAGCACCTCCGCCACCGGCTCGTAGCCGCCCTCGGCCGCCCAGGCGCTCTGGAAGTTGCCGCGGCACAGGTGCACGCCGACCGACATGTCCTTCGGCTTGCCGGCGATCGCCGCGTTGATGAGGCGCGCGTAGCGCTTGGGCAGCTCGTCCGGGTCGTCGCCGCGCTGCTTGGCGCCCTCGCGCATCTTCGGGTCGCACAGGTAGGCGAGATTGGTGTCGTCGAGCTGCAGGTAGCGGCAACCCGCGTCGGCGAGCTGCCGGACTTCGTCGCGGTAGCAGCGCGCCACGTCCTCGTAGAACCCTTCCATGTCCGGGTAGGCTTCGCGGCTGATCGCGCCGCGCCCGCCGCGGAAATGCAGCATGGTAGGCGACGGAATCGTCACCTTGGGCGTGCGCCGGGTCGCCGACTTGAGGAATTTGAAGTCCTCCAGCTGGATCGGCTTCACGTGCTTCAATTTCTTCGTCACGTGCATGACCGGCGGCGCAAAGTCCACGTCTCCTGCGGCGCCGTGGAACTTGACCTGGATGCCGCCCTTGACCTCGACGCCTTCCAGCTGTTCGAGGAAATCGACGTGGAAATAGGTGCGCCGGAATTCGCCGTCGGTGACGCCCTGCAGGCCCCAGTCCTCCTGCAGCTTCACGATGTCGCGGATCGCCTGGTCCTCGACTTCGCGCAGCTGCGCGCGGCTGATGCTCTTTTGCTTGAAGTGGCGGTCGCGCGCATCGAGGAGCGCCTTCGGGCGCAGGAAGCTGCCGACGTGGTCGGCGCGAAAGGGTGGCACGGTGCGTTTCGTCATAGGAAGGCGAGCATAGCGCAAACCAGACGATGGGAGCGGTCCCACGCCGCGCGCGCGCCGGTAAACTGCACCCGATGCGCGCTCTCCTCGAACAGAGTTTCCGCGCGGCGGTCGCCGCGGCGGATCCGCTGCACATCCTCCCGGCGCACCTGCCGGCGCCGCCGCGCGGCCGCACCTTCGTCGCGGCGGCCGGCAAGGCGGCGGCCTCGATGGCGCTGGCGGTGGAGCACCATTGGCCGCGCAACGCGCCGCTCGAGGGCCTCGCCATCACGCGCTACGCGCACGGCCTGCCGACCGAGCGCATCCGCGTGATCGAGGCGGGACACCCGGTCCCCGACGCGGCGGGCGAGGCGGCCGCGCGCGAACTGCTCGAGGAGGTGCGCGCCCTGGGGCCCGACGACCTGCTGCTCGCGCTCGTCTCGGGCGGGGGCTCGAGCCTGCTCGCGCTGCCGGCGCCCGGCGTCACGATGGATGGCCTGAAGGCGATGACGCGGGAGCTCCTGCGCTGCGGCGCGCCGATCCAGGAGATCAATACGGCGCGCAAGCATCTGTCGGCGATCCAGGGCGGGCGGCTCGCCGCGGCCTGCCGCGCCCCGGTGCTGGCCCTCGTCGTGTCCGACGTCACGGGCGACGATCCCACCCACATCGCCTCGGGCCCCTGCGCGCCGGACCCGACCACCATCGCCGATGCGCAGGCGGTGCTGCGCAAGTACGGCATCGCCGCGCCCGGGCCGTTCTCCGAGACGCCCAAGCCGGGGGATCCGCTGTTCGCGCGCGTGGAGAATCGCATCATCGCGACGGCGCGCCGCTCCCTTGATGCGGCGGCCGCGGTGTTCCGCGCCGCGGGCATCGCGCCCGTGCTCCTCGGCGACGACATCACCGGCGAGGCGAGAGAGGTCGCACGGGCGATGGCCAAGGAGGCGCTGCAGGTGCGGCGGCCTGCGGCGTTGATTTCCGGCGGCGAATGCACGGTCACCGTGCGCGCCCGGGCGGCCGCGGCGGCCGCTGCGCCGAATTCCTGCTGGCGCTCGCCATTGCGCTGCAAGGCGAGCCGGGCGTGCACGCGATCGCGGCCGACACCGACGGCATCGACGGCTCCGAAGACAACGCCGGCGCGCTCCTTGCCCCGGACTCGCTCGCGCGCGCACGCGCGCGCGGCATCGACGCGCAGGCGATGCTGGACGCGAACGACAGCTACGGATTCTTTTCCGGGCTCGGCGATCTGGTGATCACCGGCCCGACACGGACCAACGTCAACGACTACCGCGCCATTCTGCTCGCCTAGGCCGGGCGGATCCTCCGGATCCTTCGGGGCGCTGCCTTTCGGCTTTCCCTGGCGGATGACCCACACGATGGCCAGCACCGTGAGGGTGACGTTGGCGACGATGCCGATGATCCAGAACCAGCTCATGAGGCGACGCTCATCGCCGGTCCCCGAAACCGTCGGCGATCATGACCTCGACGAGCTGCGGTCCGCCAGTGCGCATCGCTTCGCGCAGCGCCGGCGCGAGGTCCTGCGGATCGACGATGCGCCGGGCAGCGACGCCCATCGACCGCGCGAGCGCCACGAAATCGATCTCCGGATCCCGCAGATCCATGCCCACGAAGCGCTCGCTCTTGCGCATGGAGACCAGGCGCTCCTTGAGGATCCGGTAGCTGCGGTTGTTGGCGATCACGTAGGTGATCGGGAGCTTCAGGTGCGCCGCGGTCCATAGCGCCTGGACGCCGTAGAGCGCTGCGCCATCGCCGACGACCGCCGTGATGGGGCGGCCGGGAAGCGCGAGCGCGGCGCCGACCGCCCCCGGCAACGCGAAGCCCAGGCCGCCGCTCGCGAGGCCGAAATAGGACTTGGGATCGCGCTGGGGCACCAGCGCGGGCAACGTGAGCGACGAGGTGAGCGCCTCCTCGATGACAACGGCCTCGCGCGGCAGGGCCTCGGCGATGCGCAGCATCAGGAACCGCGGATCGATCGGCGTCTCCTCGGCGGCTTCGAGGGCGGCGAGGCGCGCGTGGCCCTGCTGCGCGCTCCAGTTGCGTGGCGCGAACGCCGCGAGCCGTTGCGCCGCCTGCGCGGCGGCGCCGGCGCTGCGCTGGGCGCGCAAGAGGGGCAGCAGGGCCGCGAGCGTTTCCTTCACATTGGCCTGCAGCGCGAACTCGGTCGAGTGGTTCTTGCCCAGCTCCCAATCACGCTCGCTCACGTGGATCACGGGCGTGCCAGGCGGCAGCGGGTCGACCGGGCTGTACACCGACATGCGCAGCAGGTCCGCGCCGAGACAAATCAGCAGGTCGAACGGCTCGAGCGCTGCGCGCACCGCCTTCTGGTTGCGCGTCAGCGCGCCGAGACAGGCCGGGTGCTCGCTCGGAAACTGCGCAGCGTAGGGAACCGTCTGGTGAAACACGCCCGCGCCGAGAAGCTCGGCGAGCGCCACCGCCTCGGCGAACGCGTCGTGCACGCCCAGTTCGTGCCCGGCGAGGATCACCGGATTCTTCGCGGCGAGCAGCCGCGCGGCAAGCTTCGCGAGCGTCGCGTCCGACGGCCGCATGCGCGCGTCGACCCGGGTCGATGCGCCGAGCTCGAGCTCCGCTTCCGCCTCGAGGACGTCGCCGGGAAGCGAAATGAACACCGGCCCGGTGGGCGGCGTGAGCGCGACCTTTGCCGCGCGGCGCACGATAAGCGGCAGGTCCTCGGCGCGCGTGACCTCCACCGCCCATTTCACGAAGGGCTGCGCCACCGGAATGAGCGGCGCGTAGAGCAGCGGCTCGAGCAGACCGTGGCCCTGCTCCTGCTGGCCGGCGGTAAGGATGATCGGTGAGCCGGAGAACCTGGCGTTGTAGAGCGCGCCCATGGCATTGCCCAGGCCCGGCGCGACGTGCACGTTCGCCGCGACAAGGCGGTTGCAGGCGCGCGCGTAGCCGTCGGCCATGCCGACGACCACCGACTCGTGCAGCCCGAGGACGAATTTCAATTGCGGGAAGTCGGGGACGACTTCCATGATCGGCAATTCGGTCGTGCCCGGATTGCCGAACAGGTGGCTGACGCCTTCGTCGATGAGCAGGCGCAGGAACGCGCTGCGGCCGGTGAGTCGCGTCATGCCGCGCAGTGTGTCCGAACCGCGCGGTCAGTCAAGCCTTGTACCGAAAAAGGGCCGGGATCTCCCGGCCCTCATTCTGCGCACCGGCATTCACGCCGGCCGGCAGTCCTGATTTCGGGCGGCGAGCGGACGCTGCGCGCCACTGCCTAACTCTTCTTGAGATCCTCGACCGCCTGCTCTACGTCGCCGACGGCCTTCTGCGCCTTCCCGGAAATCTGCTTCGCAAGCCCCTTGATCTGCTGCTTCTTGCTGCCAACCAGCTTGCCCGCTGCTTCCTGGATCTTGCCGGCAACGTCTTTCGAGGCGCCCTTCACCTGGTCCTTGTTCATGCTCGATTGCTCCTGTTGCAAGCGCTATACCCGGCGCGTAATGACTACTGCGTCCCTTTGAGGATCATGTCGTTCTTGACCGACGTCACGCCCTGGACGCCCTTGGCAACCTCGACAGCCCGATGATATTGGCGCGGGACCTGACGAAGCCGCTCAACTGAACCCTGCCCTTGGAGGTTTCGACGTTGATCTCGGCCGACTTGAGCGACGGCTCTTCCAACACTGCTGCCTTTACTTTGGCAGTGATGACTGCGTCGTCGATATATTCCCCGACGGATTCCGTCTTCGACGTCGATGCGAGGATTTCCGGCTTGCGCATCGACGCTTTTGCGTCAGCCTTGGCGCGGGTTTCTGCAGCCTTTGCTTCCTTCACGCAGGCTGCTCTTGTCGTTGGCGGCCTTGTCGTCGCACTTTTCCTTGGCTACCGCGTAATCGGCATCCGCCTTGGCGACGCTCACGGCGTAGCGGGTCTTGTTGCTGGGCTTGTTGCTGGCTTCCAGCTCGGCTCTTGCGACCTTCTGCTTGCCCTTCGCTTCGGCCATGCAAATGTCTTTCGCATTGGCTGACAGCGATTTGCAGGCGGCTTGGGCTGACTTGTACTCGGCCGCGATCTTGTCCTTGCCTGCCTTGTATTCGTCCTTCGACATGGATTGCGCGGCCAGCGCTCCGGCGCTGAAAGCGAGGGCAATCGCAGCTGCGATTGCGCCGATGTTGAGCTTGCTCATAGTCGTTTCCTCGTGAGTTGGATATCTGTGTATTACATGCCTTGCCGCTGAACTGTTCTGTCGGTTGGCGCACAGTTGAGCGGTTCTGGGAGGACCGCACAGCGTCGCGCGAGGACAAGACGCTGGCGCGCGCCCTCAAGGGCGGACATCAAAAGCGTCCACCACAATGAAGCCACCCGTGGTCAAGGCCTCGATGGCCAGCGTGTGCGTGCCGTTGGCCAGCCCGTCAGCTCTGAAGACGGTGTTCTGGTATCCCTCGATCGGCGTCTGTTCATACGTATCGACCACTCTCTTAAGGACACCGTCCAGGTAAACGTTGGCGAGCCCGGTGCTGAGCTTGCGGCAGCCGATCCAGCTGACCGAGGTGCCGGTAAAGGTGAACGTGACTCGTGCGCCCGCCGTAACGGAGGTGGAGACGGTCCCCTCGCTCCAGGTCCTGTTCACGTTGCCGTGATTCCAGGCGCCGCTGTAGGTGACCGCTGCATCCTCCTCCTGGAAGCGCCTGCCGGGCGCCGTCACGTCGAAGGCGTCCACCACGATCTGGGCACCCGTCGACGCGTCGTTCCGGCGGCCCGTCACCTCGATCGTCAACGTATGGCTCGCGTCGGCCAGCCCCGTTGCCGTGAACACGATGTCCTGGATCCTGTGCGTCGGCGAATACGTGTCGACTTCGACGGCAACGCCGCCATCCACCTGTACGCGGGCGATGCCGGCGTCGGGGCCGCGATAACCGCTCCAACTGATCGATGTCCCGTGAAAGGTCAACGTGACTATCGCGCCCTGCGTCTCGGTAACCCTCGCGCCGCCCACCGGCGGGTCGGGGAGCGTGGCGACGCCGCCACCGCTCCATGCGATGGTGCTACCCGCCTCGACCCAACCAGCGGTGAAAATTACGTCCGGGTCCGTCTCCTGCAAATGCGAGACCACCTGCGCCTCCACGTCGAAGGCATCCACCAGCACGATGTTTGACAGGGCTTCCGAGTTCCGGCGGCCCGTCACCTGGATCGTCAGCGTGTGCCGGCCGGCGCTCAGGCCGTTCAGCGTGATGATGGGCGTGTGGATTTCTTCCGGCCGCGCAAATAGGTCCACCTCGGTGCCTGGACCGCCGTCCACTTTGACCAGGGCGATTCCGCTTCTGACGTTGCGGTTGCCAATCCAGGTGACCGAAGTCCCGGTGAAGGTGAATGCCGCTTGCGCCCCCGGCACTGTGGATTGCACCGCGGCCCCTCCGCTCCATGCAAACCAATTGGGGTCGCTTGGCGTCCAACCGGGACTCAAGCTTACCGCCGCACTTGATTCCTCAGAGCGACCGGGCCCCGCTGGGGGCGTGCTGCTGCTGTTGTCGGTATTGCTGGTGTTGCTATTACTGGTGCTGTTATTGGTGTTGTTGCCACTGCTGCCGTCACCACCTCCGCCGCCGCCGCAGGAAATCAGCATGCCCGCCAGCAGCAGGGCTGCGACGCGCTTCATATCTTGAACTGCTTGGCCCATAACCGTCCCTTTCGCACCTTTGGGGGATAGTCTCGGCTATCAGTAAGACGTCTTCGTGCGGTGCGATAAGCCGTATGGACATAAGCGGCCTCAGAAGGCCATCTTGCCGTGCGGAGATCGGTGAAAGGGAGCGGGAATCAGGCCGTCCCGGCGATGGACAACACGGGACCTGGCTCGAACATGCATCGATGTTATTGGCGGGAACCTGTCAGGATCGGTGCCCTCCGAGGCGCCCGCCATGCGCCGAACGGACTTACCCGGCCTGGCGTTACTCCTCGGCCTTACCGCCCGCCCTTTTTGCGAGGCGAGCCCCGAAGGACTGTACGTCGCGCTCGAGCCGCAAGCGCAGAGCGCCCTCGCCAGAGGGCAGGAGCGGGATGACGCTGCGTACGGCCACCGGCACTGGCTCCGGCGCGCGCGTGCCGCTCAGCGTACCGACCAAGGCACCCGCGACGAAGACGCCCGCCAGAGCGCCGCCAAGAGCCAGAGGCGTCAGGCGCTTGCGCCGATGCTCCTTCAGGCGCGCAAGTTCCGCGCCGAGCGCCTCGCGCTCGCCGGTCAGCCGGCGGCTGCGATCGGCATCGGCCAGTCTCGCCGCCGCAAGGTCCGCAATTCGGCGTTCGGCCTCGACACGGGCAAGCGTCGCTGCAACCGCGCGCTCTTCGGCCCGCACGCGTGCCTGCGCCTGGCGCGCGGACTTTTCTTCGGCGCCGACGCGCCGCTGCGCCGCACGCTCCAGTTCGCTTTCAGACAGCCGGCGCGCCTGCGCGGCCTCGATCAGCGCGGCTTCGGCCGCGGCGCGTTGCTCGCCCGCCGCGGCAAGGCTACGCTCCGCTTCAACCCGTTCCGCTGCGGCGCGCGCCGCCTGCGTTTCCGCGTCACCGCGCGCCTGCGCTGCCTCGGCGGCACTGCGTTCTTCGGCGGCCAGCGCCGCGCTCGCCGCAGTTGCGGCGCGCGCCGCCGCAGCACGCGCTGCGGCTTGTTCACCAGCCTCGACCTCGGCCTTGCGTCGCGCCTCGGCCGCCAGCGCCGCCTGCCGTTCCTGTTCGGCGCGTGCCCGCAACTCCACTGCAGCGGCTTGCTCCGACTGCATGCGCTCTGCAGCTAGCCGCGCAGCCTCCTGTTCGGCCTGCGCGCGCTCTTCGGCCATCCGTCGGGCCTCGGCCTGCGCGGCGGCGCGCTCCCCGGCCGATTTGATCGCATCGGTTTCTGCGGCGGCCTGCGCCTTAGCGCGCGCGCGCAGCGCCCGCTCGGCCTCGATGCGCTCGACCGCCTGCGCCTGGAGCGCGCGCTCAGCCTGCGCGCGCTCCAGCGCTTCGGCCTGCGCGCGCGCGGCTGCTTGTTCATGCGCTCGCGCCAAAGCCGCAGCCTCGGCTTCAGCCTGCACGCGCGCCTGGGCAGCGTTGCGTGCTTCTGCCTCCTTCGCCGCTCGCGTCCCGGCCGCCTCAAGGGCCTGCGCTTCCGCCTGCGCCCGTTCCGCGGCGAGCTTCGAAGCGTCGGCCTCCAGCGCGCGACGTTTCTCGGCAAGCGCGGTGGCGGTGCGTTCGGTCTCGGTGCTGGCGCGCGCCTTTTCGAGCGACGCACTCTCGGTCGCCTTGCGCTCCTCGGCGAGCTTGAGCGCCTCTGCCTCGGCGGCGGCGCGCGCCTCCACTTCGCGCTTGAGCCTTTCCTCCGCCGTCTTGCGTTCGCGCGCGGCATCGAGCGCCTGGCGCTCGGCTTCGACGCGTCCCGCGACGCTGCGCCGGCCCTGCGCCTCGGCGGCCAGGCGCTCGCGCATCAGCACGGCGGCCTGTGCTTCGGCGGCGGCGCGCTCGCGTGCGTGCTGTTCCGCCGCCTCCTCCTGGCGCCGGCGCGCCTCGGCAAGCTCGTTGGCGCGCCGCTCGGCCTGCTCGCGCGCGCGTGCTTCCGACAGCGCATGTGCCTCGGCGCGCTCGCGGTCGGCGACCACCCGCGCCGCCTTGGTTTCCGCCTCGGCGCGCGAATGCGCGATGCGCCGCAGCTCCGCTTCCGCGGTCTGGCGCTCGCGCGCCAGGTCGAGGCCGCGCATGTCCTCGGCGAGGCGCGCCTGATGGGTGCGTTCGACACCGCGCTCGGTCTCGATGCGCCCGCGTATCTCCTCGGTTTCCTGCAACACGGTGCGCGTGTCCTTCTCGGATTGCACGCGACGGGCGTCGCTATCGCGCGCCCTGCGTTCGAGCTCGGCCCGCTTGAGCTTGTCGACGAGGCGGCTCATCGGCGTCCCGGCGTGGTGAGGAGAATGGCCACCGTCATGGAGCGCATTCTAGTCTCGCGGACGGCCCACAATGAAAAGGCCGGGGATCTCCCGGCCTCTTGTCGCGCCTAGTCCTTCCACTCCCGGTACGGGCGCGTCGGCTTGGGCGGCGTGCGGTCTTTGCGCAGCCAGGCGAACCACCAAAGGCAGCCGATGGCGGCGATCACTGCCAGGCTGAAGGCCAGCCACATCATGCTGCCAGCTCATGAGCGCGCGGCAAGCCGTTGCCTCCCGCCGTTACGCCGCCTTCTTTTCCTCGGCGGGCTTCTTCACTACCGGCTGCGCCTCAGGCCGGTCCATCAGGGTCACCAGCGCCATCGGCGCGTTGTCGCCCTTGCGCAGGCCGAACTTGAGGATGCGCAGGTAGCCGCCGTTCCTCTTCGCGTAGCGCGGGCCAAGCTCGTCGAACAGCTTGCCCACGATGTCGCGGTCGCGCAGGCGGTCGAACGCGAGGCGCCGGTTGGCGAGGCTGGGCGCCTTGCCCAGGGTGATCATCGGTTCCACCACCCGGCGCAGCGCCTTTGCCTTGGGCAAGGTGGTCTTGATCTCCTCGTGGCGCAGCAGCGACACCGTCATGTTGCGCAGCATCGCGAGCCGGTGGCTCGAGGTGCGGTTGAGCTTGCGCAGTCCTCAGTCCGTGACGCATGGATCCCTCATCCGCGGTGATGCTCGAGACCGGCCGGCGGCCAGTTCTCCAGCTTCATGCCCAGGGTGAGCCCGCGCGAGGCGAGCACTTCCTTGATCTCGTTGAGCGACTTGCGGCCCAGGTTCGGCGTCTTCAGCAGCTCGGTCTCGCTGCGCTGGATCAGGTCGCCGATGTAATAGATGTTCTCGGCCTTCAGGCAGTTGGCCGAGCGCACGGTGAGTTCCAGGTCGTCCACCGGGCGCAGCAGGATCGGGTCCACGGTCGGCGACTTGGGCTGTTCGGTGGGCAGCGCCGTGCCCTCGAGCTGCGCGAACACCGACAGCTGGTCGACCAGCACGCGCGCGGCGTAGCGGATCGCCTCCTCGGGCTCGATCGAGCCGTTGGTCTCGATGTCCATGATCAGCTTGTCGAGGTCCGTGCGCTGCTCGACGCGCGCCGACTCCACCGCGTAGGACACGCGCCGCACCGGGCTGAACGAGGCGTCGAGGATGACGCGGCCGATGCCCTTGGTCTCCTCGGGCAGGAAGCGCATGTTGCCCGGCACGTAGCCGCGGCCCGCCTCAACCTTGATCTGCATCTCGAGCTTGCCGGCGGCCGCCAGGTGCGCGATGACGTGCTCGGGGTTGACGATCTCGACGTCGTGCGACGGCTCGATGTCGGCCGCGGTGACCGGCCCCTCGCCTTTCTTCTTCAGGCTGAGGATCGCTTCCTGCCGGTTGTGCAGGCGGAACACGATGCCCTTCAGGTTGAGCAGGATGTCGACCACGTCTTCGCGCACGCCGTCGATGGTCGAGTACTCGTGCACCACGCCGGCGATCTGCACCTCGGTGGGCGCGTAGCCCGGCATGGAGGACAGCAGCACGCGGCGCAGCGCGTTGCCGAGCGTGTGGCCGTAGCCCCGCTCGAAGGGCTCCATGGTGACCTTGGCGTGCGAGGGCGACAGGTTCTGGACGTCGACGATGCGCGGCTTGAGGAATCCGGATTGCGGCATGTGCTTTTTTCCCGTTACTTCGAATACAACTCGATGATCAGGCTCTCGTTTACCGTCGAGGGCAGGTCGGTGCGCGCGGGCATCGTCTTGAAGGTGCCCTTCATCGCCTTGGCGTCCACTTCCAGCCACTCGGGGAAGCCGCGACCCTCGGCGGCCTCGGCCGAGGCCTTGATGCGCAGCTGCTCCTTCGCCTTGGCGGCCACTTCGATCACGTCGCCCGGGCGCACCTGGTAGGACGGGATGTTGACGCGCTTGCCGTTGACCAGGATGCCGTTGTGGCGCACCACCTGGCGCGCCTCGGTGCGCGAAGCGCCGAACCCCATGCGGTAGGCCATGTTGTCCAGCCGGGTCTCCAGCAGCTGCAGCAAGCGCTCGCCGGTAACGCCCTTGGAGCGCGCGGCCTCGGCGTAGGTATTGCGGAACTGGCGCTCAAGCACGCCGTAGATGCGGCGCAGCTTCTGCTTCTCGCGCAGCTGCTTGCCGAAATCGGACATGCGGGTGCCGCTCTTCTGGCCATGCTGGCCGGGCGCGTAGCTGCGGCGCTCGACCGCGCAGCGGTCGGTGAAGCACTTTTCACCCTTGAGGAACAGCTTCTCGCCCTCGCGCCGGCATTGCCGGCACTTGGCGTCGAGGTTTCTGGCCATGCGTTCTCCTTGCCTTTTCTCTGTGACGCGCCGGCTAGACTCTGCGTCTCTTCGGGGCGCGGCAGCCGTTGTGCGGAACCGGGGTGACATCCGCGATGCTGCCGATCTTGAGGCCGATCGCGTTGAGCGCGCGCACCGCGGACTCGCGGCCGGGACCCGGGCCCTTGATGCGCACTTCGATGTTCTTCACGCCGCATTCCTGCGCGGCGCGGCCGGCGCGCTCCGCCGCCACCTGCGCCGCGAACGGCGTCGACTTGCGCGAGCCCTTGAAGCCGGCGTTGCCCGACGTCGCCCAGGCCAGCGTGTTGCCCTGGCGATCGGTGATGGTGACGATGGTGTTGTTGAACGAGGCGTGGACGTGGGCGATGCCCTCGGCCACGTTCTTCTTGACCTTCTTGCGCGCGCGCGCCGAAGCGGTCTGCTGCAGCTGCTGCGTGCTCGGGGCGGTTTTGCTTGCCATGTCGTGTCCCCTCGCCTTAAGCGGCCTTGCCGGCCGGCACGTTGAGCTTGATCGCGGCCTTGCGCGGGCCCTTGCGCGTGCGCGCGTTGGTGCGCGTGCGCTGGCCGCGTACCGGCAGGCCCTTGCGATGACGCATGCCGCGGTAGCAGCCGAGGTCCATCAGGCGCTTGATCGACATCGACACCTCGCGCCGCAGGTCGCCCTCGAGCGTGAGGCGCGTCACCTGCTCGCGCAGGCGCTCCATCTCGGCGTCGCTGAGCTCCTTGATCCTGCGCGTCTTGTCGACGCCGGCGGCGGCGCAGATCGCCTGCGCGCGCGCGCGGCCGATGCCATAGATCGCGGTGAGCGCGATCTCGGCGTGCTGGTGGTTCGGAATGTTGATGCCCGCGATGCGTGCCATGGATGTCCCGGGGAAACCTGAAATTATACCTGTTTCGTCAAGGTGTTAGCAAGCTTTGTCGACGCTTCAGCCCTGACGCTGCTTGTGGCGCGGATCCGAGCAGATCACCCGCACCACGCGCTTGCGCCGCACGATCTTGCACTTGCGGCAGATCTTCTTCACTGAGGCCGATTACTTTCATCGTTGACTCCGTATTCTCGGTCAGCGGACGGGCAAGCCGCCCTTGAAGCTCGCCTTCTTCAGCAGGCTCTCGTACTGGTGCGTCATCACGTAGGCCTGCACCTGCGACATGAAGTCCATCGTCACCACGACGATGATCAGCAGCGAGGTGCCGCCGAAGTAGAACGGCACGTTCCAGCGCAGGATCAGGAACTCGGGCAGCAGGCACACCAGCGTGACGTAGACCGCGCCGGCCAGCGTAAGCCGCGTGAGGATGATCTCCAGGTAGCGCGCGGTCTGGTCGCCGGGCCGGATGCCGGGCACGAAGGCGCCCGACTTCTTCAGGTTGTCCGCGGTTTCCTTCGGGTTGTACTGCAGCGCCGTGTAGAAGAAGCAGAAGAACACGATCAGCCCGGCGTACAGCAGCACGTAGATCGGCTGCCCCGGGGTGAGCGTCGCCGCCACGTCGCGCAGCCAGTTCATGCCTTCGGCAGACCCGAACCAGCCGAGCAGCGTGGCCGGGAACAGGATCAGCGACGAGGCGAAGATCGGCGGGATCACGCCAGACATGTTCAGCTTGAACGGCAGGTGCGAGCTCTGCCCGCCGTAGACGCGGTTGCCGACCTGGCGCTTGGCGTAGTTGACCAGGATCTTCCTCTGGCCGCGCTCGACGAAGCACACCACCGCGGTGACCACGAGCACCGACGCCGCGATGAGCAGGGCGGTGAGCGGATGCATGGCGCCGGTGCGCACCAGCTCGAGCGTGCCGGCGATGGCGTTGCGGCAGGCCGGCCGCGATGCCGGCGAAGATGATGATCGAGATGCCGTTGCCCAGGCCGCGCTCGGTGATCTGCTCGCCGAGCCACATCAGGAACATGGTGCCGGTGACCAGCGTCGTCACCGTCGTGACGCGGAACATCAGGCCCGGATCCAGCACCAGCCCGGCCTGCGATTCGAGCGCGATCGAGATGCCGGTGCCCTGGAACAGCGCCAGCAACAGCGTGCCGTAGCGCGTGTACTGCGTGATCTTGCGCCGGCCCGACTCGCCTTCCTTGCGCAGCTGCTCGAGCTGCGGGCTGACCGCGGTCATCAGCTGCATGATGATCGAGGCGGAGATGTACGGCATGATGCCCAGCGCGAAGATGGTGAAGCGCGACAGCGCGCCGCCGGAGAACATGTTGAACATGCCCAGGATGCCGCCCTGCTGGCTCTTGAACAGGTCGGCCAGCACGTTCGGGTCGATGCCCGGCACCGGAATGTGCGCGCCGATGCGGAACACCACCAGCGCGCCGAGCAGGAACAGCAGGCGCCGCTTGAGGTCGCCGTAGCGCCCGGTCTTGCCCGACGTTGGGCAGCGTGGTGGCCAAGCCCGCTTATTCCTTGTCCGCCTTCGGCGCCGGCTGCGGCATATCCTCGACCTTGCCGCCCGCCGCCTCGATGGCCGCGCGCGCGCCCTTGGTCACCTTGACGCCCTTCAGCGTGACCTTGCGCGTGAGCTTGCCGGACAGGATCACTTTCGCGACGAGCACGTCGCGCGGCACGATCGCCTCGGCCTTCAGCACGCCGAGGTCGATGTCCGCGACTTTCATGCCCTGCAGCTCGGACAGGCGCACCTCGGCGTACAGGGCGCGTGTCGGCGAGGCGAAGCCGCGCTTGGGCAAGCGCCGATGCAGCGGCATCTGGCCGCCCTCGAAGCCGACCTTGTGGTAGCCGCCGGAGCGCGCGCGCTGGCCCTTGTGCCCGCGGCCGGCGGTCTTGCCCCAGCCCGAGCCGATGCCGCGGCCGACGCGATGCCGCGATTTCTTGGAACCCGGCGCTGGTTTTAGCGTGTTGAGGCGCATCGTTCAGCCTTCGATCCGTACGAGGTAGAAAACTCTCTCGATCATGCCGCGCACCGCCGGCGTGTCGACCAGCTCGACCGTGTGGTTGAGGCGCTTCAGCCCGAGGCCGCGCACCGTCGCGCAGTGCCCCGCCTTGCAGCCGTTGGTGCTCTTCACCAGTTTCACCTTGATCTTCTTTTGCGCCATGGCCATCCCTTAAGCGAGGATCTCTTCGACTTTCTTGCCGCGCTTGGCGGCGATCTCCGCCGGCGTGTTCATCGCCTGCAGGCCCTGCAGCGTGGCGCGCACGACGTTGTAGGGGTTGGTCGAGCCGAAGCACTTGGCGAGCACGTTGGTCACGCCCATCACCTCGAACACCGCGCGCATCGGGCCGCCGGCGATGATGCCGGTGCCTTCGTGCGCAGGCTGCATCAGCACGGTGGCCGCGCCATGGTGCCCGATGACCGCATGGTGCAGCGTGCCGTTCTTCAGCTTGACCTTGAACAGCTTGCGCCGCGCCTCCTCCATCGCCTTTTGCACCGCGACCGGCACCTCGCGCGCCTTGCCCTTGCCCATGCCGATGCCGCCGTCGCCGTCGCCGACCACGGTGAGCGCGGCGAAGCCGAGCACGCGGCCGCCCTTCACCACCTTGGTGACGCGATTGACCGCGATCATCTTCTCGCGCAGGCCGTCCGAGCGTTCCTCGCTCTGCTGCATCCTGGGCTGCATTTTCGCCATGTGTCGATCCTCAGAACTTCAGGCCGCCCGCACGGGCGGCGTCGGCGAGCGCCTTCACGCGCCCGTGGTAGCGATAGCCGCCGCGGTCGAACGCGACCTTCTCGATGCCGGCCTGCTTCGCTTTCTGCGCGATGCGCGTGCCCACCACTTCGGCCGCCTTCCGGTTGCCGCCGTTCTTCAGCTGGGCGCGCACTTCCTTCTCCGCGGTCGAAGCCGCGGCCAGCACCTTTTCGCCGCCCGCGGCGATGATCTGCGCATAGATGTGGCTGTTGGTGCGATACACCGTGAGGCGGATGGCGCCGATCTCGCGGATCTTGAGCCGCGTCTGGCGCGCGCGGCGCAGGCGGGCATCGTTTTTGTCGAGCATGTCTGGGCTCCGTTACTTCTTCTTCGTCTCTTTCAAGACGATCTGCTCGTCGGCGTAGCGCACGCCCTTGCCCTTGTAGGGCTCCGGCGGCTTGCTGTCGCGGATCTCGGCGGCCACCTGCCCGACCAGCTGCTTGTCCACGCCGCTCAGCACGATCTCGGTCTGCGTCGGCGTCACCACCTTGATGCCCTTGGGCATCTGGTGCACCACCGGGTGCGAGAAGCCGACCGTGCAGGTTGAGCTTGTCGCCCTGCGCCTGCGCGCGGTAGCCGACGCCCACCAGGGCGAGCTTCTTCTCGAAGCCCTTGGTCACGCCGGTCACCATGTTGGCGACCAGCGCGCGCAGCGTGCCGGACATGGCGTTGGCATGGCGCGAGTTGCCCAGCGCCTTGCACACCAGCGCGTCGCCCTCCTTCTGGATGCCGACGTTCGGGTCGGTCGGCCGCGCGATGGTGCCGAGCGGCCCCTTGACCGAGATGCTGCCCGAGGCGAGCGTCACCTCGACGCCCTTGGGCAGCGCAATCGGATTCTTGGCGATGCGGGACATCGTTCGCTCCTTACGCCACGATGCAAAGCACTTCGCCGCCGACGCCGTCGGCACGCGCCTTGCGGTCGGTCATCACGCCGCGCGAGGTCGACAGGATCGCCACGCCCAGCCCGTTCATCACGCGCGGGATGTCGTCGCGCCCCTTGTACACGCGCAGCCCGGGCTTGGAGACGCGCTCCAGGCGCTCGATCACCGGCCGGCCGGCGTAGTACTTGAGGCCGATGCGCAGCTCCTTCATGCGCGCCTTCCTCGCGCACCGCGAAGTCCTCGATGTAGCCCTCGTCCTTGAGCACCTGGGCGATGGAAATCTTGAGCCTGGAACAGGGCATCACCGCCTCCGTGTGCCCCACCATCTGGGCATTGCGGATGCGGGTCAGCATGTCGGCGATCGGATCGGTCATGCTCATGCGCGCGATCTCCTTACCAGCTCGCCTTGATCACGCCCGGCACCTCGCCGCGCATCGCCAGGTCGCGCAGCTTGCTGCGGCCGAGGCCGAACTTGCGGTACACGCCGCGCGGGCGGCCGGTGATCGCGCAGCGGTTGCGCAGGCGCGAGGGCGACGCGTTGCGCGGCAGCCTCTGCAGCTTGGCGCGCGCGGCGTCGCGGTCCTCGTCGGCGCGCCTTGGCGTCGTGGATCACCTCGAGCAGCGCCTGGCGCTTGACCTTGAATTTGGCGACGGTCTGGCGGCGCTTCTTCTCACGCAGTACGACTGCAAGTTTTGCCATGTGGCGGTCCCTCAGTGCTTGAACGGGAAGCGGAACGCGGCGAGCAGAGCCTTCGCCTCGTCGTCCGTCTTCGCCGTCGTGGTGATGGCGATATTCATGCCCCGCAGCGCGTCGATCTTGTCGTACTCGATCTCCGGGAAAATGATCTGTTCCTTGACGCCCAGGCTGTAGTTGCCGCGGCCGTCGAAGGCGCGGTTGGACACGCCGCGGAAATCGCGGATGCGCGGGATGGCGATGTTGACCAGGCGGTCGAGGAACTCGTACATGCGCGCGCCGCGCAGCGTCACCATGCAGCCGATCGGGAAAGCCGGCGCGCAGCTTGAAGTTGGCGATCGAGCGGCGCGCCTTGGTGATCACCGGCTTCTGGCCGGCGATCTTCGCCATGTCGGCGACCGCGTTCTCCAGCGCCTTCTTGTCGCCCACCGTCTCGCCGACGCCCATGTTCAGCGTGATCTTGCGGATGCGCGGCACCTGCATGGTGGTCTTGTAGCCGAACTTCTTCAGCAGCTCCGGCACCACCTTCTCGCGGTAGTGCGCAGCCAGGCGCGCCGGCGGCACCGGCAGCGTGGACTTGGCGGGTCTTCTCGGCGGGCTTTTCCGCCGCCTTCGCCGCCTTGGCCGCCTTGTCGGCGGCCCTGCCGGCCTTCTCGGCTTTTTCCGCCTGGGCGGCCTTGTCGGCCTTGTCTGTCTGGGGGGTCTTGTCCTTGGCCATCTGCATTGCCCTATGCGTCCACCTGCTCGCCGTTCGACTTGAAAACGCGCACCTTGCGGCCGTCGTCGAGCTGCTTGAAGCCGCACGCGGTCGGCCTTCTGCGTCGCCGGATTGAACAGCGCGATGTTCGAGACGTGGATCGGCATGTCCTTGTCGACGATGCCGCCGGTCACGCCTTTCATCGGATTGGGCCGGGTGTGCTTCTTCACCCGGTTGACCCCTTCGACCACGACGAACTCGGCGCTCACGCGGCGCAGCACGGTGCCGCGCTTGCCCTTGTCGCGGCCGGTGATGACGACGACCTCGTCGCCCTTGCGGATGCGTTGCATGGCGTGCGTTCCTCAGAGAACTTCCGGCGCGAGCGAGACGATCTTCATGAAGCGCTCGGTGCGCAGCTCGCGCGTCACCGGCCCGAAGATGCGCGTGCCGATCGGCTCGAGCTTGGGGTTGAGCAGCACCGCGGCGTTGCTGTCGAAGCGGATCAGCGAGCCGTCGGCGCGGCGCACGCCCTTGGCAGTGCGCACCACCACGGCGTCGTAGATCTCGCCCTTCTTCACGCGGCCGCGCGGCGCGGCGTCCTTGACGCTCACCTTGATCACGTCGCCGATGCTGGCGTAGCGGCGCTTGGAGCCGCCCAGCACCTTGATGCACATCACCGAGCGCGCACCGGTGTTGTCGGCAACGTCCAAGATCGACTGCATCTGAATCATCGGAACTCTCCATCCAACTTGCGTCGCCCGGCGCGGCCGGGCGGGCAGTTTTGGACCCCGTACGGGGCGGAAAAGGGTGCGGATTGTAGCGTAAATCCCGCACCCCGGGGAAACTCAAACGGCCTTCGACTTCTCGATCAGCCGGGTGACCTTCCAGGCCTTGGTGCGCGAAATGGGCCGGCACTCGGCGATTTCGACCAGGTCGCCCTGCCGGATACCGCTGTCCTCCACGTGCGCGTGATACTTCTTCGAGCGCGTGATGGTCTTGCCGACCAGCGGGTGCCGCACGCGGCGCTCGACCAGCACCGTCACGGTCTTCTGCATCTTGTCGCTTACCACCCGGCCCACCAGGGTGCGGGCGCGGACCGGGGTTGCTTGCGTCGCTGGCTGGTTCATTTGCCCGCCTTCTGCTTCAGCATGGTGCGCACGCGCGCGATGTCGCGGCGCACCTTCTTGATCTGGCTGGTGTTGCTGAGCTGCTGCGTGGCGTGCTGCATGCGCAGGCCGAACTGCGCCTTGAGCAGCTCGCTCAGCTCCTTGTTCAGCTCGTCACCGCTCTTCGCGCGAAGTTCGCTCGCCTTCATGGCTTACCCCAGCATCCGGTGCACAACGATGGTCTTGAACGGCAGCTTGGCCGACGCCAGCGCGAACGCCTCCTTGGCGATCGCGGCGTCGACGCCGTCCATCTCGTAGATGATCTTCCCCGGCTGGATCTCGCACACGAAGTACTCCGGGTTGCCCTTGCCGTTGCCCATGCGCACCTCGGCCGGCTTGGTGGAGATCGGCTTGTCCGGGAACACGCGGATCCAGATGCGCCCGCCGCGCTTGATGTGGCGCGACAGCGCGCGGCGCGCGGCCTCGAGCTGGCGCGCGGTCAGGCGGCCGCGCCCGATGGCCTTCAGGCCGTACTCGCCGAAGGACACCTTGTTGCCACGCGTGGCAACGCCGGTATTGCGGCCCTTCTGCTGCTTGCGGTACTTGGTACGTGCGGGTTGCAGCATCGCTCAGTTCCCTTTCATTCCTTCTTCTCGCCTTCGTCCTTGACCACCTTCTTGGCGCGCTTCACGGTGGTCTTGGGCGCAGGGGCCTCGGGTTTCCTCGGTGCGGCCCTCTTCTCGCCTTCGGGCCTGGCCCGTGCGGGCGCGCGGCGCACGCCGGGCCTGGGCGCAGGCTTCTTCGCCTTGCGCGGTTCGGCGGCGGCGTCCGCCACAGCGGGTACCAGGGCCGCAACGGCGCCCGGCGTCGCTGCCGCCGCGCCTGCCCCGGCGGGCTGCGCAGCCAGCGCCTCTGCCTTGGACATCACTTCGCCCTTGTAGACCCAGACCTTGATGCCGATCACGCCGTAGGTGGTCTTCGCCTCGCCCGTGCCGTAGTCGATGTCGGCGCGCAGGGTGTGCAGGGGCACGCGGCCCTCGCGGTACCACTCCGTGCGCGCGATCTCGATGCCGTTCAGGCGACCGGCGCTCATGATCTTGATGCCCTGCGCGCCCAGCCGCATCGCGTTCTGCATCGCGCGCTTCATCGCGCGGCGGAACATGATGCGCTTCTCCAGCTGCTGCGCGATCGAGTCGGCGATCAGCTGCGCGTCGATCTCGGGCTTGCGGATCTCCTCGATGTTGACGTGCACCTGCTGCACGCCCATCAGGCGGCGCAACTCGGCCTTGAGCGCTTCGATCTCCTCGCCCTTCTTGCCGATCACCACCCCGGGACGCGCCGAGAAGATGGTGATGCGCGCGTCCTTGGCGGGCCGCTCGATCAGCACGCGGCCGACGGAGGCGTGCGCCAGCTTCTTCTTGAGGAAGGCGCGCACCTTGATGTCCTCGGCCAGCATGCCGGCGAACTGCCGGCTGTTGGCGTACCAGCGCGAGCTCCAGTTGCGGTTGACCGCCAGGCGAAAGCCGATCGGATTGATTTTCTGTCCCATAAGCCCTCGTCAGTCTCCGACCGTGACGTAGATGTTGCAGGAGTGCTTGAGCACGCGGTTGCCCCGGCCCTTGGCGCGGGCCTGGAAGCGCCTGAGGAACGAACCGCGTTCCACCAGCACGCTCTTCACCTTCAGCGCGTCGATGTCGGCGCCGTCGTTGTGCTCGGCATTGGCGATCGCCGACTCGAGCACCTTCTTGATGATCGCCGCGCCCTTCTTCGGCGTGAAGGCGAGGATGTTGAGCGCCTTGTCCACCGGCTGGCCGCGGATCATGTCGGCCACCAGGCGGCCCTTCTGGGCCGAGAGCCGCACGCTGCGCAGTATCGCCTTGGTTTCCATGCTGGCTCCTTACTTCTTCGCCGCCGGGGCCGGGGCCGCTGCCGGGGCCGCCGCAGGTGCCGCCGCAGGCGCCGCGGCGCCCGGCGCGCCGCTGGGCGGCCTGCCGCCCACGGCTTCCTCGGTGCGCTTGCCCACCGCCGAGTGGCTCTTGAAGATGCGCGTCAGCGCAAACTCGCCCAGCTTGTGGCCGACCATGTTCTCGGTGATGTACACCGGGATATGCTGCTTGCCGTTGTGCACGGCCACGGTCAGGCCGATGAACTCCGGCATCACGGTCGAGCGGCGCGACCAGGTCTTGATCGGCCGCTTGTCGTTGGCGGCGCGCGCCGCCGCGACCTTGTCCATCAGGTGGTAGTCCACGAAGGGACCTTTCTTGATTGAGCGTGCCATGGCTAGCCCTTATTTCGTGCGCCGGTCGCGCACGATCATCACCTGCGTGCGCTTGTTGCGGCGGGTCTTGAATCCCTTGGACTGCTGACCCCACGGCGACACCGGGGGTTGCCCCGATGAGGTGCGGCCTTCGCCGCCGCCGTGCGGGTGGTCGATCGGGTTCATCGCCACGCCGCGCACCGTCGGCCGGATGCCGCGCCAGCGCTTGCGGCCTGCCTTGCCGATCGATTCGAGGTTGTGCTCCTCGTTGCCCACTTCGCCGATGGTCGCGCGGCAGTCGACGTGCACCTTGCGGATCTCGCCGGAGCGCAGGCGCAGCTGGGCATACGAGCCCTCGCGCGCGAGCAACTGCGCGGACGCGCCAGCCGAACGCGCCAGCTGCGCGCCCTTGCCCGGCAGCATCTCGATGCAATGCACCGTGGTGCCGACCGGAATGTTGCGCAGCGGCAGCGTATTGCCCGACTTGATCGGCGCTTCCGCGCCGGACATAAGCTGCGTTCCCGCGCTCACGCCCTTGGGCGCCAGCACGTAGCGCCGCTCGCCGTCGGCGTACAGCAACAGCGCCAGGTGGGAGCTGCGGTTCGGGTCGTACTCCAGCCGCTCCACGGTCGCCGTGATGCCGTCCTTGTTGCGGCGGAAATCCACCATGCGGTAGTGCTGCTTGTGGCCGCCGCCCTGGTGACGCACGGTGATGCGGCCGTGGTTGTTGCGCCCGCTGGTCCTCGATTTCTTGTCGATGAGGGCCCAGTGCGGCTCGCCCTTGTGCAGCTCGGGCGTGACCACCTTCACCAGCGCGCGGCGCCCGGGGGAAGTGGGTTTGACCTTGATCAGTGGCATGGCTTACTCCGTCGCCGCAAAGTTGATTTCCTGGCCGGCGGCAAGGCGCACGTAGGCCTTCTTCCAGTTGCGGCGCCGCCCCATGAAGCGCCCGAAGCGCTTCTCCTTGCCCCTGACGTTGAGCACCGTGACCGACTGCACCTTGGTCTTGAACAGCAGCTCGATCGGCCGCCTTCACTTCCGGCTTGGTGGCGTCGTCGGCGACCCGGAACACGTACTGGCGGTTCTTGTCCGCCACCCGCGTGCTCTTCTCCGACACCACCGGGGCGAGCACCACGTTCATCAGCCGCTCGGCGGCGTATTTCTTCGGCGCGCTCATTTGAACATCTCCTCGAAGCGCGCCAGCGCCTTGCGGGTCAGCAGCACGTGCGGAAAACGCACCAGCGCGAGCGGATTGGTCTGCCGCGCGGCGATCACCACGACGTTGCTCAGGTTGCGCGACGACAGCTCGAGGTTCTGGTCCACCTCGTCGGTGATCACCAGCACCTCGTCGAATCCCATCGACTTCACCTTCTGCGCCAGCAGCTTGGTCTTGGGCGCTTCCAGCTTGAACTCCTCCACCACGCGGATGCGGTCCTCGCGCGCCAGCTGCGACAGGATCGACATCATCCCCGCGCGCATCATCTTGCGATTCACCTTGTGCGAAAAGTTCTCGTCCGGGCTGGCGGCGAAGATCTTGCCGCCGCCGCGCCACAGCGGGCTCGAGGCCATGCCGGCGCGCGCGCGGCCGGTGCCCTTCTGCCGCCAGGGCTTCTTGGTCGACTTGGCGATCTCGCTGCGCTCCTTCTGCTTGCGCGTGCCCATGCGCGCATTGGCCTGGTAGGCGACGACCACCTGATGCACCAGGGCTTCGTTGAAGTCCCGCCCGAAAATGGCGTCCGGCGCGCTGGTGGTGCCCGCCGCGCCCTTGTCGCTGATCAGTTTGAGTTCCATGGCGCGCCCCTTCAGGCCTTCGCCGCCGGGCGCACGAAAACGTCGCGCCCCTTGGAGCCGGGTACCGAACCCCTGACCAGCAGCAGTTGCCGCTCGGTGTCGACACGCACCACGACGAGATTGGGCACCGTGCGCGTAACGTCGCCGAGGTGGCCCGCCATGCGCTTGCCGGGAAACACGCGCCCCGGGCTCTGGTTCTGGCCCGTCGAGCCCGGCTTGTTGTGCGAGATCGAGTTGCCGTGCGTCGCGCGGTTGGAGGAGAAGTGGTGCCGCTTGATGACCCCGGCAAAGCCCTTGCCGATGGTCACGCCCTGCACATCCACCTTCTGCCCGACCTTGAACAGGTCGACGCCGAGCTTGCCGCCGACCTTGAGGCTTTGCGAGCGCCTTGGCGTCGGTACGGAACTCCTTGAGCAGGTGGCCGGCTTCGACGGCGGCCTTGGCGAGGTGGCCGGCGAGCGGCTTCTTGACGCGGCTGGCGCGGCGCTTGCCGAACGCGACCTGCACGGCGGCATAGCCGTCCTTCTCGGGCGTCTTGATCTGGGTGATGCGGTTGTCGGAGACGTCGAGCACCGTCACCGGCAGCGTATTGCCGTCGTCGGTGAAGATGCGCGTCATGCCGACCTTGCGGCCGACCAGTCCAATCGTCATAAAACCCTCTTCTGTTTAACCCGGTGATTCCGGGCGCCGGCTGCAATTGGCCGGCACTTCACCTAGTGCTGCGTGCTACCGGCAGCGCTTCGCGCTGCCCCTTACTTGACCTTGATCTCCACGTCCACGCCCGCCGGCAGGTCGAGCTTCATCAGCGCGTCCACGGTCTTGTCGGTCGGGTCGATGATGTCCATCAGGCGCAGGTGCGTGCGGATCTCGAGCTGCTCGCGCGAGGCCTTGTCGATGTGCGGCGAGCGCAGCAGGTCGAAGCGCTGCCTGCGCGTCGGCAGCGGCACCGGGCCGCGCACCACCGCGCCCGTGCGCTTGGCGGTGTCGACGATCTCGAGCGCCGACTGGTCGATCAGCCGGTAGTCGTACGCCTTGAGGCGAATGCGGATGCGTTGGCTTTCCATCGCTTACTCGATCACCTTGGCGACGACGCCTGCGCCCACCGTCTTGCCGCCCTCGCGGATGGCAAAGCGCAGCCCCTGCTCCATGGCGATGGGCGTGATCAGCGTCACCACCATCTTGATGTTGTCCCCCGGCATCACCATCTCGGTGCCCTTGGGCAGCTCCACCGCGCCGGTCACGTCCGTGGTGCGGAAGTAAAACTGCGGCCGGTAGTTGTTGAAGAACGGCGTGTGCCGCCCGCCCTCCTCCTTGGAGAGCACGTACACCTCGCACTCGAACTTCGCGTGCGGGGTGATCGAGCCGGGCTTGGCGAGCACCTGGCCGCGCTCGACCTCCTCGCGCTTGGTGCCGCGCAGCAAAATCCCCACGTTGTCCCCGGCCTGGCCCTCGTCCAGGAGCTTCCTGAACATCTCCACGCCCGTGCACACCGTCTTTTGCGTGGGCTTCAGGCCCACGATCTCGATCTCCTCGCCCACCTTCACCATGCCGCGCTCCACGCGGCCGGTCACCACCGTGCCCCGGCCCGAGATCGAGAACACGTCCTCCACCGGCATCAGGAACGGCCCGTCGATCGCGCGCTTGGGCTGCGGGATGTAGGAATCCAGCGCATCGGCCAGCTTCATGATCGACTTCACCCCAAGCTCGGTAGTCCTCCCCCTCCAGGGCCTTGAGCGCACTGCCGATCACGATCGGGGTCTTCTCCCCCGGGAACTCGTACTTGGAGAGCAACTCGCGCACCTCCACCTCCACCAGCTCCAAGAGCTCCTTGTCATCGACCATGTCGGCCTTGTTCAGGTACACCACGATGTAGGGCACCCCCACCTGGCGCGCCAGCAGGATATGTTCGCGCGTCTGCGGCATCGGCCCATCGGCCGCCGACACCACCAGAATCGCCCCGTCCATCTGCGCCGCCCCCGTGATCATGTTCTTGATGTAGTCGGCGTGCCCCGGGCAGTCCACGTGCGCGTAGTGGCGCTTGGCGGTCTCGTACTCCACGTGCGCCGTGTTGATCGTGATGCCGCGCGCCTTTTCCTCCGGCGCCGCATCAATCTGATCGTAGTTCTTCGCCTCCCCGCCATACTTCTTCGCCAGCACGTGCGTCATCGCCGCCGTCAGCGTCGTCTTGCCGTGATCCACGTGCCCAATCGTCCCCACGTTCACGTGCGGCTTGGTTCTCTCAAATTTGCCTTTGGCCATGACGCTGTTCCCCGTGTCTTGTGGTTACTTGCTTCTTGCCGTGATCACCGCCTCGGCGACGCTCTTCGGCGCCTCGGCGTAATGCTTGAATTCCATCGTGTAGGTGGCGCGGCCCTGCGTCGCCGAGCGCAGCGAGGTGGAGTAGCCGAACATCTCGCCCAGCGGCACTTCCGCCTTGATGACCTTGACGCCGATGACGTCTTCCATGCCCTGGATGATGCCGCGGCGGGAAGACAGGTCGCCGACCACGTTGCCCATGAAGTCCGGCGGGGTCTCGACCTCGACCGCCATGATCGGCTCGAGCAGCACCGGGTTCGCGGCGCGCATGCCGTCCTTGAAAGCGAAGATGGCGGCCATCTTGAACGCGTTCTCGTTCGAATCGACATCGTGGTACGAACCGTCGAACAGGGTCGCCTTCACGTCCACCACCGGATAACCGGCGAGCACGCCGTCCTGCAGCGCCTCGTCCACCCCTTCTTGACCGCCGGGATGAACTCGCGCGGCACGCGGCCGCCCTTGATGCCGTCCACGAACTCGTAGCCCTTGCCGGCGGGCTGCGGCTCGAGCTTCAGCCAGACGTGGCCGTACTGGCCCCGGCCGCCGGATTGCTTGATGAACTTGCCTTCGGACTCGAGCGACTTCTTGAACGTCTCGCGGTAGGCCACCTGCGGCTTGCCGACCGACGCCTCGACGCCGAATTCGCGCTTCATGCGGTCGACGATGATCTCCAGGTGCAGTTCGCCCATGCCCGAAATGATGGTTTGCCCCGACTCCTCGTCGGTGCGCACGCGGAACGACGGGTCTTCCTGCGCCAGGCGCCCGAGCGCCACGCCCATCTTCTCCTGGTCGACCTTGGTCTTCGGCTCGACGGCCTGCGAGATGACCGGGTCCGGGAACTCCATGCGCTCCAGCACGATGATCTTCTTCGCGTCGCAGATCGTCTCGCCGGTGATCACGTCCTTCAGCCCGACCACCGCGGCGATGTCGCCGGCGCGCACTTCCTTGATCTCCTGGCGCTCGTTGGCGTGCATCTGCAGCAGGCGCCCGATGCGCTCCCTCCTGCCACGCACCGAGGTGTAGACGGTGTCGCCGGAGCTCAGCACGCCCGAGTAGACGCGGATGAAGGACAGCTGGCCGACGAACGGGTCGGTCATGATCTTGAAGGCGAGCGCGGCAAACGGCTCGTCGTCTTCCGGCTTGCGCACGTCCGGCTCGCCGTTTTCCTTGGCGCCCTTCACCGGCGGGATGTCCACGGGCGAGGGCAGGTAGTCGATCACCGCGTCCAGCATCGCCTGCACGCCCTTGTTCTTGAACGCGGTGCCGCACAGCATCGGCACGATCTCGTTGTTGATCGTGCGGATACGGATGCCCTTCTTGATTTCCTCGACCGAGAGTTCGTTCGACTCGAGGTACTTGTTCATCAGCTCTTCGTTGGCCTCGGCAGCGGCCTCGACCATCTTGTCGCGCCACTCCTTCGCCTGCGCCTGCAGCTCGGCGGGGATCGGCCTGCGCTCGAACTTCATCCCCTGGGAAGCCTCGTCCCAGTAGATCGCCTGCATCATCACCAGGTCCACCACGCCCTCGAACTTTTCCTCGGCGCCGATCGGAATCTGGATCGGCACCGGATTGCCCTTCAGGCGGTTCTTGATGTGCTCGTAGGACTTGAAGAACGTGGCCCCGACCCGGTCCATCTTGTTGATGAACGCGAGCCGCGGCACCTTGTACTTGTTCGCCTGCCGCCATACGGTCTCGGACTGCGGCTGCACGCCGGCGACCGCGTCGTACACCATGCACGCGCCGTCGAGCACGCGCATCGAGCGCTCCACCTCGATGGTGAAGTCGACGTGGCCGGGAGTGTCGATGATGTTGATGCGGTGCTCCGGGTAGGACTTGTCCATGCCCTTCCAGAAGCAGGTGGTCGCGGCAGAAGTGATGGTGATGCCGCGCTCCTGCTCCTGCTCCATCCAGTCCATCACCGCAGCGCCATCGTGCACTTCGCCCATCTTGTGCGACACGCCGGTGTAGAACAGGATGCGCTCGGTGGTCGTCGTCTTGCCGGCGTCGATGTGCGCCGAGATGCCGATGTTCCGGTAGCGTTCGATGGGGGTCTTGCGTGCCACGATGCTCACCTGCGAGCCCGTCAGAACCGGTAGTGCGCGAACGCCTTGTTGGCGTCGGCCATGCGGTGCACTTCCTCGCGCTTCTTCATCGCGCCGCCGCGGCCTTCGGCCGCCTCCTGCAGTTCGCCCGCCAGGCGCACGGTCATCGACTTCTCGCCGCGCTTCTGCGCCGCCTCGCGGATCCAGCGCATGGCGAGCGCCACGCGGCGTACCGGGCGCACTTCCACCGGCACCTGGTAGTTCGCGCCGCCCACCCGCCGGCTCTTCACTTCCACCACCGGTTTAACGTTCTGCACGGCCTGCGAGAACACCTCGACCGGATCCTTGCCCGACTTCGACTTGATGACGTCAAAGGCGTCATAGACGATGCCTTCCGCCACCGACTTCTTGCCGCGGGTCATCAGCACGTTGATGAACTTCGCGACCTCCGGGTGGTTGAACTTCGGATCCGGCAGGATCTCGCGCTTGGGGACTTCTCTGCGACGCGGCATGAGGTCGTTTCTCTCGCGGGTTCTGTGCGTTAGGCCGTCTTCGGCGCCTTGGCGCCGTACTTGGAGCGGCTCTGCTTGCGGTCCTTCACGCCCTGCGTGTCGAGCGAGCCGCGCACGATGTGGTAGCGCACGCCCGGCAGGTCCTTGACGCGGCCGCCGCGGATCAGCACCACCGAGTGCTCCTGCAGGTTGTGCCCTTCGCCACCGATGTAGCCGATCACCTCGAAGCCGTTGGTGAGGCGCACCTTGGCCACCTTGCGCAGCGCCGAATTGGGCTTCTTCGGCGTCGTGGTGTAGACGCGCGTGCAGACCCCGCGTTTCTGCGGCGATTGACGCAGCGCCGGCACCTTCGACTTGGCTTTCTTGGTCGAACGCCCGAAACGCACTAACTGGTTGACAGTAGGCATGTTTTTTAAGTTTCCAGAAACGAACCGGGCGACCACGTCCAGCGAACCGTAGCCGCCCAGGCGCAAAAAAGAGGCCGGATTATAGGGAGTAAGTCCGCTTAGCGCAAGGAATTCTCCGGGTGCGGGACGAAACCGAACCGCGCGCCGACCTCGCTGCGCGCGAGCCTCGGCAGGCGTTCGGCGATCTCTGCGTACCGTTCGAGGTCCCGGTCATCCAGCAGGCCGATGCCGCGCTCCCCGAGCGATCAGCACCGAGCCCTCGTCATCGAGGTAGGTCGCCGCCGCCTGCACCGGGCGACCGCAATGGTCGAGCAGGGCGTCGCCCTCGAAGTGGAGCACCAGCGGGGTGTAGGCAAGGCGCACGTAGACGCGCTGCGGCCCGTTCTGGAAGAACCAGCAGCCGCGCTCGTCCGCCGCGTAGTTGCGTGCGATGAAATCGCGCAAAGCGGCATTGCCGATGCGCCCGAAGCGCTCCGCTGGCGGGCTCCTTCAGCAGCCAGTTGCCGCGCCGGTCGAGCGCCAGCCATCCGTACACGGCCGGGACGTCCGGCCACTTGGCCATGCTGCGCAGGACGCCAGGGTCCATGGTCGGGCCGCGCCGACGCGACCAGCGCGCCTTAGCGCCCCGCGGGCCGCTGGTCGATCGGCGCGGGCCGGGCGATGCCGAAGCCCTGCGCGTAGCCGACGTTCAGCGCCCTGAGCCGCGCCAGGATGTCGTTTTCCTCCACGCACTCGGCGATCACGCCCACGCCGATGGTCTCGCCCACCCGCACCACGGCCTTCAGCTTCTGCTCGGCGACGCTGCTGCGCAGCAGGTTGCGCACGATCGAGCCGTCGACCTTGACGAAATCCACGCGCAGCGTCTTCAGCGGCGCGAACGACACCGAGCGCTGGCCGAAGCCGTCGATCGCGACCTTGCAGCCTATGCCTTTGACGGCCGCGGCGAACTGCGAGGCCGACTCCACGCGGGCCAGCACCGAGGATTCCTCGATCTCGAAGGTCAGCGCCGCGGGCGGAATCCTCACGCTGCGCAGTTCGGCGGCGACGAAACCCGGAAACTCCGGGTCGCCGATGGTCTGCACCGAGATGTTGACGCTGAAGCTGCGGAAGCCGCCCGGCCGCGCGCCCGCCAGCCAGCGCAGCACATGGCTCACCACCCAGCGGTCGAGCTCCGGCATCATGCCGAAGTGCTCGAACACCGGGCAGGAAGTCTCCCGGCGGCAGCATCAGCGCCTCCTCCTCGCGCAGCCGCACCAGCACCTCGGCCATCACGAACCCGCCGGGCGGGCGCAGCGAAAGGATGGGCTGGCAGTACAGCTGCAGCTCGTCGCGGTCCAGCGCCTGTCGCAGGCGCGCGAACGGGTCGCTCCACCCGGCGAGCTCCTGGCTCATCTGGTCGAGGAACTGGTCTTCGCCGGGCTTGGCGCCCGCTTTCGGGTCGATCGTCGCCATGAGCAGTCTGCGATCCTATTCTAGCCGCGCACTCTGGCCGCGCGCGCCTCGCGCGCAGCGACGCCGCGCTACCATTGGGCTCGATTTATCCCGGAGACCGGAACGATGCCGCGCAAGGACTGCGCCTTCACGCCATGACGCTCTACTGGGAGGACTTCAAGGTCGGCGAGACCGTGGAGATGGGCCGGCACACCTTCACCGAAGCCGAGATCATCGAGTTCGCCAAGCAGTTCGACCCGCAGCCGTTCCACATCGACCCGGTGGCGGCGAAAGCCTCGCTCTTCGGCGGCCTCATCGCCAGCGGCTGGCACACCTGCGCGGTGTGCATGCGGCTCAACTGCGATTCCTACATCAACCGCTCGGTGAGCCTGGGCTCGCCGGGCCTGGACAACATCCGCTGGCTCAAGCCGGTGCGGCCCGGCGACACCATCGCCTATCGCCGCACCGTGCTCGAATCGCGCGCCTCGCAGAGCCGGCCGGGCGTCGGTCTGCTGCGCTCGCGCACCGAAGCGCTGAACCAGCGCGGCGAACTGGTGATGTCGATGGAAGGCTGGGGCATGTTCGGCCGGCGTCCCGCCGCATGAGCGCAAAGATCGAGCTCAACCACAGGATCCACGTCCTCACCCGCAAGGAGGAGCTCGACAGCGTGCGCGTGGCCGGCAAGGTGGTGGTGGTGCTCGACATCCTGTTCGCCACCACCACCATGGTCGCCGCGCTGGCGCACGGCGCGACCGAAGTGATCCCGGTGGCCGACGAGCGCGCGGCGCGCGAAGCCGGGGCGCAGCGCGCCCGCGGCAGCTACGTGCTTTCCGGCGAGCTCTACGCCGAGACGCTGCCAGGGCTTCGCGCACCCGGCGCCGGTGGCGCTGCTGCAGCATGGCGTCAGGGACAAGGCGCTCATCTATTCCACCACCAACGGCACCGTGGCGATGACGCTGGCCGCGGGCGCGAAGCGCGTCTACTGCGGCTCGCTGCTCAATGCCGGCGCGGTGGCGGGGCACATCGCCGCGCGGCATCCGCGCGACACCGTGCTGATCCTGTGCTCGGGCTCGGGCGGCAACTTCAATCTCGAGGACTTCTACGGTGCCGGCTGCGTGGTCGATCGCTTGGCCGGCGCGCTCGGCGCGGGCGCCGATTTCTCCGACGCAGCGCGCACCGCGCGCGCCTTCTTCCGCCATGCGCAGGCGCCGGGAGTGCTGCTGGATTGCCGCGTCGGCCGCATGATGGCGGCGCGAGGACTGGCGCACGAGGTCGAGTTCGCCTGCCGCTTCGATGCCTTCCCGGTGGTGCCGGTGATGGAGGACGGACGCCTGCGATCGCGTATAGCCGCTCGCTGCGCCGGGCGCGGCCGATCAGTGATAGCGCTCGTAGCCCGCGAAGCCGATCAGCAACCGCGCGATGCCATAAGCGATCCAATTCCATGCGCGCCGCCACAACGGCCGGCGCTTCCACTGCTGCGGCGGCAGCAGCGTCGCGCCGGTGCGCATCGCGTCCTCGAGCCTCGCGCGCAGCTCGGCGGCAAAGCGCGCGTCCTCGACGAAGACGTTCGCCTCGCGCGCCAGCAACAGGCTGAATGGATCGATGTTGGTCGAGCCCACGCTGGCCTGGCAGCAGTCGAACACCGCCACCTTGGCGTGCAGGAAGCTGAGACGGTACTCGTGGATCTCGATGCCCGCGTCCAGCAGCGCGCCGTACAGCGCGCGCGACGCATAGTGCTGCAGCACGTACTCGACGCGCCCCTGCACCAGCAGCACCACGCGCACTCCGCGGCGCGCCGCGCGCATGAGCGCCTGGCGAAAGTGCCGGCCCGGGAAGAAGTAGGCGTTGGCGATCACGATCTCGTCGCGCGCGGCGTCGATCAGCGCCGAGATACCCGCGCTCGATGTCGCGCCGGTGGCGAACGCTGTCGCGTACCACCAGCGCAGCGCGCTGCCCGTCGGAAAGCGCTGGCGCCGGCCGGCGTTCCGGGAATCGCGGCGGTGATTGCAGCGCCGCGGTGGCGATTCGCGACCACAGGCGCACGGCCTCGCCCTCCACCTCGGCGCACAGCGGGCCTTCCACACGCACCGCAAAGTCGTAGCGCGGTGGCGCCTGGCCCGGGCCATCGTAGTCGTCGATGATGTTGATGCCGCCGACGAACGCCACGCCCGCGTCGATGCTGGCGAGCTTGCGATGCATGCGCCTCAGGCGCTCGCGGCGCAGCGTCCAGGGGCTGATGTCCGGTCGGTAGACCAGCAGCCGCACCCCCGCCGCGGCGAGCATCTCCCGAAAGCGCGGCGCGAAATCGCGGGCGCCGAAACCGTCGATGAGCAAGTGCACGGACGCGCCGCGCACCGCGGCGCGCGCCAGCGCGTCAGCGACCAGGCTTCCGGTCTGGTCGTCGGCAAAGATGTAGGTCTCGAGAAACACCAGTTCGCGCGCCCCGTCGATCGCCTCGACCAGCGCCGGGAAGTACTGTTCGCCGTTGCACAGCAGTGTGAGCCGGTTGCCGTCGAGGTAGTGCATGGCGCTACACGGGCTTGAGATTCGCGCCGAGCGCGAGGTGATCCGAGAGCAGCGACCAGGGCGGGCCGCGGTGCACGCTCGCCTCCACCACGCTGAACCCGCGCACGTAGATGCGGTCCAGCCGCAGCACCGGCATGAGGCTCGGGAAAGTGCGCGCCGGACGCCGGCCGTAGGCCGAGGTGACCTCGGTCATGCCCAGGCGCTCCTGCAGCACGCGCGTCACGCGCTGGCGCCAGTCGTTGAAGTCGCCCGCCACCACGATCGGCAGGTCGCGGCCTGCGAGCGACTCGAGCCGCGCGACCAGCGCCTCGATCTGGCGCCGGCGGCCGCGTTCGTGCAATGACAAGTGCACGCACACGCAGTGCAGGTTGCGCCGCCAGCCCGGTACCGCCACCACGCAGTGCAGCAGGCCGCGCCGTTCGAAGCGATGATCCGACACGTCCTCGTTCTCCGTGGACACGATCTGGAACCGCGACAGGATGGCGTTGCCGTAGTGCCCGTGGTGATGCACGCGGTTGCGGCCGTAGGCGTGGTGCCAGTCCGCGGGCGCGAGGAACTCGTGCTGCGGCGCGTTCGGCCAGGCGGGAAAGCGCACCGCATGGCGCTCGTTGAGACCCTGGACTTCCTGCAGGAACACCACGTCAGGCCCGAGCGTGCGCAGGCCTTCGCGCAGTTCGTGGATCACCATGCGCCGGTTGAACTGCGACAGGCCCTTGTGGATGTTCAGCGTCACCACGCGCAGCACCGGCGTCATGCGGCGGGGCTCCTTGCCGGCAGCATGCGGATTGCATCGCGATTCGACCAGGAGAAGCATTGCTGCGCCGCCTCCCGCCATGGCAGCCAGGTTTGCGCACGGTGCTCCTGCGGCGCCAGCGTGACCGGGACGCGCGCCGGCAGACGCAGGCTGAACACGTGCTCGGTGTTGTGGGTCGTGCCCGGCGCGAAGCGGTGGCGCCATTGCGCGTAGATCTCGAACGCGTTGGCCACGTGCCAGCGCTCGAGCCGGCCGGCGGCCGCGTCGATGCCGGTTTCCTCGCGTACTTCGCGCCGCGCCGCGTCCGCCAGCGGCTCGTCCAGCCGCTCCAGCGAGCCGGTCACCGACTGCCAGTAGCCGGCGCGCCTGGCACGCTCGAGCAGCAACACGTCGAGCGCCGCGGTGTGGATCACGACCAGCACCGAGACCGGGAGCTTCGCGCTCATGCGGACCTGGTCGGGGACAGCTCGGGCAGCGCCAGCGCATGCCCGGGGTCGAGGAACACCGCGAAGAAAGGCAGCCCGCGCGTGGCCCAGTGTTCCGCTGCGGCGGCGAGCACCTCGAGCAGCACGCCCAGGTCGTCCGCCGGCAACTCGCCATGCTCCTTGATCAGGATCACGTGGCCGGACCCGGCGCGCCAGGAAAGGTCCGTCAGGCAGTCTTCCAGCGCATCCCAGTTGCCGCCGAACCAGTCCGGCAGGGCGAGCGCCGTGGCAAGGCGCGCAAGCAAGGCTTCCTTGTCCTGCACCCCCGCGAGGTCGACGCGCGCAAGATCGAGGCGCGTGCCGCGCGCGGCATCCTCGATGTCGTCGCTGCGCGGGGCGCGGTAGACGCCGGAACGCGTCGCATCGCTCAGGCATTGCGTCAGTTTTTCCATGAATCACTCGCGCATGCGCTGGAACGAACGATAGTGGTCCGCCGTGTAATAGAATTCGCCGCCGCTGCCGGCCACGATGCGCCGCGCGCCGCGGTCGCGCGCGCCCGGCGTCCTCACCGTGTACTCGCGATAGTAGCCGCGCTCGCGCTGCGGCAGCAGTCCCTCGCGGTTGCCGAAGGTCCTGCCGTCCTGCGCGTGCGCAAACGGGCCGCCCGCCCTGATCAGGGCGAGCGTGTGCCGCGCTTCGGGCGGCAGGTCGGCGAGCGCAATGTCGCCCGCCCAGGCATTCGCGGTGAATGCCAGAACCAGGACGACGAGCCATTTCACTGCGTGGCGTTGCGCAACCTGATGTGCAGCTCGCGCAGCTGCTTTTCCGTCACCGGGGACGGGGCGCCGGTGAGCAGGTCCTGGCCGCGCTGCGTCTTCGGGAACGCCATCACGTCGCGGATCGCCTCCACCCCCGCCATCAGGGCGACGAGCCGGTCGAAACCGAACGCGATGCCGCCGTGCGGCGGCGCGCCGTACTGCAGCGCATCCAGCAGGAAGCCGAACTTGGCGCGCTGCTCCTCGGGGGAGATCTTCAGGCCGCGGAACACCTGCTGCTGGACCTCGTGGCGGTGGATGCGCACCGAGCCGCCCGCGACCTCCCATCCGTTCAGCACCATGTCATAGGCCTTCGCGTAAGCCTTCTCCGGCGCCGTTTCGAGGTACTGCTCGTGGCCATCCTTCGGACTGGTGAACGGATGGTGGCGCGCCTTCCACTGCTTGCGCCTCGTCGTCGTACTCGAACATCGGGAAATCCACCACCCACAGCGGGTTCCAGCCCTTTCGCGCGAAGCCGCGCTCGTGGCCCACCTTCTGGCGCAACGCGCCGAGGCAGGCGTTCGCCGCAGCGGAGCGGTCGGCGGCGAAGAAGATCAGGTCGCCGTCGGCGGCGCCGGTGCGTTGCAGGATCGCCGCGAGCGCCCTGGCGTGCAGGTTCTTCACGATCGGCGACTGCAGGCCCTCGGCGCCCCTGGCGCGCTCGTTCACCTTGATCCAGGCGAGGCCCTTGGCGCCGAGCGTCTTCACGTACTCGGTATAGGCGTCGATCTCGCCGCGCGTCAGCGTGCCGCCACCCGGCACCCGCAGCCCCGCAACCCGGCCGTCGGCCGCGTTCGCCGGCGCCGAGAACACCTTGAAGTCCACGTCCCGCATCACGTCGGTGAGCTCCGCGAGCTTGAGCGGCACGCGCAGATCCGGCTTGTCCACGCCGTAGTCGCGCATGGCGTCCTCGTACTTCATCACCGGGAACGGGTCGGGCAGCGCCACGCCGAGGACTTCGCTGAACAGGTGGCGCGCGAGCCCTTCCATCAGCGCGCGGATCGCCTCCTCGCCGAGAAACGAGGTCTCGACGTCGATCTGCGTGAACTCCGGCTGCCGGTCGGCGCGCAAGTCCTCGTCGCGGAAGCACTTGACGATCTGGTAGTAGCGGTCGAAGCCCGCGATCATCAGCATCTGCTTGAACAGCTGCGGGCTCTGCGGCAGCGCGTAGAAGTGCCCGTCGTGCAGGCGCGAGGGCACCAGGAACTCGCGCGCGCCCTCGGGCGTGGACTTGTAAAGCACCGGCGTCTCGATGTCGACGAAGCCGTGCGCGTCGAGAAAGCCCCGCGCCGCGCGCGCCACCGCGTGGCGCAGGCGCAGATTCTTCTGCATCGGCTCGCGCCGCAGGTCGAGCACGCGGTGCTCCAGGCGCACCTGCTCGGACAGGTTGTCGTCGTCGAGCTGGAACGGCGGCGGCGCCGAAGGATTCAGGATCTCCACCTCGTGCGCCAGCACTTCCACCTCCCCGGACTTGAGATCGGGATTGACGGTGCCCGCGGGTCGCGCGCGCACCAGCCCGGTGACGCGCAGCACGAACTCGCTGCGCACGCGGTCAGCGGCCTTGAACGCCTCGGCGCGGTCCGGGTCGCAGACCACCTGCGCCAGGCCGTCGCGGTCGCGCAGGTCGATGAAGATCACCCCGCCATGGTCGCGCCGCCGGTGCGCCCAGCCGGCAATGCTCACGCGCTTGCCGATCAGCGCGGCGGACAGCTCCGCGCAGTAATGGGTACGCATCGACGCGCTCACTTGCGCGCGCCGGGCGACACCACGCCCATCGAGATGATGTACTTGAGCGCCTCGTCCACCGTCATGTCGAGCTCGATCACGTCCTTGCGCGCGACCATCACGAAGTAGCCGCCCGTGGGGTTGGGCGTGGTCGGCACGTAGACGCTGACGTAGTCGCCCTGCAGGTGGTTCACCACGTCTCCGCCCGGCGTGCCGGTGAGGAAGCGCGATGGTCCACATGCCCTCGCGCGGCCATTGCACCAGCAGGGCCTTGCGGAACGCCTGGCCGCTGGAGGAAAACAGCGTGTCGGAAATCTGCTTGACGCTCGAGTAGATCGAATTGACCACCGGGATGCGGTGCAGGATCCCGTGCCAGACGCGCACCAGCTGCGCGCCGAAGAAATTGGTGGCGAACACGCCGGTGACGAACACGATCACCAGCGTGAGGATCACGCCCAGCCCGGGGATGTGCACGCCGAGGAAGCCCTCGGTGCGCCACTGCTCGGGCAGCAGCAGCAGCGACTGGTCGAGCGTGTCGACGACGAGCTTCAGGACCCAGATGGTGATGACCAGCGGGATCCAGATCAGCAGGCCGGTGATGAGATATTTCTTCACGCTTCCCCAGAAAACAAAAGCCCGGCTGGCGCCGGGCCGCTTGCGAGGCCCGTCAGGGCATCAATTGGTGGTGGAGGTCGGTGTCTTCTCGGCCTTGGCCGAATCGGACTTCGTCTCGGGCTTGGCTTCGGCCTTCGACTCCGCCTTGGCTTCGCCTTTCGACTCGGGCGTTGCTTCGCTCTTCGCCTCGCCCTTCGCGGCCGCGGGCTTGCTGCCGCCCTTGAAGTCGGTCGCGTACCAGCCGCTGCCCTTCAAGTGGAATCCGGGTGCGCTCAGCAGCTTCTCGAACTTCGCCTTGCCGCAGGACGGGCAGACCTTGAGCGGCGGCTCGGAGACCTTCTGCAGGTACTCATCCTGGAAGCCGCACTTCGCGCAGCGGTACTCGTAAATCGGCATGGCCGTGTTCCAAGCTCCTGAATCTGCGCCGAATTATAGCGCCATCGCAATCCCTAGAAGGGAATGTCGTCCGCCATGTCGTCGAACTTGCCCGCGGGCTTCTTCGCCGCGGCCTTGGGCTCGGAGGCAGGTTCGCTGGCGCCGCCGCGCCGCGGGCGCGCCGCGCGGCTCGCCCGAGCCGGCGCGCGAGCCGAGCATCTGCATGCCATCGGCCACGATCTCGGTGGTGTAGCGGTCGTGCCCTTCCTTGTCCTGCCACTTGCGCGTGCGCAGGCGGCCTTCCACGTAGACCTGAGAGCCCTTCTTCAGGTACTCGCCCGCGACTTCCGCCAACCGTCCGCGGAACACGATGCGGTGCCACTCGGTTTCTTCCTTCTTCTCGCCGCTCGCCTTGTCGTTCCAGGCGAACGTCGTCGCCAGCGACACGTTGGTGATCGCGGCGCCATCCGGCATGTAGCGCGTTTCCGGGTCGCGTCCCAGGTTGCCGACCAGGATGACCTTGTTGACCGATGCCATGGCTACCTCCCCTTGAGCGTTCCCATCGTAAACGACTCGGCGCCGATCCGGTTGACCGGGCGCATGCCGGCGGCGAACGCCAGCCAGCCCAGCGCCAGCGCGGCGCAGGCGCCGAACACGGCCGCGGGGCCGTAGCGCTGCGCGATCCAGCCGCCCGCCAGCCCGCCGCAGAACAGGCCCAGGGTCTGCGTCGTGTTGTAGACCCCGATGGCCGTGCCGCGCGCATGCTCTGGCGCGATGCGCGACACCAACGACGGAATGAGCGCCTCCAGCACGTTGAACGCCGTAAAGAACGCGAGCAGCAGCAGGGCATGGAGCGCGATGCGCGGCCCGGTCACCGCGTAGCCCCCTTCGGCCAGGGCAAGCAGGGCGATCGCGCCCAACATGACGCCGCGCCCCGCATTGCGCCGATCGGCGTGCAGCACCAGGGGAAGCATCAGCGCGAACGAGGCAAGCACCACCGGCAGGTACATCTTCCAGTGCGCCTGCAGGGGAAGCCCGGAGGCGACCAGCAGCGGCGGCACCACGACGAACATCGCCATCTGCACGGCATGCAGCACAAAGATGCCGGCGTTGAGGCGCAGCAGCTGCGGGTCGAGCAGCGCCTTGCGCAGCGCGCCGCTTGCGGCCCCTGCGGCCGCAGGCGCGCGTTGCGGCGCCTCCGGCACCAGCCAGATGACCACCGCAATCGCCGCAAGCGCGAGCACCCCGGTGAGCGAGAACAGCCCGCCCATGCCGATCACCTGGTACAGCGTAGGCGCCGCCACCAGCGACAGCGCAAAGCTGAAGCCGATGGTCGCGCCCACCATTGCCATGGTCTTGACGCGATGCTGCTCGCGCGTCAGATCGGCGGCCAGCGCCATCACCACCGCGGAGATCGCGCCCGCGCCCTGCAGCGTGCGCCCGGCGATCGCCATCCAGATGTCGTGCGCGCCAGCGGCGAGAAAACTCCCGGCGACGAAGATGGCCAGGCCTGCGATGAGCAGCGGCTTGCGGCCCCAGCGGTCGGAGGCCATGCCGAAGGGAATCTGCAGGACTGCCTGCGCCAGGCCGTAGGCGCCCAGCGCGATGCCGACCAGCGTCAAGTTGTCGCCGCCCGCCAATTGCGGCGCGTGCACGGCGAACACCGGCAGGATGAGGAACAGCCCGAACATGCGCAGCCCGAAGATGCCGGCGAGCGAGACGCTCGCCCGCAGCTCTCGCGCGCTCATGCGCTGGGCTTGCATCGCGGGATTGAAGAAAGGCTGGAAAGGAGGGCTGCCGAGTCGCTATAGTAGCAAGTTTACTTTCGCCGACCGGCGGCCCATGGACTCGATCCGCATCCGCGGCGCACGCACGCACAACCTCAAGAACTTCAACCTCGAGCTGCCGCGCCACCGCCTGGTGGTGATCACGGGCCTGTCCGGCTCGGGCAAGTCCTCGCTCGCCTTCGATACGCTCTACGCCGAGGGCCAGCGCCGCTACGTGGAGTCGCTCTCCGCCTACGCGCGCCAGTTCCTGCAGCTGATGGAGAAGCCCGACGTCGACCTGATCGAGGGGCTCTCGCCCGCCATCGCCATCGAGCAGAAGGCCACCAGCCACAACCCGCGCTCGACCGTCGGCACGGTGACCGAGATCCACGACTACCTGCGGCTGCTGTTCGCGCGCGTCGGCACCCCCTACTGCCCGGACCACAACCTGCCGCTCGCCGCGCAGTCGGTGGCGCAGATGGTGGACCAGGTGCTCGCGCTGCCGGAGGACACGCGGCTGATGGTGCTCGCGCCGGTGGTCGCCGGGCGCAAGGGCGAGCAGGCCGATCTGCTGGAGGAGCTGCGCGCGCAGGGCTTCACGCGCGTGCGCGTGGACGGCAAGGTGCACGAGCTCGACGCGGCACCGCGCCTGGCGAAGAACCTCAAGCACTCGGTCGAGGTGGTGGTGGACCGGTTGCGCGTGCGCGCGGACCTCAAGCAGCGCCTCGCCGAGTCCTTCGAGACCGCGCTGCGCCACGCCGACGGCCGCGCCATCGCCCTGGAGGTCGACACAGGCAAGGAGCACCTGTTCTCGGCCAGGTTCGCCTGCCCGGTCTGCAGCTACTCGCTCGCCGAGCTCGAGCCGCGCCTGTTCTCGTTCAACAACCCGATGGGCGCCTGCCCGCGCTGCGACGGCCTGGGCGCCATCGAGTTCTTCGATCCGAAGCGCGTGGTGGCGCACCCCAACCTCAGCCTCGCCAGCGGCGCGATCCGCGGCTGGGACCGGCGCAACCACTTCTATTTCGCCATGCTGCAGGCGCTCGCACGGCGCTACGGCTTCGACGTCGAGGCGCCGTGGGAGGCGCTCGCTGACGAGGTGCAGCAGCTGATCCTGTACGGGCTCCGGCAAGGAGCGAGATCGCCTTTTCCTACCCGGGCGAGCGCGGCCGTGCCACGGTCAAGGAGCACGCCTTCGAAGGTGTGATCCCCAACCTCGAGCGCCGCTACCGCGAGACCGATTCCCTGGTGGTGAAGGAAGAGCTCGCCAAGTACCGCAACACGCGCACCTGCCCGGACTGCAGCGGCACGCGTCTGCGCCGCGAGGCGCGCCACGTGCGCATCGCCGCAAAGCAACATCCACGAGATGTCCAGCCTGCCCCTCGGGCAGTCGCTCGCATTCTTCCGGGCTTTGTCGCTGCCCGGCGCGCGCGCCGCGGTGGCCGACAAGATCGTGAAGGAGATCGCCAACCGGATCGAGTTCCTGGTCAACGTCGGCCTGGACTACCTGTCGCTCGAGCGCTCGGCCGAGACGCTCTCGGGCGGCGAAGCGCAGCGCATCCGCCTGGCGAGCCAGATCGGCTCGGGGCTGACCGGCGTGATGTACGTGCTTGATGAGCCATCCATCGGCCTGCACCAGCGCGACAATGCGCGCCTCATCGAGACGCTCAAGCGGCTGCGCGACCTGGGGAATTCGGTGATCGTCGTGGAGCACGACGAGGAAGCGATCCGGGCCGCCGACTACGTCGTCGACATGGGGCCGGGCGCCGGCGAAGCCGGCGGGCACATTGTCGCGGAGGGGCCACCAGAGGCAATTCTCGCAAGTGAGTCTTCGCTAACCGGGCAATACCTCAGCCGCCGCAAACGTATTGCGGTGCCGCGCCTGCGCAACCGGCCAAGCGCCAAGCGGGCGCTGCGCATCCGGGCGGCGTGCGGCAACAACCTGAAGAACGCCGACTTCACGCTGCCGGTCGGCCTGTTCGTCTGCATTACCGGTGTCTCCGGTTCCGGCAAGTCCACCCTGATCAACGACACCCTGTACCGGGCAGTGGCGCGGCACCTGCACGGCAGCGCGGAGGAGCCGGCGCCGCACGAGTCGATCGCCGGGCTGGAGCATTTCGACAAGGCGGTGAGCGTCGACCAGAGCCCGATCGGACGCACGCCGCGGTCGAACCCCGCTACCTACACGGGACTGTTCGCGCCGATCCGCGAGCTCTACGCCGGCGTGCCAGAGGCGCGCGCCCGCGGCTATGACGCCGGGCGTTTCTCCTTCAACGTGAAGGGCGGCCGCTGCGAGGCCTGCCAGGGCGACGGCCTGATCAAGGTCGAGATGCATTTCCTGCCCGACATCTACGTGCCTTGTGACGTCTGCCACGGCAAGCGCTACAACCGCGAGACCTTGGAGATCAAGTACAAGGCGCGGAGCATCCACGAGGTGCTGCAGATGAACGTGCGCGAGGCGCACGAGTACTTCTCGGCGGTGCCGGCGATCGCGCGCAAGCTGCAGACGCTGCTCGACGTCGGCCTGGGCTACGTGCAGCTCGGGCCAGTCGGCCACCACGCTCTCGGGCGGCGAGGCGCAGCGCGTGAAGCTCTCGCTCGAGCTGTCCAAGCGCGACACCGGCCGCACCCTTTACATCCTCGATGAGCCCACCACCGGACTGCACTTCCACGACATCCAGCTGCTGCTCGACGTCCTGCACCGTCTGCGCGACGCGGGCAATACCGTGGTGGTGATCGAGCACAATCTCGACGTCATCAAGACGGCCGACTGGGTGATCGACCTCGGGCCCGAAGGCGGCGACGGCGGCGGGCGCATCGTGGCCGAAGGCACGCCGGAGGCGGTTGCGGGCAATCCGGTCAGCCACACCGGCCGGTACCTGAAGCAAGTGCTTGACCTGCCACGCCAACGCGCCGCTTGACTTTTACGAACGTTCGTACTATTATTCGCCCGTGGAAAAAACGACCAAGGGCGAGCAGACGCGCGCCGCCATCCTCGACGAGGCGCTGAAGATCGCGCGCCGCCTGGGGCTGGAAGGCCTCACCATCGGCACCCTCGCGGATGCCACCGGCATGTCCAAGTCGGGCCTGTTCGCGCATTTCGGCTCGCGCGAGGACCTGCAGCTGGCGGTGCTGGAGCACGGCGCCAGGCAGTACGGCGAGCATGGTGCTGATGCCGGCGCTCAGGATCGACCGCGGCCTGCCGCGCCTGCGCGCCCTGTTCGAGCGCTGGCTCGGACTGGACGCTGCAGACCGCCACCCCGGGCGGCTGCATCATGATCTCCACCGCCCACGAGTACGACGACCGGCCCGGGCCGATCCGCGACGCGGCGGTCGAGATGCAGCGCCGCGGCATCGGCGTGTCGGAGCGCGCCGTGCGCCTCGCCATCGAGGAAGGCCACCTGAACAACGACACCGACCCCGAGCAGATCGCCTTCGAGATGCTCGGCATCGTGCTTGCCAGCCATAACCACGGGCGCTTGCTCGGCGACAAGGCGGCGCGCAGGCGCGCGCTCGCCGCGTTCGACGCGCTGATCGCCCGACACGCCGCGCCGGCGCAACCGCGCCTGCGCGCGGCATCCCGCTAACCCGAGAGGAGTCCGCCATGCCTCAAGCTCTGTCGCTGCCACACAGAAATAGCACGAACGTTCGCTCCTTGTTTGAAACGCTGATGAGGCGCATCGGCCTGCGCACTTCCGCGCTCGTCGCGCCCAGTCTCGCCGGCCTGTGGGCCGAGCGCCTGTTCCTCACGCCGCCCAAGCCGCGCTATCCCGAGCAGCGAGTTCTTCGACCTGATCGACGCGCGCCAGAGCTTCGTGCGCCATCGCGGCCGGCACATCGCCACCTGGCGCTGGGGCTCCACCGACGCGCCCGCCGTGCTGCTGGTGCACGGCTGGGGCGGACGCGCGACGCAGATGCGCCGCTTCGTGTTCCACCTCGCCGCCGCCGGCTACCGCGTCATCGCCTACGACCAGCCGGCGCACGGCCTCTCCGACGGCCAGCTCACCGGCCTGCCCGACTTCGCCGACGTGCTCGCCGAGGTGGCGCGGCACCACGGCAACGTGCGCGCGGTGATCGCGCATTCGCTGGGCGGCCCGGCGACGGCGATCGCGCTCGCGCGCGGCCTGCCGCTCGAGCGCGCCGTGCTGATCAGCCCGCCCTCGGACCTGGTCGGCTTCTCGCGCCGCTTCGCGCGCTGGCTCGCCATTCCGGAGCGCGTGCGCCGCTCGATGCAGGCGGCGATCGAGGAGCGCTTCGGCGTGCGCTGGTCCGACCTCGAGATCGCGCGCGTCGCGCCGCGCCTGCGCGCCGAGGCGCTGGTGATCCACGACCGGCACGACACGCAGGTGCCCTGGAAGCAGGGCGCCGCGCTGGCGCAGCACTGGCCGGGCGCGCGCCTGCTGAGCACGCGCGGCCTGGGCCACGGCCGCATCCTGGAAGATGACGAGGTGGCGCGCGCCGCGGTAGATTTCATCGCCGGGCGCTCCGCGGTCGCGCAGCCCGCGTCGCCCGCGCTTCCCAACCCTGCGCCGCTGTACTGACATGGACCGCTCGCTCACCGTCACCTGGACCGGACCCGTTCGCCGCATTCGAGGAAGGCAGGAAGCTCGCGCCCATCGAGCACCTGCGCGCCATCCGCGACGGCCGCATTCCCGATCCGCCGATCGCGCGCCTGCTCGGCATGCGGCTGGTGAAGGTCGAGCCGGGCGAAGCGGCGTTCGAGCTCACGCCGGCGGAGCAGCACTACAACCCGATCGGCGTGGTGCACGGCGGCATCGCGTTCACCATGCTCGACTCGGCGATGGGCTGCTGCGTGCAGACCACGCTGCCCGCGGGCAAGGGCTACACGACGCTCGAGATGAAGGCCAACCTGGTGCGCGCGGTGACGCTGCAGACCGGGCTCGTCCGCGCCAGCGCGCGCATCGTGCATGCCGGCAGCCGCACCGCGACCGCGGAGGCGCGGCTGGAGGATGCCTCAGGCAAGCTCTACGCGCACGGCACCAGCACCTGCCTCATCCTAGGCTAGTGCCCTGCCACGCGAGCCGGCGCGGATGGAATTGCGCGAGGCTCGCGCGGTGGCCGATGGACACCACGGTCGTTGCGGGCAGCCGTTGCTTGAGCAGGCGGTAGAGCGCGGCCTGCGCGTCCTCGGGCAACGAGGCGGTTGCCTCGTCGAGGAACAGCCAGTCCGGCTTGTTGAGCAGCGCGCGCGCGAACGCGAGGCGCTGCTGCTCGCCGCCGGAGAGGACCTGCGCCCAGTTCTCCGGTCGCGCAAGTTCCTGCGCCAGGTGCGCCGAGGCCGACCGCGCGCAGCACCTCGCCGACTGCGGCATCGTCGAAAGTCCCGGCGTCGGCCGGATAGCACACCGCGTGCTTCAGCGTGCCCACGGGAAGATAGGGCTTCTGCGGCAGGAACAGCAGCCGCGCGCCCTTCGGCAGGAGGATCCTGCCGGTCCAGTAGGGCCAGATGCCGGCCAGCGCGCGGAACAGCGTGGACTTGCCCGCGCCCGAAGGCCCGGACAGGAGCACGGCCTCGCCGCGCTTGAGCTGCAGCGTGGTCGGGGCGAGCAGCGGCTTGCCCTGCGGCAGCGACAGAGCGAGGCCCTGCATCGCCAGGTCTTCGGCGGCGACCTCTTCGCGCTCGCCGTCCAGTCGCTCGGCTTCGGCGCGCACGTGCTCGAGCGCGGCGCTGAAGCCAGTCAGACGATCGACCGTCGCCTTCCAGGTCGCGAACTGGGTGTACGCGTCGATGAACCAGGAAAGCGCGCCCTGCACCTGGCCGAATGCAGAGGCGGTCTGCGTATATGCCGCCGAGCGTGATCGCGCCGGAGAAGTAGCGCGGCGCCGCGACCACGAAGGGAAAGATGATCGCCATCTGGCCGTAGAAGATTGGTGAACCAGCCCAGCTGCTTCTGCTTCTTCATGATCGACCACCAGTTGCCGATCACGCTGCCGAAGCGCTCGCGGAAATTGGCGAGCTCCTCGCGCTTCGCCGCGGTACAGCGCCACGCCCTCGGCGTTCTCGCGCACCCGCACCAGCGCGAAGCGGTAATCGGCCTCGAAGCGCTGCTGGTCGAACTCGAGCGTCGATGAGCGGCCTGCCGATCGCGTGCGTCAGCCAGGTCCCGGCGATGGCGTAGAGCAGCGCGCACCAAACCATGTATCCCGGGATGGAGACGCCCCACAGCTCGAGCGCGCCCGAGAGCGTCCACAGGATCGCGACGAACGACGACCAGCGTCACCACCGCCGAAAGCAATCCCAGCGACGAGCGACAGCGTCGTAGTCGACGAACAGCCGCAGGTCCTCGGCGATGCGCTGGTCGGGGTTGTCGGTGCCCTTGTCGAGAAGCTGCAGGCGGTAGTACGCGCGGTCTCGCAGACCAGTCGTCAAGGTAGCGCTCGTTAAGCCAGGTGCGCCACTCGATCTGCAGCATCTGCTGCAGGTACACGCGATACACCGCAGTGACGATGAAGGCAAAGGCGAGCAGCGTGAACTTGCCGAGCAGGCGGTAGAAGTCGCCTGGTCTCTTGTCCTGGATCGTGTTGTAGAAGTCGTTGTTCCAGTGAGTTGAACTCCACGTTGAGCCACACCAGCCCAGCGTCGAGGCCCGACCACCGTCGCGAGCAGCGCCAGTCCCTTGCCGCGCTGCTCCGACACCCAGTAGGGCTTCGCCAGCTGCCAGAACGCGCGGAGAAATTTCTGTTTTTCCATGTGTCACCTCGGGTCGCGGATCGCGGCGGCAGTTTACAGAACGCCGCGAACGGGGCGAGAATGGCCGCGCACCCCCGATCCCGCATGCCCGGCAAGATCTTCCGCTTCGGGCCGACCCCGGAGCATCGCGCCCAGCACCTGTTCGTGTTCCTGCACGGCAGCGGCGCGACGCCAAAATCCATGATCCCGATCGCTTTCCGCTTTCAGGCGCGCTTTCCCAGCGCCGCGCTGGTGGTGCCGAGCGGCTTCGCCTCCAGCGACATCGACGGCGACGGCCAGCAGTGGTATTCGAGCCGCGGCCTCACCGACGACAACCGCGTCGCGCGCATCGAGGCGATCCTGCCGCGCGTCGAGACGCTGGTGCGGCGCGAGCAGACCAACTGCGGCGTGCCGGCGGAGCGCACCGTGCTGATCGGCTTCTCGCAGGGCGGCACCGTCGCGCTGGAAGCCGTGAAGCAGCTGCCGGGCCTCGCCGGCGCGGTGGTGGCGTACTCGGCGCGCTTCGCGCGCCTGCCGCAGAATGGCGCGCGCCTCGCCTCGCGCATCCACCTGGTGCACGGCGAGCACGATGCGGTGGTCTCGCGCGTGCACTCCGAGCGCGCCGCACGCGTGCTCGCTGCGCTGCACGTGCCGGTAACGCTGGACATCGTCGAGGACCTCGGCCACGCGCTTTCGCACCACGCCATCTGCCTGGGGTCGCTGCGTCTGCTGCAGGGGATCTACGAGGGGCGGCGGGCCACCCTGCATTAGTAGGCATCGCTCGCGCAGCGCGCAAGGCTAGAATCGCGCCATGGGCACCGTGGTGGCACTGGGCGGGCAGGTCGGCGGCGCGAAGCTCGCCGAGGGACTGTACCGCCTGCGCGGCGGAAAACTCACGGTGATCGTCAACACCGGCGATGACTACGACTACCTCGGGCTGCAGATCTCGCCCGACGTGGACACCATGCTCTACGCGCTTGCGGGCATCGCCGACGCCAACAAGGGCTGGGAGCCGGCCGGCGAGAGCTTCGCCTGCCACGGCATGCTCACGCGCCTGGGCGGCCCGGTCGAGGTGCCGCTCGGCGACCGCGCGCTCGCGCTGCAGCTGCTGCGCGCCGAGGCCCTGCGCGCGGAGCGCACGCCCACCGCGATCACGCTGGAGCTCGCCCAGCGCCTGGGCATCGAGGCGCGCGTGCTGCCGATGAGCGACGATCCGGTGCGCACCATCGTCAACACCGAATCGGGCGCGATGCGCTTCCAGGACTACTTCATGGACTTGAAGTGCGAGCCCGCGGTGCGCGGCTTCCAGTACGGCGGCGCGGACGGCGCGCGGCTCTCCGACGCGGTGCTCGACGCGCTGCATGCGCCCGACCTGGAGGCCGTCGTCCTTTGTCCCTGCAATCCCTACCACACCATGGCGCCGATCCTCGCGGTCAGCGGCATGCGCGAAGTCGCTGCGCAAGCGCGGCGCGCCGGTGATCGCGGTGAGCCCGATCATCGGCGGCCGGGCGCTGCACGGCTCGGCGGCGAAGATGATGCAGGAACTCGGGCGCGAGGTGTCGGCGCGCGCGGTGGCCATGGAATACCGCGGACTGATCGACGGCATCGTCATCGACGGCGCCGACGAGGCGCTGGCCGAGGGCATCCGGGCGAGCGGCTTCGAGGTGCTCGCCGTGCCCACGTTCATGCGCAATGCGGAGGACCGCCTGACGCTCGCGCGCGCGGTGCTCGAGTTTGCACGCGCGGTGCGCCTGCGCAAGGAAGTCGCCGCCGACGCCTGAGGCGTGCCGCTGGCATGCTCGGTGCTTGGAGTTCCGGTATGCGTACCCATAGCCTGCAGTGCCGCGGCCCGAAGGCCCGGCTGGTCGAATTCCCCGGCGTGGGCCACGCCCCGGCGCTGATGGCGGACGACCAGATCGGCGCCGTGGCGGAATTCCTGCTGGGCTGATCAGCGCAGCAGCGCGTACTCGCCGCCCTTTTCGATGGCGCGACGGTAGGCGGGACGCGCGTGGATGCGCTCGAGGAAGGACATCAGCCGCGGCCGCTTCGCGTCCAGGCCGCCGCGCACCTGCGCAGCCTCGAGCGGAAAGCTCATCTGCACGTCCGCGGCGCTGAACTGCGCGCCGGCGAACCAGTCGCTTTTCGCCAATTCGGCCTTCCATGAAGTCCAGGTTGCGGTCGATGTTGGGCTGCACGAAACCCGCCTTTGCGCGCTGCGCGATGGCGCGCGCGACCGGCCGCACGAAGAACGGCATCGGCGCCTTCTCGATGCGGTCGAAGATGAGCTTGAGGAGCAGCGGCGGCATCGCCGAGCCCTCGGCGAAGTGCATCCAGTACGTGTAGCGCAGCCGCTCGGGCGTGCCCGCCGCGGGGATCAGCCGGCCGTTGCCGTGGCGATCCACCAGGTACTCGAGGATGGCGCCGGACTCGGCGAGCGTCACCTGCGCCATCCCGGATCACGGGCGACTTGCCGAGCGGATGCACGGCGCGCAACTCCGGCGGCGCGAGCATGGTCTTCGCGTCGCGCTGGTAGCGCTTCACCTCGTAGGCAAGGTCGAGTTCCTCCAGCAGCCACAGCACGCGCTGCGAGCGGGAATTGTTCAGGTGGTGGACAACGATCATGGCGTTTCCTGGTTCTGCAGTTCAGGGATGTCGCGGTACAACTCGAGCGCCTCCGGATTGGCGAGCGCGTCGGTATTGGCCACCGGCATGCCGTGCACCACGGCCTTCACCGCCAGCTCCACCACCTTGTTGTTCTTGGTGCGCGGGATGTCGGGCACCTGCACGATCTTCGCGGGCACGTGGCGCCGGCGTGGTGTGGTCGCCGATCTGGCGGCGAATCTTCTCTTCCAGCGCGGCGTCCAGCCTGCAGTCCCTCGCGCAACTTGACGAACAGGACCACGCGCGTGTCGGTGGGCTGCGCGGGCGGCCACAGCTGGCCGATGGCGACCGACTCCTCGACCTCGGCGAATCTTCTCCACCTGCGCCGTAGATCTCGGCGGTGCCGATGCGCACGCCGCCCGGATTGAGCGTCGCGTCCGAGCGGCCGTACACGATCATGGTGCCGCGCTCGGTGAGCTCGCACCAGTCGCCGTGGCACCAGACGTTCGGGTACTTGGCGAAGTACGCCGCGTGGTAGCTTCTCGCCGCCGCGGTCGTTCCAGAAGCCGAGCGGCATCGAGGGAAAGGGCCTGGTGCACACCAGCTCGCCCTTCTGCCCCACGACCGCATTGCCCGTCCTCGTCGTACACCTCGACGGCCAGCCCGAGCGAGCGGCACTGCAGTTCGCCCGCGTACACCGGCAGCACCGGATTGGCGTCGGCGAAGGCCGCCATGATGTCGGTGCCGCCCGAGATCGACGACAGGCACACGTCCTGCTTCACGTCGCGATACACGTACTCGTAGCTCTCCGGCACCAGCGGCGAGCCGGTGGAGACGATCATGCGCAGGCCGGGCAGCGGGTGCGTCTCGCGCGGCTTGAGGCCGCGCTTGGCGATGGCGTCGATGAACTTCGCCGACGTGCCGAAATGGCTGAAGCGCTCGCGCTGCGCGTAGTCGAACAGGATGCGGCCGTCGCGCGCGAACGGCGAGCCGTCGTAGAGCATCACGCGTCGCCTCGGCGCACAGTCCGGCGAACAGCAGGTTCCACATCACCCAGTTGCAGGTGGTGTAGTAGAAGAAGTGGTCGCCCGGCGCGCACGTCGAGCTGCAGCTTGTACATCTTGAGGCCGGCGAGCAGCGTGCCGCCGGCGCCGTGCACGATGCACTTCGGCTTGCCGGTGGTGCCCGAGGTGAAGAGGATGTAGACCGGGTGGTCGAAGGGCAGCTGCGCCCAGGCGATGTCGCCCGGCGTGTGCCGGCGCAGCCATTCGTCGAGCAGCACCGCCTTCGGGATGTCGGAGATGTCCGGGCGCGCCTCGAGGTAGGGCACCACCACCACCTTGCGCAAGCGACGGCAGCCGCTCGGCGATCTCGCGCACGCGCTCGAGCGACGTCGTGCTGCTTGCCGTTGTAGAGGTAGCCGTCGGCGCACGAACAGCACCTTGGGCTCGATCTGGCCGAAGCGGTCGAGCACGCCGTCGACGCCGAAATCGGGCGAGCACGAAGACCAGACGATGCCCTGCGACAGCGCGGCGAGCGCGAGCATCGCCGTTTCGGGCAGGTTGGGGATGAACGCCGCGGCGCGGTCGCCGGCGCGCAGGCCGAGCTGCGCGCAGCGCCTGCGCGGCGCGCGACACGTCGCTCGTCAGGTCGGAGTAGCTCACGCGCCGCTGCGGGCCGCGCTCGTCCCAGAACACGATCGCGTCGCCGCGGTCGCCGCGGCGCAGCAGGTTCTCGGCGAAATTGAGCCGCGCCTCGGGAAACCAGCGCGCGCCCGGCATCTTGTCGCCGTCGACGAGCACCGTGGCGCCCTTGCGCGAGGCGCTCACGCCGCACCAGTCCCACACCTCGTTCCAGAACGCTTCCGGGTTGTCCACCGTCCACCGGTAGAACTCGGGGTAGGTGTTCAGGTCGAGCTTGTGCTTGCGCACCGCCTGGCGCGCGAACTGCGTGAGCTGCGCCTGCTCGATCGCCTCCTCCGACGGGCTTCCACATCGGCTTCATGTCCCGATGCAACCTCCTCGCATTCCGGGCGGTGATTATATTGCCAGAGGCGTCCGAGGCGATTCGCCGCATGCGGCGGCGGGCCTGGCTAGGCGAGGTTGCGCAGCTCCCGCACCGCGACCGACAGCATGGCGATGTCGAGCGCCGGCGCCGCGCGCAGCTCGGCGGCGAGCCGCGTGGCCCGCTGCATGGCATCGCCTTTGCGCGCCTGCCACGCGGCGACGAGTGCGGCCGCTTCGCCCGCCTGCCCGCTGGCGATGACTTTTGCCGTCAGCGTCCTGGCGAGCCCGGCGACGTCGTCGCGCAGCGCGCCCTTGGCGAGCACCTGCCAGTGGCTCTCCGCGGGCAATGCGCCGATGCGCTCGCGCAGCCATGCCAAGCCCAGCCTTGCGCCAAGATCGAAATACACTCCCGCGACCTCGACGATCGGACGCTGCGCTTCGCCGGCGACCTCGGCAATGTCGAGCGCTGCGAACATCGTATCGAGCGCTGCGACACGCTCGGCGATGTCGGCCGGAACGCCCGCCTGCAGCCAGCGCGAGGCTCGCGCCGCGATGTCGCTGCGCGCCTGCTGGAGCGCAAGACCCCCGTAGAGCTCGTCGACTGCCGGCTGGAAGTGCTCGATCGTCTCCGCCATCGGCGCCCCGAGCCGCGGCGAGCGCAGCAACCACGAGGTTGCCCGCACGATCAGGCGGCCGGCTTCCACCAGCATCTCCGCCTGGGCGGCGTCCGGCACGCGGCCGTCGAGCGCCTCGATCGCCTGCCACAGCGGCACGTAGCCGAAGATCTCGCGCTGCAGGAGATAGGCGCGCACGATCTCGGCCGGCTTTGCGCCCGTGGTGTCCATCAGGCGATGGACGAACGTGGAGCCGACGCGATTCACCATGCTGTTGACCACGTGCGTGGCGATGATCTCGCGCCTGAGCGGATGGCGCGGCATGACGCCGGCGTAGGCCTCGCGCAGCGCCCGCGGGAAGTAGCGGCCGAGCACGGTGGCGATCCACGGGTCTTCCGCCAGATCCGAGGCGAGGAATTCGTCGACCAGCCAGATCTTCGCGTAGGCGAGCAACACGGCGCGTTCCGGGCTCGCCAGGCCGGTTTTTCTTGCGCGCCGCTCCGCGATCTCCTCGTCCGGTGGCAGGTATTCGAGCGCGCGATTGAGCCGGGCGTTCTTTTCGAGGAACTGCATGAAGCGCTGCTGCGCATCGAGCAACTGCGGCGCGATGCGGCCGGCGACCGACAGCGACTGGGTCTGGAAGTAGTTGTCGCGCAGCACCAGCGCCGCGACCTGGTCGGTCATCTGCGCGAGCAGCGTATTCCTCTGTTTCTCGGTCAGCTCGCCCTCGGCGGTCACCAGCCCGAGCAGGATCTTGATGTTCACCTCGTGGTCGGAGGTGTCCACGCCCGCCGAATTGTCGATCGCGTCGGTGTTGATGCGCCCGCCGGTGAGCGCGTACTCGACCCGGCCGAGCTGGGTGAATCCCAGGTTGCCGCCTTCGGCGACCACCTTGCAGCGCAGGTCCCTGCCGTTCGCGCGCAGCGCGTCGTTCGCCCGGTCGCCGACATCGGCATGATTCTCGCGCGAGCTCTTCACGTAGGTGCCGATGCCGCCGTTGTAGAGCAGGTCGACCGGCGCCCTGAGGATCGCGTTGACGAGATCGTTGGGCGTCAGGGCGTCGGCGGCAATGCCGAGCGTGCGCTTCGCTTCGGCCGAGAGCGGGATCGACTTCGCGGCGCGCGGCCAGACGCCGCCGCCGCGCGAGATCAGCGCCACGTCGTAGTCCGCCCAGGACGAGCGCGGCAGTTCGAACAGGCGCTTGCGCTCCGCCCAGCTCGCCGCGGCGTCGGGGTCGGGGTCGATGAAGATATGGCGATGGTCGAATGCGCCGACCAGGCGGATGTGCTGCGAGAGCAGCATGCCGTTGCCGAACACGTCGCCCGACATGTCGCCGATGCCGACCACGGTGAACGGCGTCGTCTGGGTGTCGACGCCAATTTCCCGGAAGTGCCGTTTTACCGATTCCCAGGCGCCGCGCGCGGTGATGCCCATCGCCTTGTGGTCGTAGCCGGCCGAGCCGCCCGAGGCGAACGCGTCGCTCAGCCAGAAGCCGTACTCCTTGGAGATCGCGTTCGCGTAGTCTGAGAAGCTCGCCGTGCCTTTGTCGGCGGCAACCACCAGGTAGGGATCGTCCGGGTCGAGCCTGCGCACTCGCGGCGGCGGCTCGACCTTGCCTGCGACCAGGTTGTCGGTGAGATCGAGCAGCCCGCGCAGGAAATCCTGGTAGCACGCCACGCCCTCCCTCATGAAGGCCTCGCGCTCCTGCGTCGGCGGCGCGCGTTTCAGGACAAAACCGCCCTTGGAGCCGACCGGTACGATGACCGTGTTCTTCACCATTTGCGCCTTCACCAGGCCGAGAACCTCGGTGCGGAAGTCCTCGGGGCGGTCCGACCAGCGCAGGCCGCCGCGCGCGATCTTGCCGCCGCGCAGGTGCACGCCCTCGAAGCGCGGCGAATACACGAAGATCTCGAACATCGGCTTCGGCTCGGGCAGGCCCGGGATCTTCGACGGATCGAACTTGAATGAAACGAACGACCTGCCGCGCCAGAAATTGGTGCGCGTGGTTGCCAGCACCAGCGCGAGATACTGCCGCAGCACCCGGTCCTCGTTCAGGTTCGTCACCCGGTCGAGCGCTTGCCCGATGGCATTGACCTGCGCGTCGGCCGCGGCGGCGTCGGCCTTGAGCGGGTCGAGGCGCAGCCCGAACAGCTTGACCAGCATGCGCGCGATTGTCGGGTGCGCCGCCATCGTCTGTTCGATGAAGCCCTGCGACAGCGCAAACCCGATCTGGCGCATGCACTTCGCGTAAGCGCGCAGCACGACGATCTCGGCGGCGCCCAGGTGCGCGCGGAGCACCAGGCGGTTGAAGTCGTCGTTCTCCACCTCGCCGGAGTGCACGCGTGCGAACGCGTCCTCGAACCGTGGCCCGAGCTTGCCGACTTCGAAGTCGGCATCGCCGGCATCGAGGCCGAAGTCGTGGATCCAGACCGGCTCGCCCTCCTCGGGCGCGATGCGATACGGCCGCTCCTCCAGCACGCGCAGACCCATGCGCTCGAGCATCGGCATGCCGTCGGAGAGCGTCATCGGTTTGTCCTTGTGAAACAGCTTGAAGCGCAGCGTCCCCGGCGGCGCCTCGAGCGGCCGGTAAAGCTTCATCCCGAGTGCACCGCCCGCCAGCACCTGGGCCATGGTCTCGCAGTCGGGCACCGCGTTGCGCGCCGGGACGTCTTCGCGATAGGCGGCCGGGAACGCCGCGCCAAAACGCCGCATCAGCTCGTTGCCGCGCGCTTCGCCCGAGGCTTCGAGCAGCGCCTGGCGCAGATCGTCCTCCCAGCGCCGCGCGGCGGCTTCGAGCCGGCGTTCCAGCTCGCGCACCTCGGGGTCCGGGAGCTGGCCCGGCGTGGTGCGCACCGTGATCATGACCCGCGCGAGCATCGACTCGGAAAAAAAGACATTGAAATCCGAGGCGGTGCCGTTGAACTCCCGCATCAGGATCGCCTGCCATTTGAGGCGGATATCGGTGGTGTAGCGCTCGCGCGGCGCGTAGATCAAGCAGGTGACGAAGCGCTCGAAGGGGTCGCGCCGTACGAAGAGCCGAAACCGCTGGCGCTCGCCGAGACGCAGGATGCCGAGCGCCGTGTCGAACAGCTCCTGCTCGGGGATCTGCAGGAGCTCGTCCCGCGGGTAGGTCTCCAGGATGTTCTCCAGCGCTTTCCACGCGTGCCCGCCGCGCGTCGTGCCCAAGCGCAGCTGCACGTTCGCAACCTTGCGGCGCAACATCGGGATGTCGACCGGCGCCGCGTGATACGCGGTGTGGGTGTAGAGCCCGATGAAGCGGTGCTCGCCGCAGACCTCGCCGCGCTCGTCGTAGCGCTTGATGCCCACGTAGTCGAGATAGCCGGGGCGATGCACAGTCGAGCGCGAGTTGGACTTGGTGAGGACGACGAGATCCTTGACGCGCGCGTAAGCGCGAGCCTGCGGCGAGAGCTGCGCGAAGCTCGCCGACACCGGCGCGGGCCGCTTCACGCGCAGGATACCGAGCGCCGATCCGCCCACCGGCTTGAGCGCGTCGTTGCCTTGCATCGCCACCAGGTCGTGGCAGCGGTAACCGAGGAATGTGAAATGGTCATCCGCCAGCCACTCGAAAAACGCGCGCCCCTCGGCGAGCTCCGCCGCGTCGAGCGGCGGGGGACGGCGGTCGAGACCGGCGACGATCTCGCGCAGACTGGCGAGCATCTTCTTCCAGTCCTCGACCGCGGCGCGCAGGTCGCCCAGCACGCGCTGCAGATCGGCGGCGAGCGCCTCCATCGCCTGCGCGTCGACGATGCGATCCACCTCGACGTGCATATAGGAGGAGGCTTCGATGACCGGATGCACGATGAGATGCAGCGTCACGCCGTGCCGGTTCACTTCCATCGTCACCGTGTCGACCAGGAAGGGCATGTCGTCGTTGACGATCTCGACGACGGTGTGCTTCGACTGCCAGCCATGCTCCTGCACGCCCGGGTTGAACACCCGCACGCGCGCAGTGCCGGGCTCGCGCCGCTGCGCCAAGTTCCAGTGCGACAGCGCCGCGCCGTATAGGTCCGCCGGCGCGCGCTCCGCGAGATCCTCGGGATCGACCTGGCGGTAATACGCGCGAACGAAGCTCTCGACGGCATCCCGCGAGGACGGCGCAACCTTCTCCCGGACCAGAGCGAGAACCTCCTCCATGGCCGTTTAGTCTAGCGCGCAAGCAAGAATCAGTGGCGTTACAGCGCAGGAGACGGCCATGAACCTCAGCGTGCACCGCGATCACGCGGTCGCCCGGCAGGTCGTGCTCCGTGCGCGTCCTGGCAGCCATCCTCGCCTCCCAGGGACGCCCGAACCCAGGCGTGTTGCTTGACATGCCGCAGGCAGGATGCCGAGAATGGCCGCTCCACAACAGGAGAATGCTTCCCATGACCCTCGTTCGCCTCGCCCTGGCGCTGCTCGCCTCGGCCACCCTCGCCGCCCCGGCCATCGCGCAGGACGGCACGCTGAAGAAGATCAAGGACAGCGGCTCGATCACCATCGGCCACCGCGACGCCTCGCTGCCCTTTTCCTATTACGACGACAAGCAAAAGCCCATCGGCTACGCCATGGACCTTTGCGCGAAGATCGTCGATGCGGTAAAAGCCGAGCTCAAGCTGCCCAAGCTGGAGGTCAAGTACCAGCTGGTCACCTCGGCCAACCGCATACCGCTGATGGCGAACGGCACCATCGATCTGGAGTGCGGCTCGACCACCAACAACATCGCGCGCCAGGAGCAGGTGTGGTTCACGATGACGCATTTCGTCACCGCCAACCGCTGGGTGGCGAAGAAGTCGTCGAAAGTCAGGAAGCTTGCCGACCTGAAGGGCAAGACCATCGTCTCGACCGCGGGCACCACCAACATCAAGCAGATCACCGAGATCAACGCGGCGCAGGGCCTCGGCATGAACATCATCTCGGCCAACGGCCACCCGGAAGCCTTCCAGATGGTCGAGACCGGCCGCGCGGTGGCCTTCGTGATGGACGACATCCTGCTGGCGGGACTGGCCGCGCAATCGCGTTCGCCGAACGACTATGAAATCTCGGCCGACGCGCTGTCGGTGGAGCCGTACGGCATCATGCTGCGCAGGGACGACAAGGCCTTCAAGGCGGTCGTCGACAAGGCGATGTCGAACGTCTACAAGTCGGGGCAGATCAAAGCCATTTACTCCAAATGGTTCGAGAAGCCGGTTCCGCCCAAGGGCATCAACCTGAAGCTGCCCATGGGCGCGGCGTTCAAGAAGGTGGTCGCCAATCCCACCGACTCGGGCGATCCCAAGAGCTACGAGTAAACCCGGGCAATGACCGCACGGGGAGCTGCGGCTCCCCGCTTTTTTTCGTGAGCCGGGCTTGAGGCGGGCGTGAACTACCACTGGAACTGGGGCATCCTGCTCGCCCCCGAGCCTGGCGGCACGGGGACCTACCTGGCTTACCTGTTCGTCGGGCTGGGATGGACGCTCGCCACCGCGCTCGCCGCCTGGGTGATGGCGCTGGCGATCGGCTCGGTGGTCGGCACCCTGCGCACCACGCCGTACAAATGGGTGGTGCGGCTGGGCAATGCCTACGTCGAGATATTCCGCAACGTCCCGCTCATCGTGCAGATGTTCCTGTGGTTCTTCGTCGTGCCGGAGCTGCTGCCGAAGGCGCTGGGCGACTGGATCAAGCAGGTGCCGCCGCCCTGGGGCTCGTACTTTCCGGCGGTGCTGTGCCTGGGCCTGTTCACCTCGGTGCGGGTGGCCGAGCAGGTGAAGGCCGGAATCCAATCGTTGTCGCGCGGCCAGGGCATGGCCGGCACCGCGCTCGGCCTGACTCTCGGGCAGACCTACCGCTTCGTGCTGCTGCCGATGGCGTTCCGCATCGTCCTGCCGCCGCTGACCTCGGAATTCATGAACGTGATCAAGAACTCCTCGGTGGCGCTGACCATCGGCCTGCTGGAGCTCACCGGCCGCGCGCGCGCCATGCAGGAATTCAGCTTCCGCGTCTTCGAAGCCTTTACCGCGGCGACCGTGATCTACCTGCTGACCAACCTGCTGGTGGTGTTTGCCATGCGCGCGCTGGAGCAGAAGGTGCGCGTGCCCGGCCTGATCAGCGCCGCGCCGAACGCGGGGGGACACTGATCCATGTTCTCCGGTTACGACTTCGACGTCATCCAGCGCTCGGCCGGTTACCTCTTCAGGGACGGGATGACGTTCACGCTGACGCTCACGGCGCTGGCGATGCTGGGCGGCATCCTCTTCGGCACGCTGCTGGCGATGATGCGGCTGTCGAAATTCCGCCTGCTGTCAGTCGCGGCCGGCGGCTACGTGAACCTGATGCGCTCGCTGCCGCTGGTGCTGGTGATCTTCTGGTTCTTCTTCCTGGTGCCCTATATCGGCGCCTGGATCATCGGCGCCAAGGATCCGGTCAGGGTCGGGTCCTTCATGTCCTGCCTCATCACCTTCACCATGTTCGAGGCGGCGTACTACTGCGAAATCATGCGCGCCGGGATTCAGTCCATCGCGCGCGGCCAGGTGTGGGCGGGCTACGCGCTGGGGCTCAATTACTGGCAGACCATGGGCCGCATCGTGCTGCCGCAGGCGTTCCGCAACATGCTGCCCGTTCTGCTGACGCAGACCATCATCCTGTTCCAGGACACCTCGCTCGTCTACGTGATCTCGGCCACCGACTTCCTCGGCGCCGCCGCCAAGGTTGCCAACCGGGACTACCGCCTGGTGGAGATGTACACCTTCGTGGCGGTGGTCTACTTCGTCATCTCCTTCGGCCTGTCGACTCTGGTGAAGCAACTGCAGAGCCGGATCGCCATCATCCGGTAAGGGAATCGTCATGATCTCGATGAAAAACGTGAGCAAGTGGTACGACCGCTTCCAGGTGCTCACCGACTGCTCCACCCAGGTCGCCAAGGGCGAGGTGGTGGTGGTCTGCGGGCCCTCCGGCAGCGGCAAATCCACCCTCATCAAGTGCGTGAACGCGCTCGAGCCATTCCAGAAGGGCGAAATCACCGTCGACGGCATCTCGGTCGGCGCCCCGCAGACCGACCTGCCGAAGCTGCGGGCGCGCATCGGCATGGTGTTCCAGAATTTCGAGCTGTTTCCGCACATGTCGGTCACCGAGAACCTCACGCTCGCACAGCTGAAGGTGCTCGGCCGCAGCGCAGAAGCGGCGCGGGAAAAGGGCCTGAAGCTCCTCGAGCGCGTGGGCCTCTCGACGCACAAGGACAAATTCCCCGGCCAGCTCTCCGGCGGCCAGCAGCAGCGCGTGGCGATTGCGCGCGCCCTGTGCATGGATCCCATCGCCATGCTCTTCGACGAGCCCACCTCCGCGCTCGACCCCGAGATGATCAACGAGGTGCTCGACGTGATGGTGCAGCTGGCGAAGGAAGGCATGACCATGATGGTGGTCACGCACGAGATGGGGTTCGCGCGCAAAGTGGCCCACCGCGTGATCTTCATGGACGCCGGCAGGATCGTGGAGGATGCGCCGAAGGACGAGTTCTTCGGCACGCCACGCTCGGAACGGGCTCAATTGTTCCTTTCCAAGATCCTCCACCACTGACATGACCACTGCCGCCTTTCTCGGCCTGGGCGCGATGGGCTCGCGCATGGCGATGAACCTGCACGCCGCAGGCCACAAGCTGCGCGTCTACAACCGGGACCGTGCGAAGACGAATCCATTCGCGGAAAAGGGCATCGAGGTATGCGCCTCGCCCGCCGCAGCGGCGAAGGGCGCAGAATTCGTGGTGTCGATCGTCGCCGACGACGCGGCAACGCGTGCCGTGATGCTCGGCGCCGACGGTGCAGTCGCGGGCGCCGCCGCGGGCACCGTGCTCATCGATTCCAGCACCAACACGCCCGCGATGGCGCGCGAGGTCGCAAAGGCGGCCGCGGCCAAGGGGTGCCAGTACCTTGATGCGCCGGTCTCGGGATCGCTCGCGCAGGCACAAGGCAGGGAGCTCGTCTTCATGGTCGGCGGCGACAAGGCGGCCTTCGACAAGGCGCAGCCCTTGTTCGGGGCGATGGGCCGCCTCTCGAAGCTCATGGGCGGCTCGGGCGCCGGCGCCACCATCAAGCTCATCAATAACATGCTCTCGGGCACCGTCACTGCGGCGCTCGCGGAAGCCGCGCAGGTCGCCGAAGCCGCAGGCGTCGATGGCGGGGCGGCGCTCGAGATACTCGGCGAAGGCGCGGCAGGCTCGCGGCTGCTGAAGGCCAAGCTGCCGAAGATGTTCAAGCGCGACTTCGCTCCGCAGTTCCAGCTCGAACTGATGGAGAAGGACCTGCGGTATTTCCTGCTGCTCGCCCAGGAGCTCGACCGCCCGGTGCCGCTCGCTTCGCTCGTGCGCAGCCAGTATCAGGCAGCGCGCCGCAGCGCCCTTGGCAAGCTCGACTCCTGCGCGGTGTTCCTGCAGGCGGCGGGCGAGAAGCCGACTTCCTGAGCGCGCGCAGTTGTTCCTGTCCAGGATCCTGCACCGCTGATACAGTCGCGCGCCGACTTTCGTCCGGCGGGGGGAAATCCGCTTGCGCAATGATCCACGCGCGCTGTTCGCGCTGTTCGCCGTTTCCGGCTTCACCGGCCTGGTGTACGAGTCGGTGTGGTCGCACTACCTCAAGCTGTTCCTCGGCTCGGCGGCCTTTGCCCAATCCTTCGTGCTCGCCGCCTTCATGGGCGGCATGGCGCTTGGCGCCTGGCTGGCGAGTCGCTGGAGCGCGCGCGGCGGCAACCTGCTCGCCGCCTACGCCTGGATCGAGGCGCTGATCGGGCTCGCGGCACTCGTGTTCCACGAGGTCTTCGTGTCCCTGACCGACGCGTCGCTCGTGCACGTCCTGCCGGCGCTGGGTTCGCCCGACGCGGTCGAAATCTACAAGTACGCGCTGAGCGCGCTGCTCATCCTGCCGCAGACGGTGCTGCTCGGCATGACCTTCCCCTTGATGAGCGGCGCCGTGCTGCGCCGGCACCCGACCGACGCCGCCGGCCGCGCCGCCGGCGGTCACCGCCTCGCGATGCTGTACTTCACCAACTCCATCGGTGCCGCGGCGGGCGCGCTCGCCTCGGCGTTCTGGCTGCTCGGCGCGCTCGGCATGCCCGGCACCATGCGCCTTGCCGGGGCGCTCAACCTCGTGCTGGCGGCGGTGGTGCTCGCGCTCGCGCGCAGGGGCGGCGAACGGCCGCTGCGGGCGGTTCCGGCCGAGGGTGCGCAGCCCGCCGCGGCGCCGCTGGTGCGGCTGTTCCTCGCCGCCGCCTTCGTCACCGGCGCGGCGTCCTTCATCTACGAGATCGCGTGGATCCGCATGCTGTCGCTGGTGCTCGGATCCTCGTTCCAGGCCTTCGAGCTGATGCTCTCCGCGTTCATCACCGGGCTCGCGCTCGGCGGCCTTTGGATCCGCAAGCGCATCGACCGCATCGCCAACCCGGTGCGCTTCTCCGGCTTCGTGCAGCTTGCGATGGGGCTCGCCGCGCTCGCCACGGTGTTCGTCTACCACGCGAGCTTCGGCTGGATGGAGTGGGCGCTGCAGGCGGTGCAACGCACGGAAGCCGGGTACCCGCTGTTCAACCTGTTCAGCCACGCGGTCGCCTTCGCCGTCATGCTGCCGGCGACCTTCCTCGCCGGCATGACGCTGCCGCTGTTCACCCACGTGCTGATGCGCGGCGGGCACGGCGAACGCGCCATCGGCCAGGTCTACGCCAGCAACACGCTCGGCGCGATCGCCGGCGTGCTGGTCGCGGTGCACCTGCTGGTGCCCGAGGCCGGGCTCAAGGTCACGCTGGTGCTGGGCGCGGCGCTCGACGCCTTGCTGGGCGGATTCCTGCTGCGCTGGTCGGGAGCGCGCTTGCAGCGCGCGGAGGCCTTCGCCGCGGTCATCGTCGGCATGGTGGCCGCCACGATCACCGCGCGCGCGGCTTCGCTCGAGCCCGAACTGCTCGCCTCCGGCGTGTTCCGCTACGGCAAGGCGGAGCCGCGCAACAACCGCGTCATGTACTACCGCGACGGCAAGACCGCCTCGGTGGCGGTGACCACCACGCCGGGCGGCACGCGCATCATCAGCACCAACGGCAAGCCGGACGCCGCGATCCAGATGGATCCGTCGCAGCCGCGTGCCGAGGACGAGTACACCATGACGCTGCTCGGCGCGCTGCCGCTGCTCGCCAATCCGCAGGCCAAGACCTTCGCCAACATCGGCATCGGCTCCGGGCTCACCGCGGAGGTCGTGCTGTCGCATTCCGGCCCGACTGCGGTGGACACCATCGAGATCGAGCCGGCGATGGGCACGGGCTCCCTCGCTTTCCATCCGCGCGTCGACCGCCTGTTCCGCGACCGCCGCGCGCGCGTGTTCTTCGAGGACGCGAAAAGCTATTTTGCGCGCCACGCCAGGCGCTACGACGTGATCATCTCGGAACCCTCCAACCCCTGGGTGAACGGCGTCGCGAGCCTGTTCACCGCGGAGTTCTACCGCGACACGGCGCGGCACCTGGCGCCGGGCGGCCTGTTCGTGCAGTGGCTGCACTTCTATGAGCTTGACGACCGCCTGCTCGGCTCGATGTTCGCGGCGCTCGACGCGACGTTCGGCGACTACGACGTCTACCAGGTGAGCGCGGGCGACCTGGTGGTGCTGGCGGTGCGCGAAGGGCGTGTGCCCGTGCCGCGCGCGCTGCCCGCGGGGGAGGCGGACTTTCGCGCCGAGCTGGGCAAGATCGGCATCGATCGCCTCGAGCAGGTGCTGGCGCGGCGCATCGCCAACAAGCGGCAGGTCGTGCCGCTATTTGCGCAGTTCCGTCCGCCCGTGAACTCGGACTACTACGCCGGTGCTGCAGCTCGAGGCGACGCGCGCGCGCTTTGCCCGGCGCAGCGCCGTCGCGCTTGTCGACCTGGCCAATGCCGCGGTGCCGATCAACGAGATGCTCGGCGGGCTCGAGGTCGGCTACCTCACCAGGCCGCACGCGGGCGGGAACGCGGCGCGCATCGCGCAGATGAACGGCGCGCTCGAGCTGCACGCCGCGCTCGCGAAGGGCCGCATTGCCACCGACCGCACGCCGCCGCTGCCGGCGGTGGCGCTCAGGCAGCCCGGCGCCCTTTGCGCGCGCGAACCGGCGCGCTTCACCCTTGAGCAGCTGCACGCGGCCGCGCTGCTGACGCTGTCGCACCTCGGGCCCGCCCAGCGGCGCGAGCTTTGGGTCGAACCGCGCTGGCTCGGCTGCCCGCTCGCCCAGGCGGCGCCGGCGGTGCGCGAGCGCTTCGGCGTCTATCGCGCGATCGCCGAGCGCAATGCGCCCGCCATGCTCCAGCGCGCGCGCGCCCTGCTCGATGGCCCGCCGGTGCAAGGACTGGACTGGGCGCGCTTCCTCTTGCTCACGGCGATGCTGGGCGCGCAGGCTTCGGGCGAGGGCGACGAGGCGCGCCGCCTGTGGCAGGCGCATGCGCCCGCGCTTCACCCTGCCGGCGTTTCGCCGGTCGAGGTCTACCTCGCGACCTGGCGCTAGCGGGGCGATTCCGGGATCTTGTAGTCCGGGTAGCGCTTCTTGAACTCGGCGAGGCTCTCATCGGCCTCGCGCGTGCGACCCTGCTTGCGCAGCTCGGCGATGCGCGCGAGCCAGGCTTCGGGGGTCAGTGCGGAATCGGCCCGCTTGCGCAAGGCGTCTTTTGCCGCCGCGGGCGCTGAAGACGGGCTTATGCCCTGCGCGGCACGGACCTCCGACTGTGCTTTCTCCTCGGCCACTGAGGCACCCATAGCTGTTGGCGCCGCTGCACGCTGCGCCGCTCGCGCCGCCGCTGCGTCTGCCGCGGCCTCGGCACGCACGGCGGGCTTCGGCTGCATCGGCGCGGGCGCCGGCGCCGCCGGCCGGGGTGTCGGCATCACCTGCGGCGCGAGCGCCACCGATTCCGCCTCGGGGCGTTGCGGCAACATGCGCAGCGTGACGCCGACGGCGAGCACCAGCACCGCGGCGATGGAAAGTCGGACCCGCCAGCGCGACGGGCGCACGCGTGCCCGGGCGAGGATCGCCTCGTCCAACGCGCGCGGCGGCTCCTCGCTGCCGAGGGCGCGGTAGCCCGCCGATACCTGCTCGTCGCGCTCCATCTCAGCCATCGCCCAGGGCCTCGCGCAGTTTCGCCAACGCATAGCGCAGCCGGCTCTTCGCCGCTTCTGCCGTCGCGCCCGTCGCCGCAGCGATCTCCGCGAGTGTCATGCCGCTTTCCTCGTGCAGGAGGAACGTTTCGCGCTGCAACTCAGGCAGCGCGGCGAGCGCCGCAGCCAGCCGCTGCAGATCCTGCCGGCCCTCGGCGCGCGGCTCCGGCTCGTAGGCGCGCGGCGCCGGGGGATCCGCGTCCTCCGCCTCGACCAGCTGCAGGCCGCGTTTGCGCCAATGGTCGGTCACACGGTGGTGCGCGATGGTGTAGAGCCAGGTGGTGAACTTCGCCTGGACGGAGTAGCGGCCGCGCGCCTCGATCACCCGCATCCAGATCTCCTGGTAGAGCTCCTCCGCCAGCGCGCGCTCCTTCACGGAGCGCAGCACGAAGCGGTACAGCGGCCCCTTGTGCCGTGCGTAGAGCGTCTCGAAGGCCCCGGCATCCCCGTGCCGGTAGGCGAGCATCAGCTGTTCGTCCGGGGCCTCCACCCCGCCAGTTTACGCGCCGGAGGCGGGCGTCACCTGCGGCAGCATGCCGACCGGATCCGGCACGAATCCCGGGAACGGGCGCGGATGGCGCGGCGCCTCGCGGATCACCCCCAGCGCCACGAGATTGCGATGGCTGTCGTAGTGGATGGTGATGGTCTCTGCCGGGCGGCTCGACGCGCGCTCGAACTCGACCTGGCGCGCAGGCGAGATCTCGCTCCTGCCATGGCCCGTGCCGAGGGACTCCTCCGACTTGGCCGCATCCTGCGAGGCGCCCCGCGACGGGGCGGGCGCAATCTGCGCTGATGGGCTGCGGCGGCGGCGCCATCTTCCGGTAAAGGGCGACGCCGATCACGCCGACGTTCTCGGGCCGTCCGGTGCGCGCAGCGTAGGAGTCGGAGAGCTCGGTGAAGTAGAACGCCGCCGTGCGCGAGAGGTTCTTGCGCCAGCCCTTTACCTCCACGCCACCCCGGGGGCCGAGCACATAGCCGCTTTGCAACGGGTGCGCCGTCTCGCCGGTCACCACGTTGACGCCGTCCACCGACATCACCGCGAGCAACTCCGCGCCCTGCCGGCTGCGCACGCTGACCTGGTACTCGTTGCCGGGCTTGCCCACCACGTAGGCGCGGCCTTCGTGCCACACCACGGGCAGCCGCCGGTTCTCGGTGCGGTCGAACACGGTCACGTCCGCGAGGCTGCCGACCGCCAGCGCCTGCGTCGAGAGGGCGAGCGCAATTGCGGCACCCAGGAGCTTGAGGGATTTCATGCCGATTCCTTCACGTTGTGCGACCCGCCACCATGGCCGGCCGTCAACACATGAAACGAATCCGCCGCCGAAAAGGGTTAACATGCGCGCTCTTTTTTTCTGCGCATCGGATATGACCAAGCCCACCTACGACTGCTCGAAATGCCCCGCCTACTGCTGCAGCTACCCGCAGATCGAGGTGTCCAAGGCGGACATCGCACGCCTGGCGCGCCACTTCGGCGTCAGCGAGGCGGTGGCCGAGGAGCGCTATACCAAGCTGGAGCGGGAGGACAAGGTGCGCGTCCTGCGCCACCGCGAGGACGAGCATTTCACTTCAGTGTGCATGTTCCTCGACCGCAAGGAGCGCCGCTGCACGGTGTACGAGTCGCGGCCGTCCACCTGCCGCGGCTATCCCTACGGCGCGCGCTGCGGCTACTTCGAATTCCTCAAGTTCGAGCGCGAGCACCAGGACGACGAGACCTTCGTCGCCACCACGTAATCATTTGCGGCGCTCGAGCGCCTGCTTGCGGATCGCCGGACAGGGTGCTGGTGGTGGTGATGGCGTCCGGGTCGATCCTCAACTCGATCAGCGCCGGCTTGCCCGAGGCGCGCGCGCGCTCGAAGGCCGGCGCGAACTGATCGGTGGTCTCCACCAGCTCGCCGTGCCCGCCGAAGGCGCGCGCGTAGGCGGCGAAATCGGGGTTCTTCAGCTCGGTGCCCGAGATGCGCCCGGGATACTCGCGCTCCTGGTGCATGCGGATGGTGCCGTACATGCCGTTGTTCACCACCAGTGCGATGATCGGCGCGCCGTACTGCGCGGCGGTCGCCAGCTCCTGGCCGGTCATCAGGAAGTCGCCGTCGCCCGTAATGGCCACCACCGTGCGCTGCGGCGCGGCGAGCTTCGCCGCCACCGCCGCCGGCAAGCCACAGCCCATCGAGCCGTTGGTCGAACCGAGCTGCGTGCGGAACCCCTTGTAGCGGAAGAAGCGGTGCACCCAGCCGGAGAAATTCCCCGCGCCGCCGCAGACGATCGCGTCCTCGGGCAGGTTGTCGGAGAGCCAGCGCACGATCTCCGCGTACTGCAGCCTGCCCGGCATCGGCTGCGGCTGGGTCCAGGCGAGGTATTCCTCGCGCGCCAGCTTGGTGCGCGCCGCCCATTTCGCGCCATCCAGCTTCACCTGCGCAAGCGCGTCGACGAAGCGCGCCATGCCGGAGTTGATCGGCAGCGCAGCGCGATACACGCGCCCGAGCTCTTCCGCGCCGCCGTGGACGTGGATCAGCGTCTGGCGCGGGACCGGCACCTGGAACAGCGTGTACCCGCCGGTGGTCATCTCGCCCAGGCGCGCGCCGATGACGAGCACCACGTCCGCCTCGCGTCACGCGCTGCGCGAGCTTGGGGTTGATGCCGATGCCGACGTCGCCCGCGAAGCTCGGGCTGCGGTTGTCGAGCAGGTCCTGGCAGCGGAACGACGTGCCGGCCGGCAGCTGCGCCGCTTCCAGCCAGGCGCGCAGCCCATCGCACGCCGCGCGATCCCAGCCGCCGCCGCCGAGGATGACGAAGGGACGCTCGGCCGCGTGCAGCAGCTTGTGCAGCTCGCGCATGTCCGACGCAGAAGGTGCCGGGCGCACGGTCTTGTAGTGCGGCACGTCGGCCACGGCGGCTTCCGCGAACAGCATGTCCTCGGGCAGCGCGAGCAGCACGGGGCCGGGCCGGCCCGCCATCGCGGTGTGGAAGGCGTGGCTCACGTACTCGGGGATGCGCTCGGTGCGGTCGATCTGCGCCACCCACTTGGTCATCGGCCCGTACATGCGCCGGTAGTCGATTTCCTGGAACGCCTCGCGCTCTGCGAAATCGCTTCCCACCTGCCCCACGAACACCACCATCGGCGTGGAGTCCTGGAAAGCCGTGTGCACGCCGACCGCGCCGTTGGTGGCGCCCGGGCCCCGCGTCACGAACAGCACCCCCGGCTGCCGGTGAGCTTGCCGTAAGCCTCCGCCATGTAGGACGCGCCGCCTTCCTGGCGGCAGATGACGAACTTCAGCTGCTCGCGCACGTCGTAGAAACCGTCGAGCACCGGCAGATAGCTTTCGCCCGGCACGCCGAACGCCATCTTCACGCCGTGGCCGACCAGCGCGTCGGCGAGGATGCGCCCGCCGTGGCGCAGTTTCAGATCATGCTTCAAGGAAGTTCGTCCCTATAGGCGCGCGAACAGCAGTGTGGCAGCGTAGGCCGCCGCACCCAGCGTGGTACACGCGAGAATCGCGCCCGACAGCCTGGGATGCGCCTCGACCAGCCGGTCGAGAGTCAGAATCATGTCATCCCCGCCTCGCAGCATGCGCCGGCCAGTAAACCACCGGTTGGCATACTTTTCGAGGGTGGCCAAGGCATCCGGGGAGAAACAGAGCATGCCTCCGACCACCACGCCGGCTACGCTGCCGACGATCAGGAACCACCTCAAGGTGCCGGCGACGATCACGACCAGCGGAACCATGGCGCCTTTGGCGAATGTTGCGCCGACCGCGGCAGCGTCGACTCCGACGGCCAATCCGACCGTCGAAAAAATTCCGCCCGCAATCAGGGCCCAGCCGACCCAGCGCCGATTGCGGTGCGAGAACTGCTCGGTGCTGCGCGGGATGTCCGTGGCCCTGAAAGCGCCGCGGGTGGAAATCCATCGATTCATCACCCGGAAGAATCGCAGGGTTCGCGCGCTGGAGAAGATCAATCCCATGCCCACGACAAAGCCGATGCTGGCGAACACCAGCACGAGCGCAATGAAGAACGGGAACAGCACCTGCCAGATCAGATCGTTACGGGACGGCATGTGTCCTCCATCTTCCAGCAGCCGCGCAGCTTCTCGCAGCACTCGGACACCGCGCGCATTGGCCGTGTCGAGCACGCCGCCGAACAGGATGAAGCCGTGCACCATGTCCGAATACTCGCGGTAGGCGACCTCCACGCCCTCCTTCGCCATGCGCTCCGCGTACTCGCGGCCCTCGTCGAGCAGGGGGTCGTAGCCGGCGGTGATCAAGTAGGCTGGCGGCAGGCCGGCGAGCGTCTTGGCGAGCAGGGGCGAGGCGCGCCAGTCGAGCAGGTCTGCCTTGCGCGGCAGGTACTGCGCCTGGAAATAGTCCATCGACTTCTTGGTCAGGAGGTAGCCTTCGCCGTTGCGCTGGATCGAAGGGTGCAGCGCACGCTGGTCGGTCGCGGGATAGATGAGGAGCTGGTACGCGATCTGCGGCCCGCCGTGGTCGCGCGAATGGAGCGCCACCACCGTCGCGAGGTTGCCCCCCGCGCTGTCGCCGCCGACGGCGACGAGCTTGTGGCGCCCGGCGACGAACTTCACCGCGGCGAGGCAATCGTCGACCGCAGCCGGGAACGGATGCTCCGGCGCCAGTCGATAGTCCACCGAGTACACCGTGCAGCGCGCCCCGTTGGCGAGCTGCCGGCAGAGCACGTCGTGCGTGTCGAGATCGCCGATCACCCAGCCGCCGCCGTGGAAATACACGAGCGCCGGCAATTGTTCGTCCGCCTTCGCTCCCAGCGGCCGGTAGGCGCGCAGCGCTACCGGGCCGGGCGCGATGCAGCAGGCGCGCGTCGGCCACCTCCGGCGCCTTGGGCGAAAGGACCGCGCGCGTGTCGCGGTAGATGCGCCGGGCGACATGCGCGGGCACTTCGTAGTAGGGCGGCAGCGGCGACTTGGCTGCACGCTCAAGCAGCTGGAGGACTTGCGGGTGGAGGCTCACTTGACCGCGGCCAGCATCTTCTTCAGGCGCTCGACGAAGAACGGCGCGCACTTGTGGATGCGCGTCTCCTGCGTGACCATCAGCGGGCGGATGCGCGGCAGGTAGGCCTGCCATTCGGGGTCAGCCTGCATCGCTGCGCGCATCTTCTCGCGTTGCAGCAGGTCATCGTAGGCCCACATGTGGGTCACCAGGTTCTGCATGCCGACCTCGGTGACGTAGTAGCCCACCAGGTTGGGCAGATGGCGCAACTGGATCTTCATGCCGGCTTCCTCGTAGTGCTTGAAGTACTCGGGCGCCTTGCCGACCTGCAACAGATACATCCGTTCTTCGACGTACATGAGGATCCTCCCAGGGATTGTTCGATTATAGTATCCGGCGCATGGACGACATCAACACGCTGCGCCGCATCCTTTCGCAGAACCGCGTCATCGCAGTGGTCGGGCTGTCGGCGGACTGGTTCCGCCCGAGCTATTTCGCCGCCAAGTACATGCAGGAGCACGGCTACACCGTGATCCCGGTGAATCCGCGTTACCCCGAAGTGCTGGGGCAAAAGTGCTACAAGTCCCTGCGCGATATCCCGGTCAAGGTGGACATCGTGGACTGCTTCCGCAAGACCGAGGACATCCCGCCGATCGCGGAGGACGCCATCGCCATCGGCGCTCGGGTGCTGTGGCAGCAGCTCGGCGTGAAGAACGAAGCGGCGGCCGCCAAGGCGCGCGCCGCCGGACTGGACGCGGTGACGGACCGCTGCGTCAAGATCGAGCATGGGCGCCTGTTCGGCGGACTGAACTGGGTGGGGGTGAACACCAGGGTGATCTCGGCCAAGCGGCCGCGCTGGCTCGCGTACTGAACTTTCCATCCAGATATCTGTTTTTTCGATAATTTGTTCCTGTGCGGGACTAGCGCGCGCGAGGGCGGACCGTTATCCTAGCGTCCATGCCCAACCCGATCCGCATCTTCGAAGGTCGCTTCGGTCGCGTGGTGCTCTCCGAGGCGTCCGCGCCGGGCGAGCCCCAGGCGCTGGCCGAGCCCCTGATCCTGCTCAAGCACGATGGCGCGGACAGTATGGTCTCGATAGGCGGTGCGCCGCAGCCGCTCACGCGCGAGGACGCCTTGTTCGCCAATCCGGCGGAGCCCACGCAGCTTCTGGGCAGCGCCAACGGCGTCAGCGCGCGCGTCATTGCCTACCACCCTTCCGTGGCCTGGCTGCAGGCGAGCTTTCCCGCGGCGTTCGAGGAGGCCGGCGGCGGCTTGTTCCCGCGCTCGCGCGAGGTGATCACGCCGCGCATCCGCCAGCTTGCCGATGCGCTGGCGATCGAAGCGCTCAACGACCAATTCCTGTCGCCCGAGCGGCTCGAGTTCATGCTGCAGGAGTTGATGCTGTCGGTGGTCGAGACTTATGTCGCTCGCCGCCGCGCTGGGGCTGCGCTCTGGCGCGGCTCGCGCTTCGCCGACACCCGCATCCGCAAGGCGCTCGCGCTGCTGCGCGCGCGGCCCAACAAGGACGTCAACATGGACGAGCTGGCCAGCCAGGTCGGCCTGTCGCGCTCGCGCTTCTACGACCTGTTCCAGGTCTGCACCGGGCGCTCGCCGCGGTCGTATCTCGACATGCTGTGCGTGGAGAGCGCGATCTCCAAGCTCTCCACCGGCCGGACACGCATTGCCGACGTGTCGGCCGAGCTGGGGTTTTCGGCGCAAAGCAATTTCACCCGCTTCTTCCTGAACCAGGTCGGCATCCCCCCCTCGGAGTACCGGCGCGCCGCCTCGCGCAGCGAGCCGGAAGCCGAGCCGCCGCCGGCGCCCGAAGAGCACAGCTAGTCCACCGCGGGCTGGGAAGAAATGCCCGCGATGCTGCGCGCCCTCCGGGCCGACATCACCACGCTTTCGGTCGACGCGATCGTCAACGCCGCCAACTCCTCGCTCCTCGGTGGCGGCGGCGTGGACGGCGCGATCCATCGCGCCGCCGGACCGGGGCTGCTGCGCGAATGCCGCACACTGGGCGGCTGCGAGGCCGGCGAAGCAAAGCTCACCGAAGGCTACCGCCTGCCCGCCCGATGCGTGATCCACACTGTCGGCCCGGTGTGGAACGGCGGCGAAGGGGACGAGCCGCGACTTCTCGCCTCCTGCTACCGCCGCTCGCTGGAGATCGCCGCCGCGAACGACATCGCCACGATCGCCTTCCCCGCCATCAGCACGGGCGTGTATGGCTACCCGGCCAAACTGGCGGCGCGGATCGCGGTCGCCACGGTCCGCGAGCTGGCGCCGCGGCACGTGACGTTACGCGAAGTGATTTTCTGCTGCTTTTCGCAGGGCGATCTCGCCCTCTACGAGGCGGAACTCGCCGGCGCCTGAGCACGCTACACTTCGCGCCATGGAGCGCCGCAAAGTCCTCGCAGTCACCGGCGGCGCGCAGGGCATCGGCAGGGCCATCGCACTGCACTTTTCCCGGCATGGCTACGCGGTCTCTATCGCGGACGTGGACACCCTTAAGGGCCGGGAAACGCTCGCGGCCCTCGGTGCGAACGCCGCATTCTTCAGGGCCGACATCAGCCGGGAAGCGGACGTGCGGGCCTGGCTGCGCGCCACGGCGCGCACGCTCGGCTGCCCCGACGTGCTCGTCAACAACGCCGGCATCCGCGCGTGCGCGCCGTTGCTCGCCCTTTCCGCCAAGGCATTCGACCGCGTGATCGCGGTGAACCTGCGCGGCGCGTTTCTCTGCACGCAGGAAGCGGCGCGCCTGATGGTGAAGCACAAGAAGAAGGGCGCAATCATCAACATCGCCTCTACGCGCGCCTTCATGTCCGAGCCGTGCACCGAGGCCTACTCCGCCTCCAAGGGCGGCCTCGTCGCGCTCACTCACGCCGCCGCCATCAGCCTCGGCTCCCATGGCATCCGGGTAAACTCGATCAGCCCTGGCTGGATCGAAACTCGCGGCAGGACGCATTCGCGCCGCGACAACCGGCAGCACCCGGTCGGGCGCGTCGGCACGCCCGAGGACGCCGCCAGTGCCTGCCTCTACATCGCCGAGCAGGCGGGATTCATGACCGGGCAGAACATGACCATCGACGGCGGCATGACCGTCAAGATGATCTACGAGGAATAGGGAGGTACAGGCAATGCAGCACGTCCGCTTCGGCCCCACGGGCCTGCAGGTCTCGCGCCTGTGCCTGGGCACCATGACCTTCGGCCTGCAGTGCGACGAGAAGACATCCCTCGCCATCCTCGACGCCGCGGCGGAAGCAGGGCATCACGTTCCTCGACACCGCCGACGTCTATCCGCTGGGCGGCGCACTGACATCGCCGGGCGCACCGAGGAGATCGTCGGCAAATGGCTCAAGGGCAAGCGGGAGAAGTTCATCCTCGCGACGAAGTGCAGCGGCAAGATGGGCCCCGCGCCCTGGCAGCAGGGCACCTCGCGCAAGCACGTGATGAACGCCATCGACGCGTCGCTCAAGCGCCTGGGCACCGACTACGTGGACCTCTACCAGGTGCACCACTTCGACGCCGAACACGCCGGTGGACGAGACGGTGGAAGCCTTCGACGCGGTGGTGAAGAGCGGCAAGGCGCGCTACGTCGGCGTATCCAACTACCATGCCTACCGCGTCGCGCGGGCGCTGGGCCGCAGCGAGGCGCTCGGCCTGGCGAAGCTCGTCTCCGTGCAGCCGCGCTACAACCTGCTGTTCCGCCAGATCGAGCGCGAACTGCTGCCGCTGTGCGAGGAAGAGGGGCTCGCGGTCATTCCCTACAACCCGCTGGCCGGCGGCCTGCTCACCGGCAAGCACAAGCGCGCCGCGCCGCCGCCCGAGGGCTCGCGCTTCACCCTCGGCACCGCGGGCAAGATGTACGCCGAGCGCTACTGGCAGGAGCGCGAATTCGCCACCGTGGAAGCGTTCGTCGAGCTCGCGGCAAGAGCGGCGGGCATCGAGCCCGCGACGCTCGCGGTGGCCTGGGTGCTGGCGCACCCGGCAGTCACCGCGCCCCTCGTCGGCGCGAGCCGGCCCGAGCAGCTCAAGGCGAGCATCGCCGCCGCCGACTACCGCCTCGACCCGAAGCTCAAGCAGACCCTCGACCAGCTGAGCCACGACTACCGCATGGGCGACGCCGCGCGCTGAACGCCGGATGCCGAAGGAAGTGCCGATGAAGGATGCGAAGGACCTGTACCTGGACCTGTTGAAGCGCTGCCTCACCAACATGATCTACCAGGATCCCGGCAGGCTGCTCGGGCGCGACCTGCCCTTCGACCTGCACAATCGCGGCGACGGCCTCGACTGGCCCGTGGTGGCGCACACGATGATCGGCATCAAGCGGCTCGACGCGCTGCACTACTGCGTCGAGGACGTCCTCGAGCGCAAGGTGCCGGGCGACTTCATCGAGACCGGTGTCTGGCGCGGCGGGGCCTGCATCTTCATGCGCGGCGTGCTGAAGGTCCGCGGCGTAACCGACCGCCTCGTCTGGGTGGCCGATTCCTTCGAGGGCCTGCCGCCCCCCAACACCGCGAAGTACCCCCAGGATGCCGACTACAGATTCCACGAGTACAAGGAACTGGCGGTATCGCTCGAGCAGGTGCAGGAGAACTTCCGCCGCTACGGGCTGCTGGACGACCAGGTGCGCTTTCTCAAGGGCTGGTTCCGCGACACGCTGCCGAGCGCCCCCGTGAAAAGCCTGGCCGTGCTGCGCCTGGACGGGGACCTCTACGAATCGACCATGGATGCGCTGACCCACCTCTATCCCAGGCTGGAGAAGGGCGGCTACGCCATCATCGACGACTACGCGTCGGTGAGGGCGTGCCAGCAGGCGGTCAACGACTACCGCGCCGCGCATGGCATCGCCGAGGAGATCATCACGATCGACTCCTCCGGCGTGATGTGGCGCAAAGAGTCCAGGCGGCAGGCGTGAATTAGAATCTGCGCACCATGGCCGACCGCAAGTTCGGGTTCGAGACGCTTTCGCTGCACGCCGGCCAGATCCCGGATCCCGCCACCGGGCGCGCGCGCGGCGCCGATCTACCAGACCACCTCGTTCGTCTTCGACTCGGCGGACCACGCCGCGAGCCTGTTCAACCTGCAGACCTTCGGCAACGTCTACTCGCGCATCTCGAACCCCACGGTGGCGGTGCTGGAAGAGCGCGTGGCGGCGCTGGAGGGCGGGCGCGCGGCGCTCGCCTGCGCCACCGGCCAGGCGGCGGAGGCCACCGCCATCCTCACGCTGTGCAAGGCGGGCGACCACGTGGTGTCGGCCTCCACGCTGTACGGCGGCACGCATACGCTGCTCGGCGTGAACCTGAAGAAGCTGGGCATCGACACCACCTTCGTCAACCCGGACGAGCCGGAGAATTTCAGGCAGGCGCTCAAACCGAACACCAAGCTCCTGTACGCCGAGACGCTCGGCAATCCGCTGATCAACATCGTGGACATCGAGGCGATCGCGAAGATCGCACAGCGACGCTGGCGTGCCGCTGCTGGTGGACAACACCGTGCCGTCGCCCTACCTGTGCCGGCCGATCGAATGGGGCGCGGACCTCGTGGTGCACTCCGCCACCAAGTACCTCGGCGGCCACGGCACCACCATGGGCGGGGTGATCGTCGAGTCGGGCAAGTTTCCCTGGGGCAACGGCAAGTTTCCCGAATTCACCACGCCCTCGCCCGGCTACCACGGCGTGATCTTCCACGAGACGTTCGGCGATTTCGGCTTCACGATGAAGGCGCGCATGGAGATCATGCGCACCTTCGGCCCGACGCTCTCGCCGATCAACGCCTGGCTGCTGCTGCAGGGGGTCGAGACGCTCGCCGTGCGCATGGACCGGCACTGCGCCAACGCACTCGCGGTGGCGAAGTTCCTGCAGGGCCACAAGCAGGTGGCCTGGGTGAACTACCCGGGCCTGCCGGACAACAAGTACTACAAGCTCGCGCAGAAGTACCTGCCCAAGGGCGCCTCGGGGCTGCTCAACTTCGGCGTGAAGGGCGGCGCCAAGGCCGGCGAGAAGTTCATCGAGGCGGCGCAGTTCATGAGCCACCTCGCCAACATCGGCGACGCGAAGACGCTCATCATCCACCCGGCCTCGACCACGCACCGGCAGATGTCGGACGAAGATCAACTGAAGGCAGGCGTCACTCCCGACATGGTGCGCATGTCGGTGGGCATCGAATCGCTCGACGACATCCTGTGGGACATCGACCAAGCACTCACTGAGGCGGCCAAAGCATGATCAGCTATCAAATCATCGAGCACGGCAAACCCCTGCAGAAGGTGATGCAGGAGACGCCGCAACCCACCGGCACCGAGGTGCTGGTGAAGATCACGCGCGCGGGGGTATGCCATTCCGACGTGCACATCTGGGACGGCTACTTCGACTGGGGCGGCGGCAAGCGCTTCTACGTCAAGGACCGCGGCTGCATGCCGCCCTTCACCCTCGGCCACGAGCCCTTCGGCGTCGTCGCCGCGGTGGGACCGCGCGCGAAGGGCGTGAAGGTCGGCCAGAAGCGCATCGTCTATCCCTGGATCGGCTGCGGCAAGTGCGCGGTGTGCAAGGCGGGGCAGGACAACTACTGCATGAAAGCGCAGTTCCTCGGCGTAATGAAGCCGGGCGCCTATTCGTCGCACGTGCTGGTGCCGCATCCGAAGTACCTGGTGGACGCCGCCGGCATCGACGAAGGCTTCGCCGCGACGCTGGGATGCTCGGCGATTACCGCCTACAGCGGCCTGAACAAGCTGCCCAAGCTCGGGCCAAAGGACTGGATCGCCGTGATCGGCTGCGGAGGCCTCGGCCTGGTCGCCCTTCGATCCTCAAGGCGAAAGGCGTGAAGAATGTCATCGCCTGCGACGTCGACGACGCGAAGCTCGCGGCGGCGAAGAAGCAGGGCGCAAAGCTCACGCTCGACACGCGCGCGCCGGACGCAGTGCAGAAGCTCGGGGCATTGGCGATGGGCAACCTCGCCGCCTCGATCGACTTCGTCGGCATGCCCGCCACCGCGATGCTCGGCACCGGCGCGCTGAGGAAGGGCGGCCGCTACGTGCTCTGCGGCCTCTACGGCGGCGAGCTCGTGCACCCGCTGCCGCCGATCGCGCAGCGCGCCATCGGCATCATCGGTTCCTACGTCGGCAACCTGCAGGAGCTGAAGGAGGTGGTGGCGCTGGCGAAGAAGAAGAAGCTCAAGGCCACGCCGGTGGAGCTGCGCGCGCCCGCAGAGGTCAACCGCACGCTGGAGGAACTGAAGGCCGGCAAGATGCTCGGGTCGCGTGGTGCTCGACATGGAGAAAGAGCAGGCGTGACACCGTTCAGCTGGAGCAACCCCTACGCCTGGCCGAGCAAGCCTGTCCTCGCGAGGAACATCGTCTCAACCTCGCAGCCGCTCGCCGCGCAGGCCGGCCTGCAGATGCTCGCCGCCGGGCGGCAACGCGGTGGATGCGATCCTCGCCACCGCCATCACGCTCACGCTCGTGGAGCCGGTCTCCAACGGCATCGGCTCGGATGCCTTCGCCATCATCTGGGACGGCAAGGAGCTGCACGGCCTGAACGCCTCGGGCCGCTCGCCCGAGGGCTGGACGCCGGAGTTCTTCAAGGATCACAAGTCCATGCCGCAGCGCGGCTGGAACAGCGTGTCGCGTGCCGGGCTGCGTGTCGGCCTGGAAGATGCTGTCGCGAGAAGTTCGGCAAGCTGCCCTTCGACAAGCTGTTCGAAGCCGCCATCCGCTACGGCCGCGAAGGCTTCCTCGTCTCGCCCGACCATCGCCGGCCAGTGGGCGAAGCAGGTGCCGGAGCTGAAGGAGCAGCCGGGTTTCGCCGAAGCGTTCATGCCCAACGGCCGCGCGCCGCAGCCCGGCGAAGTGTTCAAGTTCCCGGACCATGCGGCGACGCTGGAGGCCATCGCGAAATCGAAGGGCGAGGCGTTCTACAACGGGCCGCTTGCCGAGCGGCTGGAATCCCACTCGCGCCAGAACGGCGGCGTGATGCGCGTCTCCGACCTCGCCGCGCACAAGTCGGACTGGATCGACGCCGCTGCAGATGAACTACCGCGGCTACACGCTGCACGAGCTGCCGCCGAACGGCCAGGGCATCGTCGCGCTGATCGCGCTGGGGATCCTTGCAGCACTTCGACATGAAGAGCCACCCGGTGGACGGGCCCGACAGCCTGCACCTGCAGATCGAGGCGCAGAAGCTCGCCTTCGCGGATGCCTGGCGCTTACGTCGCGGACCTCGATCACATGGTGGAGGTGAAGCCGCCGCAGCTGCTGGACGCCGGCTACCTCAAGGAGCGCGCCAAGCTCATCGACCTGAAGAAGGCGCAGGACTTCGGCCACGGCAAGCCGCCCAAGGGCGGCACCGTGTACCTCACCGCCGCCGACGCGTCCGGCATGATGGTTTCCTTCATCCAGTCGAACTACATGGGCTTCGGCTCGGGCGTGGTGGTGCCGGGCACGGGCATCTCGCTGCAGAACCGCGGCGGCACCTTTTCGCTCAAGCCCGGGCACCCGAACCGCGTCGGGCCGAAGAAGCGCCCCTACCAGACCATCATCCCGGGCTTCCTCACCAAGGACGGCAAGCCGGTGATGAGCTTCGGCGTGATGGGCGGCACCATGCAGCCGCAGGGCCACGCGCAGGTCGTGGTGCGCATCGCCGACTACGGCCAGCACCCGCAGGCGGCCTGCGACGGCCCGCGCTTCCGCTTCGTGCAGGGCATGGACGTGAGCGTGGAGGAAGGCGGCTTCTCCGGCTCGACGCTGGAAGAGCTGCAGAAGCGCGGCCACAAGATCGTCAACGTGGACGACTACAACCAGTTCGGCAGCGCGCAGATGATCTGGAAGACCGATGGCGGCTACATCGCCGCCAGCGACCCGCGGCGAGATGGGCAGGCAGTAGGATTCTGAAAATGGGGTCTGTCCCTATTTTCCGGAGATGACGATGCTGAAGATCTGGGGCCGGGTCAATTCGGTCAACGTGAAGAAGGCGATGTGGTGCGTGGCGGAGCTCGGCCTGCCGCACGAGCGCATCGACGCGGGCATGCAGTACGGCGTGGTGAACACGCCCGAGTACCGCAAGATGAACCCCAACGGGCCTGGTGCCGACCATCGACGACGACGGCTTCGTGCTGTGGGAGTCGCACACGATCGTGCGCTACCTGTGCGCGAAGCACGGCGCGGGCAAGCTCTGGCCGACCGACCTGAGCGCGCGCGCCGACGCCGAGCGCTGGATGGACTGGGCCTTCACCTTCCAGAACGCGATGCGCAACGTGTTCTGGGGCCTGATCCGCACGCCGCCCGAGAAGCGCGACGCGAAGGCGATCGAGGAAGGCCGCAAGAAGAGCACGCGAGCTCGCCGCGATCCTCGAGCAGGCGCTCGCGGACAGGCCCTATGTCGCCGGCACAGCCTTCACCATGGGCGACATCCCGATCGGCTGCGAGGTGCAGCGCTACATGCGCGTGCCGATCGAGCGCCCGCCGCTGCCGCACCTCGAGGCCTGGTTCGACGCGCCTGCTCGCGAGCGCGCGGCGTTCCGCCAAGCACGTGGACCTGCCGCTCACATGAGCAAGGTCGCCATCGTCACCGGCGCCGCGAGCGGCATCGGCCTCGCCTGCGCCGAGCGCCTCGCGGCCGACGGCATGAAGGTGGTGCTCGCCGACGTGAACGAGAAGGCGGGCGCCGAGCACGCGAAGCGCCTGGGCGGGACTTTCGTCGCTGCCGACCTCACCTCGCGCGACGGCTGCCGGAAGCTGGTCGACGCAGACGCTCAAGGCCCACGGCACGGTGCACGTGCTGGTGAACAACGCCGGCTTCCAGCACGTCTCGCCGATCGAGGATTTCCCGGAGGACCAATGGGAACGCATGCTGGCGCTGATGCTCACCGCGCCGTTCCTGCTCACGCGCTACTGCTGGCCGGCGATGAAGAAGCAGAAATGGGGCCGCGTGGTGAACATCGCCTCGATCCACGCGCTCGTCGCCTCGCCGTTCAAGGTCGGCTACATCTCCGCCAAGCACGGCCTGATCGGCCTCACGCGCACCGCGGCGCTCGAGGGCGGCGAGCACGGCATCACGGTGAACGCCATCTGCCCGGCCTACGTCCGGACGCCGCTGGTGGACAGCCAGATCGCCGACCAGGCGAAGGCCAACAACATGTCGCCGGAGGAAGTGATCGAGAAGATCATGCTCGCGCCGGCGGCGGTGAAGCGCCTGATCGAGCCGCGCGAAGTGGCCGGATTTCGTCGCCTACCTGTGCGGCGACGCGGCCGGCGTGATCACGGGCGCGGCGCTGACGATGGATCTGGGCTGGACGGCGCGGTAGCGCCTTGGGGCTGGACCGCTCGCCAGCGAACTTCCTCGCCAGCGCGTAGAACGCCGGCAGGTCGCCCTTCGCCTCCGCAAGCAGCTTCTCGAACGCGGGCACCAGGTCCGTGTAGGTCGCATACGACGCGAGGAACGCATTGTTCGGCTCCTGGCCCTCGAACGCGGGCATGCGCGCCATCACCGGCCGCAGCGCCTCCAGTTCCGCGCGCTTCCTTTCGCGCATCGCCTGCGGCGCGAGGCGCGTGCGGTAGAGCGTCTCGAGCCGCGCGCGCACCGCGGCGATCTGCGGCGCGGGGCTGCGCTCAGGCGGCTGCCTCGCGCCCCTGCGCGGCGAGCCAGCGCCGCAACCCTTCGCGCTCCACCGCCACCGCGAAGGATTCGTTGAAGGTGGTGTCGTCCTTCACGTAGAGCACGCTGATGCGCGAGCTCGTGGAAGATGAGCCGCGCCAGGTCCGCGTCCGGGTAGCCGATGAAGGTCGAGAGCAGCGGGTCGTCGAACCAGCCGAGCGTCGAATAGGCGGGCACGCCGTAGACGACCACGTCGTTGCCCGCAGCGCGCAGCCCTGCCGCGTAGCGCTCCGCCGCCGCCCTGTCGTAGTAGCCGCGGTAGGTCACGCAACCGGCGAACGGAAAGCAGGACTGCAGCGGCCCGAGCGAGAACTCCGGTGCCGCCACCACGTTCCACACGGCGTAGGGCCGCCCGAGGTCCGCGTAGCTGCGGTAGGACCCGTTGTCGGGCAGCTGCAGCTCGCGCGAGGCGAAGTCGCGGATCGCGCGCCGCGAGTCTTCAGCCGTTCGCGCAGCGCCGGATCCGCGATCGACCTCCTCGAGCGGGCGGGCGCGGCGCCATCAGCGCGAGATGCCCGCCGGCCGCCTGGCCGTAGTAGGCGAGCGTCTCGCAGCCCGCGAGGAGGAGCGCGCTAAGCGCGAGGCAGAAAGTGCGCATCGCTGAGGAAGGACACCGCCTGCGCCGCCACGCGCGCCGACACCAGCATCGCGCTGTGGCCCACCGGAAGGACCACGCGCTCGCGCATGCCCTCCACCTCGGTTTCCTCCAGCCGCACCACGCCGTCGTTGGCGCCGGGCAGCGCGCCGAACAGGCGCCCCAGGCCGATGGGCAGCGTCCCGGCGAGCACGCCGAGCGGCTCGGGGCGCGTCCAGCGCGCGCTGCGGCCCTTCGCGCCACAGCGGCTCGCTCGCGCCGAGGAACCAGCGTCCCCAGCCGTGCTGCGCCAGCCTGCGCCCCGCGAAGTTGCCGCGCACGGGGGAGCCGAGGAGCAGGACATTCCCCGCCGCCACCGACCGGTGCTGCTCCAGCGCCTGCAGCACCACCAGTCCGCCCAGGCTGTGGCCGACGAAATGCGCAGGCCCGACGCAGCGCGCGTAGCGCGCCAGGCGCTCCGCGTGCGCCTCGAGCGGCCGCTCGCGCCCGGGATAGTCGAAGAGATGGCAGCGGAAACCCGCGTCGTGCAGCCGCGCCGCGAGCGGCGTCATCACCAGCGCCGGCACCCACAGGCCGTGGGCGAGGATGACGTCGCGCACGCGCGCTCAGGTGCCCGTCCGCCCGGGCAGCGCGAAGATGCCGCTCATGCGCACGATGCGGTTCTCGCCCACGCACAGGTACCCGGTGGCGAAGGCGAGGCGCGATCCGATGCGCTGCACCTCGACGTCGGAATGGATCCAGTCGCCGATCGACGCGGCGCCCGCGTAGTCGATGTCGAGGTGCGCGGTGACGAAGCCGCCGCGCCCGCCGGTCTTCGCCATCATGCCGTAGCCGAGCGCCAGGTCGGCGAGCGTCGCGAGCACGCCGCCGTGGCAGATACCGCGCGAATTGGAGTGCTTCTTCTCGACGCGCAGGCCGAGCGACACCACGCCCTCGCCGCGCTTCTCGTACAGTGGCCCGACCAGCTCGTTGAACGGGCTCGCGGACGGCAGCGGCTTGAAGCCCGGCGGGCATGTCTGCGTCATCGCGTCGATTCTAGCCCGCCTCAGCCGCCGCCGCAGCAGCAAGTGCGCGCCGACCGCGAGCCCCGGCACGCCGAGGAGCGCGTAGGCCACCGCGTAGCCGCCGCCCAGCGCCAGCACCAGGTTGAACAGCAACGGCGTCACCACCACGCCGAGGAAGGTGAAGAACAGGCACCCGCCGGTCGCCTGGCTCACCTGCCCCGCGGGCGCGATGTGCGCCACTTCGGCGAGATACACGCCGTTCCAGCCCACCGCGGTGGCGCCGAATACGCAGGCGAACGTGAACAGGACCCAGCCCGGCCAATTCGGGCCCGCGGCGAGCGTGGCGATGGCCGACACGCCCATGCCCAGCCCCAGCAGCCCGAGCATCGTGCGCCGCGCCACCGCGCGATCGGCGAGCGCGCCCCAGACGATGCGGCCGGCGACGCTGGCCACCTGCGACGCGGCCATGACGAAGCCGGCCAGCACCAGCGACAGCGCAAAGTCGTCGGTGAGGAAGGTCACCAGATAGGTCACCAGCGTGATCTGCACGCCGCCGTACACCAGCCCGGTGAGCGCCATCTCGCGCAGGCGCGCGTCGCGCGCCACCATTCCCACGGGCGCGAACGCCGCGCGCACCGAGATCGGCGCGCTCGGGTTGAGCCCGGTGTCGTAGCGCGCGCGCACCGGTGCGATCAGCACCGCGAGGACGAGGCAGGTCGCCCCGATCGCCACCGCGCCCCATTGCCAGCCGACCGCCAGGATCAGCGCCGGTACCAGCGCGCCCGCGAGCACGCCGCCGCCCGGCACGCCGGTCTGCTTGATCGAGAACGTCAGCGAGAAGAGCGCGGGCGGCGCGGCGCGCACCAGGATCACCGAGCTCGCGGGCGTCGTGGGCCCGTAGCCCAGGCCGACGACGAACGCGCCAGCGAGCACGAGCGGCGGCCATCCCGAGGCGGCGAGCGCACAGTCCCGCGAAGCACAGCAGGAGCCCCACCTGGCTGACGCGGATCGGCCCGAAGCGCGCCACCCAGCCGCCCGCGGCCGCCGAGCCGAGCATGCTGCCCAGGTAGGCGATGGCGATGTAGTAGCCCACTGCGGCGGGCGACACGCCGAGCGCGGGGCCGGCCACCGGCGCCATCACCGGCGCGCAGTAGACGGCGAACGCGACCAGCGTCTGGACCGCCAGGGTGACCGAGAGCGGGAGCAGGACCTCGCGCAGGGGGATCAGCGCGCCCTTGGCGCGGATCGCGCGCATCGTCTCGAGCAGCGCCTGCGCGCGATGGACGATCGGGTAGTCCACCATCTGCCCGTCCACCTCCACCGCGGCGGCGCCTTCGGCCTCGGCCTGGCTGAACGCGGCGACGATGCGCTCGGCGCGCGCAACCTCGTCCGCGCTCGGCGTGAACAGCTCGTTGGCCACCGGCACCTGGTCGGGGTGCACGCACAGGCGTCCCTGGAAGCCGCCGCGGCGGCTGCGCTCCAGCGCGCGGCGAAAACCTTCCATGTCGCGCAGGTGGAACCACGGGCTGTCGAGCGGTCCTTCCATGCCGGCGGCACGCGAGGCGAGCACCACGCGCGCGCGCGCCTCGGCAAGCTCCGGCTCTTCGTGCGAGGGCACGCAGCCCCACGTCGAGGCTGTAGTCCGCTGCGCCGAAGGCCACGCGCTTCACGCGCCAGGGTGCGCGGTAGGGCCGCAGGCTCCTCGCTTGCAGGATGCGGTCCACGCGCGCCACGCCCGCCGCGGTCTCCACCATCGGGATCAGGTCGATCGAGCCCTCGGCGATGCCGTGCTCGCGCTCGAGCGCCGCCATGCAGCCAGTCGATGGCGTGCAGGTCCGCCGCGCTTTCCACCTTCGGCAGCACCACGCCATCCACCTTGTCGTGGATGGTTTCCACGAGGTCCTGGTAGCAGAAAGGCGAAGAGGGGGCGTTCGGCCGCACGTAGCCGCGGCAGCGGCGCGGACCCTTCAGCGCTTCGGCCACCGGCTTTCTCGCCGCCGCCTTGTCCGACGTGGCGACCGCGTCCTCGAGATCCAGGATCACGGCGTCGGCGCCGAGCGCGAGCGCCTTTTCCACGCGGCGCGGGTGGTTGCCCGGGGCAAAGAGGAACGATCTATTGAGCGGCAAGGGCCTTCCTTTCGTCCCAGCGCGGATAGGGAAGCCGCCATTTTGCCGTGGCGAGCGCCTCGGGCCACACGATTTCGCGGCGGCCCGCCACGATCTGCACCACCGCGGGCTTCGCCGCGGCCTGCATGCCGCGCGCGTCGACGCGGTAGGGTCCGATCGGCGTCTCGGTGTCGAGCGCCGCCAGCGCCGCGCGCAGCGCGCTCGGGCTCCACGCGTGCCCGGCCTTGCGCACCGCTTCCTCGAGGACGAGGAGCGAGGCGTAGGTCGTCGCGGCGATCGCGCCGGGATCGGCCGGCCAGCGCTTGCGCCAGGCCTCCACGAACTCGCGGTTGCCGCGCGTCCTGAAGGCCGTCTCGTAGGGCGAGACGCCGAGCACGAACTCGGCGTCCTGGCCGACGAGCTTGAGGAATCTCGGCTCGGCGGCGCCTTGCGCGAGGAAGAGCCACGGCGCATAGCCGATGCGCTTGAACGCCTTCACCATGTCCGCGGCGTCCTCCGGCTGGCCGAACGCGATCCAGGCCTGGGCGTCGCGCGCGCGCGCCTTGGCGATCTGCGCCGCGTAGTCACCGGCGCCTGCCGGCACCGACTCGACCGGCCCGGGCTCGAGACCCGCGGCAAGGGCGCGCTCCACGAGCTGCGCGGCGGCCTCGCGCGAGGCCGGGTCGTTGCGCGCCACCACATGCAGGCGCCGGTACCCCATGCTGCGCACGACCTCGAGCGCCCCGTCGCCGTACGCGGCGAGCGGCGCCGGCACCTGGAATACGTAGCGCGTTCCGGCGCGGTGGACGTTGCGCGTGACGCCGGTCGCATTCACCAGGACGCGCCGCCTGCGCTCGGCGACGCTCGCCGCGCTGACCGAGGCCGCGCTGCCGAAGGGACCGAGCAGCAGCGCCGCGCGCTCGGTGTCGATCAGCTGCTCGTAGAGGCGCGTCGAGGCCGAGGCCTCCGAGCGGTCGTCGAGCAGCTTGAGCTCGCACTTGCCGGCCGAGCAGTCCGCCCGCGGCATTGCGGCTCTCCTGCCAGAGGACGAGCGCGCGCTGCATGTCGGCGGCGAGATCGGCGAGCTGGCCCGAGACTGCGGCAGGGCCGCGCCCACGCACGAGCGGCTGCGCCGACGCGTGCGCCGGCACGAGCGCCAGGAGGAGCAGCAGCGCGCGCATCAGAGGCCGCAGAAAGCGCGCGAAGTTCGCCACCGGCTCGCGCACGGTGACCAGCGTGTTCTCGATCGCGTCGGCGCGCGCGTAGCCGAGCGACATGCCGCAGACCACCACCTGCTCCTGCGGGGATCTGCAGTTCGCGCCGCAGCACCGTGTGCGCGGAGCGCGATGGCCGCCTGCGGGCAGGTATCCAGGCCGAAGGCCCGCGCCGCGAGCATCACGTTCTGCAGGAACATGCCCGTGTCGAGCCAGGCGCCCACCGGCAGGTCGCGCTCCAGCGTCACCACCAGGCCCACCGGCGCGTCGAAGAAGAGGAAATTGCGCGCGTGCTGCCGCTGCGTCTTCTCGCGCTCGCCCTTGCCGATGCCGAGCAGCCCGTAGAGGTCCCAGCCGAGCTTGCGCCGGCGCGCGAGGTAGGGGTCGCGCCATTTCGTCGGGTAATAGTCGAATTCGCGCTTCCAGCCCTCCTCGCCGTGCTGCATGAACTCCGCGTGCATGGCCTTGACCAGCCGCTCGCGCACCGCGCCGGCGACCACGGTGACGTGCCAGGGCTGGATGTTGGTGCCCGAGGGCGCGCGGCTGGCGAGCGCGAGGATGCGCTCGACGGTTTCGCGCGGCACCGGGTCGGGACGGAAGGCGCGCAGGCTGCGGCGCGAGAGGATCGCCTCTTCGACCGTGCGCGCGACGCTGCCGGCGGCGAAGGGCAGCGCGCCCTGCGCGGGATCGTGGCTGGAGAAGTTCATCGGGCGATAATACCCAACATGGATGCCCGCCTGCAGTCCGCGTTCGCCGCGCTGATCGGCGAGAAGCACGTGCTCACCGTCGGCGCAGGACACCGCGCCCTACACCACCGACTGGCGCAAGCAGTACCGCGGCGGACGCCCTTTGCGTGCTGCGGCCCGCGAGCACCGCGCGAAGTGGCGGCGGTGGTGGGTCTGTGCGCGCGCGAGGGCATCGCGGTGGTGCCGCAGGGCGGCAACACCGGCCTGTGCGGCGGCTCGGTGCCGACCGGCACGCGGCCCGAGGTCGTGCTCTCGCTTTCGCGCATGAACCGCATCCGCAGCGTCGACGCGCTCAACGACACCATGACGGTCGAAGCCGGCTGCGTGCTGGCGAGCATCCAGCGCGCCGCCGACGCAGGCCGGGCGCCTGTTTCCGCTCTCCCTCGCCGCGGAGGGCAGCTGCCAGATCGGCGGCAACCTCTCCACCAATGCGGGCGGCGTGAACGTCCTGCGCTACGGCAACGCGCGCGAGCAGGTGCTCGGCCTCGAGGTGGTGCTGCCGGACGGCCGCGTGTGGGACGGGCTGCGCGCGCTGCGCAAGGACAACACCGGCTACGACCTGAAGCAGCTATTCCTCGGCGCCGAGGGCACGCTCGGCGTGATCACCGCGGCGGTGCTCAAGCTCCATCCGAAGCCGGCGGCGAACGCGACGGCGTGGATCGCGCTGCAGAGCCCAGCGCGCGCGGTCGCGCTGCTGGCGCAGCTGCGCGCGCGGCTCGGCGAGCGCATCAGCGCCTTCGAGCTCGTCTCGCGGCGCTGCCTCGAGGCCGTGCTCGCGCACGCGCCGGCCACCCGCGATCCGTTGCCGCGCGCGCACCCCTGGTACGTGCTCGCCGAGGTCGCAGACGCGGGACGAGGCGGCCGCGCTGACGGCGCAGGTGGAGCAGGCGCTTGCCGCATGCCCGGAACTGGTGGAGGACGCGGTGCTCGCCTCGAGCAGCGCGCAGGCGCAGGCGCTGTGGAAGATCCGCGAGACGCATCCCGGAGGCGCAGTTCACCAACGTCAAGCACGACGTCTCGGTGCCGGTGTCGAGGGTGCCGGAGCTGATCGAGCGCGCCGGCGCCGCGCTCGAGTCCGCCTTCCCCGGCGCGCCGATCTACGCCTTCGGTCACATCGGCGACGGCAACATCCACTACAACGTCGGCGACGCGGCGCTGCTGGCGCGCCGCGCCGAGGTGAACCGCGTGGTCTACGACGTGGTGGACTGCGCTCGGCGGCTCGATCTCGGCCGAGCACGGCCTCGGGCAACTGAAGCGCGAGGAGATCCGGCAGCACAAGAACGCGCTCGAGCTCGAGCTGATGCGCGCGCTCAAGCGCGCGCTCGACCCGCGGGGCCTGATGAACCCGGGGAAAGTCCTCTAGCGATCCCGCTCGAAAGCGAGCGGCGCGCGGACCGCCGCCCCGCTGCAGCTCTCCCGTCAGGCGGGAACCCTCGGCCTGTCCGCGGAAGGAAAAATCCGGCCCGGTGAAGGAAAGCGCCGACCCCTCGAGCCGCGCCGTGCTCACCTCGAGGGATCTGCCGTCCTGCGTCGCGTCGACCTCGATCTCCTGGAAATTCTGGTGGATGCGCAAGCGCCAGCCAGCCGGCCGCCTGCCAGCCGCCGCGCACCTGGGCGGGCACGACCCACAGGAATATCCTGCTTTCGTCGCCCTGGCCCTCGTGGCGCGCGGAGATCCTCACCGTCTCGCTGCGGTCGGGCTTCCAGCCCTTGAACGCGAATGCGTGCGTGACGACGCGCGCGCCAGGGCGCAGCTGCGCAAGCAGCCGCGGCTGCAGCTGGTCGAGAAGGAACGGCAGGAGGTAGATGGTGACCACGCTCGCCTGCGACAGGTCCGTCTTCAGCGCGTCACCCTCCTCGAACCGGGCGCGGTCTGCGACGCCCGCGCGCCGCGCGTTCTCGCGCGCCTGCGCCACCAGCTTTGGGTCGAGCTCGATGCCGAGGCCGCGCGCGCCGTGCTCCCGCGCCGCCGCGATGACGATGCGCCCGTCGCCCGAGCCGAGGTCGAGGACGGTGTCCTGCGGCCCGGTGCCGGCGAGCTGCAGCATGCGCGCCACCACTTCGGGCGGCGTGGTGATGAAGGGCGCGCGCACTTCGCCTTCCTGCGCGTGCGCCCCAACCGCCGCGCAAAGCAGCGCCGCTAGCGCGGCAGCAGTTCGGCGATCTGCCGGCGCACGGGCTCGCGCGACCAATCGAGCTCCCCGATGTAGCTGTAGCGGATGCGGCCGTCGGGGCCGACGATGTAGGTCGCGGGCAGCAGGCGCGCCTTCCAGGCCTTGGCCGTCGCGGTATCGCGATCCATCAGCACCGGGAAGCCGAGCCGCGCCTCGCTGCACAAAGCGCTGCACGCGAGTGTCCGGCTCGGCGAGATTGACCGCCAGCACGGCGAAGGGCCGGCCCTGCAGCGAGAGGCGCAGCCGCTCGATGGAGGGCATCTCTTCCTTGCAGGGCTCGCACCAGGTGGCCCAGAAATTGACCAGCACCACCTTGCCGCGATAGGCATCGAGCGCGTGCTGCTTGCCGTCGAGGTCGGGCAGGCTCAGCGCGGGCGTCGGACCGCCGCTCCAGGACGGCAACTGCAGCGCTCGCCGCCGCGCACCACAACAGCAACGCGGCCGCCAGCCTCATTCCAGGGCGGCGCCGGGGCCGAGCAGCGCGGCGCGAAAGCGGTTCTTGAGCAGCGCGCCCTCGCGCGGCGGCAGCACCAGCGGGACCTTCTCCGCCGCCACCTTCACCTGCGCGAAGTGCGGCCCGGCGGCCGCGTGGACCGTCGTGCGCAGCGCGGCCACGCCCGCCGCGTCGCGCACCAGGACGCCGCAAGCAAAGCCCGACGGCGCGCGCCATCGCCGCCAGGTCCACGCCGTGCGCGGTGTGGGTTTCCTGCATGCCGGTCTCGCCGTAGCGCTCGTTGTCGATCACCACGACCGCACAGGTTCGCTCGGCTTCTGCACGCCGATGGTGGCGAGCGACCCCAGGCCCATCAGCATCTCGCCGTCGCCCGTGATCACCAGCACGCGGCGCTGCGGCTGCGCGAGCGCGAGCCCCAGGCCCATCACCGCCGCGCAGCCCATCGCGCCCCACAGCGGGAACGTGAGGTCGTGATCGCCCGCCGCGGTGCAATCCCAGGCGGTGGAGCCCAGGCCGGCGACGACCAGCAGTCCGCCGCGGTCCGCGAGCAGCGTCTGTCACCACGTCGCGCCGGTGCAGGCTCATTGGTTCGCCTGCTCCTGGAAGCTCTTGATGCCGATCAGGCGCTGCGCGATCAGCACCGCCGCAGCGCAATAGCTGCCGTGCGCGATGCGCAGCGACGCATCCACCTGGCGCGGCGGCGTCCGCCGCGGAGGACACGTGGTGCACGGCCACGCCCATGGCGCGCAGCACCTCGCGGCGTCGCCTGCCCCATCGGCACCTGCCAGGGATTGAATTCGCCGTTCTCGCCGCGCATCGTGACCAGCACGAGGAGCGGAAAGCGGCACTCGCGCACCATGGCGAGCGCATTGATGATGTTGCCGACGCCGCTCGACTGCATCAGCAGCACGCTGCGCTGGCCGCCGAGCCAGGCCCCGGCGGCAAGTCCGATGCCCTCCTCCTCCGTGCTCAGCACCACGCTGCGCATGCGCGCATCGGCCTGGCACAGCTCGATCAGGCGCTTGTGGCCCGCATCCGGCACGTAGCCCACGACGCCGACGCGGTGCTGCGCAGCACCTGGTGCACGGCGAGCGGCCAATCGCAGCGGCGAGCGGGAAGGGGTGCGTTCAAGCGGGGCGATTCTAAACCACGCGCACTGCGACGCGCTGCACCGCGTTGTTGCCGAATCCGGTCAGGTCCCAGGGCGGCTCGAGCGGCTGCACGTTGCCTGCTGCGTCCGTCGCGCGGCAGGAGAGCTCGTGCTCGCCGGCGCGCGCGTCCCAGGCCGCGCGCCAGCCGCGCCAGGCGTAGGTCGCCCGCGGGCGCATCCAGCTCGGCATCGCGCCAGGCGCCGTCCACGGCGAACTCCACGCGCGCGACCGGCGCCTCGCCCGACCACGCGCGGCCGACGATCCCCACCCGGCCGGTCGCCCAGCACCCGCCGGCGCGTATAGAAGTCGGGGACGCCCGGCGGCGCGAGCAGCGAATTGACGCGCATGAAACGGCAAGGCACGCCGCGCTCCGCCCGCCGCCTGCCTGAAGTGGTAGCTGTGCGCCTGCTGCACGCCGTCGAACGGCTGCGTCGATCGCCTCGATGCGCTCGAGCCACTTCACGCTCGCCATGCCGTACCAGCGCGGCACCACCAGGCGCAGGGGGAAGCCGTGCCGCGGCGGCAGCGGCTCGCCGTTCATCGCCCAGGCAAGCAGCACGTCCTCGTGCATCGCGTCGTCGGGAACCAGGCTGCGCGAGAAACTGTGCTCGACATTGCGGTCGATGCCGCGGTCCGCGCCATGGAACACGACCTCCCGCGTCTCGGGGCGCAGGCCGGCGGCGCCGAGGACCTCGCGCAGCGGCACGCCGGTCCATTCCGCCGTGGACACGCCGTCCTCCACCCACGGGATGGAGGGGTAGCGCGGCGACACCTGCGCGCGGCCGTTGCCCGCGCATTCCATGGTCACGCGCAACGTGCGGGAGCGCATGCCGCGCAGCTCCTCGAGCCGAGCGCCGAGCGGCCGTTGCGACCAGTCCGCCCACCTCGAGCCGCCAGGACTGCGCGTTCGACCTGCGGAATGTCGAAGTGGATGAGGGAATAGTGCAATCCGGCCGGCGTGACGTCGTGGCGCAGCGCCTCGAGCGGCATGCCGCTGTTGCGCGCCGCGAGCGCGACTTCTTCGAGCGTGTAGCGGCCGACGATCGGCGGGCGGCGCGTGGGGCGGGACATCGTGGTTTCCTTGCCGCTGATTCTATAATGCCCGTCATGCCGCTCATGGCGACCAAGACCTGGCTCGAAGTGGCGTTGAACGGCCCGTGGGGCACGCAGACTGGCAACCGGGCATTCCCGTGCGCGTCGCCGACATCGTCGAGCAGGGCGTCGCATGCGCGCGCGAGGGCGCGGCCATCGTGCACGTGCATGCTTACGATGAAGCGAACGGCCGTCAGCACGACGATGCGGATCTCTACGCGCGCATCATCGAGGGCATCCGCGCCAGGGTGGATTGCATCGTCTATCCCACCATCCCCTTCAGCGGCGAGCACACGGCGCAGACGCGCTTTGCCGCGATCGAGGAGCTGGCCCGGCGCGGGCTGCTCGAATGGGCGGTGGTGGATCCCGGGTCCGTCAATCTCGACGAGTTCGTGTACCTGAATCCCTACTACCACATCCGGCACGGCCTGGCGCTCGCTGCCGTCCACCGCTTCCATCCGGGCTACGCAATCTACGAGCCCGGGTTCCTGCGCATGGGCGCGAAGCTCGCGCGCGAGACCGGCGCGCCGCAGCCGATCTACCGCTTCATGTTTTCGCAGGGAATTCGCGTTCGGCTTCCCGCCCGCGGAGTACGCGCTCGACGCCTACCTGCGCCTGCTCGCCGAAGAGACGCCTGGCGCGCCCTGGATGGTGGCTGGCCTCGAGGTGGACACCCTGCCTCTCGCCGGCGTGGCCGCCGCGCGCGGCGGGCACGTGCGCGTAGGGCTGGAGGATGCGCCGCTCGGCTCCACGCGCACCAACCTCGAGTGGGTGCGCGAAGCGCGCCGGGCTATCGAAGCGGCCGGCCGCCCGCTTGCGTCAGCCGCCGAGGTGCGTCGCGCGTTAGACGCGAACTGATGGATCTCGCGCAGTTTCGCGCCGCCGTGCCGCGCGGCGACCTCTGGGTGTTCGGCTACGGCTCCCTGATGTGGTCGCCGGGCTTCGCCTTCCGCGAGCGCTCGGTGGGCCTGCTGCGCGGCTACCACCGGGCGCTCTGCATCCTTTCCACGCGCTACCGGGGCACCGACCGCCAGCCCGGCCTGGTGATGGGCCTGTGCCGCGGCGGCTCCTGCTGGGGCATGGCCTTCCGCATCCCGGCGGCGCACGTCGCCGCCGCCCTCGAGCCGGCTGTGGCACCGGGAGATGCGCCGGCGCGTGTACTACGCGAGGCTGGTCCCGGTGCGCATCTCGCGCGGCCGGCGCATCCGTGCGCTGGCCTTCATCGCCGACCCCGGCCACGCGCAGTACACTCGCGAGCTCGACCTGCACAGCCGCGCCCAGCTGGTGGCGCAGGGCGTGGGCGAGCGCGGCCGCTGCACCGACTACATCCGGCACACGCTCGAGCACATGTACGAGCTCGGCGTGACCGACCCTCACCTCGCGCGCGTGCTGGAGACCGCCGAGGCCATCCGCGCCAGGGCCGCCGTCCAGCCGCGCGCGCTGAGTGCCGAAGTTGAGCCGCACGTAGCCCGGCGCCCCGAACTGCTCGCCCGGGGAGAGCGCGACGCCATGCGCGAGGAAATGCGCTGCCGGGTCCTTGACCCCCAGGCCCGACGCATCGATCCAGGCGAGATAGGTCGCCTCGACGTGCGCCATCGACAGCCCCGGCATCCCCGCGATGGCGCGCTCGACCGCATCGCGGTTCGCGCGCAGGTACTCGAGCTGCGCCGTCAGCCAGGCATCGCCTTCGCGATAGGCGGCGAGCGACGCGATGTAGCCGAAGAGCGACGCATCGTGCACGGTGGCGTGGTGGTCGGCGGCCATGGCGCGGCGCAGCGTGGCGTCCTCCACGATCGCCCAGGCGCAGCCGGCGCCCGGAAAATTGAAGGTCTTGTTGGGCGAGGCGAGCGTCACCGTGCGCCGCGAGACCTCCGGACGACAGGCTGGCGATCGGGCACGTGCGGCTTGCCTGCGTCGAGCAGCAGGTCGGCGTGGATCTCGTCCGAGCAGATCACCAGCCCGTGCCGCTCGGCGAGGCCGGCAAGCCGCTCGAGCTCTCCGCGCGTGAAGATGGTGCCGCCGGGGTTCTGCGGGTTGCACAGATAGAGCAGGCGCGAGGTCGGGCGCACGGCCGCGGCAAGCCGCTCCTCGTCGAACACCCACCGGCCCGCGCGCAGCACGAGCGGCACATCGCTATGCGCCCGCGGTGCGATCTCGACCGCGCGCTTGAAGTGGTGGTAGATCGGGCGTCGGCACCAGCGCGTGGCCGTCCGCGGGCAGCAGGTGGCGCGCAGCCAGGTGCAGCCCGGGCACCACGCCCGGCAGGAACACGATCCAGTCGGGCTCGATGCGCCAGCGGTACAGGCGCCGCATGCGCGCCACGATCGCCTCGCGCAACTCCTGCGGCGGCGCCGTGTAGCCGAGCACGCCGTGCCGCAGGCGCTCGGCGAGCGCGTCGAGCACGCAGGGCGGCGCACGGAAGTCGGTGTCCGCCACCCACAGCGGGATCACGTCGCGCCCGGCGTAGCGCTCCCAGCGCGAGGACCAGGTGCCGGCGCGGTCCACCGGGGCGTCGAAATCGAACGGCATGCGCGAAGGGTAAAACAAAAACGCCGGGCAGGGCCCGGCGTCGGAATCAGGGGACTGTCGCCGTCTACTTCTTGCTCTTCGTCGACAACGGGTCTTGTTCCAGATCTTTTTCTGCCTCCCCTCCCTCCTCCTCACCATCCTTGCCCTCGGCCTCGTCCTGCGCGCCCTTCAGCGGATCGGACTCGAGGCGGTTCATGCTGTCATCCACTTCGTCGGTCTTGACTGCGCGCGATTCCTCCTGCAATTGCATGGGGAACTCGGTCGCGATACTCGGGAAGATCACGATCAGGGCGATCGCGATGCACTGCAGGATCATGAACTCGAACATGCCCTTGTAGATCGTCGCGAGCGACCATTCCTTCACCACCTGCCGCAGGTAGTAGGCCGACATCGCCACCGGCGGCGACAGGAACGCCGTCTGCAGCGTGACCGCGACCAGCGCACCGAACCAGACCATCACCATGTCCACCGGGATGCCCATCGCCTGGCCGAGCTGCGGCTTCAGCGCATCCATCACCGGGTAGAAGATCGGCAGGAACACCAGGATGATCGCCGGCCATTCGAACGGCCAGCCGAGCAGGAACACCAGCACCAGCACGACGACCAGCATCATCACCGGCGAGAACGGCAGCGCGAGCATCGTCTCGGTGATCCAGTTGGCCGAACCCATGCGCGCGAACACCGCGCCGAAGATGTTCGAGGTCGTCGCCAGCAGCAGCACCATGGCGGAGGTCGCGGTGGTCGAGAGCACCGCGCGCTTGAGCCCCGCGTAGGTAAGCTTGCCGTAGGCCGCGGCGAGGAGCGCCGCGCCGAGGGCGCCGATGCCCGCCGCCTCGGTCGGCGTGGCGAGTCCCGCGAGGATCGAACCCAGCGCTGCCGCGATCAACGCGACCAGCGGCACCACGCCGACCAGCACCTCCTTCAGCATGACCCTCATGCTGTGGATCCGCTCTTCCATCGGCACCGGCGGACCGAGCTTCGGGTTGATGAAGGCGCGGCCCATCAGGTAGACGAGGTACATGCCCGCGAGCAGGAACCCAGGGCCGAATGCCGCCGCATAGAGGTCGGCCACCGACACGCCGAGCACCGGGCCCATCACGATCAGCATCACCGAGGGCGGGATCAGGATGCCGAGCGTGCCGCCCGCGGTGATCGCGCCGGCGGCAAGCTTCCCGTCGTAGCCGGTCTTGATCATGATCGGGCTCGCCATGATGCCGAGCACCGTCACCGCCGCCCCGACGATGCCGGTGGCCATGGCGAAGATGGTGGCGGTCAGGATCACCACCGCGAACAGCGAGCCGCGGATCGGCGCGAGGATGTTGCGCAGGGCGACGAACAGGCGCTCCATCAGCCCCGCCTGCTCGGTGAGGAAGCCCATGAGGATGAACAGCGGCACCGCCGCCAGCAGCTCCTCCTTCATCATGCCGATGGTCTGGAAGTAGGCCAGGCTGAACACCATCTCGCCCAGGCCGAAGTAGCCGAAGGTGAGCGCGAGGAACAGCAGGGTGAAGCTGATCGGGAAGCCGATGAAGATGACGCCGATCATCACCAGCCAGCATGATCAGGCCGAGCAGCGCGAGGCCGCTCATATTTCGACCTTCTCCTTGTGCTCGAGCTCGATGCCCCAGCGCGCGGCGTAGACGCTCTTGATGGTCTCCGAGATGCCCTGGATCAGCAGCAGCAGGCAGGCGAGCGGCACCACCAGCTTGAACGGCCACAGGATCGGCCGCCACGGCGTCTGCTCCGAGGTCTCGCCGATCAGCATCGCGTACCAGCCCTCGCTCCCGCTGACCAGGAAGAACACGAAGATCGACGGGAAGAAGAACACGAGGAAGGCGATCGAATCGATCATGCCCTTGGTGCGGATCGACCACTTCTCGAAGAAGAAGTCGGTGCGGATGTGCGCGCCCTTGTGCAGCGCGTAGGCCGAGCCGAGCATGAAGATCGTGCCGTAGAGCATGTAGGTGACGTCGAACGACCAGATGGTCGGCGCATTGAACAGGTAGCGCGCGAAGACCTCGTAGGCCACCGCCAGCACCAGCGGCACGTTGAGCCACGCCACCCAGGTGCCGGTGGTGTCGGTGAACTTGTCGATGATCCGGACCAGCCGGATGTGGAACGCAACCGGTTCAGCCATTGCCTTGCCCTTGTCGTGTCGGCGCGCCGTCAGGCCCGCGCGCCCTTAAACGAAAAACGGGGGCGGATATCCGCCCCCGTGTTGAGCATCGCAGCGCTATTTCTTCTTCGCCGCCGGCGCTGCTGCCTTCTCGGGCCAGTAGTAGTTCGCCGCGAACGAATACGGCGGGAACATGAAGCGCTTCGCCGGCACCACCAGCGACGCGTAGGCGCGCTGCGAGTCGTGCACCTTCTTGAAGAACGGGTTCTTCGCGCCCTCTTCCGCCGCGATCGTGTCCCAGGTCTTGAGGAACGCGATCAGGATGTCCGGCGGGGTGCGCAGGATGCGCACGCCGTGCTTCTCCTGCAGCTCCTTGATCGCGTCGGCGTTCTGCCGCTGCCACTTCGCCCACCAGACGAGGAAGGTCTCGTTGGCGGCCGACTTGATCATTTCCTGGTGCTCGGGCTTCAGCGCCTTCCACACGTCCATGTTGAACAGCACCTCGCCGATGGTGACGTTCTCGTGCATGCCCGGGCGTGTAGTGGTACTTCCACACGTTCTGGAAGCCGAGGCGCAGGTCCTCCACGCCGCCGACCCACTCGGCGCAGTCGATCACGCCGCGCTGCGCCGACGGGATGATCTCGCCGCCGGGCATGTTGACCGTCTGTCATGCCCATCCGCTGCCAGACCTCGGCGGCCATGCCGGTCTGGCGGCACTTCATGCCCTTGAAGTCCGCCAGGTTCTTGATCGGCCGCTTGAACCAGCCGAAGGCCTGCGGGCCGGAGGGCAGGATCGGGAACCACTGCACGTTGAGCTTGAGCTCCTTCTGGAAGAACTCGTTGCACAGATCGATGCCGCCGCCGTGGTGCATCCAGCCGATGGCGTCGATCATGTCCATGCCGAAGGTGCCGCCCGGGCCGCCCGTGCACAGGATCGCGGCCTTGTTCTTGCCGACCCAGTAGCCCGACCAGGCGTGCGCGCCGTCGAGCACTTTCTTGTGCGTGGCGTCGAGCACCTCGAACGCCGGCACCACCTGTCCCGCCGGCATGGTTTCGATCTTGAGCGAGCCGCCCGACATCTTGTTGACGCGTTCGGCGAAGTAGGTGAAGTTCTCGTACAGCGTCAGGCTCGCCGGCCAGGTGGCCTGCATCTTGAGATTCGTTGCTGGGCCTGCGCTCCCGCAGTGAATGCTGCTGTGGCCGCGAGCGCGACGGCCGAACGGACGAATAGCCTCATGATTCCCCTCCTCCAAGTTGATTTCGCAAGGCGAAACGCAGACTACACGCTGGAAATTGGCCGGTCAACCGGATAAGAACGAGAAGGGGCCGCCGCGGCGGCCCTTCTCGCCATGCACTTGTTCGATGCGCGCTACTTCTTGCCCTTCGCGGCCGGCTTGGCCTCGGGCCAGTAGTAATTGGCCGCGAACGAGTACGGCGGGATTCATGAAGCGCTTGGCCGGCACCACCTTCGCCGCGTACGCCCGCTGCGAGTCGAGCACCTTCTTGAAGAACGGGCTCTTGGCCGACTCTTCCTTCGCCATCATGTCCCAGGTCTTGAGGAACGCGATCAGGATGTCGGGCGGCGTGCGCAGGATCTGCGTGCCGTGCTTGGTGCGCATCTCGTCGATCGCATCGGCATTCTGCTTCTGCCATCTCGCCCACCAGCGCAGGAACGTCTCGACGGTGGCCGAGCGGATCGCCTCCTGCTGCTGCGCGGGAAGCGACGCCCACACCTCGCGTGTTGATGATCAGCTCGCCGATGACGCTCGGCTCGTGCATGCCCGGCACGTAGTGGTACTTCCACACCTGCGGCAAGCCGAGGCGCAGGTCCTCCACGCCGCCGACCCACTCGGCGCAGTCGATCACGCCGCGCTGCGCCGACGGGCACGATCTCGCCGCCCGGCATGTTCACCGTCGTCATGCCCATTCTCTGGAAGATCTCGGCGACGATGCCGGTCTGGCGGCACTTCATGCCCTTGAAGTCGGCGAGGTTCTTGATCGGCCGCTTGAACCAGCCGAAGGCCTGCGGGCTGGAGGGCAGGATCGGGAACGACGAGCACGTTGAGCTTGAGCTCCTTCTGGTAGAAATCCCACCAGAGGTCGAGGCCGCCGCCCTCGTACAGCCAGCCCATGAAGTCGATCTGGTCCATGCCGAAGGGGCCCGCCGGCGTGGAGGAGAACAGCGTCGCCGCCTTGTGCCTTGCCGACCCAGTAGTACGACACGCCGTGGCCGCCGTCGATCACCTTCTTGTGCGTGGCATCGAGGATCTCGAAGGCCGGCACGATCTGGCCCGCCGCCATCGCGTCGATCTTGAGCTGGCCGCAGGTCAGCTTGTCGACTCGCTCGGCGAACATCTTGAAGTTGTCCTGCAGCGTGAGGCTCGCGGGCCAGGTGGATTGCATCTTGAGCGTCCTAGCGCCTGCCGGCTGCTGCGCGCCTGCCGTGACCGTGTAGCCCAGGGCGGCTGCGAGCGCCGTCAGCGCAAAGACCTTGCGGAATGCCGTGCGCATGATCGCTCCTATTCGTTGCGTTGTAGGTTTTGTGCCAGAGGAAAACTTGACGATGTTAGGCCCCCCGCCGCCGCCATGTCAACGAAGCGTGGGTGATCCAACGCTAATCGAGCCGCGCGACGATGCCGGCGAGGCCGGGCGCGGGCGCCGGATAGCGCTCCAGCACCAGCGGGTCGTGCCCCGGAATGACGTGCGCCGCCGAATCGGCCAGCGCGTGCGCCCTGCGCCAGCCCTCGACCATGTCGCCGACGTTGTAGACGATGGGGAACGGCCGGGCCTGCTCCATGTTGGCGTAGTAGTGGCTCGCGTCCGAGGCGAGCACCACCCAGCCGCGGCGCGTGGCGACGCGCACGATCTGCAGGCCCATGGTGTGGCCGCCGACGTGGTGCAGCGTCACGCCCGGCGCGATCTCGCCGTCGCCGTCGTGGAACCGCACGCGCCCCGCGTACACGCGCCGCACCATGCCGACCACGTCCTCGAGCTCGTAGGCGTGGCGCATCGCCTCCACCGCCATGCAGCGGCCGGTGGCGTACTGCATCTCGAGGTCCTGCAGGTGGAAGGTGGCCGCCGGGAACAGGTCGAAATTGCCCACGTGGTCGTAGTGCAGGTGCGTGATCGCGACGTCCTTCACGCCGGCCGCATCCACGCCCATCAGAGCGAGTCCCTGCTCGACGGGCAGCGTGACGCGCCGCGCGCGCTTCGCCGCCATCGCGACGTTGAAGCCGGTGTCGACGACGATGTCGCGCCCGTGCCCGCGGATCAGCCAGACGAAGTAGTCCATCGGCATCGGCCCGTCGTGCGGATCGCCGCCGAGGAAATTCTCCTTCGCGGTGCGCGCGTGGTGCGCGTACTTGATGGCGTAGACCTCGTACTGCGGAGTGGTCACGTGATCTTGATCCGGGTGATCTTCAACTTGCCGACCTGCACGAGGTAGGTCTCTCCCGTCGCAAACACCATCTTTCGATCTGACAAGTCGCTCGCCGTTGACCTTCACGCCGCCTTGCGCGATGAGCCGGTCCGCTTCCGACGAGCTGCTGACCAGTCCTGCTTGCTTCAGGGCCTGCGTAGAGACCAGGCCGCCAGGCGGCGCCTTCAGAGCTCTGCTCCGGAATGTCCGTCGGCAGCGCGCGATCCCTGAATCGCGCGTTGAATTCCTCGGCAGCGGCCTGCGCCGCGGCCTTGCCGTGGAAGCGCTCGACGATCTCCCTGGCGAACTCGAACTTCACTTCGCGCGGATTCGCGCCGCCGGCCACCGTCGCCTTCTTCGCATGGATCGTCTTCATGTCCTGGAACGACAGCAGCTCCATGTAGCGCCACATCAGCTCGTCGGAGATGCGCATCAGCTTGCCGAAGATCTCCTGCGCCGGCTCGGTGATGCCGATGTAGTTGCCGAGGGACTTGGACATCTTCTCCACCCCGTCCAGTCCCACCGAGCAGCGGCATGGTCATGATGCACTGCGGCTCCTGGCCGAAGTCGCGCTGCAGTTCGCGCCCGACCAGCAGGTTGAATTTCTGGTCCGTGCCGCCCAGTTCCACGTCCGCCTTCATGGCGACGGAGTCGTAGCCCTGCATCAGCGGATAGAGCAGCTCGTGCACCGAGATCGGCTGGCCGGCCTTGTAGCGCTTGGCGAAATCGTCGCGCTCCATCAGCCGCGCCAGGGTGTAGCGCGACGCGAGCCGGATCATGCCTTCGGCGCCCAGCTTGTCCGACCATTCCGAGTTGAACATCACCTGCGTCTTCTCGGGGTCGAGGATCTTCGACATCTGCGCGCGGTAGCTCTTCGCGTTCTCCAGGATCTGCTCGCGCGACAGCGGCGGCCGCGTCTGGTTCTTGCCCGTGGGGTCGCCGATCATGCCGGTGAAGTCCCCGATGAGGAACTGCACCTGGTGGCCGAGTTCCTGGAAGTGGCGCAGCTTGTTGATCACCACGGTGTGGCCGAGGTGCAGGTCGGGCGCGGTGGGGTCGAGCCCGAGCTTCACGCGCAGCGGCGTGCCGCGCGCGAGCTTGCGCGCGAGTTCCTCCTCGACGATCAGCTCCTCGCTGCCGCGCTTGATCAGCTGCGAGGGCGTCGGCGAGCGTCGGCTTTGCCGTTTGCGGCACGGGGGATCTTTGCTAGACTGGCGCAGGCATCTGAATATCAACGGATTCTAGCCGATCCATGAGCAAGATCACGCCCCTGGTGCGCGCCGCGCTGCTCGCCGCGCTGGCATTGTCCGGCGCCGTTGCGGCGTTCGCCACCATGGTGCCGGAGATCCCGGCGCCTGCCGCCGAGGGCGCTGTCGATCGAGCCGGTCGCGCTGCGCGCCGCGGAGTCGCTGCTTGCCGGCGCCCGCCTCCTTCCGGCGCGAAGAGCGCTTCCAGCGCGGCGACACGCTGGCCGGAATGCTCGGGCGCCTCGGCGTCTCCGACGCCGACGCGCGCAAGCTCGTGCGCACGCCTGCGTTGCGGCTGCTGCGTCCCGGGCACACCGTCGCCGGCGAGGTCAACGCCGAAGGGGAGTTGCTGCGTCTGAGCTACCTCTCCGGGCGCGGCACGCTCACCACCGTGGAGCGCGCCGGCGAGGGCTTTCGCGCCATGGAAGGCGCTGCACCGCTGCGCACGGAGATTCTCATGCGCACCGGCACGATCCGCAGCTCGCTGTTCGCCGCCGCGGACGCCGCCGGCATGCCCGACTCGGTCGCGGTGCAGATCGCGGACATCTTCGCCGGCGACGTCGACTTCCATCGCGAGCTGCGCCAGGGCGACCGCTTCGCCGTGGTCTACGAGCAGTACTACCTGGACGGGCACGCCGGTGCATGCGGGGCGCGTGCTGGCCGCCGAGTTCGTGAACCAGGGCCGGCGCCATCGCGCCTTGCACTACGCGCTGGCGCAGGGCGGCGGCGGCTACTACGCGCCCGACGGCAGCAACCTGCGCAAGGCGTTCCTGCGCTCGCCGCTGGAGTACTCGCGCATCAGCTCCGGCTTCGGCATGCGCCGCCATCCGTTCCAGCAGTACCTGGCGAGCCCACAGCGGCGTCGATTTCGCGGCGCCCACCGGCACGCGCGTGCGCGCGGCGGGCGACGGCGTGGTCGAGTTTGCAGGGCCGAAGGCGGGCTACGGCAACATGGTGATCGTGCGCCACCGCGGCCAGTACTCGACGGTCTACGCGCACCTTTCGCGCTTTGCGCCCGGCATGCAGCGCGGCGCACGCGTCGCGCAAGGCGACGTGATCGGCTTCGTCGGCCAGACCGGCTGGGCCACCGGCCCCCACCTGCACTACGAATTCCGCGTCGCCGGCCAATCACGCAATCCCTACGCCATCGCGATGCCCGCCGGCGAACCGGTCCCGCCGGCGGATCTGGCCGCCTACCGGCGCCACGCCGAGCCGCTGCTCGCCCGGCTGGAGCTGCTCGCCGCCAACCCGATCGCGCTGCTGGAGTGAGCGCGGAGCTCTACGTCGGGCTCATGTCGGGGACCAGCCTCGACGGAGTCGACGCGGTTCTGGCCGACTTGGCGGGTCCGGCGCCGCGCAATCCTCGCTTCCGTGCACCAGCCCTTCGACGCCGCGCTGCGTGCCGAGCTGCTCGCGCTGAACACCGCGGGAAACGGGGAACTCGAGCGCGCCGCGCTATGCGCGAACGCCCTTTCCCGCATCTACGCCGCCGCCGTCGCCGAGGTGCTGGCGCGCGCCTCGCGTGCCGGCCGCACGCGTGCGCGCAGTCGGCTGCCACGGCCAGACGGTGCGCCATCGCCCCGAGGCGGGCTACACGCTCCAGCTGGGCAACCCGGCGCTGCTTGCGGAGCTGTGCGGGGCGCGCGTCGTGGCAGATTTCCGCAGCCGCGACGTCGCTGCGGGTGGCCAGGGGGCGCCGCTCGTCCCCGCATTCCACGCCGCGGTGTTCCGCGCCGCCGCCGAGGATCGCGCGGTGCTCAACCTCGGTGGCATCGCCAATCTCACTTGGTTACCCTCGCGCGGCAGCGTGGCGGGGTTCGACTGCGGCCCCGGCAATTGCCTGATGGATCGCTGGGCCGAGCTGCACCTGGGCACGCCCATCGACCGGGACGGGGCCTGGGCCAGCGGCGCGCATGCCGACTCGGAACTGCTCGCGCGGCTGCTCGACGAGCCTTTCTTCGCGCAGTCGCCGCCCAAGAGCACCGGGCGCGACCTGTTCAACGAGGCGTGGCTGCGCGCGCGACTGCCGCGCGGGGCCGGTCCGCAGGCGATCCAGGCAACGCTGCTCGAGCTGACCGCGCGCACGGTGGCGGATGCGCTCGCGCGCCACTGCCGGGACGCGCAGCGCCTGATCGCCTGTGGCGGCGGGGTGCGCAACCGCGCGCTGATGGCAAGGCTGCGGGCGTTGCTCGCGCCACTGCCCGTCGATTCGAGCGAGCAGCACGGGATCGAGCCGTCGCTGGTGGAAGCGACGGCATTCGCGTGGCTCGCGCGCCAGGCGCTGGAGGAAATGCCGGCGAGCCTGCCTTCGGTCACCGGCGCGCGCGGCGCGCGGGTGCTGGGCGCGATCTACCCGCCCTAGAAATGCGAAGGGGGACCGAAGTCCCCCTTGCGTGTACCCCGCGCAGCGCGCGCTAGGCGGAGAACGACGATCCGCAGCCGCAGGTGGTGGTGGCGTTCGGGTTCTTGATCACGAACTGGGCGCCCTCGAGCCCCTCCTGGTAATCGATCTCGGCGCCGACCAGGTACTGGTAGCTCATCGGGTCGATCAGCAGCTGGACACCGTTCTTCTCCATCACGGTGTCGTCCTCGTTCTTCACCTCGTCGAAGGTGAAGCCGTACTGGAAGCCCGAGCAGCCGCCGCCGGAGACGAACACGCGCAGCTTCAGCTCCGCGTTGCCTTCCTCCTCGATCAGCTGCTTGACCTTCGACGCCGCGCTGTCGGAGAAGACCAGCGGGGCCGGCATATCGGTGACTGCGTTCATGCGTTGCTCCTTGGTTTGCGCCGTCGCGCTCAGCGCGGCTTCTCGGTGATGGACGCGAGCTTGAGCTCCACGTTCTTCAACTCGACCCCGCCGTGGTGCACGAGGCGGCCTTCGACCACCGCGCCCTGCTGGATCTCCAGGCTCTTGTAGTGCACATCGCCTTTGACCCGGGACCCGGCTTGAAGTTCGAGCGTTTCCGCCGCATGCACCGGGCCGTTGATCGTGCCGTTGACGACGATGTGCGAGGCCGATACCTCGCCGTCCACGCGCGCGTGCTCGGACATCACCAGGGTACCCGGCTGGTCGGGCAGCGCCGCGACGTTGCCGCGCACCGCGCCGTCCACGCGCAGCCCGCCGCTGAAGAACACGTTGCCCTCGATGCGCGTGGTCGCGCCGATCAGGCTGTCGATGCGGCTCTGCGGCTTCACGGTCTTGTTGAACATGGCGTCGCTCTCCTTCAACCCAGGGTCGCGCTCTGCGCGGCCTTGACCTGGTCCGATCCCGACTCGTAGACCCTGATCTGCACGCTTTCCACCTTGGCCTTCGGGTCCACGCGAAAGATGCCTTCGACGCGGTGGAAGTGCCTGAAAGCCAAGCGGAAAGCGGAAGCGCTGGGGTCTCCGCTTTCGGGGAAGGTCATCATAGCATTTTTGCCCCCCTCCGTCAGGGTGACCACCAGCTCGAGGCGCCCCTGGAAATCGCGATCGCGCCGGGTACCCGGCGCGAGCAGCAGCAGCAGGCGGTAGCGGTACTCCCCCGGCAGCACGTCCGGCACCACCTTGAAGCGGTTGATCGACAGCGGATTGGCCGCGCGCGACTCCGCCGACAGCATGCTCTCGAAGATTGCCAGTTCCTCGCGCAGGCGCGCCGTCTCCTGCTCGAGGCCGCGCACCTGCTGCGCGAACTTGAGCTGCGCCGTGCGCTCGATCGAGAGCTTCGCGTCCGCGGCGTTGGCCACCGCGCGCACGCGCTCCAGCTCGGCGCGCGTGGCCTCCAGGTCGCGGCGCGCTTCGGCCAGCTCCTGCTCGACCTCGCTGCGGTCGAACCCCGCGAAGCGCCGCCCCGCGTCGTACATCCACGCCGCCAGCGCGGCGGAGCAGGCCAGCACCAGGATCAGGCCGACCCAGCGCAGGTACCAGGCGACCTCCGAGCGCACCGCGACGCGCGGCGCGGCGATGCCGAAGCGCTGGCGCAGCTTCACGAGCTTGGCGATCAACTGCATGGCCCGATGATGCATCCGCGGCGCCGAAAAAACAAAAAGGCCGCCCGCGGGCGGCCTTGCCTGCTTGCCTGCCACGCGCCGGAGCGTCAGCGCTTGGAGAACTGCTTGCGGCGGCGCGCCTTGTGCAGGCCGACCTTCTTGCGCTCGACCTCGCGCGCATCGCGCGTCACCAGTCCCGCCGCGCTGAGCGCCGGCTTGAGCGCCGCGTCGTACTCGATGAGCGCGCGCGCGATGCCGTGCCGCACCGCGCCCGCCTGGCCGTTCTCGCCGCCGCCGTAGACATTCACCATGATGTCGAAGCTGGCGGCGTTCTTGGTCGCCTCGAGCGCCTGGCGCACGATCATGCGGCCCGTCTCGCGCGAGAAGAACTCGTCGACCGGCTTGCCGTTGACGACGAACTGGCCCTTGCCGGGCTTGATGAACACGCGGGCCACCGCGCTCTTGCGCCGCCCGGTGCCGTAGTAGTAGTCGCCGACCATATGTGTTTAGACCTCGAGTGCCTTGGGTTGCTGCGCGGCATGCGGATGCGTGCCGGCGGCATAGACCTTCAGTTTCTTCAGCATCGCGTAGCCGAGCGGACCCTTTGGCAGCATGCCCTTCACCGCCTTCTCCAGCACGCGCTCGGGATGCTGCGCCTGCAGCTTGGCGAAGTTGGTCTCGCGGATGCCGCCCGGATAAGTCGTGTGGCGGTAATACTTCTTGTCCTGCGCCTTCTTGCCGGTCACGCGGATCTTCGAGGCGTTGACCACGATGATGAAGTCGCCCGTATCCACATGCGGGGTGTACTCGGGCTTGTGCTTGCCGCGCAGGCGCGCCGCGATCTGGGACGCCAGCCTGCCGAGCACCTTGCCCTCGGCGTTCACCAGGTACCAGCCGTGCACCACGTCCTGCGGTTTCGCCGCAAAGGTCTTCATGAGCCTGCTGTTCGAGAAAAGGCGCGGATTCTATGGGACCCGGGGAACATCGTCAAACCCTTGTTGCAACGAAAAAAAAGCGCAACTCCGAGGAGTTGCGCTGAATCCACCAAAGGAGGAGGGTGGAGGAGACAAACTGCCGAGCGCCGAAATGGCCGCTCCACTGGGCTGCATTTTGCCGGAAAGCATGTTGCATTGCAACAGACTATCCGACCGTTTCGCGTGACCGACCTGATAACATCCATTCGCATGATTTGAATATAGTTTTGTTGAACGAGCCGACGATCAGGTCGGAATCGTAGGAAGGTTCCTGCTGCACAGCACAACTCACTGATTCTGCGGAGAAACTCGATGGAATGTACCGTCCGCTGGTCCGGCACCGGCATGACCTTCTTTGCCGAAACCGGCAGCAATCACCTCATCACCATGGATGGCGCGCCCGACGGCGGCGGCCGCAATCTCGCGCCGCGGCCGATGGAAACCGTACTGGCGGGCGCGGGCGGCTGCACCGCCTACGACGTGGTCGTGATCCTGAAGAAGAGCGGACAGGACGTCACCGGCTGCGACGTGCGCCTGGAGGCGGAGCGCGCGAGTACCGACCCCAAGGTGTTCACGCGCATCCACTACCGTTTCACGGTGCGCGGCAGGAACCTGAAGAAGCAATGTCGTCGAGCAGGCCGTGCGCCTGTCGCACGAGAAGTACTGCTCCGCCACCGCCATCCTGGAGAAGACGGCGCAGATCACCCGCGAGCTCGAGATCGTCGAAGCCTAGGCGGTCCCTAGAGGCGATAGGCGACGGCGGTCATAACCTTCGCCAGCGCGCGCATCGCGGCCTTCGCCGGCGAGGGCAGCTCCGCCGCGCCGAGAGCGACCGCAGTTTCACGATGGCGCGCCTCGTCCGCGCGCATCGCCTCGACGACTGCGCGCGTGCGCGCATCCTCCGGTGCCAGCCGCTCGAGATGCCCGCCGAGATGCTCCTCGACCTGGTGCTCGGTTTCGGCGAGAAACGCCAGATTCCAGCGGTCGCCCAGCGCCCCCGCGGCCATGCCCATCGCCAGCGCTCCGGCGTACCAGAGGGGATTGAGCAGGCTCGCGCGGCCGCCGAGCTCGCGGATACGGTCCGCGCTCCACGCGAGATGGTCCTCTTCCTCCTGCGCGGCCTGCTCGAGGGAAGACCGGACCGCATCGTTTCGCGCGGTCAGCGCCTGTCCCTGGTAGAGCGCCTGCGCGCAGACTTCGCCCACGTGGTTCACGCGCATCAGCGCCGCCGCGTGCTCGCGCTCGACCGCATCGAGATCCGCTTCCGGCACAGCGTCTGCGGGCGACGCGCGGCGCGCCGCGTGCACTCCCGCCACGGTGCGCAACGCCCGATCGAGTTCGACGATCGCGCGATCGATGGCGTCCAAGGCCTGGCCCCGGTGCATGGACCGCATCATTTCAGGTCCGGCCCGGGCATGTAAAGGAGGCGCCCGCCGCGCTCGCGTCATGATCGCAACCTGACTGCAGAAAAAAAACGGGCGTCTTGCGACGCCCGTTTCAAAACGACTGACTGTGAAACGCGTCTTAGAACGCGTGACGCAGCGTGAACTGGATGAGCGTCGGATCTTCCCCGCGCCCCGTAGCGGCGTCGGGAGAGCCGAGCGACGTGCCAGTAAAGAAGTTGTAGTTGGCTGCCGCATCGTTGTCGATCTGCCGCGTAAGTAATGCCGACCGAGGTACGCTTGGACATGTCATACACATAGGCCACGGCGATCATCTTGGCCTTCGTGTCGAGGCCCGTGAACTGCGCCGCTTTGTCCGAGTCCGCCATCGTGTAGTGCGCATAGAAGTTATGCGCGCCGGTCGTGTAGCTGACCGGGACCGTAATGACCTGGCGGTCGGAACTGTCAACGCCGGCGCTGTTCGTCAGCGTGGCCTGGTTCAGCGCCGCGCCGACCTTGAAGCCGCCGAAGCGGATGTAGCCCCAGAACGCCTGCGAGCTTTGCTCCCAAGGCGATGTCAGCGGCGGTAGCGGCCTCGGCCTTCGCGTCCCACATGCTGCCGCCGATCTGCCAGTTGGACCCGGTGAACGTGGCTTTGAGGTTCATGCCGTCGCCGCTATCGGTCTTCGAGCCTGCGGTAGTGACCGACATGTCACCTTCGGACGAAGCAGCCAGCGGGCTGGTCGAATACGCGGCAGTAAGGGCAAAGCCGCCCCAGTTCGGCGAATCCCACTTGATGACGTTCGCCGTACGCGTCGCGTTGGCGACCGCAACCGTTGCGGCGGTGCCGGTGCCGTTCAACTGAAAGTCCATCAGCGACACGGACGCAGCCATCAGCGCGCCGGCCTTGCTAGCAATGTCGTCCGGCTGGTTGCCGTAGTGCAGGTCCCAACGGCCGAGGCTGATCGTGCCCCAGCTGGTGCTGCGCAGACCGACGTAGGTGTTGCCCGAGCCGATCGGGTTGCTGGACGGGCGCGCTGCCCGCCTGGTCCGGCGCGAAGCGCAGGTCCAACTGGCCGATCGCGGCGAGGCCGCCACCGAGGTCTTCCGTCACGTTGAACAGAATGCGCGACGAGTTGTCATCCACGCGCAACTGGCTGTCGTTCGCGCGGCCTGGGGTCACCGTGCCGCCCATCGAGATGTTGCTGATGCCGACCTTGAAAATCCCGCTGATCGTCACCTGCGCGGACGCAGTGACGGGAACAGCGAGAGCGCTTGCCACTGCTACTGCAAGAAGTTTCTTGTTCATGCAAGTGTCTCCCGTTGATTGAACACCGGGCATCCTAGGAATGCCCGACCAACCTCTCAATGCTGAGAAGTTAGGTGAGATTCTGCCCAAGCGGCGTCTCGCGCCAGCAACGCAGGAGCCGAATATTTCTCTTGTTGCAGCGCAATTCGTTGCAAAAGCGCAACAATCGCGCATGGCGCCCTTTTTCATCGCTTCCAGGACTAATTAAATAGCGAAATCAAAGCCTTGCCTGGCTCCGGGGAGCGCATGAACGCTTCCCCGACCAGGAATGCGGCTACCCCGGCAGCCTGCATGCGTCTCACATCCTGCGGCGCCAGGATTCCGCTCTCCGTGATCACCAGCTTCTCCCGGGGCACGCGCGGCAGCAGCCCGAGCGTGGTCTCCAGGCGCGTCTCGAAACTGCGCAGGTCGCGGTTGTTGATGCCGAGCAGCGGCGTGCGCAGGGTAAGCGCTGACTCCAGCTCTGCGGCGTCGTGCACTTCGACCAGCACCGCCATGCCGAGCTCGTGCGCGATGCCTTCCAGCCCGCGCATGTCGCCCGCCGACAGGGCGGCGGCGATGAGCAGGATGCAATCGGCGCCCAGCGCGCGCGCCTCGTACACCTGGTAGGGCTCGACCACGAAATCCTTGCGCAGCACCGGCAGCGCGCAGGCGGCGCGCGCCTCGACCAGGTGCTCCGGCGCGCCCTGAAAATACTCGCGGTCGGTCAGCACCGAGAGGCAGGCTGCGCCCGCCGCGGCATAGCTGCGCGCGATCGCCGCCGGCTCGAACGGATCGCGCAGCAGGCCCTTGGAAGGGCTCGCGCGCTTGATCTCGGCGATGACCGCGGGCCTGCCGGCCGCGATCTTCGCGCGCAGCGCGCCTGCGAAATCCCGCGGCGCCGCCGCCGCGCGCGCGCGGCGCTCCATCTCCGCCAGCGGCACGCTCGCCCGGGCCGCCTCGATCTCGGCCGCTTGGTCGCGAGGATGCGGCGCAGGATGTCGGACATCCGCTCAGCCCTTGGCCCTTGCAGCGCTGGGTGAAGGCGACAAAGTCGTCCAGCTTCTGCTTCGCCTCGCCTTTCGCGATGACGCGGCGCGCGCGGTCGATGCCGGCCTGCAGTGTGCCGGCCACCCCGGAGACGTAGATCGAGGCGCCGGCGTTGAGCAGCACGATGTTCAGCGCCGGCCCGGGCTGGTTCTCCAGCACCGCCTGGATCATCTGCCTGGACTCCTCCACCGTGTTCACCTGGATCGCCCGCCGGTCATAGAGCTCGACGCCGAACTGCTGCGGATGAATGGTGTATTCGTTGATCTCGCCGTTCACCAGCTCGCCCACCAGGGTCTCGCCGGAGATCGAGATCTCGTCCAGGCCTTCCAGCCCGTAGACGGTCATCACGTGCTTGGAGCCCAGGCGCTGCAGCACGCGCACCTGGATGCCGACCAGGTCCGGGTGGAACACGCCCATCACCTGGTTGGGCGCGCCCGCCGGGTTGGTGAGCGGGCCCAGGATATTGAAGAGCGTGCGCACGCCGAGCTCCTTCCTCACCGGGGCGGCGTACTTCATCGCCGCGTGGTGCGCCGGCGCGAACATGAAGCCGATGCCCACCTTCTCGATCGCCTCGCCCGTCTGTTCCGGCGTCATGGCGATGTGCGCGCCGAGCGCCTCGAGCACCTCGGCGCTGCCCGAGGACGAGGACACCGAGCGCCCCATGTGCTTGGCGACCCGCGCCCCGGCCGCCGCGGCGACGAACGCCGATGCCGTGGAGACGTTGAAGGTGTGCGCGGCGTCGCCACCGGTGCCGCAGGTGTCCACCAGGCGGCTCGCGTCCGCGACCCTGACCGGCGTGGCGAACTCGCGCATCACCTGCGCCGCCGCCGCGATCTCGCCGATGGTTTCCTTCTTCACGCGCAGGCCGACGACGAAGCCGCCGATCTGCGCCGGCGTCAGCTCGCCGCGCATGATCTGGCGCATGATGTGCAGCATCTCGTCGTGGAACACCTCGCGATGCTCGACCGTGCGCTGGATCGCCTCCGCGATCGTGATCTGCTTCATTGCATTCTCCCCTTGAGGAAATTCTCCAGCATCTTGTGGCCGTGCTCGGTGAGCAGGGCCTCCGGATGGAACTGCACGCCCTCGACCGCCAGCTCGCGGTGCCGCAGGCCCATGATCTCGCCATCCTCGGAGCTCGCCGTCACTTCGAGCGCCGTCGGCAGGCTGGCGCGCTCCACCGCCAGCGAGTGGTAGCGCGTGGCGTGAAGTCCTGCGGCACGCCCGCGAACACCCCGCGCGCCGTCGTGGCGGATGTGCGACACCTTGCCGTGCATCACCTGCTGCGCGCGCACCACCTTGCCGCCGAAGGCCTGGCCGATCGCCTGGTGGCCGAGGCACACGCCGAGGATCGGCACCTTGCCGGCGAGCCGCGCGGATGAGCTCGAGCGAGATGCCCGCCTCGTTCGGCGTGCAGGGCCCCGGCGAGATCACGATGCGCTCCGGCCGCATGCGCGCGACCTCGTCCACGCTCGACCTCGTCGTTGCGTACCACTTTCACCTCGGCGCCCAGCTCCCCCAGGTACTGGACCAGGTTGTAGGTGAAGGAATCGTAGTTGTCGAGCACCAGGATCATGGCGCCTCCGCCGGCGGCCAGCTCCGCCGCCCTGAGGATGGCGCGCGCCTTGTGCTGCGTCTCCTGCCACTCGGACTGCGGGTCGGAGTCCGCCACCACCCCGGCGGCGGCCTGCACGTGCAGCTTGCCGTCCTTCACCACCGCGGTGCGGATGGCGATCGCCACGTCCATGTCGCCATTGAAGCCGAGGTAGCCCACCGCCCCGCTGTAGACGCCGCGCTTCACCGGCTCGAGCTCGTCGATGATCTGCATCGCGCGCACCTTGGGCGCGCCAGTCACGGTCCCCGCCGGGAAGCTGGCCTTGAACACGTCGAGCGCATCCACGCCCGGGGCGCAGCGCCCCTCGACGTTGGAGACGATGTGCATGACGTGGGAGTAGCGCTCGACCACCATCTTCTCGGTCACCTGCACGCTGCCGATGGCGGCGACGCGGCCGACGTCGTTGCGCCCGAGGTCGATCAGCATCACGTGCTCGGCGCGCTCCTTCGGGTCGGCGAGCAGCTCCTCGGCGATGCGCGCGTCGTCCTGCGGCGTCGCGCCGCGCGGGCGCGTGCCCGCGATCGGCCGCAGGGTGATCCTGTCGCCCGCGACGCGCACCATGATCTCGGGCGAGGCGCCGATCACCTGGTGGTCGCCGAAATCGAAATAGAACATGTAGGGCGAAGGGTTGAGCGCGCGCAGCGCGCGGTACAGCGTGACCGGCGGCGCGCGGAACTCGCGCGTCGTGCGCTGCGACACCTGCACCTGCATGCAGTCGCCGGCGTAGACGTACTCCTTCGCCGTGCGCACCGCGGCGAGGAAATCGGCTTCCGTGAACGAGCAGGCGAGCGGCGCCGGCGCCGCCTCCTCGCGCGGCTGCGCGAGCACCAGGCTCTCCGGCAGCGGCGCGGCGAGGCGCGCGCGCAGGCGCTCGAGCCGCTCGCGCGCCACGCGCCAGGCATCCGGCTGGCGCGGATCGGCATACACCACCAGGTGCAGCTTGCCGAGCACGTTGTCCACCACCGCCAGCTCGTCCGAGACGAGCAGCAGCATGTCCGGCGTGCCGAGCGCATCGGGCTTGGCGCCGCCGAGCGCACGTGGCTCGACGTGGCGCACCGTCTCGTAGCCGAAGTAGCCGGCGAGGCCGCCCGGGAACTTGAGCGCGCCCGGCGCGGGCGCCACGCGGTCGCGCTTGAGGTAGGCGCGCACGTACTCGAACGGGTCGCCCTGCACTTCCTCCAGGCAGACATCGGCGCCGCGCGCGTCGCGCAGCAGGCGGCGCACCGTGGTCGCCGCGCGCTTCGATGCGCTCGGCGCACGGCAGGCCGATGAAGGAATAGCGCCCGAAGCGCTCGCCGCCGACCACCGATTCGAGCAGGTAGCTGTAGGGGCCGCCGGCGAGCTTCAGGTACACCGCGAGCGGCGTGTAGAGGTCGGCGCGCGCCTCCGCCAACACCGGGATGCGCGTATAGCCTTGCTGCGCGAGTTGCTGGAACTCGAGCTCGTCCATGAAACGGTCTCCGCTGCTACTGCCTTGGGGAACTGCGTCGCGGCCTGGGAGAAACGCGCCGCCGAGCCGCACGGGGCGCGCGAGTGATTAGCGGCGCCAGCGGCGCCAGCTCTGCCAGCGGAGGTTCTCGGTGCGGATGGATGTGTGGGTCACAGCGACGGGAACTATACCACCAGGCGCGCGCGCATGTCGCGGATGCGTCGCCGCGTAGTCCTTGGCGCCGAAAATCGCCGAGCCGGCGACGAAGGTGTCGGCGCCGGCCGCTGCGATCTCGGCGATGTTGTCCAGCTTGACGCCGCCGTCCACCTCCAGCCAGATGTCGCGGCCGAGCTGGTCGATGCGCTTGCGCACCTCCGCGATCTTGGGCAGCACCGCGCGGATGAACTGCTGGCCGCCGAAGCCGGGGTTCACCGACATCAGCAGCACCAGGTCGAGCTTGTCCAGCGTGTAGTCAAGGCAATCAAGCGGCGTGGCCGGATTGAGCACGAGGCCGGCCTTGCAGCCCTGCTCCTTGATCAGGCCGATGGTGCGATCGACATGAGCGGACGCCTCGGGATGGAAGCTGATGATGCTCGCGCCCGCCTTGGCGAAATCCGGCAATGATGCGGTCCACCGGCTTCACCATCAGGTGCACGTCGATCGGCATGCGCACGTGGGGCCTGAGCGCCGCGCACACCAGCGGCCCGACGGTGAGGTTCGGCACGTAGTGATTGTCCATGACGTCGAAATGCAGCAAGTCGGCGCCGGCCGCCTCCACCGCGCGCACCTCCTCGCCCAGCCGGGCGAAATCCGCCGACAGGATGCTGGGCGCGATGCGGAACGTCATGGCGTTGCGAGTTTACAATGCGCGCATGGGCCAGGAGAAGCGCTACGACATCGCGGTGAGCACGGCCACGCAGTACCTCGCCGACCAGTCCGACGAGAACGCCGGGCGCTACGTCTTCGCCTACACCATCACCATCCGCAACCCGGGCAGCGTCACCGCGCAGCTCATCAGCCGGCACTGGATCATCACCGACGCGCAAGGGCTGGTGCAGGAAGTCCGCGGCCTCGGGGTGGTGGGCGCGCAGCCGGTGCTGCGGCCCGGCGAGAGCTACGAATACACCAGCGGCACGTCGATCGCCACGCCGGTCGGCACCATGCGCGGCAGCTACCAGATGGTGGCGGAGGACGGCACGAGATTCGAAGCGCCGGTCCCGCAGTTCACGCTGTCGGTGCCGCGCGTGCTGCATTGAGCGCTTGAGCATGCAGGCGAGCAACCCGCGCAGCACCCTCGAGCGCGCGACGGCCGCGCACCAGGCCGGCGAACCTGGCCGAAGCGGAACGGCTCTACCAGGCCGCGCTGCGTGACGACAGCGGCAACGTCGAAGTGCTGTATCGGTTGAGCGTCATGAACGCGCAGCTCGGACGGTTCGACGGGGCGCTCGCGCTCGTGGATCGCGCGCTGTGCCGGCAACCCCGGCATCGCGCAACTGCATTTCCATCGCGGCGAGCTGCTGCGCGCGCTGCGCCGGACCGACGCCGCACTGCGAGGCCTACCGGCAGGCGCTCGCCCTCGATCCCGCCCACGTGGATGCGCTGAATGTCCTGGGCGACCCGCTGATCGCATTCGGGCGCGCGGCGGAGGCCCTGCCGCTGCTCGAGCGCGCCGTGGCGCTGAGGCCCGATCACGTGCCGGCGCTCAACAACCGCGCCAATGCCCTGCAGTTCCTCGGCCGCGCGTCCGAAGCGCTGCGAGGGATTCGACCGGGCGCTGGCATTCGACCCCGGCAATCCGTACGTCCTCTTCAACCGCGCCAGCGCGCTGATGTCGCTCAAGCGCTTCGCCGAAGCGGAAGCGGATTGCCGGCAGGCCCTGGCGCAGGAGCCGGACAACGTCGGCGGCGCTCTTCAACCTCGGCAAGGCGCAGGCTGCGGCAGGGCAAGCACGCCGACGCGCTGGCGACGAGCGACAGGCTGATCGCCCTGCAGCCCGGCAACGCCGCGGCCTGGTGCGATCGGGGCAGCGTGCTCGCCGCCTCAGCGCCACCACGAGGCCTGGACCTGCTACGACAAGGCGCTCGCGCTCGATCCCGATCTGGCGGACGCCTGGTACGGGAGCGCCATGCTCTACAGCTCGTTCCTGCAGCACGACGCGGCCCTGAAGTGCTTCCGCCGCGTTCTCGCGCTGCAGCCGGACAATGCCGAGGCGTCCTGCAGGCTGGGCGAAGTCCTGCGGACCCTTCGGCCGCGACGAAGAAGCGCTCATCGCGTTCGAGGACGCGCTGCGCATCGACAAGGACTATCCCGTTCGTGCGCGGACAGATCGTCTGGCTCAAGCTGCACCGTTGCAACTGGGAGGGCGTAGAGGCGGAGATCGAGAAGATGGTGCGCGCGGTGCGCGCAGGCAAGCTTGCCGCGATACCGCTCGATCTGCTCGCCATGTCGGGCTCGGCGGAAGACCAGCTGCGCGTGCGCGCGCATCCATGTCGGGCACTACTGCGAAGCCGCCGGCGGCGCCGCTATGGCGGGGAGAGCGCTATGCGCAATCGCAGGATCCGGCTGGCCTACGTGTCGGCGGATTTCCGCGATCACCCGGTGGCCTACCTCATCGCCGGCCTGCTGGAGCAGCACGACCGCTCGCGCTTCGAGGTGTTCGGCTATTCGCTGACCGAGGAGAGCGCGAGCCGCGTCGGGCAGCGCGCGCCAGGAACGCGTTCGAGCACTTCAGCATCGTCAAGGACGTGGGCGACTGCCGAGGTCGCGCGCCAGCTGCGCGAGCAGGAGATCGACATCGCCGTCGACCTGATGGGCCCGACGCTGCACTCGCGCCCGGGAGTCTTCGCGCTGCGCCCCTGCCCGGTGCAGGTCAACTACCTGGGCTATCCGGGCACCGACGGGGACCGGCTTCCACGACTACATCATCGCCGACGCCCGACGTGATCCCGCCGGGCATGGAGCGCCACTACGCCGAGAAGGTGGTGCGCCTGCCGGACACCTTCCAGTGCAATGACTCCAGGCGCAGCGCAGCGTCGCGAGCACCGAGCCGGGCCGACGCCGGCCTGCCGCAGGAGGGCGTGATCTACTGCTGCTTCAACAACAGCGCCAAGATTTCGCCGGCCATGTTCGATCTGCTGGATGCGGATTCTGCGCGAAGTGCCGGGGAGCGTGCTCTGGCTGTTCGCCGAGCACCCGATCCTGCAGGCCAACCTGCGCAAGGAAGCGCAGGCGCGCGGCATCGACCCGCAGCGCCTGGTGTTCGCGCCGCGCGTGCGCCCTACCCGGAGCACCTCGCGCGCCTCGCGCTCGCCGACGTGTTTCTCGACACCCTGCCCTTCAACGCCGGCACCACGGCCAGCGACGCGCTGTGGGCGGGCGTGCCCGTGGTCACGCGCTCGGGCGAGGCCTTCGCCGCGCGCATGGCCGGCGAGCCTGCTGCACGCGATCGGCATGCCCGAGCTGATCACGAACACGCCGGAGGAGTACGTGGCGCTCGCCGTGCGCCTGGGCAGCGACCCCGCATTCCTCGCCGCCACCAAGGCGACGCTCGCCGCGAACCGCGCGACCAAGCCGCTGTTCGACACCGACCGCTTCCGCCGGCACCTCGAGGCGGCCTACGTCGCGATGTGGGAGCGCACCCAGCGCGGCGAGCCGCCGGCGGACATCACGGTGGCGGCGGTTTCCTAGGCCAGGTCCACCAGACGATGAGCACCAGCAGCGCGAGCGCCACCAGCATTTCGAGGATCACGACCCACATGGCGGCGATTCTACTGGCCGCGGGTTGCGCGCAGCTGCCGCCCGCCGCGCCTGCCCCTGCCCGCCGCCCAAGCCGCCCGCCGACGCCCGCTATGAACCGGCACCGTTCGCCGGACTGCCCGGCTGGGCGCAGGCGCCGCATGCCGCCAGCGCGCGCGCATTCGCTGCCGGCTGCCACCGCCTCGCGCATGCGCGAGCCCTGCAGACGGTCTGTGACGAAGCGAAGGCAGCTGCCCGCCGGCGACGACGCGGCGGCGCGCGCGTTCTTCGAGCGCGCGTTCAACGCCTACGCCATCGTGGCGCCCGACGGCCTCGCCGAAGGACAGGTCACCGGCTACTACGAGCCGGTGCTCGAAGGCAGCCGCAGCGCGCAGCGCGCGCTTCCGCGCCCGGTGTACGGGCTGCCGCGAGGACCTGGTGGTGGTGGACCTTGCCGGGCAGTACCCGGAGCTGCGCGGCCTGCGCCTGCGCGGCCGGCTCAACGGCCGGCGCCTGGAGCCCTACTACACGCGCGGCGAGATCGACGCTGCAAGGGGCGGCGTTCGGCGCGCCCGGTGATCGCCTGGATCGCCGACCCGGTGGAGCTGTTCTTCCTGCAGGTCCAGGGCTCGGGGCAGATCCAGCTCGACACGGGCGAGCGCCTGCGCGTGGGCTTCGCCGAGCAGAACGGCCATCCCTACCGCTCGCTCGGCCGCTATCTGGTCGAGCGCGGCGAAATGACGCTGGACCAGGCCTCGATGCAGAGCATCAAGGCCTGGGCGGCGGCCAATCCGCGGCCGCTACCAGGAAGCGCTCAACCAGAATCCGAGCTACGTGTTCTTCCGCGAACTGCCCGCGGCCGGCGGGCCGATCGGCGCGCTGGGCGTGCCGCTGGAGGCGGGCTACAGCATCGCGGTGGATCCGCGCTACGTGCCGCTCGGTGCGCCGGTGTTCCTCGCCACCACCTATCCGCTGTCGCCGCAGCCGCTCGAGCGCCTGGTGGCGGCGCAGGACACCGGCGGCGCGATCCGCGGCGCGGTGCGCGCCGACTTCTTCTGGGGGACCGGGCGCCGAAGCCGGCGCGCTCGCCGGGCGCATGCGCCAGGCGGGCCGCCTGTGGCTGCTGTGGCCGCGCGGCGAGCCGCTGCCGCGGCTCTAGGCGTACTCGCGCTACTTGCGCGCGCGCGCGCCGGGCGCGCGGACTCGTCGAGCATGGTGCGCAGCTGCGCCACGGGCAGGCCGCCGCGCAGGCGCTCGCCGTTGGCGAAGAACAGCGTCGGCGTGGAGGTCACGCGCAGGGACTTGCCCAGCTCCAGCACGCGGTCGATCGGCGTGGCGCAGCTCGCGTCGGCGGCCGCGCGCGGCTTGGCGCGCGCAGCGAGCTCCAGCCAGGCCTTGCCGCGATCGGGCGCGCACCACACCGCCTTCGAGTGGTCGGCGAGCTCGGGCCGGATCACCGGGTACATGAAGTAGTAGATCGTGATGTCGTCCACCTGCGCGAGCATCTGCTCGAACTGCCGGCAGGCCGGGCAATAGGGATCGGAGAACATCGCCATCACGCGCTTGCCGTTGCCGCGCTGCACCTTCACCGCCAGATCGAGCGGCAGCGCGTCGAAGCTGATCGCCGAGAGCTTGCGCAGGCGCTCCTCGGTCAGGTTGCGCTGCTTGCGCGTGTCGTACAGGCTGCCCTCGAGGATGTAGTTCGCCTCGTCGTCGGTATAGACGATCTGCGGCCCCTCGCGCGTGGTGAAGCGCACCTCGAAGAATCCCGGCAGCGGCGACGGCTGCACCGCCTCCACGCGCACGCCGCCGAGCGCGGCTTCCACCACCCGGCGGATCTTGGCCTCGTCGGCCAGCGCACCGGCCGCGGCGAGCAGGCAAGCAAGGAACACGGTCAGCTTTTTCATCAGAGCATCGCCTGGCGGATGAGGAGGTTCTTTAGGACCGGCAAACGGTCGGTCAAGTTCAATCCGGCGTTGCGCAGGCGCGCCAGCGGCCGCGCGCTCGGAGGCGAACAGGCGGTACAGGCCGTGCACCGTCGCGTCCATCGCGAGGACGTCGGCCGCGCGGGCGCGCTCGTAGCGGCGCAGCAGGCGCAGCTCGCCCGGATCGCGCTGCGGCTCGCGCGCGGCGAGCACGGCAGCGAGTTCGCGCGCGTCCTGCAGGCCGAGGTTCGCGCCCTGCCCGGCCAGGGGATGCACCACGTGGGCCGCGTCGCCCACCAGCGCGACGCGCGGCGCCACCAGGCGCTGGCCGCCATGCCGCTGCAGCGGAAACGCGCGCGGCCGCGCCCAGCAGGCGCAACTCGCCCAGCGCGTCGGCGCTCGGCGCGCTGCCACTTCGCGGCACAGCGACTGCGCATCGAGCGCCAGCAGGCGCGCGCGCGTCCCCGGTCGACCAGACCATCGAGACGCGCTCGCCGGGCAGCGGCAGGAGCGCGAGCACCGGCCCGCCCTGGAACCACTGCAGCGCGACGCCGCCATGCGGCTCGCTCGCAGGCGAAATTCGCCACCACGGCGCTCTGCGCGTACGTCCTCGCCGCCGACGGCGATGCCGGCCTGCTCGCGCACGAACGAGTGCGCGCCGTCGGCGCCGACCACGAGGTTCGCGGCGAGCTCGCGGCCGTCGCGCAACTGCACGCGCGCCGCGCGCGGCCCGATGTCGAGCGACTCGCACTGCGCCGGCGCGAAGATCTCGACGTCGCCTGCCCAGCGCGCGCCACAGCGCCGCCTGCAGCGCGCGGTCCTCGACGATCCAGGCCAGCTCGCCGCAGCCCGCGCGATAGGCGTCGAACTCGAGCGCGGCCGCCGGGCCGTCGCCGCACACCCGCATCGCGCGCACCGGCGCGATGCGCGCCGCGTCCAGCGCCTGCCAGGCGCCCAGGCCGGCGAGGAACGCGGCATTGCCCGGGGTGATGGCGTAGACGCGCGCGTCGATCGCCTCGTCCGGCAGCGGCGCAGCCGGGGCGCGGCTGTTGCGCCACCAGCGCCACGCGCAGGCCGCGCGCGGCGCGCGCCAGCGCGAGGCCCGCGAGCCCCGCGCCGACGATCGCCAGATCGAAGTCACGGCGCATTGTAGCCACGATGGCGCTAAGCCTCCGGCTGGATTAAAATTTGCCATGCGTGGCGAATTAGCTCAGCTGGTTAGAGCAGCGGAATCATAATCCGTTTGTCCGGGGTTCGAGTCCCTGATTCGCCACCACTTCTTCCTCCGATGACGCGCCTGCTCGCCGATCCGCGATCCTCGCTGTGCGCGATCGGCGCCTGGTGGCGCGGCGCAGCTGCGCACCGTGCCGGCCGACGCCAAGCGCGGCCGTCATGCGCCACCTGCAGGACATGTATCGTGCAGGTGGACGGCAAGCAGGCGCGGCTCGCGCCCGGCGCGCAGATCCGCGACATCCACAACCGCCTCATGCTGCCGACGGCGATTGCCCGCCGGCAGCGTGGTCAAGTACCAGGTGCGACGCGCAGGGCCTGATTGCCCGCGTCTGGATCCTGACGCCGCAGGAAGCGGCGCAGTCCGCCGAGCCGCCAAGTAGCGTCGCGCCCGCATGGCCGGCAAGCTCTTCCTGCGCACCTTCGGCTGCCAGATGAACGAGTACGACTCGGACAAGATGGCCGACGTGCTCGCCGCGGCCGAAGGCCTCGAGCCCGACCGACGCAGCCCGGCGGACGCCGACGTCATCCTGTTCAACACCTGCTCGGTGCGCGAGAAGGCGCAGGAGAAGGTGTTCCACGACCTCGGCCGCGTGCGCCACCTGAAGCGCGCGCAACCCGGCCTGGTGATCGGCGTCGGCGGCTGCGTCGCGAGCCAGGAAGGCGCGCCATCGTCGCGCGCGCGCCCTACGTCGACGTGGTGTTCGGCCCGCAGACCCTGCACCGCCTGCCCGCAGCTGATCGAGCGCGCGCCGCGCGCAGCGGCAAGCCGCAGGTCGACATCTCGCTTTCCCGAGATCGAGAAATTCGACCACCTGCCGCCGGCGCGGGTCGACGGGCGCCGCGGCCTTCGTCTCGATCATGGAAGGCTGCAGCAAGTACTGCAGCTTCTGCGTCGTGCCCTACACGCGCGGCGAGGAAGTCTCGCGCCCGTTCGACGACGTGCTGGCCGAGATCGCCGACCTCGCCGCGCAGGGCGTGAAGGAAGTCACCCTGCTCGGGCAGAACGTCAACGCCTAGCGCGGCGCGATGGCGACGGCGCGAGCGCGGCCGATTTCGCGCTGCTGCTGCGACTACGTCGCCGAGATCGCCGGCATCGAGCGCATCCGCTACACCACCTCGCACCCGCGCGAATTCACGCCAGCGCCTGATCGACGCGCACGCGCGAGCTGCCGCAAGCTGGTGCCGCACGTGCACCTGCCGGTGCAGTCGGGCTCGGACCGCATGCTCGCGGCGATGAAGCGCGGCTACACCGCGCTGGAATACAAGTCGATCGTGCGCCGGCTGCGCGGCGCGCGCCCGGACGTCTGAGCCTATCGTCGGACTTCATCGTCGGCTTCCCCGGCGAGACCGAGGCCGATTTCGAGGCGACGATGAAGCTGATCGCACGAAGTCGGCTTCGACGACTCCTTCTCCTTCCTCTACAGCCCGCGGCCCGGGACGCCGGCGGCCGAGCTGCCCGACGACACGCCGCAGCGAGGTGAAGCTCGAGCGCCTGCAGCGCCTGCAGGCGCAGCTCGAGGCGCAGGCGCGCGCCGATCAGCGCGGCGATGGTCGGCAGCGCGCAGCGCGTGCTGGTCGAAGGCGCCGTCGAAGAAGGACGCCGACGAGCTGGCCGGCCGCACCGACAACAACCGCGTCGTCAATTTCGCCGGCGCCGCCGCGACCTGGTCGGCACAGCTTCGTCGACGTGCGCATCACCGCGGCGCTGCGCGCACACGCTGCGCGGCGAGCTGGCGCAGGCATGCGCTGCTAGAACGCGCTGCCCAAGCGCCAAGCCCGTGCGAAGTCCGCCTCGACGCCGGTCGACAACCAGCGCCTCGCCGATCTGTGCGGCGCGCTGGACGAGAACCTGCGCCAGATCGAAACCGCGCTCGACGTCGCGATCGCGCGCCGCGGCGAGCGCTTCACGCGTGCGCGGCGAGCCGCAGCAGGCGGCGCGCGCGGCGCGAGGCGCTGCGAGCGCTTCTACGCCCAGGCCGCCGAGCGACCTGACGCGTCGACGACGTCCAGCTCGGCCTGGTCGGAGCTCGCGCACGGCGACGCCGCCGCGCGGACGACGCGAGGCGCCGGCGCTGCTCACGCGCACGCGCCGACCTGCACGGCCGCACGCCGCGCCAGGTCGCAGTACCTCGAGCAACATCCTCGAAGCACGACATCACCTTCGGCATCGGCCCGGCCGGCACCGGCAAGACCTACCTCGCGGTGGCCTGCGCGGTGGACGCGCTCGAGCGCGACGAGGTCAAGCGCATCGTGCTGGTGCGCCCGGCGGTGGAGGCCGGCGAGCGGCTCGGCTTCCTGCCCGGCGACCTGGCGCAGAAGGTCGATCCCTACCTGCGCCCGCTCTACGACGCGCTCTACGACCTGATGGGCTTCGACAAGGTGGCGCAAGCTGCTCGAGCGCGGCGCGATCGAGATCGCGCCGCTCGCCTACATGCGCGGGCGCACGCTCAACCACGCCTTCATCATCCTCGACGAGGCGCAGAACACCACGCCCGAGCAGATGAAGATGTTCCTCACCCGCATCGGCTTCGGCGCCAAGGCGGTGGTCACCGGCGACGTCACGCAGATCGACCTGCCGCGCGGGCAGAAGAGCGGCCTGGTCGAGGCGCGCCGCATCCTCGCCGACGTGCGCGGCATCGCCTTCACCGATTTCCCGGCCGAGGACGTGGTGCGCCATCCGCTGGTGCAGCGCATCGTCGACGCCTACGAGCGCCAAGCGACGCGCGAGCGCGAACGCGCCGCCGAAGCTAGCGCTCGACGCGTGCAGCGCGCCGTGCGCGCCGCGCGCCTGCCGTCGCGCGCGCGCGCTGCGCGCGCTGGGCGCGCGCGGCGCTGCGCGCGCGGCGCCGCGAGGTCACGCTGCGCATCGTCGGCGCCGCCGAAGGCGCGCGCGCTCAACCGCGACTTCCGCGGCCGCGACTACGCCACCAACGTGCTCACCTTCGCCTACGACGCCGGACGCGCGCGCTCGCGGGCGACGTCGTGCTGTGCGCGCCGGTGGTGCGCGCGCGAAGCGCGCGCGCAGGGCAAGACGCTCGCCGCGCACTACGCGCACCTGGTCGTGCACGGCCTGCTGCACCTGCAGGGTTACGACCACGAGCGCGCGCGCGCGAGGCCGCAGCGCATGGAGCGCGCGGAGATCGCGCATACTGCGCGCGGCTCGGGTATCGCCGATCCCTACGCGGTAGAAGATGACGCGGCTGCGCCACGCCTCGACGCCGCATGAACGAACCCGTCACGAACCCGGCCTGCTCGAGCGCCTGTCCGCGCTGCTGCTGCGCGAGCCCGAGGACCGCGAGCAGCTGATCGACGCTGCTGCACTCGGCCTACGAGCGCAACCTGCTCGACGCCGACGCGCTGTCGATGATCGAGGGCGTGCTCGCAGGTGTCCGAGATGCAGGTGCGCGACATCATGGTGCCGCGCGCGCAGATGGACGTGATCGACATCGACGAGACGCCGGACAAGTTCATCCCGCACGTGATCGAGACGGCGCACTCGCGCTTCCCGGTGATCGACCGAGAACCGCGACGACGTGATCGGCATCCTGCTCGCCAAGGACCTGCTGCGCTACTACGCCGGCGAGGAGGAGTTCAACGTGCGCGACATGCTGCGGCCGGCGGTGTTCGTGCCCGAGTCCAAGCGCCTCAACGTGCTGCTGCGCGAGTTCCGCGCCAACCGCAACCACATGGCCATCGTGGTCGACGAATACGGCGGCGTCGCCGGGCCTGGTGACCATCGAGGACGTGCTCGAGCAGATCGTCGGCGACATCGAGGACGAATACGACTTCGACGAAACCGAGGACAACATCCTGCTCGAGCGAGCGGCCGCTACCGCGTCAAGGCGCTCACCGAGATCGCCGACTTCAACGACGCCTTCGGCACCGACTTCTCCGACGAGGAGTACGACACCGTCGGCGGCCTGGTGATCGCGCGCTTCGGGCGCCTGCCCAAGCGCGGCGAGATCGATCGCGATCGACGGCTGCAGCTTCCAGGTGCTGCGCGCCGACAGCCGGCGCGTGCACACGCTGCTCGGTCGAAAAGCCGCGAGCAATGACCGCTCGCTGCAGGCGCGCTGCGCCGGCGGCGCGCTTCGCTCGCGCGGCGCGGCGACGGTGCCGGCTTTCGCGCCGCTCGAGCTGGTTCGCCGCTCGCGCTCGCTGGCGCTGGCGGTGCTCGTGCATCTGCTGGCTCGCGGCGCCGGCGCGCCGCGCGCGCGCCGCCGCGCTCGGCTTCGCCTTCGGCCTCGGGCTGTTCCTCGCCGGCGTGTCCTGGGTCTACGTCAGCCTGCACGACTTCGGCGCCATGCCGGCGCCGCTCGCGGCGCTTCGCCACGCTCGCTCTTCTGCGCCTTTCTCGCGCTCTATCCCGGCGCTCGCCGGCTGCGCTGCAGGCGACGCTCCGCGCGCCGCCCGCGGTGCGCGCCGCGCTGCGTCATCCCGGCGCTGTGGACGCTCGCCGAATGGCTGCGCGGCTGGCTCTTCACCGGCTTTCCCTGGCTCGCGCTCGGCTACTCGCAGGCGCTCGACACGCCGCTCGCGGGCTTCGCGCCCGCTGGGCGGCGTCTACGGCGTCGTCGCTTCGTCACCGCGGCTGCGCCGCCGGGCTGCTGCTGGTGCGTCGCGCATCGGCGCAGGCGCGCTGGCGCGGCGGCCGCGGCCTTCGCGCTCGCTCGGCGTCGCCGGCGCCGGCCTGCGCAGGTGTCGAGTGGACCGCGCCGGCGGGCGCGCCGGTCACGGTCGAGCCTGCTGCAGGGCAACATCGCCGCAGGACCTGAAGTGCGACCCGGCGCGCTACGCGCGCACGCTCGAGCACCTACGCGCGGCTCGCCGAGCGCAGCCGCGCGCGGCTCATCGTGCTGCCCGAGACCGCGCTGCCGCGCTTTCTCGACAGCGTCGACCCGGCCTACCTCGAGCGCCTGCGCGCGGCGCGCGCAGCGCAACGGCGGCGACCTGCTGCTCGGCGTGCCCGACGCGCGCTGCGCCGCGGGCGACTACTACAACAGCGTGCGTGAGCCTCGGCGCCTCGCCGCCGCAGCGCTACCACAAGTCGCACCTGGTGCCGTTCGGCGAATTCGTGCCGCCGGGCTTCGGCTGGATCGTGCGCGTGCTGCGATCCCGCTCGCCGGACTTCGCGCGCGGCGCGCCGACGCAGCGGCCGCTCGCGGTCGCCGGGCAGCGGGTCGCGGTCAACATCTGCTACGAGGATGCCTTCGGCGAGGAGATCATCCGCCAGCTGCCGCGAGGCGACGCTGCTGGTGAACGTGTGCAACGTCGCCTGGTTCGGCGACTCGCTCGCGCCGCGCGCAGCACCTGCAGATCGCGCGCACGCGCGCGCTCGAGACCGGGCGCATGCATGCTGCGCGCCACCAACACCGGCATCACCGCGATCGATCGACCGCGACGGCGCGCGTGCTGGCGCGGCTGCCGCCGTTCACCGAGGGCGCCTCGACGCCGAGGTGCAGGGCTATGCCGGCGCCACGCCCTACGTGCGCTTCGGCGACTGGCCGGCGCTCGCCGCTGTGCGCGCTGCTGCTGCTCGCCGCGGCGCTGCGTGCGCGCCGCGCGCGGCGCAAGCCGGTAACATCGCGCCCGCGATGCTCACCTTCCAGCAACTGATCCTGCGCCTGAACGAGTTCTGGGACCGCCAGGGCTGCGTGCTGCTGCAGCCCTACGACATGGAGGTGGGCGCCGGCACCTTCCACACCGCGACCTTCCTGCGCGCGATCGGCCCCGAGCCCTGGAACGCGGCCTACGTGCAGCCCTCGCGCCGGCCCAAGGACGGGCGCTACGGCGAGAACCCCAACCGCCTGCAGCACTACTACCAGTACCAGGTGGTGCTGAAGCCCTCGCCCGCCGACATCCAGGAGCTCTACCTCGACTCGCTCGCGGCGCTCGGCATCGACCCGAAGGAGCACGACATCCGCTTCGTCGAGGACGACTGGGAATCGCCCACGCTCGGCGCCTGGGGCCTGGGCTGGGAAGTGTGGCTGGACGGCATGGAAGTCACGCAGTTCACCTACTTCCAGCAGGTCGGCGGCCTCGACTGCAAGCCGGTGCTCGGGCGAGATCACCTACGGCCTCGAGCGCCTGGCGATGTACCTGCAGGGCGTGGAGAACGTCTTCGACCTGGTGTGGACGCCGGGCGTCACCTACGGCGACGTCTACCACCAGAACGAAGTCGAGCAGTCGCGCTACAACTTCGAGCAGTCGAACGCCGAGATGCTGTTCCGGCACTTCGGCGACTACGAAGGCGAGGCGCAAGCGCCTGATCGAGGCGCAGCTGCGCGCTGCCCGCCTACGAGATGGTGCTGAAGGCCTCGCACACCTTCAACCTGCTCGATGCGCGCGGCGCGATCTCGGTCACCGAGCGCGCCGCCTACATCGGCCGCGTGCGCGCGCTCGCGCGCGCGGTGGCGCAGGCCTACTACGACTCGCGCGAGAAGCTCGGCTTTCCCGATGGGGCAGGGCTAGGCGATGGCGAAGAAGCCGCTGCAGCGCCGCGAGCGCAGACGCTGCTCGTCGAGCTCCTCACCGAGGAGCTGCCGCCGAAGGCGCTGGACGCGCTGGGGCGCAGCTTCCGCGACCACCTCGCCAACGACCTCGAGCAAGCCGGCCTGCGCACCGAGCGAGAGCGCGTCGCGCTACTTCGCCACGCCGCGGCGCCTGGCCGTGTCGCATCACGCACGTGCGCCCCGAGGCCGCCGAGGTGCGCGACAAGGTGCTCGGGCCCGTCGGCCAAGGCGCCCGAGCAGGCCGTGTCGGGCTTTGCCCGCAAGCACGGGGTCGACACGCTGCAGCTCGAGCAAGATCGAGACGCCGAAAGGCACCGTCTACGCCGTGCGAGCGCACGCTGCCGGGCGATCCTGCTCGCCGACGTGCTCGCCGCAGCGCGTCGAAGCCGCGCTCAAGGCCGCTGCCGATCCCCAAGGTGATGCGCTGGGGCGACGGCGAGGCGCAGTTCGTGCGCCCGGTGCACGGCCTGGTGATGCTGCACGGCGCGAAGCGTCGTGCCGGGCACGGTGCTCGGCCTGGCAGTCCGGCAGCGCACACGCGCGGGCACCGCTTCATGGGCAAGGCGAAGATCGCGCTCGACGACGCGGACGACTACGAAGCGCAAGCTGCGCGACCAGGGCAAGGTCATCGCGGACTTCGCGCAGCGCCGCGCCGAGATCGAGCGCCAGCTGCAGGGCGCAGGCGAAGGCAGCTGGGCGCGGAGCCTCGGCGACTACGAGGCCTGCTCGACGAGGTCACCGCGCTGGTCGAGCACCCGAGCGTCTACGTCGGCAGCTTCGACGCCGGCATTCCTCGAGGTGCCGCAGGAATGCCTGATCCTCACGATGCGGCAGAACCAGAAGTACTTCCCGCTGTTCGACGCGGGCGGCAAGCTGCTGCCGCAGCTTCCTCATCGTCTCGCAACATGCAGCTCGCCGATCCGCGGCACATCGTCAGCGGCAACGAGCGCGTGGTGCGCCCGCGCCTGGAGGACGCGCGCTTCTTCTACGACCAGGACCGCAAGAAGCGGCTCGAAGAGCGCGTGCCGCAGCTGGCCAAGGTGGTCTATCCACAACAAGCTCGGCACGCAGCTCGAGCGCGTGCAGCGCATGCAGATCGCTCGCCGGCATGATGGCGCGCGCGCTCGGCGCGGACGACGCGCTCGCCGAGCGCGCGGCGGAGCTGTCGCAAGGCCGACCTGCTCACCGGCATGGTGGGCGAGTTCCCCGAGCTGCAGGGCGTCATGGGGCGCTACTACGCGCTGCACGACGGCGAGCCGCCGAAGTCGCCGATGCGATCGAGCAGCACTACCGGCCGCGTTTCGCCGGCGACCGGCTGCCGGCAGGGCACGGTGGCCTGCGCCGTGGCGCTGGCCGACAAGCTCGATGACGCTCGCCGGCATGTTCGGCATCGGTCAGCAGCCGACCGGCGAGAAGGATCCGTTCGCGCTGCGCCGCGCACGCGCTCGGCGTGATTCGCATCCTGGTCGAGCGCGCGTTCGCCGTCGGCGCTGCTCGAGCTGGTCGAGCGCGCCTATCGCGCGTGCTGCCGCAAGGACGATCAGGCCGACGCGCTGTCGACTGTCGACTTTCATGCTGGAACGCCTGCGCGGCTACCTGCGCGAGCGCGGCTACTCGGCGACGGAGATCGAATCGGTGCTCGGCCGCGATGCGCGGCGCGCGCTGCGACCAGGTGCCGGCAGCTCGACGGCGGTGCGCGCCTTCGTCGCCGCTGCCCGAAGCGCGCGAGCCTGGCCGCGGCGAACAAGCGCATCGCCAACATCCTGAAGCAGGCCGGCGTCGAAGTGCCAGTCGGGCTTCGACCCGGACGCTGTTCAGCGGAGCCGGCGGAGAAGCACGCTGGTCGAGCGCGCTTCGCATGCGCTGCAGCTCGGCAGTCGAGCGCTGCGTTCCGCGGCGGCGACTACACCGGCGACGCTGCAAGCGCTCGCCGCGCTCAAGGCGCCGGTGGACGCGTTCTTCGACAAGGTGCTGGTGATGGCCGAAGACGCGGCGCGTGCGGGAGAACCGCATTGGCTTCCTGCGGCAACGCTGCACGCGCGAACATGAACCGCGTCGCCGACCTCTCCAGGCTGCGCCGCATGAAGCTCGTCATCCTCGACCGCGACGGCACCATCAACCACGACAGCGACCAGTACATCAAGTCGCCGGCGGAGTGGAAGCCGATCAAGGGCAGCCTCGAGGCCATCGCGCGCCTCACGCAGGACGGCTGGCGCGTGGTGGTGGCGACCAACCAGTCCGGCATCGGCCGGGGCCTGTTCGACATGGCGACGCTGAACGCCATCCACGACACGATGCACCGTGCGGTGCACCAGGCGGGCGGGCGCATCGACGCGATCTTCTTCTGCCCGCACGCCGCGCGACTCGAACTGCGAGTGCCGCAAGCCCAAGCCCGGGCATGCTGCACGAGATCGCCAAGCGCATGAACGTCGGCGCTCGAGGGCGTGCCGGTGGTCGGCGACTCGCTGCGCGACCTGCAGGCCGCCGCGGCCGCCGGCGCGCGGCCGGTGCTGGTGCTCACCGGCAAGGGCAAGAAGACGCGCGATGCGGGCGGCCTGCCGGCGGGGACTGCGATCTTCCCCGACCTCGCCGCCTTCGCCGCGCAGCAAGCTCCATGACGTGGCTGCGCTCGGCGCTGTTCGCGCTCGCGCTCGTCCTCGTCACCCCGCCCTACGCGATCCTCGCGCTGCTGTCCTTTCCGCTGCCGCGCATGGCGCGCTATCGCCTCATTTCCGCCTGGTCGCGGCTGATGCTCTGGCTGGCGTGGGTACTGTGCGGCATCCGCTGGCGCATCGAGGGGCGCAAGAACCTGCCGGATGAGCCGGCGGTGATCCTGTCGCAGCACCAGTCGGCCTGGGAAACCCTCGCCTTCCAGGAGATCTTCCCGCCGCAGGTGCAGGTGGTGAAGCGCGAGCTGCTGTGGATCCCGTTCTTCGGCTGGGGCCTCGCGCTGATGAGCCCGATCGCCATCGACCGCGCGCGCGGCATGGCGGCGCTGCGAGAGCTGGCGCGCAAAGGGCGCGAGCGGCTGGCGCAGGGCTTCTGGGTGGTGATCTTTCCCGAGGGCACGCGCGTGCCGCTGGGGCAGAAGCGCGCATACCAGCAGGGCGGGGCATGGCTCGCGGTGAACTGCGGCGTGCCGGTGGTGCCGGTGGCGCACAACGCGGGCAAGCTCTGGCCGCGCAATGCGTTCCTCAAGCACGCCGGGACCGTGACCGTGCGCATCGGGCCGCCGATCGACACCGCCGGTCGCCAGCCGAAGGAGGTCATCGCGCAGGTGAAATCCTGGATCGAGGCGCAGCAGGAGTCGCTGTAGACTCGCCCCCATGAGACTCCTCCACACGATGCTGCGGGTGGGCGACCTGGATCGCTCCGTCAGGTTCTACACCGAGGTGCTCGGCATGAAGGTGCTGCGCACCACCGACCGGCCGGAGCAGAAGTATTCGCTCGCCTTCGTCGGCTACGACACCGAGGACAAGGCCTCGGTGATCGAGCTCACCTACAACTACGGCGTGCCCAAGTACGAGATGGGCGGCGCCTTCGGCCACCTCGCCATCGAAGTGGACAACTGCGCGAAGGCCTGCGACGCGGTGCGCGCGAAGGGCGGCAAGGTGACGCGCGAGGCCGGCCCGGTGAAGGGCGGCACCACGGTGATCGCGTTCGTGGAGGATCCGGACGGCTACAAGATCGAGTTCATCGAGCGCAAGCGCGCCGCGTGCCGATGCGCACGTAGTCCTGCGGCGAGAGGTTCTCCGGCCGCAATCTCGGGTCTATACCTAATTCGGTATAGTCGCGCGGTTCCAGCGAAAGCGCGTTGCGCAGTGTCTTCCGCCGCGCGCTGAACGCCTCCCGCACCACCTGCTCGAAAACCTTCTCGTCGCACCCCAGCGGCGCCCCGAGCGGCACCATGCGCACCACCGCCGAGTCCACTTTCGGCGGCGGCCGGAACGCGCCCGGCCCGACGCGCAACAGCTTCTGCATCCGAAAGCGCGTCTGCAGCATCACCGACAGGCGCCCGTACTCCGGCGTCGAATGTTTCGCCACCATGCGCTCCACCACCTCGAGCTGCAGCATGAAATGCAGGTCGCGCACGCGGTCCGCGTAGCGCGCGAGGTGAAACAGCAAAGGCGTGGAGATGTTGTACGGCAGGTTGCCGACGATGCGCACGCCCTGCGGAAACACGCCGAAGTCGAACTCCAGCGCATCCGCGACGTGCACCTTGATCCGATCGCCGGGCAGCGCGGCGGCCAGGTCCCGGTCGATCTCGATCACCTCCAGCCGCTTGACGCGCTCGGCGAGCGGGAGCGTGAGCACGCCCTGCCCAGGTCCGATCTCGACCATGAAATCCTCCGGCGCGGGCGCGATCGCCTCGACGATCTTCCGGATCACCCCCGGGTCGTGCAGGAAGTGCTGCCCGAATCTCTTACGCGGCCGATGCGAGCTTGACGGCAAGCTTGACCGCCTCGACGAGGCTGCCGGGATCGGCCTTGCCCTTGCCCGCGATCTCCAGCGCCGTGCCGTGGTCCACCGAGGTGCGCACGAACGGCAGCCCGAGCGTCACGTTCACGCCCGCGCCGAAGCTCGCGTACTTGAGCACCGGCAGCCCCTGGTCGTGGTACATGGCGAGCGCGCAGTCGGCGCCCTTCAGGCGCGAGGGCACGAACAGCGTATCGGCCGGAATCGGGCCCTGCACCAGGATGCCGAGCTTCTTCGCATCCGCGAGCGCCGGCTCGATCACGTCCCGCTCCTCGGTGCCCAGGTGCCCCGACTCGCCGCTGTGCGGATTCAGCCCCGACACGAGGATGCGTGGGCGCCGGATGCCGAAGCGCTTCTTCAGGTCGGCGCTGATCACGCGCAGCGTCGCCACCAATCCCGCGCGCGTGATGGCGCGCGGCACATCGCGCAGCGCGAGGTGCGTCGTGGCGAGCGCCACGCGCAGCCCGCCGCCCACCAGCATCATCACCACGTGCGGCGCCTGCGTGCGCGCCGCCAGGTACTCCGTGTGGCCGGTGAAGGGGATGCCCGCGTCGTTGATCACCCCCTTGTGCACCGGCGCCGTGACCATCGCGTCGTACTCGCCGGCGAGGCAGCCGTCGATCGCGCGGTCGAGGACCTGCAGCACGTAGCGGCTGTTGGCGGGGTCGAGCCTGCCCGCCTTGCGCGGCGCCCCGAGCGCCACGTGCTCGATGTGCGCACATCCCTTCAGCAGGCTCCGCTCGCCGATGGCGACCAGCCGCGCGCCGCGGAACTTGCGCGCCACCGCGACGCACAGCTCCGGCCCGATGCCCGCCGGCTCGCCCGAGGTGAGCGCGATCCGGATCACCGCTCCTCCAGCCGCAGCTCGACGTAGGCGCGGTCGCGCAGCTGGCGCAGCCACTCCTGGTAGGCCTCCTCGGACTTGCGCTCGCGCAGCTGCTGGCGCGCCTGCAGGCGCTGGCGCTCCGCGCTCATGTCCGTCGTGCGCCGCTCCAGCACCTGGATCAGGTGAAAGCCGAACGGCGAGCGCACCGGCTCGCTCAGCTCGCCGGGCTTGAGCGCGTTCATCGCCCGCTCGAACTCGGGCACCGTGTCCCCGGCGTGGATCCAGCCCAGCTCGCCGCCGCGCGCCGCGGTGCCGTCCTGCGGAATTGAGCCGCGCCAGCTCGGCGAAATCGGTGCCGCCCACGATGCGCTCGCGCAGCCCCGCGAGGCGCCGGCGCGCGTCGGCCTCCGAGACCACTTCGCTGGTCTTGATCAGGATGTGGCGCACGCGCGTCTGCATCACCGGGGCGGCGCTGCCCGCGCCGCGGAGCTCGAGCAGCTTGACCACGTGAAACCCCGCGGGGCTGCGCAGCACGGCGCTCACCTCCCCTGCCTGCATGGTCTTCAGCGACGTCGGCGAACAGCTCCGGCATGCGCGACAGGCTGCGCCAGCCCAGCGCGCCGCCCTGCAGCGCGTCGCCGGCGTCCGAGGCGCTCGCGGCGATGCGCGCGAAGTCGCCGCCCGCGAGCGCTTCGGCGCGCGCCTTCTCCGCGCGGGCGCGCGCCTGCGCGATGCGCTCCGGGCTCGCCTGCTCGGGGATGCGCACCAGGACGTGCGCCACGTTGTACTCCTGCACGCCGGCGGCGGCCGCCTTGTTCTCCTCCAGGAAGATGTCGATCTCGCTCTCGCTCACCTGCACGCGGTCGTCCACCTCGCGCTCGCGCAGGCGCTGCAGCAGGATCTGCTGTCGCACCTCGGCGCGGAATTTCTCGAACGGCACGCCGTCGGCCTCCAGCTGGCGGCGGAACTCGGCGAGCGTCACGTTGTTGCCCTCGGCGATGCGCTGCACCGCCCGGTCGAGCTGCAGCTCGTCCACGCGCAACCCCGTGTCCGCCGCGAGCTGCACCTGCGCCTCTGTCGAGGATCAGGCGCTCGAGCATCTGGCGCTCGAGCAGCGCGCGCTCGGGCAGGGCGATGTTCTGGCGCCGCAGCTGGCGCTCGGCGAAAGCGACCCGCTCGGCCAGCTCGCTGGCGGTGATGACCTCCTTGTTGACCACCGCGACGATGCGGTCGACGAACGCGGCGCGCTGCGCCGGCGCGGGCGGCGCGGCGCAGGCGAGCAGGAGCGCGAGGAGAAGCTTGCACCGCGGGGTGCGCATCAGTACACCTGCTGGAACGGCAGGCGCGGGCGCAGGCTGGGCGGCACCAGCGCCTGGTCGCTGGGATTGGTCACCGAGTACCCCGGCACGCTGCGCCGCAGGAGCGTCAGCGTGTCGTCGGAGCCGATCTGCCCGAAGCCGTTGAACTCGAGCTGGAACAGGAACTGCGAGGAAGTCACGTCGGTGGCCGCCTGCAGCCGCTGGTAACACACCACGGAACACCCAGCAGCCGCCGTTGTACTCGATGCCGGCGACGCCTTCGAGGAGCTGCTCGTCGCGCAGCGAGTAGTTGTAGCGGCCGATCGCATACCAGCCCGGTTTGACCGGCCATTGCACGGAAAGATCCACCTGGCTCTGCACGTCGCGCTGGAAGCGGTAGCTGGCGTTCAGCACCTTGGCGATTTCCGGGTTGTAGCGCAACGACACCCCGGAGCGCTCGGTGACCGAATCGCGCGGGTTGTACTGCAACGTGGTGTCGAAGGTCCAATGCCGCGCGATGCGTCCGCCCACCGACGCCAGCCAGTCGGACCCGCTCGAGGTGCGCAGCGTCGAGGTCGGGGTCAGGCCGACGCGCTCGTCCTCGAAGTAATAGCGCTGTCCGAGCGTGGCGCGCAGCACCTCCGCGCCGCCGGCGCCCAGCAGGCGCGTGGTCAGCGGCCGCGGTGATCTGGTTGGCGTCGCCGAAGCGGTCGCCGCCGACGAAGCGGTTCTCGCTGAACAGCTGCGCGTAGGTGAAATCGGCGAGCGCCGTGTCGAACAGCGGCGCCTGGTCCTGGTTGCGGTAGGCGGCGTAGACGTAGTACAGGCGCGGCTCCAGCGTCTGCGTCAGGGCGCTGCCGAACCAGTTGCGTGTCGCGATCGAACACCAGCCCGCTGTCCAGGCTCAACCACGGAATGGTGTAGTCCTGGCGCTCCGCCTGCCCGGGGTCCGCGCCGCGTCAGGTTGTAGCCCACGCGCCGCACGCCGACCTTGGGCGTCACGAAATAGCCTGGCGCGACCAGCGGCGTCGCCAGCACGGGGGAGATCGAGGCGCGCGCGCCTTCGATGAGCGTCGGGTGCGTGAAGCGCGCGTACTCGGCCGGCACCGCGGCATCCAGCAGGCCGCCGATGTCGTTGCGCGTGACGCCCAGGTTGAGCTGCGGCACGCGGTGATAGGGGCTCTCGATCGGCGCCAGCGGGTCCTGCAGGGTCTGGAAGCGCTGCACGCGCGCCTGCGCGACATAGGACGCGCCCGCGAGCGAGCCGGTGTACTGCAGGTAGCCGTCGCGCTGCAGGTTGCCGGTCGACACCTGGCGCACCTGGCTGTACAGGTCCACGAAGTAGGTGTCGTCGGAGACGCGGTTCAGGTCGAGGCGCCCGAGCAGCGCCGGCGTGAAGCGCTGCTCGTGCTGCCAGGAGTAGCCGGCGCGGCTTGTGCCCAGCACGCGGTCATCGGGCATGTACTCGGCGCGTGCCTCGCCGAAGTAGCGAGCGTCGAGGTAGCGGTAATGGCGTCTTCAGCTGCTCGCCGCGCTTGGACATGTACACCGGCGTGATGGTGGCGTCCTGCTCCGGCGCGATGTTCCAGTAGTACGGCACGCCGATCTCCACGCCGCGCAGCGAGGTCTGCGCGTAATACGGCGCCAGCAGGCCGCTCTTGCGCCGGTTCTCCAGCGGGAAGGAGGCGTAGGGCGTGCCGGCGATGGTGACGTCGAGGAAGTGCAGGCGCGCGCCGCGCGCGACGCCGGTCTGCTCGTCGTAGTCGAGGTCGATCTCGCGCGCCTCGATGCCGCCAGTCGTCGTTGCCCGGCTCGCAGGTGGTGAAATGCGCGCCGCTCAGGCGGAAGCGGTTCAGGCCGAGGAACTCCACGCGCTCGGCGCCGCCGCGCGCCGTCTGCCCGCGGCGCAGCAGGAACGCGGGCTCCTCGAGCACGCCGGTGTGGTCCGTGATGTCGTAGCGCAGCCGCGGCCCGTGAAGCGGTCGCCGCCCTGCTGCAGGCGCACTCCGCCCTCCGCCTCCAGGCGCCCGAACTCGCGGTTGAACTTGAGGTAGTCGGCGTAGATCGTCGTGTCGTCCTGCCTGAACTCCACCCCGCCGCGCGCGGTCACCTCCAGGCCCGCAATGCCCTCGATGCTCTGCGCCTCGATGGTGGCGGGCTCCTTCGGCTGCTGCGCCTGCGCGAGGGCGGCGGCGAGCAGCGCGAGCAGCGGCGCCGTGGAAAACCGCATGGAGATCAAGGAGAAACCGCGCTTATGCAGGTAAAATCGCACATTACCACGCAACGCGCAACGCACCCCGTGGACGAAAGGCTCGCGGCGCTCCGGCGCTGGCTCGCCGGGCCGCTCGCCGGCTCGGACTTCACGCTCGCGCCCGCCTCCGCGGACGCGAGCTTCCGGCGCTACTTCCGCGCCACGCTCGCCGACGGGCGCAGCTATGTCGCCATGGACGCGCCGCCGGGCAAGGAGGACTGCCGCCCCTTCGTGCACGTGGCGCGACTGCTCCTGCGAGGCCGGCGTGCACGCGCCGCGCGTGCACGCGCAGGACCTGGAGCAGGGATTCCTGCTGCTCGAGGACCTCGGGCGCACCACCTTCCTCGATGCGCTGACGCGACCAACGCCGGCGCGCTGATGCGCGACGCGACCGCCGCGCTGATCCGGTGGCAGCTGGCGACGCGCCCCGGGGAGTTGCCGCCCTACGACGAGTCGCTGCTGCGCCGCGAGATGGCGCTGTTCCCCGAGTGGTACCTCGGGCGGCACCTCGGGCGCAAGCCGGGCGCCGCGCTGGACAGCGTGGTCGACGCGCTGGTGCAAAGCGCGCTGGCGCAGCCCGCGGTCTACGTGCACCGCGACTACATGCCGCGCAACCTCATGCTGAGCGAGCCCAACCCCGGTGTCCTCGACTTCCAGGACGCGGTCGTCGGCCCGATCACCTACGACATCGTCTGTCTCATGCGCGACGCCTTCCTCAGCTGGGAAGAGGAGCGCGTGCTCGACTGGACGGTGCGCTACTGGGAGGGGGCGAAGAAGGCGCGCCTGCCGGTGGCGGCGGACTTCGCCGAGTTCTGGCGCGCCTTCGAATGGATGGGCCTGCAGCGCCACCTGAAGGTGCTCGGCATCTTCGCGCGCCTCACCTACCGCGACGGCAAGGAAAAGTACCTCGCCGACACGCCGCGCTTCCTCGGCTACGCGCGCGCCGTCGCCCGGCGCTACGCCGCGCTCGCGCCGCTCGCGCGGCTGCTCGACGAGCTGCAGGCGTGAAGGCGATGATCCTCGCCGCAGGGCGCGGCGAGCGCCTGCGCCCGCTCACCGACCGCGTGCCCAAGGCGCTCGCCGAGGCCGGCGGCAAGCCGCTCGTCGTCTGGCAGCTGGAGCGGCTCGCCCGGGCGGGTTTTCGCGACGTCGTGATCAACGTCTCGCACTTCGGCGAGGCAGATCGAAGCGCGCCTGGGCAACGGCAGCGCCTTCGGCGTGTCGCCTGGCCTATTCGCGCGAGGCGCAGCCCCTCGAATCCGCGGGCGGCATCGCGCAGGCGCGCGCGCTGCTCGGGCGCCGGGCCCTTCGCGCTGGTCAACGCCGACGTGTTCTGCGACTACGACCTCGCCGCGCTGCGCACGCGCGCGCTCGACGACTCGCCTCGCGCACCTCGTGCTGGCGCCGAACCCGCGCGCACCACGCGGCGGGCGATTTCTCGCTCGCCGGCGGCCGCGCGGGCAACGCGCCGGCGCCGCGCTACACTTACACCGGCATCGCGCTGCTGGACCCCGCGCTGGTCGCGCCGGTGCGCGCGGGGGACAAGGCGCAGCTCGCGCCGCTGCTGCGCGCCGCCGCGCAGGACGGGCGGCTGGCGGGCGAGCTGTATCGCAGGGCTGTGGCGGGACATCGGCACGGCGGAGCGGCTCGCCGAGCTCGACGCGCTGCTGCGCGCAAGGACGAGGACTGGAGCATGAAGGCGAACGATCTGACCGGGGACGTGGCGGTGCGCGCGGCGCGCAGGCAGCGCCTTGCGCAGGCGATGCCCGGCGCGCGTGGCGGTGATCCCCACCGCGCCGGAGCGCGCGCGCAACCGCGACACGCACTACCCCTACCGCTACGACAGCTATTTCCACTACCTGACCGGCTTCCAGGAGCCCGAGGCGGTGCTGGTGATCGTCGCCGACGCGGCGCCGCGCACGATCCTGTTCTGCCGCGAGCGCAACGCCGAGCGCGAGATCTGGGACGGCTTCCGCCACGGCCCCGAGGGCGCGCGCGAGCGCTTCGGCTTCGACGAGGCGCAGCCGATCGCGCAGCTCGACGAGGCGATGACGCGCCTTGCTCGCGGACCGCGCCGCGCTCTGGTACCCCGTGGGCGCCGACCCGGAGTGGGACGCGCGCGCGATGCGCTGGCTGAACGCGGTGCGCGCCAAGGCGCGCGAGCGGCGTGGCCGCGCCGCAACAGCTGCACGACGTGCGCGCGCCGCTCGACGACATGCGCCTGGTCAAGGACGCGCAGGAGCTCGCGGTGATGCGCAAGGCCGCGCGCCATCTCCGCCGGCGCGCACCGGCGCGCCATGCAGGCCACGCGCCCGGGGCGCAACGAGTACGAGATCGAGGCCGAGCTGCTGTACGAGTTCCGCCGCCACGGCGCGCAGTTTCCGGCCTACTGGCCGATCGTCGCGGGCGGCGCCAACGCCTGCGTGCTGCACTACGTGTCCAACGACGCGCCGCTCGCGCGACGGCGAGCCTGCTGCTGATCGACGCGGGCTGCGAGCTCGACGGCTACGCCGCCGACATCACGCGCACCTTCCCGGTGAACGGCCGCTACAGCGGCGCGCAGCGCGAGGTCTACGAGCTGGTGCTCGCCGCGCAGCGCGCGGCGATGGACAAAGTGCGCGCGGGCAACGCCTGGAACGAGCCGCACGACGCGGCGGTGAAGGTGCTCGCGCAGGGCATGCTCGATCTCAAGCTCCTCGCGGGCAGCCTGGATGCGGTGCTGGAGAAGGAAACCTACAAGCGCTTCTACATGCACCGCACCGGGCACTGGCTCGGCCTGGACGTGCACGACGCGGGCGACTACAAGCGCGCCGGCCAGTGGCGCGCGCTGGCGCCGGGCATGACGCTCACCGTCGAGCCCGGCCTGTACATCCGCGCCGCGGACGACGTGCCCGAGCGCGCTGCGCGACATCGGCGTGCGCATCGAGGACGACGTGCTGGTGACCGAGGCCGGCTGCGAGGTGCTGACCGCGGAGGCGCCCAAGGCCGTCGCCGACGTCGAAGCGCTGATGCGCGATGCCCGCAGCTGACATCCTCGTCCTGGGCGCCGGGCCGGTCGGCTGCACGCTGGCGCTCGCGCTGCGGGACTCGCGCCACGCCGTGCGCGTCGTCGATCCCGGACGCGCGGCGGCCGCGGCGCGTTCCGCCCGATCGCGCTGTCGCACGCGAGCCGGCTGATCCTCGAGCGCGTCGGCGTCTGGGGCGCGTTCGCCGCCACGCCGATCGCGTCCATCCACGTCTCGCAGGCGGGCGCATTCGGACGCACGCGCATGGACGCCGCCGACGCCGGCGTGCCGGCCTCGGCTACGTGGCGAGTACGCGGCAGCTCGCTCGCGGCGCTGCGCGCGCGCGTCGGTCGTTGAACGGGACGCGGGCGACGCCGCCGCGCCTGACCGTGCACGCCGAAGGCGCTGCGGCGCGATGCGCGCGAGCGGCGCTACGGGCGCGATGCGCTGGTGGCGCGGGTCGCCGCCGAGCCCGCGTCGCAGGCGCATGGCCTACGAGCGCTTCACGGCGGACGGGCCGCTCGCGCTGCTGCCGCTCGCCGGCGACTGGGCGCTGGTCTGGAGCACGCGGCCCGAGCGCGCCGCCGCGCTGGCGCAGCGCCGCGCCGCCGGAATTCCTCGCGCAGTTGCAGCAGGCGTTCGGCGATCGCGCCGGACGCTTCACGGCGGTGCACGAGCGCGCGCGCGCTGCCGCTCGCGCTGCGCGTGCGCGCGTCGCGCGTCGAGGCGCGCGCGGTCTTCATCGGCAATGCCGCCCAGACGCTGCACCCGGTGGCCGGCCAGGGCCTCAACCTCGGCCTGCGCGACGCGTGGGACCTGGCGCAGACCTTGCATGCGGCCGAGGATCCGGGCAGCGAGCGCGCGCTCGCGCGCTTCGCCGCGCAGCGGCGGCTGGACGCCGCGGCGACCATCGGCGTCACCGAAGTACTGGCGCGCGGATTCCTGGGCGCCAACCCGCTGGCGCGCGCGGCGCGCGGCGCCGCGCTGACGGGTCTTGACATCCTGCCCGCCGCGCGGCGCTTTTTTGCGCGGCGCATGATCTTCGGACCTTCCGCGCTGCCGTGATCTTTTATAGAATGCCGTTCCTTTCGCGCTCGGCATCCTGAACCGCAAATGCAGATCGGCGCGCACCTCCTGCGCAATGCGTTGTTCGTCGCTCCGATGGCGGGCGTCACCGACCGCCCGTTCCGCATGCTCGCGCGCCGCTTCGGCGCCGGCCTCGCGGTGTGCGAGATGGTGTCCTCGCGCCCCGAGCTGCGCGGCTCGCGCAAGTCGCTGCTGCGCCTGGACCATGCCGGCGAGACCGGCCCGGTCTCGGTGCAGATCGCCGGCGCCGATCCCGCCATGGATGGCCGAAGCCGCGCGCTACAACGTCGGCCGCGGCGCGCAGATCATCGACATCAACATGGGCTGCCCGGCGAAGAAGGTCTGCAACGTCTACGCCGGCTCGGCGCTGCTCGAGGACGAGCCGCTGGTGGCGCGCATCCTCGAGGCGGTGGTCGCCGCGGTGCGGGTGCCGGTGACCCTCAAGATCCGCACCGGGCCCGAGCGCCGAGCGCCGGAATGCCGTGCGCATTGCGCGCATCGCCGAGGACTGCCGGCGTGCAGCTGCTCGCCATCCACGGCCGCACGCGCGCCTGCGGCTTCGCCGGGCAGGCCGAGTACGACACCATCGCCGAGGTGAAGTCGCAGCGTGCGCATCCCGGTGATCGCCAACGGCGACATCGCGCACGCCGGCCGAGGCGCGCGCGGTGCTCGAGCGCACCGGCGCCGACGGCCTGATGATCGGCCGCGCCGCGTTCGGCCGGCCCTGGATCTTCCGCGAGATCGAGCACTTCCTCGCCACCGGCGAGCGCGCTCGCGCCGCCCGCGCCGGCCGAGATCGAGGCCGTGGTGCGCGAGCACCTCGAGGGCCTGTACGCGCTCTACGGCGAGGAGCAGGGCGCTGCGCGTCGCGCGCAAGCACCTGGGCTGGTACGCGCGCGGCCTGCCGGGCGGCGAAGGCTTCCGCCAGGGCGTGGTGCGCATCGAGGCGGTCGCGCAGCAGCGCGCCGCGGTCAACGACTATTTCGGGAGGCTCGCCGCATGAGCCGGACGCAACGAGCTGTCCGACGCCGTCAAGCGCTCGCTGGAGCGCTACTTCAAGGACATGGACGGCGAGCAGCCGACCGTCGATCTACGACATGGTGCTGAAGAACGTCGAGCAGCCGATGATCGAGACTGGTGCTCGGCCGCGCCGAGGGCAACCTGACGCTCGCCGCCGCGATGCTCGGCATCGACCGCAACACGCTGCGCAAGAAGATGCAGCAGCTGCGCATCAAAGGGTGAGTCAAGCTCAAGCGGGCGCTGATCAGCGTCTCCGACAAGTCGGGCATCGTCGAGTTCGCGCGCGCGCTCGCCGCGCTGGGCGTGAGCATCCTCTCCACCGGCGGCACGGCGAAGCTGCTCGAGAAGGAAGGCGTCGCCGGTCACCGAGGTCTCGGCGCACACCGGCTTTCCGGAGATGCTCGACGGCCGCGTGAAGACGCTGCACCCGAAGATCCACGGCGGCCTGCTCGCGCGGCGCGATTCGCGCGAGCACATGCAGGCGATCGCAGCGGCCGGCATCGCGCCGATCGACCTGGTGGTCGTCAACCTGTATCCGTTCCAGGCCACGGTCGCCGACCCCGACTGCCGGCTGGAGGACGCCATCGAGAACATCGACATCGGCGGGCCGGCGATGCTGCGCTCGGCGGCGAAGAACCACGCCGGCGTCGCCGTGGTGGTCGACCCGGCCGACTACGCCCGCGTGCTCGAGGAAATGCGCGCGCACGGCGAGGTGTCCGGCCGCCACGCGCTTCGCGCTGGCGAAGAAGGTGTTCGCGCACACCGCGGCCTACGACGGCGCCATCGCCAACTACCTCTCGGCGCTCGACGCGCAGGGCAAGCGCGGCGCGTACCCCGGCGTGCTGAACCTGCAGTTCGCGCAAGCTGCAGGACCTGCGCTACGGCGAGAACCCGCACCAGACGGCGGCGTTCTACCGCGACGCGCAGCCGGTGGCGGGCGGCCTGGCCGCGCTACCGCCAGCTGCAGGGCAAGGAGCTGTCCTACAACAACGTCGCCGACGCCGACGCCGCCTGGGAATGCGTGAAGAGCTTCGCCGAGCCGGCCTGCGTCATCGTCAAGCACGCCAATCCCTGCGGCGTCGGCCACCGGCGCGACGCTGCTCGAGGCCTACGACAAGGCCTTCAAGACCGATCCGACCTCCGCCTTCGGCGGCATCATCGCCTTCAACCGCGCGCTCGACCGCGGCCGCCGCGCGGAGCGTCGCGCAGCAGTTCGCCGAGGTGGTCATCGCGCCGCGCGTCGAGCCGATGCGCAGGCCGAGTTCGCGAAGAAGGCCAACCTGCGCGTGCTCGAAGTGCCGCTGGCGCACGAGAGCCAACGCCTTCGACTCAAGCGCGTCGGCGGCGGCCTGCTGGTGCAACGAGCGACGCGCACGTGCTGGAGCGCGGCAGCGCTCAAGGTGGTGACGCAGGAGCAAGCCGACGCGAGGCGCAGGTCGCCGACCTGCTGTTCGCCTGGCGCGTGGCGAAGTTCGTCAAGTCCAACGCCATCGTGTTCGCGCGCGGCGGCATGACGCTCGGCGTCGGCGCCGGGCAGATGAGCCGCGTCGACAGCGCGCGCATCGCCGCGATCAAGGCGCAGAACGCGAGGCCTCGAGCTCGAGGGCTCGGTGGTCGCCTCGGACGCGTTCTTCCCGTTCCGCGACGGCCTCGACGTGGTGGCCGACGCGGGCGCGGTCGCGGTGATCCAGCCCGGCGGCAGCGTGCGCGACGACGAGGTGATCGCCGCGGCGGACGAGCGCGGCGTCGCCATGGTGTTCACCGGCGTGCGCCACTTCCGGCACTGACGTGAAGCTCCTGGTCATCGGCGCGGGCGGCCGCGAGCATGCGCTGGCGTGGAAGCTGGCGCAGAGCCCGCGCGTGCAGAAGGTCTTCGTCGCCCCGGGCAACGGCGGCACCGCGACCGAGCCGGGCGTGGAGAACGTGGCCATCGGCGCACGATCCCCGAGCTGGTCGCCTTCGCGAAGAAGGAGCAGATCCACCTCACCGTGGTCGGCCCGGAAGCGCCGCTCGCCGCCGGCGTGGTCGACGCGTTCCGCGACGCCGGGCTGCGCATCTTCGGCCCGACGCGCGCCGCGGCGCAGCTCGAGTCGTCCAAGGATTTCGCCAAGCAGTTCATGGTGCGCCACGGGATGCCCACCGCGCGCTACGCCACCTTCACCGACGCCGGCGCAGGCGCAGGCCTACGTGCGCGCGCGAGGCGCGCCGATCGTGGTGAAGGCCGACGGCCTCGCCGCCGGCAAGGGCGTGGTGGTGGCCGCAAGCGTCGCCGAGGCGCAGGCCGCGATCGACTGATGTTCTCGTGCGCAACAGGCTCGGCGCCGCCGGCGCGCGCGTGGTGATCGAGGAATTCCTGCAGGGCGAGGAAGCGAGCTTCATCGTCATGTCGCGACGGCGCGCACGTGCTGCGCGCTCGCCACCAGCCAGGACCACAAGCGCCTGCGCGACGGCGACCAGGGGCCCAACACCGGCGGCATGGGCGCCTACTCGCCGGCGCCGGTGGTGACGCCGCAGGTGCACGCGCGCGTGATGCGCGAGATCATCCTGCCGGCGATCGCCGGCATGGCGCAGGACGGCGTGCCCTACACCGGCTTCCTCTACGCCGGGCTGATGATCGACAAGGCCGGCAACCCGAAGACGCTGGAATTCAACTGCCGCCTCGGCGACCCGGAGACGCAGCCGATCCTGCTGCGGCTCAAGTCCGACCTGCTCGAGCTGCTCGACGCCGCGCTCGAGGGCAAGCTCGCCAGCGCGGAAGCCGAGTGGGACCGCCGCTGCGCGCTCGGCGTGGTGCTCGCCGCGCACGGCTACCCGGAGAGCCGCGCAAGGGCGACCGCATCGAGGGCCTGCCCAAGCCCGCCGCCGACTGCCGCGTGTTCCATGCCGGCACGCGCGCCGAGGGCAAGGGCGTGGTCACCAACGGCGGGCGCGTGCTGTGCGTCACCGCGCTGGGCGACATCTGCGCGCGGCGCGCGCGCGCGCCTACGAGGCGGTCGAGGCGATCCGCTTCGACGGCATGCAGTACCGCAAGACATCGGCCATCGCGCTTTGCGCAATGTGAGCGGCCACCCTGCGTTGAAGAAGTGAACCTCGAAGCGGTCTACGAGTACTTCACGCGGCCTGCAGGGGCGCATCGTCGCCGCGCTCGAAGCGCTCGACGGCGGCAAGTTCCGCAGCGATGCCTGGACGCGCCCGGAGGGCGGCGGCGGGATCTCGCGCATGATCGAGGAAGGCGCCCTCTTCGAGCGCGGCGGCGTGAACTTCTCGCGCGTGCAGGGCGCGAGCCTGCCGCCCTCGGCCACCGCCTCGCGTCCGCAGCTCGCCGGCCGCGCCTACGACGCCATGGGCGTGTCGCTGGTGCTGCATCCGCGCAACCCCTACTGCCCGACGGTGCACATGAACGTGCGCTGCTTCGCCGCGGGCGAGCACTGGTGGTTCGGCGGCGGCATGGACCTCACGCCCTACTACGGCTTCGAGGAGGACGCGCGGCACTTCCATGCGACCTGCAGGCAGGCGCTGCAGCCGTTCGGCGCGGACCGCTACCCGCGCTACAAGAAGTGGTGCGACGAGTACTTCTTCCTCAAGCACCGCAACGAGCCGCGCGGCATCGGCGGCATCTTCTTCGACGACCTGAACGAGCCGGATTTCGACACCTGCTTTGCCCTCGTGCGCTCGGTCGGCGATCACTTCCTCGCCGCCTATGCGCCCGATCGTCGAGAAGCGGCGCGCCGTGCCGTTCGGCGAGCGCGAGCGCGACTTCCAGGCCTACCGCCGCGGGCGCTACGTGGAGTTCAACCTGGTCTACGACCGCGGCACGCTGTTCGGCCTGCAGTCGGGCGGGCGCACCGAGTCGATCCTGATGTCGCTGCCGCCGCGCGTCGCCTGGCGCTACGACTGGAAGCCCGAGCCGGGATCGCCCGAGGCGCAGCTCTACACCGACTTCCTGCGGCCGCGGGACTGGGTCTAGCAGTTCGGCGGCGCGGCGGTAGTGGCGCTGCGCGTCCGCGCCGCGCGCGAGGCGCTCGGCAGGCGCGCGAGCTCGAGGTGCATGGCGCGCGACTCCTCGAACGCCAGGCTCGCCTCGAGGTAAGCTCTGCGCCTTGCCCCACAGCTCCGCCTGCGCGCACAGCCGTCCGAGCGTCGCCAGCAGCTGCGCGTCCTGCGCGTGCTCGAGCAGCCAGCGCTCGGCGCGCTCGATGCGCGTGCGCGCCTCCGCGACGCGCTCCGCCTGCTCCATGCGCGGCAGCTCGCCGTAGAGCGCCACCAGCGTCGGCGTCCCACTCCGCCGCGAGTGCCTTCTCGACGATCTCGCGGGCGAGCGCCGCCAGGCCCAGCGTGCGCGCATGGCGCGCCGCCGCCGCCGCCATGCGCGGCTTCGCGCTGCTCGCGCGCGGCGATGCGGCGCCAGCGCTCGCTCGAACGCTGCGCGCGCTCCGCCGCCGCCTGCGCGAGCAGCTCGACGTGCGCCTGCGCTTGCGGTATTCCTCGGCGAGCGCCGGCGCGATCGCGTCGCGCTTGGCGAGCTGCGCGGCGAGCCGCAGCACCTCCTCCCAGTTGCCGCATGCCGCGCTCGGCGCGCAGCAGCAGGCGCAGCGTGGCGATGTGGCGCGCGCCCGACGTCCTGCAGGCTGCGCAGCGCGTCGCGCGCGGTCGCGATAGTCGCGATCCTCGAGCGCCATCTCGGCGCGCGACAGCAGGCTGCGCCGTGCTTGCCGGCGGCCTGCGGCGCGCTCGAGCCACTGCGTCGCGCCGCTCGGGTCGCGCAGCTCGTGCGCGGCGCGCGCGGCGAGCATCGCCGCCAGCGCCCGGGCGCGGCGCCGGCCTCGCAGGCGCTGCGCCGCCTCCTTCTCGGCGCGCGCGTAGCGGCCCTCCAGCCAGGCCTGCAGCGCGGCGGCCAGCGCTGCCTGGCCGCGCTCGCGCCGGCGGCGCTGGCGGAAGGCGCGCACGTACGCCGGCAGCGCGAGCGGCGTGCAGCAGCAGGCGCAGCAGCGCGTACAGCGCGGCGAACGCGGCGAGCGCCAGCACGCCGAACAAGCAGCAGCGACATCTCGACGCGCCACGGCGGGTAGGCGAACAGCACGTAGCCCTGGTCGAGGCGCGCGCCCACGGCGAGCAGCGGCCGCCGCGGCGAACACCGCCAGCAGCCAGAAGAGCGCCCTCATCCGGAGGAGCGCTCGCGGCGCGACTTGAAGCCGCGCACCGCCTCGAGGCTGTCGGAGATGGACGGGGCGGCTCGAAGCTCAGCGTGGCGGCCTGCAGCTGCCGCAGCTGCGCCAGCGCCGTCTGCGTCGGCGCGCGCGCGCGGGTCGAAATAGCGCTGCAGCCACTGCTGCGCGGCGCGCAGGTCCTCGCGGTACGCCGCCTCGTCGCGCGCGAGCAGCGACAGGCGCGCGTTGAGCAGCCGCAGGCGCAGGTTCTCCCGCAGGAAGTAGGCCTGCGTGCGGCGGCAGCAGCGGCGGCTCGGGCGCGTCCACGCGGCGCACGATCACCAGCTGGCGCAGCTCGCCCCACAGCTCCGCGGCCATGCGCGCGACGGCGCCCTGCTCCGCCGCCGGCGGCTTGGGCTTGTCGCCGGAGCGCTCGACGCGGTCGTCGAAGGCGAGCGGCAGCGCGTCGACGCCGGCCACCAGCGCGTCGAGCTGCCGGCTCATCGCGGGCAGGTCGACCGCCGGCAGCGCCTTCAGGCGCTCGATGTCGCGCGCCAGCGCGCGGCGCACCGGCACGAACTGCGGCCGGTCGGTGCGCGCCAGCCGCGCCTCGGCCAGCTGCAGCGCGAGCAGCGCCGCGCGCACGTTGCCGGCGAGCTGCAGCTGCTGCGCGGCGATGGCGAGCACCTGCTCGATCTCGGCGAGCTGCCACTCGTCGCGGTTGCGCGACAGCTCCTGGTACAGCGCCTCCAGCGCGACCTGCTGGCTCTGCGCTCGGCGAGCTTGCCCTCGAGCGCGCCGAGCTTGCCCTGCGCCTCGCGCATCGCCTCCTGCGCCTGGCGCGCGAGCGCGCGCGCCTCGCGCGCGTCGGCCTCGATGTCGCGCAGGCGCCGCGCCAGCTCCTCCTGCGTGGCGCCGATGCGGCTGCGCGCGTCGAGCCACGCCCAGGCGACGCGGCGAGCGCGGCGAGCGCCAGCACCGCCACGGCGATGCGCCAGGCGTGCGGGGGCTTGCGCTCGGCAGCGTCCATGCGGGGGTTTTACTTCGCGCCGCCGAAGTATGCAACCAGCGCGGCGAGCATCTCGGCGTCGGCCGGGCCGGCGAGCACCGGCTCGCGCAGGCCGAGCTCGCGCGCCGCGCCCGCCACGCGCTCGTGCGGCACGAACAGCGGCGCCTGCGCCACGCGCTCGCGGCCGAGCAGCGCGACGAGATTGCGCAGCGCCTCGCCCGAGCTCACGCGTGAACGCGTCGACGCGGCCGGCGGGCGAGCGGCGCCGGCCGGCGGCCGCACGCGCCGGTAGCACTCGGCGTACTCGACGGCGCGCCGCGCGCGGCGAGCGTCTCGCCGAGCAGCTCGCGGCCGCCCTCGCCGCGGAAGATCACGACGCGCTGGCCGCGCACGTCGCCGCAGCTCCGGCAGCGCGAGCAGCGCCTCGCTGTCCGCGCCGGCCGTCGGCGCGATCACCCGGCGCAAGCCGCGGCTCTCCAGCTCGCGCCGCGTGCCGTCGCCCACCGCCGCCACGCGCAGCCGCGCGGGCCACTCGCGCCCCGCGCAAGCTCGAACGCCTTGCGCACCGCGCTCGGGCTGACGAACACCGCGAGGTCGAACTCCTGCAGCCGGGCGAGCAGCGCGCGCGCCGGCGCGGGATCCTCCGCGTCGCGGATCTCGATCGTCGGAAAGAGCAGCGCGCTCGCCGCCCGCCTGCGCGATGAGCGCCGGCCAGGCCCTGCGCCAGCTCGCGCGGGCGCGTCACCACGATGCGCTTGCCCGCGAGCGGCACGGCTAGCCGATCGCCGCGAGGATCTCGTCGGCGCCGCGCGCGCGCAGTTCGGCCGCCGCCTGCGCGCCGAGCGCCTCCGGCTCGGCCGCCGGTCCCTCGCAATCGACGCGCGCCGCGCGCGTGCCGTCGGGCGCGGCGACCAGCGCGCGCAGGCGCAGCCGCGCGCCCTGCAGCTCGGCGTACGCGCCCAGCGGAATCGTGCAGCTGCCGCCGAGCGCGCAGGCTCACCGCGCGCTCCGCGCGCACGCAGGCCGCGCTCGCCGGCGTGCTGCAGCGGCGCGAGCAGGCGCAGCAACGTCGGCGCGACCGGCCAGGCATTCGATGCCGAGCGCGCCCTGTCCCGGCGCGGGCAGGCTCTCCTCCGGCGCGAGCAGGCGCGCGGATGCGCGCGCCGAGGCCGAGGCGCTTCGAGCCCGGCAGCGGCGAGCACGATCGCGTCGTACTCGCCGCGGTCGAGCTTGGCGAGGCGCGTCTCGACGTTGCCGCGCAGCAGTGTGCAGCTTCGAGGCCGGGATGGCGCGCGGCGATCTGCGCCGCGCGGCGCAGGCTGGAGGTGCCGACGCGCGCGCCTTGCGGCAGCTCGCCGAGCGAGGCGTAGTCGGTTGGAGACGAACGCATCGCGCGGGTCCTCGCGCTCGAGGATCGCGGCCAGCACGAAGCCCGGCGGCAGCTCGCGCCGGCACGTCCTTCATCGAGTGCACCGCGAGATCGGCGCGGCCGTCGGCGAGCGCGCTCTCCAGCTCCTTCACGAACAGGCCCTTGCCGCCGACCTTGTCGAGGCGCACGTCGAGCAGCTCGTCGCCGCGCGTGGACAGCGGCAGCAGCTCGACCGCGAGGCCCGCGTGCAGCGCCTTCAGGCGCGCCTTCACGTGCTCGGCCTGCCAGAGCGCGAGGCGGCTGCGGCGCGTGGCGATGCGCAGCCGCATCAGGCGTCCTTCACCAGGGCGCGCACCGCAGGCCATTGCCGGCGGCTGACCGGCAGGCGCTCCGCGACGCCGTCCAGCACCACCTTCCAGTGCGGCTCCTCGTCGCCGCCCGCGGCGCGCTCGAAGCCGCGGATCGCGGCGCGCGCCACCAGGCAGTTGCGGTGCATGCGCACGAAGCGCTCGGCGAACTCGCGCTCGAGCGCGACCAGCGGCTCCTCGATCAGGTGCTCGCGCGCTGCGCGTGCGCAGCGTCACGTACTTCAGCTCGGCGCGCAGGAAGACGATCTCGCGCACCGGCACCAGCACGATGCGGTTGCGCTCGACCACCGACAGGTACTCGCGCGGCTGCCGCGCCGCGTGCGCGAGCTGCTGCTTCGGCGGCGGGCCCGCGGCGGCGGCCTTGCTTCAGCGCCGCCGCGAGGCGCGCCGCGCGCACCGGCTTCAGCAGGTAGTCGAGCGCGTTCAGCTCGAAGGCCTCGACCGCGTGGCGGTCGTGCGCGGTGACGAACACCACCGCCGGCGGCTGCTCGCAGGCCGGCGAGGTGGCGCGCCACCTCCAGGCCGCCCATGCCCGGCATCTGGATGTCGAGCAGCAGCACCTGCGCGCCGCTCGCCGGCAGGCGCTCGATCGCCTCCAGGCCGTTGCTGCGCCTCGCCCGACCACCTCGGTCGGCAGCTCGGCGGCGATGTCCGCCAGCAGCTCGCGCAGGCGCTCGCGCGCCGGCGCCTCGTCGTCGGCGATGAAGACGCGCAGGGGGCTCATGCCTTGGCCGGCGCGGTACGGCATCTCGAGCTCCACCACGTAGCGCCCGTCGGCGACGCGCGTCGCGAGGCGCGCCTCGGCGTCGAAGAACAGCTGCAGCCGCTCGCGGATGTTGTCGAGCGCCATGCGGTTGCCGGCGCGCTGCGCGTGCTCCTCGAAGTACGGGTTCTCGATGCGCGCCAGCACGCGGTCGCCGCGCCGCTCGATGTGCACCAGCACCCTGCCCGCGCCGGTGCCGGGCTCGACGCCGTGGTACACCGCGTTCTCGAGCAGCGGCTGCAGCACCAGCGGCGGCAGCAGCGCGTCGAGCGGCGCCGCGTCGAGCTCCCAGGTGATGCGCAGCCGCTCGCCCAGGCGCAGCTGCTCGATGGCGGCGTAGCGCTCGAGCAGCGCGATCTCGTCGGCCAGGCGCACGAAGCTGCGGTTGTCCGACATCAGCGCGCGGAACAGGTCGGCCAGGTCCTCGAGCGCGCGCTCGGCGCGCGCGGGTCGCGCCGCATCAGCGACAGCACCGCGTTCAGGCTGTTGAACAGGAAATGCGGCCGGATGCGCGACTGCAGCGCCTGCAGCCGCGCCTCCGACAGCGCGGGCGAGTACGCCTGCGTGAGCAGCCGCAGGTAGGCGAGCAGCGACACCGCGGCGATCGCGGCAAGCGCCAGCGTGCGCGCGAGCGCCGCCAGCCCGGCTGTCCGGCGGCGCCACGGCGGCGTGCACGGCGCCGCTCAGCGGCGAGCGCGATCGCCAGCACCGCGGCGCAGCCCTGCCAGTAGGCGAGGCGCGCCAGCGCAGGCGAAAGCGACGTAGAGGGCCACCATCGCGGCGAGCAGCATCGGCTCGACCAGCGCCGCTGCGCGCAGGAAGCGATCCAGCACCGCGCTCCAGTTCGGCGCGGCCGCCAGCGCCGCGGCAAACGCGAATGCGTTCACCGCGAGCAGCATGCGCGCGATCACCCCCAGGTTGCGGAAGTCCGGCAGAGCGTCCGCCGAGAAGTTTTGCTTTATACTCATGGGCATACTGCGGTGCTTTGACAATGCGCCGCGCTTCCGAGTATGCCCCATGGCCCCTCCAGCGTCCAAGCGGCGAAGCGCGCTAGCCGCGCAAGCCGGCTCGGTCCTGGTCGCGAGGTTCGCGCGAGCCGGTCGACGAGCTGGTCAAGCGCTTCACCGCCTCGGTGGCGTTCGACCAGCGCCTGGCGGAGCATGACATCGCGGCCTCGCTCGCCCACGCGCGCATGCTCGCCGCCTGCGGCATCATCGGCAGGAGCGATCTCGCCGGCATCGAGCGCGGCATGGCGGCGATCCGCCGGGAGATCGAGGCCGGGCGCTTTCGCCTGGTCGCTCGACGCCGAGGACGTGCACCTCAACATCGAGCGCCGGCTGACCGCGCTGGTCGGCGACGCCGGCAAGCGGCTGCACACCGCGCGCTCGCGCAACGACCAGGTGGCGACCGACGTGCGCCTGTGGCTGCGCGACGAGATCGACGCGGCCGACGCGCTGCTCGCGCAGCTGCAGGCAGCGCTGCTCGCGCAGGCCGAGCGCCACGCGGCGCTGGTGATGCCGGGCTTCACCCACCTGCAGGTGGCGCAGCCGGTGACCTTCGGCCACCACCTGATGGCCTACTTCGAGATGTTCGAGCGCGACCGCGAGCGCCTCGCCGACTGCCGCAAGCGCGTCAACCGTGCTGCCGCTGGGCGCGGCGGCGCTCGCCGGCACCACCTTTCCCGATCGACCGCGAGCGCGTGGCGCGCGAGCTCGGCTTCGAGGGCGTCGTGCGCCAACTCGCTCGACGCGGTGTCCGACCGCGACTTCGCCATCGAGTTCTGCGCCTGCGCCGCGCTCGTCATGGTGCACCTGTCGCGCTTCGCCGAGGAGCTGGTGCTGTGGATGAGCCCGCGCTTCGGCTTCGTGCGGCTGCCCGACCGCTTACTGCACCGGCTCGCTCGATCATGCCGCAGAAGAAGAACCCCGACGTGCCCGAGCTGGTGCGCGGCAAGAGCGCGCGCGTGATCGGCAGACTGATGGCGCTGCTCGTGCTGATGAAGGGCCAGCCGCTCGCCTACAACAAGGACAACCAGGAGGACAAGGAGCCGCTGTTCGACGCCGTCGACACGCTGAAGGACTCGCTTGCCGTGTTCGCCGAGCTGGTGGCGGGCATGGAGCCGGTGCCCGAGGCGATGCGCGCGGCCGCGCTCGAGGGCTTCGCCACCGCCACCGACCTCGCCGACTACCTGGTGCGCAAGGGCGTGGCGTTCCGCGACGCGCACGGCATCGTGGCGCGCGCGGTGCGCGAGGCCGAGGCCGTGGGCTGCGACCTCTCCGGCCTGCCGCTCGCCGTGCTCAAGCGCTTCTCGCCGCGATCGGCGACGACGTGTTCGACAGCCTCTCGCTGGAAGGCTCGGTGGCCGCGCGCAACCACCTCGGCGGCACCGCGCCCGCGCAGGTGCAGGCGGCGGTGGCGCGCGCGCGCAAGCGCCGCAAGGCGCCATGAACGACGCCGCGCGTCCCCGAGCGCATCGGCAAGTACCCGGTGCTGCGCGAGCTCGGGCGAGGCGCGACCAGCGTCGTCTACCTGTGCAACGACCCGTTCAACAGCCGCGACGTCGCGATCAAGGTGGTGTTGCCCGAGGCGTTCCAGGACGCCGACCGCGGCAAGCTGTACCGCAAGCTGTTCGTCACCGAGGCCTCGCTCGCCGGCAAGCTGCAGCACCCGCACATCTGCCAGATCTACGACGCGGTGGCCGACGACAAGCTGCACTACATCGTCATGGAGTACGTCGACGGCGGCACGCTGGAGCGGCATGGCGACGCGCAGGAGCTGCTGCCGATCGACCGCGTGGTGGAGATCATCTTCAAGTGCACGCGCGCGCTCGAGTTCGCGCACAAGATGGGCATCACGCACCGCGACATCAAGCCCGCCAACATCCTGTACACGGGCGAGACCGACGTGAAGATCTCCGACTTCGGCGCGGCGCTGATCGCGAGCGGCGACACCACGCAGGTCTCGGCCATCGGCTCGCCGGCCTACATGTCGCCCGAGCAGGTCAAGGAGCACGCCGCTCAACCACCAGACCGACATCTACTCGCTCGGCGTGGTGATGTACCAGCTGCTCACCGGGCGGCTGCCGTTCCAGGCCACCAACAACTTCAGCCTGATCTACCAGATCACCAACGTCGAGCCGCAGCCGCCCTCCTCCTACCGCCCGCAGATCCCGGCGGCGCTGGACGAGATCGTGAAGCGCGCGATGGCCAAGGACCTGGCGCGACGCTACCAGAACTGGGAGGACTTCTCGCTCGACCTCGCCGAGGTGTTCCGCAACGAGGGCCTGGGCGGGCGCAGCCAGAAGTTCGCCGACTCCGACAAGTTCGAGACGCTGCGCAAGCTCCCGTTCTTCGCCAACTTCACCGACGCCGAGCTGTGGGAGGTGGCGCGCATCTCCAACTGGCGCAGCGCGCAGGCGGGCGAGCTGCTGATGAAGGAGGGCGAGCCCGGCGACTTCTTCTGCATCCTCGCCGAGGGCGCAGGTGCACGTCACCAAGCAAGGGCAAGCTGCTCAACATCCTGCGCACCGGCGAGTGCTTCGGCGAGATGGCCTACCTGTCCAAGGACGAGCACGCTGCGCGGCGCCGACGTCACCGTGATGGCCGAATCCGAGATCATCTCGGTGCCCACGCAGAAGCTGGCGCAGGCCTCCGACGCCTGCCGGCACAAGTTCGACCGCGCCTTCATGGAGATCCTGGTCGAGCGCCTGAC
>CAWALA010000011.1:0-651815 GCA_963782655.1 uncultured beta proteobacterium | reverse complement strand
ATCTAGTCCTTGTAGCCCTCGAACCCGAGAACAGAGCCGGATCTCGTCGCCGATCGCCGGCAGCGCCGTACTTCATGCCGAAGTCGGAGCGCTTGAGGCGTCGCCGCTGGCGTTGCCGCCGCACATCGGCTTCTTGTTCATCGGGTTGTCCTTGCACACCCAGCGCTCGACCTTGAGCGTGAGCGGGCTTGGTGACGCCGAGCAGCGTGAGGCTGCCGGCGATCTCGGCCGGATTGTCGCCGGCGAACTTGACGCCGGTGGACTTGAAGGTCATGCGCGGAAATTCGGCGACGTTGAAGAAATCCGCCGTCCGCAGGTGCTCGTCGCGCGTGCGCGGCCGGCTGCCCTTGTCGTTGTCGCCGGTGGTCACCGACGCGGTCTCGATGGTCAGCTCGACCGAGCCGGTCTTGGCCGCGCGGTCGATGCGTGAACTTGCCGCTGGTCCGGTCGAAGCGGCCGCGCATGCGTCGACACGCCGAGGTGGTCGACCTCGAAATACGCGTAAGCTGTGGTACGGATCGATCGTGTAGTTCTCGGGCGCTGGCCAGCGCGGCCAGCGGCAGGGCGAGCGCCAAGGCGCCAAGCAAGCTTCATCGTCATGCGATCTCCTCTACTAGGGTTGGATGACAGGAAAGAATTCAGCCGGCTGCAGCCGCGGCTCGCCAGCCATGCTAGCACCCAGGCGCCGCCACGGCAGCCGCGGCGCGCATACAGCGCGGCCGCGATGCGCCTGGATCCAGGCGCGCGCCGTGCGGCAGCGGCAGGCGCACCAGCACCGGCACCAGCGCGAGCGCCGCCAGCGCGTACCAGGGCAGTTGCCCGGTCAGCATCGCGCCCGCCGCGACCAGGCTCGCCGCCGCACGCCGCGGTGAGCGTGAGGGTGGCGCCCGGCGCGACGCGCGGGCCGAGGATCATGGCGAGCAGCAGGAACGCGCCGCAGCCCGCGCCGAGGCCCATGCCGTACTGGCCGAGCAGCGCGGACGCGCCCAGCACCGCGCCGACGCCGGCGCCCAGGCCCAGGCCCAGGCCCGCGGCGCCCGCGCGCAGCGCGATCGGCCTGCAGCGACGACGGTGGCGGCGACGTTCCAGACCATGAACGCGGCGAGCCCGGCGCCATGGAGCGCGAGATCGGCGCCGGTTTTCTGCTTCAGCAGGTTGAGGAACACCCATGCGCCGGCCGCCGCGAACACCGCGCCGAGCACCGGCCCGCTCGCGCGCGTCGGCTTGAAGGCGAGGTCGGCGATCGCGCCCAGCACCGGCGCCGCCATCGCCGACCAGCACCAGCTTGCGCTTGGAGTCGAGCGACTCGAGCGTGAAATCCCCGACCAGGTAGACGCGTGGCGAACAATCCCGCCGCCGCCGCCAGCCCGCCCAGGCGCAGCGGGAACAGCAGCGCCGGCGACGACCAGGCCCGCGAGGAACGGCGCGACGCTCGACTGCACCGCCGGATTGTTGAGCAGATCCTCCACGTCAGCCGCCCGCGCCACGCGGATCACGCCGCGCCACTCTCGCTTGCACCGCCGCGAACGCGCGCCGCAGGTGCGCGACATCCGCCACCTCGAAGCTGAAGCGCATGTGCGCGAGGTCGTCGCGGCTCTGCGTGCGCACCGCGGTGACGTTGATGCGCTCGCGCGCGAGCGCCTCGCCGATGTCGCGCAGCAGGCCCTGCCGGTCGGCCGCCGTCACCAGCATGTCCACCGGGTACGCGCCGCGCGCGCCCGCTTTGCTGCCCCACTGCGCGTCGATCAGCCGCTCCGGGCTGCGCTCGGCGAGGCGCTTCAGGCTCGCGCAGTCCTCGCGGTGCACCGAGACGCCCTTGCCGCGCGTGACGAAGCCGCGCACCGGGTCGGGCGGCACCGGCTTGCAGCACTTGGCGAGCTGCGTCATCAGCCGGTCCACGCCGACGACGAGGATGCCGCTGTCGTGCGGAGGCTTTGCGCTTGCGCTTTGCTTCCCGGTTGAACTGTCACGTTCAGGAACGGAAACGCAAGCCCGTCGATTCGCGCAACGCCGCCTGCAGCTGGCGCAGGTTGACCTCGTCGCGCGCGACCGCGGCGAACAGCTCGTCGGGCTTGGCGAAGCCGAGCTTCGTGCGCCAGCTGCTCGAGGTTGGCCTGCATCGCGCCCTCGCGCCGCTGCTCCTTCTCCACCGTGGCGCGGCCCTGCGCGACGGTCTCGGCGAGCTGCCGCGCGTTGAACCACTGGCGCACCTTGCCGCGCGCGCGGTGGCTCTTCAGGAAACCGAGCTCCGGGTTGAGCCAGTCGCGCGACGGCCCGCCGCTCTTCGCGGCGACGATCTCGACGCGCTGGCCGCTCGCGAGCGGCGTGTCGAGCGGCACCATGTGGCCGTCCACCTTGCGCGCCGCGGCAGCGGTGGCCGAGGTCGGTGTGCAGCGTGTAGGCGAAGTCGACCGGCGTCGCGCCGGCCGGCAGGTCGACCACCTTGCCCTGCGGCGTGATGACGTAGATGGTGTCGTCCAGCGACGCCTTCTGCGTCTTCTCGGCCCAGCCCGGCGCGCGTCGGCGACCTCGTCGCGCCAGGCGAGCAGCTCGCGCAGCCAGGCGATCTTGTTGTCGAAAGCGCTTTCTGCGCTGCGAGGCCTTGCCCGCTCTCCTTGTAGCGCCAGTGCGCGGCGACGCCGAACTCCGCCTGGCGGTGCATCTCCTCGGTGCGGATCTGCACTTCCAGCGTGCGGCCGCCCGGCCCGATCACCGCGGTGTGCAGCGACTGGTAGTTGTTGCCCTTGGGCCGCGAGATGTAGTCGTCGAACTCCTTCGGGATCGGCTCCCACAGGTCGTGCACCACGCCCAGCACGCTGTAGCAGTCGGCCGCGCGTCGGCACGATGACGCGCAGCGCGCGCACGTCGTGCACGTCGGAGAAATCGAGCTGCTTGGCGCGCATCTTGTTCCAGATGGAATAGATGTGCTTCGGCCGCCCGGTGACCTCGGCCTTGCACGCCGATTTCCTCCAGCTCGTCGCCGAGCACCTCAATGGCATTGCGCGATGTACTGCTCGCGCTCGACGCGCTTCTGGTCGAGCATCTGCGCGATCTTCTTGTACAGCTCGGGCTCGAGGTAGCGGAACGACAGGTCCTCCAGCTCCCACTTGAGCTGCCAGACGCCGAGCCGGTTGGCGAGCGGCGAGTAGATGTCGAGCGATTCGCGCGCGTAGGCCTTCCGTTCCTCGGACGGGTTCTTCGCGAACCAGCGCAGCGTCTGCGTGCGCGAGGCGAGCCGGATCAGCACCACGCGGATGTCCTCGACCATGCCGAGCACCATCTTGCGCAGGATCTCGTTCTGCTCGCCGGCCGAGGCGCGCGTCAGCACGCGCAGCTGGTAGAGCTTCTCGACGCCGCCGGCGAGCGCGGCGACCTCCTCGCCGAACTCCGCCGCCAGCTGCTCCGGGTCGTCGAGCAGCTTCGGCGCCGCGAACAGCACGCCCGCGGCCTGCGCCGCCGGGTCGACGCCGATCGAGGCGAGGCTCGCGGCGAGGCCGAGCGCGTGCGGCCACACCGGCTCGCCGGTGGACAGCGCCTGCCCGGCGTAGAGCGGCTCGGCGAACGCGAGCGCGCGCGCGAGCAGCGCGCGCTCGGCGGCCGCAGCCCTTCGGCGAGCGGATCGAGCGCGGCGCGCTGTTCTGCGGGTGAAGCTGGACGACGGAAACCATGCTGCTATTGTATCGTGGATGCTCCATGGGCTGGCTCCGCGACTGGAAACGCAGGCGCATCCTCGAGCGTCACCGGATCGACGACGCGCTGTGGCGGCGCGCGCAGAAGCACCTGCCGTTCCTGCGCGGCCTGTCGGCCGACGAGGAAGCGGCGCCTGAAGGAGTTCGCCGTCGTGTTCCTCGCGGAAAAGCAGCTCACGCCGGTGCAGGGGCCTCGAGCTCACGGACGACGACCGCGTCGAAATCGCGCTGCAGGCCTGCCTGCCGGTGCTGAACCTGGGCCTCGACTGGTACGACGGCTGGGTCGGCATCGTGGTGCATCCGTCGGACTTCCACGTGCAGCGCACGCGAGACCGGCGACGACGGCGTGGTGCACGAATGGGACGACGAGCTGCGCGGGCGAATCCTGGCCCGGCGGCCCGGTGGTGCTGTCCTGGGAAGCGCTCGACGACTCGGGCAGCGTCGCCGAGGGCGGCGCGAACGTCGTGATCCACGAATTCGCGCACAAGCTCGACATGATGACCGGCGAGGCCGACGGCGTGCCGCCGCTGCCCTCGCGCGCGGCGCGCGAGCGCTGGATCGAGGTGTTCGACGCCGAGTTCGACCGCTTCTGCAAGGACGTGGACGCGGGCAAGGAAACCTTCCTCGATCCCTACGCCGCCGAGCACGAGGCCGAGTTCTTCGCCGTCGCGAGCGAGGCCTTCTTCGAGTCGCCGAACGAGACGCGCCGGCGCTATCCCGACGCTCTACGAGCTATTCAGGGAGTTCTACCGGCAGGATCCCGCGCGGAGGCTGGGCGCATGAAGACGCTGCTCATCGTCTATCACACCGGCGGCGTGAAGACCGCGCAGATGGCCGAGGCGGTCGAGCGCGGCGCGCGCAGCGAGGACAGGCGTGCAGCGTGGTGGTGAAGCGCTGCGCCGACGCCGGGCCGGAGGACGTGCTCGCCGCCGACGGCCTGATCCTCGGCACGCCGGAGAACTTCGGCTACATGTCGGGGATGATGAAGGACTTCCTCGAGCGCGTGTTCTACGCCTGCGAAGGCAAGGTCGAACGGCCGGCCCTACGCGCTGTTCGTCGGCGCCGGCCAGGACGGCAGCGGCGCGGTCAATTCGGTGGAACGCATCGTCACCGGGCTGCGGCTGAAGAAGATCAGCGAACCGATCGTGGTCGTGAAGGAACTCAAGCCCGAGCAGACTCGCAGCCTGCGAACGAGCTCGGCGCGGCGATGGCCGCGGGGCTCGCGGCGGGTATCTTGTAGCTCAGCGCCCGCGCATCGCGTGGTAGCTGAGGTCCCCCGGATTGGTGAGGTCGGGCACAGTCCAGCCGTCGAGGTCGTACTCCGCCATGCACTGCTCGGCGAAGCCCTTGAAGCGCTCCGCGTTGCCTGAGGCCTGCGCGCCGAACAGGCAGTAGCGCCGGATTTCCTCGGTCGAGCCGCCGTAGTTGATCTCGTAGAGCTCGTGCCGGCCGCCGAACTCGGTGGCGAGGCTGTCCCACAGCAGCTTCATCAGCTTGACCCGGTCCACCGCGGAATAGCCGTTCGAGCCTCGCAGGTACTTGTCGAGATAAGGCCGGATTTCCGGACTCTTGAAATCCCTCGCGTGCGAGTTCAGGTAGATCAGGCCCGAGGCGACCGTCTGTTCGATCAGGTACTTCACCTTGGTATAGGCCATGGTGGCGATGATCTGGTAGGCGTTGCCCGGATCCATGTTGGGCAGCACGTAGTCGGCGATCCACGGCTTGGGATCGCGCACCATCGCGTCCGAGAGCGCCCAGAACAGATTGCGCCAGGCGATCACCTCGCCGACGTTGGCCTGCACGCCGCGGTAGTCCTTGGTCCCGCTCGCCTCGACCGCCTTGAGCAGCAGCCCGGCGATGAAGTCCAGCTTGACGGCGAGGCGCGTGCAGCCGTGCACCACGAAACGCGGCAGGAACCCGGTGCGCGGAAAGAAGTTGTTCGCCTTGTCGATGTCGCCGTAGACGAAGACGTTCTCCCAGGGGACCAGCACCTTGTCCATGATGAACACCGCGTCGTTCTCGTCCAGCCGGCTCGACAGCGGATAGTCGAAGGGACTGCCCATCGCCGTCGAGGACAACTCGTAAGAAGTGCGGCAGATGAACTTCACGCCCGGCGCGTTGGTCGGGATCATGAACACCACGGCGAAGTTCTTCTTCTGCAGCGGGATCAGGCCGTGATGCGCGACGAAGGTGTAGTTGGTGAGCACCGAGCCGGTCGCCACCACCTTGGCGCCGGAGACGATCAGCCCCTGGTCGGTTTCCTTCTCGACGTGGCAGCAGACGTCGGACACTTCATCGGGCGGGCGATCGCGGTCGACCGGCGGGTGGATGATGGCGTGGTTGATGAACGGCACGCGCTCCTGGCTGTACTTGTACCAGCGCTTCGCGTTCTCCTGGTAGGGGTCGTAGAAATCCGCGTTGGCGCCGAGCGTGGCGAGGAACGCCGCCTTGTAGTCGGGCGCCCGCCCCATCCACCCGTAAGTGAGTTTCGCCCATTCGGCGATGGCATCGCGTCCGGCGAGCAGGTCGGCGGCTCGATTTCGGCGCCTTGAAGAACGCCTGCGTGAAGCCGCCGTTGCCGGTGTCGGTGGGCACCGCCAGCTTTGATCTTTCTCTTCGGATCGTGCAGCGCATCAAAAAGCCTCGCCGTCATGCGCGCCGTGTTGCGGAAAGCCGGGTGCGTGGTCACGTCCTTGACCCGCTCGCCGTAGATGAAGACCTCGCGCCCGTCGCGCAGCGACTCCAGGTATTCGGCGCCGGTCTGGGGCTTCGAGACCTTAAGCTTGCCGATGGTCTCCGGCTTTGCAGCAAAGGCCTCGCGGCTGCCGCGGGGATCGCTTGTTGTCATTTTTCGGACTCCCAAGAATCGAGGTACCGCTGCTACACTAAAAACATACTGGCTGGATGGCAAGCAATACCCGACCGACTATTCAAACAGGGGAAGAGGTCACATGAAAAAAGCTTCGTTCGACGGAGGCCGTCGCGGCGTCATCAAGGCGGGAGGCGCTGCCGCAATTCTTGCTGCGCTGCCGAAATTCGCGCACGCGCAGGGCGCCAGCGTGAAGATCGGCTATGTCTCGCCGCAGACCGGGCCGCTTGCCCCGTTCGGCGAAGCGGACAAGTGGGTCATCGACCGGATGCAGGCCGCCTTCAAGGCCGGGATCCCGGTCGGCGGCAAGAAATCCGCGATCCAGATCCTGCTCAAGGACAGCCAGTCGAACCCGAACCGCGCCGGCGAGGTGGCGAACGACCTGATCCTCAAGGACAAGGTGCAGCTCGTGCTGACCGCGGGCACGCCGGAGACGGCGAACCCGGTGTCGGACGCCTGCGAGCTGAACGAAGTGCCGTGCATCTCCAGCGTGGTGCCGTGGCAGCCGTGGTTCTTCGGCCGCAAGGGCGACCCGGCCAAGGGCTTCAACTGGACCTACCATTTCTTCTGGGGCCTGGAAGACGTCATCGCCAATTTCACCAACGGCTGGAAATCGGTGCAGACCAACAAGAAGGTCGGCGGCCTGTTCCCGAACGACGGCGACGGCAACGCCTGGGGCGACAAGGAGCGCGGCTTTCCGGAGCCGCTCGCGGAGGACGGCTTCAGCGCTGCTCGATCCGGGCCGCTACCAGAACCTGACGCAGGATTTCTCGGCGCAGATCGCCGCGTTCAAGAAGGACGGCATCGAGATCGTCACCGGCGTGATGATCCCGCCCGACGCGAAGACCTTCCTCACGCAGGCGAAGCAGCAGGGCTTCAAGCCGAAGGTGGTGACGCTCGGCAAGGCGCTGCTGTTCCCCGGCGCGATCGAGGCGCTGGGCGACCTGGGCGACGGCCTGACGACGGAAGTCTGGTGGACGCCCGTCGCACCCGTTCAAGTCCTCGCTCACCGGCCAGACGGCGAAGGCGCTGGCCGAGTCCTACGAGGCGGCGTCGAAGAAGCAGTGGACGCAGCCGATCGGCTTCGCGCACGCGCTGTTCGAGGTCGCGGCCGACGTGCTCAAGCGCTCCAAGGATTCCTCCAACAAGGCCGTGCGCGACGCGCTCGCGGCGACCAACCTCGCCACCGTGGTCGGTGGCGTGAAATGGGGCGGGCAGGGGCCGTTCAAGAACGTCTCCAAGACGCCGCTGGTGCTCGGCCAGTGGGTGAAGGGCAAGAAGTGCAAGTACGAGCTGGTCATCGTCAACAACCAGGCCGCTCCCGCGATCCCGGCGGGCGGCAAGATGAAGCTGATCTGACGCTGCCGTCCGGGCTTTCCTGCTGCTGCGACTCGACTCCGTCAGCAAGAGCTTTGGCGCGCTGAAGGTCGTCGACGCGATCTCGCTCTCGGTCGCCGAGGGCGAGACGCTCGGCATCCTCGGTCCGAACGGGGCCGGCAAGACGACGCTGTTCAACCTGATCAGCGGCGACGCTGCGCGTGGACGCGGGCACGGTGCAGTTCGCGGCCGCGAACATCACGGCGCTCGCCGCCGCACCGGCGCTGCCGCGCGGGGCATCGGGCCGCTCCTACCAGATCCCGCAGCCCTTCGGCGCGATGACCGTGTTCGAGAACCTGCTCGTCGCGGCCAGCTTCGGCGGCGGCCTGCGCGAGCGCGAGGCCTATCCGCTATGCGTGGAAGTGCTCGCGCACGACGGGGCTGCAGGCGCGCGCCAACCGCTCTGGCCGGCACGCTGACGCTGCTCGATCGCAAGCGGCTGGAACTCGCGCGCGCGCTCGCGACGCGGCCGAAGCTGCTGCTGCTCGACGAGATCGCCGGCGGGCTCACCGAGCCCGAAGCGCACGAGCTGGTCGAGGAGCTGAAAGCCATCCGCGCGCGCGGCGTCACCATGATCTGGATCGAGCACGTGATGCACGCGCTGCTCGCGGTAGCGGATCGCCTGTTCGTCATGAACTACGGCCAGAAGCTCGCCGAAGGCACGCCGCAGGAGGTGATCGCACGATACGGCGGTGCAGCGCGTCTACATGGGGATCGAGGCATGAGCGCGACGCTGCTCGCCACGCACGCGCTGGAGGCGCGCTACGGCGATTTCCAGGCGCTGTTCGGCATCGACCTCGAAGTCGCGCGAAGGCGAAGTCGTCGCGATCATCGGCGCCAACGGCGCGGGCAAGTCCACGCTGCTCAAGACGATCGCGGGCCTGCTGCGCGCGCCGCGCGAGGCGGTGCGCTTCGCGGGCGAGCCGATCGGCGGCCTGCGCCCTGGCGAGATCGCGCGCCGCGGCATCGCCCTGGTGCCCGGAAGGCCGGCGCCTGTTTCGCGAGCCTGTCGGTGGAGGAGAACCTGCGCATGGGCGCGCAATGCGGCCGGCGCGGGGCCCTGGGACCTGAAGGCCGTCTACGAGCTCTTCCCGATGCTGCGCGACAAGCGCGCGGCGCCCGCGACTTCGCTCTCCGGCGGGCAGCAGCAGATGGTCGCCATCGGCCGCGCGCTGATGGCGAATCCGCGCCTGCTGATGTGCGACGAGATCTCGCTCGGCCTGGCGCCCATCGTGGTGAAGGCGATCTACGATGCGCTGCCGGCGATCGCGGCCGGCGGACTGACCGCGGTCCTCGTCGAGCAGGACGTCGGCCTGGCGCGCCGCGTCTCCGACCGCCTCTATTGCCTGCAGGAAGGGCGCGTGACGCTGAGCGGTCCCTCGGACGGATTCTCCCGCGAGGACATTTCGCGAGCCTATTTCGGCGCTGCCGCGCAGGCGGGCCGATGATCGGCTGGCTGGACACCGTGGTGCAGGGCGATTCTGCTCGGCAGCCTCTACGCGCTGTTCGCGATGGGCCAGGCGCTGGTGTTCGGCGTCATGCGGCTCACCAACGTCGCGCACGGCGACCTCATCGTGCTGGCCGGCTTCGGCGCGATCGCGCTCGGCGGGCCAGTTCGACCTCGGGCCGCTGGCCGCGTTCGCCTGCCTGCTGCCGCTCGCGGTCGCTTCCGGCTACGCGCTGCAGCGCTACGTCCTGAACGACACGCTGGGCAGGGATCCGCTGCCGTCGCTGGTGGTGACCTTCGGCCTGTCGATCGTGATCCAGAACGTGCTGCAGGAGATCTTCTCCGCCGATCCGCGTTCGCTGTCCGCGGGAGAAATCGCCACCGCCAGCGTGCGGCTGGTCGAAGGCGTGACGGTGGGCGTGCTGCCGCTCGCCACCTTCGTCGCCGCGCTGCTGGTGGCGGTGGCGCTGCAATGGTTGTTCGCGCCGCACCGCGGCCGGGCGCGCCTTCCGCGCCACCAGCGACGACCGCGAGACCGCGGAGCTGATGGGCCTGGACGCGCGCGTCGTCTACGCATCGGCCACCGCCCTCGCCTTCGTGCTGATCGCGGTCGCCGGCGTGCTGCAGGCGATGCGCACCACGGTCGCGCCCGCCGACGGGCCGGGCCTGCTGCTCTACGCGTTCGAGGCGGTGGTGATCGGCGGGCTCGGCTCGTTCTGGGGAACCTTCGCGGGCGGCATCCTCCTCGGCGTGACGCAGGCGATCGGCTTCCGCCTCGATCCCGGCTGGGGCATCTGGCTCGGGCACGTGGTGTTCCTCGCGGTGCTGCTCGTCCGGCCCGCAGGGGCTGTTTCCGAGGATGCGATGAGCGCGCATCCTTCGCCGTCGAGCGCGGCGGCGCGGCGAGCCGGATTGCCGGCGTCGTCGCGCTGATCGCGCTCGCGTTCCTGTGCACCGCGCCGTGGTGGGCCGAGTCCGGCTGGATGCGCGAGTTCAACGAAATGGCCTGCTACCTGATCTTCGCCATGATGTGGAACCTGCTCGCGGGCTACGGCGGCATGGTGTCGATCGGCCAGCAGGCCTACCTGGGCCTGGGCGGCTACACGCTGGTGGCGCTCGGCAATTTCACCGGCATGAATCCCTTCCTCGCCGTGCCGCTGGGCGCGCTCGCCGCGATGGCGGCGGCCTTCCCGATTTCGCGCATCGCCTTCCGCCTGCAGGGCGGCCATTTCGCGATCGGCACCTGGGTGATCGCGGAAGTGCTGCGCCTCACCGTGGCGAACATCTCCGCCATCGGCGGCGGCTCGGGCACCAGCCTGATCGCGCTGCGCGGCATCGAGAAGGCGACGCGCGAATCGATCACCTTCTGGATGTGCCTCGTCGTCGGTGGTGGCCTCGGTGGCGCTGGTGCACTGGTTCCTGCGCTCGCGCCAGGGGCTCGCGCTGCTCGCGATCCGCGACAGCGAGGTGGCGAGCGAGTCGCAGGGCGTCGACGTCGCGCAGACCAAGCTCTGGGTGTACCTGGTCGCGGCCTTCGGCTGCGGGCTCGCGGGCGCGCTCTACTTCCTCGGCAACCTGCGCATCTCGCCCGACGCGGCGTTCTCGGTGAACTGGACCGCGTTCTCGATCTTCATCGTGATGGTCGGCGGCATCGCGACCATCGAGGGGCCGATCATCGGCGTGATCGTGTTCTACCTGCTCAACCGCCTGTTCTCCGACTACGGCACCTGGTACCTGGTCGGCCTCGGCCTGCTCGCGATCCTCGTGACGACGCGCTTTCCGAAGGGAATCTGGGGAACCGTGAGCGCCAGGTTCGGCCTGACACCTGTTTCCAGTGCAGCGGCGCCTGACCCGCCCACCTGACCATGGGATGGCGCCCACCCCGCGCGACCGCTAACTTCCCTGCATAGCTTCAAAGGGGTTGTGCGGAGGCACTGGCGTGACAGGCAATGCTGCGGCGCGTTCTTCGTGGGGCGGGCTCGCGTTCCTGCTGCTCGCCTGTTTCTCGTGCGCGGCCTCCGGTCAAATGCGATCGTGGCCGGCCGCAAGCATCGCGAACGATCCTGCGGAGTACGTGGAACTTCTCGACGCGCGCGGCAACGCCGTCGCCACCGTGCCGCGTGAGCTGATGCGGCAGATTCTCCAGGTGCAGGAAAGGGTGCAGCAGCCCAGCGGGTTCGCGGGCGAGCTGTTCATCGTCAACGGCAAGAGCCCCGAACGCCTTCGCGGTCAGCGCGCGCGGGCGCAGCATCATCGCCATCACCACGCCGATGCTCGATCTGCTGGGCAGACGACCTCGACGCCTACGCCGCCCTGCTTGGCCACGAGATCGCGCACCACGTCAGGCAGCACGCGGTGGAGCGGCGAAGCCGGGAGCAGTCGTTGGCCGGCGCCGGGGCGATCGCCGCGCTGATCCTCGGCGCCGCCCGTGTCCGGGGCGGAGGCATGATCGCCGATCTGGGCACGGCGGCGGTCAGCCGCTCCTACTCCCGCGACCACGAGCGCGAAGCCGACCGTCTCGGGGTGGAGTGGATGATCGCGGCGGGCTTCGATCCGGAGGGCGCGCTGCGGCTGCACGAACGCTTGCTCCAGCTCCGCCATGGAGGCTCGATTCCCTTTCTTCAGTCGCATCCCGCCGGCGCGGAGAGAGTGGAAAGCATCCGCCAGCAGATCGCGAACTTCGGCCTCAAGCAACACCGCGGCGAATGAGATTCGCGGCTTGGCGGTGCAGGTGCAAGCAAAGCTTCCTGCCGCTGAATTGGACCCCGGGGGCAGGGAGGCGTTTGCGCGAGGCATGGCCGCGTACGGGAAGTATGACTATGAGACGGCGCACCGCGAATTCCTCCAGGCGGCCGGCGCCGGCCATCCCGACGCGCAGCACGGAATCGACTTGCTGTACTCCGGGAGGCTGGGCGCGGCTCAGGATCACGCGGGTGCGGCCAAGGAGCCCGAAGCCACAAGCCTGCGGCGTCCATCACGGGCGAACCGCAGGATTGAGCAGGAATCTGGTGGAGGCGGCGGGAATCGAACCCGCGCGACTATGGCCGGATTGCCAGGACCTGGCCTCGAACTCGGATCGCCTGGGTCCGCAGTTCGGGACCGTACTTGCTGTTTCGCGGCGTGAGGCGAACGATAATCGGCGACCGCGAGGTGCGCGCGAGCGGCCTTGTAAGACTTCAGGAGCGGCGCCGTCTGCCGGAGGAGTTCCAGAGGCCTCGAGCTGGAAATCTGGTACGTGAGCTCGGCGCGTGACGCGGATCGTAGGCTGCGCTCCCCGCGATGCGCCTCCTCGACGACCTCCCTCACGAATGGCAGCAATGCCAGCTCGTCATCGCTGATGGAAACCACGAGGCTCATTCGATCTCGTTGCGATGTACGCGGGCTGAGGGTGATCGGCGCCCTCACCGTCAATGAGGCCTGCGATGTAGCCGGGAGTCACCTGGTCGAAGGATGAGACTCTCTCGGGGCGCATACTGTGCATAAATACAGTAACGCATCCGGAAGCTGAAAAGAAGACGGCCACCTTGCGGTGGCCGTCGGATTGGTGGAGGCGGCGGGACAGCTGTTCCACCCCTTTCGAGGCGGGCTGGACTATGCCTTCATCCTGTTGCCAGGATGCGGAGCGTGTTATCCGCTGATGCGGCGGATCCTAGTGCGCGCCCGCGCGGTTGCCCGGCTCGGCGGGTCTATGAGTCTCTACAGGGCAGGCCTGAGGTTGGCCCTCTTCCTACCCCTCGGCGTTGCCATGCCGCCTTCCTGCGGCGGCGACAGGGTTCGCCGATGTGAGCCCCGTTTTCACTCTGCCCTCTCGGGCAGAGGCGACCATGCTGATCGAACCCGCGTCCGCAAGCCCTAGACAGTCAGGACTACATGCTTAGCCTGGTCGTTTGAGCTTCGCCTCGCACCCGCCAACCGGCAGGCTGACGCTCGGCTAGCCGCTTCGACGGATCCCCCGGGCCAAGCGGCCAGACCCGGAGGAGAGGCTGATGTGAATGACGCTGCACTCCTTTTAGGGAGCCTAGCCCATCAGCAGGCTAGTGCAGCGTCTCGCGGGTATTAGGCCGCGAGAGCGAAACGCTCGTCGTTGGCGTTTGTAGTGTTTCCAGATGGATTTACGAGGTGACTGGTCCTCGGCATGCCCTGCGCTGCGTCGTAACCCGCGTCGAAACCAGGTCGCCCCCGTTTCGTGCGTGAACGCATTATCCCATATGGGGGTCTAGAGCAGGGCGATCAAGTCCCGCGGATGGGCGATGACGGCGTCGGCGTTCCACGCCTCGGGGCCGCCGCTCTCGGGATGGTGGTAGCCCCAGTCGACGGCGACGGTCCGCATCCCGGCAGCGCGCCCCGCCTGGATGTCGCGCAGGTCGTCGCCGAGGTAGACGCACGCGGCGGCGGGCAGCGCCGAGCTGTGCCGCCGCATGCAGCATCGGCGTCGGGTGGGGCTTGAGGTGTGGCGTGGTGTCGCCGCACACGACGCAGGCGGCGCGAGCCCCAGCGTGCCGATGATGCGCTCCGTGAAGCGCGTCGCCTTGTTGGTCACCACGCCCCAGGCGATGGCGCGTCGCGCGAGCTCCTGCAGCAGCTCCGGCGATGCCCGGGAACAGCCGTGTGTCGACGCAGGTGCGCTCGCGATAGAACTCGAGGAACGACTCGCGCAGCGCGTCGTACTCGCCGTCGCCGGGCTTGACGCCGAAGCCCGCGTGCACCAGGCCGCGCGCGCCCGCCGAGGCGAAGGGCCGCACCTGCTCGAGCGGCATCGGCTCCAGGCCCTGCTCCGCCCGCAGCCGGTTCAACGCCGCCGCGAGGTCCGGCGCCGTGTCGGCGAGCGTGCCGTCCAGGTCGAAGAGGACCGCCTTAGCCATCGTTCGCGCAGCAGACAAGGTAGTTGACGTCGCAATCCCGCCCCAGCCAGTAGCGGCGCGTGAGCGGGTTGTAGCTCATGCCGGTCATCGCAGTCGTGCGCAGCCCCGTGTCGCGGCACCAGCGCGCGAGCTCCGAGGGCCGCACGAAGCGCCGGTAGTCGTGCGTGCCTTTGCGGCAGCAGCCGCAGCACGTACTCGGCGCCGATGACCGCGAACAGGTAGGACTTCGGATTGCGGTTGATGGTGGCGAAGAACGCGCGTCCGCCGGGGCGCAGGAGCTGCGCGCATGCCGCGACCGTGCTTGCCGGGTCTGGTACGTGCTCGAGCAGCTCCATGCAGGTGACGACGTCGAAGCCCCCCGCGTGGCGCGCAGCGAAATCCTCGGCCGCGGCGAGCTCGTAGTCGCACCTCCAGCCGGCTCTCCAGCAGGTGCAGCTGCGCCACCTTGAGCGGTTTCTCGGCGAGGTCGATGCCCGTGACGCGCGCGCCGCGCCGCGCCATCGCTTCGGCGAGGATGCCGCCGCCGCAGCCGACGTCCAGCACCGTCCTTGCCCGCCAGGGAAGCCTGCTGCTCGATCCATCCCAGCCGCAGCGGATTGATCTCGTGCAGCGGCCGGAACTCGCTCTGCGGGTCCCACCAGCGATGCGCGAGCTGGCTGAATTTCTCCAGTTCGGCGGGGTCGACGTTCGTGCTTTGGTTTGGCATCTCAATGCGATCTCGGCTTTTTGGCTCCGAGATTCATGGAGCCAAAAAGCCGAGACCATGGAAAGGCAAATACGGCACGGGCGGTAGACATCGGGACCGATTGTCCCAAAAAAAAAGCCCTGCGGAGCAGGGCTTTTTCCGGGGCGCCGGAGGCTACGGCTTGCGCGTGCCGATGACTTCGATCTCCACGCGGCGGTTCTTGGCGCGGCCTTCCTTCGTCTTGTTGCTGGCCACGGGCTGCTTCTCGCCCTTGCCCTCGGTGTAGATGCGGTTCGGCTCGACGCCCTTGGAAACCAGGTACGCCTTCACCGACTCGGCGCGGCGCACCGACAGCTTCTGGTTGTACGCGTCGCTGCCGATCCAGTCGGCGTGGCCGATGGCGATCACCACTTCGAGGTTGATGGCGCGGATCTTCTGCGACAGGTCGTCGAGCTTGTTCTTGCCATCAGGCTTGATGGCGGACTTGTCGAAGTCGAACAGCACGTCCGCAGCGAGGGTCACCTTCTCGGCGACGGGCTTGGGCGCGGGCTTGGGCGCCGGCGGGGGCGGCGGAGGCGGCGGGGGCGGCGTCGGTGCGGGTGTCGCCGGGGCGGGTGCCGGCGCTGGGGCGGGAGCTGGTTTCGGCTCCTCGGTCGTCGCGCAGCCCACCAGCATGGCCAGTGCAATCGCGGCGCCGCTCAGAGCCGATCGTTCGCAAACTCTTGTTAAACATGCATGTTCTCCCCGTTGTCCTTGGTATTGCCAGTTAATTCAAGATTTTAGTCTGCCACAAGAGCGCGCGCCCTTGCAAGTCTGACAGCTCCAGCCGCGTAAGCATTCCGTCCTGCAACACGCGCTCGCCGCCCACCCACACGTCGGTGACATGCTCCCGCCCGCAGGCGTAGACGAGATGCGAAACAACGTCGAAAGCCGGCTGCAGCTCGATGCCTGTCGAACGCCACGGCCGCCAGGTCCGCGACCTTGCCGGGCACGATCGAGCCGATGCGCTGCTCCAGGCCGAGCGCGGTCGCGCCGCCCAGCGTGGCCGCGTGCAGCGCGGCATGCGCCGGCATCGCCGCCGCGTCGCGCGCCACCGCCTTGGCGAGCAGCGCCGCGCTGCGCATCTCCTGGAACAGGTCGAGCCGGTTGTTGCTCGCGGCGCCGTCGGTGCCGAGCGCGACGTTGACGCCCGCCGCGAGCAGCGCGGCCACCGGCGCGAAACCGCTCGCCAGCTTGAGGTTGGACGAGGGGCAGTGCGCCACCGAGCAGCCGTGCCGCGCCAGCAGGGCGATCTCCGCCGGCTCGAGGTGCACCGCGTGCACCGCGATCAGGTTCGGGCCCGAGCAGCCCGAGGCGCTCGAGCCGCGCGAGCGGCCGCGCGCCGTGCTCGCTGACCGAGCGCTCGATCTCCTCGTGCGTCTCGTGCACGTGGATGTGCACCGGCAGATCGAGCTCGGCGGCCAGCTGCGCCACCTTGCGGAAGGTGCGCATCCGACGACTGTGTAGGGCGCGTGCGGCGCGAGGCAGAAGGTGACGAGCGGGTGCTCGCGCCACTCGTCGCGCAGCGCGAGGCCCTTGGCGAGGTATTGCTCGGGGTCCGCGGCATAGGCCGACGGGAACTCGATGACGATCAGGCCGAGCGCGGCGCGCATGCCGGCGGCGAGCGCCGCCTCGAGCGCCGCCTCGGGGAAGAAATACATGTCGTTCACGCAGGTGACGCCGCCGCGCAGCATCTCCGCGCACGCGAGCAGGGTGCCGTCCTTCACGAACTGCGCCGAGGCGTGCTTCGCCTCGATCGGCCAGACGTGCTCCTGCAGCCAGCGCATGAGCGGCAGGTCGTCGGCCACGCCCCGCATCAGCGCCATCGCGGCGTGCGTATGCGCGTTCACCAGGCCGGGAATCAGCGCGTGGCCGGGCAGGTCGACGCGCGCGTACGTCCGCATAGCGCTGCGCGGCCTCGGCCATCGGCAGCACCGCCTCGATGCGGCCGTCGCGCACCGCGACGGCGTGGCGCTCGAGCGCCACGCCGGCCGGCTCCACCGGCACCACCCAGCGCGCGTTGATGAGGAACTTGTCGGTCATGCAAACAAAAAGCCCCGCCGCGGCGGGGCTTCACGCAAAGCGAGCGCGGCGCCTACGGACGCCCCGTGCCGAGCACCTCGACTTCCACGCGGCGGTTCGGCTGCAGGCACTCGATCAGCGCCTTGCGGTTCTTCTGGTCCGGGCAGCTCTTCACCTGCAGCGTCTTGCCGAAGCCGTAGGTCTCGATCCTGTCGGCGGGCGCGCCCTGCTTCGCCAGGTAGGCCTTCACCGCATCCGCGCGGCGCTCCGAGAGCTTCTGGTTGTACTGCGCCGAGCCGAGTCGATCGGCGTGGCCGTTCACGTTGATCTGGCGGATCACCTGGAACTCGCCGAGGCGCACCACGACCTCGCGGTCGAGCTTGTCGGTGGCGTCCTGCGTGAGCCGCGACTTGTCGAACTCGAACAGCTCCACCGAGGTGACGCGCAGCGCCATCGGCTTCGGCGGCACCGGCGCGGGCTTGGCGACGGGCGCGGGCGCGGCGGCCGGCGCGGGAGCGGCGGCGGGCGCAGGGGCCGGCGCCGGCGCGGGTGCCGGCTTGGGCTCCTCGGTGGTGGCGCAGCCCACCATGGCGGCGAGCGCGGCGATGCAGACGAAGGACTGAATGCTGCTCTGGATTCTCATTGTTTTCCTCCCTGGGGACGGGCGCATTTAAGCACACGGACGCGCGCGGGTCGAGAGGGTCTCGCGTGGTAAAATTTCACGCTCGAAATCGCGCCTGCAACGGCCCGCTTTTCACCCTCCAGAACAAGAGCCGAAATGGAACAGTTCGCCAAGGAAACGCTCCCGGTCAGCCTCGAAGAGGAGATGCGCCGCTCGTACCTCGATTACGCGATGAGCGTGATCGTGGGGCGCGCGCTGCCCGACGTGCGCGACGGCCTGAAGCCGGTGCACCGGCGCGTGCTGTTCGCGATGCACGAGCTGGCCAACGACTGGAACCGGCCCTACAAGAAGTCCGCGCGCATCGTCGGCGACGTGATCGGCAAGTACCACCCGCACGGCGACACCGCGGTGTACGACACCATCGTGCGCATGGCGCAGGACTTCTCGCTGCGCTACATGCTGATCGACGGCCAGGGCAACTTCGGCTCGGTGGACGGCGACAACGCGGCGGCCATGCGCTACACCGAGATCCGCATGGCGAAGATCGGCCACGAGCTGCTGGCCGACATCGACAAGGAGACGGTGGATTTCGGGCCGAACTACGACGGCTCGGAGCAGGAGCCGCTGGTGCTGCCCGTCGCGCATTCCCAACCTGCTGATCAACGGCTCCTCCGGCATCGCGGTCGGCATGGCGACCAACATGCCGCCGCACAACCTGAGCGAGGTGGTGGATGCCTGCCTGCACCTGCTCGCAGAACCCGCGCTGCGCCATCGAGGAGCTGATGAAGCTGATGCCGGCGCCGGACTTTCCCGACCGCGGGCATCATCTACGGCCTCGCCGGCGTGCACGAGGGCTACCGCACCGGGCGCGGCCGCGTGGTGATGCGCGCGCGCACGCACTTCGAGGACATGGAGAAGGGCAACCGCCAGTCGATCATCGTCGACGAGCTGCCCTACCAGGTGAACAAGAAGGCGCTGCTCGAGCGCATCGCCGAGCTGGTGACGGAGAAGAAGCTCGAGGGCATCTCCGACATCCGCGACGAGTCCGACAAGGACGGCATCCGCGTGGTGATCGAGCTCAAGCGCGGCGAGATTCCCGAGGTGGTGCTGAACAACCTGTACAAGCAGACGCAGCTGCAGGACACCTTCGGCATGAACATGGTGGCGCTGGTGGACGGCCAGCCCCGGCTGCTCAACCTGCGCGAGATGATCGACGCTTTCGTCTCGCACCGGCGCGAGGTGGTGACGCGGCGCACGGTGTACGACCTGCGCAAGGCGCGCGAGCGCGGCCACATCCTCGAAGGCCTCGCCGTGGCGCTGTCCAACGTGGACGAGGTGATCGCGCTGATCAAGGCGTCGCCGACGCCGGCTGACGCCAAGCGCGAGCTGATGGCGCGCGCCTGGCCTTCGCCGCTGGTGCGCGAGATGCTCGAGCCGCGCCGCGGCCGGGCAGTACCGCCCGGAGGGCCTGGCGCCCGAGTTCGGGCTGAAGGAGGACGGCTACCGGTTGTCGGACGAGCAGGCGCAGGCGATCCTCGAGCTGCGCCTGCAGCGCCTGACGGGCCTGGAGCAGGACAAGATCCGCGACGAGTACAAGGAAGTGGTCGCGCTGATCGCCGACCTGCTCGACATCCTCGAGAAGCCCGCGCGCATCACGGCCATCATCGCGGGCGAGCTGCGCCAGGTGAAGGAGGAGTACGGCGACAAGCGGCGCACCGAGCTGGTCAGCGTGGCCGAGGACATCTCCATCGAGGACCTGATCGCGCCGCAGGACATGGTGGTCACCTTCTCGCACGGCGGCTACGTCAAGTCGCAGCCGCTCGCCGACTACAGGGCGCAGAGGCGGGGCGGGCGCGGCAAGCAGGCCGCCGCCACCAAGGAGGACGACTTCATCGAGCGGCTGTTCGTCGCGCACTCGCACGACTACCTGCTGTGCTTCTCCAACCGCGGGCGCCTGTACTGGCTCAAGGTGTTCGAGGTGCCGCAGGGCAATCGCGCGAGCCGCGGCAAGCCGGTGGTGAACATGTTCCCGCTGGAAGAGGGCGAGAAGATCACGGCGGTGGTGCCGGTGAAGGAATTCGACGAGCAGCACTACGTGTTCATGGCCACCGCGCAGGGCACGGTGAAGAAGACGCCGCTGGCGGAGTTCTCGCGCCCGCGCCCGAGCGGCATCATCGCGGTGAACCTGGACGAGGGCGACTACCTGGTCGGCGTGGCGCTCACCGACGGCAGCTACGACGTGATGCTGTTCTCCTCGGAGGGCAAGGCGGTGCGCTTCGCCGAGGACGAGGTGCGCCCGATGGGCCGCCAGGCCGCCGGCGTGCGCGGCATGCGCCTGCCCGAGGACGGCAGCGAGCGCGTGGTCGCCATGCTGGTGGCGAAGGACGAAAGCCGCGCCGTGCTCACCGCCACCGAGAACGGCTATGGCAAGCGCACGCCGATCGCCGAGTACACCAAGCACGGGCGCGGCGGCCAGGGGATGATCGCGATCCAGGCCTCGGAGCGCAACGGCAGCCTGGTCGGCGCGGTGCTGGTGGTCGACAGCGACGAAGTGATGCTGATCTCCACCGGCGGCGTGCTCATCCGCACCGAAGTCGCGCAGATCCGCGAGCAGGGCCGCTCCACGCAGGGCGTGACGCTGATCGCGCTGGGCGAGGGTGAGAAGCTGGCCGGCGTCGAGCGCATCGAGGAGCACGACGAGGACGAAGGCGGCGCGGGCAACGGCGGCAACGGCAACGGCGATGACGGCGAGCTGCCGGCGCCGGAAGGCCAGGGCCCCGCGCCCACCGTGCATTGATGTCCCGCATCCACAATTTCAGCTCCGGTCCCGCCATGCTGCCCGCCGAGGTGCTGGCGCGCGCGGGCGATGAGATGCTCGACTGGCATGGCAGCGGCATGGGCGTGATGGAAATGAGCCATCGCGGCAAGGAATTCACCGGCATCGCGGCGGAGGCCGAGCGCGACCTGCGCGATCTGCTCGCCATCCCCGCGCATTACAAGGTGCTTTTCCTGCAGGGCGGCGCCACGCTGCAGTTCGCGCAGGTGCCGATGAACCTGCTGCGCGGCAAGACGCGCGCGGATTACGTGCTGACCGGCGAATGGTCGAAGAAGGCGGCGAAGGAAGCGAAGGCCTATTGCGACGTGCACGTCGCCGCGAGTGCGGAGGACCGCGGCTTCACCTATGCGCCGCGCGAATGGAAAGTCCGCGGCGACGCGGCCTACGTGCACTACTGTTCCAACGAAACCATCGGCGGCGTCGAGTTCCACTGGATCCCGGATACCGGCACGGTGCCGCTGGTCACCGACGCCTCCTCGCACCTGCTGTCGCGGCCCCTGGACGTGTCGAAGTTCGGCCTGATCTATGCCGGCGCGCAGAAGAACCTCGGGCCGGCGGGGGTGACGGTGGTCATCGTGCGCGAGGACCTGATCGGCGCCGCCGCCAAGGGCACGCCGAGCGTGATGGATTACAAGCTGCAGGCGGAAGCGGATTCGATGCTCAATACGCCGGCCACCTACCCGATCTACGTCGCCGGGCTGGTGTTCAAGTGGCTCAGGCAATTGGGCGGCGTCGCCGAGATCGAGCGGCGCAACGTGCGCAAGGCGCAACTGCTCTACGAGGTCATCGACGCGGGGTTCTACCGCAACCCGGTGGCCAAGGAGGACCGCTCGCGCATGAACGTGCCCTTCCGCCTGCCCGACGAGCGGCTCGACGCGCCGTTCCTCAAGGGCGCGGAGGAGCGCGGCATGGTGCAGTTGAAGGGCCACCGCTCGGTGGGCGGCATGCGCGCCTCGATCTACAACGCCATGCCGCTCGAGGGCGTGCAGAGCCTGGCGGCCTACATGAGGGAATTCGCGGCGCGGCATGGCTAAGGCCGGCAGGAAGTTCGAGGTCCTGGTCCTCAACCAGATCGCGCAACAGGGCCTGAAGCGCTTCGCGCCCGAGCGCTACGCGCTGGTGAAGGAAGCCAAGGCGCCCGACGTGGTGCTGGTGCGCTCGCATGACCTGCACGGCATGGAATTGGGCGACCAACTCAAGGCGGTAGCGCGCGCCGGCGCCGGCACCAACAACATTCCCGTCGCGCAGCTCTCCAGGCGTGGCGTGCCCGTGTTCAACGCGCCCGGGGCCAATGCCAACGCGGTGAAGGAGCTGGTGCTCGCGGGGCTGCTCATCGCGGCGCGCAACCTCGCGCCGGCGCTCGATTTCGTGCAAGGCCTCGGGGGAGAAGCAGGCGACCTCGACAAGCGCGTGGAAGACGGCAAGAAGGCCTTCGCCGGCATCGAGCTGCCCGGCCACACGCTGGGCGTGATTGGCCTGGGCAAGATCGGCAGCCTGGTGGCCGATGCCGCGATCCGCCTGGGCATGCACGTCACCGGCTACGACCCGGAGATCACGGTGGACGCCGCGTGGAGCCTGCCCTCGCAGGTGCGGCGCGCCAATTCCATCGACGAGCTGCTCAAGGCGAGCCATTTCGTCACGCTGCACGTGCCGCTCGCGGAGAAGACGCGTCACCTGGTGAACGCGAAGAACGTCGAGCACCTGCGCGCCGGCGCGATCCTGCTCAACTTCTCGCGCGACGGGGTGGTGGACGACGCGGCGGTGCTGAAGGCCCTGCGCGCCCACCGGCTGCGCGCCTACGTCACCGATTTCCCCTCGGCGGCGCTGCTCGGCCAGCCGGGGGTGGTGGCGCTGCCGCACCTGGGCGCCTCGACGCGCGAGGCGGAGGAAAATTCCGCGGTGATGGTGGTGGACCAGGTGTGCGACTACCTGGAGAACGGCAACGTGCGCAACGCGGTCAATTTTCCCGAGGCGGTGATGACGCGGGAATCGCCCTACCGGCTGGCGATCGCCAACGCCAACGTGCCCAACATGCTGGCGCGCATTTCGCACGCCATGGGCAGCCGCGGCATCAACATCCACAACATGCTCAACAAGTCGCGCGGCGAGATGGCCTACACGCTGGTGGACGTGGACAGCGCGGTGCCGGCGGCGGCGCTCGCCGAGCTGCACGGCATCGACGGCGTGCTCGCGGTCAGATATCTTCCCGCCGAGGCATGAGCGACGACATCGACAAGCTGAGGGGCGAGATCGACCGGCTCGACGTGGAGCTGCTTGCGCTGCTGCAGCGCCGCGCGCGCCTCGCGCAGCGCATCGGCACGCTGAAAGGCGGCGCGCCCGCCTACCGCCCGGAGCGGGAGTCCGGGATCCTGCGCCGCGTCGCGGCGCAGGCCGGCGAGCCACTGCCCGCGGAGGCGGCGACGCGCGTGTTCCGCGAGATCATTTCCGCCTGCCGCGGCCTGGAGCAGGACGCTGCACGTCGCCTACCTCGGCCCCGAGGGCACCTTCAGCGAGCAGGCCGTGCACAAGCACTTCGGCGGCGCGGTGCAGGCGGGGCCCGCCGCCACCATCGACGAGGTGTTCCGCCGCTGCGAGTCGGGCGCGGCGCAGTTACGCCGTGGTGCCCGCGGAGAATTCCACCGAGGGCGCGGTCGGCCGCACGCTCGACCTGCTGGTCACGACGCCCCTCAGGATCTGCGGCGAGGTCGAGCTGCGCGTGCAGCAGAACCTCATGGCGCGCGCAGCCGGCCTCGGCGCGGTGCAGCGCGTGTACTCGCACGCGCAGTCGCTCGCGCAGTGCAACGGCTGGCTCAACCAGAACCTGCCCGCGGCGGAGCGCGTGCCGGTCGCCTCGAACGCCGAGGCCGCGCGGCGCGCGGCCGAGGAGGCGGGCGCCGCGGCGATTGCCGGCGCAGCGGCGGCGGCGCGCTACGGCCTCGAGCTGCTCGCGCGCTCGATCGAGGACGACCCGAACAACACCACGCGCTTCCTGGTGCTGGGGCCGCTGCGATCCCGCGCCCACCGGGCGCGACCGGACCTCGCTGGTGATGTCCGCCGAGAACAAGCCCGGCGCGGTGCACGCGCTGCTCAGCCCGCTGGCGCAGAACCGCGTCAGCATGACGCGCATCGAGTCGCGTCCCTCGCGCGCCATGCGCAGCGCGCTGTGGGAGTACCTGTTCTTCATCGACGTCGAAGGGCACCAGAAGGACGAGCGCGTCGCCGCGGCGCTCGAGGAGCTGCGCCGGAAGGCGCCGTTCCTCAAGGTGCTCGGCTCCTATCCCGCAGCAGTCGCCTGAGAGGCGCGCACCGGCATGAACATGGATCCCTGCGAAATCTCCCCTTCCTACGTGCGCTCGATCGCGCCCTACCAGCCCGGCAAGCCGATCGCGGAGCTGGCGCGCGAGATGGGCCTCGCCGAGAAGGACATCGTCAAGCTGGCCTCGAACGAGAACCCGCGCGGCATCGGGCCGCGCACGCGCGCGGCGATCGAGCGCTCGCTGGGCGAACTCGCGCGCTACCCCGACGGCAACGGCTTCGAGCTGAAGGACGCGCTCGCGCGCCGCTACGGCGTGGACGCCGCGCAGATCGTGCTCGGCAACGGCTCGAACGACGTGCTGGAGCTCGTCGCGCTCGCCTTCCTCGGGCCGGGGCGCGCGGCGGTGCTCTCGCAGCACGCCTTCGCGGTGTACCCGCTGGCGACGCAGGCGCGCGGCGCGCGCGCCATCGTGGTGCCGGCGAAGAACTACGGCCACGACCTCGAGGCGATGGCGCGGGCGGTCGACGAGGAGACCTGCGTGGCGTGGGTCGCCAACCCCAACAACCCGACCGGCACGTTCGCGGCGCCGGATGCGCTGGAGGCCTTCGTGCGGCGCGTCCCCGAGCGCGTGATCGTGGTGATCGACGAGGCCTACAACGAGTACCTGCCCGCCGACCTGCGCGCGGACACCGTGAAATGGCTCAAGCGCCATCCCGAACCTGGTCATCACGCGCACCTTCTCCAAGGCCTACGGCCTCGCGGGCCTGCGCGTGGGCTACGCGCTCGCGCACCCGTCGGTCGCCGACGTGATGAACCGCGTGCGCCAGCCGTTCAACGTCAACAGCGTGGCGCTCGCCGCGGCGACGGCGGCGCTGGAGGACATGGAGTTCGTGCGCAAAGAGCTTCGCCGAGAACCTGCAGGGCCTGCGCCAGCTGCGCGAGGGGGCGCAGCGCCTCGGCCTGGAGTTCATCCCGTCCTACGGCAACTTCCTCACCATCCGCGTGGGCAAGGCGCAGGAGGTCTACAAGCGCCTCCTGCGGCGCGGCGTGATCGTGCGCCCGGTGGGCGGCGGCTACAGCTGCCCGAGCACCTGCGCGTCACCGTCGGCACCGCAGCGGAGAACGACAAGTTCCTCGCCGCGCTCGCGGCCGAGCCTGAAGGAATGATGCGCTGGCTCGACAGCGGTTGCCGTGATCGGCGTCGGGCTGATCGGCGGCTCGTTCGCGCTGGCGCTCAAGGCGGCGAAGCTGCTGCGGCCACGTGGTGGGCGTGGGCCGCAGCGCGGCCAACCTGACGCTGGCGAAGGAACGCGGCATCATCGATTCGATCGCGCACGCGAGCGCCGGCGGACGCCGACCTGGTGCTCGTCGCGACGCCGGTGGCGCAGTTCCCCGCGGTCCTGGCTGCGCTCGCGCCGCGGCTCAAGCCCTCGGCGATCGTCACCGACGCCGGCAGCACCAAGCGCGACGTGGTGGCGGCGGCGCGCGCGGCGCTTGGCGCGAAGATCTCCCAGTTCGTGCCGGCGCACCCCATCGCGGGCGCGGAGAAAAGCGGCGCCGCCGCGGCCAGCGCGGACCTGTTCCGCGGCAAGCGCGTGGTGCTCGCGCCGCTGGCGGAGAACCCTGCGGCGAGCCTGGCGGCGGTGCGAAGCGGCGTGGACCGCCTGCGGCGCGCGCGTCACCCGCATGAGCGCCGAGGAGCACGACGCGGTGTTCGCGGCGGTGAGCCACCTGCCGCACCTGCTCGCCTACGCGCTGGTGCACGAGTTCGCCGGCCGCGGCAACTCGGCGCAGCTCTTCGGCTACGCCGCGGGCGGCTTCCGCGATTTCACGCGCATCGCCTCCAGCTCACCCGGAGATGTGGCGCGACATCTGCGTCGCCAACCGCGAGCCCCTGCTCGCCGAGCTCGACCGCTATGCCGCGAAGCTCGCGCGCGCTGCGCGCCGCTGCTCGAGCGCGGCGACGGCGCGGCGCTGGAGCGGCTGTTCGCGGAGGCGCGCGCCGCGCGCGAGCGCTGGCTGAACGGCGAGGTCGAATGAACTCGCTCGAGCTCGGGCCGCTGCGGCGCGCCGCGGGCACCGTGCGGCTGCCCGGATCGAAGAGCATCTCCAACCGCGTACTGCTGCTCGCCGCGCTCGCGCAGGGCGCCACCGACGTGCGCGGCCTGCTCGACGCGGACGACACGCGCGTGATGCGCGAGGCGCTGCGGCAAGCTGCGCGGCGCAGCGCAGATGCGCGACGAAGCAGGCGGAGCTGTTTCTCGGCAACGCGGGCACCGCGTTCCGGCCGTTGACCGCCGTGCTCGCGCTCTCGGGCGGCGAATACCGCCTGTCCGGGCGTGCCGCGCATGCACGAGCGTCCGATCGGCGACCTGGTGGACGCGCTGCGCGCCATGGGCGCGCGCATCGACTACCTCGGCCGCGAGGGCTTCCCGCCGCTCGCGATCCATCCGGGCCGCGTCGCCGCCGGGCAAACCGTGAAGGTGCGCGGCGACGTCTCGTCGCAGTACCTGAGCGCGCTGCTGATGGCGCTGCCGCTCGCCGGCGGCGGCACGCATCGAGGTCGAAGGCGAACTGATCTCCAAGCCCTACGTGGAGATCACGCTCAACCTGATGCGGCGCTTCGGCGTCGAGGTCGCGCGCACGGGCTGGAGCCGCTTCAAGGTGCCGGGCGACTCCCTACGTTTCGCCCGGCACCGTATTCGTCGAGGGCGACGCCTCCACGGCGTCCTACTTCCTCGCCGCGGGCGCCATCGGTGGCGGGCCGGTGCGCGTCGAAGGCGTCGGGCGCGCGAGCATCCAGGGCGACGTGCGCTTCTGCGAAGTGCTGGAGAAGATGGGCGCCAGGCGTCGCGATGGGCGAGGACTGGATCGAAGCGAGCGGACGCGCGCCGCTGCGCGCCTTCGACCTCGACCTCAACCACATTCCGGACGCCGCGATGACCGCCGCGGTCCTCGCGCTGTTCGCCGACGGGCCCTGCACCCTGCGCAACATCGCGAGCTGGCGCGTCAAGGAGACCGACCGCATCGCGGCGATGGCGCAGGAGCTCGGCAAGCTCGGTGCGGGCGTGGAGGCGGGCGCCGACTTCCTCAAGGTGACGCCGCGCAAGCTCAAGCCCGGGATCGCGGTCGACACCTACGATGACCACCGCATGGCGATGAGCCTCTCGCTCGCGGCGTTCGGCGGCATCGCCCTGCGCATCAACGACCCGGACTGCGTAGCCAAGACCTTTCCGGAGTACTTCAAGGTTTTCGCCGGCATCGCGCAATGAGCGTTCCAGTGGTCGCCATCGACGGGCCTTCGGCCTCCGGCAAGGGGGCGGTCGCCCTGCGCGTCGCGCAGGCGCTCGGCTTCCATGTGCTCGAAAGCGGTGCGCTTTACCGGCTGGTGGCGCTCGCCGGTCCGGAGGACCCCGAAAGAACCGCTGCGACGATGGCAGTGGAGTTCCGCGATGGGTCTGATTTTCCTTTCAGATCAGGATGTTACAGATGCCCTGCGCGACGAGGCCGTCGGCAGCCCGCGCCTCCGACGTGGCGCGCCGGCCGGGCGTGCGGACCGCGCTCCTGCAGCGCCAGAGGGCCTTCCGCCAGCCGCCGGGCCTGGTGGCCGAGGGCCGCGACATGGGCACCGTCGTGTTCCCGGACGCCGCGCTCAAAGTGTTCCTGACCGCGACCCCGGCGGTGCGGGCCCAACGCAGGTATAAGCAGTTGATAGACAAAGGAATCGATGCTAATCTGCACGCCCTTTCCCGCGACCTGGAGCAGCGCGACGCGCGCGATGCGGCCCGGGCAGTGGCGCCACTGGCGCCGGCCCCTGACGCGCTGCCACTGGACACCTCGGAACGGTCGCTCGATGAAGTCGTCGGCGTGATCCTCGGCTGGTGCCGGGAGAGAAAACTGGGTGGGCGGCCCGCTTGAGGCGGGCGTCCTTTTCGCAACTTGACCCGCGGCAGCCTGCAAGGGCGCGCGGCTGAAAGAGGTTTTTTCCCTTACATGGCAAGCATTTCCCCCGCAGTAAGCAAGTCCGTTCCCACTCCCCCCGCCGAGTCGTTCGCCGCGCTGTTCGAGGAAAGCCTCACGCGCAAGGAGATGCGCATCGGCGAAGTGATCACCGCCGAGGTGGTCAGCGTCGACCCCAATTACGTGGTCGTCAATGCCGGGCTGAAGTCCGAATCGATCATCCCGGCCGAAGAATTCAAGAACGACGCCGGCGAAGTCGAGGTCAAGCCCGGCGACTTTGTCAGCGTGTCGATCGAGGCGCTCGAGGACGGCTACGGCGCCACGCGCCTGTCGCGCGACAAGGCCAAGCGCATGGCCGCCTGGATCGAGCTGGAGCAGTCCCTCGAGAAGGGCGAGAAGATCGAGGGCGTCATCACCGGCAAGGTGAAGGGCGGCCTCACCGTGATGACCAAGGGCATCCGTGCCTTCCTGCCGGGGTCGCTGGTCGACCTGCGGCCGGTGAAGGACACCACGCCCTACGAAGGCAAGACCATGGAGTTCAAGGTCATCAAGCTCGACCGCAAGCGCAACAACGTGGTGGTGTCGCGCCGCGCGGTGCTGGAAGCCAGCGCCGGCGCCGAGCGCGAGGCGCTGCTCGCCAGCCTGCAGGAAGGCGCGGTGGTGAAGGGCATCGTCAAGAACATCACCGACTACGGCGCGTTCGTGGACCTGGGCGGCATCGACGGCCTGCTGCACATCACCGACCTGGCCTGGCGCCGGGTGAAGCACCCCTCCGAAGTGCTCAACGTCGGCGACGAGGTCACCGCCAAGGTGCTCAAGTTCGACGCCGAGAAGAACCGCGTGTCGCTGGGCCTGAAGCAGCTGGGCGAGGATCCCTGGGTCGGCATCTCGCGCCGCTACCCGCAGGGCACGCGCCTGTTCGGCAAGGTCACCAACCTCACCGACTACGGCGCGTTCGTCGAGGTCGAGGCGGGCATCGAGGGGCTGGTGCACGTGTCGGAAATGGACTGGACCAACAAGAACGTGCACCCCTCCAAGGTGGTGCAGGTGGGCGACGAGGTCGAGGTGATGATCCTCGAGATCGACGAGGAGCGCCGCCGCATCTCGCTGGGCATGAAGCAGTGCATGCCGAACCCGTGGGAGGATTTCGCGCGCGAGTTCAAGAAGGGCGACCGCGTGAAGGGCCAGATCAAGTCGATCACCGACTTCGGCGTGTTCATCGGCCTGGCCGGCGGCATCGACGGCCTGGTGCACCTCTCGGACCTGTCCTGGTCGCTGGCGGGCGAGGAGGCGGTGAAGAACTTCAAGAAGGGCGAGGAGGTCGAGGCGGTGGTGCTGTCCATCGACGTCGAGCGCGAGCGCATCTCGCTCGGCGTCAAGCAGCTCGAGGGCGATCCCTTCACCAACTTCATCGCCGGCCACGACAAGAACAGCGTGGTGCAGGGCGCGGTGAAGTCGGTGGACGCCAAGGGCGCGGTGATCGCGCTCACGCCGAGATCGAGGGCTACCTGCGCGCCTCCGAGTTCTCGCGCGACCGCATCGAGGACCTGCGCACCGCGCTGAAGGAAGGCGATTCGGTCAACGCGATGATCATCAACGTCGACCGCAAGAACCGCTCCATCAACCTGTCGGTCAAGGCGAAGGACGTGGCGGAGGAGACCGACGCCATGAAGCAGCTGCGCACCGAGAACGCGGCGAGCGCCGCGGGCTCCACCAACCTGGGCGCGCTGCTGCGGGCCAAGCTCGACAAGAGCAACCCCAACCCGCAGCAGTAGCCGGATCGGACCGAGAACGGGAGGGGAAGCGGTCGCCATGACCAAGTCCGAACTGATCGCCCGGCTGGCGCAGCGCTACCCGCAGCTGGTGGCGAAGGACGCCGAGTACGCGGTGAAGATGATCCTCGATGCGATGACGCAGAGCCTGCTCAGCGGCCACCGCATCGAGATCCGCGGCTTCGGCAGCTTCGGCCTGAACTACCGGCCGCCGCGCGTGGGGCGCAATCCCAAGTCCGGCGAGAAGGTGCACGTGCCGGAGAAGTACGTGCCGCACTTCAAGGCCGGCAAGGAGCTGCGCGAGCGGGTCGACGGCGAGGACGAGGCGGCTGCCAAGCAGGCGCAGGTCTCGCGGTAAGGCCGGCGGCGGGACCGCCGGCGCCGAGCCCATGCGCATCGTCACCTGGACGGTCTGGCTGCGTGCTGTTCCTCCTGCTGCTCGCGTTCGCGGTCAAGAACACCGAGCCGGTCGCGCTGCGCTTCTACTTCGATCAGGTCTGGCAGGCCCCGCTGGTGCTGGTGCTGCTCGCGTTCTTCGCGGCGGGCGCGCTGTTCGGCGTGCTCGCCACGCTCGGCACGGTGCTGCGCCAGCGCCGCGCGGTGCACCGGCTGCAGCGCGAAGCGCGGCGAGCGGCGCGCAGCCGGGCGCGGCGGAGGGCTGATGGAGTTCGAGTACTGGTGGCTGCTCGGCTTCCCGCTGTTCTTCGGCCTGGGATGGCTCGCGGCGCGCATCGACATCCGGCACCTCGTGTACCAGTCGCGCGCGCTGCCGCGCTCCTATTTCAAGGGCCTGAATTTCCTCCTCAACGAGCAGCCCGACAAGGCGATCGAGTCGTTCATCGAGGTCGTCAAGGTCGACCCGGAGACGGTCGAGCTGCATTTCGCGCTGGGCAGCCTGTTCCGGCGGCGCGGCGAGTACGACCGCGCCATCCGCATGCACCAGAACCTGATCGAGCGCCCCGACCTCGCCGCGGAGCAGAGGACCGCCGCGCTGTTCGAGCTGGCGCAGGACTACCTCAAGGCGGGCATCCTGGACCGCGCCGAGGAGCTGTTCGGGCGCCTCGAGAAAGGCCCGCACGCCACCGAGGCGCGGCGGCACCTGCTGGAGATCTACCAGCAGGAGAAGGAATGGCAGCAAGGCGATCGGCATGGCGCAGCGCCTGGAGGCCGAATCGGGCGAGTCGCGCGCGAAGGAGATCGCCCAGTTCCAGTGCGAGCTGGCCGCCACCGAGAGCACGCATTCGCGCCCCGACGCGGCGCGGCAACTCCTCGAGTCGGCGCTGGAGGCGAACCGCAAGTCGGTGCGCGCCAGCGTGCAGCTGGGCGACCTCGAGCGCGCGGCGGGCCACCTCGAGCGCGCGATCGAGCACTGGAAGCGGATCGAGGAGCAGAATCCCGCCTACCTCGCGCTGGTGGCGCAGCGCCTGCTGGACGCGCACCGCGAGGCGGGGCGGCTGGAGGAGGGCCTGACGCTGCTCACGGGCTACCTCGAGCGCTATCCCTCGCTCGACCTGCTCGACACGGTGTTCCAGTACACGCTGGAGGCGAAGGGCGCGGAGGTGGCCTACAAGCTGGTGCGCGACGAGCTGCGCCGCAACCCGACGCTGCTCGGGCTGGACCGGCTGCTCGAGGCGCAGATCGTGGCCGACGCGCACCCGGAGCGGCGGCGCGATCTCGAGCTGGTGAAGAAACCTCGTGCACAGCCATACACAGCAGGCTGGCGCGCTACCGCTGCGAGAACTGCGGCTTCAAGGCGCGCCAGTTCTACTGGCACTGCCCGGCCTGCGGCGGCTGGGAGACCTATCCGCCGCGCCGCACCGAGGAGTTCGACCTGGCGCCATGAAGATCACCATCATCGGAACCGGCTACGTCGGGCTGGTCGCGGGCGCCTGCTTCGCGGACGCGGGCAACCAGGTGCTGTGCCTCGACCTGGACGCGGCAAGGTCGCGCAGCTCAACGCGGGCGGCATCCCGATCTACGAGCCGGGCCTCGAGGCGGTGGTGCGGCGCAACCGCGACGGCGGGCCGGCTCGAATTCACGACCGACGTGGCCGCGAGCGTGGCGCACGGCGAGCTGCAGCTGATCGCGGTGGGCACGCCGCCCGACGAGGACGGCTCGGCCGACCTGCAGCACGTGCTCGCCGCGGCGCGCGCCATCGGGCGCCACATGGACGGCTATCGGGTGGTCGTCGACAAGTCCACGGTGCCGGTTGGCACGGCGGACAAGGTGCGTGCGGCGATTGCCGAGGAACTGGCGCAACGCGGCGTGCAGCACCCCTTCAGCGTGGTGTCGAACCCGGAGTTCCTGAAGGAGGGCGCCGCGGTCGAGGATTTCATGCGCCCGGACCGCATCGTCATCGGCGCCGACGACGCGCGCGCGAGCGAGCTGCTGCGCAGCCTGTACGCGCCCTTCCAGCGCAACCACGAGCGCATCCTGCTGATGAGCGTGCGCTCGGCGGAGCTCACCAAGTACGCGGCGAACGCGATGCTCGCCACGCGCATCTCGTTCATGAACGAGCTTGCCAACCTCGCCGAGCGCCTCGGCGCGGACATCGAGGAGGTGCGCAAGGGCATCGGCTCGGACCCGCGCATCGGCTTTGACTTCCTCTACGCAGGGGCGGGCTTCGGCGGCTCGTGCTTCCCCAAGGACGTCAAGGCGCTGCTGCGCACCGGCGACGAGGCGGGCCGGCCACTCGCGCTGCTCGCGGCGGTCGAGCAGGTGAACGAGGCGCAGAAGCACGTGCTGGGGGCGAAGATCAAGGCGCGCTTCGGCGCCGGTCTTGCGGGCAAGCGCATCGCGCTCTGGGGCCTCGCGTTCAAGGCCAATACCGACGACATGCGCGAGGCGTCGAGCCGCGCGCTGATCGCCGACCTGCTGGCCGAGGGCGCCACGGTGAGCGCCTACGACCCGGTGGCGGGCGCCGAGGCGCGCAAGCTGTTCGCCAAGTACGGCGGCGTGCGCATCGCCGACTCGGCGCTGGGCGCGCTGCAGGGCTGCGACGCGCTCGCCATCGTGACCGAGTGGCGCGAGTTCAGAAGCCCGGATTTCGCCGCGCTGAAGGCGAAGCTCGCCACGCCGGTGATCTTCGACGGCCGCAACCTGTACGATCCGGCCATGGTCAAGGCGCAGGGCTTCGAGTATTTTCCGATTGGGCGCAGGACGTGAAGACGCCGGATACCACTAGGGCGCGCGTGCTGGTGGTGGGCGACGTGATGCTCGATCGCTACTGGTTCGGCGACGTGGTGCGCATTTCGCCCGAGGCGCCGGTTCCCGTGGTCCTGGTCAAGGGCGAGGATCACCGGCTCGGCGGCGCGGCCAACGTCGCCTGGAACTGCAAGGCGCTGGGAGCGCGCACGCGGCTCCTTTCGGTGGTGGGACGGGACGAGCCGGGAAGGAAGCTGGCGATGCTCCTCAGGCAGAAAGGGATCGAGGCCAGCCTGCACCGCGACGCCAAGCTGGACACCACGCAGAAGCTGCGCGTCATCGGCAGGCGCCAGCAGCTGCTGCGCATCGATTTCGAGAAGCCGCCGTCACGCGAGGTGCTGGCTTCCAAGCTGAAGGAGTTCAAGCAGGCCCTTGCCGATTGCGACGTCGTCATCCTGTCCGACTACGGCAAGGGCGGCCTCGCGCACATCGCCGAGATGATCCGCAGCGCCCGCCGCGCCGGCCGGCGCGTGCTGGTCGACCCGAAGGGAGACGACTACGCGCGCTACAAGGGCGCGAGCGTCATCACGCCGAACGTCGCGGAGCTGCGCGAGGTGGTCGGCCGCTGGACGGACGAGAAGGACCTCGTGCGCCGCGCGCAGGCGCTGCGCGCGAGGCTCGGGCTGGAGGCGCTGCTGTTGACGCGCGGCGAAGAGGGCATGACGCTCTACACGCAGCGCCGCCCGCTCACCATCAAGGCGCAGGCGCGCGAGGTATTCGACGTCACCGGGGCGGGCGACACGGTGATCGCGGCGCTCGCCGTGATGCTGGGCGCGGGCGCCAGCCTGGAGAACGCGGTGCGCATCGCGAATCGCGCTGCCGGCATCGTGGTCGGCAAGCTCGGCACGGCGACGGTCTCGCGCGCCGAACTCTTCGGAAAGGGCTGACGATGCTCGTGGTCACCGGCGCTGCCGGGTTCATCGGCTCCAGGCTGGTCGCGGCGCTCAACCGCCAGGGGATCACCGACATCCTCGCGGTGGACAACCTGGAGAACGCCGACAAGTTCAGGAACCTCGCCGCCTGCGAGATCGGGGACTACCTCGACAAGCGCGAGTTCCTCGCGCGCCTGGAGGCCGGCCAGTTCGACGACGCGGTCGACGCCGTGCTGCACCAGGGCGCGTGCTCCGACACCATGGCGACCGACGGCCGCTACGTGATGGACAACAACTACGGTTACTCGCGCGCGCTGCTCGACTGGTGCCAGGAGGAGGAAGTGCCGCTCCTGTATGCGTCCTCGGCGGCGGTGTACGGCGCGGGCAGGAAGGGCTTTCGCGTGGCGCGCGAATGCGAGGCGCCGCTCAACGTCTACGGCTACTCCAAGTTCCTGTTCGACCAGCTCGTGCGCGGCCGCCTGCCGGGCCGCTCGGCGCAGATCGCGGGCTTGCGCTACTTCAACGTCTACGGGCCGAACGAAGCGCACAAGGGGCGCATGGCCTCGGTCGCGTTCCACGCCTTCCACCAGTTCAAGGCGGAAGGCAGGGTCAAGCTGTTCGTGGGCTCGGGCGGCTACGGCGACGGCGAGCAGCGGCGCGATTTCATCCACGTGGACGACGTGATCGCGGTGAACCTGCATTTCCTCGAGCACCCAGAGCTGTCCGGCATCTGGAATTGCGGCACCGGGCGCGCGCAGAGCTTTCAACGAGGTGGCGGCCGCGGTGATCAACACGGCGCGCGGCACGCAGGCCGCGCCTGCCGGAGCTGGCGGCGCAGAAGCTGATCGAGTACATCCCGTTCCCGCCGCAGCTGGCGGCCAAGTACCAGAGCTACACCGAGGCCGACATCGCGCCGCTGCGCGCCGCCGGCTACGAGGCGGAGTTCCTCGACGTGCAGCAGGGCGTGGCGGCGTACGTGCAGGAGCTGGCGCAGACGTGATGCGCACCATCGAGCACTTCATCGGCGACACACCGCTCGCGCGCCTGCAGCGCCTGCCGGGGGAGGAAAACCGGCGCAACGGCAACGTGATCCTCGCCAAGCTCGAGGGCAACAACCCGGCGGGCTCGGTGAAGGACCGGCCGGCGATGTCCATGATCCGGCGCGCCGAGGAGCGCGGCGCGATCAAGCGCGGCGACGTGCTGATCGAGCCCACCTCGGGCAACACGGGCATCGCGCTCGCCATGGCGGCGGCGATCCGCGGCTTCCGCATGATCCTGATCATGCCCGAGCACCTGTCGGTGGAGCGCCGCCAGACCATGCGCGCCTTCGGCGCCGAGATCGTCCTCACGCCGCAAAAAGGCGGCATGGAGGCGGCGCGCGATCTCGCCGAGAAGATGGTGCGCGAGGGCAAGGGCATCATGCTCGACCAGTTCGCCAACCCGGACAACCCGCTGTCGCACTACGAGGGCACCGGGCCGGAAATCTGGCGCGACACCGAGGGGCGCATCACGCATTTCGTCTCCTCGCATGGGCACCACCGGCACCATCATGGGCTGCTCGCGCTTCTTCAAGGAGAAGAACCCGAAGATCCAGGTGATCGGCTGCCAGCCCGAGGAGGGCTCGCAGATCCCGGGCATCCGCAAGTGGCCCGAGGCCTACCTGCCGAAGATCTACGACAAGGCACGCGTGGATCGCCTCGAGTACGTGAGCCAGGCCGACGCCGAAGACATGGCGCGGCGCCTGGCGCGCGAGGAGGGCATCTTCGCCGGCATCTCTTCGGGCGGCGCGGTGGCGGTCGCGCTGCGCATCTCGAAGGAGCTGAAGAACGCCGTGATCGTCACCATCATCTGCGACCGCGGCGACCGCTACCTCTCCACCGGCGTGTTCCCCGACTAGAAAAATAGGGACAGACCCTATTTTCTGGCCATGACGCCGGTTCTTGCCTTCGACATCGAGACGGTCCCCGACTGCGCGGGGATCCGCCGGCTCTACGAGCTGCCCGCGGACCTGGCCGATGCCGAGGTGGCCGAAGTGGCGTTCCAGAAGCGGCGCACGCAGACCGGCAGCGATTTCCTGCCGCCGCAGCTGCACCGCGTGGTGGTCATCTCCTGCGTGCTGCGCGAGGGCGACGGCGTCAAGGTGTTCTCGCTGGGCGAGCCCGAGGCCACGGAACAGGAGACGATCCAGCGCTTCTACGACGGCATCGAGAAGCTGGTGCCGCAGCTGGTGTCCTGGAACGGCGGCGGCTTCGACCTGCCGGTGCTCAATTACCGGGGGCTGATCCACGGCGTCGCCGCGGCGAAGTTCTGGGACCAGGGCGAGGACGACAAGGATTTCCGCTGGAACAGCTACCTCGGCCGCTACCACGCGCGCCACCTCGACCTGATGGACGTGCTCGCCATGTACCAGCCGCGCAACAACGCGCCGCTGGACGACGTGGCGCAGCTGGCCGGGCTTCCCGGGGAAGATCGGTGTCGGCGGGGCCAGGGTCTGGGAGAGCTACCTGCGGGGCGAGATCAAGGCGATCCGGGACTACTGCGAAGCCGACACCGCCAACACCTACCTGCTCTACCTGCGCTTCCAGCAGCTGCGCGGCGCGTTCACCGCCGAGCAGTACCGCAAGGAGTGCGCGCTGCTGCGCGCCGCGCTGGAAAAGCAGAAGGGCGCGCACTGGCGCGAGTTCCTGTCCCGTTGGTCCGGCTGAACGTCCACGCGCTCGACGCCGGCGGCCACGGCATCGCGCGCAATGCAGAAGGCAAGGTCGTGTTCGTCGAGGGCGCGCTCGGCGGCGAGACGGTCGACGCCCAGGTCCTGCGCAGCAAGCCGAAATTCGACACCGCGCGCGCCGTGGCCGTCCTGGTGGAGTCGAGCGGCCGGCGCGCGCCGCCCTGTCCCTACTACGAGGACTGCGGCGGCTGCGCCATCCAGCACGCCGATGCGCGCACGCAAGTGGCCGCCAAGCAGCGCTGGCTGGAGGACTGCTTCGAGCGCATCGGCAAGGTCGAGCCCGACTGCATGCTGGCGCCGGTCTACGGCGAGGAGTGGGGCTACCGCCGCCGCGCGCGGCTGTCGGTGCGCTACGTGGAGAAAAAGGGCGGAGCGCTGGTGGGCTTTCGCGAGCGCAGGTCCACTTTCGTCACCGACATCCAGGGCTGCATCGTGCTGCCGCCGCGCGTCTCGGCGCTGATCCCGCGATTGCGGGAGCTGGTGGGCAAGCTATCCATCCGCGAGCGCATGCCGCAGATCGAAGTGGCGGTGGGCGACGATGCCGTGGTGCTCGTGTTCCGCAACCTGCTGCCGCTGAACGGCGAGGACCAGGCGCTGTTGCGCGCGTTCGCGGAGGTGAACCTGGTCCAGGTCTGGCTGCAGCCGCGCGGACCGGACAGCGCCGCGCCCTTTCATCCGCTGCCGGCTCCGGAGCTGTTCTACACGCTACCCGAGTTCGGCGTGCGCATTGCGTTCCTGCCCACCGATTTCACGCAGGTGAACCACGCGGTGAACCGGCTGCTGGTGTCGCGCGCGGTGCGCCTGCTCGACCCGCAACCCGGGGAGCGCATCGGCGACCTGTTCTGCGGGCTGGGAAATTTCTCTCTGCCCCTCGCAACGCGGGGCGCGCAGGTGATCGGCGTCGAGGGCAGCAAGGCGCTGGTCGAGCGGGCGCGGCAGAATGCGCTGGCCAACGGCCTCATCGTGCAGTTCGAGGTGGCCAACCTGTTCGAGCCGAACCTGGCGCCCTACGGCGCCTTCGACAAGCTGCTGCTCGATCCGCCCCGCGAGGGTGCGATCGAACTGGCGAAGGCCCTGCCCGACGCATGGCCGCGGCGCATCGTGTACGTGTCCTGCGACGCGGCCACGCTGGCGCGGGACGCCGGCGTGCTGGTGAACACCAAGGGCTTCAGGCTTTCCACCGCAGGGGTGGTGAACATGTTCCCGCACACGGCGCACGTCGAATCCATCGCGCTGTTCGAGCGCTAGAAACACAAAGGGCGCCTCGCGGCGCCCTTTGATCGAACAAGCCGGCTGCAGTCAGTCCCGCTCGCCCGCCAATGCCATCAGCAGTTGCAGCAGGTTGGCGAAGATGTTGAACAGGCTCATGTACACGCCGGTCGCCGCCATGATGTAGTTGGTCTCGCCGCCGGTGACGATCCTGGACAGGTCATGCAGCAGGAACATCGAGAACACCACGATCACCAGCGTTGAGATGGTCAGCGCCAGGGCCGGGATCTGCAGGAACATGTTCGCCACCATGGCGAGCAGCAGCGCGATCATGCCGATGAACAGGAATTTCCCCATGAAGCTGAAGTCGCGCTTGGTGACCGAAGCCACCGTGGCCATGCCGAAGAAGATCACTGCCGTGCCGCCGGCGGCGTAGCCGACCAGCTGCCCGCCGTTCTTCAGCGCCAGCGCGTAGTTGAGCAGGGGCCCGATGAACCAGCCCAGCAGGCCGGTCATCAGCAGCAGGAACACCACCCCCAGGCCGCTGTTGCGGTTGGCGGCGATGGCGAACTGCAGGCCGATCACCGCGCCAAGCATGACGAAGAAGCTGACGATCGGGTACTGCTGGATGATGCCCCCGGTCTGCATGCCGAAATACGCGCCAATCGCAGTCGGCACCATGGTGAGTGCCAGCAGCAACTGGGTATTGCGCAGGACCTTCTGCGCGCTGACGTCGGGTAGCGTGGATCCCGGCGCGTAGCTGGGGCCGCCGCTGCCCAGGACTCGATCGTTTGCCGGGACGGGCTTCGGTTCTGGTTGCATCTGTTTCCTCCTTGTTCAAAGCTATGGACCTAAGACTACCAAACAAGCGTGAAGTTTCAACGCCCTGCGAGAGCTAAAATGGGGGCGCTGCGACGCGTTTGCAAGCCGGAAGGGTGGCAGAGCGGTCGAATGCGCCGGTCTTGAAAACCGGAAGGGCCTCGCGGCCCTCGGGGGTTCGAATCCCTCCCCTTCCGCCAGATGCAACTCCAAGAATTGTCTGGCTTTTCGGCTAGAATCGCAGCCTTTTCCCATGGCGCTCATCGTGCAGAAGTTCGGCGGCACCTCGGTCGGCTCGACGGAGCGCATCCGCAACGTCGCGCGCCGCGTCGCCAAGTGGCGCCGCGCGGGCCACGACATCGTGGTGGTGCCGTCGGCCATGGCGGGCGAGACCAACCGGCTGCTGGCGCTCGCCGGCGAGCTGCAGCCCCAACCCGACCCGCGCGAGCTCGACGTGGTCGCCGCGACCGGCGAGCAGGTGACCGCGGGCCTGGTGGCGATGGCGCTGCTCGAGTGCGGCGTGCCGGCGCGCAGCTACACCGGCTGGCAGGTGAAGGTGCTCACCGACAGCGCGCACACCAAGGCGCGCATCATGTCGATCGACGACGCGCGCATCCGCAAGGACCTCGCCGAGGGGCGCGTGGTGGTGGTGGCCGGCTTCCAGGGCGTGGACGGCGAGGGCAACGTCACCACGCTGGGGCGAGGCGGCTCGGACACCTCCGCGGTGGCGCTCGCCGCGGCGCTGAAGGCCGAGGAGTGCCAGATCTACACCGACGTGGACGGCGTCTACACCACCGACCCGAGGATCGTGCCGGAGGCGCGGCGCCTGCACACCGTCACGTTCGAGGAAATGCTGGAGCTGGCGAGCGCCGGCTCCAAGGTGCTGCAGATCCGCTCGGTCGAATTCGCCGGCAAGTACAAGGTGCCGACGCGCGTGCTCTCCAGCCTCACCGATCCGATGCTGCCGATCGAGCAGGAAGCGCGGTCCGGCACGCTCATCACTTTCGAGGAAGACCCGCACATGGCGATGGAAAAAGCAGTCGTCACCGGCGTTGCCGCGCAGCGCGACGAGGCCAAGATCACGGTGCATGCCGTGCCCGACAAGCCGGGCATCGCCTACGCCATCCTCGGCCCGGTCGCCGATGCCAACATCAACGTCGACGTGATCGTGCAGAACGTGAGCCACGACGGCATGACCGACCTGTCGTTCACGGTGAGCCGGGGCGACATGCCCAGGGCGATGAAGATCCTGAATGACCAGGTCAAGCCGCACATCAAGTGCAGGGAAGTCACCGGCGACGACCGCATGGCGAAGATCTCGGTGGTGGGCATGGGCATGCGCTCGCACGCCGGCATCGCGGCGCAGATGTTCCGCACCCTCGCCGAGGAGGGCATCAACATCCAGATGATCTCGACTTCCGAGATCAAGATCTCGGTGGTGGTGGACGAGAAGTACGCCGAGCTCGCGGTGCGCGTGCTGCACAAGGCCTTCGAGCTGGATCAGGGGTAAAATCGCGACCAGCCGGAGTGATGCCCGAGTGGCCGAAGGGGGCGCCCTGCTAAGGCGTTATACGGGCAAAACCCGTATCGAGGGTTCGAATCCCTCTCACTCCGCCACCTTCCTTTGCCGAAGGTTACCGTCCAGGCGCGCCAGGCGAGCGCCACAAATCAGGAAAGGACACTGGTCGTGAACGTGAAGGCATTGGTGTTGGGCGGGGCAATCCTTGCAACGCTCGGCTTGGCGCCCGCCGCGGCGCAGGCGCAGGCCGCGGAGTCGCCTGGCGGCGGCTGGAGCTTCGAGTTCACCCCGTACCTCTGGGGCGCCGCGATGAGCGGTGAGGTAGGGGCCGGTCCTCTGCCGACTCTGAATGTCGACATGAGTTTCTCGGACATCCTGGACAACCTGGACGCCGGCCTGATGGGGGCGTTCGAGGCGCGCAAAGGACGCTGGGGGCTGCTGTTCGATGCGATCTACATGAAGCTCGCCCATTCCGCTACAGCCAGCCGCACCGGGGCGGGCCCCATTGGCGCCACGGCCACCGCCAGCGCCGAGCTGGAGATGGCGCAGACCATGTATGCGGCGGCAGTCGCGTACCGGGCGATCGAAGGCCGCACGCCGCTCGATGTGATCGGCGGGGCGCGGTACTCGAAGATCGAAGCCGATGCCCGCATCGATGGGAGCTTCTTCGCGCAGACGGGAACCGTGGCACGCAGCGGGGCGAAGGACTGGGTGGACCCTTACGTCGGGGTGCGCGTTCAGCACCCGATCGCTGAGCGCTGGACGCTCGTCGGCTATGCGGACGTCGGCGGCTTCGGCGTCGGCTCGGAGTTCACCTGGCAGGCTGCCGCGGGAATCAACTACGAGTTCTCGAAGACCATCGCGGGCAAGTTCGGCTACCGCTACCTGAGCGTCGACTACGACAAGGACGGCTTTCGCTACGACATGGCGAACAGCGGCGTCTACCTCGGCTTGGGAATCCGTTTCTAGCTGTCTAGCGCCCGCGCGTATCCGAATCGTCGTCGCGCCGCGGCCGGAGGCCGAACGGGCGCGTGGTCCAGTTGAAGCGCATGGCGAGCATGCGGACCAGCAGCGTCGCGAGGATCGAAAACCAGGCCGAATGCTCCACGTCGACGCCGTACTTGTAGCTCAGCACGACGAAGCAGACGCAGCCGGCCAGGGACGCGAGGGCAAACAGCTGCCCGGGCTTGAGCAGCACCGGCTCCTCGCGCACTATCACGTCGCGGATCAGCCCGCCGCCGACCGCGTTGCACACGCCCACCAGCAGCGCGGCTTCCGGCGGCAGCCCGGCGAGCAGCGCCTTGTTGGCGCCGTATACCCCATAGGCGCCGGTGGCCGCCGCATCGACGTAGCCGATGACCTGCTCGAAGCGATCGGCGAGGCGATGCGTGAGGCCGCCGATCAGCAACGCGGCGAGGACCGCCCAGAGGTAGCGCGTGTCCTTCATGACGAGCGGGATCTCCTGCAGGAAGATCGCGTCCCGCAGCAGTCCGCCGCCGACGCCGGTGACGAACGCCATGATGAAGGCGCCAACCACGTCGTAGCCGCGCCGGCCCGCGGCCCAGACGCCTGTCAGCGCCAGCAGAAACACCGCGCCGAGGTCGAACCAAATCGGGAGCTGGAACGATACGCCGATCATGGGGCAGCCATTATCGCGCGCGCCGACCCTGCCAGAGGACGAACGCGGTTACCACCGCGGCCAGTCCCAGGGCGTAGGCGAACACCGAGGCTACGACTTCGGACGGCAGCTTGTTTGCTGTCGCGATGACGAGCGCGAGCCCGGGGTTGCGCATGGCGGTGGCGACCGCACTCACCGGCCGCGCAGGCGCGTCGCGCCCCGCGCAGGCGGCGCCGAAGAGCAGCGCGAGTGCCGTGAGGCCGACTCCCGCCACCAACGGCGTCCAGCCGACCTTCGCCAACAGCGGCCAGAGCACCACCACCAGGGCGAGCACCGCCGCGACGAGCATCCAGTTCGTCACGCGCGTGAGGCGCTGCTCGAGGCTCGCGGCGGCCGCCGGCCGCAAGGCCCTCACTGCAGCGCCCAGTCCAAGCGGCAAGAGCTGGGCGAAGAAGACCTGGCGCGCCACGTCCATGGGCGAGATCTCCAGATCCCTTTCGAAGATCGCGGCGAGGATCGCGAGGCTCACGGGCACGCTCACCACCGCCAGAGTCACGATGGCCAGGTGCAGGGCCGGCGCGAATGCCGCGTTTCCGCCGGCCTCGATCGCCCGGCGCAGCGACACGGGCGCACCCGGCGAGATCGCCATGAGCAGGATGCCCGCGGCGACGACGCCCTTGATGCCGAAGAGCTTGACGCAGACGACCGCGGCCATCGGCACGGGCACCCAGACCGCGAAGAGCGACGCGGCGAGCACTGCGCGCCTCTGCCAGGCCGCGGCGATCTGCTCCCGTCCCAGCATCAGCCCAAGCGAGAACATGGTCGTGAACACCGTCGCGGCGACGAGCAGTGCGAGCCAGGAGGGAATCGGGGATGTCATGGTCGCGATTTTCGGCGATAGTATCGCGATACCCCACTGCCAACCGAGGGAAGCATGAAACTCTGGATAGGCAACATCGCGCCGGACACGACCGACGAGGAGATCCGCGAATTCGTCAAGAAGTACGCCCCCGACCTGGAGTGCACCAAGATCCAGCGCATCGAAGGCGATGGCTCGCGCCCCGCCGCGCAACTCGAGTTCAAGGACACGCCTTACGGCTCGGTGGAGAAGATTTGCATGCGGCTCCACGGCATGCACTGGAAGGGTCGCGAACTGTACGTGCAGACGATGGCGCGCTGAGCGGGCCCCGCCGCAGGCGCACCCATGCCAGCGTCCCTCACGCCGGTTCGCCGCAACGGGCCTTTGCCTGCTGCTGTTGGCCGCGGGCGCGCAGGCGCAGCACCTCGAGCCGCGTGCCTACATCAATACGCCCGTCGGCATGAACTTCCTGATCGCGGGCTACACGTATTCCTCGGGCGGGCTGTCCACGGACCCGGCGCTGCCCCTGACGAACGCGCAGCTCGACATCCACACTCCGTTCGTGGCGTACGCGCACGCGTTCGACGCCTGGGGGAAGTCCGCCAAGTTCGACACCGTGTTCGCCTCGGGCTGCCTCGACGGCACCGCGGAGTCGAACGGCGTGCCGGTGTCGCGGGACGTTTGCGGGCTGCTCGATCCGACGATGCGCGTCGCCGTGAATCTCTACGGCGCACCCGCACTCGAGGCCAAGGACTTCGCGTCCTACAGGCAGGACCTGATTGTCGGCGCGAGCCTGCAGGTGCAGGCGCCGCTCGGGCAGTACGACCCGACACGGCTGGTGAACCTCGGCAGCAACCGCTGGGCGTTCCGGCCCGAGATCGGCGTGTCAAAGCTGTTCGATACGCTGCTGGTCGAAGCCACCCTTGGCGCAACCTTTTACACCACCAACGACGATTTCTTCGGCGGCCAGACGCGCGAGCAGGAGCCGGTGGTGGCGACCCAGCTGCACTTGATCTACCTGTTGCGCGGCGGCGCGTGGGTCGCGTTCGATGCGAACTACTACTCCGGCGGCCGCACGACGGTGAACGGCGTCCAGCAGAACGACGAGCTGGGCAATTCGCGGCTGGGGCTGACCTTCTCCTATCCCTGGGACCGCCAGCACTCGATCAAGCTCTATGTGAGCGAAGGCATCTCGGTGCGCTACGGCGAAGACTTCAACGTCGTCGGGCTCGCCTGGCAGTACCGCTGGGGCGGCGGGCTGTAGTATTCCGGGCGCGGCACAACCGAAAGGCAGGAACAACATGTCCAAGGACAAGGAAGCGGGAAAGCTCAAGCGCAAGCAGTACGACAAGGAGCTCGCGCGGCTCCACGTGGAGCTGGTCAGGCTGCAGGAGTGGGTAAAGCACAAGGGCCTGAAGGTCTGCATCGTGTTCGAGGGCCGCGATGGCGCCGGCAAGGGCGGCACCATCAAGGCGATCACCGAGCGCGTGAGCCCGCGGGTGTTTCGCATCGTCGCGCTGCCCGCGCCGACCGAACGCGAAAAGAGCCAGATGTATGCGCAGCGCTACCTGCCGCACCTGCCGGCGGCCGGCGAGGTGGTGATCTTCGATCGCAGCTGGTACAACCGCGCGGGCGTCGAGCGCGTGATGGGTTTCACGCCCGAGGATCAGGTGAAGGGTTTCTTGCAGGTAGTGCCGGAGTTCGAGGACATGATGATCAAGTCGGGGATCATCCTGCTCAAGTACTGGCTGGAGGTGAGCATGCAGGAGCAGACGCGGCGCCTGGAGTCGCGCATCGACGACGGGCGCAAGATCTGGAAGCTCTCGCCGATGGACCTGCTGTCCTACAGCCGCTGGTACGACTATTCGCGCGCGCGTGACGCGATGTTCCAGGCGACCGACACCAAGTTGGCGCCGTGGTACGTGGTGAACTCCGACGACAAGCGGCGCGCGCGCCTCAATCTCATCACGCACCTGCTGGGCAAGGTGTCCTACAAGAAGGCGCCGCGCGAGAAGATCAAACTGCCCAAGCGCCAGAAGGCGAAGGGCTATCGTGAGCCCGCCTACTCGTACAAGTTCGTGCCGGAGAAATTCTGATTCAGCTAATGCCCGGCGGCGTCAGAGGCTGCTTGCTGCCCGGCTCGGCGCGCCGAGCATCAGATACAGGGTGAGGCGCCCCTCTTCGCCAAACCCGAGCCCGAAGAAGGCCGGCCCGGCGAAGGTGTCGGCGCCCAGGAACAGCGACCCGGACCACATCGTGCCCCTGTCCGGCAAGCCGTCCACGCGGCCGTGCACCTGGCCGGCCTCGATGGAGCCGCCTACGTAAACGCCCGACCCCACGATTTCCGGCAGCGGGATCGTGCGGTTGTAGTACATGAGGCGCGAGAATCCGTAGCGCTGCCCCGAGAATTCCTGGATGCGATAGCCCGAGAGCTGCAGGGGGCCGCCGAGAGTGAAGGTTTCGTAACCGGGCATCAGCGTATGCGCGTCGCTGCCGCCGGAAAGCAGGAAGCTGAATGAATGCGCGCCCCAGTGCCTGGCAATGAGGGCCTCGGCTTCCATGCGTTTGTAGTTGTGATCGGAGCCGAAGGCGTCATCTGCTGCGTATGCCGTGGCAATGACGCGAAAGCCGCTGCGCGGGAACCATGGGTTGTCGAGCTGATCCGCGATCAGCCGCGCGCGCATGCCTGCCGTGCGCTCTTCGGTGTCGGGCAGGAGGGCCGAACCCGTCTCCACCTCTGCGTTCACGCGCCGCCAGAGCGCGCCGAGCCGCATCTCGCCCCAGGTGCCGAGGTTGGCCCCGGCGTCCAGGCCGAGGCGCGAGTCCCTGGCGACGTACTCCGCGACCCGGTCCTCGTGGATGAACAGGCTGCGCGTCGTCTTGCCGATCCTGGCGTACGGGGCGACGAAGTACACGCCGCGCTCGTGCACCGGCTGCATGAATTCGGTCGACAGGAACGACGTCTGGCCGAACTGCGCCTCGGTGATCCACTCGGCGCCCAGCCGGTTGAGCCAGGTGCGGCGGTACTGCACCAGGACATTGAAGATGCTGTCGCCCTCGAAGTCGCTGGCGAGGCCGATCCCGAAGCGCAGATAGTCGGGTCCCCATTCCTTCTCGCGCGGCTGAATGATCAACACCCGGCCGGCTGGTTCCTCCTCGATGCGGTATTCGATGCTCTCGAAATCGCCGCGGCCGTAGATGCGCCGCAGGTCGGCGCTGAGGGTCTCCTCCGAGAGCGGCTCTCCCAGCTTGCTGTGCACCAGCGAACGCAGCACCTCCGGGCTGGTGCGCTTGAGGCCTTCGAAGCGGATCTCCTGCACCGCGCCCAGATCCTTGCGCAGCGGCACCTGCTTCGCGCGCAGCGCCGCGTACTGCTCGGGCGGCAGGCTGTAGCGCTGCAGCTGCGCGGCCATGGCGCGCGCGGCTTCCTCGCCGATGCGGATCGCGTCGGCGGCGCGCTCGAAGCTGCCCGCGGAAATGTCGCCCAACTCGGGGGCGATGAGCACGTCGCGGCTGCCGAGGCTCTTCAGCTGCTCGTCCACGTTGACCTTGCCGAGGAAATTGATGAGCTGGCTGGCCACCGAAAGCGCCGAGGTGATCTCGCTGCGCTTGAGCGCCGGCGTCGAGATGTTGACGGCGATCACGACATCGGCGCAGACCTTGCGCGCTTCGTTGATCGGCAGGTTGTCGGCGATGCCGCCGTCCACCAGCAGCCGGCCGCCAATCTCCACCGGCGCCAGCGCGCCGGGCACCGACATGCTGGCGCGCATGGCCTGGGGGAGGCTGCCGCGGTCGAGCACCACCGCTTTGCCGGTCTCGATGTCTGCCGCCACTGCGCGGTAAGGGATCGGCAGCTTGCTGAAATCGGTGACGGTGACCGTCGGGCTGACGAGGCTGCGGAGGAATCCCTCGATCGAGACGCCCGCGACGACGCCCTTGGGCAACGCGAGACCCGTGCTCTTGACGCCATACTGCGGCGCGAACAGCGTCTTGTAGTCGTCCATCATGCGCTGGATGGCGACCTCCGCGCGCGGCGGACGGTCGCTGAATACCTTCTCCCAATCGGTCTGCCGCACGAACTTCTCGAGCGCCGCCGGCGTGGTGCCCGAGGCGTAGGCGCCGCCGACGACGGCCCCCATGCTGGTGCCGGTCACGCAATGCACGGGAACGCGCAATTCCTCGAGGACCTTGAGCACCCCGACGTGGGCGAGCCCGCGCGCGCCGCCGCCGGAGAGCACGAGGCCGACGCGCGGCGCGCCAGCCTGCGCTTCGGCGCGGGACAGAGGCTGCAACGCCAGGAGCGCGGCCAGGCACGCTGCCGTGAGGACGCGGTTCATGGGATTTCCTGCTTGGTCCAAGGCAATCATTGTGGACGGCTGCGAAACCGAAATGACCTAAGTCAAACCTTCGGCCGCAAGGGGTGTCATACTGCACCGCAATATAGATGCTGAGTCACAACCCGTATTTCATCATAAGGCCATGATTCCATGAAAGATCAATCTGAAAAGCTTACCCAGTCCGCGAACCTGGGTCTCAAGGGAGCCGTCTTGCTGCGCAAGCGCCTGCAAGTCGCGCAGGATCGCTTCACCGAACGCGCTCGCGCGGTCTATGTGGCTCAGCAGAAGGAGTTGCTGACCCCGCCCGCCTCGCCGTTCGCGCTGTGGGAGTCGGCGATGGCCTATGGCGTCGATTTCGCGCAACGCTCGGTGCTGTACTGGGACACGATGCGCGAGCGCGGCAATGCATTCGTCGAGCGCGAGCGCGTGGGCAAGCTGCCGCTGCTGCATTTCAAGTACGAAGCGGTTCTCGATGGTCGCACGTTGGCGCGGCCGGTGAATTACGCCCTGGTGCGGATCGTGCCGCCAGAAGGCATGACCGTGGATGCCGAGAAGCGTCCCTACGTGATCATCGATCCGCGTGCGGGCCACGGCCCGGGCATCGGCGGGTTCAAGGACGATTCGCAGGTCGGCGTCGCACTGCGCGCAGGCCATCCGGTCTATTTCGTCATCTTCTATCCGGAGCCGGAACCGGGCCAGACGCTGGTCGATGTCTGCGCGGCAGAGGACCAGTTCGTGCGCAAGGTGCGCGAACTGCATCCCAAGAGCGACAAGCCAGTGATCGTCGGCAACTGCCAGGGCGGCTGGGCGGCGATGATGCTGGCCGCGTCGAACCCCGAGGACACCGGCCCCATCGTCATCAACGGCGCGCCCATGTCCTACTGGGGAGGCGCCTGGGACGAAGGCGCGGGCGACAACCCGATGCGCTATTCAGGCGGGCTGCTGGGCGGCACGTGGCTCTCCTCGTTCGTCTCGGACCTCGCCAACGGCACGTTCGATGGCGCCTGGCTGGTGCAGAACTTCGAAAGCCTGAATCCGGCCAACACCTTCCTGGACAAGTTCTACCACGTGTTCGCCAACGTGGACACCGAATCTCCGCGCTTCCTCGAGTTCGAGCGCTGGTGGGGTGGCTTCTACCTGATGAACCGCGAGGAGATCGAGTGGATCACGCAGAACCTCTTCGTCGGCAACAAGGTGTGGAGCGGCGGCGCCAGCTCGGCCGCCGGCAAGGCCTTCGACCTGCGCGAGATCCGCTCGCCGATCATCCTGTTCGCCTCGATGGGCGACAACATCACCCCGCCGCAGCAGGCCTTCAACTGGGTGGCCGACGTCTACGGCTCGACCGACGAGATCAAGGCGCGCGGCCAGGTCATCATCGGCCTGGTGCACCAGGACATCGGGCACCTCGGCATCTTCGTCTCCGGCAAGGTGGCGAAGAAGGAGCATGCGCAGATCGTCGAGGTGCTGAAATCCGTAGAGTCGCTGCCGCCGGGCCTGTACGGCATGCAGATCAAGGAAGAAAAGGGAGCGGACGGCAAGGTCGAATACCGCGTCGAATTCGTCGAACGCCAGCTCGAGGAAATCATGCAGCGGCTGAACCGCTTCGAGCGCGCCGACGAAAAGGCGTTCGAGGCGGTCACGGTCGTCTCCGACTTCAACCAGCGCGCCTACGAGCTGTTCGCGCAGCCGCTGGTGCAGGCGATGTCGAACGAGGCCTCCGCGAAGATGCAGCAGACGTTCCATCCGTTGCGCGCGCAGCGCTGGATGTTCTCGGACCTCAATCCGTTCCTCGCCTGGCTGAAGCCGGTGGCCGACATGGTCAGGGCGCAGCGCAAGGAACTCGGCCCGGAGGCCCCGGCGCGCAAGGCCGAGCGCGCGATGGTGGAGCTCACCAGCGCGGCGCTGGACTACTACCGCGCCGTGCGCGACGCGACGAGCGAAGCGGCGTTCTTCCAGGTCTACGGCAACATGTTCGCCTTCAACCTGGCGGACAGGAGCGAGGCCGAAGCAAGGCGCGAGGCGCCGGCGGTAGAGCTGCGCGAACTTCCGGTCGTCAAGGAGGCGCTTGCCAACATCGAGCACGGCGGCTACGCCGAGGCGATCGCGCGCCTGGGCGCGCTGCTCGCGCGCAAGGGCGAGCCGCTGCCGCTTGAGCGGCTGCACCTGAAGCACGAGCTGATCGAGGATTACCGGGACATGCTGCCCGCCGCGAAGCCCGATGAATGGCGCCGCATCCGCGGGGAGCAGGACATCATCGTGCGCTACGAGCCCGAGCGCGCCCTCGAGACGCTGCCGGCGCTGGTCACGGATGCCGGAGATCGCGACCGGCTGGTCGCCCTTTTCCAGCGTCTGCTCGCGGACAAGCGCTTCCAGGGACTGCAGCCGACCGACGAGCAGAACGCCATGCTCGGCCGTGCGCGCGAAGTGCTGCGCGCGCGCTACGCCGTGGAAAGGCCGCTGCAGCCAGTGCGGCCAGTGAGGGCGGGCTGACATGAAGGCCGAATCCATGCCGCGCAAGCACGAGAAGTACGAGATGCTGATTGCGCGCTGCAAGTCGCTGCCCGCGACGCCGACGGCGGTCGCGCATCCCTGCGACGAGAGCTCGCTGCGCGGGGCCGCGGATGCGGCCAAGGCGGGCTTGATCGCGCCGATCCTGGTGGGGCCGCGGGCGCGCATCGAGGCGCTCGCCAGGCAGCACGGCATCGACATCAGCAAGTTCGAGATCGTGGATACGCCGCACAGCGAGGCGTCGGCGGCAGCCGCCGTGGCGCTGGTGCGCGAAGGCCGGGCGGAAGCCCTGATGAAGGGCAGCCTGCATACCGACGAGCTGATGGGCGCGGTGGTCAAGCGCGACACCGGATTGCGCACGGCGCGGCGCGTCAGCCACTGCTTCGTCATGGACGTGCCCGGGCATGCGGATGCGCTCATCATCACGGACGCGGCCGTCAACATCGCGCCGTCGCTGAAGGACAAGGTCGACATCGTGCAGAACGCGATCGATCTCGCGCACGACTGTGGCGTGACCGACGTGCGCGTGGCGATCCTTTCCGCCATGGAGACGGTCAATCCGGACGTGCCCTCGACGATCGAGGCGGCGGCGCTCTGCAAGATGGCGGACCGCAAGCAGATCACCGGCGCGGTCCTCGACGGTCCGCTGGCGCTCGACAACGCGATCAACCCGGAAGCCGCGCGCATCAAGAAGATCGATTCGCCGGTCGCGGGGCGCGCCAATGTGCTCGTGGTGCCGGACCTCGAGGCCGGCAACATGCTGGCGAAGAGCCTGTCGTTCCTCGCCGGCGCGGATGCGGCCGGCATCGTGCTCGGCGCGCGCGTGCCGATCATCCTCACCAGCCGCGCCGATTCCGTCATGACGCGGCTCGCCTCCTGCGCCATCGCGGCACTGGTGGCGCAGGCGCGCCGCCAGCGCTCGGAAAAGGCCGTCGCATGAGCGCTGTGGCTGACGCAATACTCGTACTCAACGCGGGTTCCTCGAGCATCAAGTTCTCGCTGTTCCTCGAGCAAGAGCGGCGAACTCGCGCCGCGGCTGAGCGGCCTGCTCGAGGGCCTGTATACCGCGCCGCGCTTCACGGCTAAGGACGCGAGCGGCGCGAGCCTCGGCGAGCGCAAGTGGGGCGAGGGCACGCGTCTCGGGCACGATGGCGCGATCGCCCACCTGGTCGAGTTCCTCAGCGCGCAGCGCGCCGACCATCGCCTGGTCGCGGTGGGGCATCGCGTGGTGCATGGCGGACTCGAGTTCTCGGAGCCCGTGAAGCTCAATCCCGGAGTGATCGCCAAGCTCGAGAAGTTCATCCCGCTTGCGCCGCTGCATCAGCCGCACAACCTCGCGCCGATCCGCCTCGTCGCCGAGCGCCTGCCGCAAGTGCTGCAGGTGGCGTGCTTCGACACGGCCTTTCATCGCGCGCAGCCCGAGATCGCGCAGGCGTTCGCGCTGCCGGCGTCCATCACCGACCGCGGCGTGCGCCGCTACGGATTCCACGGCCTGTCCTACGAGTACATCGCGAGCGCCTTCCCGAGCCTGGATGCCAAGGCCGCGGCGGGCCGCGTGATCGTCGCGCACCTCGGCAACGGCGCGAGCCTGTGCGCCATGAAGGCGGGCAAGAGCGTCGCCAGCACGATGGGATTCACCGCCGTGGACGGCCTGCCGATGGGCACGCGCTGCGGGACGATCGATCCCGGCGTGATGCTCTACCTGCTGGACGAGCTGAAGATGGACGCGCGCGCGATCGAAAAGCTCATCTATCAGCAGTCGGGACTGCTCGGCGTGTCGGGAATTTCCAGCGACATGCGCACGCTGCTGGAGAGCCGCGAGCCGCGCGCGAAGCTCGCGGTGGATCTCTTCATCTATCGCATCGGCCGCGAGGCTGGGCTCGCTCGCCGCCGCGCTCGGTGGCCTCGATGCCCTCGTGTTCACGGCCGGCATCGGCGAACGCGCCGCGCCGATCCGCGAGCGCGTGTGCCGCGACGCCGCTTGGCTCGGCGTGAAGCTGGACGAAGCGGCGAACGCAATGGGCGGGCCGCGCATCAGCGCGCAGGACAGCCGCGTCTCGGCCTGGGTCGTCCCGACCAACGAGGAGCTGATGATCGCGCGCCACACGCAGCGCCTCATGGAAAGGAAGTCATGACATTGGAAGTTCCCCGCCCGGTGCTGAAGGGCGCCAAAGCACTCGTCGTCGGCATCGCCAACGAGCACTCGATCGCGTACGGCTGCGCGCGCGCCTTTCGCGAGCTCGGCGCGGACCTGGCGATCACCTACCTGAACGAGAAATCGAAGTCCTACGTCGAGCCGCTCGCGAAGCAGCTCGAGGCGCCGATCTTCCTGCCGCTCGACGTCTCGCGGCCGGGCGAGCTCGAGGCGGTATTCGCGGCGATCGGCAAGCAGTGGGGCCAGCTCGACATCCTCGTGCACTCGATCGCCTGGGCACCCAAGGACGACCTGCAGGGCGGGCTGCTCGATTGCACCGCGGAGGGCTTCTCCAAGGCGATGGACATTTCCTGCCATTCGTTCATACGCATGGCAAAGCTGGCGGCGCCGCTCATGAAGAGCGGCGGCACGATGTTCGCCATGAGCTACCACGGCGCGAACAAGGTGGTGCCGAACTACAACGTCATGGGGCCGGTGAAGGCCGCGCTCGAGGCGAGCTGCCGCTACCTCGCCTACGAGCTGGGCGGCAAGGGCATCCGCGTGCACGCCATCTCGCCCGGGCCGCTCAAGACGCGCGCCGCCTCAGGCCTCAAGGATTTCGAACTGATGCTGAACGAGGCGGCGCAGCGCGCGCCGCTCGGCGAGCTCGTGGACATCATGGACGTGGGCTTCACCTGCGCCTACCTCGCGACGCCCTACGCACGGCGCCTTTCCGGCGAAACGCTGTACGTGGATGGCGGCGTGAACATCATGGCGTAATATTCCGGTACATGCCGCACCGCCTCGCGAGATTCACAGCGTTTGCCTCTGCCGTCCTGGCGGCGCTCGCCGCGCCGCTTCACGCGCAGCAGCCGGCGCCACCCCTGCAGGTGTCCCCGGACCTGGTCGCACCGCAGCAGCAGAAGGCGACCGCTGCGCAGCAGGCGGCTGCGGCGTTCAGCAAGGAGCAGCTCGAGCAGCTGGTTGCGCCGATCGCGCTCTATCCCGACGCCCTGGTGGCGCAGGTCCTGATGGCCTCGACCTACCCGCTCGAAGTCGTGCAGGCCGCGCGCTGGGCCAAGGAGAACCCGAAGGTCACGGGCAAGGCGCTCGAGGACGCCATGCAGAAGCAGCCCTGGGATGCAAGCGTGAAGTCGCTCACCGCCACGCCGCAGGTGCTGGCGATGATGAACGACAAGCTCGACTGGATGCAGAAGCTGGGCGATGCATTCCTCGCGCAGCAGAAGGAAGTGCTGGACAGCGTGCAGCGCCTGCGCTCCAAGGCGCTCGCGGAGGGGAACCTCAAGTCCGGCAAGGAGCAGAAGGTCACCACCGAGCAGGAGGGCAGCACCACCATCATCAAGGTCGAGCCGACGAATCCCGAGGTGGTGTACGTGCCGGTCTACAACCCGACGATGGTTTATGGGCCCTGGCCGTATCCCGCCTATCCGCCTTACTACTACTACCCGCCCGCCTACGCGGGAGGAGTGTTCTTCGCCTTTTCGGTGGGCATCATCATCGGCAATGCCTGGTGGGGCGGCTGCCACTGGGGCGGCGGCAACGTCTACATCAATCACAACAACTACAACAATTTCAACAGGACCAACATCAGCGGCGGCGATTGGCAGCACAAGCCCGAGCACCGCAAGGGCGTCGAATACCGCGACCAGGGCAGCCGCGACAAGTACGGCGGCCAGCGGCCGGGCGTTGATACCCGCGATGCGTATCGCGGGCGCGATGGTGCCGGACCGAGCACTGCGGACCGTCAGCGGGATGCTGCAGGCGCGCGCGACCGGAGCGCCGGGCCCAGTACTTCGGACCGCGCGGGCCAGCGCGATGCCGGCGGCCGCCAGCCGGGTGCGTTCGAAGGCGCGGGCCAAGGCCAAGGCGCCAATACTCGGGACTACAGCAGCCGCGGCGCATCGAGCCGCTCGTCGGCGGCCAGTCAGTCGCGGCCGGCCGGCGGCGGTGGGCGCGCGGGCGGTGGCGGTGGGCGCGCGGGCGGTGGCGGCGGGCGCCGCTAGGGGAGAACGCATATGCCGCTGACACTGGTGAAATTCGTTCATAGGCTGCTGCTGGCCGCCTCGCTGTCTTGCGTTGGCGTGGGCCCGGCCGCGCTCGCCGCGGAGAAGCAGAAGACGTTCGGGTCGCCGGAAGAGGCGGCCAAGGCGCTCGTGGCGGCAGTCTCGCGCCGGCGACGTCAAGGCAGTGGAGAACATTCTCGGACCCGGGTCCGCAAACCTGGTCCGATCCGGAGACGCGGTGGCGGACCGCGCCGGCCGAGAGCGCTTTGTGCGGGCCTATGGGGAAGCGAACAAGATCGCCCGGGAGGGCGATGCGAAGGCGATCCTGATGCTCGGCAAGGACGAGTGGCCGAGCCCCATTCCGATCGTGAAGGGCGAAGACGGCTGGCGATTCGACGCCAAGCAGGGCAGGGAGGAAATCCTCAACCGGCGCATTGGCCGCAACGAGCTCTCCGCGATGCAGGCGATGCTTGCGTACGTGGACGCGCAGCGCGAGTACTACCTGCGCAATCCGCGCGGCGACAAGCTCCTGCACTACGCGCAGAAGTTCGACAGCGCGCCGGGCAAGCGCGATGGGCTGTTCTTTCCCACCAAGGCGGGCGAAGCGCCGAGCCCGCTCGGGCCCATGTTCGCGAGCGCGAAAGCGGAGGGCTACACCAAGGACGGAGATGGCTTGCCGGACCCGTACCACGGCTATCGCTACCGCATCCTCAAGCGGCAGGGGCCGGACGCGCCAGGGGGCGCCTACGACTACGTGGCGCAGGGACGCATGATCGGCGGGTTCGGGCTGATCGCATGGCCGGCCGCTTATGGCAGCTCGGGCGTCATGACCTTCATCGTCAACCACGAGGGCGTCGTGTACGAGAAGGACCTCGGCCCGGGCACCGCTGCGGCCGTGGGCAAGGTCACGCGGTTCAATCCCGACAAGACCTGGAAGCGCCAATGATCCGGCGCGGGCGCTGAGTGCCCGGCAATTATTCCACGCTGAGCGTGACGCGCGAAGGCGCGCACGTCCTCGTCGTCACGCTCAACCGCCCCGAGGTGCTGAACGCCATCAACACGCAGATGGGCCGCGACTGGCTCGACCTGTTCAACGCACTGGCGGCCGATCCCGGCGACATCCGCTGCGTCGTGCTCACCGGGCGCGGGCGAGCGCGCGTTCTGCGCGGGCGCGCGACCTCAAGGAACGCGACGGCATGTCGGTCGAGACCTGGCGCACGCAGCACGCCCAGTTCGAGCAGGCCTTCGTCGCGCTGATGGAGTGCCCGGTGCCGATCATCGCCGCGGTCAACGGCCACGCCTACGGCGGCGGGCTGGAAACAGCGCTCTGCTGCGACTTTCTCTACGCCGCGAAAGGCGCGAAGCTCGCGCTATCCGAGCTGCGCCTGGGCATCATGCCGGGCGGCGCCGGCACGCAGAACCTGCCGCGCGCGGTGGGCGAGCGGCGCGCGAAGGAACTGATCCTCACGGCGCGCGCCTTCAGCGCCGAGGAGGGCGCTGCTTGGGGCCTGGTGAACAAGGTGTGCGAGCCGGGCAAGACGCTCGCCGACGCGCTCGAGACCGCGCGCCAGATCGCCGAAAACGCCCCGCTCGCGGTGCGCCAGGCGAAGAAGTCCATCCACTACGGGCTGCAGATGGACCTCCTCACCGGCTACCGCTTCGAGATCGAGGCCTACAACCGCCTCGTCGATACCGAGGACAGAAGGGAAGGCGTGCGCGCGTTCAACGAGAAGCGCAAGCCGATCTTCAAAGGCCGCTAGGCTGCCTTTCTCGCCCAGCGCTCGAGCTCTTCCCAGCCTCCGATCCGCGTGCCGTTGATGAACACCTGCGGCACGGTCTGCGCGCCGGCAATCGCCCCGATCGCCCTGCCGCGGACCTTGTTGTCGAGCGGGATCTCGACGTATTCGTAGCCACGCTCCGCGAGCGTTTGTGGAATGGCTTTGATAGCTGATGGCTATATCGGATGATTGAACGCAAGGCTCTGGACGCAAAGGCTTTCTCCCTGATGCTGGGGCTCACGGCGCTGTGGGGATTCCAGCAAGTGGCCATCAAGCTCACGGCCCCGGACATCTCTCTGGTCATGCAGGCCGGGCTGCGCTCGGTGATCGCCACCGCGCTGCTGCTGGCATGGGCGCAGTGGCGCGGGACGCCGCTGTTCGCGCGCGACGGCACGCTCGGCGCGGGCGTCGCCGCGGGTCTCCTGTTCGGCGGCGAGTTCATCTTCATCTACGGCGGGCTGGAGCACACCGCCGCCTCGCGCATGGTGGTGTTCATCTACCTCGCGCCGGTGCTGACGGCGCTGGGGCTGCACTGGCTGGTGCCCGGGCGAGAAGCTGGTGCGCACGCAGTGGGCGGGAGTGCTGGTGGCCTTTGCCGGCATCGCGCTCGCCTTCGGCGACGGCTTCGCCGCGGCACGCGGCTCGCTGTTGGGGGATACTTTTGGCCTGGTCGCCGCGCTGCTGTGGGCGGCGACCACGGTGCTGATCCGCGCCACCGGCCTGGCGCGCATCAGCGCGGCGAAGACGCTTGTTCTACCAGCTCGTGGTATCGGCCCCGATGCTGCTCGCGTCGTCGCTGCTGATGGGCGAAAGGGGCGTGGTGGCGCTCACGCCGCTCGCGCTCGCCAGCCTCGCCTACCAGGGCGTGCTCGTTGCCTTCGGCAGCTACCTCGTGTGGTTCTGGCTCCTGACGCGCTACCTCGCCGCGCGCCTTTCCGTGTTCTCGTTCCTCACGCCGCTGTTCGGCGTGCTGTTCGGCGTGCTGATCCTGCGCGAGCCCCTTACGCCATCGTTCGTCGGCGCGGCGCTGCTGGTGGGCGCGGGCATCGTCCTGGTCAACCGGCGCTAGAATCGCCCGCGTGGACAAGCCGGTCGACGATCACGCAGTTCAAGCTCGGCATGCGCAGCCTCGCGCACGCCGTCAACATCGTCACCGCCGCGCACGGCGGGCACCGCTACGGCATGACCGCGACCGCAGTGTGCTCGGCGACCGCCGAGCCGCCCACCGTGCTCGTGTGCCTCAACCGGACGTCCGCGACCCATGGCGGCGTGACGCGCAGCAAGGCGTTCTGCGTCAACGTGCTGCGCGCGGAGGATTCGGACTTGTCCAACCTGTTCAGCGGCGCGCAGTCGGGCGAGGGGCGGTTCAAGTCGCGCGAGTGGTCCAAGCTTTCGACCGGATCGCCGGTCCTGCTCGATGCGCTGGTGTCGTTCGATTGCCGCGTGATCAAGAAGCTGGTGCACGGCACGCACACCATCGTCCTCGGTCAGGTGGAGCAGGTGCTGTTCGGCAAGAAGGGTCGTCCGCTGCTCTACGCCGAGGGGCAGTATTCGAAGCTCGCCTCGCTCGCCCACGGCGAGCCGCTGCCCGAAGGCCTCGATTACTGGGGGTTCTAGGGCGCTTCCGGTATAATCCCTGCCCTCGCGCCCGTAGCTCAGTTGGATAGAGTACTTGGCTACGAACCAAGGGGTCGTGGGTTCAAATCCTGCCGGGCGCGCCACCTTCCAAAGGCCTCAGCGTGAGCTGGGGCCTTTTCGTTTTGTTTTCCGGCCGCAAGACCGGTCTGGACCCTGAGCGGTCATCCAGATTGCAGTCGCATGCGACCTCAGAACACCTCCATCACCTTGAGTGAGGAGTAAATGACCCGGAGTCCAAACGCGACCTGAATGACACCAAGAACAGCGCCCAGCACCGATAGCAGAACGCCCAGGATGGGCGGGATATGCCGCATCAGGACCATGGTGAACAGGTTCAACAGCATGATCACTAGCACGACGGCGCCGATCATCATTCGACTCTGCAGGTCTGGACTGATCTCGAGGAACACGACGAGCGCGGCGATGCCATAGGGAGTGACGATCGTCGGAAAGGCAAGCGGCGTCAGCGCCATGCTCAGGGTCGGTGCGCGAGCCGACTCGGAAGTTGCCTCATCGTGCACGGTTGGCGGCGTGAACTGTTGAAGGATGCTTTGCAGCGCCACGAGAAAGAGGATGATTCCCCCGGAAAGTGCCAGGACGGGCAGGGGTATGCGGTATGTGTCAATAATAGTCCGACCGAGGAAGGCGGCAAGCAAGAGGGCGAGGCTCGAGAAGAATGTCGAACGTAAGGCGATTTGGCGTACAAACTGGTCATCCGCCCCCTTCGTAATTCTCGCAAACGGACCAATGATCTTGAACGGCCCGAGCATGAGGAGCAGAAACGTAAAGATCGTTGCCATCGGATAGGGCGCGATCGGCGTGTAGGTGGCCGCGCCTTCTGCAGCTGACGCGATGTCTGGAGCGATCAGGCAGCCGAGACCAGCGCAGAGCGCTACAAAAAGATGTGCGCGCTCCAGGCACGCCTGGCGTCTTCCCTTCTGAAGCGGACGTCGTTCGACCCGAATCATTGGGCGCCTGCTTTTCTTGCGGCCGTTCATTTGCAATTTGATGTCACATTATGCACCGCTCGACGGAACGTGCCGAGAGCTGATCGGGGGTGCGCTCTTATCTGCGTTGTGCCTGATGCGTCAGCACCTCCAGTACGAATAGGCGGTTACGTCGCGAAGTTGCGCGGATGTGACGAACTCAGGCTGCCTGTGCCATGTTTGTGACTGGATCAGACTGATTGGCACAACGGCAAGCGCTGCAAGCAGCTGATTTCTAAAGACGACAACTTGGCCGGGATCGCCTACGAGCCAAGGGCTCATGGGTTCAAATCCTGCCGGGCGCGCCACACAAAGAAGGCCCTAGCGAGAGCTAGGGCCTTTTTCATTTGTGCCGCGAGCTTGAGCTTGGTCAATACGTGCCCTGCCGACGGGCGCATAGTTCAGCGGGTGCTTATGTATTGACCAAGGAGATGCCCGATGATCAAGCTTGGCAAGCCCTTTGTATTTCCGGCGACGTTGCTCATGCTGCTGTGTCCGTTCGCAGCGCTTGCGCAGCGCGCTCAATCTTCAGGCGAATGGGATTGGCCCGGCCCGTGGCACATGATGTGGGGTGGTTGGGGAATCTGGTGGATCTTCCCGCTATTCATGGTGTTCATGTTGGTCATGTGCGTTCTGTTCATGATGCGCGGTCCGTGGGGGCACAGCCATCGTTCCGGTACCGATGCGACAACTTCTGCGCTGCAAATCCTGAACGAGCGGCTCGCCAAAGGCGAAATCAAGAAGGAAGAGTACGAAGAGAAGAAGGCCGCAATCCTGCATCGGCCATGAGCAACGTTCAGGGCGCGGGGCATGGCTACTTTTGCCCCATGCATTCGGATATCCGCCAGCCGAGCGCCGGCAAGTGTCCAAAGTGCGGCATGAATCTGGTGGCGGTGGGTACGCGGTTTGGCATGCTCCGCCACATGATCAGCAACCCCTTGCATCTCGTCATTATGGTGGCAGTGATGGTGGCCGTAATGGCTGCAGTGATGATGATGCACTGACGGTGCGTCATTTCGTTGCGTGCCACCGGTTTCCCTGGAGACAGCCTTTGTCTTGGCTCGTGCCGACGCCAGATTGACTGTGAGCAAATTGTGCCTTGATGTGGCCGAGTAGCGGGTTAGCAAGCGCCGCAAGTCGCTGATTTCAATACATCACAAACTGGCTTGAAGCGCCTACGAACCAAGGAGTCGTGGGTTCAAATCCTGCCGGGCGCGCCACACAACAAAGGCCTCTGCGATGAGCAGGGGCCTTTTCATTTTCCTTCCCGGCCGCATGACCGGTCTAACCCGCCGCCAAAATTGATGATTCCGCTAGCTGCGGCGCAATCCAGACCGCGCTGGTCCAATTCATAAGCGGGCTTGCGGCCATCAAAGTAGATTAACGGCGTTTCGCGCAGGGTCAGTCATGCGCGTACATGCTGGCGTATATGCGCTTGATGATCTGGTAACACTCACAGGAGGCTGCGCCGAGGCGTTTGCGATCAAGTATCGTCAACTTTCCGCGACCGCATCCAATCAACCCGCCTTTTTCCAGGACGCTGGCAGCGCGAGTCACCGCGGGCCGGTGCACACCCAACATGCTCGCCAGAAACTCGTGCGTAAGGCGAATCTCCGCCGAGTTTGTGTGGTCCGCCGTCATCAGCAGGTAGCGGGCGAGGCGCGCTTGCACCGGGTGAAACTGCGTGCACGCAGCCAATCGTCCAATCTGCCCGACCAACGCATGCTTGTACCGGTGGAGAGCTTGTTGTAACGGCATGCTTTGGCGAAACGCCCTGCGAAAGGGACCTGATTCCATCCGCATGGCAGTCCCGGGGCCTTGGACCAAGGCCCGACGGGACGAAAACTCAATCCCCAGCGCCAGCGGAATACCGACCATGCCCTCACGGCCGACTAGCGCGATTGCCAAGTCCGGGTGACCCTTTATCGGCGTCAGCAAGGAAATAACACAGTCGATAGGGAAGTACACATGCCGAATCCGCGCGCCTGGCTCTTGGAGCACCTCGCCGAATTTCAGCGTAACCGGTTCGACGCCGGCAAACAGGCGTTGATACTCCGCGTGAGGCACTGCGGCCAGCAAGCTGGTGCCGAGCCCGTATTGCGCCTTGTCTGCACGTGCCGTGTTACCCCTACTCACTTTCGGAACGTAAACAACGCTTATCCATTCTTGCGATTGCGTGCATGACTTCGACGGCGCTGGTGGAAAAGATCCTTTCTACCTTGTCCTCGCGCATAAACGTCTTTGACCTTCTTGTAGCATCCGCAGGCGGCCGCTACGAGACCTCTATGGTTTAGGATCGTGAAGCTGCCGCGATGGTAGGCCATGAGCTTGCGTTCGCGCAGGTTGCTCGCCGCCACGCTGATGCCGACACGCCGCACACCCAGCATGAGCGCAAGGAATTCCTGCGTGATGCGAAACTCGTTGGACTTGATGCGGTCGCTCGTCATCAAGATCCAGCGGGCCATGCGCTGTGTCACCCGATGGAAGCGGTTGCACGCCGCGGTCTGCGCGATCTGGATCATCAGCAAATGGGTAAAGAGGAACAACTCTCGCCTCAGCGCAGCGCTCTCGCTGAATTCGCGGCGAAAGTCCGCTATCTTCATCCGCACTGCTGTGCCGCCACCTTGTACCACGGCACGAAAGGGCGACACGGCGATCCCCAGAGCCACGGGAAGCCCGATCATGCCTTCAGAGCCGATGAGTCCGACCTCCGCAGCCCGATCGCCATCCACGCCAGTCAGCATTGAGACGAAGCAGTCGTTTGGAAAGTACACATGCCGAATTCGGGCTTGGGATTCATAGAGAACCTCCCCAAAGGCCAGCTTCACTGGTTCGAGGACGGTCAGCAATTTTCGGTAGTCCTTGCGGGGCAATCCGGCAAGCACGCGATTCTTGACCAAATGTCTTCTTGCGCTCAGCGTAAGACTCCTCGGTGCGCAGCTTCCGCATCTCCTCTTTCGAGAGCCACTCTTCGAGCTTTGGACGCTCGGCCCCACATGACGTCGAATAAACCCCGCAGCTTGGAAAAAGTCTAAGTCGCAGACATAACAACAGGCAATATTGTTCGGAACCATGCATTCATCGGGGACTTCGCCTCCCTGCGACCATAGTGTGCCGGCGCAATCGCAGCAGGGAAATTCGAAAGTGACGCTCGGAAGACCGGACTTTGCGGAGGACGGTGCGCTCTTCACCTTGATCGACGAACACCGTGAATGACCGCCTTGCGACGAAAGCGCTCATTGAACTTGACCGTGATTCAGCGTAGCCATTTCGTAGCTTCGCTTGCCTTGCGCGAACCACTTTGTAGCCGTTTCTGCCAGCGTTGGTTTGTCAGTAGCGCGGCAAGTATCGCAAGTAGCTGATTCGTATATACTGCATCGTCGCTCGGCTCGCCCACGAACCAAGGGGTCGTGGGTTCAAATCCCGCCGGGCGCGCCAGACAAGAAAGACCCCTGCCTGTGGCAGGGGTCCACTGCCGGGAGTCGCGATGCACGCCGCCGTCCAAGGCTTCATCATCGGGCTCGCCCTCGCGGTTGTTCTGGTGGGGGCGGAGTACATGCTCCAGCGCAAGGCCGCCAGGGAACGCGCGGAGCAGTTCAAGACGAAGATGGAACTCGACGACACGCAGCGCCGGCGCATCAATTCGCTGGTGCGCTTCTGCCTGTTCATCCCGCCGGCGTTCGCGGCGGCGTTCTGGCTCATCGACTGAGAGGAAACATGCACCCGATCATCCGCGGCCTGCTGGCCGCCTGCGCCGCGCTTTGGCTCGGCGCGCCGCTCGCCCAGCCGAACTACCCGACCAAGCCGATCCGCTTCATCGTCACCTTTCCGCCGGGCGGCAGCTCCGACCTGATCGCGCGCGCGCTGGCGACGGTGCTGTCGGACCGCCTGCGCCAGCAGGTGCTGGTGGAGAACCGCCCGGGCGCCGGCGGCAACATCGGCATGGAATTCGTCGCCAAGGCGGCGCCCGACGGCTACACCATGGGCCTCGGTGCGGCGGGCGCGCTCGCCGCCAACGTCAGCCTGTACCCGAAGATGCCCTACGACCCGGTGAAGGATTTCGCGCCGGTGTCGAACGTGGCCTTCGTCCCGTTCTTCCTCGTCGCCAAGACCGCGCTGCCGGCGAACGACCTGCGCGAGCTGATCGCGCTGGCGAGCGCCAAGCCCGGCCAGCTGATGCTCGGCTACGGCGGCAACGGCACGGCGATGCACCTCTCGGGCGAGCTGTTCAAGCTGATGGCGAAAGTGCAGCTGACCAACGTCCCCTACAAGGGCAGCGGTCCGGCGGCAATGGACGCCGTGGGCGGTCAGCTCGACCTCGCCGTGGTGGACGTCGCCTCCGCCATCAACCAGGTCAAGGCGGGTCGCCTCAAGGCGATCGCGGTGACCAGCGCGAAGCGCGTCAGCGTGGCGCCCGACGTGCCGACCATCGCCGAAGCCGGCCTCGTCGGTTACGAGGCGACGGGCTGGTTCGGCGTGGTCATGCCGGCGGGCACGCCGGCCGAGATCATCGGCCGCATGAACAGCGAACTGGTGGCGGCGCTCAAGCGCCAGGACATTCGCGAGCGCGTGATCGCCGCCGGCGCCGAGCCCTCGCCCAGCACGCCCGCGGAATTCGGCGCGCTGATCCGCGACGAAATCGCGAAGTGGGCGGAAGTGGTGAAGATCTCGGGCGCCAAGCCCGACTGAGCGTGGCGCGGCGCACGCGCGTCATCCCGATCCTGCCTTCGCGGGTCACGGTCGAGGGGCTGGATCGGGCGCCGCACCGCGCCTTCCTGCGCGCGCTCGGCGTCGCGGGCGCCGACCTGGCCAAGCCCTTCGTCGGCGTCGCCTCCACCGACGGCCGCGTCACGCCCTGCAATGCCCTGCTCGGCGAGTTCGCGCGCGAGGCCTGCGCGGGCGTGCGCGAGGCGGGCGGCGTGCCGTTCGACTTCGCCGCCGCCTCGGTCGCGGACTCCATGTCGATGAACCACGCGGGAATGCGCTTCTCGCTCGTGTCGCGCGAGCTGATCGCCGACAGCGTGGAGGCAGTCGCGCGCGGTCATGCCTACGATGCCCTGGTCGCCTTCGCCGGCTGCGACAAGACGCTGCCCGGGATGATGATGGCCATGGTGCGCCTGAACCTGCCCGTCGGTATTCGTATATGGAGGGGCAGCGCTGCCCGGCCGCTGGCAGGGTCGCGATGTCACCGTGCTGGATACCTATGAGGCGGTCGGCGCGGTGCTGGCCGGTGACCTGCCGCAATCCGCGCTGGACGAACTGGAGCAGGCCTGCCTGCCGAGCCTTGGATCCTGCCCGGGCCAGTTCACCGCCAACACCATGGCCATGGTGTCGGAGACGCTGGGCCTCGCACTGCCCGGCACCGCCACGCTTCCCGCAGTCGCCGAGGGCCGGCACGCCGCAGCGCGCGAAGCCGGTGCGACGGTGATGCGGCTGCTGCGCGATGGCGGGCCGCGGCCGCGCGAGCTGGTGACGCGCAAGAGCATCGAGAATGCCTGCGCCGCCGTGGCCGCGACCGGCGGCTCGACCAACGCCGCTCTGCACCTGCCGGCTATTGCGCACGAGGCCGGAATCCGGTTCGACCTGGACGACTTCGCCCGCGTCGCGCGGCGCACGCCGCTGATCGCCGACATGAAGCCCGGCGGACGCTTTCTCGCCAAGGACCTGCATGCCGCGGGCGGCGTCTACACCGTCTTGCAGGAGTTGCTGCGGCGCGGCGCGCTGCACGGCGATTGCCTGACGTTGTCCGGCAACACGCTCGAGCAGGCGCTCGCCGGCCATGCCGGCGCGGATGGCGAGGTGGTGCGGCGCGAGCCGATCCTGCCGACCGGCGGCCTGGTGGTGCTGAAAGGCAACCTGTGCCCCGACGGCGGCCTGATCAAGGTCGCCGGCCTGAAGTCCCTGGTGTTCGAGGGCCGCGCGCGCGTATTCGACAGCGAGGAAGCCTGCGCGGCGCTGGTACGCGCGCGCAAGATCAGGTCCGGCGACGTGCTCGTCATCCGCTACGAGGGTCCGCGCGGCGGTCCCGGCATGCGCGAGATGCTGGGCGTCACGGCGCTGATCTATGGCCAGGGCCTGGGCGAGAAGGTCGCGCTCCTGACCGACGGCCGCTTCTCGGGCGCGACGCGCGGCATGATGATCGGCTACGTGTCGCCCGAGGCGGCGGCGGGCGGCCCGATCGCGCTGGTGCGCAACGGCGATCGCATCACGATCGATGCGCGCAAGGAAATGGCGACCCTGCACGTGCCGAAGCCCGAGCTGGCGGCGCGGCGCCGGGCATGGAAGGCGCCGCGGCGCGCGCCGCTGTCCGGTGCGCTGGAGAAGTACGCACGCCTGGTCGGTCCCGGCCAACAAGGGCGCGGTCACGCATTCAGGGGGCAGGAAATGAACGACAAGCTACGCCTGGGTTTCCTCGGCATGGGATTGATGGGCGCTCCCATGAGCCTGCGCCTGCTCGCCGGCGGCTACCCGCTTACCGTCTGGAACCGCAGCCGCGCCAAGCTCGCGCCCGTGACCGCGAAAGGCGCGCGCGCCGCGGACTCGCCCGCGGCCGTCGCGCGTGCGACGACAGCGTCAGTCACGTGTAAGAAGTTGTGATTCGCGCGCTGCAAAATATTTTTCGCGTGCATTGAATTCGCGTGACGATCTGATTATGATTCACGCTCGTTTTGCGCGAGAAGGGAATGCGAGGCCATGCGATCCGTCACCAAAGCTGATCTCGTCGAAGCGGCCGCGCGTGCCGGCAATCTCAGCAAGTCGAGCGCCGGGCGAAGCGGTGAACGCGGTGTTCGACGCGATCGTGGCGAGCGTGGCGAAAGGCAATCGCGTGACCGTCGTCGGCTTCGGCACCTTCCTGCCGCGCAGGCGCAAGGCGCGCGCCGGCCGCAGCCCGCAGAACGGCAAGGAAATCCGCATCTCCTCGAAGACCGTGCCCGCGTTCGCGGCCGGGCAGGGGTTCAAGGACCGCGTGGCCAACCGCTAGCGCTGGGACGCAATTCGAAGGGCTGCGAGCTTCGGCTTGCAGCCCTTTGTTTTTCCGGACATTGCAAAGCACAATCAGGCTTGGCAGAATCCGTACCGATCATGGATAACCTGTTGATCCTCACGCTCGACAGCCACGGCGTTCCGCACCGCTGGGTCAGTTGGCAGCAGGCCTGCTTCTACTACGCGAAGAACCTCGTGGCGTGGACGCTCGGCGAGCGCACGTTCACGTTCCGCGGCGGCGTCTCGCGCGTCACCGGCGAGCGCTCCAGCATCACCGCGCATTCGATCATCGCCATCCGCGGCAAGGCGCTGGCGGCCAAGGGCTTCCACCAGGTGCCGCCGCTCAACAACCGCGAGCTGTTCCGGCGCGACCGGCATACCTGCGGCTATTGCGGCGGCGAGTTCGGCTACTTCCGGCTGACGCGCGACCACATCACGCCGCTGTCGCGCGGCGGGCGCGACACCTGGATGAACGTGGTCACGGCCTGCCGGCACTGCAACGGCAGCAAGCGCAACCGCCTGCCGGAGGAATCCGGCCTGCAGCTGCTGTTCGCGCCCTACGTGCCGAACAAGGCGGAGTACCTGATCCTCACCAACCGCCGCATCCTCGCCGACCAGATGGAGTTCCTGCGGCAGCACGTCGCGTCGCACTCGCGGTTGGTCGTCGCCTCTGCCTGATTTCTGGCGTAACAGCGGTTTTCACCTCCTAGAACGCGACCCGGCCGGCAGGCTGCGGGTCACCGACGACTTCCTGCGCGCGTATTACCTGCGCCCGGAGATCCATCCGGTCGAGGAATCCTGCGAGGCCGAGCTCCGCCTGCACGCGGCGCTGATGGAGCGCGCCGCGCCGCCAGGTGCCCGAGGCGGAGATCGCGGCGGTGCAGGACGAGGACGCGCGCCACAACTACCGCATGCTGCTGCGGTTTCGCGACCGGCTGCTGGCGGCGGGCACCGTCGAGGGCTGCTACATGGGCCTGTTCAAGGCGCGCGATCGACGTGCCGCCGCTGTTCATCGACCAACTGGCGCACGTGGTCCTGCGCAACCTCCTCGAGGGCTGCGACGACCCGTTGCGGCTGCGCGCCGCAGAGTTGTTCTTCCGCGACCAGAAGGCGACGCTGCAGGACGGGCACGTGCTGCTCGCCGACCTCGAGACCGTGGACATGCACGCGGCGGGCAACCGCTACGGCAACCTCGGCAAGCTGATCGTCGAGGCGCAGGGCTCGATCGGCAAGGTCGACTCTCGACGTGCTCGACCGCGCCAACGCCGCGCTCTACTGGGAGCGCGAATCGCGCCACGACACGGTGATCAGCCTCACCTACGGGCGTGCGGCGCTCGACGCGCTGTGCCACGTGATCGAGGCCTGGGTGCGGCATTTCCACGGCGTCGAGGTGTCGGTGAAGCCGCTGCGCAAGATCGAAGAGGCGCGCTGGGCCTGGCACATCGGCCTGGACGCCGAGTCCACCGAGATCCTCAACGCGCTGTGGGCGGGCGACACGGTGGAGCAGGGCCGCATGCGCAACATCGTGGCCCTCTTCGCGCATGCAGTTCGCCGAGCCGGCGGCGATGCGCCCGGACATCGCCGGACGCACCGTGTACCTGGCCCTGAGCGCCGACGCCGCGCAGGAGGTGCGCATGAAGCCGCAGAACCTGCTCACCAATCTGCCGTTGCATGAAGCCTGAATACTGGGACCGGGCGAAGCGCACGCTCGCGCGCCGCGACCCGGTGCTGGCCGGCATCATGCGGCGCCACCCGCGCGTGCACCTGGTGGCGCGCGGCGAGCCGTTCCAGACGCTGGCGCGCGCGATCGTCGGCCAGCAGATCTCGGTGAAGGCCGCGCAATCGGTGTGGAACCGGGTGCTCGAAGTTGCGCCGGGCATGACGCCGGGCGAGGTGCTCGCGGTCAAGCGGCCCCGCCTGCGGGCCTGCGGGCTGTCCGACCGCAAGACGGAATACATCGCCGACCTCGCGCGCCACTTCGCCGAAGGCACCGTGCACCCGCACCGCTGGCCGGAGATGGACGGACGAGGCCGTGATCGCCGAGCTCGTCGCGAGTGCGCGGCATCGGCCGCTGGACCGCGGAAATGTTCCTCATGTTCAACCTGCTGCGGCCGGACGTGTATCCGCTGGGCGACCTCGGGCTGCTGAAGGCCGTCCGGCGTGACCTATTTCAAGGGGCGCAAAGTGCCCCTGTCGCGCATCCGGCAGGCTCGGCGAGCAACTGGGCAGCCCTGGCGCTCGGTCGCCACCTGGTACCTGTGGCGGTCCCTCGACCCGGTCCCGGTAGAATACTGACATGGGGGTAGGCGGAGAAGCCGGCTCAGCCAGGCGCCCGCAGGCATGGCGGATTCGCCTTTTTCCCCGCCGATGAGCGCCAGCGCCTGCGGGTGCGCCGCTTCCTCATCGCGTCGGGCACCTCGCTTCTTGTCTGCCTCGTGCTGTTCGTCTGCAGCTATTTCGGCGTGCTGCCGCTGCAGGCCGCGGTGCGTGGCACGGTGGGCATCGTCGCGCTCATCGTCCTGTTCTACGTCCTGTTCCGCTTCGGGCTGAACCTCAGGTTCGCCGACCCGAGCCTGACCGCGGAACAGATCTGCGTGGCGATCGTGTTCCTCGCCTACTTCATGTACTACACGGAGCCGGTGCGCGGCGAGCTGAGCCTGTTCTACCTGGTGGCGCTGCTGTTCGGCGTGCTGCGGCTCGACACGCGGCAGTTGCTGTTCCTGGCCGGGTTCGCCCTGGTCGCGCACGGCGCCATGCTCGGCCTGTGGCACGCCAGCCAACCCGGCGCGAACCTCGTGCGCTCCGCCACGCAGTTCGCGGTCCTGCTCATCGTGCTGCCCTGGTTCGCGGTCATGAGCGGCTACGTGAACTCGCTGCGCCACCGGCTCTCCGACAGCAACCGCGCAGCTTGCGCGAGGCGAACTCGGCGCATCGAGCAGATCGCGCATGCACGACGAGCTGACCGGCGCCTACAACCGGCGCTACCTCATCGACGACGCTGGAGCGCGAGAGCTCGCGCGCGCAGCGGCTCGGCGCGCCGCTCGCGTCTGCCTGCTCGACATCGACCACTTCAAGCGCATCAACGACCAGTGGGGGCACGCGGCGGGCGACGCGGTGCTCAGGCATTTCGTGGCGGTCGCCACCGCCGGGACTGCGCGGCGTCGATGTCTTCGGGCGCTACGGCGGCGAGGAATTCCTGCTGATCCTGCCCGACACCGATGCGCGCGGCGCGACTGGTCGCGGCGGAACGCATCCGCGAGGACGTCGCGCGCGCGGTGTTTCCCCAGACGCCGCCCGACTACCGCATCACGGTCACCGCCGGCATCGCCGCGCGAGTGCGCGGCGAGCAGGCGGCCGCGCTGCTCAAGCGGGCCGACGAGGGCCTGTACCAGGGCAAGGCAGCCGGCCGCAACCGTGTCGTCGCGGTGGGCTAGAATCGCGGACCCGTGAAAACCACCTTCCTCGACTTCGAGCAGCCGATCGCCGAGCTCGAGCAGCGCATCGAGGAGCTGCGCTTCGTGCAGGACGACTCGGCGGTCGACATCTCCGAGGAGATCCAGCGCCTGACGAAGAAGAGCCAGGCGCTGACCAAGGAGATCTACGCCAAGCTCACGCCCGTGGCAGGTCGCGCAGGTGGCGCGCCACCCGCAGCGGCCCTACACGCTCGACTACGTCGGCACGCTGTTCACCGATTTCGAGGAACTGCACGGCGATCGCATGTTCGCCGACGACGCCTCGATCGTGGGCGGCCTGGCGCGCTTCGACGGCCTGCCCTGCATGGTGCTCGGCCACCAGAAGGGGCGCGACACCAAGGAGAAGATCGCGCGCAATTTCGGCATGCCCAAGCCCGAGGGCTACCGCAAGGCGCTGCGCCTGATGAAGCTGGCGGAGAAGTTCGGCCTGCCGGTGTTCACCTTCGTCGACACGCCGGGCGCCTATCCGGGCATCGACGCCGAGGAGCGCGGCCAGTCGGAGGCCATCGGCCGCAACCTCTACGCGATGGCGCGCGCTGCGCATCGCCGATCATCGTCGTCGATCATCGGCGAAGGCGGCTCGGGCGGCGCGCTCGCCATCGCCGTGGGCGACGTCACCCTCATGCTGCAGTACGCGACCTACTCGGTGATCTCGCCGGAAGGCTGCGCCTCGATCCTGTGGAAGAGCGCGGACATGGCGCCGGAGGCCGCCGAGACGCTCGGCATCACGGCCAACCGGCTGAAGACGCTCGGCCTGGTGGACAAGATCGTGCCCGAGCCGCTGGGCGGCGCGCACCGCGACCCGCAGGCCGCCGCGCAGGCGCTGCGCAAGGCGCTCGCCGAGGCGCTGCGAGCAGCTGCGCGAGAAGAAGCCGAAAGAGCTCGTCGAGGAACGCCTCGAGCGTCTGATGAGCTATGGCAAGTTCAAGGAAGCGGCTGAACGCTAGCGTACCCGCCGACCTGCGCGGCAAGCGCCTGGCGGTCGGGCTCTCCGGCGGCGTCGATTCGGTGGTGCTGCTGCATCTGCTGCGCGAGCTCGCGCCGCGGCACGGCTTCCGGCTGAGCGCCGTGCACGTGCACCACGGGCTGAGTCCCAACGCGGACGCCTGGGCGCGCTTCTGCCGCAAGCTGTGCCGCGACTGGGGCGTGCCGCTCACGGTGCGCAGAGTCAGCGTGCGGAAGAAGGGCAGGGGCCTCGAAGCCGCGGCGCGCGAGGCGCGGCGCGCGGCATTCGCGGGTCTGCCGGCGGATGCCATCGCGCTCGCGCACCACCTCGACGACCAGGCCGAGACCGTGCTGCTGAACCTGCTGCGCGGCGCCGGCCCGCGCGGCGCGAGCGGCGATGCCGGCGGCCGGCAGGCTTGGCGGCAAGCACGCTCCTGCGCCCGCTGCTGCAGGTGCCGCGCACGCGAGATCCTGGCCTATGCGCGCGCGCACCAGCTGGAGTGGATCGAGGACGAGTCGCAACCGCGACGACGGCGCTGACGCGCAACTTCCTGCGCCTGCGCGTCGGTCCGCTGCTCGAGCAGCGCTTCCCGCGCTGGAGCGAAAGCCTGGCGCGCGCCGCGCGGCACTTCGCCGCGGCGGACGCCGGCGCGAGACGCTGCCTGCGCGAGTTCCTCGCAGCGCAGCGGCCTGCGCGCGCCGAGCGAGGCGAAGCTCGTCGAGATGCTCAAGCAGCTCACCGCCGAGCGGCGCGCGCACCCTGATCGGGCACGACGGCAGGCAGCTGCGCGTCTATCGCGGCAAGGTGGAGATCGCGCCGGCCGGCGCGCCGGCGCCATTCGCCGCGACGGACTGGCAGGGGGAGCGGCGGCTGCGCGTTGCCCGCGCTCGGCGGCGAGCTGCGCTTTCGCCGCGCGCGCGGCCGCGGCATCGCCGCGGCGCTCGTCGACGGCCGCAAGCTCAGCGTGCGCCTGCGCGCGCGGCGGCGAGCGCCTGCAGCCGGATCCGCGGCGGCCGCGGCGCACGCTGAAGAACCTGTTCCAGGAAGCCGGCGTGCCGCCGTGGCGAGCGCGAGCGCCTGCCGCTGCTGTTCTGCGGCGACGACCTGGTCTGGGTGCCGGGGCTGGGCGTCGACGCGGCGTGGCAGGCGGCGAAGCGGTGCGCCCGGCATCGTGCCGGAGTGGCGCCCAGTCTCAGCGTAAGCCATTGTTTTTACGCAGGTCGCAGGCTGTCCATGCTAGAATCCCGGGCTAACTTTTTCCAGCATCCACGGAGATTCGGGAATGGCGGTCGAGCGCACCCTGTCCATCATCAAGCCGACGCAGTGAAGAAGAACGTGATCGGCCAGATCATCGCGCGCTTCGAAAGCGCGGGGCTGCGCGTCGTCGCGGCGCGCATGATGCACCTGTCGCGCGCCGAGGCCGAGGGCTTCTACGCGGTGCACCGCGAGCGCCCGTTCTTCAAGGACCTGGTCGATTTCATGATCTCCGGCCCGGTGCTGGTGCAGGTGCTCGAAGGCGAGAACGCGATCGCGAAGAACCGCGAGCTGATGGGCGCCACCGACCCGAAGAAGGCCGCCAAGGGCACCATCCGCGCGGACTTCGCCGATTCGATCGACGCCAACGCGGTGCACGGCTCGGACGGCCCGGAGACGGCGCGCACCGAGATCGCGTACTTCTTCCCGGCCTGCGAGGTGTTCTCGCGCTGACATGAAGACCAACCTTCTCGGCCTGGACGCCGCCGGCCTCGCCGCGTTCTTCCAGACGCTGGGCGAGAAGCCGTTCCGCGCGCGCCAGGTGCTGCGATGGGTGCACCAGCGCCGCGAGGCCGATTTCGCGCGCATGAGCGACCTCGCCAAGGACCTGCGCGACAAGCTCGCGGCCGCGGCCGACGTGCGCGGCGCCGCAGATCGTCGGCGACCACGTGGCCGCGGACGGCACGCGCAAGTGGCTGCTCAAGGTCGACGGCGCCAACGCCGTGGACGCGGTGTTCATTCCGGAGACCGCGCGCGGCACGCTGTGCGTGTCGAGCCAGGTCGGCTGCACGCTGGATTGCGCGTTCTGCTCCACCGGCAAGCAGGGCTTCAACCGCAACCTGACCACCGCCGAGATCGTCGGCCAGCTGTGGCTGGCGAACCGCCTGCTCGGCGGCGAGCGGCCGGTCACCAACGTGGTGCTGATGGGCATGGGCGAGCCGCTGCTCAACCTGGACAACGTGATCCCGGCGCTGCGCCTGATGCTCGACGACAACGCCTACGGCCTGTCGCGCCGGCGCGTGACGGTGTCCACCTCCGGCGTGATTCCCGGCATGGACCGGCTGCGCGACGAGTGCCCGGTGGCGCTCGCCGTGTCGCTGCACGCGCCGAACGACGCGCTGCGCGACCGGCTGGTGCCGGTCAACCGCAAGTACCCGATCCGCGAGCTGCTCAAGGCCTGCCAGCGCTACCTGGAGAAGGCGCCGCGCGACTTCATCACCTTCGAGTACGTGATGCTCGACGGCGTGAACGACACCGACGCGCACGCGCAGGAGCTCGCCGGCATCGCCGCGCGCGTGCAGCTGCAAGTTCAACCTGATCCCGTTCAATCCCGTTCCCGCAGACCGAGTTCCGCCGCTCGCCGCCCGAGCGCATCCGGCGCTTCGCCGAGATCCTGCAGAGGAAGGGCATCACGGTGACCACGCGCAAGACGCGCGGCGACGACATCGACGCGGCCTGCGGCCAGCTGGCCGGCGACGGTCGCGGACCGCACGCGGCGCCGGAAGATCGCTGCGCATCGCGGAGGTGCGCGCATGAGGCGGGCGCTGTGCCTCGCGGCCGCGCTGCTCGCCGGTTGCGCCGCCGCGCCGGAGCCCGAGGGCCCGAAACTCGATTCGGGCACCATTACCGGCAACACGACCGACCCGCGCAACCGCGCGCGCATCCGCACCGAGCTGGCGGCGCTGTACTACGCGCGCGGCAACATGAACGTCGCGCTCGAGGAGCTGCGCTCGGCGGTCGCCGCCGACCCCGATTTACGCCACGGCGCACGGCATGTTCGGGCTGGTGTACATGGAGCTGAAGGAGAACGCGCTGGCGCAGGCGAATTTCGAGCGCGCGCTGAGCCTGGCGCCGAACGACCCGGACATCAACCACAACTACGGCTGGTTCCTGTGCCAGACCAACCGCGAAGGGCGAGTCGATCCCTTATTTCATGCGCGCCCTGCGCAATCCGCTGTACGCGACGCCGGCGCGCAGCTGGTCCGCCGCAGGCACCTGCGAGCTGCGCCGCGGCAACCTGCGGGAAGCCGACGGATACCTGCAGCGCGCGCTCGCCATCGAGCCGAACCAGCCCGCCGCGCTGATCCAGCTGGCGCAGCTGCGCTACCGTCAGGGGAACCTGGACGAGGCGCGCAAGCTGCTGGCGCGGCACGCGAAGGTCGTGGACGCGACGCCCGAGTCGCTGTGGCTCGCGCTGCGCGTCGAGCGCCGCCTCGGGCAGCGCAACAACGAGCTTTCCTACGCCAACCAGCTGCGCCGCCGCTTTCCGCAGTCGTGGGAGGCGCAGGCCCTGCAGCGCGGCGCCTATGACTGAGCGCAAGTCTTGCCGCGCTGGCGCAGGCGCGCGAGGCGGCGGGCATGTCGCTCGAGGAGGCGGCGCGCCAGCTGAAGTTCGCGCCGCGCCAGCTCGCAGGCGCTGGAAGCCGGCGAGTTGCAGCGCCTGCCCGGCGGTACGTTCGTGCGCGGCATGGTGCGCAGCTACGCGCGCTTGCTGCACCTCGACCCGGAGCCCCTGCTCGCGCAGGTCGGCCGGGCACGCGGCGCCGCTGGACGCGGAGCGCCTGGCGCAGCGCTACCGTCAGCCGGTGCCGTTTTCCGATGGCGCGCGGCGCTCGAACCTCGTCTACGTGGCCCTGTCGCTCGCGCTGCTCGCGGTGGTGGTGGCGGTGGCGCTGGAGTGGCGCCAGGAGCGCGCCGGCGCGCCGCGCATGGCGTTCGTCTCGGCGGCGCCAGCAGGCCCGCGGAGCCGCCGCGCGTGACAGCGGCGAGCGCTGCCCCGACGCCGCGGGTCCAGGCGCCGCAGGCGCAGGCGCCACAGGCCCCTGCGAAGAAAGTGCAGGTACAGGAGCAGGTCCCGGCGCACGCGTCGGTGCGCTCGGCCGTTGAACCGGCGCCGGCCGGCCAGGGCCGCATCGTCCTGCAGTTCGACGGCGAATCCTGGGTCGAGATCCACAGCGGCAGCGGCAAGCTCCTGGTGGCGCAGCTGCACGCAAGCGGCACCGAGCGCGTGGTGAGCGGCGTGCCGCCGTTCGCGGTGGTGATCGGCAATGCGCAGCAGGTGCGCCTTTCCTACAACGACAAGCCCGTGGACCTGATGCCGCACGTCAAGGTCGAAGTCGCGCGCTTTACCCTGGAATAGCCATGGCCGAGCGCAGGGTCTCCAGCCGCGTCATGGTGGGCGCCGTCGCGATCGGCGGCGGCGCGCCGGTGGTGGTGCAGTCGATGACCAACACCGACACCGCCGACGCCGAGGCGCACCGCGCGCCAGGTGGCGGAGCTGTGGCGCGCCGGCTCGGAGCTGGTGCGCATCACGGTGAACTCGCCGGAGGCGGCGGCGCAGGTCGCCGGCATCCGCGCGCGCCTGGACGCCATGGGCTGCGACGTGCCGCTGATCGGCGATTTCCACTTCAACGGCCACAAGCTGCTGACGCAGTTTCCGGACTGCGCGCGGGCGCTGGCCAAGTACCGCATCAATCCCGGCAACGTCGGCAAGGGGGCGAAGCGCGACGAGCAGTTCGCCACCATGATCGAGGCCGCCATCCGCTACGGCAAGCCGGTGCGCATCGGCGTGAACTGGGGCAGCCTCGACCAGGCGCTGCTCGCGCGCCTGATGGACGAGAACGCGCGCCGCGCCGCGCCGCTCGATGCGGCCGAGGTGATGCGCGAGGCGGTGATCCGTTCGGCGCTCGAATCGGCGCAGCAGGCCGAAGACTGGGGCCTGCCCGCGGAGCGCATCGTCATCTCCTGCAAGATGAGCGGCGTGCAGGACCTGATCGCGGTGTACCGCGCAGCTCGCGCAGCGCTGCGGCTACGCGCTGCACCTCGGGCTCACCGAGGCCGGCATGGGCTCCAAGGGCATCGTCGCCTCGAGCGCGGCGATGGCGGTGCTGCTGCAGGAGGGCATCGGCGACACGATCCGCGTCTCGCTCACCCCCGAGCCGGGCGGCGATCGCACGCGCGAAGTGGTGGTGGCGCAGGAGATCCTGCAGACCATGGGCATCCGCTCGTTCACGCCGATGGTCGCCGCCTGCCCGGGCTGCGGGCGCACCACCAGCACGCTGTTCCAGGAGCTCGCGGCGCAGCATCCAGGCCTACCTGCGCGCGCAGATGCCGGTGTGGCGCGAGCGCTATCCCGGCGTCGAGGAGATGCGCGTGGCGGTGATGGGCTGCGTGGTCAACGGCCCGGGCGAATCCAAGCACGCCGACATCGGCATCAGCCTGCCCGGCACCAACGAGCTGCCGGTGGCGCCGGTGTACGTGGACGGCGCGAAGACCGTGACGCTGAAGGGCGAGCGCATCGCCGAGGAGTTCCAGGCGCTGGTCGAGGACTACGTGCGCAGGAACTACGTCGCCGGCGCCGCGCGCGCGCGCGCGAAGCAGATCCCGATCAAGGCGGCCTGAGCCGTGAGCGACGCCATCCAAGCCGTGCGCGGCATGAACGACGTTTTGCCCGACGAGGCCGAGCTGCGGCTGTGGCTCGACGGCGTGGTCGCCGCCTGGTTCGCGCGCTACGGCTACCGGCCGATCCGCACGCCGCTGCTCGAGCACACAGGGCTGTTCCGGCGCGCCATCGGCGAAGCGACCGACATCGTCGAGAAGGAGATGTACACCTTCACCGACGCGCTCAACAACGAGAGCCTGACGCTGCGGCCCGAGGCGACCGCCTCCACGGTGCGCGCCGCGATCGAGCACAGCCTGGTGTACGACGGGCCGAAGCGCCTCTGGTACGCGGGGCCGATGTACCGCCACGAGCGGCCGCAGAAGGGCCGCTACCGCGAGTTCCACCAGTTCGGCGCCGAGGCGCTTCGGCTATCGCCGGCCCGGACGTGGACGCCGAGCTGATCGTGATGTGCGCTGCGCTGTGGAAGGAACTGGGCCTGGAGGGCATCCGGCTCGAACTGAATACCATCGGCTCGAGCCGAGGAGCGCGCGCGCTACCGCGCCGACCTGGTGCGCCACCTGCAGGCGCACGAAGCGCAGCTCGACGCCGACGCCAAGCGCCGCCTGCACAGCAATCCGCTGCGCGTGCTCGACTCGAAGAACCCGATGGTGCAGGAGGTGGTGGCGAGGGCGCCGAGCATGCTGAGCTACCTCGGCGACGAATCGCGGGCGCATTTCGAGGGACTGCAGCAGCTGCTGGCGGCGGCGGGGGTGTCCTACCAGGTCAACCCGCAAGCTGGTGCGCGGGCTCGACTACTACAACCTCACCGTGTTCGAGTGGATCAGCGAGCGGCTCGGCGCCCAGGGCACGGTGTGCGGCGGCGGGCGCTACGACGGCCTGTTCGCGCAGCTCGGCGGCAAGCCGACGCCAGGCGTGGGTTTCGCGGCCGGCGTCGAGCGCCTGGTGGCACTGCTGCGCGACGCGGGACGGCGCCGTGCCGGTGCGGCGGCCCGACGCCTACCTGGTGTTCCAGGGCGAGGGCACGCGCGGCTTGCGCGTTCGCGCTGGGCGAGGAATTGCGCGCGGCGGGCCACGCGGTGGTGCTGCATGCGGGCGGCGGCAATTTCAAGTCGCAGATGAAGAAGGCCGACGCCAGCGGCGCGACGCTGGCGCTCATCGTCGGCGAAGACGAACTCAAGGCGGCCGCGGTGACGGTGAAGCCGCTGCGCGACGCACGCCCGCAGCAACGCGTCGCCCGCGCCGAGCTGGCCCCGCGCATGACCGAATTCCTGAAGGGATCCTAGACATGGCATTGCAGAACCTCGACCTGGAAGAGCAGGAACAGCTCGCCGAACTCAAGGCCTGGTGGAAGCAGTACGGCAACCTGGTGCTGCTCACGATCATCGCCGCCTCCCTCGCGGTGGCCGGCTGGGGCGGCTGGCGCTGGTACGAGCGCAACCAGGCCGCGCAGGCAAGCGCCCTGTACGAGACGCTGGCCAAGGCGGCGCGCGCGGGCGACGCGAAGGCGCTGCGCGATGCGGGCGGCGCGCTCACCGAGGGCTATGCGCGCACCCTGTATGCCTCGATGGGGGCGCTGGTGGCTGCCCGCTTCCATGCCGACCGCGGCGAGCTGAAGAGCGCGAGAGCGCAGCTGCAATGGGTCGTCGAGCGCGCGCCCTCGGAGGACTTCCGCGACCTGGCGCGGCTGCGGCTCGCCGCCGTGCTGCTCGACGAGAAGGCCTATGACGAGGCGCTCAAGCTGATCGAGGCGAAGCCGCTCGAGGCGTACGCGGCGCAGTTCGCCGCGCTGCGCGGCGACCTGCTGCTCGCCAAGAATCAGCCCGCCGAGGCCAAGGCGGCCTACCGGCTCGCGCTGGAGAAGGCGAACGGCACGAGCGGCGCGTTCCGCGACAGCGTGCAGATGCGCCTCGACGCGCTCGGGAGCTGAGCGTGGCGCTGCGCGCGGTGCTGGCCGCGGGCGCCCTTCTGGTTCTCGCCGCCTGTTCCTCGAGCTCCGGGCCGAAGCCGGCGGATCTGCCTGCGTTGCAACAGGCGCGGGAGGCGCGCCTGCTGTGGTCCGCGCGCATCGGCTCGGCGGGCGCCTTCGTCTTCAGCCCGGCGCTGGCGGGCGACGGCGTGGTGGTCGGCGGCGCGCGACGGCGCCGTGCGGCGGCTGGATGCGGTGGACGGCAAGGAGCGCTGGCGTAGCCGAGCTCGACGTGCAGCTGTCCGCCGGCGCCGGCGCCGACCCGCGCACGGTGGCGGTGGCGACGGACGAAGGCGAGGTGCTGGCCCTGGACGCGGAGACCGGCAAGCTGCGCTGGCGGGCACGCGTGTCGAGCGAAGTGCTCGCCGTCGCCGCGCGTCGCCGGCGGCCTGGTGCTGGTGCGCAGCGCCGACAGCCGCATCTTCGCGTTCGACGCCGAGGACGGCAAGCGCCGCTGGGTGTACCAGCGCGCTTCCGTCTCCGCTGATGGTGCGCACCCCCGCGGGCCTGAGCGTCCTGCAGGGCGTCGGTGTACGCGGGCTTCTCCGGCGGCAAGCTGGTGGCGCTGGCGCTCGCCAACGGCGCCGTGCGCTGGGAAGCGACCGTCGCGCTGCCCAAGGGGGCCACCGAACTCGAGCGCGTCACCGACGTGGTGGGCGATCCGGCGGTGGTCGGGCGCGAGGTGTGCGCCGCGTCCTTCCAGGGGCGCATCGCCTGCTTCGACGCGCAGAACGGCAACCAGATCTGGGCGCGCGACATGTCCACGCGTCACCGGCGCCAGCGTCGACGCGCGCTACGCCTTCGTGAGCGACGATCGCGGCGCGGTGCACGCGCTCGACCGCTCGAGCGGCCGCAGCCTGTGGAAGCAGGACCGGCTGGCCCACCGCCAGCTGTCCCTGCCCCTGCCGCTCGGCGCGGAGGTCGTCGTCGGCGACCTGCAAGGCTACGTGCACGTGCTCGCGCGGGAGACCGGCGCCTTCGCCGCTCGCGCCTCCACCGACGGCAGCCCGGTGCGCGCCGCGCCGCTGCGCCTGCCCGAGGGCTTTCTCGTGCAGACGCAGGGCGGCGGCCTGTACGCGCTGGCGCTGTAGCCCGGGCAGGCCGCCGTGAAACCCGTCATCGCCATCGTCGGACGCCCCAACGTCGGCAAGTCCACGCTGTTCAACCGGCTCACGCGCCGGCGCAACGCGATCGTGGTCGACGTTCCCGGCGTGACGCGCGACCGGCATTACGGCGAAGGCCGCGTCGGCGTGCGGCCGTTCATCGTCATCGATACCGGCGGCCTGGAGCCCGGCGCGCGCGAGGGCATCTTCGTGGAGATGGCGCGCCAGGCCGAGCAGGCGATCGCCGAGGCCGATGCCGTGGTATTCCTCACCGACGGCCGCGGCGGCCTGCACGACGACGACCGCGAGATCGCACGCCGCCTGCGCAAGCTCAAGTCGCGCGTCTGGCTGGTGGTCAACAAGTGCGAGGGCATGGCGAGCGACACGGCGGTGGCCGAGTTCCACGCGCTCGGCCTGGGCGCGCCCAACCCGATCTCGGCCTCGCACGGCGAGGGCGTCGGCGACCTGATCGAGGGCGTGCTGGCGCAATTCCCGGAATCCACCGAAGCGGAGGCCCTCGAGCGCGACAAGCAGCCGCGCGTGGCGATCGTCGGGCGCCCGAACGTCGGCAAGTCCACGCTGGTCAACGCGCTGGTCGGCGAGGAGCGCGTCATCGCCTTCGGCGAGCCCGGCACCACGCGCGACGCGATCGAAGTGCCGTTCGAGCGCAACGGGCGGCGCTACGTGCTCATCGACACCGCCGGCCTGCGCAAGCGCGGCAAGCAGGGCGAGACGGTGGAGAAATTCTCCATCGTCAAGACGCTGCAGGCGATCGAGCAGTCCAACGTCGCGGTGCTGGTGCTCGACGCGGCCGAGGGCGTCTCGGAGCAGGACGCGCACGTCGCCGGCTACATCCTGGAGCGCGGCCGCGCGGTGGTCATCGCGGTGAACAAGTGGGACGCCGCGGACAAGGCCGCGCGCGAGCGCATCAAGCGCGAGCTGGCCTGGAAGCTGGGCTTCCTCGGCTTCGCCGACACGCACTTCATTTCCGCGAAGAGCGGCAAGGGCATGGGCGAGCTGATGCGCTCGGTGGACGGCGCCTACGCCGCCGCCATGGCGAAGCTCTCCACGCCGAAGCTGACGCGCGCCCTGATCGCCGCGGTGGAGCGCCAGTCGCCGCCGCGCAAGGGCATGCGCCGCCCCAAGCTGCGCTACGCGCACCAGGGCGGGCATAACCCGCCGCGCGTCATCATCCACGGCAACTCGCTCGACGAGGTGCCCGACACCTACCGGCGCTACCTGGAGGGCTACTTCCGCAACGCGTTCGAGCTGCACGGCACGCCGCTCAGCATCGAGTTCCGCACCGGGCGCAACCCCTACAAGGGCACCGGGTCCGCCGCGGCCTACGCGCGGCGCAAGGCCGCCGCGCGCTGAGCGAGGCCCTGCGTCGAGCAGGCGCCAGATCAACATGCGCGCGATGCGCGCGATGTCCACCACCGGCCGGAAGTGGCTGGCACGCGCCCGGTCGCTGTAGATCACCTGCACCGGCACGCAGTGCGCCCGGATTCCCAGCCGCACGGCCTCGATCAGCACTTCGCTTTCGAACACGAAGGAATGGGCACGGTCGTAGCGCAATCGCGCTTCGCGCGAACACGCGCGCCGGGTACACGCGGAAGCCCGACTGGCTGTCCGCGATCGGGTAGCCGGCGGCTATGCCGATCCAGAAATTGGCGAAGCGGTTGGCCCAGTAGCGCGCGGGCGGAATCTTCCGCCGCTCATGCAGCCGGGAGCCGATGACGATGCTGTCTGGCGCGGCATGCCAGGCCCGCAGCAGCATCGGGATGTCCTCGGGGCAATGCTGGCCGTCTCCGTCCAGGGTGACGATGGCGGTCGCGCCGAGCCGCATCGCCTCGACGGCGCCGCGGCGCAGGCTCGCCGCCTTGCCCTGGTTGTCCTCGTTGCGCAGGACGACGGCGCCGAGCCCTTCGAGGCGCCTGCGCGGTACCGTCGGACGAGCCGTCGTCGACGACGATCACCAGCGCCGCCTGCTGCAAGCGCGCGCTGCGCAACGTCGCGGATGGTCGCCGCCTCGTTGTAGGCGGGAATGACGACCGCCGCAAGCGCGGGCTGGCTCATGTCATGCCGCCGTTGATGGGAATCACCTGGCCGGTGATGTAGCCGGCTTTCTCCGACATCAGGAACCCGACCAGGTCCGCCACCTCCTCGGGCGTGCCGGCGCGGCTGAGCGGCACCAGCTGCGCGATCTGCTCCGGCCCGAAGGCGCCCGCGCTCATCGGCGTGGCGATGATCCCCGGCGCGACGGCGTTCACCGTCACGCCGCGCGAGGCGACCTCGAGCGCCAGCGCGCGCGTCGCGCCGTGCAGCGCGGCCTTGGCCGCCGCGTAGTTGACCTGGCCGCGGTTGCCCAGCATCGCCGACACCGACGACAGGCTCACGATGCGGCCCCAGCGCGTGCGCAGCATCGGCAGCAGCAGCGGCTGCAGGAGGTTGTAGAAGCCGTGCAGCGATACGTCGATCACGCCGTGCCATTGGCGCGCGCTCATGCCGGCAAGCGGCGCGTCGTCGTGGGTGCCCGCGTTGTGCACCACGCCCTGGATCGTACCCTGCCGTCAGCAGCCCGTCGAGCGCGGCTGCAGTCGCCGTCGCGTCGCGCAGGTCGAAGCACAGGCTGCGGCCGCCGATCTCCGCCGCCAGCGCCGCCGCGCGCTCCGCGTTGGGTATGCGCATGCACGATGACCTGCCAGTCCGAGCGCGCGAGCTGGCGGCAGATCGCGGCGCCGATCTCGCCGCTGCCGCCGCTCACCAGCGCGCGCTTCATGCGGGCGCTCCCGGCTGCAGCACCACCGCCACGCGCCCGCTCAGCAGCTCGCGCTCCCCGCACTGGACCGCGAATGCGTACAGCAGGCGCGGGCCGTTCGCCACCAGCCGCCTGGCGCGCACGGTGAGCGGTCCCTCGATGTCGTCCAGGCGCGCCACGTGCAGCTTGACCTCGCGCACGCCCGCGAGCAGGCCACGCACGGGCCTGCGCCGCCGCATCGCGCGCGAGGAGCGCGCAATGCGCCGCGAGCGCCTGCGCGGCGTATTCGATGCCGGCCACTGCGGGCAGCGATCCGTCGCAGCGCAGCGGATTGTCCGGCGGCGCGATGGCTCACGGCGCGGCACACGATGCCGTGCGCATCGTTTTGCACGACCTCCTGCAGCAGGCACATCGGGCCACGATGCGGCACCAGCGTCGCGATGTCCGGCAGCTTCACGCGGCGACCTCGACCGCAAGATGGCTGGCTTCGCTGTAGGGCAGCTCGATGCGCGGCTGGACCGCTGCGCGACACCGCGGCGAACAACTCCAGGCGCGCGCGGCCGGATTGGCGCGTAGCTCGGCAGGCAGTGCGGCAGGCCAGGATTCGCTCGCCGGCCCTTCGCGCAGTTCGATGTCCAGACGCCGCGCCCGGCGCCTGTCGGCGGATCGAGCAGCAGCGCGGCCGCGAAAGGATGCGCGATCGGCCAGAGCGCGTGCATCGGCTCCGGGTACGGCAGGTCGTAGGCGATCAGCAGCACGCTGCGCGCCTCCACCGTCGCCTGCGTCGCGGCTTCGAGCAGCCCGATGGCGAAGGCGCCGTCGTAGCCGCTCAGGCTGGTGGAGGGCGCGTGCGATTGCGCGGCGATGCTCCAGTAGCCGGCCGGCGCGTTGTGCACCGAGTTGTGGAAACGGGTCGGCGACACGGCGTGCGGCGGGCGCCGCCAGCGCCTCGCAGATCTGGTGGGTGATGACGCCGTCGCCGCCGCAGGACGCGAACACGGTGGCGAGGCCCGCGCTGTCGCGCCCGCAGGCGCGCAGCGCCTGCTCGCCCACCGCGAGCGCCCAGCGCACCGACGCGCGAGGCGCGGCGGCGCTCGGTGGCGGGCAGCAGCGCCGGCGCCGGTTCCGGCGCCGCGGCGGGCACATAGGGCGCGGTGCCGGCGAGCACGGCGCGCGCGACGCGCCAGTCCGGCAGGCCTGGCCCGAGCACTCCCTGCGCGGCCAGCTGGACCTGCATCAGACGCGTCCGAACACCAGGCTGCAGTTGCTGCCGCCGAAGCCGAAGGAATTCGACATGGTGTGGCGCAGCGGGTTGCGGCACAGTCTCGAGCGCCAGCCGGATGCCGAAATGCGGGTCGGTGCGCCGGGTGTTGGCCGTACCGGGGAGAAATCCGTCGCGCAAGGCGAGCAGGGTGAGCACCGCTTCCACGGCACCCGCGGCGCCCAGCGTGTGGCCGGTCCAGCCCTTGGTTGCGCTGCACGCGAGCCGCTCGCCGAACACGGCGCAAACCGCCGCGTTCTCCGCTGCGTCGTTGTTGCGCGTGCCGGTGCCGTGCAGGTTCAGGTAGTCGACGTCCCCGGGCGCCAGGCCCGCCAGTTGCAGGGCGTCGCGCATCGCCCGCGCCGCGCCGAGGCCCTGGGGATGCGGGGTGGACATGTGGAAGGCGTCCGCACTCTCGCCGTAGCCGAGCAGCGCAAGCGTCTCGCCGCCCGGCGCATCCTTCTCGAGCAGCGCGAAGGCCGCGGCCTCGCCGATGGAAATGCCGTCGCGCTCCGCGTCGAACGGCCGGCAGGGCCGGCCGGAGAGCAGTTCCAGCGCGGCGAATCCGTGCAGCGTGGTGAAGCACAGCGTCTCGACGCCGCCGACCACCGCGGCGTCGCACAGTCCGGCGGCGATGGCGCGTTGCGCCGCCGCGAAAGCCTTGGCGCTGGAAGCGCAGGCCGCAGACACGGTACAGCAGGGTCCGTGCAGCCCGAGGCGCTGCTGCACGAAACTCGCGACGGAATACAGGTTGTAGGTATCGCTGAAACGCAGCGCGCCGGGCAAGGCGCCGGTGGCGGGATCCCGGTGGCGGAACGCGAGCTCGGCTTCGAGGATGCCGGAACTGCTGGTGCCGATGTACACGGCGACGCGCTGCGCGCCATGACGCGCGGCCGCGCGGGCGACTGCCGCCTCGAAACCGTCCTGCTGCAGGCCGAGCAGCGCCAGCCGGTTGCTGCGGCAGTCGAAGTGCGCGAGCGCGCCGCTGAGCGGCGCGTCCTCCAGCCCGGGTACGCGGCCGATCCAGGTATCCAGCGCGGAATCGAGGAAGTCGTTGCGCCGCAGGCCGCTTTGGCCTTGCCGCATGGCTTGCGTCGCAGCGCCGGTGCCGTTGCCCAGGGCGCTCGCAAGAGCGATTGCGGTGATCGGAAGCGGGGCCATCGTGCGCGGGTATGTTACACAGCCCCGGGCGGCGAGCGCCGCGCCAGCAGCGCCGACAGCAGGAACCCGTACACCGTGCCTAGCGCGAAGGTGGCGCCGATCGCGCGCAGCACCGGCGTGCCGCCGACGGCGAGGGTGAGCGCGGCGCACAGGCTGGCCAGCCCCGCCACCACCAGCGAAAGCCGCGTCAGCGCGCGCTCGCCCTCGACGGCTGGCCGCCGGTTGAAGAACAGCGCGTAGTTGAGGCCGACGCCGACCACCAGCAGAAGCGCCACCAGGTGCACCACGCTCAGCCGCGTGCCGGCCGCCAGCAGCGTGGCGACGCACAGCAACGCGGCGCCCAGCGCGGGCGCGAGCACGCGCAGCGTCAATGCCAGGTCGCGCAGGCCCGCATAGAGCAGGGCGGCGATGCACAGCAGGCCGAAGAGCACCAGGCGCAGAGACTCCGCGCGGTAGCCGGCGACCAGCGCGTCGGCCTCGCGCTTCAGGTCGATGTGCAGCACGCCGTCGTCGGCGTGCACCTGCAGCGCGGCGCCCAGCATCTTTGCGTCGCGCAGCGAGGAAATAGGCACGAACGCCACCCAGCCCTTCGCGCCCGGCGCAAGCAGCGCATCCAGCCGCGAGGCGAGCGCTGTTCCGTGCCACGCATCCGCTGCCACCGGCGGCGCGTTGCGCGCCCGCTCCACGTCCGCGAGGAATGGCGCGAACAGGCCGTCGCGGAACGCCAGGCCGCGTTGCGCCTGCGCCAGCCGCGCAGCCAGCGTGGCACGGTCGGGCAGCGCGGCGCGCCGCGCTTCCTGCGTGCGGCGGCTGGGCAGGTAGCGCGCCGCCAGCTCATAGCCGCCGATCCAGCCATTGGCTACCGCCCGCTCGAGCAGCGGCTGGAGCGCTTCGCTCTTCTGCAGCACGGCCTCGCGATCGGGCGCCACGACCGCGAGGAGGTGGCGCAGGTCCGGGGCGCCGAGTTGGCCACGCATCTCCGTGTCCAGCGCCTTGGCCGCCTCGGGCACGGGGCTCAGATTGGCGAGGTCGTCGTCCCACAGCCGCCCGGAATGGAGGGCGATGACCGGCAGAGCGGTGGCGACCAGCAGCGCCGCGAGCCAGCGATGCGCGGTACCGGGCACGAATGCCGCGCCCGCGAACGGCAGGCGCATCAGCTTGCCCTCGAGGGCGCGAGCCGGCGTGAGGACCGGCAGCACGAGCCAGGTGACCAGCCCGGCGACGGCGACGCCGACCATGGTCAGGAGCCCGAGCTGCGCCAGGCCGCGAAAGCTGGAAAGCAGCATGGCGATCGCGCCGAAGGAGGTCGTGAGGACGGCGAGGCGCAGGGTCGGGCCGATGCGCCTGGCGGTCTGCGCGAGCGGTTCGCCGCGCGCCGCGTGCGCATACAGATAGGTCGGATAGTCGACCGCTTCGCCGATCAGGATGGCGGCGAATCCGAGCGTGATGCCGTGTACCTGGCCGAACCACAGGCCGACGAGGGCAACCCCGATCGCCATGCCGGAGAGCGCCGGCAATCCCGAGAGCAGCACAGGCAGCACGGATCGGTACGCGGCAACGAGCAGCAGAACGACCCCCAGCAGCGAGGTAAGGGTCGCGCGGCGAGCGTCGCGCTCGATCGCGGCGCGCGCTGCCGCTCCCGCCAGCCCGGGCCCGGCGAGCTGGAGCACGGCGCCGGGCGGCGCGATTGCGGCGTACAGGCGGCGCACAAGCTCCGCGGCGCGCTCCTGCGCGTCAAGGTCGAAGCCCGGCGCAAGCGTCTGCGCGACGAGCAAGGCGCGTCTGCCGTCCGGCGACATCCAGACCCCTTGCCGCGACATGGGCCCTGCCGCGCCGGCGAGCGGCGTCACGAGACGGCGCAGCTCGCCGGTGGGGTCCGCGGGGAGCGTGCGCCGGCTGAGCATGCCGAGCGGAGAGCCGAGCAACTCCAACTCCTCCTGCAATGCCGCATGCAGGCCCTCGGTGCTGAAGCGCTCCGGCCGCACCCCGGGACTCAGCGCGTAGCGCAACCCGAACAGCCGGTCGCGTTCCCGCGCGAGTCGCTCCGGCTCGCCGTTGGCGACACTGCCGAACGCGCCGCTCGCTTCGAGGCGCTGCGCGAGGGCGCGGCTCGCCCCGGCGAGCGCCGCCTCGTCGGCGCCGTCAATGCCGATCAGCAGCAGGCGCGAGGCGAGGCCGGAGCGCAACTGGTCCACTAGTATTTCCTGCGCGCGGGTCGCCGCCGGCGGCAAGAATGCGCCCAGGTCCGTGGTGAAGGTCGCGTGGCGCGCTATCCAGTAGCCGCTGGCGACGAGCGCCGCCAGCCAGATCGCTACCGCAAGGCGCGCCCGCCCGTTCACGCTCACCGGCCGCCGAGAACCATGGTGATGCGATCGCCCGTCGTTTCCTCGATCTCCACGCGGGCGAGGCGCGCCGCCGAGCCGGTAAGCTGGATGCTCGATACTGCCCCAGCGACCGCCAGAGCGCGCGGCACCAGGCTGAGCGTCCAGGCCTCGCGGCTGCCTGCGAGGCTTACGCGGTAGTGGCGCTCGAGCGTGGCGAGATCGCCGGCGAGCGTGGCGCGCAGGCCTTCGACGAGCGCCAGCGCGGCGGGCAGCGCCGCCAGCGAGTACGTCCTCGGCTCGCCGCGCGCCGGGTTCTCGATGGTGACGCGGTCGCCGTCGATGCGCGTGACCTCCTGGTAAGGGGACAGCACGTGGCGTTCCAGCCTGTCGGGGCGCTGGTAGAGCAGCTTGCCCTTCAGCTCGAGCGGTGCGCGCAGCATGTCCGAGCGCCTGACTTCGATGAAGCGCGTCTGTGCCTCGGGGATCGCGGCGAATGCCTGCATCAGCTCCGCGGGTCCGAACTGTTCCGCTGCGCACAGCTGGAATGCGGCGAGCAGCAGCAGGGTCGCCGGCCAGCGAGGGTCAGCGCGCATCCCAGTAATCGTAGAAGTTGAACCAGTTGTCGGGCGCGGCGCGCGCGTGCGCCTCCAGACGCGCTGCAAAGGCGCATGCCAATTGCGCTACCGCCTGCTCGCGGCCCGCGCGATCGGGCTCGATGCGCTCGGCCAGCAACTCGAAATGCACGTCATAGCTGCGCGGCCCGCGGCGCAGGCAGAAGAAGGTCACCACCGGCACGCCGAGCATCGCGGCCGCAAGCAGCGGCCCGGTCGGAAAGCGCGCCGGGCTGCCGAGGAAGTCGCAGGCCACTGCGCGCTCGCCGCCGAACACCCGGTCGCCGAGCATCGCCACCGGCTCGCCGCGCTGCAGGCACTCGCGCACGCGCAGCAGCGTCTCTGGCGTGCCGGGGGCGATGATGCGGGCGGCGAGCTCGGGCGACAGCGATCGCGCCCAGCGGCTTGCATGCGGGGCATTGCCTTCATGCATCACCAGATTGATGGCAAGTCCGCTGCGCGCCTCGCCGAGCACGCGCAGCACCTCGAAGTTGCCCAGGTGGGAGCCAAGCAGCAGGCACCCGCGCTGTCGCGCCAACGCGGCATCGAGCGTCTCGCCGCCAAGCAGGCGCACCTCGAAATCCTCACCGTGTCCGTACAGCACTTCGACGCGGTCGAGCAGCGTTCCGGCGAAGGTACGGAAATGCCCGTAGATCTCGCCGAGCCTCGCTGGCCGCCCGTGCACCCGGCCGAGGAATGCGCGCGATGCCGCACGCGCACGCGGCGCGAAGGCGACGAAGTACAGGCAGATCGGGGCGAGCAGGAGGCTGGCGGCGCGGTAGCCGAACGAGCGCGTGATCCAGGTCATGAAGCGCAGCGCGGCGAGGCTGCCGCGCTCGCGCTGCTGCAGCCAGGCAGCGCTCATGCCGCGCCTTGCACGATCAGCGTGCCGTCGGCGATGCGTGCGTGGCGCGAGTCGACCGTGAACTCGAGCCGGTCCGGCGCGACCCGCGTGAGCTCGATGCGATAGGGCTCGCCGGGGCGCAGGACGCGGCGGAAGCGCGTAGCGGGCACGCCGCAAACCTGCAATGCGGCGCCGAACCGCTGGCGCGCCTCGCGCTCGACCAGCGACAACAGCCACACGCCGGGGACGATGGGGTCTGCCGGAAAGTGGTGCGGCAGCGCCGGATGCGCATGCGGCACCTGCGCGCCAGCCGGCGGCGCCATCCGCTCCTGCGGCGGCGAGGCCGTGCTGCGCGGCCAGCTCGCGCACGCTCTCCTGGCTGAGCTTGCCCGAGCGATCGCGCGGCAATGCATCCACCAGCACGAGCGGCCGCGGCAGGAACACGGAGTCCACGCGCTCGCGCAAGTCGGCCACGATCTGCGGCACCGCCAGGCCGGGCGCGACCGCGAAGGCCGCCACGCGCTTCTCGCCCGGCGCATCACGCAGCCAGAACGCGCAGTCGAGGACGCCTGGCACGCGCGACAGTTCGGCGTTGAGCGCGGCGAGGGAACCGCGCTTGCCCGCGATCTTGACCAGATCCGAGGTGCGGCCGCGCAACGTGAATGTGGTGTCGTCGTGCAGCTCGATCAGGTCGCCCAACGCCACCGGCGCATCGAGCTGCCCGCCGCGCGCCAGCGTCTGCCCGGTCAGCGCCTGCAGGGTCACCCCTTGCATCGTCCGGAACCGGGTTTCCCGCGAAGGCCGCCGCGTCGCCATCGCCCCGGTCTCGGTGCTGCCGAAGATTTCCCACAGCGCGCCGCCCCACGCCTGCTCCACGGCCAGCGCCAGCTCGGGGCTTAAGGCGGCAGTGGCGCACAGCACGCCGGAAAACGGTGGCATGTGTTGTCCCGCTGCCAGGCAGGCCTGCAGATGCAGTGGCGTTGCGACCAACCAACGCGGGTCCGGCAGGCGCGCGAGCGCGGCAGCGATGTCGGCCGGCAGCAGCGGGCAGCCGGCATCCACCGCGCATCCCGCCTGCAGCGGAAGCATCACCGTCATCTCGAATCCCCACATGTGTTGCGCCGGGACCGCGCCGAGGAGCGCGCTGCCGCGCTCGACTGGCAGGCGTTGCAGCGCCGCCTGCGCGGCGCGCACCAGCGAGCCCCAGCTCTTGGCGTGCGGCTGCGGCGCCCCCGTGCTCCCCGAGGTATACAGGACCGCGGCGCGCAAGTCCGCGGGGATGGCGGGGATCTCGGCGTGCCCGGTCGAGGCCGGTGCCGCCAGGGCGTCGGTCTCGTCGGCGAGGACCGCAGCATCGGGGTGCGCGTCCTTCAACGCGGCGATCGTTGCAGGCGCCCGGCTGTGCGGCAGCAGGGTGGTGCAGCGCGCCTGCAGCGCGGCGGCGAAACCGACGATGAAATTGAGGCGGTCCTCGCACAGGTTGATGCAGTGGCCTCCGCGGGGCAGGTGCCCGGCAAGTCCCTGCGCGGCCGCCAGCATGCGGCGCAGGGCGAGCGGCTCGCCGTCGCGCCAGCCGATTGGGTCGTCCGCGGAGAACCCGGCGGCCAGAGGCAGGTCGGCCATGGCGCGCCTCAGTGCCGCGCTCAGCAGGCCGGCGCGTCGCACGTTGCGCGCAAGCTCGAGCAGGCCGGCATGGTGGTAGTGCCGGTAGCGCCAGCGCCGGTAAACGAGCTCGCCGGCGAACAGCGCGATCACCAACAGGTAGCTCACCACGTTGGTGAATGCCGACCAGAGCGCGAGCGGCCCCGTGAGCGCGAGCGCCAGCGCGATGCCGGCCATGGCCGCAAACAGCAGTGTCCAGAGCAGCGTCAGCCGCCGCGTGTACCGGGCCAGCTCCGCGGGCAGCTCCGCATGCTCCATGCGCGCGAACACGGTGATCACGGGGTCGCGGGGCGCCAGCAGGCTGCGGCCGAAGACGACAGCGAGCGCGGCGTTGATGACCACGGGCGGCGCGTACAGCAACGCTTGCGGCGTCGCGAACGCGAGCGCGGGCGACGAGCAACGCCACGACGGCGGCACCAGCCACCGCGTGCGCACGGCGCGCCGCGAAGGCCCACAGCAGTGCGGCAAGGACTATCGCCGCGGCGGTCGCGCGCGGCGCCCAATCCGGACGGCCGAGAAGCACGGCGCCGTGCACCGCCACAGGCCACGCGAGCGCCAGCAGCCAGGCGGCGCGGGCGATCCACCCCGGTGCCGCGCTCGACGGCATCGATCTACTTGCTGCGGTGTTGCGCGATGTGGGCGGCGAGGTTGCGCAGCGAGGCGAAAATGCGCCGGTTGTCCGGGTCGTCGGAGCGCAGGGAAAAGCCATAGCGCTGCGAAATCACCAGGCCACTTCGAGCAGGTCGATGGAGTCCAGGCCGAGCCCCTGGTCGCCGAAGATCGGCGCCAGCGGATCGATGCGCTCGGGCGGCAGATCGAGATTGGTGACTTCCGCGATGGTGCGCGCAAGCTCCAATTCGAACGCCGTTCGGTCTGCCTGCTGGTCTATTTCGCTCTGAAGGTTTGGCATCGGCAGCGGATGTCCGTCATTGAGTGCCGCAGCGTGAATCGATGCTATCAGGTTGCGACTGGCCGTTGCCAGTGCGTGCGGCACGCGCTCAGTCCTGCGCGTAGGCCCGCAGCGCGTCGGCGCAGGCGTCGCCGGCGCCGGGCTGCGCGTGGCAGCGCAGCAGCCGGAACGCCGGCTGCCCCGCGCCTTGCGCCAGGTTGCCGGCGTGGCGCTCCCAGAGCTCGAGCGCGAGGCCGTGGCGGCCGCTCGCGATGGCGCCGCTCATGCCGGCCATCAGCAGGTACTCGCGGCCCTCGGCTGTGCAGCTCCGGCGTGGTGTCGAGCAGCAGCGGCGCGATGCTGCGCCATGGTGCGCGCGTCGCGCGCGCCCACCGCCTGGAACAGCGCGATCCACTGGCGCTGGAACTCGTGCAGTCCGCGAACGCAGGGCGCGCCGGCGATGCGCGACCAGAGGGCGCCCGCCTCGGCCGGCGGCAGCGACGGGTTGACGAGCTTCGCCACGCGCAGCAGGCTGTGCAGCCACACGTCGAACTCGCGCGCGTCGCGGCACTCCAGCAGGCGCAGCTTCACCACTTCGAGGTCCTTCTGCAGCGGCGTCGGGATGCCTTGCGGCGGCGCCGGCCGCCGCAGCAGGAAATCGCGCGCGTAGGCGGCCTGGCGCGCGTTCTCGATGCGCTCGAAGGAGTAGGCGCCCTTGTGCAGCGGGATTCATCGGCCGGCGCGCAAAGGCGGGCTCGAGCAGCTCGAGCACCGGCACGCCGAGGTTGAGCAGCGCCACCACGTCGGTGGCGCTCTTCTCCATGAAGCGGTGGCGCGCCGCGTTGAGGTCGAGCACCGGGTAGTAATCCGAGTTGGCGCGCGCGCCGTAGCTCGCGAACAGCGGCTCGAGCGTCGCGCGGCTGCCCAGGTAGCGCGCATCGAGGTCGCCCGCGCTCAGCACGTGCACGGTCCACAGCTCCTTCGCCACGCCCGGCTGCTCGAACACGCGCGCGTCGGGCGCCGCCGGCAGCGGCGCCATGCCCGCCACGATCAGCACGTCGTGGTCGCTGGGCGCGTACACGGCGTAGTGCGGGAACTCCTCGCCCAGTGCGCGCATCACCGAGGCGAGGAGCGACGCGTCGATCTCGTAGAGCTGGAACCACTGCACCAGCACGCCGCCCGGGTTGAGGTGGCCGCGGATGCGCCGGTAGAACTCGCGCGTGAACAGGCTCGAGACGCCGCTCACCCAGGGATTGGAGGGTTCCGAGATGAGGATGTCGTAGCGCCGGTTGCGCGAGGAGAAGAAGGTCTTCGCGTCGTCGATCAGGATGGCGCTGCGCGGGTCGAGGAAGGTCGCGCCGTTGCGCGGCATGAAGCCGCGCGAGGCCTCGGCCATCGCCGCCTCGATTTCCACGGTCTCGACGCGCTCGATGGCGAGGCTCTGCAGCAGCGTGTGGGTGGTGAGACCGGTGCCGATGCCGATCACGGCTGCGGTCTTCGCATCGGGCTTGAGCGCGAGCGGCACGCGCGGCGGTCATCACCATGGTGATCTCGTCGGTGCCGCGGTCGCTTTCCGCCTCCCCGGTGAGGTTGATCGAGCCGTCGGACTTGCCGTTGGTGCGGATGCTGGTCGCGGACGCCGTACTGCATCAGGTGCACGGTGGCGGTCTTGCCGTCCTTTTCGTACAGCACCTTGGCGTCGCGCGAGCTCGCCAGGTCGCCATGCCGGAACACCCCGGCGGTCATCTTGTTGACGTCGAGCTTGAACGCCGCCGTGATCGGCACGAACAGGATGACGCTGGCCGCCGCCGCGAGCGCGAAGGCCCTGCGGCGCGCGGCAAAGGCATACAGCAGGCAGCAGGCCGAGCCCCGCGTCGACCAGGCTGCCGACCACTATTGCGCCCTTCAGGCCGAGCACCGGCAGCCCGATGTGCACGGCGAGCAGCACGCCGGCGATCGCGCCGAGCGTATTGGCAGCGTAGACCTGGCCGATCGCGCCTTCGCCGACGTTGCGCCGCAACAGCGCTCCGGTGAGCAGCGGCAGCGTCATGCCGGCGCAGAAGGTTGCCGGCAGCATCACCAGCGCGGCGATCGCCTGCCCGGACAGGTTGAACAGCAGGTAGCCCGCTTCGTTGCGCGCGAGCCCGTTCATCAGGTACTCCATCAGCTCGAAGCTGCGGTCGTAGACCAGCAGCGTGAGCAGCGCGAGCAGGCCCATTGGCCAGCTGCACCCAGCCGATCAGGCGTTCCGGGCTCGCCACGCGCGTCCACGCGCCGGCGCACCGCGTAGACCGCCCAGCGCGAGCCCGAGGATGAAGGTCGAGAGCATCAGCTCGAAGGAATGCGTCGAGGCGCCGAGCACCAGCGACAGCATGCGGATCCAGCTGATCTCGTAGATGAACGACGCCAGACCGGTGAGGAACGCCACCGCCAGCAGCAGCAGCGCGATGCGCGGCTCGCCAGTGCCGCGCGGCGACAAGCGCCGGCGCCCGCATCGGCCGCGCCAGCAGCCACACGGCGGCGGCGAGCGCCAGGTTGATGGCGCCGGCGGTGCGCAACGTTCCCGGCAGGCCTACCCATTCGATCAGCAGGAAGCCGCTGGCGAGCACGCCGACGGCGGCGCCCAGGCTGTTGGTGAAATACAGCATCGACACCGATTCGCCGGAAGCCGTCGGGTGCGCGCGCACCAGCCCGGCGCTCATCAGCGGGAAGGTCGCGCCCAGCAGCACCGATTGCGGCAGGATCAGCAGGCAGGAGATGGCGAGCTTGGCGCCGAGCACCAGCCACTCGTTGCCCAGCCCGGGCAGCAGCGTCGCGTAGGACCAGTCGGTGACCGCGACGAACACCTCGTGCAGGCCGAGCGCGCACAGGCCGACGACCGCCTCGACCAGCGCGTAGCCGCGCAGCGGGTTGCGCAGCCGCGTGGAGATGCGGCCGCAGTAGGCGCTGCCCGCCGCCATGCCGCCCATGAACACCACCAGCACCAGCGACTGGGCGTAGGCGGCGTGGCCGAGGAACAGCTTCAGGTAGTGCGTCCAGATCGACTCGTAGATCAGCCCGGCGAAGCCCGAGAGCGTGAACAGCAGGTAGAACGCGGCGCGCGAGGGCTGGAATCCGGGCATGGCGCGCGTTTATAGCACGATCCCGCGCGCGCTCTGGGTAAGATGCGGCGCGATGACGTCGTCCGCTGCGCCTGTCCGCGTATTTCTGCGCCTACTTCCTCTACGCGGGCGCGCTGGTGCCGTACTTCGCCCTGTACCTCGCGGCGCGCGGATTCGGCGCGGGCGAGATCGCGGTGGTGCTGGCGATGCCGCAGCTGGCGCGCGTCGTCGCGCCGGCGTTCTGGGGCTGGCTCGCCGACCGCTGCGGCGCGGCGCGCGGCATCGTCGTGTTCTCGGCCGCCGCGGTGCTGGCCGGTTTCGCTCTGCTGCAGGTGACCGAGGGCTATGCCGCCGTCGTCGTGATCATGCTGGTGATGAGCTTGCTGTCGGCGGGCGCGCTGCCCCTGGTCGAGGCGCTGACGCTGGGCTCGCTTGGCGCGCGCACCGAGCGCTATGGCCCGATCCGGCTGTGGGGCTCGGTGGGGTTCATCGCCGGCGTGCTCGCCACCGGCGCGTGGCTGGATGCGCACCCGCCGCAGTCGCTGCTCGGCGTCGATCGTCCTGCTCGCCGCGCTCACGCTCGCCGTGTCGTTCCTGCGTGCCTGCGGGCCGGGTCGCGTCTGCGGGCGGACGGGCGATGCGCGGCTTGCCGCCGTGCTGCTGCGGCCCGAGGTGCTTGCCTTCTTCGCTGCGTGCCTCTGCATGAACGTGGCGCACGGTGCGCTGTACGCCTTCTACTCGATCTATCTGGAGGCGGCGGGCTACAGCAAGACGGCCATCGGCGTGCTGTGGACGCTCGGCGTGCTGGCGGAGATCGCGCTGTTCCTGGTGCTGCCGCGGCTGTTGCGGCGCTACAGCCTGCGCGCCGTGCTCGCCGCGAGTTGCGCGTTGGCCGCGCTGCGCTTCGCGCTCATCGGCTGGGGCGTGCACTCGGCGGCGCTCCTCGCCCTCGCGCAGCTGCTGCACGCGGCGACCTTCGGCGCCTACCACGCCTCCTCCGTCGCGATCGTGCACCGCCTGTTCGCCGGCGCGCTTGCGGCGCGCGGGCAGACGCTGCACTCGAGCGTGTCCTACGGCCTGGGCGGCAGCGCCGGTACCCTGCTGGCCGGCTGGTGCTGGGGCGCGCTCGGTCCGGAGCTCAGTTTTTCGCTGAGCTCGCTGGCCGCAGTGTTGGCGACGCGCACTCGTCATCTGGCGCGTGCGCGTGTAGGCTTTCGGCATGACGTGGCGAACCGCATTGTTCGCGTCGCTGGCCATTGTCGCTGGCTGCCAGACCGTGCAGACGACCCAGTCGGGGGTGGTGGGCGTCGACCGCAAGCAGTCGATGATGGTGTCCGCGGCAGACATGGACAAGGGCGCCGCGGCGCGCCTACCAGAAGATCACCGCGGAGGCCGGCAAGAAGGGCCAGCTCAACCACGACGCGGCGCAGACCGAGCGCGTGCGCCGCATCGCGCAGCGCCTGATTCCGCAGACCGCGGCGTTTCGCGCCGACGCGCCCGCCTGGAAATGGGAGGTCAAGCGTCATCACTTCCAAGGAAGTCAACGCCTGGTGCATGCCCGGCGGCAAGATCGCGGTCTACACCGGACTGATCGAGAGGCTGCAGCGCGACGGACGACGAACTTGCCGCCGTCATGGGGCACGAAATCGCCCACGCGTTGCGCGAGCACGGCCGCGAGCGCGCCTCGCAGGCCCAGGCGCAGGGCATTCTCATCGGCGTGATCGGCGCCGTCGCCGGCGTGCCGCAGGGCACCCAGGACCTGACGCAGCTGGCCGTCGACCTGACGTTCAACCTGCCCAATTCGCGCGAGCACGAGACGGAGGCCGACCGCATCGGCGTCGAGCTCGCGGCGCGCGCGGGCTACGACCCGCGCGGCGCGATCAGCCTGTGGGAGAAGATGGGCAAGCTCGGCGGCGGACAGCCGCCGGAGTTCCTGTCCACGCATCCGTCACACGCGACCCGCATCGACGACCTGCAAAGTGTATTCGGCGAAGGTGCTGCCGCTTTACGAAGCGGCCCGCGCCAAGCGCTGACCGGCGCGCGATTCGCGCGCATTGCTTGTGCCATAATCCTTGGTTTCCGCACTGCGGCAATCGCTCGGGATCGTCGATGGGACAGACGCTTTACGACAAGCTTTGGGACAGTCACCTGGTGCACGCGGAGGAAGACGGCACCTCGCTGATCTATATCGACCGTCACCTGGTGCACGAAGTGACCAGCCCGCAGGCCTTCGAGGGGCTGAAAGTGGCCGGACGCAAGCCCTGGCGCATGGGCAGCGTGGTCGCCACAGCCGATCACAACACGCCGACCGATCACTGGGAAGATGGCATGGCGGGCGTGCGCGACCCGTTCGCCAGCGTGCAGATCGAAACGCTCGACGCGAACATGCGCCAGCATCGGGCAAAGGCGTACTTCCCGTTCCTCGACAAGCGCCAGGGCATCGTCCACGTGATCGGGCCGGAGCAGGGCGCGACGCTGCCCGGCATGACGGTGGTGTGCGGCGATTCGCACACCAGCACGCACGGGGCGTTCGCGTGCCTCGCGCACGGCATCGGCACCTCGGAAGTCGAGCATGTGCTCGCCACGCAGTGCCTGGTGACGCAGAAGATGAAGAACATGCGCGTGACCGTGGACGGGCCGCTCGCGCGCGGAGTGACCGCGAAAGACGTGGTGCTCGCGATCATCGGCCGTATCGGCACCGGCGGCGGCAACGGGCACGCCATCGAATTCGCCGGCAGCGCCATCCGCTCGCTGTCGATGGAAGGGCGCATGACCGTCTGCAACATGGCGATCGAAGCGGGCGCGCGCGCCGGCATGATCGCCGTCGACGAGGCGACGATCGATTACCTCAAGGGCCGCCCGTTCGCCCCGACAGGTCCCGAGTGGGACCAGGCGCTGGTCTACTGGCGCACGCTGAAGAGCGACCCCGACGCGAAATTCGACCGCGAGGTGGCGCTGGATGCGCGCGCCATCAAGCCGCACGTCACCTGGGGCACCTCTCCCGAGATGGTGGTCGCGGTGGACGAGACGGTGCCCGATCCGGACCGTGAGAAGGATGCGACCCGGCGCGAGGGCATGGAGCGGGCGCTCGTGTACATGGGCCTCAAGCCCGGTACGCGCATCGCCGACATCAAGCTCGACAAGGTATTCATCGGTTCGTGCACCAACTCGCGCATCGAGGACCTGCGCGTGGCAGCGGCGGTGGTCAAGGGCCGGCGCGTCGCTTCGAACGTGCGTCTGGCGATGGTCGTTCCCGGCTCGGGCCTGGTGAAGGCGCAGGCGGAGCGCGAGGGGCTGGACAAGATCTTCCGGGACGCGGGCTTCGACTGGCGCCAGCCGGGCTGCTCGATGTGCCTTGGCATGAACGCCGATCGCCTCGCGCCGGGCGAGCGCTGCGCCTCGACCTCCAACCGCAATTTCGAGGGCCGCCAGGGCGAGGGCGGGCGCACGCACCTGGTCAGTCCCGCGATGGCGGCGGCCGCCGCCGTCGCGGGTCATTTCGTCGACGTGCGGGAGTGGCGCTAGCCATGGAAAAGTTCACCGTCCTCAACGGGCTCGTCGCGCCGCTGGACCGCGCCAACGTCGACACCGACCAGATCATCCCGAAGGAATACCTGAAGTCGATCAAGCGCACGGGCTTCGCCGACGCCCTGTTCGCCGCCTGGCGCAAGGATCCGGCCTTCGTGCTCAACCAGCCGCGCTACAAGGGCGCGCAAGTACTCCTGCTCGCGCAAGAACTTCGGCTGCGGCTCTTCGCGCGAGCACGCGCCCTGGGCGCTGATGGATTTCGGCTTTCGCTGCGTGATCGCGCCCTCGTTCGCAGATATCTTCTACAACAACTGCTTCAAGAACGGCCTGCTGCCCGTGGCGCTGACGGAGGCCGAAATCGACCGTCTGTTCCATGAGAGCGCGGCGTTCCCGGGCTTGCGCCTGGTCGTCGACCTCGGGCAGCAGACCGTGTCGAGCCCCGACGGCGGCCAGGTGATGCGGTTCGACGTCGACCCCTTCCGCAAGTATTGCCTGCTGAACGGACTGGACGAGATTGGCCTGACGCTGCGCCACGCGGACAAGATCCGCGCCTACGAGGAACGTCGGCGCGCGCAGCAGCCCTGGCTGTTCCGTTGATCCCGTGAAAATCGCGGTGCTCCCGGGCGACGGGATCGGACCCGAGATCGTCGCCCAGGCGGTGAAGGTGCTGCGCCGCCTGCAGTTGCCGATGGACATGCAGGAGGCGCCAGTCGGCGGGGCCGGGTTCGATGCGGCGGGCGATCCGCTGCCGGATGCGACGTTACGCCTCGCGCGCGAGGCGGACGCGATCCTCTTCGGCGCCATCGGCGGGCCGAAGTACGACGCGTTGCCGCGCGACAAGCGCCCCGAGCGCGGCCTGCTGCGCCTGCGCAAGGAACTGGGCCTGTTCGCCAACCTGCGCCCGGCGCTTGTCTACGAGGAGCTGGCGCAAGCCTCGACGCTCAAGCCCGAAGTGGTGAGCGGTCTCGACATCCTGATCGTGCGCGAGCTGACGGGCGACATCTACTTCGGCGAGCCGCGCGGCATCGCCACCCTCGCCGGCGGCGAGCGCGAGGGCGTGAACACGATGCGCTACCGCGAGAGCGAAATCCGCCGCATCGCGCGCGTCGCCTTCGAAGCGGCGCGCAGGCGCGCGAAGAAGCTCTGCTCGGTGGACAAGGCCAACGTGCTGGAGACCACCGAGCTCTGGAAGCAGGTGCTGACCGAGGAGGGCAAGGCCTATCCCGACGTGCAGCTCTCGCACATGTACGTCGACAACTGCGCCATGCAGCTGGTGCGCAACCCGAAGCAGTTCGACGTGATCGTCACCGGCAACCTGTTCGGCGACATCCTGTCGGACGAGGCGTCGATGCTGACCGGCTCGATCGGCATGCTGCCCTCGGCGTCGATGGACGCAAGAGGCAAGGGTCTCTACGAGCCGATCCACGGCTCGGCGCCCGACATCGCCGGCAAGGGGGTGGCGAATCCCCTGGCGACCATCCTTTCGGCGGCGATGATGCTGCGCTACTCGCTTGGCCGCGCAGCCGAGGCCGGCCGTCTCGAAGCCGCGGTGCGCAAGGTGCTGCAAAGTGGCTTGCGCACGGCGGACATCTATACTGACGGTCTGAAGAAAGTCGGGACCGCCGAAATGGGCGACGCGGTGGTCGCCGCGCTATAGGGAAGCTGCAATGCTGAGAGTCGGTATCGTCGGTTGGCGGGGCATGGTGGGGTCGGTCCTGGTGCAGCGCATGCGCGAGGAGCGGGACTTCGACCACGTCGAGCCGGTGTTCTTCTCGACCTCGCAGGCCGGCGGCAAGGGACCCGTCGATCGGCAAGGAGACCGGCCCGGTGCAGAGCGCGACCGACGTCGCAGCGCTCAAGTCCCTGCCGGTGATCATCGCCTGCCAGGGCGGCGACTACACGAACGAGGTCTATCCGAAGCTGCGCGCCGCCGGCTGGAAGGGCTACTGGATCGACGCCGCGAGCGCGCTGCGCATGAAGGACGACGCCGTGATCATCCTCGACCCGGTGAACATGCCGGTGATCGAGCAGGCGGTTGCCGCGGGCGTGCGCGACTACATCGGCGGCAATTGCACCGTCAGCCTGATGATGATGGGTCTGGCCGGGCTGTTCCGCGGCGACCTCATCGAGTGGATGACCTGCATGACCTACCAGGCCGCCTCGGGCGCCGGCGCTGCCAACATGCGCGAGCTCGCGCAGCAGATGGCGCAGGTCGGCGACGCCGCGAAGCCCGCGCTTGCCGATCCCGCCGCGACCGCGCTCGACATCGACCGCCGCGTCACGGAGGCGCTGCGCAACGGCGTGCTGTCCAAGGAGCATTTCGGCTATCCGCTGGCCGCCAGCCTTCTGCCCTGGGTGGACAAGGACCTCGGCAACGGCCAGAGCCGGGAAGAGTGGAAAGGACAGGCCGAGACCAACAAGATCCTGGGGCGCAGCGAGCGGCCGATCCCGGTGGACGGCATCTGCGTCCGCGTCGGCGCGATGCGCTGCCATAGCCAGGCGCTGACCATCAAGCTGCGCAAGGACGTGCCTTTGGACGAGATCGAGGGCATCATTGCGGAGGGCAACGACTGGGTGCGCGTGGTGCCGAACCGCAAGGAAGAGACGCTGGCCGAACTCACGCCCGCCGCAGTCACCGGCAAACTGTCGGTGCCGGTCGGTCGCCTGCGCAAGTTGCCGATGGGCGGGGATTACCTGGCTGCGTTCACGGTCGGGGACCAGCTGCTCTGGGGGGCGGCGGAGCCGCTGCGCCGCATGCTGCGCATCCTTTTGGACGCTGGCGTTCGGCAATGAAAACTCCGTGCCGCCTCAGGCGAGAGGCGCAGGAAACCGAGAAAAAGTCTCAGCTTGCAGGCCTAACGTCATGATGTTATGGTACTCAGTCCGATAAGAACGACTCAGGGTGGTACGGGGTGATTAAACCGGTCGCGTTCCTTCGACTCGTTTCGGCGGCGGCCCTCGCGCTGCCGTTGTTTGCGCAGGCAGCGGGTCTCGGGCGGCTGACCGTGCAGTCCTTCCTCGGGCAGCCGCTGCGGGCCGAGATCGAGGTCGTTTCGCTGCTGCCGGCGAGGAGTCCTCGCTCGAGGCGCGCCTTGCCTCCGGTAACGCGTTCGCGCAGGCCGGAATCGAATTCAACCCCGCGCTGGCGGGCGATGCGGTTCGCGATCGAAAAGCGCGACGCGAGGACCGTGTTGCGCGTCACCACGCGTCAGCCGGTGAACGAGCCTTTCCTCGACATGCTGGTGGAATTGCGCTGGGCCACGGGCCTGCTGGTGCGCGAGTACACCGTGTTGCTCGACCCCCAGGATTACAACGCGCCCAAGCCGGTGGCCGAGGCGCCCGCGCCTGCGGTCCCGGCTAGTGCGGCGCCGATGGCAGCGGCGCCGGCGACGGCTGCGGCAGCGCCCGTTGCTGCGCCTGTGGCACCGCCGGCTGCTACGCCTGCCGCAGAGCCCGTTGCTGCAGCGCCTGCGCCGGCGCCCGCGACGGAGACTGTGCCCGCGGCGCCAGTCGCAGAGGCGGCCAAACCCGCGGAGCGCATCGAGGAGCGGACCATTGCCGCCGCGCCGCCCCCGCGCCGGAAGTCAAGGCGGAGACCTACGAGGTGAAGAAGGGCGACACGCTCGGCGCGATCGCACGCAAGTACCGCGCCGAAGGCGTGTCGTTCAACCAGATGTTGATCGCCCTGCAGCGTGCGAACGAGGAAGCTTTCATCCGCAACAACGTCAACCTGGTGCGCGCCGGACGCATCCTGAACATTCCCGATCGCGACACCATCGCCGCGGTGGAGCCGGAGGACGCGAACCGGCTGATTTCCGCGCAGATGGCCGACTTCGCCGATTACCGCAGCCGGCTGGCCGCCACCGTGGCGGCGGCGCCGACGCCGGCCGCGCCGGCCGAGCGCGCGGCTGCCGGCGCGATCACGCCGAAACCTGCGGAACCGAAGCCCGCGGAGCCGAAAGACCAGCTCAAGCTGTCCAAAGCCGATCCGAAGAAGCCGGGTGCTCCCGCGGCCAAGGCCGCGCGTGAGGACGACCTCGTGGCGCGCGAGCGCGCGCTGAAGGAAGCGCAGTCCAGGGTGTCCGACCTTGAGAAGAACGTCGCGGATCTGCAGAAGCTGATGGAGCTCAAGAACCAGCAACTCGCGGAGCTGGAAAAGAAGGCAGCCAAACCAGCTGCCGCGGCACCAGCCCCGGCGGCCAAGGCACCCGAACCCCCAAAGCCCGCGCCGGCGCCGCAAGCGGCAAAGGCGCCGGAGGCTAAACCCGCCGCGCCAGTCCCGGCCACGCCGGCCGCCGAACCGGCAGAAGCCCGCTGCGCCGCCGCCGGCTGCAGAGCCCGCGAAGCCCGCGGCCAAGCCGGCACCGGTGAAGCCGAGGCCTGCCGCCGCGCCGCCGCCGCCCGAGCCGAGCCTGGTCGATGAATTCCTCGACAACCCGGTCGCGTTGGCTGGACTGGGCGGCGTTGTCCTGCTGCTGGCCGGATACGGCGCCTGGGCCTGGCAGCGTAAAAAAAAATCCGTAAATAAGTTCCAGGACAGCGTTCTAGGCGCCGCGTCGAGTGCACCGGTGGCCGCCGTAGCCGGGCCGGCTGCCGCCGCGGCGCCCGCCAGCGTCTCGCAGACGTCCGTAAGCCAAGGCGCTGTGGGCGGGATGGATACGGACGACGTCGATCCGATCGCGGAAGCCGACGTGTACATGGCCTATGGCCGTGACGCGCAAGCCGAGGAGATCCTGAAGGAGGCGCTGCAGAAGGATGCCAGGCGCATTCCGGTGCACGCCAAGCTTCTCGAGATCTATGCCAACCGGCGCGATGTGAAATCCTTCGAGCAGATCGCGCTCAAGCTGAAGGGGCTCACCGGCGGCGCCGGGGCAGACTGGGACAAGGCCGCGGCGCTCGGGCGTTCGATCGATGCGGGCAACGGCCTGTACGGCGGGTCCGGTCGCGACATCGCCGCTGCTCCCGCACCGCGCCCCGACTCGCGGCGACGGCACCCAACGTGGACTTTGACATCGGCGGTGGCCAGGGCGGCGGCGAGGCCGCGGCACCGGCGCCTGCGCTCGATCTGGATCTTGGCGGCGCGTCCGTGCCCAGCCAGGAGAAAAGCGATTTCTCGCCCGGCGGCACGCTGATCATCGACGCCAACGAGACCAAGGCGGCCTCCGGCGGGCTCGATTTCGACCTGGGCGGCGCGGGCGACAAGCCGGCCGATACGACCACCGGGCTGAACTTCGAGCTGCCTGCCTCGGCACCGGCGGCCGCGCAGGCACCCGCGCCCGCGCCGAGCGCCGCGCCTTCGAGTGGCGGGCTCGATTTCGACCTGAACCTGGGCGGCACCGCGTCCAAAGTGGACACCACTTCGCCGTCGGTCTCGGTGGACCTGTCCGAGATCAGCCTGGACCTCGGCACGCCGGGCGAGGCGCCCGCGGCGGCGGCCAACGCGGACCCGAAATGGCAGGAGGTGGCGACCAAGCTGGACCTCGCCAAGGCCTACGAGGAAATGGGCGACAAGGACGGCGCGCGGGAACTGCTGAATGAAGTGGTGCGCGAAGGCGACGCCGCGCAGCAGGGGCAGGCGAAGCAGATGCTCGCCAAGCTGGGCTAGAGGCCGCAGCGCACCCCGGAGCCACGGCCGCGGCGCGCAATGCGCCGTGCACCGTGGCTCGATCATTTCAAGAGCATGAGAATCGCGCTCGCACTGGAGTACGACGGCAGCCGCTTCCTCGGCTGGCAGACGCAGCCGGGCGGCGGGACCGTGCAGGATGCGCTGCAGGCGGCGCTCGCCACGATCGCCGGCGAGCGCATCGAGGTGACCTGTGCCGGCCGCACCGACCGGGGCGTGCACGCGCTCGGGCAGGTCGTGCACTTCGACGTCGGCGTGCAGCGGCCGGAAAGCGCCTGGGTGCGCGGCGTGAACGCGCTGCTGCCGGACTCGGTCGCCGTGCAGTGGGCGCGGGAGGTGCCGGCGGAGTTTCACGCGCGCTATGGCGCCCGCGTGCGCACCTACCGCTATGTGCTGATCAACCGCGCGGTGCGGCCGGCCCTTGCCGCGCGCCACGCCGGCTGGTTCCACCTGCCGCTCGACGTGCGCGGCGATGCGCGCGGCCGCGCGCCATCTGCTGGGCGAGCACGATTTCACCGCGTTCCGCTCCGCCGAGTGCCAGGCGAAGACGCCGGTGCGCACGCTTGCTTGCGCTGGAAGTGGAGGCGCGCGGCGAGCGCATCGACTTCGTGCTGCGCGCCAATGCGTTCCTGCATCACATGGTGCGCAACATCGTCGGCACGCTGGTGTACGTCGGCAAGGGCAAGCATCCGCCGGGCTGGGTTGGCGAGGTGCTCGAGTCGCGCGATCGCGCGCGTGCGGCGCCGACCTTCGGCGCCGCGGGCCTGTACCTCGAGCGCGTGGAGTACGAAGCGCGCTGGGACCTGCCGCGGCAGGAGCGACCCGAGCTGAGAATCCCGGTGCTGCCGTGAGGACGCGCATCAAGATCTGCGGCATCACGCGCGCGCAGGATGGCGTCGCGGCGGCGCAGGCCGGCGCCGACGCCATCGGCCTGGTCTTCTACCCGCCGAGCCCGCGGTTCCTGAACGTGGAGCGCGCGCGGGAGATCCGCGATGCGCTGCCGCCGTTCGTGCAGACAGTGGCCCTGTTCGTGAATCCGGACGCGGCGCAGGTGGCGCAGGTGATCGGCCGGGTGCAGCCGGCGCTCCTGCAGTTTCACGGCGAGGAGACGCCCGCATTCTGCGCGCAGTTCGGCTTGCCGTACGTCAAGGCCTGCCGCGTGGCGCCGGGGGTCGATTTGCTAAAATACCTGCGACCGTTCTCCACGGCGAGCGGCTGGCTGCTGGATGCCCATGTCGAGGAGTACGGCGGCGTCGGCGCGAGCTTCGACTGGTCGCTGGTGCCGCCGAGCCTGGAGCGGCCGCTGGTACTGTCGGGCGGCCTGACGCGGGAGAACGTCGCCGCGGCGGTGCGCCGCGTGAAGCCCTGGGCGGTGGACGTGTCGAGCGGCGTGGAATCGGCGAAAGGCATCAAGGACGCGGCGAAGATCGCGGCGTTCATCGCGGAGGTCAGGAATGCGGATGCATGACTTGCCCGACGCGCGCGGGCACTTCGGCCCCTACGGCGGCGTGTTCGTCGCCGAGACGCTGACGCACGCGCTCGAGGAGCTGCTCGCCGCCTACCAGCAGGCGCGCCGCGATCCCGGCGTTCGACGCCGAGTTCCGCTACGACCTGAAGCACTACGTCGGGCGCCCGAGCCCGGTCTACCACGCCAAGCGCTGGTCGCAGATGCTGGGCGGGGCGCAGATCTACCTCAAGCGCGAAGACCTCAACCACACCGGCGCGCACAAGATCAACAACACCATCGGCCAGGCGCTGCTCGCGCGGCGCATGGGCAAGCCGCGCGTCATCGCCGAGACCGGCGCCGGCATGCACGGGGTCGCGACGGCCACCGTCGCCGCGCGCTACGGCATGCAGTGCGTGGTGTACATGGGCTCGGAGGACATCAAGCGCCAGGCGCAGAACGTCTACCGCATGAAGCTGCTCGGCGCGACCGTGGTGCCGGTGGAGTCCGGGTCGAAGACGCTCAAGGACGCGCTCAACGAGGCGATGCGCGACTGGGTCACCAACGTCGACAACACGTTCTACATCATCGGCACGGTCGCCGGCCCGCACCCGTATCCGATGATGGTGCGCGATTTCCAGTCGGTGATCGGCGAGGAATGCATGCAGCAGATGCCGGAGCTCGCCGGGCGCCAGCCCGATGCGGTGATCGCCTGCGTCGGCGGCGGCTCGAACGCCATGGGCATCTTCTATCCCTACATCGACGTCGAGGGCGTGCGCCTGATCGGCGTCGAGGCGGCCGGCGAGGGGCTTGCCACCGGCAGGCATGCGGCCTCCCTGTGCGCGGGCAAGCCCGGCGTGCTGCACGGCAACCGCACCTACCTGCTGCAGGATGCGAACGGCCAGATCATCGAAACGCATTCCGTGTCGGCCGGCCTCGACTATCCCGGCGTGGGGCCGGAGCACGCCTGGCTGAAGGACGCGGGACGCGCCGAGTACGTCGCGATGACCGACGCCGACGCGCTGCGCGCCTTCAGCGACCTGTGCCACTACGAAGGCATCATCCCGGCGCTGGAATCGGCCCACGCGGTGGCCTATGCGGCGAAGATCGCGCCGCAGATGGCGAAGGACCGCATCCTGCTGGTCAACCTGTCCGGGCGCGGCGACAAGGACATGCACACCGTCGCCGAGCGCGCAGGGCTTGAAACTCTGCCGTGTCGCGCATCCGGCCCGCTTCGAGCTGCTGCGCAAGGCGAAGCGCAAGGCGCTGATTCCGTACATCACCGCGGGCGATCCTTCGCCGGCGCTCACGGTGCCGCTGATGCGCGCGCTGGTCGAGGCGGGCGCGACATCCTCGAGCTCGGCGTGCCGTTCTCCGACCCGATGGCCGACGGGCCGGTGGTCCAGCGCTCCTCCGAGCGGGCGCTCAAGCATGGCGTGGGCCTGGGCGATGTGCTGGGCATGGTGCGCGACTTCCGCCACCAGAACTCGCAGACGCCGCTGGTGCTGATGGGCTACGCCAATCCGATCGAGGCGATGGGCGTCGAGAAGTTCGTCGCGCGAGGCCAAGGCCGCGGGCGTGGACGGCGTGATCGTCGTCGACTACCCGCCCGAGGAATGCGCGCAGTTCGCCGCGCTGTGCGGCAGGCGGGCATCGACCCGATCTTCCTGCTCGCGCCGACCTCGACCGACGCGCGCATCCAGCGAAGTGGCGCGCGTCGGCAGCGGTTACCTGTACTACGTCTCGCTGCGCGGCGTGACCGGCGCGGGGCATATCGACCTGGCGGACGTGGCCGCGCACATGCCGAAGATCCGCGCCGCGACGCAGCTGCCGATCGGCGTCGGCTTCGGCATCCGCGACGCGGAATCGGCGCGCCGCGTGGCGCAGACCGCGGACGCGGTGGTGATCGGCAGCCGCATCATCCAGGAGATCGAGGATGCCGGCGCCGGCCAGGCGGTGGCGCGGGTGAAGGCGCTGCTGCGCCCGATCCGGGAGGCGCTCGACGCATGAGCTGGCTGCAAAAACTCCTGCCGCCGAAGATCCAGCGCAGCTCGGGCCCCAAGCGCGCCGTGCCGGAGGGCCTGTGGACCAAGTGCCCGGCCTGCGACGCGGTGCTCTACAGCACCGACCTCGAGAAGAACCTCAATGTCTGCCCGAAATGCGGCTTCCACCAGAGGATCGGCGCGCGTGCGCGCCTGGATGCGCTGCTCGACGCCGACGGGCGCTTCGAGATCGGCGCCGAAGTGCTGCCGGTGGACAGCCTGAAATTCAAGGATTCCAAGAAATACACCGAGCGCCTGGTCGAGGCCGAGGCGCAGTCGGCCGAGTCCGAGGCGCTGATCGTGATGCAGGGCGCGATCAAGTCGATCGGCGTGGTGGTGGCGGCGCACGAGTTCGAGTTCATGGCCGGCACCATGGGCTCGGTGCTCGGCGAGCGCTTCGTGCGCGGCGTGCGCGTGGCGATCGAGCAGAAGCTGCCGTTCATCGTCATCACCGCGAGCGGCGGCGCGCGCATGCAGGAAGGGCTGCTGTCGCTGATGCAGATGGCCAAGACCACCGCGGCGCTGACCGACCTCGCGGAGCGCGGCCTGCCGTTCGTCACCGTGCTCACCGATCCCACCACGGGCGGCGTGTCCGCGAGCTACGCCATGATCGGCGACGTCGTGATCGCCGAGCCCAAGGCGCTGGTCGGCTTCGCCGGGTCCGCGCGTCATCGAGCAGACGGTGCGGCAGAAGCTGCCGGAGGGTTTCCAGCGCGCCGAGTTCCTGCTCGAGAAGGGCGCGGTCGACATGATCGTCGACCGGCGCCAGATGCGCGACAAGCTGGCGGCGCTGCTCGCGCTGCTACAGGGGATCGCGGTCGACCAGCCGTCGTGAGCGCGGTGCGCGGCCGCACGCTCGCGGACTGGCTCGAATTCATCGGGCGGCAGCACCCGGATGCCATCGCCCTGGGCCTGGATCGCGTGCGCGCGGTCATGGGCCGCATGCGGCTGGCGTTCTCCTGCCCGGTGATCACGGTAGGGGGCACCAACGGCAAGGGCTCGGTCTGCGCCTACCTCGAGAGCATCCTGCGCGCCTCGGGCCGCCGCACGGGCCTGTACACCTCGCCGCACCTGCTGCGCTACAACGAGCGCGTGCGCATCGACGGCGCCGAGGCCGCCGACGCGCAGCTGTGCGAGTCGTTCGCCGCGGTGGAGCAGGCGCGCGACGGGGTGCCGCTCACGTACTTCGAGTTCGGCACGCTGGGCGCGTTCTGGCTGTTTGCGCAGGCGCAGGCTGGACGCGCTGGTGCTTGAGGTCGGCCTCGGCGGGCGGCTGGACGCCGTGAACGTGCTCGACGCCGACTGCGCGGTGCATCACGAGCGTGGCGCTGGACCACCGGGAACTACTCGGGGACACGCGCGAAGCGATCGGGCGCGAGAAGGCGGGGATCTTCCGCGCCGGGCGCGCGGCGGTGGTGGCCGACCCGCAGCCGCCCGCCTCGGTGCTGCGCGAAGCCGAGCGCAGTCGGCGCGCGCGCTGCTGTTGCTCGGATCGCGATTTCGGCTATCGCGCGCACGCGGGTCAGTGGGACTACTGGGGCCCGGCCGGCAGCCGCGCCTCGCTCGCGCACCCTGCGCTGCGCGGCGCGCGCCAGCTGCGCAATGCCGCTGCAGCGCTGGCCGCGCTCGACGCGCTGCGCGAAAGGCTGCCGGTGGCGATGCAGGACGTGCGCCGCGGGCTGGCCGAGGTTTGCCTGCCGGGCCGCTTCCAGGTCCTGCCCGGCAGGCCGCAGGTGATCCTCGACGTGGCGCACAACCCCGAGGCGGCGCAGGTCCTCGCCGAGAATCTCGGCGCGGCCGGCTACGCCGCGCAGACGATCGCGGTGTTCGGCATGCTGCGCGACAAGGACATCGCCGCCGTGGTGCGCGCGCTCGCGCCGCGCGTCACGCGCTGGCACCTGGCGAGCCTCGGCGGTCCGCGCGGTGCGAGCGCCGCCGAGCTGGCGCGCATCCTGCAGTCGGCCGGGGTGGACGCGCCGCGCCGGGAACACGAATCGCCGGCGGCGGCGCTCGCGGCGGCGCGGAGCGAGGCAGGCGAGAATGATAAAATCGTCGCATTCGGATCCTTTCTCACCGTCGCCGACGTGATGCAAGCGCTCGCAGCGCGCGGCGGCCCCGGCTCCACCAATGGCTGAATCCCACGACGTCAACACGCTGAAACGCCGCGGCCGGCGGCGGCTGGTCGGCGCGATCGCGCTCGTGCTGCTGGCGGTGATCGTGCTGCCCTGGATCTTCGACCAGCAGCCGAGGCAGACGCCGCCGGTGAGCGTGCGCATCCCGAGCCAGGACGAGGCGCCGTTCAAGCCGAAACCGGCGCCGAAGCCGCCCGTGGAGGCGGTCAAGCCGGCGCCCGCACCTGAGCCAGTTCCCGCCAAGCCGGAGGCGTCCCAAGCCCGAAGCGAAGCCTGCGGAGAAGGCGCCGGCGGTGAAACCGGCGCCTGCGCCGGGTGCGGCCGAGCGTGCGCGCGCCGAGGCGGCACTGGCGAACGTCCAGTACATCGTGCCCGTCGGCGCCTTTGCGGATCCCTCAGGCGTCATCGCCAAGCTGAAAGCGGCCAAGGTGGTGTACTTCACCGAACCGGTGGCGACGGCGAAAGGCACGGTGACGCGCGTGCGCGCAGGGCCCTTCGCCAGCCGCGAGGCCGCCGAGAAGGCGCACAAGCAGCTCAAGGCGCTCGGCTTCGCGCCGGGTAATATCGCATCGAGGTCATGACATGACATGGCTCGACTACGCTGTGCTGACGGTCCTCGCCGCCTCGATCCTGTGGGGCGTGTGGCGCGGCCTGGTTCACGAGGTAGTCTCGGTGGCCGCGTGGGTGCTGGCGTTCCTCGCGGCCAACCTGCTCGCCGGGCCGCTCGGCGAGGCCCTGCCCGAGTCGATAGTGACGACGCCTGAAGTCCGCGTGCTGGTCAGCTTCGTGGTGGTGTTCATCGCGACGCTCGTGGTCTGCACGGTGGTCGGCCACCTGTTGTCCAAGATGATGAAGGTCGCGGGGCTGGGACCGCTCGACCGCACGCTCGGCGGCGTGTTCGGCCTGGCGCGTGCGCTGGTGATCCTGCTCGCCTTCGCCCTGGTGGCGGGTCTGACGGCGCTGCCGCGGCAGCCGGCCTGGCGCGATTCGGTGTCCGGCGAGTCGCTGGCGCAGGGCGCCCTCGCGCTGCGGCCGTGGCTGCCGCGCTCGTTCGCCGGGCGCTTGCGCTATCATTGACCCTTAACGACTTCGCGAGGCGGCTCCCATGTGCGGGATCCTCGGCATCGTAGCGCGCGCGCCCGTCAACCAGCTGCTGTACGACGGGCTGCTGCTCCTGCAGCACCGCGGCCAGGACGCGGCGGGCATCGTCACCGCCGAGCGCAAGAGCTTCCACATGCACAAGGGCGGCGGCATGGTGCGCGACGTGTTCCGCACCCGCGACATGCGCTCGCTGCCCGGCGACATGGGCATCGCCCATTGCCGCTACCCGACCGCCGGCTCGGCGTCCAACTCGGCCGAATCGCAGCCGTTCTACGTCAATTCGCCGTTCGGCATCGTGCTCGGGCACAACGGCAACCTGACCAATTCCGACCAGCTGAAGGAGGAGATGTTCCGCCAGGACCTGCGGCACATCAACACCAACTCCGACTCCGAAGTGCTGCTCAACGTGCTGGCGCACGAGCTGGAGAAGGCCTCGGTCAAGCTGCGCCTCGATCCGCAGACCATCTTCCGCGCGGTGGCCAACGTGCACCGGCGCGTGCGGGGCGCCTACGCGGTGATCGCGATGATCGCCGGCTACGGGGTGCTCGCGTTCCGCGATCCGTTCGGCATCCGCCCGGTGGTGATCGGCTACAACGAGACGGAGACGGGCACCGAGTACATGGTGGCCTCGGAGTCGGTCGCCCTGGACGCGCTCGGCTTCAAGCTGCTGCGCGACATCGCGCCGGGCGAGGCGGTGTTCATCGACGAGGACGGCAACTTCCACAGCCAGCAGTGCGCGGAGCGCACGTCGCTCAACCCGTGCATCTTCGAGTTCGTCTACCTGGCGCGCCCGGACTCGCTGATCGACGGCGTCTCGGTGTACGAGACGCGCCTGCGCGATGGGCGAGAAGCTGGCGGAGAAGATCCGCCGGCAGTACCGGCACCTCGAGATCGACGTGGTGATCCCGATCCCGGATTCGAGCCGCCCCTCCGCGATGCAGCTGGCGCAGGGCCTCGGGCTGCCCTACCGCGAGGGCTTCGTCAAGAACCGCTACATCGGCCGCACCTTCATCATGCCGGGCCAGGCGGTGCGGCGCCGCTCGGTGCGCCAGAAGCTGAACACCATCGGCATGGAGTTCAAGGGCAAGAACGTGCTGCTGGTGGACGACTCGATCGTGCGCGGCACCACCAGCCGCGAGATCGTGCAGATGGCGCGCGAGGCCGGCGCGCGCAAGGTGTACTTCGCCTCGGCGGCGCCGCCGGTGCGCTTCCCGAACGTCTACGGCATCGACATGCCGACGCGCGCCGAGCTGATCGCCGCGCACCGCAGCGAGGACGAGGTGGGTCGCGAGATCGGCGCCGACGCGCTCATCTACCAGGAGCTCGAGGCGCTCAAGGACGCCGTGCGCCAGGTGAACCCGAAGCTGAAGAACTTCGAGACCTCCTGCTTCGACGGCCACTACATCACCGGCGACATCACCAGCGACTACCTGCACACCATCGAGGTGCGCCGCGACGCGGCGCGCGACTCGGGCGACGACGGCGACGTCGCCCAGCTCGACCTCAATCTGGCCACCGCGCCATGAATTTGGTATAGTGCCTGTTCGCGCCGATTTGAGCCACAGCTTGCGGGCGCGTTAAAAATACAGCTAAAGCGTGCCGACGAGACCCGGTCCGCTTGGCCGGGTTTTTGTTTTTCCGGCGACCGCAGGTTTGGACGATGGACCATGACAGACACGTTCGAGCCTTCCGACCCTCGGCGTGCGTGCCGGCAGCGACCGCAGCCGAGTTCAACGAGCACTCCGAGGCGCTGTTCCTCACCTCGAGCTTCGTGTTCGACAGCGCGGCGCAGGCCGCGGCGCGCTTCACCGGCGGCGACGAGGGCTTACGTCTACTCGCGCTTCACCAACCCGACGGTGACCGATGTTCCAGGACCGCCTGGCGGCGCTCGAGGGCGCCGAGGCCTGCGTCGCCACCGCCTCCGGCATGTCGGCGATCCTCGCCACCGCGATGGCGCTGCTCAAGGCGGGCGACCACGTCGTGTGCTCCAGCGCGGTGTTCGGCTCCACGGTGCAGCTGTTCTGCCGCGATCCTGGCGCGCTTCGGCGTGGAGACGACGCTTCGTCTCGCCGACCGACGTGCGCGAATGGGAGAAGGCGCTGCGCCCGAACACGAAGCTGCTGTTCCTCGAGACGCCGTCCAATCCGCTCACCGAGATCTCGGACATCGGCGCGCTCGCCGCGGTGGCGAAGAAGGCCGGCGCGCTGCTCGCCGTGGACAACTGCTTCTGCACCCCGGCGCTGCAGCGGCCGCTGGCGCTCGGCGCGGACCTGGTGATCCATTCCGCCACCAAGTACCTGGACGGCCAGGGCCGGGTGCTGGGCGGCGCGGTGCTCGGCTGCGAAGGCGCTGGTGATGGACGGCGTGTTCGGCTTCCTGCGCACCGCCGGCCCGACGCTCTCGCCGTTCAACGCCTGGGTGATCCTGAAGGGCATGGAGACGCTCGAGCTGCGCATGCTGGCGCAGTCGGCGCGCGCGCTGGAGCTCGCGCGGTGGCTCGAGCGGCACCCGCGGTGGCGCGCGTGCATCTACCCGGGCCTCGAGTCCCATCCGCAGCACGCGCTCGCCAAGCGGCAGCAGCGCGCGGCGGGCGCCGTCGTTGTCCTTCGAAGTGAAGGGCGGGCGCGAAGCGGCCTGGAAGGTGATCGACTCGACGCGGCTGATCTCGATCACCGGCAACCTCGGCGACGTGAAGACCACCATCACCCATCCGGCGACCACCACGCACGGCCGCATCTCGGCCGAGGCGCGCGCCGCGGCCGGCATCACGGAGGGGCTGGTGCGGGTCGCGGTCGGGCTGGAGGCGGTCGCCGACCTGAAGGCGGATCTTGCGCGGGGCCTCGCCTAGAAGCTCTGAACAAGTCGCGCGGTGTCGCGTTGCGGCCGGAACGCGGCGCCGGCTAGGCGCGCAGGCCGCAGTGATATGTCGATATCGCAAGGCCGAGCTCAACGCCGGCGCCCGTGTCATCGCGCTATCGTAAGCCGACCGCCGCGGACTTCCGGCCGCAACCCGAGGGCGGCGTGGCCTTTGCCTGCACCAGCGAGCCTCGCCTTACTCCCCCGCCTCGCGGCCTCGCCGCCTGGATGGACGGGGTCGAGCAGCGCAGCCGCTTGCGGCTGCGCTCCTCACGGAGCCCCGCGACGCCCGCAGGCGCAAGCGCCTGCGGGGTTCGTCCATGGCTTCGCCATCGGCCGCCTTGTGGGCGTCCAGCACACCGCGGCGGCCGCTGTCTCGCCCTGCACGAAAATCGCCACCGTCGCGCACGCGGATCTTGTTCAGAGATTCCCTACGACCAGGCGCGGCCCGGCGTCGTCGATGGCGAGGTAGCCGCCGCGCTCGTACCAGTCCGGCAGCACCCAGCGCTCGCAGCGCCGGCCGTCCACTTCCAGCTCGTGGCGCGCCGGCCGGTGGGTGTGGCCGTGCACCAGCCGCGTCAGGCTGTGCGCGCGCAGCGCCTCGCGCACCGCGCCCTCGTTCACGTCCATGATCTCGGCCGGCTTGGCGCCGACCACTTCCTTGCTCTTCTCGCGCAGCGCCTGCAGCGCCTTGCGCCGCTCGGGCAGCGGCTTGGCGAGGAATTCGCGCTGCCAGTCGCGCGAGCGCGCGATCCTGCGCCAGGCCTGGTAGTCGACGTCGTCGGTGCACAGAGTGTCGCCGTGCATCAGCAGCGTCCTCGCGCCGCCGATCTTCTCCACCGCCGGGTCCTGCAGCAGGCGCGCGCCGCTCACTTCGCAGAACCGCTTGCCGAGAGGAAGTCGCGGTTGCCGTGCATCAGGCGCACGCCGACCCCCTTGCGCGACAGCGCGCCGAACGCCTCCGCCACCTTGCGCGCCAGCGGATCGCCGTCCGCGCGCATCCAGCTCCTCGTCGCCGATCCAGTACTCGAACAGGTCGCCGAGCACGTACAGCACGGCTGGCGCGCGCCGCCTGCTCGCGCAGGAAGGCGAAGAAGCGCCGGTTGATCGCCGGGCGCTCGCCCGACAGGTGCAGGTCCGAGATGAACAGCGTGGCCGGCACGCGGCCGGGCCCTACTTGCCGACGAGCGGTCGCCGACTCGATGACGCACCGGCTGGCGCGGCACGTCGGTCGGGAACGGGCCGCCCGGGCCGGTCGGGGTCTTGGCGATCTTCATCACCACGTCGAGCCCGGACACCACCTTGCCGAACACCGCGTATCCCCAGCCGTCCTGCGCGGCCGCGGCAGTTCAGGAAGTCGTTGCCCTTCACGTTGATGAAGAACTGCGCCGAAGCCGAATGCGGCGCGTTGGTGCGCGCCATGGCGATGGTGCCGAGATCGTTCTTCAGCCCGTTCTTGCGCCTCGTTCGGGATCGGCTCGCGCGTCGGCTTCTGCTTGTAGCTGCGATCGAAGCCGCCGCCCTGGATCATGAAGCCGGGGATCACGCGATGGAACACCGTGCCGTTGTAGTGCCCGTCCTTCACGTACTGCAGGAAGTTCTCGACGGTCTTCGGCGCCTTGGCGGGGTAGAGCTCGAGGCGAATCGTGCCGACGTTGGTCTTCAGGTCCACCTGCGGGTCGGCGGCCAGCGCGCCCGGCGAGGCGGCGGCGGCGGAGAGCATGACCAGGGGCTTCCAGAGTTTCAGCAATTTGAGGCTCACGCGGTTCCTTCGTAGAGAATGCGCCAGCGGCCGTCCTGCTTCTGCCAGTACTGGCGCTTGAGCATGGTGTTGGAAAGGTTGCTGGAGCGGTAGTCCTGCTCGAACGTGACCACCACGAAATCGGCTTCGCTCGGGTAGCGGAACATCGCCACGTGCGACAGGCTCACCCGGATCCACTGCTTGGCCGCGTTGACGCCGCGCTTGTGCGCCGCCCAGGCGGCCAGGTCCTGCGCCCCGGAGCGGAAGCCCGGCGCGTAGTGCGCGAGGTAGCGGTCCGTGTCGCGGCTCTCCCAGTCGGCGCGCCAGCGCTCCACCGCCGCGGCAAGCGCTGCGCGCTCCGCCTCCAGGGCCGCGGCATCGGCCCACTCGATCTCGTTCGCGATGATCACCGGCGTCGTGCCCACCTGCATGAAGCGCCCGACCGACAGCAGGTCCGGGTTGGCGAGCACGATGCAGCCGTCGCTCGCGCGCGGCGGGCGGCTGTAGGTGTCCGGCGGCGTGCCGTGCACCCAGATGCCGTAGCCGTTGCGGCCGCGCCGCTTGTCCCACTCGTTGGGATAGTTGATCGGGTAGGCGCCGGCGCCGTAGAAGTCGGACAGTTTCTGCCGCGGCAGGCTGGCGGTGACGTGATACACGCCGAGCGGCGTCTTCTGGTCGCCCTCGCGCGCCTTGTCCACGCCGCGCTTGCCGAGTGTCACGTAGTAGTCGGCGACGAACTGCGGGCGGCCAGCCACGTTCTCGAACACGTACAGGCGCGAGCGGCGCGAATCGACCACCAGCGCGTGCTTCTGGCCGGCATGCAGCTGCAGCACAGCGCGCGGCAGGCGTCCCGAGCCCGGCCGATCGCGCAGCGCATGCAGGCGCACCAGCGCCTCCGCGCGCAGGTCGTCCACCTTCTCCTGCGGCACGGTCTTCACCACGTTGCCGAAGGTCTCGCAGCGGGCGCGCGCGGGCCATCAGCAGGTCGCCGCGGATCAGGTGCGCCAGGCGGAAGTTGGGATGCTCGGCGATCAGCCGCTCCACGCGCTGCAGAGCGAGGTCCAGCCGGTTCGATTCGATCGCCTCGACCACGCCGGACAGCGCGGGCTCGGGAGAGGACGCCAGCGCGCCGCCGGGCAGCAGCAGCGGCAACAGCAGCGCAGCTGCCGCAATCCGCAGCAGTGCGGCGCCGCGCATCAATTCGCCACCTGCTCCTGCTGGATCCGCCAGCGCCCGTCCTCCGACTTCACCATCACCAGCGTCTTCGTGCCGCGCGAGCTGAGGGTGTCGGACTTGTAGCGCCTGCCGGAAAGTGACCTTGGCGCGCGCCTCGCCATCGCGGGCGACGCGCGGCGCTTCCACGGTCACGGAAATGCTCTTCGGCGCGAGGATGCGCGCGCGGCGGCCCTTCTCCCAGTCGGCGCGCGGTTCGCCCTTCGGCGTGCGGAAATCCTTCGCGTAGAACGCGAGATAGCCGTCCACGTCCTTGCGCGACCAGGCCTGCGCCCAGGCCTTGCACGGCTTCGAGTACGTCGTCCTTGCCCGCCGGCACAGCTTGCGGCGCCGGTTTTGCGGTCGCGGGCGCCGCTTTCGGCGCGGCGGGCTTGGGCTGCGCAGCGGCCACCGTGGTGGCCGCCGCCGCTCGCGGGGCCCCGCCAGCCAGGTCGCGCACCAGCGCGAGCTTGTTCTGCGCCCCGGCGTTGGAGGAATCGAGCTTCAGCGCCTTGTCGTAGGCCTGGCTGGCAAGCTTGGCGTACACGTCGCCGAGGTTTTCGTAGGCGATGGCGTAGCTGGGATGCGTGCGGATCGACTGTTCCAGCGCGGAGCGCGCCTTGTCGTACTGGCCCTGCGAGGCATAGATCACCGCAAGGTTGTTGTAGGGCTCGGGCAGTTCCGGGTAGTCCTGCGTCAGCTTCTGGAACATCTCGATGGCGTCGCGCGTGTTGCCCTGCTCGGTGTAGATCAGCCCCTTCAGGAAGCGCGCCTGCGGATCCTTGGGCTTGTCCGCCAGAATCTTGTTGACGCGCTCGAGCGCCTGCTGGTGCTGCCCGGACTTGAGCAGCTTGCTTGCCTCCGCGAGATCGTCCGCGCGCGCGAAGGGCGACGCCAGGATAATCGCGGCGGCGAAGGCGGCGAAGCTCAGGCGCGGCATGGGCGAAACACGCATTGTGTTATAGTTTTCAAGGATCTACGGAAACTTGCTCATTCTAGACTAAGCCCCGCGCCTTCACAACAGAGCCGGCGGCCGCGGTCCCGTCCGAACCCCTCGATGCTCAGGATCTACAACTCGCTCGCGCGCGAAAAGCAGGACTTCGTGCCGATCCGGCCGGGCGAGGTGCGCATGTACGTCTGCGGCATGACCGTGTACGACTACTGCCACCTCGGCCACGCGCGCATGCTGGTGGTGTTCGACATGGTGCAGCGCTGGCTGCGCGCCAGCGGCTTGCGCGTCACCTACGTGCGCAACATCACCGACATCGACGACAAGATCATCAAGCGCGCGGCGGAGAACGGCGAGACGATCGGACGCGCTGACCGAGCGCTTCATCCGCGCCATGGACGAGGACGCCGCGGCGCTCGGCGTGCAGAAGCCCGACCACGAGCCGCGCGCCACGCAGTACGTGCCGCAGATGCTCGAGATGATCGGCCGGCTGGAGCGAGAAGGGCCTCGCCTACCGCGCGCCGGACGGCGACGTGAACTACGCGGTGCGCAAGTTCCCGGGCTACGGCAGGCTCTCGGGCAAGTCGCTCGACGACCTGCGCGCCGGCGAGCGCGTCGAGGTCGACGCGGCCAAGCACGACCCGCTCGACTTCGTGCTGTGGAAGCGTGCCAAGCCGGGCGAGCCGAAGTGGGCCTCGCCGTGGGGCGACGGGCGCCCCGGCTGGCACATCGAATGCTCGGCGATGAGCTGCCCGCTGCTCGGCGAGCATTTCGACATCCACGGCGGCGGCCAGGACCTGCAGTTCCCGCACCACGAGAACGAGATCGCGCAGTCGGAGGGCGCCACCGGCACAGCCGTTCGTCAACTACTGGATGCACAACGGCTTCGTGCGCGTCGACGAGGAGAAGATGTCCAAGTCGCTCGGCAACTTCTTCACCATCCGCGACGTGCTCAAGCGCTACGACGCCGAAGTGGTGCGCTTCTTCATCCTGCGCGCGCACTACCGCAGCCCGCTGAACTACTCGGACGCGCACCTCGACGACGCCAGGCAGGCGCTGACGCGGCTGTACACGGCGCTCAAGGGGTGCGACGTCGAGCCAGGTGCCGATCGACTGGACCGACGCCCGCGCGCAGCGCTTCCGCGAGGCGATGGACGACGACTTCAATACGCCCGAGGCGGTCGCCGTACTGTTCGAACTGGCGAACGAGGTCAACCGGAGTCGCGCGGAACAGGAGTGCGCGTCTGCTGAGGTCGCTCGGGCGGAGATGCTCGGGCTGCTGGGCCGCAGGGCCGAGTGCGTTCCTGCAGGCTGGGCACCGTGAGCCACACGCCGGAATCCATTCAGAAGCTGATCGAAGCGCGGCTTGCCGCCCGCAAAGCGAAAAACTTTGCGGAGGCAGACCGGATCCGCAAGGAACTCGAGTCGGCTGGCGTGATCCTCGAGGACGGGCCGCAGGGCACCACCTGGCGCCTGCGCTAGTGCAGTAGCTTGCCGTCGCGCCCGATGACCACCAGCTCGCTATGCGAGCTGCCGTGCCGGTCGCCGCGTCCGTAGCTGCAGCAGGTAGCCGCCGGCGTCGTAGGCCGACATCGACTCCAGCGCCTGCATCAGGGCCTCGCGCGTGAGCGCCGGGCCGGCCCGGCGCACGGCTTCGGCGAATACCTTGGCGCCGATGTACGCCTCGAGCGACGCCGCGGAGTACGCCTTGCGTCCGGTTTCCGCGTCGATGGCCGCGCGGTATTCGGCGACCACCGGCAGCGAGATGCGTTCGAGCGGCGGCACCACCATGCGACAGCACGACGCCGGCGCCGTCCCGGCCGAGCATGCCCGCGAGCGGCGTCGCCTCGGCCAGCGAGAGCACCACGATCTGCGCCGTGGGCCGCGAGCGCTTGAGCTTCGCCACCAGGTCGGCCGCGGGCCGCAGCGCCGCGAGGACCAGGATCACGTCGGCCTCGCCGCGATTCGCCGCGGGCTCCAGGCCGCGCTTCTTCAGCGCGCGCGCGAAGGCCTCGCGGAACTCCGCGTCCGCGCCTTCGTCGCCGGTCGCCAGCGCGAAGCGCTTCAATCCCAGCCGGGCGTAGTGCTCGACCGCCTGGTCCAGTTCCTCGGCGTGGCTGGCGCGCACGGTGACGACGTGGCGGCCCGGCAGGCGCACCAGCTCCGCGCCGGTCAGCGGGCGCGAAGAACGGGATACGGGCCTGCTGCACGTACGCCAGCAGCTCGCGCGACAGGCTCGGGCTCGGGGTAGGCAAGCAGCGCGAACACGCGCAACTGCTCGGCCAGGCGCTGCGTATTGGCCAGCGCGCGCTTGGCGTCGCCGCCGTCATCCAGCGTGGCGAGCTCGATGCGCCGTCCGTGCACGCCGCCGGCCTCGTTCAGCGTGCGGAAGTAGGCAAGGGCGCCGTTGCGGATGTCCTCGCCCAGGGCCTGCGACGGGTCCGGAGAGCGGCGCCGACTGGCCGAGGGCCACGGTGAGCGCGGTGATGCCCTGCGCCTGCGCCGTGCAGGCCGCCAGCAGGACGATCGCGGCGGCGGCGCGCTTCACCTCAGCCCTCGAAGAATTCCTTCACCTTGTCCAACCAGGACTTGCTGCGCGGATTGTGGCGCGCCACGTCCTTCTGGCTGATCGCCTCGAATTCGTGCAGCAGTTCCTTCTGCCGCGCGGTCAGGTTCACCGGCGTCTCGACCACCACGTGGCAGAACAGGTCGCCCGGCGTATGGCTGCGCACGCCCTTGATGCCCTTGCCGCGCAGGCGGAAGGTCTTGCCGCTCTGCGTCTCGGCCGGCACCTTGATGCGCGCGCTGCCGTCGAGCGTCGGGATCTCGATGTCGCCGCCCAGCGCCGCGGTGGTGAACGACACCGGCATCTCGCAGTGCAGGTCGTCGTGGTCGCGCTGGAACACCGCGTGCGGCTTGATGTGCACCTGCACGTAGAGGTCGCCCGCCGGGCCGCCGTTCACGCCCGGCTCGCCCTCGCCGGACAGGCGCACGCGGTCGCCTTCGTCCACGCCGGCCGGGATCTTCACCGACAGCGTCTTCTGGTGCTTGATGCGCCCGCTGCCGCCGCAGGTGGCGCAGGGGTTGGGGATGATCTTGCCCGCCGCCATGGCAGCGCGGGCAGGTCTGCGCGATCGAGAAGGGTCCCTGCGATACGCGCACCTGGCCCGCGCCGCGGCAGGTGGGGCAGGTCTGCGGCTGCGTGCCGGCCTTGGCGCCGCTGCCGTGGCAGGTCTCGCACTGCGCCATGGTCGGGATGCGGATCTGCGTCTCGAAGCCGTGCGCCGCCTGCTCGAGCGTGATCTCGAGGTTGTAGCGCAGGTCGGCGCCGCGGAACACGTTGGAGCGGCCGCCGCGCGCGCCGCCGAAGATGTCGCCGAAGATGTCGTTGAAGATGTCGCCGAAGCCGCCCATGCCGCCCGGCGGCGCCGCCATGCCGGCCTGCGGGTCGACGCCGGCGTGGCCGTACTGGTCGTAGGCGCCGCGCTTCTGCGCATCCGACAGCATCTCGTAGGCTTCCTTCGCCTCCTTGAAGTGCTCTTCCGCCTTGGGGTTGTCCGGGTTGCGGTCCGGATGCCACTTCATGGCGAGCTTGCGGTACGCCTTCTTGATGTCCTCCTCGGAGGCGTCCCGGTTGACGCCCAGCACTTCGTAGTAGTCGCGCTTCGCCATGTGCTTTCCCAGACAGCAAAACGGGCGGCGCGCTTGCGCGCACCGCCCGGCCGCCGTCAGTTATTGCTGATCACTGCGTTCAGCCGGCCTTCTTGTCCTTGACTTCCGTGAACTCGGCGTCGACCACGTTGCCGTCGTCCTTCTTCGCCTCGCCGCCGCCCGCCGCCGGCTGCTCCGCCTGGCCGCGCCCTGCGCCTGCCTGCTGGCTCTCGGCGTACACCTTCTCGCCCAGCTTCTGCGCGGCCTTCGCCAGCGCCTCGGCCTTGGCCTCGATGTCGGCCTTGCTCTCCGACTTGAGGACCGCCTCGGCGTCCTTCAGCGCGGCCTCGATCTTCTCCTTCTCGCCGGCTTCCAGCTTGTCGCCGTACTCGGTGAGCGATTTCTTCACCGTATGCACCAGCGCCTCGCAGGCGTTGCGCGCGTTCACCAGCTCCAGCGCCTTGCGGTCCTCCTCGGCGTGCGCCTCGGCGTCCTTCACCATGCGCTGGATCTCGGCCTCGTTGAGGCCCGAGCTGGCCTGGATCTTGATCTTGTTCTCCTTGCCGGTGGCCTTGTCCTTGGCCGTCACGTGCAGGATGCCGTTGGCGTCGATGTCGAAGGTGACCTCGATCTGCGGCATGCCGCGCGGCGCCGGCGGGATGTCGGTGAGGTTGAACTGGCCCAGCGACTTGTTGCCCGAGGCCATCTCGCGCTCGCCCTGCAGCACGTGGATGGTCACCGCGTTCTGGTTGTCGTCGGCGGTGGAGAACACCTGCTGCGCCTTGGTCGGCATGGTGGTGTTCTTGTTGATCAGCTTGGTCATCACGCCGCCCAGCGTCTCGATGCCGAGCGACAGCGGCGTCACGTCGAGCAGCAGCACGTCCTTGACGTCGCCCTTGAGCACGCCGGCCTGGATCGCGGCGCCGACGGCCACCGCCTCGTCCGGGTTGACGTCCTTGCGCGGCTCCTTGCCGAAGAACTCGCGCACCTTGTCCTCACCTTGGGCATGCGCGTCTGGCCGCCGACCAGGATCACGTCGTCGATGTCCGCAGCCTTCACGCCGGCGTCCTTGATGGCGATGCGGCAGGGCTCGATGGTCCTCTCGATCAGCTCGTCCACCAGCGACTCGAACTTGGCGCGCGTGATCTTCATCGCCAGGTGCTTGGGCCCCGAGGCGTCCGCGGTGATGTAGGGCAGGTTGATCTCGGTCTGCTGCGAGGACGAGAGCTCGATCTTCGCCTTCTCGGCCGCATCCTTCAGGCGCTGCAGCGCGAGCACGTCCTTCGACAGGTCGACGCCGGCTTCCTTCTTGAACTCGTCGACGATGTAGTCGATCAGGCGCTGGTCGAAGTCCTCGCCGCCGAGGAAGGTGTCGCCGTTGGTGGACAGCACCTCGAACTGCTTCTCGCCCTCGACGTCGGCGATCTCGATGATCGAGATGTCGAAGGTGCCGCCGCCCAGGTCGTACACCGCGATCTTGCGGTCGCCCTTTTCCTGCTTGTCCATGCCGAAGGCGAGCGCCGCCGCGGTGGGCTCGTTGATGATGCGCTTCACCTCCAGGCCGGCGATGCGGCCGGCGTCCTTGGTGGCCTGGCGCTGCGAGTCGTTGAAGTAGGCCGGCACCGTGATCACGGCCTCGGTGACTTCCTCGCCGAGGTAGTCCTCGGCGGTCTTCTTCATCTTGCGCAGGATCTCGGCGGACACCTGCTGCGGCGCCATCTTCTTGCCGCGCACCTCGACCCAGGCGTCGCCGTTGTCGGCCTTGACGATGCGGTAGGGCATCAGGCCGATGTCCTTCTGCACCTCCTTTTCCTCGAAGCGGCGGCCGATCAGGCGCTTGACCGCGTAGATGGTGTTCTTGGCGTTGGTCACCGCCTGCCGCTTGGCGGACGCGCCGACCAGGATCTCGCCGTCCTCCGCATAGGCCACGACCGAGGGCGTGGTGCGCGCGCCTTCGGAGTTCTCGATCACCTTGGGCTTGCCGCCCTCCATGATCGCGACGCACGAGTTGGTCGTGCCCAGGTCGATGCCGATGATCTTTGCCATGGTGGTTCCTTCAGTTCGATGCCAAGTTACTGTCTGAGATGGGGTTTCCCGGCGCCGTTTTCAACTGCCCTCGCCTTGGCGACCGTGACCAGCGCCGGGCGCACCACGCGGTCGTGCAGCGTGTAGCCCTTCTGCATGACCGCGACGCACGGTATTGGGCTCCTGGTCCGCCTCGACCGCGGCCATCGCCTGGTGCCGATGCGGGTCGAAGCGCTGGCCAGGGGCCGGGTTCACCTCGGCAACGCCAGCGCGCTCGAAGGCGCTGCGCAGCTGACGCTGAGGTCAACTCGACGCCTGCGCGCAGCGCGTCGGGGCTCGCGCCTGCGGCGCCCAGCGCGGCCTCGAGGCTGTCCATCACCGGGAGCAGGTCCTCGACGATGCGCTCGGCGGCGTACTTGCGCGCCTGCGCGATGTCGGCCTGCGCCCGCTTGCGCGCGTTCTCGGCATCGGCCAGCGCGCGCAGCCAGGCGTCGCGCTGCTCGTCGAGCTTTGCCTGCGCCTCGGCGAGCAGCTCGTCGAGCGAGCGGGTGCTTTCCGGGCCGCGAGGAGGAAGTCTCTGGCAATCCATCGTCTGGCTGGTTTTTCGGATCGGACATCGGGCGTAAAGGTGCCTCAGTAAACGCCGTATATTGGGCAAGAGCAGCCCACTTCAACGCCGCAGGGGCGCTTTTTTCGCCGCCTCCATCGCGGACTTGGATGGAAGGGCTTGCGATAGGTATCATTCCACTTTAATAGGATGCGATAACGGCCTGAGAAGAAAAGGCTTAGAGTTGCACCTGTGCAATCGGGGAGGGGGAGCGGTTCGTGAGCGACACTGCGCCAGGGCCCATCAAGGTCCTCGTCATCGATGACAGCAACACCATCCGGCGCAGCGCGGAGATGTTCCTGCGCCAGGCCGGCTACGAGGTGATCCTGGCCGAGGACGGCTTCGACGCGCTGGCGAAGATCAGCGACCACCAGCCGCAAGGTCATCTTCGTCGACATCATGATGCCGCGCCTCGACGGCTACCAGACCTGCGCGCTGATCAAGCAGAACCCGCAGCTCAAGTCCACGCCGGTGATCATGCTCTCGAGCAAGGACGGCGTGTTCGACCGCGCGCGCGGCCGGCTCGCCGGCTCCGACCGCTACCTCACCAAGCCGTTCACCAAGGAAGCGCTGATCGAGGCCGTCGAACGAGTACGTCAAGCCGCCCGCCGTTTCCCCCTAATCCAGCTCCCGAAAGGCCCAATCCCATGCCGATCAAGAACATCCTCGTCGTAGACGATTCGCCGACCGACCGCCAGTACCTGAGCGACATCCTCGCCAAGAGCGGCTACGCGGTGACGCACCGCCGAGAGCGCGGAGGAAGCGCTCGCCAAGGTCAAGCAGCAGCGGCCCGACCTCGTGCTGATGGACGTGGTGATGCCGGGCCAGAACGGCTTCCAGGCGACGCGCACGCTCAGCAAGGACGAGCAGCACCAAGGACATCCCGGTGATCATCTGCACCACCAAGGGCCAGGAGACCGACAGCGTCTGGGGCATGCGCCAGGGCGCGCGCGACTACATCGTCAAGCCGGTGAGCCAGGCCGACCTGCTGGCCAAGATCTCGGCGCTCGGCTGAGTGGCGCAGCGCGTCTCCCTGCGCGACTACCAGCGCGAACTGGCCGCGCGCCTGCAGAGCGCCGGCCAGCGGCCGCGCCGCGTCCAAGCTCGGCCTGCAGGTCGGCGCCGACGCCTGGCTGGTGGACCTGACCGACGCCGGGCGAGGTGATCCCGGTGCCGCCGATCACGCCGGTGCCGCTCGACGCGGCCGTGGTTCCGGGGCGTCGCGAACATCCGCGGCAATCTGTACAGCGTGGTCGATTTCCCGGCGTTCCTGGGCGGCGCGGCGGTGGCGCTGGGCGAGCAGGCGCGGCTGCTGCTGCTCGGCGAGCGCTTCCGCACTGGGCGCGCGCTGCTGGTCGACCGCTCGCTCGGCCTGCGCAGCGCCGAGCAGCTCGAGCCGCGGCGCGCGAGCCGGGCGCGGCGCCGCGTGGCTGCGGGCGCGAGTACGCGACGAGGAAGGCAGGCAATGGAAGGAGCTGGACGTGCCGCAGCTGGTGCGGCACCCGGATTTCCTCGGTGTCAGCGCCTGAGCCGGGGAGCGGTCCATGATGAGAGCAGACATGCGTAGGAACTTGGTGTGCGGGCTGGCGCTCGCGGCGTGGCTGCCGCTTTGCGCGCCGGCGAGACCGGCGTCACCGACGACAAGATCGTGCTCGGGCAGGCGGCCGTGTTCTCCGGGCCGGCCGCGCAGCTCGGCATCCAGATGCGCAACGGCATCAAGGCCTACCTCGACTACGTCAACGAGAAGGGCGGCGTGCACGGCCGCAAGATCGAGCTGGTCACCGAGGACGACTTCTACGAGTCCGCGCGCGCGCCCGCGGCGAGCAGGAAGCTGATCGAGGAGCACAAGGTGTTCGCGCTGTCGGCTACGTCGGCACGCCGACCGGCGTCGTGCATCTGCCGGTGGTCACGCAGGCCAAGGTGCCGCTGGTCGGCATGTTCACCGGCGCCGAGGTCCTGCGCGTGCCGTTCAACCGCTACGTGTTCCACGTGCGCGCGAGCTACTACGACGAGACGGAGAAGATCGTCGAGCAGATGGTGTCCATCGGCGGCAAGAACATCGCCGTGTTCTACCAGGACGACGCCTACGGCATGGCCGGCCTGAAGGGCACCGAGATCGCGATGAAGAAGCGCAACATGAAGATCTCCGCCACGGCCACCGTCGAGCGCAACACCATCAAGGTGGAGAACGCGGTGCAAGACCATCCACGCCGCGCAGCCCGACGCGGTGGTGATGATCAGCGCCTACACGTCGTGCGCCGAGTTCATCCGCCAGATGAAGAAGGCCGGCAGCGCGGCGACCGTTCTACAACGTCTCCTTCGTCGGCAGCAAGGCGCTGGCGGACGCGCTCGGCAAGGACGGCGTCGGCGTCGCCATCTCGCAGGTGGTGCCGTTCCCCTGGGGCACCGCGCGTGCCGGTGGTCAAGGAATACCAGGAGCTCGCCAAGAAGGCCGGCTTCACGGACTACAACTTCAGCGCGATGGAAGGCTTCCTCGTCGGCCAAGGTGGTCGGTGGAGGGCCTGCGGCGCGCGGGCAAGAACCTGACGCGCGAGGGCTTCATCGACGCGATGGAGAAGATGCAGGACGTCGACCTCGGCGGCTTCTTCGTCAGCTACTCGCCGACCAACCACAGCGGGCTCGAAGTTCGTCGACCTGACGATCATCGGCCGCGACGGCAAATTCTTGCGATAAGGGGAACACTCATGGCATTCAGACTCGACGCGCTCAAGCTTCCGTTCTTCGGGCGCGGCGCCGACGCGGAGGCCGACGCCGGGCGCGCGCGGCGCCGGCCGCCGCCGGGCGGCCTGCCGCTCATCGGCCGGCTGCCGATCGGCGCGGCAGCTGCAGATCCTGATCGGCGTGCTGGTCGCTGCTGCTGGCGATCGATCGCGGCCATCGTCGTGATCGACGCGCGCCAGGGCACCTTCGGCACCGCTCTACATCGCCAGCGTCGGCAAGATGCAGCATGCTGTCGCAGCGGCTCGCCAAGGCGGCGCAGCAGGCCTCGCAGGGCAACGTCGAGGCCTTCAAGCAGCTGCGCGAGCAGCCGCGACGAGTTCGCCGCGCTGGTGAAGCTGCTGGCCGTCGGCGGCGAGAGCGGCGGCGTCAGCCTGCCGCCGACGCTCGGACGAGCGTGCGGCCGCTGCTCGATGCGCTGGACAAGGAGTGGAAGAAGACCGAGCGCAACGCGGCGCTGGTGATCGACGAGGAGAAGAACCTGGTGGCGCTGGGCAGCGCGGTGCGCTCGATCAACGCCAACAACCCGACGCTGCTGGAGCTCACCGACGAGATCGCGGCGCTGAGCGTGCAGTCCGGCGGCTCGGCGCGGCAGAACGCCATCGCCGCGCAGCTCATGATGCTCACGCAGCGCATGGCGAAGAACGCCAACACCATGCTGGCGGAGAACATCGTCGACCCGGAGGTCGCGTTCCTGCTGGGCAAGGACACCAACACCTTCCGCGACACGCTGCAGGGCCTGCTGCAGGGCAACGAGGCGCTGCGCATCGCGCGCGTGGCGGACGCCGAGATGCGCGGCAAGCTGGGCGAGCTGCAGACCGGCTTCGAGCGAGTACCAGAAGGCGGTGAGCGCGATCCTCGGCAACAGGCGCGCCTGGTGGACGCCAAGCGCGCGACCTTCGAGATCTTCAACGACAGCGAGGCGCTGCTGCAGGCGGCCGAGAGGCTGAGCGAGGGCTACGAGGAGCGAGCTCGGCGGCCGGCGCGTCAACTTCATCGCGCTGGCGGTGGTGTCGGTGCTCGCGCTCGCTGGTGCTGCTGCTGATCGGCAAGGTGTACATCGACGACAGCCGGCGCCGCGCGGAGGAGAGCGAGCGGCAGAACAAGGCCAACCAGGAGGCCATCCTGCGGCTGCTCGACGAGATCGGCAACCTGGCGGACGGCGACCTGACCGTGCGCGCCAAGGTGACCGAGGACATCACCGGCGCCATCGCCGACTCGATCAACTACACCATCGACGAGCTGCGCCGCCTGGTGGCGGGCATCAACACCGCCGCGCAGCAGGTGACCGCGGCGACGCAGGAGGCGCAGACGGTATCGGGCCAGCTGCTGCAGGCGGCGCAGAGGCAGGCGACCGAGATCCAGGGCACCGGCCAGTCGGTGGTGCAGATGGCGCAGTCGATGACCGAGCGTGTCGCAGAGCGCGAGCGACTCGGCGAAGGTGGCGCAGACCTCGCTCAGCGCCGCGGAGAAGGGCGCGCAGGCGGTGCAGAACGCGATCCGCGGCATGAACGACATCCGCGAGCAGATCCAGGAGACCTCCAAGCGCATCAAGCGCCTGGGCGAGAGCTCGCAGGAGATCGGCGAGATCGTGCAGCTGATCTCGGACATCACCGAGCAGACCAACGTGCTGGCGCTGAACGCCGCGATCCAGGCGGCCTCCGCCGGCGAGGCGGGGCGCGGCTTCACGGTGGTGGCGGAGGAGGTGCAGCGCCTGGCGGAGCGCTCCGGCGGAGGCGACCAAGCACATCGGCGCGATCGTCAAGTCGATTCAGCGCGACACGCAGGACGCGGTCGAGGCCATGGAGCGCAGCACGCGCGGCGTGGTGGAGGGCACGAAGACGGCCGACGAGGCCGACCGGGCGCTGCGCGAGATCGAGCAGGTGTCCAACCAGCTCGCCGAGCTGATCGGCTCGATCTCCAACGCCACCCAGCAGCAGGCGGCGTCGGCGACGCGCGTGGCCGCGGCGATGAACGAGATCCTCGGCGATCACGCAGATGACCACCGACGGCACGCGGCGCACGGCGGCCTCCGCCGAGCGCCTGACCGCGCTCGCCGATGACCTGAAGGCCTCGGTGTCCGGCTTCAAGCTCGCCTGACGAGGAGCCATGGGCAACGCCTCCGCCACCATCCTGTCCTGGATCACCGCCGAGGTGGACCAGGCGCTGAAGCTGGTGCGCGACCACATCGCCAAGTTCTCGGCCGAGCCCGGGGACGCGGCGCTGCTCAAGCCCTGCCCGGAGCACCTGCACCAGGTGAGCGGGGCGCTGCGCATGGTGGGGCTCGCGGGCGCGACGCGCTTCTGCGAGGCGATCGAGGGCGGCTTCGCCGGGCTGGACGGCGCGCGCCCGAGCGCGCAGGCCGTCGGGCGTGATCGACCGCGGCGGTGCTGGCGCTGAAGGAGTTCGTCGACGGCCTCGAGCGCGGCCAGGCCGAACGTGCCGCTGCGCCTGTTCCCGGTCTACCGCGAGCTGAAGACGCTGCAGGGCAAGGCCGACGCCGCGGAGAAGGACCTGTTCTTTCCCGACCTGCGCTGCGCGGCGCCGGCGCATCCGAAGCCGAAGGCGCTGGCGCAGCGAGGCGCTCGGCCCCTACCTGCAGGCGCAGCGCGTCGCTGTTCCAGCGCGGCCTGCTCGGTGCGCTGCGCAAGCTGCCCGACGGCCCGCAGGACATGCGCAGGCGCTCGACGCGCTGCACCAGGTCGGCGGCGCAGCTGCCGGAGCCGCAGGCGCTGTGGTGGGCCGCGGACGGGCCTGGTCGACGGCATGCGCGAGCCGCCCGACGCCGACTGGCTGGCGCAGGGCGAAGGCGCTGTGCAACAAGATCGACTTCCAGATGCGCGACCTGGCCGCCGGCGCGCCAGCGGTGCAGCGAGGCGCTGCTGCGCGAGGTGCTGTACGCCATCGCCAAGTGCAAGCCCGCCACGCCGCGCTCAAGGAAATCAAGCAGCTCTACCAGCTCGACAGCCTGTTCCCGGGCGCCGATCTGGGCGGCGTCATGGAATTCGACATGGACTGGCTGGGCCCGGCGCTGGCCGACATGCGCTCGCGCCTGGAGGCGCTGAAGGGCATGTGGCTGCAGTACGTGTCGGGCGAGCCGAAGAGCGCCGCGCGCTTCCGCGAACTGGTGGCCTCGTTCAAGGCGAAGGCCGCGGAGCTCGGCAGCGCGCCGCTGGTCAAGCTGCTCGACGCCATCGCGCTCGTGTCCGACGCGCCTGCCCGACCCGTATCCGCAGCAGAACCAGTTCATGGTGATCGAGATGGCCTCCGCGTTCCTGCTGGCGGAGAGCCTGATCGACAACTTCACCACGCCCGGCCGCCGACATCGACCAGCAGATCGGCATCATGGGCGGCTGGCTGCTCGATGCCGCCAAGGGCAAGTCCACCGGCGAGCCGCCGGCGGGCCTGCGCGCCGACCTGAGCGAGCGCATCGGCGCGCTGCAGCTGCGCGCGCAGGTGGCCAAGGAAATCGTCGCCAACCTGCAGCACGTGGAGCAGGTGCTGGACGGCTTTGCGCGCGATGCCGCCAAGCGCGACACGCTGCCGGGCCTCGCGCCCCACCTGCGCCAGATCCACGGCGCGCTGATGGTGCTGCGCTTCGAGGGCGCGGCGCGCGCGCTGGCCATCTGCGAGCGGCATGATCGGCGGAGTGCGCCGAGCCCGACCACGCCGGCACGGCCGAGGACATGGACTGGATCGCGGAGGGCCTCTCGAGCATCGGCTTCTTCCTCGACCCCTGCCTGCAGGGCCGCGAGCCGGCGGAGCAGGCGATCGAGCTGTTCTTCCGGCGCTACGACAAGGCGCACACGCCGGTGATGCAGCGCTCGAGGGACGCCACGGTGGTGCTGACCGCCACCGCGATGAAGGCCGATGCCGCGGCCGCCGAGGTGATCGCATGCGGCCACCGCCACGCCAGCGCCGCCGGCTCCGCGGCGCAGCCGGCCGCGAGGCCGCGAGCCGGAGGTCGAACCAGGAGCTGCTCGGCATCTTCCTCGAAGAGGCGGGCGAGGTGCTCGGCAGCCATCGACGGCGGCGCTGGCGCAGTGCCGCGCCCAGCCGCAGGACCGGGACGTGCTGACCACCATCCGCCGCGGCTTCCACACCCTCAAGGGCAGCGGCCGCATGGTCGGCCTGATGGACCTGGGCGAAGTCGCCTGGGAAGTCGAGCAGGTGATGAACCGCTGGCTGGAGCAGAAGTGGCCCGCCAGCGCCGACCTGCTCGATCTGATCGCCGCGGCGAGCGGCGCCTTCGCGCGGCTGGGTCGCGCAGCTGCGCGAGGGCAGCCTGCAGGGGGAGATCGACGCGCGGCAGATCGTCGATCTCGCCGGCGCGCCTGAAGAAGGCGGAAGAGCCTGCCGCGGCGGCCGCACCGGCGCCGAGCCGGCAGCCGCGCCTGTCGCCGCGGCAGCGCCGCCGGCGCCCGCCGCGGCGGAGCCCGCGCTCGACTTCCTGCTGGAGCCGGACGACCGGCGCCGGAGACCCGAAGAAGTGGTGGTCGGCGAGACGCGCGTGGCGCGCCACATGTACGACATCTACCTGAAGGAAGCGCACCAGCACGTCGCGACCCTGGAAGCGCAGTTCGAGGCCTGGCGCGCGAGCCTGGCGAGGCATCGCACGAGTTCGTGCGCGCGGCGCACACGCTGGCCAGCAGCTCGCGCACCGCCGGCTTCGCGCCGATCGCCGCGCTGGCCGGCGCGCTCGAGCAGTGGATGCCGTTCGCGGCGCAGCAGACCGCGGCCGGCCGACGCCAAGACCGTGCAGGGCGCCGATCGAGGGCTTGCGCGAGCGCGTGGAGGCCGTGGCGCGGCGCGAGGCGCCCGCGCCCGGCGGGCGAGGCCGAGCGGTGCCCTGCGCGCAGCTGACCGCGCGCCTGCTGCGCGCCGCCGCGCCGCCAGCCGAAGCCGGCGCCCGAAGCCGGCGCCGGCGCCGGCCGCAGGCTGCCCGCCAAGGGCGGCCGGGAGCAGCGCGTGATGCGCGACGACATCGACGCGCAGCTGCTGCCGATCTTCCTCGAGGAAGCGCAGGAGCTGCTGCCGCAGATCGGCAGCGACCTGCGCGACTGGAAGGCGCAACCCGGCGGACGAGCAAGGTGCAGCAGTCGCTGCAGCGCGCGCTGCACACCCTGAAGGGCAGCGCGCGCATGGCGGGCGCGATCCGCCTGGGCGAGCTGACGCACATCATGGAAAGCCGCATCGAGGCGGCGCTCGAGGCGGGCGAGGTCGCCGACGAGCTGTTCGTCGAGCTGGAAGAGAAGATGGACCGCCTCAGCCTCGACCTCGAGCGCATGGCGGCCGGCCCGGAGCCGGAAGCGCCTGCGGCGCAGCCGCGCCGGCGGCAGCGCCGCCGAGGCGCCGCGCGCCGAGGCGCCGCTGCCCAGCCCGGCGGCGATGCTGCGCGTCAACGCCGACACGCTCGACCACCTGATCAACGAGTCGGGCGAGGTCAGCATCGCGCGCTCGCGCGTCGAGGCCGAGCTGCGCGCGGTCAAGCAGTCGCTCGCCGACCTGCAGCGAGAGCATCGCGCGCCTGCGCAGCCAGCTGCGCGAGGTGGAGATCCAGGCCGACAGCCAGATGCAGTCGCGCCAGTCCGAGCTGGAGGAGCGCAACCGCGAGTTCGACCCGCTCGAGTTCGACCGCTACACGCGCCTGCAGGAGCTCACGCGCCTGATGGCGGAGAGCCTGCACGACGCCGCGTCGATCCAGCAGTCGCTGCGCAAGAACCTGGGCGAGACCGACGCCGCGCTGCGCGCACCAGTCGCGCACCAGCCGCGACGTGCAGCAGGAGCTGATGCGCATGCGCGCGGTGCCGTTCTCGATCCTCGACGAGCGCCTGTACCGCATCGTGCGCCAGACCACGCGCGAGCTGGACAAGAAGGCCGAGCTGCACATCGAGGGCAGCCAGGTGGAGCTCGACCGCAGCGTGCTGGAGCGCATCGGCGCGCCGCTCGAGCACATGCTGCGCAACGCGCTGGCGCACGGCCTGGAGGCGCCGGCGGAGCGCGCCGCCGCCGGCAAGCCGGAGGCGGGCCGCATCTCGATCAGCCTGCGCCAGGAAAGCAACGAGATCGCGCTCATCGTCGCCGACGACGGCGCGGGCCTCGACCTCGAGCGGCTGCGGCAGCAAGGCCGAGGACAAGGGCCTGCTGCAGCCCGGCCAGGAGCTCAGCGAGCCGGAGCTGATGCAGCTGATCTTCGTCTCGGGCCTGTCCACCGCGGAGGCGGTGACCGAGCTCTCCGGACGCGGCATCGGCATGGACGTGGTGCAGCAGCGAGATCGCCGCCGTCGGCGGCCGCATCGACATCGCCAGCACGCGCGGCCAGGGCACCACCTTCACCATCTACCTGCCGCTCACGCTGGCGGTGACGCAGGCGGTGCTGGTGCGCGCCGGCGGCAGCGTGCTCGCGGTCTCCTCGGCGATGGTCGAGCAGGTGCTGCGCCTGAAGGCCGACGCGCATGGCCGCGCACTACGCGGCGCAGGCCGTCGAGTTCCAGGACCGCGCAGCTACCCGCTGCACGGCCTGGCGCAGCTGCTCGGGCGCGGGCGTGCCCGACGGTCGCAGGCCTACAACTCGGTGCTGCTGCTGCGCAGCGGCATCCAGCGCATCGCGCTGCACGTGGACGAGCTGCTCGGCAACCAGGAAATCGTGGTGAAGAGCATCGGGCCGCAGCTCGCGCGCGTGCCCGGCGTGTCGGGCGCGACGGTGCTCGCCGACGGCAGCATCGTGCTGATCGTCAACCCGGTGCAGCTGGTGCAGCACGCGCGCCTGGCGGCGGAGCGCACCGCCGCTCCCGCCGCCCCCGCCGCGGCGCCGCGCCGGCCGCGCCGGTGGTCATGGTGGTGGACGACTCGCTCACCGTGCGCAAGATCACCAGCCGCCTGCTGGAGCGCGAGGGCTACCAGGTGCTCACCGCCAAGGACGGCGCTGGACGCGCTCGAGCAGATGAAGGACGCGCTGCCCGACGTGATGCTGGTGGACATCGAGATGCCGCGCATGGACGGCTTCGACCTGACGCGCAACGTGCGCGGCGACCCGCGCACGCGCGGCGTGCCCGATCATCATGATCTCCTCGCGCACGGCGGAGAAGCACCGCAACCAGGCGGCGGCGCTCGGCGTCAACGTCTTCCTCGGCAAGCCCTACCCGGAGGCCGAGCTGCTGCAGCACATCTCCGGCTACCTCGAGCGGGCGCGCAGATGACGCCGCCGATGACCGACGCGCGCGGCGCCTCCGGCGCGCGCTTCGACGCGCAGGGCGCAGCTCGGCAAGTACCCGATCATCCGCGAGATCGGCAGCGGCGCCACCAGCCGCGTGTACCTCGCGCGCGACCCGTTCGCCGACCGCGAGGTGGCGATCAAGGTGTTCCTGTTCGACCAGCACGCCGACCCGCAGACCGAGCGCATGATGCACAAGGCGTTCCTCGCCGAGGCCTCGCTCGCCGGCAAGCTGAACCACCCGCACATCGTCGACATCCTCGACGCGGTGGCCGAGCCCGACCACAGCTACCTGGTGATGGAGTACGTCGCCGGCACGACGCTGGACGCGCACTCCGACGTCACCAACCTGCTGCCGCTCGGCAAGGTGGTGGAGATCATCTTCAAGTGCATCCGCGCGCTGGAGTACGCCTTCCAGCACGGCGTGATCCACCGCGACATCAAGCCCGGCAACATCCTGCTGTCGGCGGCCGGCGAGACCAAGGTGAGCGACTTCGGCGCCTCGTTCCAGCAGCGCCACGGCCAGGAGACCACGCAGATCACCGGCGTGGGCTCGCCGGCCTACATGTCGCCCGAGCAGATCCGCATGGAGCACGCTCACGCACCAGACCGACATCTACTCGCTCGGCGTCACCATGTACCGCCTGCTCACCGGGCGGCTGCCGTTCCAGCGCCTCGACGCAGGCCGGCGCTGACCTACGCGATCCTCAACACCGTGCCGCCGCGGCCCGTCGACGCTGCGCCCGGACCTGCCGCCGCTGCTCGACCAGATCGTGATGACCGCGATCAGCAAGGACCCGGCGCAGCGCTACCGCTCGTGGCTCGACTTCGGCAAGGACCTGAGCCAGGCCTTCACCGCGCTGCGCCTCACCGGCGAATCGCTGTCCGACTCGGAGAAATTCAACGAGCTGCGCCAGCATGCCGTTCTTCGAGGGCTTCGGCGACGTCGCGCTGTGGGAAGTGGTGCGCATCGGCAGCTGGAAGAAGATCCCGGCCGGCAGCGTGATCATCCGCGAGGGCGACCACGGCGACAGCTTCTACCTGCTGATCGCGGGCGAGGTCGGCGTGACGCTGCTCGGGCACGCAGCTCAACATCATCAAGCCGGGCGGCTGCTTCGGCGAGATCCTGTATTTCACCGACCGCGTCGAGCGGCGCACCACCACCATCACCGCCGACAGCGAGGTCACGGTGATCGAGATCAAGGCGGCGGCGCTGCGCGCCGCCACCGACGCCTGCCAGGTCGGCTTCAACAAGGCCTTCATGCGCGTGCTGATCGAGCGCCTGATGCAGGCCAACATGCGCCTGGCGGCGCGGGGATAGGAGGCGGCGATGCGATACGGCCTGGTAGTTCTGCTGCTCGCGGCCATGCCGGCGCGGCGGCGGACAATGCCGCTGAGCGTGCCGCGAAATCGGCCGGCGGCCAGCTGGACAAGGCGGCGAAGGGCATCGAGCGCGGCGCCAAGGCCACCGGCAAGGCGGCCGAGCGCCCGCGCGGCGCGACGCAGAAATACCTCGAGAAATCGGGCAGACCGGATCGACAAGGCGACCGGCAGCAAGTAAGCGCGCTAGCGCCCGAGCGCGATGTCCGCCAGCGCCGCGATCCAGCGCGGCGACTCGTTCAGGCAGGGCAGGGCGCGGAACTCGCCGCCGCCTGCGTCGAGGAAGATCTTCCTGCCCTCGATCGCGATCTCCTCCAGCGTCTCCAGGCAATCGGCGACGAAGCCCGGGCAGATCACGTCCACCCGGCGCGTGCGCGCCGCGCCCAGCTCCGCCAGCACCGCCGAGGTGTAGGGCTGCAGCCAGCGCGCCGGGCCGAAGCGCGACTGGAAGGTCACGCGGTACTGGTCCGGCGCTGCAGGCGCAGGGCGCGCGCCAGCAGCTCCGCGGTGTGCAGGCACTGATCGCGGTAGGGGTCGCCGCGGTCCACCGCGCGCTGCGGCAGGCCGTGGAAGCTCATCACCAGCACGTCGGGCCGGTCCTCGCACCAGGGCGGCGAGCGCCGCGATGTAGCCGGGATGGTCGTGGAACTGCTCGACGAACGCCGCCTCGCCGCCGACCACGTCGCGCACCGATTCGGTGGTGCTGCGCGCGTACTGGGGGTACAGGGGAACGACGCGCACCTTGCCGGGAAGCCTGCGCAACGCCGACGCGATGCCCGGCTCGCCGTAGCGCATGGCGTACTCGACCGGCAGGCCGGTGGCTTCGCGCAGCAGCTGCGCCTGCCGCGCCGTGTGCACCGCGAGCGGCGAACCCTCCGGCGTCCAGACCTTGGCGTACTTGGCCGCCGACTGCGCCGGGCGCCGGCGCAGGACGACGCCGTGCAGCAGCGGCAGCCAGAGCCAGCGCGGCAGCTCGACCACGCGCGGGTCGGCGAGGAACTCGGCGAGGTAGGCGCGCACCGCCGCCGGCGTCGGCGCCGCCGGCGTGCCGAGGTTGACGAGGAGAATGCCGTTCAGGATTTGGACAGCGCGCTGGACAGCAGCTTGGCGGTGATGTCCACGACCGGCACCACGCGGTCGTACGCCATGCGCGAGGGGCCGATCACGCCCACCGTGCCGACCACCTCGCCGTCCACCCGGTAGGGGGCGGTCACCACGCTCACCTCGTCGGGCGCGCTGACCCCCGACTCGCCGCCGATGAAGATCTGCACGCCCTGGCCGCGCAGGGACAGGTCGAGAATCTGCAGCAGCTGCGTCTTCTTCTCGAACAGCTCGAACAGCTGGCGCATGCGGCCGATGTCCTGCGCCAGGTCCTTGGTCGACAGCAGCTTCGCCTCGCCCGAGATGACGTAGGGCTGGTTGTCCTCGGTCGCGGCGCGGTTGCCCGCCTCGAGCGCGGCGCTCATCAGCTGCATCATGTCCTCGCGGATCTCGTGCAGCTCGCGCTGCAGCCGCTGGCGCACCTCCTCGAAGCTGTGCCCGGCGTAGTTCTGGTTGAGGTAATTGGCCGCCGACACCAGCTCGGCGGGCGAGTAGTCGCGCTCGGTGAACAGCACCCGGTTCTGCACGTCGCCCTCCTGCGTGACGACGATCAGCAGCACGCGCTTCTCCGACAGGCGCAGGAACTCGATCTGGCGGAATGCGGCCGCGCGCCGGCGCGGCGTCATCACCACGCCGGCGAACTGGGTGAGCTGCGACAGCAGCTGCGAGGCCGACTGGATGGCGCGCTGCGGGCTGTCGGCGTGCAGCTGGTGCTCGAGCTGGCGCTGCTCGCCCGAGTCGAGCGGCTTCATCACCAGCAGCGTGTCGACGAAGAAGCGGTAGCCCGCCGCCGTGGGCACGCGCCCGGCGGAGGTATGCGGGCTGGCGATGAGGCCCAGCTCCTCGAGGTCCGACATCACGTTGCGGATGGTGGCCGGCGACAGGTCCAGCCCGGAGTACTTGGACAGCGTGCGCGAGCCGACCGGCTCGCCCTCGGCGATGTAGCGCTCGATCAGCGTCTTCAGCAGCAGTTGCGCCCGTTTGTCGAGCATGCGGTGCATTTTACACATGCGCGGTTAGAATGCCGCGATGCCACAGGCCGCGTTCCGCCGCATCGCGCTGATCGGCAAGCACACGGCGGAGATCGCCGAGTCGCTGCGCGGGCTGCGCACGCTGCTGCGCGCGCGCGGCTGCGAGGTGCGCGTGGAGCGCGAGACGGCGGCGCACATCGGCAACGGCGAGGGCGCGGCGAGCTACGAGGAGATCGGCGGCCTTCGCCGACCTGGCCATCGTGCTGGGCGGCGACGGCACCATGCTGGCGGCGGCGCGCAACCTGGCGCGCCACAGGGTGCCGCTGGCAGGCATCAACCAGGGGCGCGTCGGGTTCATGACCGACATCGCGCTCAAGGACATCCGCAGTTCCGTGGGCGCGATCCTCGACGGCAAGTACAGCATCGAGGAGCGCGCGCTGCTGGAGGCGGAGATCCTGCGCGGCGGCAAGAGCCTGCTGCGCACCGTAGCGCTCAACGAGGCGGTGGTCGGCAAGGGCGCGCAGGGGCGCCTGATCGAAGTCGAGGTGCGCATCGACGGCGAGTACGTCTACGCGCTGCGCGCCGACGGCCTGATCGTCGCCACGCCGACCGGTTCCACCGCCTACGCGCTGTCGGCGCAGGGCCCGATCCTGCAGCCGGGCGTGGCGGCCTTCGCGCTGGTGCCGCTCAACCCGCACGTGCTCTCGGCGCGGCCGGTGAGCGTCAGCGACCGCAGCACCATCGAGATCGCGCTGCTGCGCGCGGTGGACGCGCGCGCCCATTTCGACGGCTTCGCCCTCACCGACATGGCCGAAGGCGACCGGCTGGTGCTCAAGCGCTCGGCGGACGCCATCCGCTTCGTGCACCCGCCGGGCTACAGCTACTTCGCCATGCTGCGCGAGAAGCTGAGCTGGAGCGAGGCGGCGGAAAAGGCGCCGACCCCGACTGATCCCGTGCTGCGCGTCCTCGCCGTCCGCGACTACGTCATCGCCGAGCGCGTCGAGCTGGAGCCGGCCGCCGGCTTCACGGTGCTGACCGGGGAGACCGGCGCCGGCAAGTCCATCCTCATCGACGCGCTCGAGCTGCTGGTCGGCGGCCGCGCCGAGGGCGCGCTGGTGCGCGAGGGCGCCGAGCGCGCCGAGCTGTCCGCCGAATTCGACGTCGCCGCCGGCTCGGCGCTCGCCGCCTGGGTCGCGGCCGCGGGGCTGGAAGGCGACCCCGGCAGCCTGATCCTGCGCCGCACGATCGACGCCGCCGGACGCTCGCGCTGCTTCCTCAACGGCCATGCGGCCACGCTCGCCCAGCTGCGCGAGGCCGGCGAGTTCCTGGTGGACATCCACGGCCAGCACGCGCACCAGTCGCTGCTGCGGCCGGCCGCGCAGCGCGAGCTGCTCGACGCGCACGGCGGCGCCGAGGGCCTGGCGCGCGATTGCGCCGCCGGCGTTCCGCGACTGGCAGCGCCTGCGCGCGCTCGCCGCGGAGGCCGAGCAGCAGTTCGCGCAGCGCGAAGCCGAGCGCGCCGAGCTGCAGGAGAAGGTCTCGGTGCTGGACAAGCTCGCGCCCGCGGCGGGGGAATGGGAGCGGCTGGCCGCCGAGCACCAGCGGCTCGCGCACGGCTCGAGCCTGCTCGCGGGAGCGCAGTCCTCGCTGGAGACGCTGTCGGAGGCCGAAGGCGCCAGCCTGCCGCAGCTCGCCGCGGTGTCGGCGCGCCTGCGCGCGCTTTCGCGCGCACGATGCCCACCTGAAGGAGATCGTCGAGCTGCTCGAGTCCGCCGAAGCGCAGGCGGGCGAGGCCGTGCGCGCGCTGCGCCAGTACGCCTCGAAGGTGGAGCTCGATCCGGAAGCGCTGCGCGAGGCGGAGGCGAGAATCGAGGCGCTGCATGCCGCCGGGCGCCGGTTTCGCGTGCGGCCGGAGGAACTGCCGGCGCTCGCCGAGTCCCTGCGCGCGAGGCTCAAGGACCTCGACCTCGCGGCTTCGCCCGAGGCGTTGCAGCGCGAAGTGGCGGCCGCCGAAGGGCGCGCCGTCGCAGCGGCGAAGAAGCTCTCGGCCAAGCGCAAGAGCACGGCGCAGGCCCTGTCCAGTGCGGTCACCGATGGCATGCAGCAGCTGGCGATGAAAGGCGGGCGCTTCTCGGTGGCGCTGCGTCCGCTCGAGGCGCTTGCGGCGACTGGCATGGAGGAGATCGAGTTCGAGGTGTCCTCCCATCCCAGCCTGCCGCTGCGGCCGCTCGCCAAGGTGGCCTCGGGCGGCGAGCTGTCGCGCGTGAGCCTCGCGATGCAGCTGGTGGCCGCCAAGGCCTCGCCGGTCGCCACCCTGGTGTTCGACGAAGTGGACTCGGGCATCGGCGGCGCGGTGGCGCAGACCGTGGGGCGCGCGCTGCGCCAGCTCGGCAAGGAGCGGCAGGTGCTGTGCGTGACGCACCTGCCGCAGGTCGCAGCGCAGGGGGACGGGCACTGGACCGTGACGCGCTCCGGCGCGCGCGGCAAGGTCGGTATCGCGGCGCTGCGCCTGGACCGCGAGGGACGCATCGAGGAGCTGGCCCGCATGCTCGGCGGCGCGCAGATCACCGCCACGACCCGCCGCCATGCGGCGGAGATGCTAGGCGCCGCCTAGCAACTTGCGGTTGGGGCAGTCCGGCTTGGTGCAGTCGGCGTACAGCGCGAGCGAATGGCCCTTCAGCTCGAAGCCGCGCTTGCGCGCCACTTCAGCCTGGCGCTGCTCGATCTCGGCGTCGTAGAACTCTTCCACGCGCCCGCACTGCAGGCACACCAGGTGGTCGTGGTGCCCGCCCTGGTTCAGCTCGAACACCGCCTTGCCGGTCTCGAAGTGCTGGCGCGACAGCAGCCCCGCCTGCTCGAACTGCGTGAGCACGCGGTACACGGTGGCGAGGCCGATGTCGATGCCCTCCGCCATCAGGCTCTTGTAGACGTCCTCGGCGGAGAGATGGCGCACCTTGCTGTGCTCGAACAACTCGAGCACCTTGCGCCGGGGCAGGGTGGCCTTGAGGCCGCTTTCCTTCAGGCTTTGCGACGAATTCATCGCTTATCATTATATGCCTATGACTCGCGCGCCCGCCTTCGCCCTCGCGCTGCTGCTCGGCGCGTGCGCGCTGCCCGAATTCATGCAGCCCTACCGCATGGACATCCAGCAGGGCAATTTCGTGACGCAGGAAATGGTGTCGCAGCTGAAGCCCGGCATGAGCAAGGAGCAGGTGCGCTTCATCCTGGGCACGCCGCTGCTCACCGACGTGTTCCACGCCGAGCGCTGGGACTACGTGTACTACCTCGACCGGCGCGGCCAGCCGCGCGAGCAGCGGCGCCTGGCGGTGCACTTCCAGGACGGCAAGCTCGCGCGCCTGGACGGCGACGTGGTGCCGGCCGGCGAGCAGAAAGGGGCAGTGCAATGAAAGTGGCGATCGCGGGGGCGGGCGGCCGCATGGGCCAGGCGCTGATCGAGGCGGTGCTGGCGGACCGCGAGCTGCAGCTCGTGGCGGCGCTGGACGCGGCCGGCAGCGCCGCGCTCGGGCGCGCGGCGGGCCCGGTGAAGATCGGCGCGGACCTCGGGGCGCTCGCGGCGGCCGACGTGCTGGTGGACTTCACCCGCCCGGAGGGCACGCTCGCGCACCTGGACGGCCTGCCTCGGGCGCGGCAAGTCCATGGTCATCGGCACCACCGGGTTCAGCGAGGCGCAGAAGGCGCGCATCGCGCAAGGCGCGCAAGCGCATCCCGATCGTCCTGTCGCCCAACTTCGCCATCGGCGTCAACGTCGTATTCCGCCTGGCGCAGACCGCCGCCAAGGCGCTCGGCGACGCCTACGACGTGGAGATCGTGGAGGCGCACCACCGCCACAAGGTGGACGCGCCCTCGGGCACCGCGCTGATGCTCGGGGAACTCGTGGCCAAGGCGCTCGGGCGCGACCTCGCCCAGGTGGCGACCCATGGCCGCGAGGGCGACACCGGCGAGCGGCCCGCCAAGGCGATCGGCTTCCACAGCATTCGCGGCGGCGACATCGTCGGCGAGCACACGGTGATCTTCGCGGGCGCGGGCGAGCGGGTGGAGGTCTCGGTGCGCTCGCAGAGCCGCATGACCTACGCCGCGGGTGCGCTGCGCGCGGCGAAGTGGCTGCAGGGCAGGGGCCCGGGCCTGTACGACATGTTCGACGTGCTTGGCCTGAAGTAGCCGGCGCGGTATAATTCGTCGCTCAAATGAGCGGGAGGGGCGCGAGCCTCTTCCGCTTTTTCACATCTACCCCGGGAGTTCGCTGTGCCTGCGCTCGAATCCGCCGTCCTCGTCCTCGCCGACGGGACGGTGTTTCGGGGCCGCAGCGTGGGCGCGCAGGGGATCTCCGCCGGCGAGGTGGTGTTCAACACCGCCATGACCGGCTACCAGGAGATCCTCACCGATCCGTCCTACTGCGGGCAGATCGTCACCCTGACCTACCCGCACATCGGCAATACCGGGCGTCAACGCCGAGGACGAGGAGTCCGCGCAAGGTCTACGCCGCGGGCCTGGTGGTGCGCGACGTGCCGGCGCTGCTCTCCAGCTGGCGCGCGCAGCAGAGCCTGACGCAATACCTGGTCGAGCAAGAGCGTGGTGGCGATCGCGGACATCGACACGCGCAAGCTCACGCGCATCCTGCGCGAGAAGGGCGCGCAGAGCGGCTGCCTGATGGCCGGCGAGCGTGGACGTGGACCAGGCGCTCGCCGAGGCGCGCGCTTTCCCGGGCCTCGCCGGCATGGACCTCGCCAAGGTGGTGACGACCGACAAGCCCTACGAGTGGCGCGACGGCAAGTGGGAGCTCGGCAAGGGCTACCGGCAGCATCGCCGGCGCGCCGTACCACGTGGTGGCCTACGACTACGGCATCAAGCGCAACATCCTGCGCCTGCTCGCCGAGCGCGGCGCGCACGTCACCGTGGTGCCGGCGCAGACCCCGGCGCGCGAGGTGCTGCGCCTGCAGCCCGACGGCGTGTTCCTGTCCAACGGCCCGGGCGACCCGGAGCCCTGCGACTACGCCATCGAGTCCATCGGCGAGATCCTCGACGCCACGCGCGTGCCGGTGTTCGGCATCTGCCTCGGGCACCAGCTGATGGGGCTCGCCTCCGGCGCGAAGACGATGAAGATGAAGTTCGGCCACCACGGCGCCAACCACCCGGTGAAGGACCTCGAGACCGGGCAGGTGGTGATCACCAGCCAGAACCACGGTTTCGCGGTGGACCCGAAGACGCTGCCCGCCACGCTCAAGCCCACGCACGTGTCGCTGTTCGACGGCTCGCTGCAGGGCCTGGCGCGCACCGACCGGCCGGCGTTCTGCTTCCAGGGGCACCCGGAAGCGAGCCCCGGGCCGCACGACATCGGCTACCTGTTCGACCGCTTCGCGGCGCTGATGAAGCATGCCAAGACGAGCTGACCTCGCACTCGATCCTGATCATCGGCGCGGGGCCGATCGTCATCGGCCAGGCCTGCGAGTTCGACTATTCCGGGCGCGCAGGCCTGCAAGGCGCTGCGCGACGAGGGCTACCGCGTGGTCCTGGTGAACTCCAACCCGGCCACCATCATGACCGACCCGGAGATGGCCGACGCCACCTACATCGAGCCGATCACCTGGCAGATGGTGGCGCGCATCATCGAGAAGGAGCGCCCCGACGCGCTGCTGCCCACCATGGGCGGGCAGACCGCGCTCAACTGCGCGCTCGACCTCGCGCGCGAGGGCGTGCTGGAGAAGTTCGGCGTGGAGATGATCGGCGCCTCGCGCGAGGCGATCGACAAGGCCGAGGACCGCGAGAAGTTCAAGAAGGCGATGACGCGCATCGGCCTCGCCTCGGCGCGCTCGGCGCTGGCGCACTCGATGGAGGAGGCGCTGCAGGTGCAGGCGAGCCTCGGCTTCCCGGCGGTGATCCGGCCCTCGTTCACGCTGGGCGGCACGCGGCGGCGGCATCGCCTACAACCGCGAGGAGTTCGTCGCCATCTGCGAGCGCGGGCTGGAGGCCTCGCCCACCAACGAGCTGCTGATCGAGGAGTCGGTGATCGGCTGGAAGGAGTTCGAGATGGAGGTGGTGCGCGACCGCAAGGACAACTGCATCATCATCTGCTCGATCGAGAACCTGGACCCGATGGGCGTGCACACCGGCGACTCGATCACCGTGGCGCCGGCGCAGACGCTCACCGACAAGGAATACCAGATCATGCGCGACGCCTCGATCGCGGTGCTGCGCGAGATCGGCGTGGACACCGGCGGCTCGAACGTGCAGTTCGCCATCAACCCGAAGGACGGGCGCATGCTGGTGATCGAGATGAACCCGCGCGTGTCGCGCTCCTCGGCGCTGGCCTCCAAGGCCACCGGCTTCCCGATCGCCAAGGTCGCGGCCAAGCTCGCCGTGGGCTACACGCTGGACGAGCTGAAGAACGAGATCACCGGCGGCGCGACGCCGGCCTCCTTCGAGCCGACCATCGACTACGTGGTCACCAAGGTGCCGCGCTTCGCCTTCGAGAAATTCCCGCAGGCCAACGACCGCCTCACCACGCAGATGAAGTCGGTGGGCGAGGTGATGGCCATCGGCCGCACCTTCCAGGAGTCGTTCCAGAAGGCGCTGCGCGGGCTGGAAGTCGGCGTGGACGGGCTCAACCAGAAGACCACCGACCGCGAGACGCATCGAGCGGGAGCTCGGCGAGCCGGGCCCGGAGCGCATCTGGTACGTGGGCGACGCCTTCGAGAACGGCTTCTCGCTGGAAGAGGTGTACCGGCTCACGCACATCGATCCCTGGTTCCTCGCGCAGATCAAGGAGATCGTCGACCTGGAGATGCGACCTGGACGACCAGAAGCTCGCCGACATCGACGCGGACACCCTGCGCATGCTCAAGCGCAAGGGCTTCTCCGACCGGCGCCTGGCGTACCTGTTCAACACCGGCGAGAGCGCGGTGCGCGAGAAGCGCCACAAGCTCGGCATCCGCCCGGTGTACAAGCGCGTGGACACCTGCGCCGCCGAGTTCGCCACCAACACCGCCTACCTGTACTCCACCTACGAGGAGGAGTGCGAGGCCGAGCCGAGCGAGCGCAAGAAGGTCATGGTGCTCGGCGGCGGCCCCAACCGCATCGGCCAGGGCATCGAGTTCGACTACTGCTGCGTGCACGCGGCGCTCGCGCTGCGCGAGGACGGCTTCGAGACCATCATGGTCAACTGCAACCCGGAGACCGTCTCGACCGACTACGACACCTCCGACCGCCTGTACTTCGAGCCGCTCACGCTGGAGGACGTGCTCGAGATCGTCGACAAGGAAAAGCCCTGGGGCGTGATCGTGCAGTACGGCGGGCAGACGCCGCTCAAGCTCGCGCGCGACCTCGCCGCCGCGGGCGTGCCGATCATCGGCACCAGCGCCGACTCGATCGACGTGGCGGAGGACCGCGAGCGCTTCCAGAAGCTGCTGGACAAGCTGAAGCTGCGGCAGCCGCCCAACCGCACCGCGCGCTCGGCGCCGGAAGCGGTGAAGCTCGCCGAGGCAGATCGGCTACCCGGTGGTGGTGCGGCCGAGCTACGTGCTCGGCGGGCGCGCGATGGAGATCGTGCACGACCAGGCGGACCTCGAGCGCTACATGAAGAACGCGGTGAAGGTGTCGAACGACTCGCCGGTGCTGCTCGACCGCTACCTGTCGGACGCCATCGAGGTGGACGTGGACTGCATCTCGCGACGGCAAGGAGGTGCTGATCGGCGGCGTGATGGAGCACGTCGAGCAGGCCGGCGTGCACTCGGGCGATTCGGCCTGCTGCCTGCCGCCGCATTCGCTGTCCGCCGACCTGGTGCAGGAGCTGCGCCGGCAGACCGAGGTGATGGCGCGCGCGCTGCAGGTGGTGCGGCCTGATGAACGTGCAGTTCGCCATCCAGGGAACCACCGTCTACGTGCTCGAAGTGAATCCGCGCGCCTCGCGCACCGTGCCCTTCGTCTCCAAGGCCACCGGGCGGCCGCTCGCCAAGATCGCGGCGCTCTGCATGGCCGGCAAGTCGCTTGCCGCGCAGAAGGTGCACGGCGACATCACGCCGCCCTACTTCTCGGTCAAGGAGGCGGTGTTCCCCTTCGCCAAGTTCCCCGGCGTGGACACCATCCTCGGGCCGGAGATGAAGTCCACCGGCGAGGTGATGGGGGTGGGCGAGACTTTCGGCGAGGCCTTCGTCAAGTCGCAGCTGGCGGCGGGGGTGAAGCTGCCCAAGGGCGGGCGCGCGTTCATCAGCGTGCGCGACGGCGACAAGCGCGCGGCGGTCGAGGTCGCGCGCGACCTGGCGGGGCTGGGCTTCACCATCCTCGCCACGCGCGGCACGGCGGCGGTGCTGGCCGAGCACGGCGTGGCGGTGACCCCGGTCAACAAGGTGGCCGAGGGGCGGCCGCACATCGTGGACATGATCAAGAACGGCGAGGTGAGCTTCATCGCCAACACGGTGGAGGACACGCGCACCGCGATTTCGGACTCCCGGGCCATCCGCGTGACGGCGCTGGCGGCCCGCGTCACCTACTACACGACCATCGCCGGGGCCAAGGCGGCCTGCGCCGGCATGCAGCACATGGCGCAGCTCGAGCCGTACCGGCTGCAGGACTTGCATGCGAAACTCGGTATTCCTTCACTCCACTCGCGGGGTAACCTCACACTAATGGCCAAGACTCCCATGACCTTGCGCGGCGCGGAGCTGCTGCGCGCCGAGCTGCACCGGCTGAAGACCATCGAACGGCCGGCGAATTCCCAGGCGATCGCCGAGGCGCGGGCGCACGGCGACCTGTCGGAGAACGCCGAGTACGACGCGGCGCGCAACCAGCAGGGCTTCATCGAGGGGCGGATTTCGGAGATCGAGGCGAAGCTGGGCAATGCCCAGATCATCGACCCCAAGCTGCTGGATTCGGACGGGCGCTGCGTGTTCGGCGCGACCGTCGACCTGGAGGAGAAGGGCGGCAAGACGATTACCTACCAGATCGTCGGCGAGGACGAGGCCGACATCAAGGCCGGGAGGATCTCGATCTCCTCGCCGATCGCAAGGGCGTTGATCGGGAAGGAGTCCGGCGACGAGGTGGACGTGGTGACGCCCGGCGGGGTGAAGAAGTACGAGATTCTGGACGTGAGGTACGAGTAGGCTTCTCGTCGGTTGCTTCGCGGTTTCTTGCCGGTAGACCGACCAGCATCTTCCCGATGTGCTGGATCGCGTGCGCGTCCGGTCGCGCTCGCAGATGCTGGCCAGCGCCACTTCGCGCTCGTCGCGGTTGAGCGGCGCGGCGCGGACTTTGATGAGCTCGTGCGCGGCGAGGGCGCGGTCGATTTCGGCGATGACGGCGTCGGTGAGGCCCTTCTCGCCCAGCTGCAGGATCGGGTGGAGGTTGTGGGCGCGGGCTTTGAGGGCTTTCTTCTCCGTGGCGCTCAGATCGTCCATGCCCCGAGTATAAGATCTTCGCCAATGGCCAAGTCCAACAAAGCCTGGCTCCGCCGCCACGTCACCGACACCTACGTCCGCCGGGCGAGGGAAGCCGGCTACCGCTCGCGCGCAGCGTACAAGCTGCTGGAATTCATCACCAAGGACAAGCTCCTGAAGCCCGGCATGTGGGTCCTCGACCTCGGCGCAGCCCCCGGCGGCTGGTCGCAGGTGGCAGCTGAAAAAGTGAAGCCGGGAGGTAAGGTGGTGGCGGTGGACCTGCTGGAAGTGAAGCCGATCGCCGGCGTGACGATCTTCAAGGGGGACTTCCGCGAAGCCGATCTCGAAGCAGCTCTCGGCGGCAAGGCCGACGTGGTGCTGTCGGACATGATGCCCAACATCACGGGGGTGCCTTTGGTGGACCAGGCGCGCGCCGCGGAGATCTCGCTGGCGGCCATCGAGCTGTGCAAGAAGTCGCTGAAGCCCGACGGCGCGTTCCTGGTGAAGGTGTTCCACGGCGAGCGCCTTCGACGAGGTGCTGCGGGAGCTTAAGCGCGGTGTTTCAAACGGTTGAGGTGAGGAAGCCCGCAGCGTCCCGAGGGGAGTCGCGCGAGAATTATTTGCTCGCCCGGGGGTTGAAAAAGCAGTTGAACCTGCGGGTTGCGCCGCAATCTATCCAATTCGGCGTAAACTGACTTTTTGCGGCGCTGCCCAAAAGAGGAGCAAGTCCTTGAACAACATGCTTAAAAACCTGGTCATCTGGCTGGTAATCGGCCTCGTGTTGATGACCGTGTTCAACCAGTTCAACACCCGCCAGGCGGCGCAGGCGCCGCTGGAGTACTCGCAGTTCCTGGAAGAGGTGAAGGCGGGCCGCATCGCCAAGGTGACCATCGAGGGCCGGCAGCTCAAGGCCACGACCACCGAAGGCAAGCGCGTCACCAGCTACTCGCCGGGCGACATCTGGCTGGTTTCCGACCTGCTCAAGTACAACGTCAAGGTGGAGGCGAAGCCGGAAGAGGAGCCTTCGCTGCTGATGAACATCTTCGTGTCCTGGTTCCCGATGCTGCTGCTGATCGGCGTGTGGATCTTCTTCATGCGCCAGATGCAGGGCGGCGGGCGCGGCGGCGCGTTCAGTTTCGGCAAGTCCCGCGCGCGCATGCTGGACGAGTCCACCAACACCGTGACCTTCGCCGACGTCGCCGGCTGCGAGGAGGCGAAGGAGGAAGTGTCCGAGCTGGTCGACTTCCTGCGCGACCCGACCAAGTTCCAGAAGCTGGGCGGCCGCATCCCGCGCGGCGTGCTGATGGTCGGCAACCCCGGCACCGGCAAGACGCTGCTCGCGCGCGCCATCGCGGGCGAGGCGAAGGTGCCGTTCTTCTCGATCTCGGGCTCCGACTTCGTGGAGATGTTCGTCGGCGTCGGCGCGGCGCGCGTGCGCGACATGTTCGAGCAGGCGAAGAAGCACGCCCCCTGCATCGTGTTCATCGACGAAATCGACGCGGTCGGCCGCCAGCGCGGCGCGGGCCTCGGCGGCGGCAACGACGAGCGCGAGCAGACGCTGAACCAGCTGCTGGTGGAGATGGACGGCTTCGAGGCTTCCGTGGGCGTGATCGTGATCGCCGCCACCAACCGCCCCGACGTGCTCGACCCGGCGCTGCTGCGCCCGGGCCGCTTCGACCGCCAGGTGGTGGTGCCGCTGCCGGACATCCGCGGCCGCGAGGAAATCCTCAAGGTCCACATGCGCAAGGTCCCGCTCGCGCCCGACGTGAAGCCCGACATCATCGCGCGCGGCACGCCCGGCTTCTCCGGCGCGGACCTCGCCAACCTGGTGAACGAGGCGGCCCTGTTCGCCGCGCGCGGCAACAAGCGCCTGGTGGACATGGAGGACTTCGAGCGCGCCAAGGACAAGATCATGATGGGCGCCGAGCGGCGCTCGATGGTGATGCCGGAGGAGGAGCGCCGGAACACCGCGTACCACGAGTCCGGCCACACGGTGGTGGCGCAAGCTCCTGCCCAAGACCGACCCGGTGCACAAGGTGACCATCATCCCGCGCGGCAGGGCGCTCGGCGTGACCATGCAGCTGCCCACCGAGGACCGCTACAGCCAGGACCGCGAGCGGCTGCTCAACACGATCACGGTGCTGTTCGGCGGCCGCATCGCCGAGGAACTGTTCATGCACCAGATGACCACCGGCGCCTCGAACGACTTCGAGCGCGCCACCGAGATCGCGCGCCGCATGGTCACGCAGTGGGGCATGTCGGACGAGCTCGGGCACCATGGTGTACGGCGAGAACGAGGGCGAAGTGTTCCTCGGCCGCTCGATCACCACGCACAAGAACGTGTCGGAAGCCACGCTGCAGAAGGTGGACCAGGAAGTGCGCCGCATCATCGACACGCAGTACAAGCTCGCGCGCAAGCTGCTGGAGGAGAACCGCGACAAGGTCGAGGCGATGGCCAAGACGCTGCTCGAGTGGGAAACGCTCGACGCCGAGCAGATCAGCGACATCATGGCCGGCAAGCCGCCGCGCCCGCCCAAGCCCAGCTCCAGCCCCGCCAAGCCCGGCGACGGCGCGGCCAACGACGGCACGCAGGGCGCCGCGGCTCCCACGCCTGCCGCTTGACGCTGCGCTGCGGCCGCTTCGAGCTGAGCCTCGAGCGGCCGCTCGTGATGGGCGTGGTCAACGTCACGCCCGATTCGTTTTCCGACGGCGGGCAGTTCCTCGATGCCGAGGCCGCGATCGCGCACGCGCGCCGGCTGATCGACGAGGGCGTGGACCTGCTGGACGTGGGCGGCGAGTCGACGCGCCCCGGCGCGGCGCCGGTCTGCGAAGAAGAGGAGCTGCAGCGCATCCTGCCGGTGGTGGAGGCGCTGCGCGATTTTCCGGTCTCCGTGGACACGCGCCGGCCCAAGGTCATGCGGGCCGCGCTCGACGCCGGCGCGTCGATGATCAACGACATCGAAGCGCTGCAGGCGCCCGGCGCGATCGAAGCGGTGGCGCAGAGCGGCTGCGCGGTCTGCCTGATGCACATGAAGGGCGACGCCGGAGACCATGCAGCGCGATCCCAGCTACGGCGACGTGGTCAAGGAAGTGAAGGCAATTCCTCGCCGGCCGCATCGCCGCCTGCGAGCAGGCGGGCATCGCGCGCAATCGCATCGTCGCCGATCCCGGCTTCGGCTTCGGCAAGACCGCCGAACACAACCTGACGCTGCTCAAGCGCCTGCCCGAATTCGCCGATCTGGGCGTGCCGCTCCTCGCCGGCTGGTCGCGCAAGTCCTCGCTCGGGCGCATCACCGGGCGCGACACCGGCGAACGGCTTGCCGGCAGCCTCGCCGCCGCTTTGCTCGCGCTCCTCGGAGGGGCGAGAATACTGCGCGTGCACGACGTGAAAGAGACCCGGGACGCGGTTCTCGTGTTCGAGGCCTGGCGCAAGGCATGACGCGCAAGTATTTCGGCACCGACGGCGTGCGCGGCACCGTCGGGCAGGCGCCGATGACGCCCGACTTCGTCCTGCGCCTGGGCTACGCGGCGGGCAAGGTGCTCGCCGGCAAGGCGAGCCACCCGGCGGTGCTGATCGGCAAGGACACGCGCATCTCGGGCTACATGATCGAGGCGGCCCTCGAAGCGGGCTTCTCCGCCGCGGGCGTGGACGTGCTGCTGTGCGGCCCGCTGCCCACGCCCGGCGTGGCCTACCTTGCGCGCGCGCTGCGCCTCTCCGCCGGCGTGGTGATCAGCGCCTCGCACAATCCCTACGCCGACAACGGCATCAAGTTCTTCTCCGGCGACGGCTACAAGCTGCCCGACGCGGTGGAAGCCGACATCGAGCGCGCCCTCGACGCCCCGATCGGCTGCAACGAGTCGGCCAAGCTCGGCAAGGCGCGGCGCGTCGACGACGCGGCCGGCCGCTACGTGGAGTTCTGCAAGAGCAGCTTTCCGGCCGAGCTCGACCTGCGCGGCCTGAAGATCGTGGTGGATTGCGCGCACGGGGCCGCCTACAGCGTCGCGCCGAGCGTGTTCCACGAGCTCGGCGCCGAAGTGGTGCCGATCGGCGTGTCGCCCGACGGCTTCAACATCAACGACATGTTCGGCGCGAGCAGCCCGCAGCAGCTCGAGACCGCGGTGCGGCTGCACAAGGCGGACTTCGGCATCGCGCTCGACGGCGACGGCGACCGGCTGCTGATGGCGGATGCGGCCGGGACGCTCTACGACGGCGACCAGTTGCTCTACGCCATCGTCAGGCATCGCGCCGCCAAGGAGAAGGTCGCGGGCGTCGCCGGCACGCTGATGACGAATTTCGCGTTGGAGCAGGCGTTCGCGAAGCTCGGCGTGCCTTTCGCGCGTGCGAAGGTGGGCGACCGCTACGTGCTCGAGCTGCTGCGCGAGAAGGGCTGGCTCCTCGGCGGGGAGAACTCCGGGCACCTGCTGTGCCTGGACAAGCACACCACCGGCGACGGCATCGTCTCGGCGCTGCAGGTGCTCGCAGCGCTGCGCGAGTCGAAGAAATCGCTCGCCGAGCTGACTGCGGACCTCGTGATGGTTCCGCAGGTCCTCATCAACGTGCAGGTGCCCAAGGATTTCGACTGGAAGAAGGACCGCGGCATCGCCGAGGCGCAAGCCGAAGCGGAAAAGTCGCTCGAGGGCCGCGGGCGGGTGCTGCTGCGGCCTTCGGGCACCGAGCCGCTGCTGCGCGTGATGGTGGAGGGCGAGCCGAAGCAAGTGGTTGAGCAGGCGGCGAATTCCATCGCTGCCGCGGTGCGCCGGGCCGCAGCGGGCTGACGGCTTGCGATTTGGCTAACATTTCCATAATATTGGAAACATGGAAACGACGCAGGCCGTTCAATCCCTTGGCGCCCTGGCGCAGGAAACCCGCCTCGGCATCTTCCGGCTTCTGGTGCAGGCGGGTCCAGAAGGCATGGCGGCGGGGCAGATCGGGGAGAAGCTCGACCTTGCTCCCGCGACGCTGTCCTTCCACCTCGCCGGCCTGACGCGCGCCGGGCTGGCGCGCAGCAGGCAGGAGGGCCGCTTCGTCATCTATTCGGCCGATTTTCAGGCCATGAACGCGCTCGTCGGCTACCTCAGCGAGAACTGCTGCGGCGGCCGCGCGTGCGCACCTATCCACAGGAGACCCGCATGAAAAGATTCCACGTACACGTCGCCGTGCATGACCTCGAAAAGAGCATCCGCTTCTACAAGGCGATGTTCGACGCCGAGCCGACTGTGAAGCGAGCCGACTACGCCAAGTGGCAGCTGGAGGACCCGCGCATCAATTTCGCCATCTCGCAGCGCGGCGCGAAGACGGGCGTCGACCACCTCGGCATCCAGGCGGAGAACGGCGCCGAGCTCGATCAGTCTGCGCTCGCAGCTGGCGCAGGCCGACGTCGCGATCATGGACCAGAAGAATGCCACCTGCTGCTACGCGAAGAGCGACAAGCACTGGACCATCGACCCGCAGGGCATCGCCTGGGAATCGTTCCACACGCTCGAGGGCGCGCCGCGCTACGGGGACGACACGCGCATCCAGGTGCGAGAGACCAAGGCGGCCTGCTGCGCGCCGCGAAGTTTCCTGAATGAGCCTGTTCGAGCGCTGGCTGACGCTCTGGGTGTTCCTGTGCATCGTCGCCGGCATCGCGCTCGGCCAGTGGCTTCCGGCGCCGTTCCAGGCGCTCGGGCGCCTGGAGGTGGCGCGGGTCAACGTCCCGGTCGGATTGCTCATCTGGGTGATGATCATCCCGATGCTGCTGCGCATAGACTTCGCGGCGATGGGGCAGGTGCGGCAACACTGGCGCGGCATCGGCGTGACGCTCGCCATCAACTGGCTGGTGAAGCCGTTCTCCATGGCGCTGCTCGGCTGGTTCTTCCTGCGGCATGTGTTCGCGCCATACCTGCCAGCCGATCAGATCGACGGCTATGTCGCGGGCCTGATCCTGCTCGCCGCGGCGCCTTGCACGGCGATGGTCTTCGTCTGGAGCCGGCTGACGCAAGGCGACCCGTACTTCACGCTCAGCCAGGTGGCGCTCAACGACGCGATCATGATCGTCGCCTTTGCACCGATCGTCGCGCTGCTTCTGGGCTTGTCGGCGATCGTGGTGCCCTGGGACACGCTGTTCGTATCGGTAATCCTCTACATCGTCATCCCGGTTGCCATCGCGCAAGCCTGGCGCGCGCTGCTGCTCAAGGGCGGCGAGCCGCGCCTGCAAGCGATGCTCGGACGCCTGCACCCGTTCTCCACACTCGCGCTGCTCTCGACCATCGTCCTTCTGTTCGCGTTCCAGGGCCAGCAGATCCTCGCGCAACCGCTCATCATCGCCATGCTGGCGGTGCCCATCGTCATCCAGGTGTATTTCAACTCGGCGCTCGCCTATTGGCTCAACAGGCGTCTTGGCGTCGCGCACAGCGTCGCGGGAGCGTCGGCGCTGATCGGTGCGAGCAATTTTTTCGAACTGGCAGTGGCGGCGGCGATCACGCTGTTCGGGTTTGACTCCGGTGCCGCGCTGGCAACGGTGGTGGGGGTGCTGGTCGAGGTGCCGGTGATGCTCTCGGTAGTGCACATCGTCAACCGCTCGCAGCGCTGGTACGAGCGGGGCACTGCATGACGCTGCTGGAATCGACTATCCCCGCTTGCGATGGGGATCGGGAACAGGCATCTGCACCACGGCCGGTGCGGGTGATTCCGGCTGCAGCGTGACGTGCTCGATGCCGAAGCGCACGCGCAAGAGATCCTGCAGTTCGTGAAGCGTTCGATCCCATCGGGAGAGGTCGCGCACGATCACGTGCGCCGAGAGCGCGATCCGGCTCCCGGACAATGTCCAGATATGCAGGTCATGCACGGAGCCGACTGCTTCGTGCTTGGCCATCTCCACGCCGATGGATTCCACCGACAGCCTCAAGGGCACGCCCTCCATCAGCGCGTGCACGCCTTCGCGCAGCAGGCGCAGGCTGGAGACCGTGATCAACACGCAGATGAACAGCGAAGCGATGGCGTCGATGGGTGTCCAGCCGGTGAGCACGATGACGATGCCGGAGGCCAGCGCACCGACCGAGCCGAGCGTGTCGCCCAGTACGTGAAGGGCGGCGGCGCGGGCGTTCATGTCGTGCTTGTGCGGCGCCAGCCATTTCATGATGCCAAGGTTGAGCGCCAGGCCGCCCAGCGCGATCGCGGCCGCGATTCCGCCTTGGATCTCGCGCGGCTGCCCGAGCCTGATGAAAGCCTCGTAGGCGATTGCCGCGGCAATCACGAGCATGGTGCTCGCATTGATGACGGCGGCGAACACCTCGGCGCGGCCGAAGCCGTAGGAGTGCCGACGCGAGGGCGGGCGCCTGGCCATCCAGCCGGCGAGCGCGCCCAGCGCCAGTGCCGCGCCGTCGGTCAGCATGTGACCGGCATCCGAAACGAGCGCGAGGGAGCCGGTCCACCAGCCGCCAAGCGCCTCGACCCCGGCGAACGCAAGCGTGAGCGTCGCGGCACGCCAGAGGACGGGATTGGCATGGTCCCGACCGGTCGCAGGGCGAGGGTGGCTATGATCGTGGCGCATGCGGTGCGCTCATTCTAGGACCTCGCAACAAAAATGTAACTTGTCGTCGGCTACCGGGATGGTGAATCATCCGCGCCGAAGTCCAGAGGAGTACTGGCATGTCGATTACGGCATTCAACGTTCTGTTTCTTTGCACCGGCAACTCGGCCCGCTCGATCATGGCTGAGGCGTACCTGAACGCCGCCGGCAAGGGCCGCTTCGTGGCCTACAGCGCGGGTAGCCATCCGGGCGGCAAGGTCAATCCGTTCACCCTCGAGCTGCTGCAAAAGAACCGCATCGACACCGCCGGCCTGCGCTCGAAAAGCTGGGACGAGTTCGCCAGGCCCGGTGCGCCGGCGCTCGATTTCGTCTTCACCGTGTGCGACAACGCGGCGGGCGAGGTGTGCCCGCTCTGGCCGGGGCAGCCGATGAGCGCGCATTGGGGCGTCAACGACCCGGCAGCCGCCGAGGGCACGGACGCGGACAAGCGCAGGGCGTTCTTCCGCGCCTACACGGAGCTCAGCGCGCGCATCAACCTGTTCATCAACCTGCCGCTGGACAAGCTCGACCGGCTGGTGCTGAAGAAGAAGCTGGAGGAGATCGGCCAGGCCGCGCGCGAAACGCCGGTGGCCTAGACGCGGCGCGCGGCAGGTATTCGCGTGATCCGTTCACCAGGACCGTGCGCCCCGCGTCGAGCCAGGCATCGATCTCGCGGCCGATGCCGTAGCGATGGCCGTTGGCGCGCCAGTGCATGGCAAACTCACACGGTCACCGCGTCGAAAATGTAGCTGTCACAAATGCGCAATAAACCGCGCATAGACTTGCGGCGCTACCACCAACACCCCAACTGCAAGAGGATGGTCATCCATGCGTAACACAACTCTGCACAAATTCGCCGCCATCGCAGCCGCGGCGGCATTCTCCGGCGCGGCCTTCGCTGCCGACATCACGGGCGCGGGGGCGACGTTCCCGTATCCCATCTACGCGAAGTGGGCGGACGCCTACAAGAAGGCGACCGGTGTGGGATTGAACTACCAGTCGATCGGCTCGGGCGGCGGCATCAAGCAGATCACCGCGAAGACCGTCGACTTCGGCGCCTCCGACATGCCGATGAAACCGGAGGACCTGTCCAAGCACGGCCTGATGCAGTTCCCCGCCGTCATGGGCGGCGTGGTGCCGGTGTACAACATCAATAGCGTCGACAGCGGCGCCATCACGCTGACAGGCCAGCAGCTCGCCGACATCTACCTCGGCAAGATCAAGAAGTGGAACGACGCGGCGCTGGCGAAGAACAATCCCGGCGTCAAGCTGCCGGACCAGGCGATCTCAGTCGTGCACCGCTCCGACGGTTCGGGCACCACGTTCATCTTTGCCAACTACCTGTCCAAGGTGAACGCGGAGTGGAAGTCGGTGGTGGGCGAGGGCACCTCGGTCAAGTGGCCCACCGGCGTGGGCGGCAAGGGCAACGAAGGCGTGGCGAACTACGTCGGTCGCATCGATGGCGCCATCGGCTACGTGGAGTACGCGTACGCCAAGCAGAACAAGCTCAAGGTCGCCAAGATGGTGAACCGCAACGGCGGCACCGTTCTGCCCAACGACGATACGTTCAAGGCTGCAGCTGCCGGCGCCGACTGGAAGAGCGCGCCGGGCATGGCGCTGCTGCTCACCGACCAGCCGGGCGCGCAGAGCTGGCCGATGACCGGGGCGACGTTCATTCTCATGCACACCACCCAGGCCAATCCCGAGAACGCCAAAGAGGTGCTCAAGTTCTTCGACTGGTCGTTCAAGAACGGCGGCGGCATGGCCTCGGAGCTGGACTACGTGCCGATGCCCGATGCGGTCGTCTTGATGATCCAGTCCGCATGGAAGCAGCAGATCAAGGACACCTCCGGCAAGGCGGTGTATTGATCGGTGCAAGGAGCCAGGGGGGCGGCGCAAGCCGCCCCTTTTTCGTTGCTGCAGGCGAATCGACTAGAATCGCGGGGTTCTCCAGATGAGCGCCGTGCCCGGCTTGGGCGCAGACTATGGGATCGCGATGACTGCGCAGCGCAATGGCGCCACGCCGCCGCAGGCGGTCCGCGGCGGCCGCTGGAAGGACACTGCCTTCGAGTGGCTGACCCGCGCTTTCGCGCTCCTGGTGTTCAGCATCCTGGCGGCCATCCTGGTCACGCTGGTGATGGGCAGCACCCTTTCCCTGGACAAGTACGGCGCCAGTTTCATCTGGCGCCACGATTGGGACCCGGTGAAAGAGGAGTTCGGCGCGCTGGTGCCGATCTACGGCACGCTGATCACCTCGCTCATCGCGATGCTGATCGGCGTGCCGGTCAGCTTCGGCATTGCGCTGTTCCTCACCGAGCTCTCGCCTGCCTGGCTCAAGCGCCCCCTGGGCACGGCGATCGAGCTGCTCGCCGCGATCCCGTCGATCATCTACGGCATGTGGGGCCTGTTCGTGTTCGCGCCGCTGTTCCAGTCCCACATCCAGCCCGTGCTCATCAATACCCTGGGCAACGTGCCGGGGTTCGGCCTGCTGTTCGAGGGGCCGCCGCTCGGCATCGGCATGCTGGCGGCAGGCCTCATCCTGTCGATCATGGTGATCCCCTTCATCGCTGCCGTGATGCGCGACGTCTTCGATCTGGTGCCGTCGCTGCTCAAGGAATCCGCGTACGCGCTCGGCGGCACCACCTGGGAGGTGGTGTGGCGCGTGGTGCTGCCGTACACCAAGATCGGCGTCATCGGCGGGATCATGCTCGGCCTGGGGCGAGCGCTGGGCGAGACGATGGCGGTGACCTTCGTCATCGGCAACGCGCACCGGCTGTCGGCTTCCCTGATGCAACCGGGAAACAGCATTGCCTCGGCGCTGGCGAACGAGTTCACCGAGGCGGTGGGCGACCTGTATTTCGCCTCGCTGATCGAGCTCGGTCTGATTCTGTTCGTCATCACCTCGATCGTGCTCGGACTTTCCAAGCTGCTCCTGATGCGCCTGGCGCGCCAGGAAGGCACCAAGACCTGAGCGCATGAACCACATCACCGCCGCGAATCCGCTGTACCGCGCGCGCAAGCGCCGCAACGCGATGATGCTGTCGGTATCGTCGCTGGCCCTGGCCTTTGGCCTATTCTGGCTGGTGTGGATCCTCGCGACGCTCCTGTACGAAGGCGGCACGGCGCTGATGCGCGCCTCGCTGTATTACCAGATGACGCCGCCACCCGGCGCCGACGGCGGCCTCGCCAATGCCATCGTCGGCAGCCTGGTCATGGTGGCTGCGGGCACGGTGATCGGCACGCCGATCGGCATCCTCGCCGGCACCTACGTCGCTGAATACGGCCGTTCGAGCTGGCTGGCGACCGGGACGCGCTTTCTCAATGACGTCCTGCTTTCGGCCCCCTCGATCGTCATCGGCCTGTTCGTCTATTCGGTTTACGTGGCGCAGGTGGGCCATTTCTCCGGCTGGGCCGGCTCCATCGCGCTCGGCCTGCTGGTGATTCCCGTGGTCGTGCGCACCACGGACGACATGCTCAAACTGGTGCCGGACAGCCTGCGCGAGGCTGCTGCAGCGCTGGGCTGCCCACGCTGGAAGATGGTCGTGAGCATAACCTACCGGGCGGCGCGCGCAGGCATCGTCACCGGCATCCTGCTCGCGGTCGCGCGCATCAGCGGCGAAACGGCCCCACTGCTGTTCACCTCGCTCAACAACCAGTTCTGGTCGTTCGACATGAACCGGCCGATGGCCAACCTGCCGGTGGTAATTTTCCAGTTCGCCATGAGCCCCTACGAGGACTGGCATCGCCTGGCGTGGGGCGGCGCCGCGCTGATCACCCTCACGGTACTGGCGCTGAACATCGTGGCGCGCGTGCTGTTCAGGAAGACGATCTAGGAAGGAATCGAGATGGAAGCGCAAGCACCCGCCCTGCGGCATGCCATCACAACAAGGCCCGAGGCCCGGAACGGGACCCCGGAGGCCGCGGCGCCGAAGCCCAAGCTCGAAGTGCGCGACCTGCAGTTCTACTACGGCGGCTTTCACGCCCTGAAGAACATCTCCCTGGACATCCCGGAGCGCAAGGTGACCGCCTTCATCGGGCCTTCGGGCTGCGGCAAGTCGACCCTGCTGCGGACGTTCAACAAGATGTACACGCTGTACCCGGAGCAGCGCGCCGAGGGGCAGATTCTCATGGACGGGGAGAATCTGATCGACTCCCGGCAGGACGTGTCGCTGATCCGTGCGCGCATCGGCATGGTGTTCCAGCGGCCGACGCCGTTTCCGATGTCGATCTACGACAACATCGCTTTCGGCGTGCGGCTGTTCGAGAACCTGATCAAGCGCGACATGGACGAGCGCGTGGAGTGGGCCTTGGCGCGCGCTGCGCTGTGGGACGAGGTCAAGGACAAGCTGCACCAGAGCGGCAACAGCCTGTCCGGCGGGCAGCAGCAGCGCCTGTGCATCGCACGCGGCATCGCCATCAGGCCGGATGTGCTGCTGCTCGACGAGCCGTGCTCCGCGCTGGACCCCATCTCCACGGCGAAGGTGGAGGAGCTGATCGACGAGCTGAAGTCCGACTACACCGTGGTCATCGTCACGCACAACATGCAGCAGGCGGCGCGCGTTTCCGACTACACCGCCTACATGTACCTCGGCGAGCTGATCGAGCACGGCGTCACCGACGAGATCTTCATCAAGCCGAAGAAGAAGCAGACCGAGGACTACATCACCGGCAGGTTCGGCTAGAAAATAGGGACAGACCCTATTTTTGTTAGACTGCGGCGGCTTTGACGCCGCCTGCATCCAGGACTCTCCAGCTCTACCGCACGATGGCGCGCATCCGCGCCTTCGAGAACGCCGCCGAGGAAGCCTCCAAGGGCGGTGTTGCCGCCTTCGGCGCAGAGTCTTTCCGATGCGAAGGTGCGCGGACCTCTCCATCTGTCGACCGGCCAGGAAGCCGTCGCCGCCGGCGTCTGCATCCATCTTTCCCTGCAGGATTTCCTGACGTCGACGCACCGGGGCCATGGGCACACCCTGGCGAAAGGCGCGTCGATGGAGAAGATGATGTGCGAGCTGTTCGGCCGGGCGACCGGGTGCAACGGCGGCAAAGGCGGCTCGATGCACATCGCCGACTTCTCCGTCGGCATGCTGGGCGCGAACGGCGTAGTCGCGGCCGGCATCCCGATCGCGGTAGGCGCTGCGCACGCGCTGAAGATCCGCGAGAAGAAGGCGCTGGTGGCTTGCTTCTTCGGCGACGGTGCGATCAACCGCGGCCCGTTCCTCGAGGGTCTCAACTGGGCGCAGATCCACGCGCTGCCCGTGCTTTTCGTGTGCGAGGACAATCGCTGGTCGGCGACGACCGCGACGCGAGGCGATGACTGCGGGCGAGGGCGCGCTCGCCCGCGCCCGGGCCATCGGCGTCGCAGGGCGAAGAGGTGGACGGCAACGACGTGCTCGCCGTGGACGCAGCAGCCGGCCGGCTGATCGGTGACATCCGCGCGGGCAAGGGCCCGCGATTCCTGCACGCCATCACTTATCGCTTCAAAGGGCACGTCTCGGTGGATCCCGCCAACTTACCGCGACGGCGAGGAAGTCGCGCGTGCGCTGGAGGACGATCCGATCAAGCGCGCGGCGCAAGGCTTGCCGCTGGCCGACGTCGCGCGCATCCACCGCGAGGCGGAGGACGAAGTGCGCAAGGCCGTCGCTGCGGCGACTGCCGCTCCCTGGCCCGCGCCGGCGGCCGCCTACACCGACATCCAGGACACCGGGAGCGGCCGATGGCGCGAATGAGCTACGCGCAGGCTGCCTGCGCCGCGCTCGCGCGCGCGATGCGCGCGGATCCCCGCGTCGTGACGCTGGGCGAGGACGTGGGCCGCGGCGGCATCTTCCAGCAGTACAAGGACCTGCAGCGGGAATTCGGCGGCGCGCGCGTCATCGACACGCCGATCTCCGAATCCACCATCATGGGCGCCGCCGTCGGCATGGCGCTCGCGGGCCTGAAGCCCGTGGTCGAGATGCGCGTGGTGGACTTCGCGCTGTGCGCCATGGACGAGCTCGTCAACCAGGCGGCCAAGGCGCGCTACATGTTCGGCGGCCAGGGCCGCGTGCCGCTCGTGGCGCGCATGCCGGGCGGCATCTGGAGCGGCTCGGCCGCGCAGCATTCGCAGAGCCTCGAGGCCTGGTTCGCGCACATCCCCGGCCTCGTGGTGGTGGCGCCGGGCACGCCGCAGGACAACTACGCGCTCCTCGGCAGCGCGATCGCGAGCGGCGACCCGGTGTGCTACCTGGAGCACAAGGAACTGTGGGGCGCGCAGGGCGAGGTGGACGAGGCCCTGCAGGTGCCGCTGGGCAAGGCGCGCGTGGCGCGCCAGGGCAGCGACGTGACGCTGGTGACCTGGTCGCGCACGCTCGAGCCCGCGCTGGCGGCGGCCGAGGCGAGCCGGCTCTCGGTCGAGGTGATCGACCTGCGCACCATCTGGCCCTGGGACCGCGACACGGTGCTCGCCTCCGCGGCCAGGACCCGGCGCCTCCTCGTCGCGCACGAAGCCGTGCAGGTGGCGGGTTTCGGCGCGGAGATCGCAGCCACGGTTGCCGAAGAGCTCGGCATTCGGGTAAAACGCCTCGGTGGGCCGCGCATCCCGGTCGGCTATTCCAAGCCGCTGGAAGACGAGGCGCGCATGACGAGCGAGCGCATCGTGCAGGCGCTCGTGCAATTCAACTAGGAGATGGCCATGGATCGCAGAGCACTCATCGCCGCATTCGCCGCCGCGGGCCTCGCGCTCGCCGCGCAGCCCGTGCTGGCGCAGTCCAAGTACCAGACCGAATACCGCCTGTCGACCGTCGTCGGCACCGCGTTCCCCTGGGGCAAGGCGGGCGAGCGCTGGGGCGAGATCGTGCGGGCGAAGACCAACGGCCGCATCAACATCAAGATGTACCCCGGCACCTCGCTCGTCGCGGGCGACCAGACGCGCGAGTTCACCGCCATCCGCCAGGGCGTCATCGACCTCGCCATCGGCTCGACCATCAACTGGTCGCCGCAGATCAAGGAGCTGAACCTCTTCTCGCTGCCGTTCCTGATGCCCGACTACGCCGCCATCGACGCGCTGACGCAGGGGCCGGTGGGCAAGGACATCTTCGCGCGCCTGGAGCGCGCCGGCGTGGTGCCGCTCGCCTGGGGCGAGAACGGCTTTCGCGAGGTGACCAACTCCAAGCGCGCGCTGCGCAAGCCCGAGGACTTCAAGGGGCTGAAGTTCCGCGTGGTCGGCTCGCCGCTGTTCCTCGACACCTTCACCGCGCTCGGCGCCAACCCGACGCAGATGAGCTGGGCGGACGCGCAGCCCGCGCTCGCCTCGCGGCGCGGTCGACGGGCAGGAGAACCCGCTCACCATCTTCACCGCGGCGAAGCTGCACACGGTCGGGCAGAAGAACGTGACGCTGTGGGGCTACGTCGCCGATCCGCTGATCTTCGTCGGCAACAAGGAAGTGTGGGAGAGCTGGTCGACGGAGGACCGCAAGATCGTGCGCGAAGCCGCGCGTCGAGGCGGGCAAGTACTGCATCCAGCTCGCGCGCGAGGGCATGACCGGCGCCGATCCCGCGATCCACAAGACCATCGCCGGCTTCGGCGTGAACATCGTCAAGCTCACGCCGCAGGAGCGCGCGGCGTTCCGTCAAGGTCGACGCGGCCGGTGTACGACAAGTGGTCGAAGCAGATCGGCCCCGAGCTGGTGAAGAAGGCCGAAGCCTCGGTCGCCAGCCGCAAGAAGAACTGATTGTCCTGGCAAAACGGGGGGCCGGCGCCGACGCTGCCCCCCAAGGCCGGCTTCAAGGCCGAGCGGTTCCTGGGCGCTGCCGCCATGGCGGCGATCTGCCTGATCACGCTCGGCAACGTGCTGGCGCGCTACCTCACCGACATCTCCTTCGCCTTCACGGAGGAAATCTCGGTGTTCCTGCTGGTGTTCCTCACCTTCATCGGCTCCGCCAAGGCGTTCCTCGACGGCAACCAGATGGCGGTGACCTACTTCGTCGACAAGCTCGCCTGGCCCTGGCGCCGACGCTGGCTGCTGTTCGGCCTGGCGATGAGCGCGCTGATGCTGGGGCTCCTCGCCTGGTACGGCGCGCGCATGGCCTGGGACGACTATGACCTCGAGGTCACCTCGCCGGGCCTGGGCTGGCCGCAGTGGATCTACACCGTGTGGCTGCCGCTGCTCGCGCTGCTGGTGCTCGCGCGCATCGCGCAGGGCTTCGTGCACGTGTGGCGCAAGACGCGCGGATGAGCTGGCTGCTCTTCGGCAGCTTCGTCGTCCTGATGTGCGCGGCGGTGCCGCTCGCGGTCGCGCTCGGGCTGTCCGGCGTCGCGGTGATCCTCGCCGCCAAGATGGGCATCATGTCGGTGCCGAACACGGTCTACGCCGGCATCGCCAAGTACCCGCTCATCGCCATCCCCGTCTTCATCCTCGCCGGCATGATCTTCGAGCGCTCGGGAGTCGCCGGCCGCCTGGTGCGGTTGGCGGAGGCGCTGGTCGGCAAGCGGGCAGGCGGCCTGGCCGTCGCCGCGGTGCTGGTGTGCATGGTGCTCGGCGGCATCTCGGGCTCGGGTCCGGCGGACGCCGCGGCAGTCGGCGCGATCCTGATCCCGGCGATGACGCGCGTCGGCTATCCGAAGGCGTTCTCGGCGAGCCTGATCGCGGCGGGCGGCTCCACCGCCATCGTCATCCCGCCCTCCATCGCGCTGATCATCTACTCGGTGCTGGTGCCGCAGGCGAGCGTGCCCGCGCTGTTCGCCGCCGGCCTGATTCCCGGGCTGCTGTGCGGCGTGACGCTGATGCTGGCGGCGCTGGTGTTCTCCAGGATCGAACGGCTGGGGCGCGAACGACCCGGAGCCCGCGCCGCCGTTGTGGCAGAGCTTCAAGGAAGCGGGCTGGGGGCTGCTTGCGCCGGTGATCATCCTCGGCGGCATGCGCTCGGGCGCCTTCACGCCGACCGAGGCCGCGGTGGTCGCCGTGGCCTACGGGCTGATCGTCGGCCTCGCGATCTACCGGTCGATGAACTGGCGGCAGGTCTGGGACCTGCTCGCCGAGGCCGCCGAGATCTCCGCGGTGATCCTGTTCATGGTGGGGCTGGCGGCGCTGTTCGGCTGGGCGGTGGACACCATCGGCGTGTTCAACCAGTTCGCGAAATGGCTGACCGCGACCGGCACCAGCGAAACGGCGGTGCTGCTTGCCATCACCTTCATGCTGCTCGTCGCCGGCACCGCGCTCGACGCCACGGCGACCTACTTCGTGTTCCTGCCGTTCCTGCTGCCCGTGGCGCAGGTCTATCAATGGGACCTGGTGTGGCTCGGGATCATCATGACGATCAACGTCGCCATCGGGCAGTTCACGCCGCCCACGGCCGTGAACCTGATGGTGACCTGCCGCCTGGCGGGCATCCCGATCGAGGCGACGCTCAAATGGTGCGCCTGGCTGGTGGCGGCGATGACGGCGATGCTGCTGGTGCTCACCTTCGTCCCGCAGATCGTGCTGTTCCTGCCGAGGTGGCTGGGGTACCTGTAGCGCGATTTGATTGATATCAATCGCCGGGGCGATGTTTGAGGCAATATCGGGCCCAAGTGGAAACAATCCGCACGGACGTTGCGATCATCGGGGCGGGGGGCGCAGGGCTGCGTGCCGCGATCGCGCTGGCCGAGGCCGACCCGAAGCTGCGCATCGCGCTGATTTCCAAGGTTTATCCGATGCGCAGCCACACCTGCGCGGCGGAGGGCGGTGCCGCCGGCGTGATCAAGCCGGACGACAGCCTCGAGCACCACTTCAACGACACCGTCGGCGGCGGCGACTGGCTGAGCGACCAGGATGCCGTGCAGTACCTGGTCGAGGAAGCGCCCAAGGAGCTCATCCAGCTCGAGCACTGGGGCTGCCCCTGGAGCCGCGAGCCGAACGGGTCGGTGGCGGTGCGGCCGTTCGGCGGCATGAAGAAGCAGCGTACCTGGTTCGCCGCCGACAAGTCGGGCTTCCACATCCTGCACACGCTGTTCCAGACTTCCCTCCAGTTCGACTCGATCAAGCGCTTCGACGAGTACTACGTCACCGAGTTGCTGGTGGACGAGGGCCGCTGCGCGGGCCTGGTGGCGATCGAGATGCGCAGCGGCCAGATGCGGCGCTTCGACGCAAAGGCCGTGATCATCGCGGGCGGCGGTGCGGGGCGCATGTTCCCGTTCACCACCAACGGCGCGATCAAGACCGGCGACGGCATGGCGCTCGCCTACCGCGCCGGCGTGCCGCTGAAGGACATGGAGTTCGTGCAGTACCACCCGACGGGCCTGCCCAGCACCGGCACGCTGCTCACCGAGGCCTGTCGCGGCGAGGGTGGCGTGCTGTTGAACAAGAACGGCCGCCGCTTCCTGCAGGACTACGGCATGGGCCCGGAGACGCCGCTCGGCCAGCCGGTGCTCAAGACCATGGAACTCGGTCCGCGCGACCGCGTCAGCCAGGCGTTCTGGCACGAGCAGAAGAAGGGCAACGCAGTCCCGACCCAGTGGGGCGATGCCATGCTGCTCGACATGCGGCACCTGGGCGAGAAGACGATCGACGAGCGCCTGCCGCTGGTGCGCGACATGTCCATCAGCTACATGGGCGTCGATCCGGTGACCGATCCGGTGCCGGTGCGCCCGGTTGTCCATTACATGATGGGCGGCATCCATACCGACATCAAGTCGGCGACGCCGCTGCCGGGCCTCTTCGCCGCCGGCGAGTGCGCCTGCGTGAGCATCAACGGCGCCAACCGGCTCGGCTCGAACTCGCTCACCGAGCTGCTGGTATTCGGCCGGCGCGCGGCCCTGAGCGCGATGGAGTATGTCGCCGCCGGGGCGCCGGCGTCGCGAGATGCGGCGCGCGAGTCGCTCGGCGCGGCCGCGCAGGGGCGCGTGCGCGAACTCATGCAGCGCTCGGGCGGTACCGAGACGGTGGCCGGGCTGCGCAAGGAGATGATGCAGACCATGGAAGAGAACGCCGGCATCTACCGCACCGGCGAGGGTCTCGCCGCAGCATGCGCGAAGCTCGCCGACCTGCGCCGCCGCTACCGCGCGATCGAGCTGCACGACAAGACCAACGTCTACAACACCGACCTGCTGCAGGCGCTCGAGCTCGGCTCGATGCTCGACTGCGCCGAGGCGGTCGCGCAGAGCGCGCTGGCGCGCAAGGAGTCGCGCGGCGCGCACCAGCGCCTCGACTTCGTCGAGCGCGACGACAAGAACTTCCTGCGCCATTCGCTCGCGGTGTACCACCCGAGCCAGGCGCCGCGCGTCGATTATCTGCGACGTGGTGATCACCAAGTCGCAGCCCGGCGTGCGCGACTACTCGGGAGGCCACGAGTAATGGGCGAGCGCACCATCGAGCTGGAAGTCCTGCGCTACAACCCGGAAACGGACAGCGAGCCGCGCTTCCAGCGCTATACGGTCACCTGCAGGGAGGAGTGGGTCGTCCTTGACGCCCTGAACCACGTCAAGGAGACCATCGACCCGACGCTCAGCTACCGCTGGTCCTGCCACATGGCGGTGTGCGGGAGCTGCGGCATGATGATCAACAAGGAGCCGAAGCTCGCCTGCAAGGCGTTCATTCGCAATTACCAGGGCGTGATCCGCGTCGAGCCGCTCGCGCATTTCCCGATCGAGCGCGACCTGGTGACGGTGATCGACGACTTCATGGACAAGCTCAAGCGCGTCCGGCCGTACCTCATCCCGAAGCAGGCGAAGGCGGTCGCCGACGGCGAGTACCTGCAGACGCCGGCCGAACTCAACAAGTTCAAGCAGTACAGCATGTGCATCAACTGCATGCTGTGCTACGCGGCCTGCCCGGAATACGGCCTGATCCCGAAGTACGTCGGCCCGGCGGCGATCGCGCTCGCGCACCGCTACAACCAGGATTCGCGCGACGGCGGCCGCGACCAGCGGCAGCAGGAGATCGCGGCGACCGAGGGCGCCTGGGAATGCTCGTTCGTAGGCGCCTGTTCCGAGGTCTGTCCCGAGCACGTCGATCCGGCGGGCGCGATCCAGCAGGTCAAGATCAAGAGCACGGTGGACTGGTACACGGAGCACCTGATGCCATGGCTGAAGAAATGAGCCGCAAGCCCTACGTGCGCGAGATGACGTCGGAGTGGATCTTCCGGCACCCGCGCTACCTGCGCTACATGACGCGCGAGTTCTCCTGCCTGTTCATCGGTGCCTGGACCCTGATGCTGGTGTGTGCGCTCGCGCGACTGTCGGAGGGGCCGGAGGCCTGGGCCGCGTTCCTCGCAGGCCTGAAGAGCCCGCTGATCGTCGCGTTTCACGTCGTTGCGCTGGCGTTCGCGGTCTACCACAGCGTCACCTGGTTCAACCTGACCCCGAAAGCGCTGCCGCTGCAGCTCGGCGAGGAGTTCGTCCCCGATGGCGTCATTTCAGGCGCGCATTTCGGCGCCTGGGCGGTGCTGTCCATCGCAATTCTCTATCTGGCGGGAGCGTTCTGAGCATGGCGATATCCAACAAGCCGATCGTCTGGGGCCCGTTTGCCGCGGGCGGCACCCTCACTGCGTTCCTCACCCCGGTGCTGATCCTGCTCACGCTGCTGGCCGCGCTCGGCCACGCGCCCGACCTGCTGGCCTACGACCGCCTGCATGCCTTCGCCGGGCACTGGCTCGCCAAGCTGGCGATCGCCGGCATCGTCTTCCTGTCGCTCTGGAGCGCCGCCCACCGCCTGCGCATCACCTGCTACGACCTCGGCATACGGGCCGACATCCTGGTCGCGACGATCGTCTACGCCGCGGCCCTTGCCGGAACGGGGGCGTCGGTGCTTTACTTGCTGCGGATCTGAAGGGAGGAGGCCCGATGAATCCGCCGCCTGTCGCCACGCGCGAGATCGCCCGGGAAGAGCGCTTCAATGACGTCTGGACCCGGGAGCTGAACGACGTGTTCGCCGACGTCGCCCCGTACTACGACCGGGCGAACTACATCGCCAGCCTGGGACTGTGGGGCTGGTTCCTGCGCAAGTTCATGGCGACGGTGGACATCAAGCCCGGCGAGCGGGTGCTCGACGTCTGCGCCGGCACCAACGCCATCGGCATCGCGCTGCTCAAGCGCGAGCCGACGCTCGAGGTGCACGCCATCGACCGCAGCGCCGCGATGCAGGAGGTCGGGCGCCGCCAGCGCCGAGAGCCTCGGCTTCCGCATCCGCAGCGTCATCGACGACGTGCACACGCTGCCGTACCCGGACAACACGTTCGACGTGGTCACCCTGCAATTCGCCTCGCGGCACCTGCGCATCCGGCGCGTGGCCGCCGAGATCCGGCGCGTGCTCAAGCCCGGCGGCCGCTTCTACCACAGCGACATGCTGCGGCCGGGCAACCCGATCGTGGAAAAGCTGTACTACACCTATCTGCGCTTCTGCCTGTGGTTCACGGGATTCCTGTTCCGCAGCGGGCCCGCCGCGCTCAACTGCAAGAAGTACTTCATCCAGGCACTGCAGATGTTCTACTCCGCGCAGGAGCTGAGCGACATGATGGAGGACATCGGTTTCCGGAACGTCACGGCGCACGACGGTGTTCGGCGGCATGCTCGGCTTTCACCGCGCCGTGAAGCCGCCGCCGGCCTGAACCGCGAACGCGCACTCGCCGCACTGAACGGCCGGCTGCTGCGCGAGTTCAGCCGGCGCACCACCGAGGAGCTGCGCGCGGCGCTGCCCTTGCGGCTCGCGCTGCCGGCGCTGGAGCCGTTCCTCGCGCGAGAACGTGGCCAAGGAAGTACGCAAGGACGCGCTGGTGATACGGCGCGCGGGAGAGGCGCCGGCGCCCGCAGTGGCGCGTGAAATCCTGGCCGCTGCCCGCGAAATCGACCGTGAGTTCCTCGCGCGCATCGGCAGTTTTCCGGTGCGCATCGAGATTCCCTACGACAGGATCGAGCCGCTCCGCCTGCGGCGCATCGAACTCGGGCTGGACACCGCCCGGCGCATCCTCGACGCGTGGCGGCGCGGCCGGCGGCTGCGCGAAGCGTTCGCGGCGGGTGAGCTCGAGCAACGCTTGTTCGAGATGCTGCAGCTGTACGCAGAGGAAACGCAGGCGCTCAGCCATTCGGTGCGGCTGCCGGGCATCCTGGAGCCGGTGCGCGAACGCGTCGCGCAGCGGCTGCGCGAAGCGATGACCCGCGCGGCGCGCACGCTGGCGCGCGTGGCGCCGGCTAGGGGGCAAAACGGGTAGAATTCCGCCTTTCAGCGGACGGTAACGGGATGCGTGCTCGGCTCGTCGCCGGCAACTGGAAGATGCAGGGCAGTCTGGCGGCCAATCAGGCGCTGCTCGATGCAATCGTGGCCGGCGTGCAGGGCGTGGAATGCGTGGTTTGCGTGCCTTTCCCGTACCTGGCGCAGGCCGCGGAGAGGCTGCGGGGCACGCAGGTCGCCTGGGGTGCGCAAAACCTGAGCGAGCATGCCTCGGGCGCGCATACCGGCGAAGTGTCGGCCGCGATGCTGGCGGAATTCGGTTGCCGCTACGTGCTCGTGGGACATTCCGAGCGCCGCCAGCTCTACGGCGAAACCGACGCGCAGGCAGCGGCGAAGTTCGCCGCGGCGCAGGGCGCGGGGCTCAAGCCGATCTTCTGCGTCGGCGAGACGCTGGAAGAGCGCGACGCGGGGCGCACCGAGGCGGTGGTGGCCCGGCAGCTCGACGCGGTGCTGGGCAAGCGCGCGTTCGGCGATGCGGTGCTGGCCTACGAGCCGGTCTGGGCGATCGGCACGGGCCGCACGGCGACGCCGGAGCAGGCGCAGGCAGTACACGCGTTCCTGCGCCAGCGCGTCGGGGCGACAGGTGCGCATCCTGTACGGCGGCAGCGTCAAGGCGCAGAACGCAGCGGCGATTTTCGCCATGCCGGACGTGGATGGCGGGTTGATTGGCGGCGCATCGCTGGTGGCGGGGGATTTCCTCGCCATCTGCGCGGCGGCGCAACGGAAGGGTTGACGACATGGAACAACTGGCTGACTCTGGTAATCGTGGTGCACGTGCTGATCGCGCTGGCGATCATCGGCCTGGTGCTGCTCCAGCACGGCAAGGGCGCGGACATGGGCTCCGGCTTCGGCGGCGGCGCCTCGGGCAGCCTGTTCGGCGCCACCGGCTCGGCGAATTTCCTGTCGCGCGCCACCGCGGCGCTGGCGACGGTGTTCTTCCTGACGAGCCTCGCGCTCGCCTACCTGGCCACGCACAAGCCGAAGGCCTCCGGCGGCGCCGTGCTGGATGCGGTGAAGACCGCGCCTGCCAAGCCGGGCGCCGAGGTGCCCAAGCCTGCCGCCGCCACGCCTGCGCCGGAAGCGCCAGGTTCGAAGGCGCGCGACGTGCCGCAATGATTTTTAGGGGATAATTCGGTCCTACGAATCGCCCACGTGGTGAAATTGGTAGACACGCCAGCTTGAGGGGCTGGTGGCCTAATCAGCCGTAGCAGTTCGAGTCTGCTCGTGGGCACCAACTATGCTGGCTGAGTACTTTCCGATCCTGCTGTTCATCCTCGTCGGCCTGGCGGTCGGCGTGGGGCCCATGGTGCTCGGCAAGCTGCTCGGCCCGAGCCGGCCCGACCCCGAGAAGCTCTCGCCCTACGAGTGCGGCTTCGAGGCCTTCGAGGACGCGCGCATGAAGTTCGACGTGCGCTACTACCTGGTGGCGATCCTGTTCATCCTGTTCGACCTAGAGATCGCGTTCCTCTTTCCGTGGGCGGTGGTGATCAACGACATCGGCCTGCCCGGATTCCTGGCGATGATGCTGTTCCTCGGCATCCTGGTGGTGGGGTTCGTCTACGAGTGGATGAAGGGGGCGCTGGAATGGGAGTAGGCCATGGCTCTTGAAGGTGTCCTGCAGCAGGGCTTCGTCACCGCCAAGCTGGACACGGTGATCAACTGGACGCGCACCGGCTCGATGTGGCCGATGACTTTCGGGCTGGCGTGCTGCGCCATCGAGATGATGCATGCAGGCGCGGCGCGCTACGACCTTGACCGCTTCGGCATCGTCTTCCGCCCCAGCCCGCGGCAATCGGATGTCATGATCATCGCCGGCACGCTGTGCAACAAGATGGCGCCGGCGCTGCGCAAGGTCTACGACCAGATGGCCGAGCCGCGCTGGGTGATCTCGATGGGCTCCTGCGCGAACGGTGGCGGCTACTACCACTACTCCTACTCCGTGGTGCGCGGCGCCGACCGCATCGTGCCGGTGGACATCTACGTGCCGGGCTGCCCGCCGACTGCCGAGGCGCTGCTCTACGGGCTCGTGCAGCTGCAGAACAAGATCAAGCGCACCAGCACGATCGCGAGATGACGCCGAAGCTGCAAAAGCTCTTCGACCTGCTGCAGCAGGCGGGTCTTGCGCCGAGCGAGCGCCTCGGCGAGGTGACAGTCGAAGTGCGGGCGGCGGACTACCTGGCGACCTGCCTGCGGCTGCGCGACGCCGCCGAGCTGCGCTTCGAGCAGCTGATCGACCTGTGCGGCGTGGACTATTCCACGTATGCCGGCCGCGCGCCGCGGGGCGGGCGCTTCGCCGCGGTGCTGCACCTGCTGTCCATCACGCACAACTGGCGCCTGCGCGTGCGCTGCCTGTGCCCCGATGACGAGTTTCCGCTGCTGCCCTCGGTGCACGAGGTCTGGCCGAGCGTGAACTGGTACGAGCGCGAGGCGTTCGACCTGTTCGGCATGGTGTTCGACGGCCATCCCGACCTGCGCCGCATCCTCACCGACTACGGCTTCGTCGGCCATCCGTTCCGCAAGGATTTCCCGATGTCGGGCCATGTCGAGATGCGTTACGACCCCGAGCAGAAGCGCGTGGTGTACCAGCCGGTCACCATCGAGCCGCGCGAGGTCACCCCGCGCATCGTGCGCGAGGAGCACTACGGCGAGGGCGGCGGCTAGCGCGATGCCGGAGATCCGCAACTACACCCTCAACTTCGGGCCGCAGCATCCGGCGGCGCACGGCGTGCTGCGGCTGGTGCTCGAGCTCGACGGCGAGGTGATCCAGCGCGCCGATCCGCACATCGGCCTGCTGCACCGCGCGACCGAAAAGCTCGCCGAGCAGCGCACCTACATCCAGTCGCTGCCGTACATGGACCGGCTGGACTACGTGTCGATGATGGTGCAACGAGCACGCCTTCGTGCTCTCGGTCGAGAAGCTGCTCGGCGTCCAGGTGCCGCTGCGCGCGCAGTACATCCGCGTCATGTTCGACGAGATCACGCGCATCCTGAACCACCTGCTGTTCCTCGGCACGCAGGCCCTCGACCTCGGGGCGATGACGGTGTTCCTGTACTGCTTCCGCGAACGCGAGGACCTGCTCGACTGCTACGAGGCGGTTTCCGGGGCGCGCATGCATGCAGCCTACTACCGTCCGGGCGGCGTCTACCGCGACCTGCCCGACAGCATGCCGCAGTACGAGGCGCAGCATTCTCGCGCAACGCGCGCCAGCTGGCCGAGATGAACGCCGACCGCCAGGGATCGCTGCTCGATTTCATCGAGGACTTCACCGAACGCTTCCCCAAGTGCGTGGACGACTACGAGACGCTGCTCACGGAGAACCGCATCTGGAAGCAGCGCACCGTTGGCATCGGCGTGGTCTCGCCCGAGCGCGCGCTGGCGCTCGGCTTTTCCGGCGTGATGCTGCGCGGCTCGGGCATCGAATGGGACCTGCGCAAGAAGCAGCCCTACGAGGTCTACGACCGGGTCGACTTCGACATCCCGGTGGGCGTGAACGGCGACACCTACGACCGCTACCTGGTGCGCATCGAGGAAATGCGGCAGTCGAACCGCGTCGTCCGGCAGTGCGTCGACTGGCTGCGCCGCAACCCGGGACCGGTGATCACCGACAACCACAAGGTGGCGCCGCCCTCGCGCGTCGGGATGAAGGGCACGATGGAGGAACTGATCCACCACTTCAAGCTGTTCACCGAGGGCATGCACGTGCCCGAAGGCGAGGCGTATGCCGCGGTGGAGCATCCGAAGGGCGAATTCGGCGTCTACTTCATCTCCGACGGTGCCAACAAGCCCTACCGCATGAAACTGCGTTCGCCGGCTTTCGCGCACCTGTCGGCGATGAGCGAGCTGTCGCAACGGCCACATGCTGGCCGACGCCGTCGCCATCATCGGCACGCTGGACATCGTGTTCGGGGACATAGACCGCTGATGCTGAGCGCCGGAATCCCTGCGCAAGATCGACCGCGAGGTCGCCAAGTATCCCGCCGACCAGAAGCAGTCGGCGGTGATGAGCGCGCTCATCGTCGCGCAGGACGAGAAGGGTTGGCTGTCGACCGAGACCATGGACTACGTGGCGCAGATACCTGGGCATGGCGCCGGTGGCCGTGTACGAGGTGGCGAGCTTCTACGGCATGTACAACCTCGCGCCCACCGGCACGCACAAGCTCACCGTCTGCACCTGCCTGCCCTGCGGGCTGCAGGGTTCGCTGGAGGCCGCCGACTACCTGAAGAAGAAGCTCGGCATCGGCTTCGGCGAGACCACGCCCGACGGCTGGTTCACGCTGAAGGAGGGCGAGTGCATGGGCGCCTGCGCCATGGCGCCGGTGGTGCTGGTGAACAACAAGCGCATGTGCGATTACATGACCAGGGAGAAGCTCGACGCGCTGATCGACGAGCTTTCCAAGAATGCCTGAGATGCTCGACTACGGACCCGACGCGATCCTGATGGCCGGCCTGGACGGCTCGAACTGGCGCCTCAAGGACTACGAGCAGCGCGAGGGCTACGCCGCGCTGCGCAGGATCCTCGCCGAGAAGATCGCGCCGGACGCCGTGATCGCCGAGGTGAAGAAGTCCGCGCTGCGCGGACGCGGCGGCGCAGGCTTTCCGACGGGCCTCAAGTGGTCTTTCATGCCGCAAGCAGTACGCCGGCGCCAAGTACCTGGTGTGCAACTCCGACGAGGGCGAGCCGGGCACCTGCAAGGACCGCGACCTGCTGCGCTACAACCCGCACTCGGTGATCGAGGGCATGATCATCGCCGGCTACGCGATGGGCGCCGCCGCCGGCTACAACTACATCCACGGCGAGATCTGGGCGGTGTACGAGCAGTACGAGGAGGCGCTCCAGGAAGCCTACGCCGCCGGCTACCTCGGCAAGAACATCCTCGGCTCCGGGTTCAGCTTCGAGATGTACGCGCACCCGGGCTACGGCGCCTACATCTGCGGCGAGGAGACCGCGCTGCTCGAGTCGCTCGAGGGCAAGAAGGGCCAGCCGCGCTTCAAGCCGCCGTTCCCGGCGAGCTTCGGCCTGTACGGCAAGCCCACCACCATCAACAACACCGAGACCTTCGCCGCGGTGCCCTGGATCATGCGCAAAGGGCGGCGACGCCTTCCTCGCGCTGGGCAGGCCCAACAACGGCGGCACGAAGCTGTTCTCGGTGACCGGCCACGTGGCGAGGCCGGGCAACTACGAGGTGAAGCTCGGCACGCCGTTCGCGCAGCTGCTGGAAATGGCGGGCGGCATGCGGGCCGGGCGCAAGCTGAAGGCCGTGATCCCGGGCGGATCCTCGCATGCCGGTGCTGCCCGCGGACATCATGATGAGCACCGACATGGACTACGACTCCATCGCCAAGGCGGGCTCGATGCTCGGCTCGGGCGCGGTGATCGTCATGGACGAGACTACCTGCATGGTGCGCGCGCTGGAGCGCCTGTCCTACTTCTACTTCGAGGAGTCCTGCGGCCAATGCACGCCCTGCCGCGAGGGCACGGGTTGGCTGTACCGCGTGGTGAACCGCATCGAGAACGGGCAGGGCCGCATGGAAGACCTGGCGCTGCTCGACAACGTGGCCGACAACATCGCCGGCCGCACCATCTGCGCGCTCGGCGATGCCGCTGCGCTGCCGGTGAAGAGCTTCCTCAAGCACTTCCGCGGCGAGTTCGAGCACCACATCCAGCACCAGCAGCTGCCTGGTGCAGGGCCCGGATGCCGAGCCCAAGTGGGGGCGCTCGGGCGCGCACGCCATCCACGCCGTGAAGGAAGCCGCCTAGATGGCCAAGCTGCTGATCGACGGGCGCGAAGTCGAGGTCCCGAACGGCTCGACCGTCATGGACGCGGCGACCAAGCTCGGCATCTACGTGCCGCACTTCTGCTACCACAAGAAGCTCTCCATCGCCGCCAACTGCCGCATGTGCCTGGTGGAGATCGAGAAGGCGCCCAAGCCCCTGCCGGCCTGCGCCACGCCCGTGGCCGACGGCATGAAGGTGCAGACGCATTCGGTTGGCGCGAAGAAAGCGCAGAACGGCGTGATGGAGTTCCTGCTCATCAACCATCCGCTCGACTGCCCGATCTGCGACCAGGGCGGCGAGTGCCAGCTGCAGGACCTCGCGGTGGGCTACGGCGGCTCCGCCTCGCGCTACCAGGAGGAAAAGCGCGTGGTGCTGCACAAGGACATCGGCCCGCTGGTCGCCGCCGAGGAGATGAGCCGCTGCATCCAGTGCACGCGCTGCGTGCGTTTCGGCCAGGAGGTGGCCGGGGTGATGGAGCTGGGCATGATCGGGCGCGGCGAGCACGCCGAGATCGTCGCGTTCGTCGGCAAGACCGTGGATTCGGAGCTCTCCGGCAACATGATCGACCTGTGCCCGGTGGGCGCGCTCACCTCGAAGCCCTTCCGCTACAGCGCGCGCACCTGGGAGCTCTCGCGCAGGAAGAGCGTGTCGCCGCACGACGGCCTCGGGTCAAACCTCGTGGTGCAGGTGAAGCAGGGCAGGGTGATGCGCGTCCTGCCGCTGGAGAACGAGGCGGTGAACGAGTGCTGGCTCTCGGACAAGGACCGCTTCTCCTACGAAGGCCTTAACGCGCCGGACCGGCTGACGCGGCCGATGCTGCGCCGGAACGGCAAGCTCGAGGAAGTGGATTGGGAGGTCGCGCTGCAGCACGCCGCATCCGGGCTGAAGGACGCCGGCGTGCTCGCCTCGCCGCATGCCACGCTGGAGGAACTGCACCTCGCCGGCAAGCTCGGCGCGGCGGACTTCCGCCTGCGGCACAGCGACTTCGCCGCCGACGGCAAGCGCGCCGGCATTCCCTGGCTCGGCATGCCGATCGCGCAGCTTGGCGAGCTCGATCGCGTGCTGGTGGTGGGCTCGTTCCTGCGCAAGGACCACCCGCTGATCGCACAGCGCCTGCGGCAGGCCGCCAAGCGCGGCGCGCAGATCCACGTGCTGCACTCGGTGGATGACGACTGGCTGATGCCGGTCGCGAGCAAGACGATCGTCGCTCCCTCGGCGATTCCGGGCGCCATTGCCTCGTTCAAGGACCAGCTCGCCGGCGGCAAGAACGCCGCGGTGCTGCTCGGCAATTTCGCCCAGCAGCACCCGCAGGCGGCGCAGATCCACGCCGCTGCCCAGGCCCTCGGCGTGAAGCTCGGCTTCCTCGGCGAGGCGGCCAACTCGGTCGGCGGCTATGTCGCCGGGCTGCCAACCGGCGGCGGTCTGCCTGCCGCAAGTCGCAAGCAGGCGCTGCTCCTGCTCGGCGTAGAGCCGGATTTGGATTGTGCGGATCCCGGTTTGGCGAGGCACGCGGCCTTCACCGTCAACCTGACGGCCTGGAAATCGGACATGGGCGACGTGCTGCTGCCGATCGCGCCGTTCAGCGAGACCGCGGGCACCTTCATCAGCACCGAGGGGCGGGTGCAGAGCTTCCAGGCTGCCGTGCCGCCGCTCGGCGAAGCACGCCCGGCGTGGAAGGTGCTGCGCGTGCTGGGCACCCTGATGAAGCTGCCGGGGTTTGCATTCGACACCATCGAGCAGGTGCGCGATGCGTGTCTCGGCGGCCGCCAAGTCGCGACGCTGCTGTCCAATGCAATCGAGCAGGCAGCAACCGCTGCCTCGGCCCCTTCCGGCATCCAGCGCATTGCCGAGGTGCCGATCTATTTCGCCGATCCCCTGGTGCGCCGTGCGCCCTCGCTGCAGGCAACGCGCGACGCGCAGCCGCCGAAGGCATGGATGAACGCGAAGCTGCTGCGCAAGCTGGGCGTCGCCGCCGGCCAGCCGGTGATCGTGCGCCAGGACGGCGGCAGCGCGAAGCTCGGCGCGGCCCTCGACGACAAGCTTCCCGACGAATGCGTGCGCGTCGCCGCGGCGCACCCCTTGACCGCGGTCCTTGGCCCGATGTTCGGCAGCCTCATCCTGGAGAAGGCGCCGGTGGAGAAGGTGGCCTAGATGGATTGGCGCGCGGCGCTCATCGACACCGCCTGGAACCTGGCCTACATCGTGGCCATCCTGGTGCCGCTGATACTGTCGGTGGCCTACCTCACGCTGTGGGAGCGCAAGCTCATCGGCTGGATCCAGATCCGCATCGGACCCAACCGCGTCGGTCCGCTCGGCCTGCTGCAGCCGATCGCCGACGGCGTGAAGCTGCTGTTCAAGGAAATCATCGTCCCGACCAATGCCAGCAAGGGCCTGTTCATCCTGGCACCGATCATGATGGTGATGCCGGCGATCGCGGCCTGGGCGGTGATCCCGTTCGCGCCGGAGATGGTGCTCGCCGACATCAACGCCGGGCTGCTGTACGTGATTGCGCTCACCTCGATGGGCGTGTACGGCGTGATCATCGCCGGCTGGGCCTCCAACTCGAAATACTCCTTCCTCGGCGCGATGCGCTCCGCGGCGCAGATGGTGTCCTACGAGCTGGCGATGGGCTTCGCGCTGGTGGTGGTGCTGATGGTGTCGGGCAGCCTGAATCTCTCCGACATCGTGGAGCAGCAGGGCCGGGGCATGTTCGCCGCCAAGGGCCTCAATGTCCTGTCCTGGAACTGGCTGCCGCTTGCGCCGATGCTGGTGGTGTACTTCGTCTCCGGCATCGCCGAGACCAACCGCGCGCCCTTCGACGTGGTGGAAGGCGAGTCGGAGATCGTCGCCGGCCACATGGTCGAGTACTCGGGCATGACCTACGCGCTGTTCTTCATCGCCGAGTACATGAACATGATCCTCATCGCGACGCTCACCGCGGTCATGTTCTTCGGCGGCTGGCAGCCGCCGATTTCCAGCGCGTTGACCGAGGCGGTGCCGCCGTTCTTCTGGCTGCTCGCCAAGGTGTTCGTGCTGGTGTCGATGTTCCTGTGGATCCGCGCGACTTTCCCGCGCTACCGCTACGACCAGATCATGCGCCTGGGCTGGAAGGTATTCATCCCGCTCACCCTGGTGTGGATCGCGGTGATCGGGCTGTGGATGCAGACGCCCTGGAGCCTGTGGCCATGATCGCGCGCCTCGTCGATTTCTTCCGTTCCTTCCTGCTGCTGGAGCTGTTCCGCGGCATGGCGCTCACCGGCCGGCACCTGTTCGCGCGCAAGATCACGGTGCAGTTCCCGGAGGAGAAGACGCCGCAGAGCCCGCGCTTCCGCGGCCTGCACGCGCTGCGCCGCTATCCGAACGGCGAAGAGCGCTGCATCGCCTGCAAGCTGTGCGAGGCCGTGTGCCCGGCGCTCGCCATCCACATCGAATCGGAGTCGCGCGCCGACGGCACGCGCCGCACCACGCGCTACGACATCGACCTGGTGAAGTGCATCTTCTGCGGCTTCTGCGAGGAGGCCTGCCCGGTGGACGCCATCGTCGAGACGCGCATCCTCGAGTACCACGGCGAGAAGCGCGGCGACCTGTACTACACCAAGCCGATGCTGCTCGCGGTGGGGGACCGCTACGAGGAGCAGATCGCCAAGGACCGCGCGGCCGACTCTGCGTACCGCTGAAAACGACAACAACAACGACGCATGTTTGAGACCGTAGTCTTCTACGTCTTCGCCGCGATATTGCTCGCCGCCGCGCTGCGCGTGATCACCGCGCGCAACCCGGTGCACGCCGCGCTCTACCTGGTGCTGGCGTTCTTCAACGCTGCGGCCATCTGGATGCTGCTGCGCGCCGAGTTCCTCGCCATCACCCTGGTGCTGGTGTACGTGGGCGCGGTGATGGTGCTGTTCCTGTTCGTGGTGATGATGCTGGACATCAACCTGGAGCGCCTGCGCGAGGGTTTCTGGAAGAACCTGCCGCTCGCCGCGGTGGTGGGCGGGGTGATGGCCTTCGAGATGGTGGCGGTGCTGGCGCAGCGCTATTTCGGCGCCGCGACGCGCACCCGCGTGATGCCCGCCGACTACAGCAACACCAAGGAGCTGGGGCGCGTGCTGTACACGCAGTACGTGTATGCCTTCGAGATCGCGGCGGTGATCCTGCTGGTGGCGATCATCGCCGCCATCGCGCTCACCCTGCGCCGGCGCAAGGACTCCAAGGCGCAGGACCCCGCGCAGCAGGTGGCGGTGCGGCGCGCGGAGCGCGTGCGCATGGTCTCCATGCCCTCGGAGAGGGACCGCTGATGGGTCTGCTCACGCTCAATCACTTCCTGGTGCTCGGCGCGCTGCTCTTCGCCATCAGCGTGGTCGGCATCTTCCTCAACCGGCGCAACATCATCGTGCTGCTGATGGCGATCGAGCTGATGCTGCTGGCGGTGAACCTGAACTTCGTCGCCTTCTCGCACTTCATCGGCGACCTGGCGGGGCAGGTGTTCGTGTTCTTCATCCTCACGGTGGCCGCCGCCGAGTCGGCCATCGGCCTGGCGATCCTGGTGGTGCTGTTCCGCAACCTCGCCACCATCAATGTGGAAGACCTGGACTCGCTGAAGGGATGAAGACGCTCTATCTCCTTGTGCCGCTCGCGCCGCTGGCGGGCGCGATCCTGGCGGGCCTCGCCGGGCGCGCCATCGGCCGCGCGGGCGCGCACTCGGTCACGATTCTCGGCGTGCTCGTCTCGTTCCTCGCCTCCTGCTGGATCTTCGCCGACGTGCTGCAGGGCAACACCTTCAACGGCAGCGTCTACACCTGGCTCACGAGCGGCGGGGTGAGGCTGGAGATCGGCTTCCTCATCGACCGCCTGACGGCGCTCATGATGGTGGTGGTGACGTTCGTGTCGCTGATGGTGCACATCTACACCATCGGCTACATGGCGGAGGACCCCGGCTACCAGAGGTTCTTCTCCTACATTTCGCTGTTCACCTTCTCCATGCTGATGCTGGTGATGGCGAACAATTTCCTGCAGCTGTTCTTCGGCTGGGAGGCGGTGGGCCTGGTGTCCTACCTGCTGATCGGCTTCTGGTACACGCGGCCCACCGCGATCCACGCGAACCTGAAGGCCTTCCTCGTCAACCGGGTGGGCGACTTCGGCTTCATCCTGGGCATCGGCCTGGTGCTCGCGTACTTCGGCAGCCTGGACTACGCCAGGGTGTTCGGGCAGGCGCCGTCGCTCGCCTCGCCCATGACGCTGATCTGCCTGTGCCTGTTCGTCGGCGCGATGGGCAAGAGCGCGCAGTTCCCGCTGCACGTCTGGCTGCCGGACTCGATGGAGGGCCCGACGCCGATCTCCGCGCTGATCCACGCCGCCACCATGGTGACGGCCGGCATCTTCATGGTGGCGCGCATGGCGCCGCTGTACGAGCTCTCGCCCACGGCGCGCTCGGTGGTGCTGGTGATCGGCGGCATCACCGCGCTCTCCATGGGCCTGGTGGCGCTCACCCAGTACGACATCAAGCGCGTGGTGGCCTACTCCACGCTGTCGCAGCTCGGCTACATGACGGTGGCGCTGGGGGCCTCGGCCTACTCGGCGGCGATCTTCCACCTGATGACGCACGCCTTCTTCAAGGCGGTGCTGTTCCTCGGCGCGGGCTCGGTGATCATCGCGCTGCACCACGAGCAGGACATGCGCCGCATGGGCGGCCTGAAGAAGTACATGCCCGTCACCTACTGGACGGTGCTGCTCGGCGCCATCTCCTCGGCCGGCATCCCGCCGTTCGCCGGGTTCTTCTCCAAGGACGCCATCATCGAGGCGGCGCACCTGTCGACGACTCCGGGCGCGGGCTTTCGCCTACGCCTGTGTGCTCGCCTGCGTGTTCGTCACTGCCACCTACACCTTCCGCATGGTGTTCATGGCGTTCCATGGCGCGCCCCGGTTCGACGCCGCGCATCCGCCGCACGAGTCGCCCAAGGTGGTTACCGTGCCGCTGGTGCTGCTGGCGATTCCTTCCTTTGCCTCGGGCTGGTGGATCGGAGCCGTGGTCTACAGCGACTTCATCCGCAATCCGGGCGCAGAGTTCCATGGCCTGTGGGCCTTCATGCTGCACGGCGTAGGCGCGCTGCCGTTCTGGCTGGCGCTCGCCGGCATCGTCACCGCGTGGTGGCTGTACCGGGTGCGCACCGACCTGCCGAAGACGCATCGCGATGCGCCTCGGCCCCCTGTACGCCGTGGTGGAGCGCAAGTACGGCTTCGACGAGCTCTACGCGTGGCTGTTCGGCGCCGGCGCGCGCGTCGTGGGCACCGGCCTGTGGAAGGCGGGCGACCAGACCTTCATCGACGGGCTCGCGGTGAACGGCTCGGCGCGCGCTGGTGGGCTGGTTCTCGGCGCTCGCCTCGCTGCTGCAGTCCGGCATGCTCTACCGTTACGCGGGGATGATGCTGCTCGGCGTGGTGCTCGCGACCTACTGGTTCCTGCGCATCTGACATGGCGCTGCTCTCGCTCGCCATCTGGGTCCCGATCGCCGCCGCGCTGCTGGTGCTGGCCGCGGGCGGCGACCGCAACGCGCCGCTGCAGCGCACGATCGCGCTCGCCGGCGCGCTGGCCGGATTCCTCGTGACGCTGCCCCTGTACGCCGGCTTCGACGCCGCCAACTGGCCGGCATGCAGTTCGTGGAACTCGCGCCCTGGATCCCGCGCTTCGGCGTCAGCTACCACCTCGGCGTGGACGGCATCTCGATGCTGTTCCTGCTGCTCAATTCCTTCATCACCGTGCTGGTGGTGATCGCCGGCTGGACGGTGATCGAGAGCCGGGTGGGGCAGTACTACGCCTCCTTCCTGATGCTCTCGGGCGTCATGAACGGCGTGTTCGCGGCGCTCGACGGCGTGCTGTTCTACGTGTTCTTCGAGGCCACGCTGATCCCGATGTTCATCATCATCGGCGTGTGGGGCGGGCCGAACCGGGTCTACGCCGCGGTCAAGTTCTTCCTCTACACGCTGCTGGGGTCGCTCCTGATGCTGGTGGCGCTGCTCTACCTCTACGGCAAGTCGGGCAGCTTCGCCATCCTCGACTGGCACAAGCTGCCGCTCGCGCTCGGGGCGCAGCAGTGGCTGTTCTTCGGTTTGCTCCTCGCCTTCGCCGTGAAGGTGCCGATGTGGCCGGTGCACACCTGGCTGCCCGACGCGCACGTCGAGGCGCCCACCGGCGGCTCGGTGGTGCTGGCGGCGATCATGCTGAAGCTCGGCGCCTACGGCTTCGTCCGCTTCACGCTGCCGATCCTGCCCGACGCCTCGCGCAATCTCGCCTGGCTGATGATCGCGCTCTCGCTGGTGGCGGTGGTGTACATCGGCCTGGTGGCGCTGGTGCAGACCGACATGAAGAAGCTCATCGCCTACTCGTCGATCTCGCACATGGGCTTCGTCACGCTGGGCATGTTCGTGTTCAACGACTGGGGCGTGGAAGGCGCGCTGGTGCAGATGATCTCGCACGGCTTCGTCTCGGCGGCGCTGTTCCTGTGCGTCGGCGTGCTCTACGACCGCATGCACAGCCGCATGATCGCGGACTACGGCGGGGTGGTGAACTCCATGCCGAAGTTCGCCTCGCTGATGATGCTGTTCGCCATGGCCAACTGCGGCCTGCCGGCGACCAGCGGCTTCGTCGGCGAGTTCATGGTGATCATGGGCGCGATGCAGAAGAGCTTCTGGCTCGCCTTCGCCGCCGCCACCACGCTGGTGTTCGGCGCGGCCTACACGCTGTGGATGTACAAGCGCGTGATCTTCGGCGCGGTGGCCAACGAGCACGTGGCCGCGCTCAAGGACCTGAACGGCCGCGAAGCCCTGGTGCTCGGCCTGCTCGCGGCCGCGGTGCTGTTCATGGGCGTCTACCCCAACCCGTTCACCGAGGTGATGCACGCCTCGGTCGGCGAGCTGCTGCGCCACGTCGCGCAGCCCAAGTTCTGACATGTTCCTGAACTTCATCGTCGCGCTGCCCGAGATCGTGCTGCTGGCGGGCGCCTGCGCGCTGATGATCGTGGACCTGTTCGTCAAGGACGAGCGGCGCCGCGTCAGCTACTGGCTCGCCCAGCTCATCCTGCTCGCCTGCGCCCTGGCGACGCTGTTCGTCTGGGCCGGCACCGCCGGCAAGCTGGTCGTACGCGTTCAACGGCCTGTTCGTCGCCGACGTGATGGGCCACATGCTCAAGCTCGCGGCCTATGTCGCGGTCGCGGCGGCGCTCGCCTACTCGCGCCAGTACCTGCAGGACCGCGGCCTGCTGCGCGGCGAATTCCTCACGCTGCTGCTGTTCGCGCTGCTCGGCATGATGGTGATGATGAGCGCCAACAGCTTCCTCAGCGTGTACCTGGGGCTGGAGCTGCTGTCGCTGTGCCTGTACGCGATGGTGGCGCTCAACCGCGACTCGGCCGCCTCGGTCGAGGCGGCGATGAAGTACTTCGTCCTCGGCGCGCTCGCCTCCGGCCTGCTGCTGTACGGCATGTCGATGATCTACGGCGCCACCGGCACGCTGTCCATCACCGAGGTGGCGCAGGCAGATCGAGATCATGACCGCCACCTCGAGCAGCGCGCGCACGCTGCTGGTGTTCGGGCTGGTGTTCGTGGTGGCGGGCCTCGCCTTCAAGCTGGGCGTGGTGCCGTTCCACATGTGGATCCCCGACGTGTACCACGGCGCCTCCACCGCGGTGACGCTGGTGCTCGGCACGGCGCCCAAGCTGGCGGCCTTCGCCATGGCGATGCGCCTGCTGGTCAACGGCATGCTGGGCCTCGCCGCGGACTGGCAGCAGATGCTGGCGATCATGGCGGTGCTGTCGATGGCCATCGGCAACCTCGCGGCGATCGCGCAATCGAACCTGAAGCGCATGCTCGCCTATTCGACCATCGCGCACATGGGCTTCATGCTGCTCGGCCTGCTCTCGGGGGTGGTGGGCGGCAACTGGCTGAACGCCGCCGACGCCTACAGCGCGGCGATGTTCTACACCGTGGTGTACGTGCTGATGTCGCTCGCCGCCTTCGGCATGCTGCTGCACCTGTCGCGCGCGGGCTTCGACTGCGAGCGGCTGGAGGACATGAAGGGCCTCAACCGCCGCGACCCCTGGGCCGCGTTCCTCATGCTGGTGGTGATGTTCTCGCTCGCCGGCGTGCCGCCGACCGCGGGCTTCTACGCCAAGCTCTCCGTGCTGTCGGCCGCCGTGCAGGCGGGGCAGATCTGGCTCGCGGTGACGGCGGTGGTGTTCTCGCTCATCGGCGCGTTCTACTACCTGCGCATCGTCAAGCTCATGTACTTCGACGAGCCGGCCGGCGCCGCGGCGCAGGGCCCGGGCGCCGCGCGCGTGCTTCTGTCGGCCAACGCGCTCGCGCTGCTCGCGATCGGCATCGTGCCGCAGCCGTTGATGCAACTGGTGCTTCATCGCCATCAAGTCGCTGTAGTGGCGGACCTGACGGAGCATTTCGTCGCCGGCGAGGAGGTTTACGCCGGCCGCCTGCTCAAGGTGCAGCGCGACCGCGTGCGCCTGCCCGACGGCAGCGAAGCCGTGCGCGAGTACATCCGGCATCCGGGCGCGGTGGCCATCGTCGCGCTGTTCGACGACGGCCGCGTGCTGCTCGAGCGCCAGTTCCGCTACCCGCATCGGCGCGACTTCATCGAGATCCCGGCGGGCAAGCTCGATCCCGGCGAGGCGCACCTCGACACCGCGAAGCGCGAGCTGCTGGAGGAAACCGGCTACGTGGCCGCCGACTGGCGGCGGCTGGGCATCATCCACAACGCCATCGGCTACAGCGACGAGGGCATCGAGCTGTGGCTGGCGCGCGGGCTGGAGATGCGCGAGCAGAAGCTCGAGCCGGGGGAGTTCCTGGAGGTTTTCACGCTGCCGCTCGCCGAGGCGCTGGAGATGGTGCGCGACGGGCGCATCACCGACGCCAAGACAATCGCCGGCCTGCTCTGGCCGGCATAGGAGGTCATCATGCTTCGCTGCTTCACGTTTTGCATGCTGTTCCTGGCTGCGGGAGCGGCCTTCGCGCAGGGGGAGAAGGAGCGCCTCGTCGCGACTATCGATGCGGACGGCGTGCAGCGCGTGCGCATCGTTGGCGGCAGCTACTTCTTCAAGCCGGGCCACATCGTGGTGAAGGTCGGCGTGCCGGTCGAGCTCTCGGCGAGCCGCGAGTCAGGCATCACGCCGCACAACCTGGTCCTCAAGGCGCCCGAGGCGGGGATCTCCGTGAATGAGGATCTTGGCACCGAAGTCAAGAAGATCCTCTTCAAGCCGACGGCAGTCGGCAAGTTTCCGTTCTATTGCAGCAAGAAGCTGCCCTTCCTGGCGGGCCACCGCGAGAAGGGCATGGAGGGCGTGCTCGAGGTGGTTCCCTAGGGAAGCGCCAACCGGATCGTGCGGGTCGTAGTGATGGAGGTGGGGCGGGTTCCTGCCGCCACCGGTGGGCCGACGCTGACGAGTGCCCCGCTCACGGGGTCGATGGCGTAGGCCGAGATGTCATTGCCGCCGCGATTCGCCACGTAGGCGAACTTGCCCGAGGAGTCGACGGTGACGGAGTAGGGACTGGTCCCCGCCGCGAACGCGCCGATGCCGGCGAGTGCCCCGGTCGAGGTGTTGATGGTGTAGGCCAACACGTTGCCGCCAGTCGCAACGTAGGCAAACCTGCCGGACGGGTCGACGAATAGTTGAATGCCCCCTGCAAATGGACTGCCCGCGATTTCCTGCAACGCCCCGGTGCCGGCTGCGATGGTGTAGGCGGAGACGTTGGCGGATTGTCGATTCGCCACGTAGGCGAACCTGCCCAAGGGATCGACCGTGACGGATTGGGGATCGAGCCCCGCCGCAAACGGACTGCCCGCGACTTCGGACAGCGCTCCGGTGCCGGCGTCGACGGTGTAGGCCGAGACATTGCCGGAGAAGTCGCCGATGAAATTCGCCACGTAGGCGAATTTCCCAGAAGGGTCGACGGTGATGGCGTTGGGACGGAACCCTGCCGCTACGGCCGCGCCGATGCTGGTCAGTGCCCCGGTCGTGGCGTCGATGCGGTAGGCCGAAATGTTGCCGGAAACGTTATTCGCCACGTAGGCGAACCTGCCGGAGGGCTCGACTGCGACGGAGACGGGCTGTGTCCCCGCCGCGAATGGACTGCCCGCGACTTCCGACAACGCCCCGGTGCTGGCGTCGATGGTGTACGCGGAGACGTTGCCCGAGGCGATGGCGGAGCCGAAATTCGCCACGTAGATGAATTTGCCGGAGGGGTCGACGCTGATGGATTCGGGACTGGTCCCCGCCGCAAACGGACTGCCTGCGACTTCCGACAACACTCCGGTCGCGGCGTCGATGGTGTAGCCCGAGACGTTGTCGGAGCCTTGATTCGCCACGTAGGCGAAGCCTGCCACGTTGCTGGGCGGCTGCGCGGCGGCTGTGAGGTTCGCGGGCGACGACGCGGCGGCCGATCCGTCCCCGCCTCCACCTGCGCCGCACGCGGCAAGCGTCGCAAGAACAGACAGGACGGCAATGCCGACCGCCCCGCGCTTGCGATTCACGACCTTACTCCTTCAAGGCAACGGCCCACCGAAGGACTATGCCCCTGTGTCGCAGCGCACTCTGTGCGCTAGCGGACCGACCTGCCTAGCCGCAGACCCCTGTATACCCGCAGGTGCTGCACCAATCGCAGCCGTCCTTGCGGATCAGCGTATGGCTGCCGCACTCCGGGCACCTGGCGCCCTGCATCACCGGCGCACGAGCGTCGGCCGGCGCCTCGAGGATGCCCATGCGCTGCAGCGGCACGCCGTCCTCGTCGAGGATGCCGAGCATGGCGTAGCGGTGCAGCACCAGCCGCGCCAGGTAGGCCACGGTGGACGGCCAGGTCTGCTGCTTCTTGGAGCCAGGCACGAAGGCCATGAAGTCGCCGAGCGGCTCGGGAAAGTCGAGCAGCTTCTTCAGTTTCATGCCGATCCAGGCCGGATCGATGACGCGCATGTCGAGCGACAGCAGCTTGCACAGGCCGTCCAGCGCGCGCGGGTACTCGCCCGAGAGCCACATGGAATAGGGCCGCGTGGTGCCATCCGGCAGCGCGATCTCCTTGAGCCCGAGCACGAAATCGTCGCCCGTGCGCGGGTTGTGCACGTCCACCGTCCAGGACATCGTGCCGTCGGGCCCGGTCTTGGGCTCCTTGAGGCTGAACATGCTGTCCATTACCGGCGTGACGCTGGTGAAGGCGTCCGACTGGCTCTCCCCGGCGAGGCCGCCGAGCTGCTCCACCCGCCAGCGCACCAGTTGCGCCAGCGCGGAAACCACCGAGGGCATGCGCTTCATCTCGCCGTGCGGCGGGAACGCCATGTCGAAGCCATCGTCGCCGATGGTCTTGGCCAGCGTATCGAGCTTGAGGCGCAGCCAGCCCGGATCGTTGGCGCGCATGTCCATGGACAGCGACTTGGCCACCGCGCCCAGGCCGCGCGGCTGCTCGCTGCCGTTGACCCACACCTCGAAAGCGTGCGCGCTGCCGTTCTCCGCTTCCCCGACGAACACCGCGAAATGGTGCTGCGGGTGCTCGACCATGTAGGTCCATGAGAGGTTGCCGGCGGCGAACTCCGGGCGCCCAGGCCAGCGCAGGCTGGCGAGCACCGGCTCGGGCAGCGACTTGATGCGGATGCGCCGGTTGACGTCGTCCTCGACGAAGTCCTGCGGCTTGTCCACGGACAGGACCGATCCCAGCACCTTGTTCGGCCGGTAGGTGGCGAGGCCCTTGAGGCCGGACTTCCAGGCCACGAGGTACAGGTCCTTGAAGTCGCCGTAGGGGTAGTCCTCCGGCACGTTCACCGTCTTCGAAATGCTGGTGTCGATGGAGGGCGCGACCGCCGCGACCATCTTCTCGTGCGCGGCGGCGGAGAGTTCCAGCGCGGTGACGAAGTAGGGCGGCAGGTGCTCCATGTCCCCGCCCGCTGCCTTGTAGCGGCGCCAGGCGTGGTCCTCGACCGGGAACTCCTGCAGATTGCCGTCCGGCATGCGCTTCTTGCGCGTGTAGGTCCAGGAGAACGGCGGCTCGATCCCGTTCGAGGCATTGTCGGCGAAAGCCAGGCTGATGGTGCCGGTCGGCGCGATCGACAGCAGGTGCGAATTGCGGATGCCGTGCGCGCGCACCTGCGCCTTGATCTCCTCGGGCAGGCGCGCCGCGAAGCTCGAGCCGGAGAGGTAGAGGTCGGCGTTGAACAGCGGGAACGCGCCGCGCTCCCGCGCCAGCTCGACCGAGGCCAGGTAGGCGCGATCGCGCATCGCCTCCGATATGTCCGCCGCCATGCGGCGCGCCGCGTCGCTGTCGTAGTGCAGCCGCAGCATGATCAGCGTGTCGCCCAGCCCGGTGAAGCCCAGCCCCACGCGCCGCTTGGCCATCGCCTCCCGAAGCTGCGCTTCAAGCGGCCAGGCGGTGACCTCCAGCACATTGTCGAGCATGCGCACGGCCACTTCGACCACCTTGCCGAAGGCCGCGAAATCGAAAGCGGCGCCTGCGGCGAAAGGCTCGCGCACGAAGCGCGTCAGGTCGATCGAGCCCAGGCAGCAGCAGCCGTAGGGCGGCAGCGGCTGCTCGGCGCAGGGGTTGGTGGCCTCGATGGTCTCGCAGTAATTCAGGTTGTTGTCGTGGTTCATGCGATCGAGGAACAGGATCCCCGGCTCGGCATGGTCGTAGGTGGAGCGCATGATCTGGTCCCACAGCGCGCGCGCCGCGACCTTGCGGTAGACCCACAGGCCATCCGCGCGCTGATGGGTGCCGGGTCCCGGCCAGGGCTTCGCCTTGTGCACCAGCTCGACCTCGAGGTCGTTCTCCACGGCCTGCATGAAGGCGTCGGTGACGCCGACCGAGACGTTGAAATTCGCGAGGTCCCCGCGGTCCTTGGCGTGGATGAATTCCTCCACGTCCGGGTGGTCGCAGCGCAACACGCCCATTTGCGCGCCGCGGCGCGCGCCGGCCGACTCCACCGTTTCGCAGGATCGGTCGAACACGCGCATGTAGGACACCGGGCCGCTGGCGCGCGAGTGCGTGCCCTTCACCTCGGCGCCCTTGGGGCGGATGGAGGAGAAGTCGTAGCCCACGCCGCCGCCGCGGCGCATGGTCTCGGCCGCTTCCTGCAGCGCGGTGTAGATGCCCGGCCTGCCGTCGACGGTCTCCGAGATCGAGTCGCCCACCGGCTGCACGAAGCAGTTGATGAGCGTCGCCTGCAGCTGCACGCCGGCGGCGGAATTGATGCGGCCGGCGGGAATGAAGCCGTCCTCCTGGGCCTGCAGGAAGCGGCGCTCCCAGGCGGCGCGCTTCGCGTCGGGCTCGGCCTGGGCGAGGGCGCGCGCCACGCGGCGCCGCACCTGCTCGACCGAGGACTCGGCGCCCTTGGCGTACTTCTCCAGCAACGCGTCGCGGCAGATGGCCTGCGGCGCGATGGGGGGGGCGAGGGTCTCCGGGATCATGCCATAAACTGCTTATTTATACAGTATTGTGGCCGCAATCCGCGGCGGCCGCAAGCGGCGCTGCAGGTCAGGCGCCAGCCTGTACTGCCTCCGGGGCACCCCGGCGCGCGTCCGATTCCTGGCGCGCGCGCTTCAGCGTGTCGGCCACCTCGTTGTGGCCCATGCGCAGCGCCAGCTCCACCGGCGTGTCGCCTTCCCGCGTGGTCTGGCCCGGGTCGGCGCCGTTGCGCAGGAACAGCTCCACCATCTGCGCGTTGCCCTTCATCGCCGCGTAGGCGAGCGGCGTGTAGCCGTTGTCGTGGTGCAGGTTGGGGTCGAAGTTCATCGCCAGCACCTTCTGCGCGTACACCAGGTTGTTCTTCTCGATGGCGTAGAACATGGCGCGCACGCCCTCCGGGCTCTTCTCCCTGCGGCCTGGGCTCCAGGCCGGTGGGCAGCAGCTGCACCACGTAGTTGACCAGTGACACGCCGACCATCGCCACCAGCGCGAGGATCAGCGGAATCTTGGAAATGTCGAAGCGCTCGGCGACCTGGTCCGGCAGGTTGGCGCCGACGATCAGCAGCACGACGGCGAAGAAGAAGAAGAACCGCAGGTACAGGAACAGCCCGATCACCACCGCGCAGCCGAGCGCGCCGACCAGGTAGTCGTGGTTGATGCCGAGCTCCTCGATGCTCTCGGCCGGCAGGTTGACGAACACGGCGGTGAGCGCGATCAGGCCGAACAGCAGCACCTCGCGGATGCGGATCTTGGTGAGCAGGTCGTCCTTCTCGACTGTTCTCTGGAACGCCGCCACATCGCCTCCCGGGTGAACCGCTGCGCTGGGGCGATTCTCGGCGAGGGCTTGCGGCCTTGCAAGTGGCGTGCGGGTAGAATTCCGCCATCATGTCGAAGGCGTTCGTCAAGGAATCCGAGCTCGACGAGGAGCTGCCGCCGCCAGTTGCGCCCGAGGCGCCGCCGGCGAAGAACTACGTCACGCCCGCCGGCTACGCGCGCCTGAAGGCGGAGCTCAAGCAACTGGTCGAAGCGGAGCGCCCGGAGGTGGTGCGCACGGTGTCCTGGGCGGCCTCCAACGGCGACCGCTCGGAGAACGGCGACTACCTCTACGGCAAGAAGCGGCTGCGCGAGATCGACCGGCGCGTGCGCTTCCTCATCAAGCGGCTGGAAGGCGCCACGGTGGTCGACAATGCCGGCCGCGACGACGAGCAGGTATTCTTCGGCGCGTGCGTGACGGTGCGCGCCAGCGGCGGCAAGGCGCGCACGCTGACCATCGTCGGCGCCGACGAAGTGGATCCGGCGCGCGGCCGCGTGTCCTGGCACTCGCCCGTCGCCAAGGCGCTGCTCAAGGCGCGCGCCGGCGACATGGTGCGGCTGCAGACGCCGGGCGGCGCCGAGCAGCTCGAGATCCTGGACGTGCAATACCTGCCGATCGACTGACGAACCAGGAGAACAAGCGCATGAGCATGCTGCAGGAGTTCAAGAGTTTCGCCATGAAGGGCAACGTCGTCGACCTGGCGGTCGGCGTGATCATCGGCGTGGCGTTCGGCAAGATCGTCGCCTCGCTGGTGGAGGACGTGATCATGCCGCTGGTCGGCACGCTGCTCGGCGGGGTGAATTTCTCCGGCCTGGCGATCACGCGTCGGCTCGGCGACGCTCAAGTACGGCAAGTTCCTGCAGACCTGCCTGGACTTCCTCATCATCGCCTGGGCGATCTTCATGGTCGTGAAGCTGATCAACCGCCTGCGCAAGGAGGAGCCGGCCGCGCCGGCCGCCGCCGCCGAGGCAGGAAGTGCTGCTCGAGGAAATCCGCGACCTGCTGAAGCGCCGCTGAGTCCGCGCGCGGCTACTTGAAGTCGCCGGCCTTGGTGACGACGAGCTTCGCCGGATCGAGGTGGCGCCGAGCGCTCGCCTGCACCTCGGTGCGGCGTGAGCGCGGCGATGCGGCGCTCGAAGTCCACGTCCCAGGCGAACGTGCGCTCGAGGAACAGGTAGGTGGCCAGCCGGCCCGGCGAGGGCGCCGTCCTGTGTGCGCGCCAGGCGCCGCGCTTCGAGCAGACCGCGCTTGGCGGTTTCCACTTCTTCGGCCGTGAAGCCTTCCTTGAGCGCGCGCGCGAGCTCCTCGCGCATTGCGCTTTCGACGCGCGCCTTGTTCTGCGGCGCAAAGATCGCCGACACGTTGAAGCTCGCCGCCTCGTCGAGCGGGACTGGCGCTGAACCAGCTGTAGGTGCTGTAGGACAGGCCTTCCTTCTCGCGGATGCGCGCGGGCAGGCGCGCGCTCGAGGAGCCGCCGAGCAGGTAGTTGGCGAGCACCATGGCCGGAAAGTCCGGGTGGTCGTCGCGCATCTTGCATGCCGAGGCCCGCGCGCAGCACGGCGTTGGCCTTGTCGGGCGTGCGCATCTCGCGCTCGAGCGCCGGGCGCTCGAAGTACCGCGCCGGGATGCGCGCGTAGGGGGAGGCGTTGCGCCAGTCGCCGAACAGTTCCTCCACCAGGCCCGCGAGCGCCTTGGGGTCGAAGTCGCCGACGGCGACGAAGTCGCGCGCCGGTGGCGCCGACAGCTCGCGCGTGGCAGCGCTTCGCGTCCGCGAGCGTCGTCGCCTTGAGCGCCGCGATGCGCTCCTCCACCGACTGCACGTACAGCCAGTGGCCCTTCGGGTAGGGCGTCAGGTGGCGCTGCAGCTGCTCGCTCGCGATCGCGGAGGGGTCGCTGCGCTGGGTTTCCGCGCTGGTGAGCGAGGCGCGCTTCAGTTCCTCGAACTCGGCGGCCGGGAACGACGGGCGGCGCAGCACCTCGGCCACCAGGCGCAGGGTTTCGTCGAGGTGCTCGCGCTGCGTCTCGATCGATGGCGCCATCGGCGCTCACCGAGACCGTCGCCTTGAGGCGGTCGAACGCGTCGCGCAATTCGGCGCGCGAGCGCTTCTCGCGTGCCGCGCAGCAGCATGCCGCCCGCGAGCGTGCAGGCCGTGTTGCGGCCCGCCTTGCTCGCCTCGTCGCCCCAGTTCAGGTTGAGCTGCACCACCACCTTGCCGCCGCGCGTGCGCTTGGGCAGCAGTGCGGTGCGCATGCCGTTGGCGAGCGTCGCGCCGCTGCACGCGCGCCTCGATGTTCTGCGGCGAGGGATCGAAGGCCTCGCCCGCGGCCAGCGCCGCGCTGCCCTTGTAGCCGGCGAGCGCCGCCTGCAGGTCGGGTGTCGCGGGGATTTCCGCGCGCTCCGGGCTTGCGCGTCGGCACGAAGATGCCGAGCACGCGGTTCGCCGGGCGCAGGTAGGTCTCGGCCACGCGCTGCACGTCGGCGAGCGCTCACCGCGCGCAGGCGGTCGCGGTAGAGGAAGAACAGGCGCCAGTCGCCGACCGCCTCGAATTCGGAAAGCATGCTGACCAGGTGGCGCCCGTCGAGCTGCGCCTTTTCCATCTCGTTGAGCAGCGAGGTGCGCGCGCGCTCCATCTCGTCGGCGCGCAGCGGCTCGCTGCGCACGCCGTCCAGCATCGCGAGCAGCGCCGCGCGCGCGGCCTCGAGCGCGCCGTCCTTCGGCAGCGCGGCGCCGAAATACATCACGCCCGGGTCGCGCAGCGCGCGCTCGCCGCCCCAGGCCGGGCTGGCGAGGCCCTTCTGCACCAGCGCCTGGTGCAGCCGGCCCTGCGGCGCGACGCGCAGCGCCTCGACGAGCACGTCCACCGCCGGATAGTCCGGGTGCGCGCCGGCCGGCACGCGGTACATCGCCGCCACGAGCGGCGTGTCGCCGACGCGGCGCAGCGTCACCGAGCGCTCGCCGTCCTGCATCGGGCTCGGCGGTGTAGAGCGCGGGCAGCGCGCGCGCGGGGCGCGGGATCGGCGCCGAAGTGCTTCTCCGCCAGCGCGAGCGCGCGCGGCGTCGTCGAAGCGGCCGCCGACGATCAGCAGCGCGTTGTCCGGCTGGTACCAGGTGCGGTAGAACGCCTGCAGGCGGTCGATCGGCACCGCTTCGATGTCGGAGCGCGCGCCGATGATCGGGTTGCCGTAGTTGTGCCAGGCGAAGGCGAGCCGCTGCATGCGCTGGAACAGCACGCTGCCCGGCGCTGTTCTCGCCCATCTCGAACTCGTTGCGCACCACGGTCATCTCGCTGTCGAGGTCCGCCTTGCGCACGAACGAGTTCACCATGCGGTCGGCTTCCATGCCGAGCGCCCAGTCCAGGTTGTCGCTCGGTGGCGGACAGCGTCTCGAAGTAGTTGGTGCGGTCGTTGGAGGTGGTGCCGTTCCAGCGCGCGCCGCGGCGCGTGCAGCTCCTCCTTGACGTCGGGGTGGCGCTTGGAGCCCTTGAACAGCATGTGCTCGAGCAGGTGCGCCATGCCTTTCTCGCCGTAGCCCTCGTGGCGCGAGCCGACGAGGTAGGTGATGTGCACGGTGACCGTGTCGGCGCTCGGGTCGGGCACGAGCAGCACGCGCAGGCCGTTGGCCAGGCGGTACTCGGTGACGCCCTCGACGGCGGCGACCTTCTGCGGCAGCGTCCGCGGCGCAGCCGCGGGCAGGGCGAAGCCAGCAGCAGGAGCGAGGCGCGAGCAGGCGTGTTCATGCGGTACTGCGCTATGGAGCAGCGCCGCGCCGCGCGAAGGTTCAGCGCGAACGCCGCGGAGGCTACTTCTGCGGCGGGCCGAGCTTCTTGTATTCGTCGCGCATGCACTGCTGCAGGACCTTGCCCTGCTTGCCCTTGCAGGCCTCGAGCACCTTGTCGCGGCGCTCGGCGTTCTTGCTGCGCGTTCTCCTCGCAGCGCGCCGGGTCGCGCGCCTCGCGGCACATTTCCGTCTGCATGCACTCGCGCTGCTCGGCCGCGGGGCGGGTCTTGCAGACTTCGCGGCCGCGTTCTTGTGCATGTCGCGCGCCGCTGCGCGCGCTCCTCGCGCAGCCGCTCGCGCTCCGCGCAGGCCTTGGGATCCGCGGCCTGGCTGCAGTCGAGCGCGCTTGGCGGCCTGCGCCTGCAGGCCGAACGAAGCGCACAGCAGCAGCGCGCCGCAGCGGCGGGGATCAGGGACTTGAACATTCTTCTTCTCCTATGGTCTCGGGTGAGACGACCGAACAACGCGCCGGCGTTCGCGCCCGCCGACAGCAGACGTTGTAACGATTTGTATCAGCCCAGCTGCTTGAGCATCGTCTCGGCGTCGGACACCTCGAACTTGCCCGGGCCCTCGACGTTGACGCTGCTTCACCACGCCGTTGTCCACCAGCATCGAGAAGCGCTGCATGCGCAGGCCCATGCCGCGCGCGTTGAGGTCGAGCTCCAGGCCGAGCGCCTTGGTCCAGGCCGCGCTGCCGTCGCCGAGGAAGCGGATCTTGCCGAGCGCCTTCTGGTCCGTGCCCCAGTGCGCCATCACGAAGGCGTCGTTGGTCGCCACGCACCAGATCTCGTTCACGCCCTTCGCCTTCAGCTTGTCGCAGGTTCTGCACAGGTAGCTCGGCACGTGCTTGGCCGAGCAGGTCGGGGTGTAGGCGCCCGGCAGGCCGAAGACCGCGATCTTCTTGCCCTTCGCCGCCTCGGCGACGTTGACTTCCTTGGGCGCCATCGCGCAATGCGTGCGCGGAGTCGAACTCGGTGGACTCGCATCAGCTTGCCGTCGGGCAGCTTGTCGCCGACCTTGATGGTCATAGTGTCTTTCCTTTGCCTGGGCTGGATTGATGTGGAGCGCGGATAATAACGCGGCGCAGTTCAATACTTCAAAGGGAGGTTCGGATGCAGCGCAACGGATCGGCAGTCTGGAAGGGCGGTCTGAAGGACGGCAACGGCCAGGTCTCCACGGGAAGCGGCGGGCTGAAAGGGGCGCCTTACACGTTCGCCAGCCGCTTCGAGTCCGGCGGCAAGACCGATCCTGAGGAACTGATCGCCGCCGCGCATGCGGCCTGCTTCTCGATGGCGTTCTCAGGTCAGCTCGGACAGGCCAACCTCAAGCCGGAGAGCATCGCCACGACGGCGAACTTGACGCTCGAGAAGACCGACGCCGGCATGACGGTTACGGCGATCCATCTTGTGGTGAAGGCGAAGGTGCCCGGCGCCGATCGCGCAGCCTTCGACAAGGCGGCGAACAGCGCCAAGGCCGGCTGCCCGATCTCGCGCTTGCTGAACGCCAAGATCACGATGGAGGCGGTGCTGGAGTAAGCGGCTCAGGCTTCGAGCGCGGCGCGCCGGCCGCGCTCGACGTCGATGCCGGCGAGCAGAATCAGGCCGACGACGAAGTACACGCCGACGGCGAGGATGCCGAGGCGGTGGTTGCCGTCGAAGATCCAGGTGACCGCGCCGTAGGTGAGCGGGCCGAAGATCGAGGCCGCCTTCACCGCCAGGCCCCACAGGCCGAAGAACTCCGCCGTCGCGCGCGCGGCGGCGAGAGGTAGCCGACGATGGCGCGGCCGGCGGCCTGCGACGGAGCCCATGCACAGGCCGGCGAGGTTGGCGGCGACCCAGAACGTGGTCGACGCCCTCGGCGAAGTAGGCGAGGGCGATCATGACGATCCAGCCGACGAGGATCAGCGCCATGGCGCGCACGTGGCCGATGGCGTCCTGCAGGTAGCCGAAGCCGAAGGCGCCGATCGCGGCGGTGACGTTGACCACCAGCATCAGCACGATGGTCTGCTGCTGGTGAACTTCATCGCCTCCTGCGCGTAGATCGCGGCGAGCGCGATCACCGCCATGATGCCGGCCTGGTAGAAGAGGATGCAGACGAGGAAGCGGCGCAGGTCGCGGTAGCTGCCGCGGCCTGGCGCAGGGTCTGCAGGACGCGCTGCCAGGGATGCCGAGCTCGCGGTGCGGCCGCGCGCGCTCCTTCAGGAACAGGAAGGTCGGCGTCGCGGCGAGCGCGAAGACGACCGCGGTGATCAGCATCGTCACGGGCACGAACTGCGTTGCCGGTCTGGCCCTGCTTCTCGGCCCACAGGATGTAGGCGAGCGAAATGCCGAGCGACACCAGGCCGCCCAGGTAGCCGAAGGCCCAGCCCCAGCCCGACACGCGGCCCATGGCCTTCGAATCGGCGAGCTCGGGCAGGAAGGCGGCGATCAGGTTCTCGCCGGTGGCGAAGAAGAAGTTGGACAGGATGATCAGAGCGATGGCGAGCGACGACGGCGCCGGGGCCGGCGAAGTAGAGCAGCCGCGGTGAACAGCGACGCAGCCGACCGTGGCGATGAGCAGCAGCCGCTTCTTCGCCGCGTGCGCGTCGGCCCAGGCGCCGACCAGCGGGCGCGGTGAGCAGGACGGCGAGATAGGACACCGACAGCGCGGCGGTCCAGGCGAAGGTCGCCCAGGGCGCCTTGCCGGCCACCGCGGCGACGAAGTAGGCGTTGAACACCGCGGTGATGACCACCGTGGTGTAGCCGGAGTTGGCGAAGTCGTACATGCTCCAGGCCCAGACCTCGCGCAGCTTGACGTCCTGTGCCAGGGAACGTGCGGATGACGGGCTTTTCACGGGGCGAGTGTTAGCATCTCTAGGGCATAATCGTCCCGCCCATGGCAGCCGTCGAGACGCCAGTCGCCGAGCACCGCCTGACGATCGCCGAACTCCTCGACTGGCTGGTCGAGGACGGCATGGTCGCGCCGAGCCGACGCCGAGAAGCTGAAGAAGGAGCGCCGCTACTACCGCGGCACGCAGCACCCGCTCGTCGATGATCGCCGACCAGAAGTGGAAGAGCGCCAGCGCCGCCGCACAAGCCGCTCGCGCTGGAGACGCTCACCGAGTGGCTCGCCAAGCGCGTCGGCCTGGAATACCTGCACATCGACCCGCTGAAGATCGACTTCTCCGCGGTCACCGACGTGATGTCGTCGCCTACGCGACGCGCTTCCGCATCCTGCCGGTCGGCGTCACCAGCAAGGAAGTGGTGATCGCGACCGCGAGCCGTACGTGCGCGAGTGGGAGAAGGAGCTCGCAGCGCATCACCAAGCTGCGAGATCCGCCGCGTGATCGCCAACCCGCGGACATCGAGCGCTACCAGGTCGAGTTCTACAACCTCGCCAAGTCGATCAAGGGCGCGGCCAAGCGCGGCGCGGCGGCAGCTCCGGGCTGTCCAACTTCGAGCAGCTGGTCGAGCTGGGCAGCGCGAACAAGACAGTTCGACGCCAACGACGCGCACATCGTCAAGGTGGTGGACTGGCTGTGGCAGTACGCCTTCGAGCAGCGCGCGAGCGACATCCACGTCGAGCCGCGGCGCGAGTTCGGGCATCGTGCGCTTCCGCATCGACGGCGTGCTGCACCAGGTCTACCAGATCCCGGCCTCGGTGCTGGCGGCGATGACCAGCCGCATCAAGATCCTCGGCGCGCATGGACGTGGTGGAGAAGCGCCGGCCGCAGGACGGCCGCATCAAGACGCGCATCGCTGGACGGCGCAGGAGATCGAGCTGCGCCTGTCGACGCTGCCGACCGCGTTCGGCGAGAAGCTGGTGATGCGCATCTTCGATCCCGAAGTGCTGGTGCGCGACTTCAAGGAGCTCGGCTTCTCCGACGAGGACAGCAAGCGCTGGAAGGACATGACCGAGCGGCCGAACGGCATCGTGCTGGTCACCGGGCCGACCGGCTCGGGCAAGACCACCACGCTGTACTCGACGCTGAAGAGCTGGCGACGCCGGAGGTCAACGTCTGCACCATCGAGGACCCGATCGAGATGGTCGAGCCGGCTCCTTCAACCAGATGCAGGTGCAGCACGGCGATCGACCTCGGCTTCGCCGAGGGCGTGCGCGCGCTGATGCGCCAGGACCCGGACATCATCATGGTGGGCGAGATCCGCGACCTGGAGACCGCCGAGATGGCGGTGCAGGCGGCGCTCACCGGCCACCTGGTGCTCTCCACGCTGCACACCAACGACGCGCCGAGCGCGGTGACGCGCCTGCTCGAGCTCGGCGTCACGCCCTACCTGCTCAACGCGACGCTGAACGGCGTCATGGCGCAGCGCCTGGTGCGCACCTCTGCCCGCACTGCAAGCAGACGGTCGAGCTGCAACCGCGCCGAGGACCAGGCACGCCTGGGACGCGCTGGTCGCGCCGTGGAAGTCGAACCGCCCGGCGCAGGTCTACAAGCCGGTCGGCTGCCTCGAGTGCCGCATGACCGGCTTCATGGGCCGCGTCGGCATCTACGAGACGCTGCTGTACTCGCGCGGCGATCAAGGAGATCGATCGGCGCCGGCGCCGACCTGGCGAAGATCCGCGAGCAGGCGTTCAAGGAAGGCATGAAGCCGCTGCGCATCAGCGGCGCGATGAAGGTGGCGGCCGGCTTCACCACCATCGAGGAAGTGCTCAAGGTCGCGCCGCCGGCGTGGAGGCGGCGAGCTAGCGGTGGCCTGGTCGAACGCTGCGTCGAAGCGCTGCTGCTGGTCGCCGGCGGCCTGGTGCTGCTCGGCGTATGGGCCAGCGCGCGGCGGCGCGACCGGCGCGCGACGCAGGCGCTGCGCGCAGCGAGGAGCGCTTTCGCCACCTGACCGCGCTGTCGGCCGACTGGTTCTGGGAGACCGACGCCGCAGCACCGCATCAGCTGGCTCTCGGGCGGTCCCGCGGTGGTGGCGTTCTTCGGCGGCGAGCTGGCGTACGGCCGGCGCCTGTGGGAGGTGCCCGGCGTGGAGGTCGAGCCGCGCGCGCTGGTCGACCGAGCGCCTGGAGCAGCTGCGACGCGCAGCTGCCGTTCTTCGACCTCGAGATCTCGCGCACCGACGACGCGCGGCGCGCGCCAGATGCCACATCGATCTCGGGCCAGCCGCGCTACGACGCCGGCGGGCGCGTTCCTCGGCTACCGCGGCGTCGGCCGCGACGTCACCGAGCAGCGCCGCGCCGAGCGCGCGCTGGCGCGAGGCCAAGGAGCGCCTGGAGCTCGCGCTCGAGGGCGGCAACCTGGCCGTGTGGGACATCGACCTGCGCACCGGCCAGCGTCTACCTGGGCGAGGGCTGGGCCGAGTTCCTCGGCCGCGCCGCGCGCGCCCACCGCCACCACCGTCGAGGCGCTGATGCAGGGCGTGCACCCGGAGGACCTGCCGCGCGCGGTGCGGCTCGTCGATGGAGGCGGTGAAGGGCGAGCGCGCGGACTACGCCGAGGAGCACCGCGTGCGCACCGCGGGCGGCGAGTGGAAGTGGCTGCTGCTCGCGCGGCAAGGTCACCGAGCGCGACGCGGACGGGCGCGCGCTGCGCATGACCGGCATCAACGTCGACATCGACGCGCGCAAGCGCGCCGAGCAGGCGATGCGCGACGCCGAGGAGCGCTACCGCACGCTGGTCGAGCTGGCGCCCAACGGCGTGATCGTGCACTCCGACGGCGTCATCGAGTACGCCAACCCGGCCGCGGCGCAGATCCTGCAGGCGCGCCTCGCCGAAGCGAGCTGCTCGGCCTGAACATCGAGGACATTCATCCACCCGGAGCACCGCGAGCGCTTCCGCGAGCGCCTGCGCTACCTGCAGCGCCGGGCCCGGGCAGCTCGGCTTCGAGGAGCGGCAGCCTGCGCTGCCTGCGACGGCAGCGACGCGGTGGTCGAGGTCGCCGGCGGTGTCCTACCTGGAGCGCGGGCGCCTGGTGCATGCAGTCGGTGCTGCGCGACGTCACCGAGCAGCGCAGGCGCGCGAGGCGCTGGCCGAGCGCGAGCAGCGCTTCCGCGACGTGGTCGAGGCCTCCGGCGAATACGTCTGGGAGACCGACGCGCAGTGGCGCTACACCTACCTGTCGGAGCGCGTCGAGGCGGTGCTCGGCTACCTGCGCGCCGAGATGATCGGGCGCCGCCGCGCGAGTTCATGCCGCTGGGCGAGGCGCGCGCGGTGGAGGAGTGGTTCGACGCGCACGGCGCGCGACGGGCGAGCCGTTCCGCGACCTGGTGCACCGCTCGATCACCAAGTCGGGCGCGCGTGATCTGGCAGTCGGTGAGCGGCGTGCCGGTGCGCGACGCCGCCGGGCAGCTCACCGGCTACCGCGGCACCGGCGCCGACATCACCGCGCGCAAGCAGGCCGAGGAGCGCATCCAGTACCTCGCCACGCGCGACGCGCTCACCGGGCTGCCCAACCGCGCGCTGCTCGCCGACCGCGCCGGCCAGGCGATCCTCGCCGCGGCGCGCAGCCGCGGCCAGCTCGCGCTGCTGCTGCCTCGACCTCGACCGCTTCAAGCTGGTCAACGACTCGCTCGGCCACCCGGCCGGCGACGCGCTGCTGCGCGCGGTCGCCGAGCGCCTGCGGCAACACGCTGCGGCGCGAGGACACGCTGGCGCGCCTGGGCGGCGACGAGTTCGTGCTGCTGTGGAACGGCCTGAAGAGCGCGCGAGGAGGCGGCGGCGCTGGCGCAGCGCGTGCTGGCGATCCTGGCGCGCCCGTTCACCGTCGAGGGCCGCACGCTCAACGTCACCGCCTCGATCGGCATCGGCATCTACCCGGGCGACGGGCGCGACTTCGGCGAGCTGCTGAAGAACGCCGACGCCGCCATGTACCACGCCAAGGAGAGCGGCCGCGGCACCTTCCGCTTCTTCTCGCCGGAGCTGAACGCGCGCGCGCGTGGCGCGGCTGCGCGCTGGAGAACGACCTGCGCGGCGCGCTCGCGCGCAGCGAGCTGCTGCTGCACTGGCAGCCGGTGGTCGGCACGGCGCGCGGCGGCGGCGTGGTCGGCGCCGAGGCGCTGGTGCGCTGGCAGCATCCGCAGCGCGGCCTGCTGATGCCCGACGACTTCATCCCGGTGGCCGAGGACTGCGGCCTGATCCGCGGCGATCGGCGAGTGGACGCTGGAGCGCGCGCTGTCGCAGATCGGCGCCTGGCAGCGCACGCCTGCCGGGCGAGCCCGTGGTTCGCGCTCAACGTCTCGGCGCACGAGCTCGCGCAGGGCGACGCCTACGTCGCGCGGCTGCGCGACGCGCTCGCCGCCAACGGCGTGCCGGGCGCGCGCCTCGAGCTGGAGGTCACCGAGCGCGTGCTGATGTCGCACCTCGCCGGACAACATCGAGACGCTGCGGCGCATCGGCGAGCTCGGCGTGCGCCTCGCGATCGACGACTTCGGCACCGGCTATTCGAGCCTCGCCTACCTGCGCCGGCTGCCGATCGACAAGCTGAAGATCGACCGCTCGCTTCCTGCGCGAGCTGGACGTCGCAGCCGCGACGACGCGACGATCGTGCGAGACCATCGCGGCGATGGCGCACGGCGCTCGGGCTGCGCGTCGCCGCCGAGGGCGTGGAGAGCGAGGCGCAGCTCGCGCGGCTGCTGGCGCTGGGCTGCGACGAGTGGCAGGGCCACCTCTACAGCCCGCCGCTCGAGGCGCGGCCTTCGAGCGGCTGGCGCTCGGGCAGCGCTCGCGCCGCGGCCGGGTGAGCGTGGACCTGGACGCCGTGTTCGAGCGCAACTACGCGCTCGTCGAGCCGCATACCCTGCTGATGAAGGCGCAGGTGCGCTCGATCTTCGACCGCCTGGTCGAGGTGCGCCACCTGGCGGGGGACTGCATCGAGTTCGGCGGCTTTCGCGGCGGCCTGTCCTTCTTCCTCGGCCTGTGCCTGCGCGACCTGGGCCTCGCCAAGCGCGTGTTCATGCTGGACAGCTTCCAGGGCCTGCCGCAGACCGACGCCGCGCTCGACGGCCCTTTCGAGCGCGGCATGATGGCGAGCGACCTGCAGTCGGTGCTGCGGCTGCGCGCCGCGCTGGGCCTGGACGCCCTGGTGGAGGTGCGCGCCGGTTGGTTCGAGGAATCGCTCGCGCAGATGCCGCCGGCGGCGCAGTTCTGCCTCGCGCACCTCGATGCGGACGTCTACGGCAGCACGAAGACCGCGCTGCACTACGTCCTGCCGCGGCTCGCGCCGGGCGGCGCGGTGGTGCTGGACGACTGCCTGTTCTTCGGCGCCAGCGGCGTGGTGCAGGCCGCGGAGGAGGAGATCGGCAAGGACCTGCACCTGCACCTCGGGCCGAAGACGCAGGCCTTCGTGTTTCCCAAGGGCGATCCGAACCCCGCGCGCCGCGCGCCGGTCTGGCGCACGCTGGGCGGGCGGCGCTACGACGTGGCGGAACTGCTGACGCGCGCCGACTACCTCGAGCTCGTGGCCTGGGAGGCGGCCTTCTACCGCGACCACGCGCAGTGGTACGCGCGACTACCTGCAGCTGGTGTCCGGGAAACCCGACGTGGCGCCCGACAGCCACCGCATCACCAGCGCCATCGGCATGATCCGGCGGCGCTAGTCGGGCGGCCTGCAGCAGCCGCGCGCGCACTTCCGGGTTGTCGAGCGCCGCCACGGTGTAGCGCTCGGCGAAATCCCTGCGCAGCACGATCAGGTTGTGGTGGAACGCGATGCTCGCCAGCGTCGCGTCCAGGCCCGGGCGGCGCCGGGCTGCAGGAATTCGCGACAGGTTGACGCTGTCGGCCAGATTCTTGAACCACTGCATGCAGGAGCGCGCGTAGGCGGGCGTGCCGATCGGCGCCGCCGCCGTAGGACGGCCAGTAGGAGGTCTGCACGTCCTCGACGATGTACGCGCCGCCGTCCTTCACGTGCGGCCAGAGGATGCCGAAGGTCTCGATCTGGTGCGCGTTCATGTGGCTGCCGTCGTCGATGATGAAGTCGAACGGGCCGATGCTCGCGCGCCAGCTCGCCGAGGCGCGGCGCATCCACCTGCGAGCAGTGAAACACCTGGATGCGGCCGCCGGAGAGCGCGGTCTTGTCGATCGCGTCGATGCCGAAGATGCGGCCGCTGCGGGAAGTAGCTGGCCCACATGCGCAGCGACGCGCCGCCCAGCGCGCTGGCGTAGCCGCCGACGCCGATCTCGAGCAGGCGCACGGGCTTGCGCCGCGCCTCGCGCATCAGCGATTCGTACACCGGCGTGTAGTCGTGCGCGCCGAACTTGTCGGTGCCGTGCAGCGCGGCGAGCAGGTCGAGGCCGGCGCCGAAGCGCGCGACGAGCGGCGCCATGCGCTGCAGGAGGGCGTCGATGCCCGCGCCGCGCGCCGGGTCCTTGCCCAGGCTGCGGCGCAGGCTGAGCGCCAGGCGCTCGAGCCGGCCGCTCACTCCGGGATCTGGTTCAGCACGAACATCGCCTGCACCAGCGGCGGCGGCGGGCCGAAGCGCCCGAGCCAGCGCCCGTACACGTCCTCGATCTGGCGCGAGCGGTAGATCCCGGCGAGCGCGCGGTTGACCGCCAGGCGCAGGGCGGGATCGCCGCGCGGCATGGCGAAAGCGTAGGGCTCGTAGGAGAACTGCACGTCGAGCAGCGTCCATTCCGGCGTGCGCGTCTTCGTGCGTCATCGCCTGCCCGATCAGCACGCCGCGATCGCCCGCATAGGCGTCCACTTCACCGCGGTCGAGCATGGCCATGGCGTCGGCGCGATTTTCCACCGGCACGACCTGCGCCTTGGCGCTGCGCTTCTTGAGCGCCGCCTCGAGGTGCCCGGCGGTAGTGGTGCCGCGCACGACGGCAACTTTGCGGCCGTCGAGCCCGGGCATGCCGACGATGGGCGAGCCCTTGGGCACCAGCACGCCGCCGCCGTCCACGAACACCGGCAGGCTGAAGTCCACCTGCTCCTGGCGCCGCAGGGTGTGCGTGGTGATGCCGCATTCCAGGTCGGCCTTGCCGGCCGCCACCAGCTTGAGCCGCTCGGGCGTCGAGGCGCCGACCCAGTTGATCTTCAGCTCCTCGAGCTTGAGCTGCGCCTTGATCCCCGCGACCACGCGCTGGCACAGGTCCACCGAGTAGCCGGCGGGCTGGCCGCCTTCGCGGAAGGAAAATGGCGCCGCATCCTCGGCAAAGGCGATCGTGATCGTGCGCGCCGCCTTGATGCGCTCGAGCCGGCTTGCGTTCTGCGCCGCTGCCGCAAGCGGCAGCAGCAGGCAGCCGACGAGCAGGGCGCGCAGGAGCCCGTTCATTTCGCCAGCTGCCGCATGGCGCGCTCGAGGCCCTCGAGCGTGGTCGGGTACATGCGGCCGTTCATCAGCTCCTTCATGATCTGGATGGACTGGCGGTAGCCCCAGATCTCCTCGGGCTCGGGGTTGAGCCAGACGCACTTGGAATACACCTCGGCACACGCTTCACCCATACCGCACCCGGCTCCTCGTTGAAGTATTCGATGCTGCCCCCCGGCTGCAGGATCTCGTAGGGGCTCATGGTGGCGTCGCCCACGAAGATCACTTTGTAGTCGTGGCCGTACTTGTGCAGGATGTCCCAGGTGCGCGTGCGCTCGGAGTGGCGGCGCCGGTTGTCCTTCCACACGAAGTCGTACAGGCAGTTGTGGAAGTAGTAGAACTCCAGGTGCTTGAACTCGGTCTTGGAGGCCGAGAACAGCTCCTCGGCGAGCTTGATGTGGTCGTCCATGGTGCCGCCGATGTCCATGAACATCAGCACCTTGACCGTGTTGTGGCGCTCGGGCCGCATGTGGATGTCGAGGTAGGCCTTGCGCGCGGTGGCGTCGATGGTGTGCTCGAGGTCGAACTCCTCGGGCGCGCCCTCGCGCGCGAAGCGCCGCAGTCGCCGCAGCGCCACCTTGATGTTGCGCGTGCCCAGCTCCACCGCGTCGTCCAGGTTGCGGTACTCGCGCTGGTCCCACACCTTCACCGCGCTGCGGTTGCGGCCCTTGTCCTGGCCGATGCGGATGCCTTCCGGGTTGTAGCCGTAGGCGCCGAAGGGCGAGGTGCCGCCGGTGCCGATCCACTTCGAGCCGCCCTGGTGGCGGCCCTTCTGCTCTTCCAGCCGCTGCTTGAGCGTCTCCATGAGCTTGTCCCAGCCGCCGAGCGCCTGGATCTGCTTCTTCTCCTCCTCCGACAAGCGTGAGCTCGACCTGCTTGAGCAGCCACTCCAGCGGGATCTGCGCCTCGATGCCGGGGATGGTCTCCACGCCGTCCCAGAATTCGGCGAAGGCGCGGTCGAACTTGTCGAAGTTGGCTTCGTCCTTCACCAGCGCGATGCGGCTGAGGTAATAGAAATCGTCCACGGAAGGGCCGATCACGCCCTTGCTCATGGCTTCCAGCAGCGTCAGGTACTCCTTGATGGAGACCGGCAGCTTGTGGCTCTTCAGCTTGAGGAAGAAGTCGATCAGCATGGCGCGGCGGGGACTGTGTATTCTAAATGCAAGGCGGGCGCGCTGCCCCTAATACGTGTGCGCCAGGCCGAGTTGCACCCGTGTGTCGTAGGTGCCCTGGATGTCGTCGGGTCCCCAGAGGCGGCTGCCCACCATCAGCCACGCCCGCCAGTGCTGCGCGAAGAACAGGCCGCCCTCGATCTCGCCGACCGCGCCGGTCTTGCCGTCCTGGACCCAGTCGATGTTGGGCTTCAACTTCAGCTTCGTCGTGTATTTCCCGTTCCATAAGTCGTAGAGGGTGAACTCGAGCCTGGTGGTGTTGATGTCCTTGCGGTCCGGATCGCCGGCCACCGACACGACCTGCTGCACCTGGGTTTCGAAAGCCGTCCGGTGCGCTGATGCGTCCAGGAAAGGAAATTGCGCAGGCGCCAGTACGCGTGCCGCTGCGCTCAGCTGGTACTTGCCGGTGCCGAGCGTCTTGGGATCGGCGGTGGGAAAGGTGGCTTCGATGAACGGCAGGATCGTCAGATCCCCGGACTTGAACGGCCGGAATCCCACGCGCGTCTTGAGATCGCCGAGGCGGGGTTCGAACGGGTCGCCGTTGAAATCCGTTTGCGCGTCGGGGAAGGGGATGTCCAGCCGCAGAACGGCGACCGGCCCGCTGAGGAACCGATCGAGCCGCAGGATGGTCTTCGTCGACTCGTCCGGCGTGCCGCGCGAAGTCATCTCGCGCTTGAGTTCGACCCGCCCGGTTCGTCCCGGCGGCGCGCCGCCCTCGTCGGCATTCTCCTCGCCCGCCGCCGGCTGCCCCAGGGCCGCGGTGGCAATGGGCCCGACGGCGAACGCGAGGACCGCGGCGCGCGCGTAGCTCAGTCCGATTCAGCCGCCCTTCGCGCGCGTCATGAACACCAGCCGCTCGAACAGGTGCACGTCCTGCTCGTTCTTGAGCAGCGCGCCGTGCAGCGGCGGGATGATGGTCTTGCGGTCCTTGGACCGCAGCGCCTCGGGCGGGATGTCCTCGGCCAGCAGGAGCTTCAGCCAGTCGAGCAGCTCGGAGGTGGAGGGCTTCTTCTTCAGCCCGGGCACCTCGCGCACCTCGAAGAACACTTCCATCGCCTCGCGCAGCAGCGACTTCTTCAGGCTGCGGGAAGTGCACGCCGACGATCTTCTCCATCGTCTCCTTGTCGGGGAAGCGGATGTAGTGGAAGAAGCAGCGCCGCAGGAAGGCGTCGGGCAGCTCCTTCTCGTTGTTCGAGGTGATGAACACGATCGGGCGCTGCCTCGCCTTCACCAGCTCGCGCGTCTCGTAGACGTAGAACTCCATGCGGTCGAGCTCGCGCAGCAGGTCGTTGGGGAACTCGATGTCCGCCTTGTCGATCTCGTCGATCAGCAGCACCACCGGCTTGTCCTGGCGTGAACGCCTGCCACAGCATGCCCTTGACGATGTAGTTGTGGATGTCGTGCACGCGCTCGTCGCCGAGCTGCGAGTCGCGCAGGCGGCTCACCGCGTCGTACTCGTACAGCCCCTGCTGCGCCTTGGTGGTGGACTTGATGTGCCACTCGAGCAGCGGCACGCCGAGCGACTTGGCGACCTGCACCGCGAGCATCGTCTTGCCGGTGCCGGGCTCGCCCTTCACCAGCAGCGGCCGCTGCAGCGTGATCGCGGCGTTGACCGCGAGCGTGAGGTCCTCGGTGGAGACGTACTCGGCCGACCCTGAGAAACGCATTGGGAATCCTTGGCGAAAATCGCATTATAATCGCGCGGTCTTTCTGAACCCACGACGGATCGCATGCTCGCCCGCACCAGTGTCGCCCTCGCCTTCGCCGCCCTCGGCGGCGCCGCGCAGGCCCAGCAGCCCGCCGCCAGCCACCTGCAGAACAACCTGTCGATGTGCATCGGCTGCCACGGCATTCCCGGGCTACAAGACCGCCTATCCCGAGGTCTACCACGTGCCGAAGCTCGGCGGGCAGAGCCCGGTCTACCTCGTGAACGCGCTCAAGGCCTACCGCTCGGGCGAGCGCAACCATCCCTCGATGCGCGGCATCGCGGCGAGCCTGAGCGACAAGGACATGGAAGAGCTCGCGGCCTACTACGGGGGGACCGGCAAATGAAGCGCGTCCTCCTCATCGCGGCGGCGCTGGCATTCGCCGGCAGCGCGCAGGCGGCCGGCAACGCCGAGGCCGGCAAGGCCAAGGCGGCGCAGGTGTGCGCGGCCTGCCACGGCGCCGGAGGGCAACAAGCCCACGGCGCCCGAGAACCCGATCCTCGCCGGGCAGCATCCGGACTATCTGGTCAAGGCGCTGAGGGACTACAAGGCCGGCAAGCGCAACAATCCGATCATGAAGGGCTTCGCGGCGACGCTGTCCAACCAGGACATGGAGGACCTCGCCGCCTGGTTCGCGAGCCAGAAGTCCAACCTGCATTTCCAGCGCTGACCCGATCACCCTAACCGGAGCGCCGCTCGCGCGTAGGCTCAAGCATCGCGCGTCTTGCCTTTGAACTCGCACAGGTCGCGGATGGCGCACTGCGGGCACTTCGGCTTGCGCGCCACGCACACGTAGCGCCCGTGCAGGATCAGCCAGTGGTGCGCGTGCCGGCGGAACTCCTCGGGCGTGAACTTCAGCAGCTTTTCCTCCACCGCGAGCGGGTCCTTGCCCGGCGCCAGGCCGGTGCGGTTCGCGACGCGGAAGATGTGCGTGTCCACCGCGATGGTCGGCTGGCCGAAGGCGACGTTGAGCACGACGTTCGCCGTCTTGCGCCCGACGCCGGGCAGCGCCTCGAGCGCCGCGCGCTCGGCCGGCACCTCGCCGCCGTGGCGCTCGAGGAGCAGCTTCGACAGCGCGATCACGTTCTTCGCCTTGGTGCGGTACAGGCCGATGGTGCGGATGTATGCGCTCGAGGCCTTCCTCGCCGAGCGCCGCGATCGCCTGGGGCGTATTCGCGGCCGGGAACAGCTTCGCCGTGGCGAGGTTGACCGACTTGTCGGTGGCCTGCGCCGACAAGCACCACCGCCACCAGCAGCTCGTAGGGCGTGCGGTAGTCGAGCTCGCTCTTCGGGTGCGGATTCGCTGCGCGCAGCCGGCTGAAGATCTCGCTGGCGCTTGGCGGGGTTCATCGGCGCCGGGCGCGCCCGAGCACGGCGTCGAGTACCACGCGCCGGTCCGTGCGCGAGCGCGGCGCGAGGCGCTCGAGCCGCTGTCTTGCGCGCGGCCGCGCGCGTCTTCGCTGCGCGGCGTCCGCCGCAGTCCACGGCTCGGCGCGCGGGCACCATGTCGATGCAGTCGACCGGGCAGGCGGGCAGGCACAGGTCGCAGCCCACGCAGAGCTTCGCCACCACGGTATGCATCAGCCCCTGCGCGCCGACGATCGCGTCCACCGGGCAGGCGTCGATGCAGCGCGTGCAGCCGATGCAGCGCGCCTCGTCGACGAGGGCGACCGTGCCGCGCTTCATGGCGCGTGGCAGGGGCGACCGGTGTCGCGCGCGAGCTGGGCGTGGACGACCTTGCCGTCGCGCACCTGGAAGCCCGTGCGCAGCGCCTCCGAGACCCGGCCCGCGGCAAGCTCGAGCACCCAGGGCACCGCGGCCCGCTCCAGCGCCAGGCTCGCGGTGCGCGCGCAGGCCGCCGGCATGTTCGGCACGCAGTAGTGCACGATGCCCTCTTCGACGAAGAGGGGCGCGCTGTGCTTGGTGGGGTGCGAGGTCTCGGCGATGCCGCCCTGGTCGATGCCCACGTCCACCAGTGCCGAGCCGCGGCGCATGCGCCGCAACATGGCGCGCGACACCAGCTTGGGCGAGAGGCTCCCCGGCACCAGCACGCCGCCGATGACGAGGTCGGCGTCGGCGACCTCCGGGGCCGAAGTCGCGAAGCGCACCCCGGGGTAGAGCTTGCGCAATGGTCCCATCCTGCGCTCGCTACGCGCGTAGACGCTGACCGCTGCGCCCATGCCGTGCGCGACGGCCAGCGCGTTCGCGCCGACATTGCCCGCGCCGAGGATCACGACCTTGCCGGGCGCAACGCCTTCGACGCCGGGCAGCAGCACGCCGCTGCCGCCGTTGTGCTTCTGCAGGCACCAGGCGCCGATCTGCACCGCGAGGCGCCCGGCGATCTGCGACATGGGCCGCAGGATCGGCAGGCTGCCGTCGGCCTCGCCGACGGTCTCGAAGGCGACGTAGGTCGCGCCCGAGGCGAGCGCGGACGTCGAGCAGCGCGGCATCCGGGCGCGAAATGCTGGAAGCAGAATACGGTCTGGCCGCGGCGCGGCCTGCGCTGCTCGGCCGGCTGCAGCTCCTTCACCTTGACCACCAGCGCCGCCGCCCATGGATCGTCCAGCCGCGCGCCGGCGCGCACGTAGTCTTCGTCGGCGAAGCCGGAGCCGCCGCCCGCGCCCGGGTCTACGGACACCGCGTGGCCGGCCCGCACCAGCGTGCCGACGCCCTCCGGCGTCAACGCGACGCGGAACTCGCCGTCCTTGATCTCTCTCGGCAGGCCGATATGCATTCGCTCACCAGGTCGGGACCGCGGTAGATGAGGCCGGTGTAGAGCTGCACCAGTGTAGCGCCGGCCGCGAGCTTTTCCGCCGCGTGCTCCGCCGCGCAGGATGCCGCCCGACGCCGATCAGCGCCGACTCGCCCTTCAGCGCGGCGGCGAGCGCGGCGAGCGTTGCGGTGGCGCGCGCGCGGATCGGCGCGCCCGACAAGCCCGCCGGCCTCGCTGCGCGTGCGCGCAGGCCCTCGACGCCTTCGCGCGAGACCGAGGTGTTGGTGGCGATCACGGCGTCGATGCCGTGGCGGCGCACCGCGTCGGCGATCGCCTGCGACCTGCGCCGGCTCGAGGTCGGGCGCCACCTTCAGCGCCAGCGGCACGCGCCGCCCGTGCCGGTCGGCGAGCGGCGCGCGCAGCGCGGCGAGCCGCGCGAGCAGGGCGTCCAGCTCGTCCTTGCCCTGCAGAGCGCGCAGGCCCTGCGTGTTGGGCGAGGAGATGTTGATCGTCACGTAGCTCGCGCGCGCGTAGACGCGCTCGAGGCACGCCGCGTAATCGTCGGCCGGCCTTGTCCAGCGGCGTGTCGAAATTCTTGCCGATGTTGATGCCGAGCACGCCGCGCCAGCTCGCGCGCGCCAGGTTGTCGAGGAACCCGTCCAGGCCGACGTTGTTGAAGCCGATGCGGTTGATGAGCGCCTGCGCGGCCGGCAGCCGGAACAGGCGCGGCCGCGGATTGCCCGGCTGCGGCCGCGGCGTCACGGTGCCGACCTCGAGGAAGCCGAAGCCGAGCGTGGCGAGCGCGTCGATGTGCGCCGCGTTCTTGTCCAGGCCGGCGGCGAGGCCGACCGGGTTGGGGAAGTCGAGCCCCATCGCGCGCACCGGGGCGCCGGGCACGCGCGCGACGCGCAGCAGCCCCAGGCGCAGCGGCGCGTCGGCCAGCTCCAGCGTCAGTGCGTGGGCGGTTTCGGGATCGAGGGCGAAGAGCAGCGGCCGCGCCAGCGCATACAGCATCCTCAGAAGCGCATGCGGGCGAGGTCGCTTTCGCTCAGGCGCCGCCAGCCGCCGCCGGTGAAGCCCTCGATCGGCTGAACCGCGACTTGTAGGCCATCTTCGGGCTCTCGCGGATCCAGTAGCCGAGGTACAGGTAGGGCAGCCCGCGCCGCGCGGCAGGCCTCGATCTGCCAGAGCACGTTGTAGGTGCCGAAGCTCGCGCCGCGCCGCTCGGGCTCGAAGAAGGTGTAGACCGAGGACAGGCCGTCGGGCAGGTAGTCGACGATCGACACCATGACGAGCTGGCCCTGGTCGCGGAACTCGACCAGGCGCGTGTCCACGCGGCTCTGCAGCAGGAAGTGCGAGTACTGGTCGCGGCTGTCGTTGTCCATGCCGCCGCCGGAGTGGCGCGCGCGACTGGTAGCGCAGGTAGAGCGCGTAGTGCTCGAGGCGGAACTTGAGCGGCTGCACGTGCGCCGTCAGGCCGGCGTGCTCCTTCCAGCGCGCGGCGCTGCGAGCGGTTGGCGACGAACTCGGCCACCGGGATGCGCACCGGCACGCAGGCGCGGCAGCTGTCGCAGTGCGGGCGGTAGGTGAAGATGCCGCTGCGGCGGAAGCCGGACTTGACCAGGTCGCCGTACAGCTCGGTGTTGATCAGGTGGCTGGGCGTCGCGACCTGCGAGCGCGCCATGCGGTCCGGCAGGTAGCTGCACGGATAGGGCGCGGTGACGTAGAACTGCAGTACCGCATGCGGCAGGTCATTCAGTCGGGACATGGTTCGTTCGTGCCATCTCCCAGGAGCCTCGGCGTAGTTTACCAACGCTGCGATTTCGCGCAAAAACGCGCGCCGCGGGATCTCGCGGGCGCCCAGCGAAGCGAGCAGCGGCGTGTGCACCTGGCAGTCGATCAGCGGAAAGCCGCGCCGGCGCAGTTCCTCCACCAGGGCGACCAGCGCCACCTTGGAGGCGTCGGTGGCGCGCGAGAACATCGACTCGCCGAAGAACATGCGCCCGAGCGCCACGCCGTACAGGCCGCCGACCAGCTCGCCCTCGCGCCAGGTCTCGAAGGAGTGCGCGTGGCCCGGCGCGGTGCAGCGCGAGGTAGGCCTTGCCTGCATGTCCTCGCCGAGCCAGGTGCCGCCGCCGTCCTCGCGCGGGCCGGCGCAGCCCGCCAGCACCTCGCGGAACGCCGTGTCGATGCGCACCTCGTAGCCCTTGTTGCGCACGTTCTTGGCGAGCGAGCGGCGACACCTTCAGCTCGGCGCAGTAGAGCACCATGCGCGGGTCGGGCGACCACCACAGGATCGGCTCGTCGCCGGAGTACCAGGGAAAGATGCCGTGCCGGTAGGCCTCGAGCAGGCGCGCCGCCGAGAGGTCGCCGCCGGCGCGCGAGCAGGCCGTTGGGATCCTTGAGCGCTTTGCTCGACCGGCGGGAAAGCTGTCGCCGCGCGCCGAGCCAGGTCAGCACTTCACCTGCTGCCTGCAGTAGTTCTCGAGCTCGGTCACCACCGCGCGTGCCGGACACCGGCGCGCGCGCGGCGCGCCGCCGTTGTCCAGCGCCAGCCGGAACTCGTACTTGGCGAAGAACTCGTTGAACATCTCGCCGCCGAGCGTGCCCACCGCGGTGAGCTCGTCGCTTGCCGCGTCGTGCTCGAGCAGGATCGCGGCGAGCGGCTGCGGCGCCGGGCCGGCGACCACGCGGCGCGCCCTCGGCCGGGTCGTACTGGCTGTGCTCGGAGCAGCAGTGGATCACGTTGGCGTGCCGGTTGCGCGCGCTGGCTTCTCGGCGCGGAAGCTGATGAAGCTGATGTCGCGCGTCGGGTAGGTGAGCTTGTGCGCGCAGATCGCCGAGTAGGCGACGATCGAGCGCTGCGCGCCGACGCCGCCGTGCCATTCGTAGGGCTGGTTGTCCGACGGTCTTGAGCTGCGCCGAGGCCTTCGCCGGCCTGCCGAGGTTCAGCAGGAAGCAGGGCGTCGAGGCGTACGGGTAGTGGAAGATCAGGTTGCGGTTGCGCGGGGATCGGCCTTGGCGCGCAGCGGCTGCGCCCTTGTCGTCGACCAGCCTGACGCCTGCCGTAGAGCTGCGGCCGCGCGTCGGCGGCGAGCGCCGGCGCGCCGAGCCGCTCGCCGCCGAGGCGGCGCAGAACTTGATGAAATCACGGCGCTCCATGCGCCGATTGTAGCCTTACAGGTTGTAGCCCTTTTCGTTGTGCAGCACCGTGTCGAGGCCCTCGGTTTCCTCGTCGCGCGCGACGCGCATGCCGGCCACCGCGTCGGTCAGCTTGAGCAGCACCCAGGTGAGCGACCGCCGGACCAGGCGCCGACGGCGAGCACGCCGTAGAGCTGCACCAGCACCTGGTCGCCCATGGTCACCTTGTCCGGGTAGCCGATGCCGCCGAAGCGCGGCCGAGACGAACACGCCGGTGAGCAGCGTGCCGAGGATGCCGCCGACGCCGTGCACCGGGAACACGTCGAGCGAATCGTCGACGTTCAGCGCGCGCTTCATGTAGCTGGTGGCGAAGAAGCAGACCACGCCGGCGGCGCCGCCGATGGCGAGCGCGCCGAGCGGCCCGACGAAGCCCGAGGCCGGCGTGATGGTGCCGAGGCCCGCCACCATGCCGGTGACGATGCCGAGCACCGAGGGCTTGCCGTAGCGCAGCCACTCGCACACCATCCAGGCGAGCGCGCCGGTGGCCGCGCCGATGTGCGTCACCAGCATCGCCATGCCGGCCGCGCCGTCGGCGGCGAGCGCGCTGCCGGCGTTGAAGCCGAACCAGCCCACCCACAGCATGCACGCGCCGGTCACCGTCATCGTCATGTTGTGCGGCGGCATCGCCGTGTCGGGGAAGCCCCTGCGCCGGCCGAGCACCAGCGCGCAGACCAGCGCCGCCATGCCGGCGTTCAGGTGCACCACCGTGCCGCCGGCGAAGTCCATCACGCCCATCTTCTGCAGCCAGCCGTCGCCCCACACCCAGTGCGCGATCGGGCAGTACACGACGCAGCAGCCACAGCAGGCTGAACAGCAGCATGCCGCCGAAGCGCACGCGCTCGGCGTAGGCGCCGATCACCAGCGCCGGGCGTGATGATGGCGAAGGTCAGCTGGTACATGGCGAACACGGTCTCCGGGATGCTGCCCTTCACCGTCTTCACGTCGATGCCGGCGAGGAACGACTTGCCGAAGCCGCCGCACCAGGCGTTGGCGCTGCCGCCGTCGCCGAAGGCGATGCTGTAGCCGACCACCACCCAGGCGAGCGTCACCACGCAGGTGATGGCGAAGCACTGCATCAGCACCGAGAGCACGTTCTTCGCGCGCACCAGGCCGGCGTAGAACAGGGCCAGGCCGGGCAGCGTCATGAACAGCACCAGCACCGAGGCGGTGAGCATCCACGCGGTGTTGGCGGGATCGAGCTTCGGCGGTTCGGCCGCACCAGCGAGGGGCGCGGCGGTCAACAACAGTGCGGGCAGTACGACTGCGAGCAGACGAGCGTTCATGCGGACCCCTCCCAAGGTTGGTGCGTGACTGCACCGGAATAAAGCATACCTTATCGGGGCAGGATGTCCTCCGCGTGGAAGCCGAAGGTGCCGGCCTTGCGGTCGGCGAACCAGTGCTTGAGGGTCAGGCCGACGGTGCGGAAGGCGATGTCCTTCCACGGGACCTGCGCTTCCTCGACCAGAGCGCGACCTCCAGGCGTCTCCTCGCCGGGCTTGAACTCGAGGTCGAGCAGCCGCGCGCGGTAGAAGAGGTGCACCTGGTTCACGTACGGCACCGAGATCATGGTGAAGGGCGCGCCGAGCTCGATGCGCGCGCCGGCTTCCTCCAGCGTCTCGCGCAGCGCGGCCTGGCCCGGCGGTCTCGTCGTTCTCCATGAAGCCGGCGGGCAGCGTCCAGTAGCCGTAGCGCGGCTCGATCGCGCGGCGGCACAGCAGCAGCCTGCCCTCGCCACTCGGGGATCGTGCCGACCACCAGCTTGCGGGTTCTGGTAGTGGATCTCGCCGCATGCGTCGCACACCCAGCGCGGCAGGTTGTCGCCCGGCGGCACGCGCTTGACCACCGGCGCGGCGCAGTTAGAGCAGAACTTCATGCAGCGAGCTCTGCAGCGATGCGCGTCGGGCTGGAAGCCGAGGCGATCGACCGGCGCGCCTGAGGCGGTTGATCCAGTACACGCGCGAAGCCGAAGGACTTCGCGCCGAGCGCGTCCCAGCAATTGGAGGAGACGAAGCCGATGCTCTCCTTCGGCACGCCGAGGCGGTCCACCGCCAGCTGGTACACCTCGGGCGCCGGCTTGAAGACCTTCAGCTCGTCCACGCTCAGCACCGCGTCGAACTTCGAGCCCGGAATGCTGCACCAGCGGCTCGAGCATGTCGGGCGAGCCGTTGGACAGGATGCGCGGTCTTGCGTCTCGCAGGCTCTGCCAGCGCGCCGGCACGTCGGGATAGGGCGCGAGCTTCAGGTACTCGTCCATCAGCGCTTCCATCGCGGTCTCGTCCAGCGCGAGCTGCAGCGCCTCGCAGGCGTAGGCCAGCGCCTCGCGCGTCACGGTGCGAGAACGGCACGTAGCGCCGCATCAGGCTGCGCTGCCAGGTGTACTCGAGCTGCTTCGCGCGCCAGAGCTGCGACAGCGCGCGCCCTTGCCGGGCCAGCAGTCCTCGCAGCGCCGCATCACCGAGTGCACGTCGAAGAGCGTGCCGTAGGCGTCGAAGACCAGGGCCTGGATGCGTCATGGCCGAAGTATAGAATGCGCCGCGATGCCCGACCGCTACGACGAGCTGTACCGGCAGCTTCCGCTGGAACGTTCCCGCGCGCTACAACATCGCGCAGGCCTGCTGCGGGCAGTGGGCCGGCGGACCGCTCGCGCTTCGCGCTGTACTGGGAGGACGAGTCGGGCGCGACGCGCGGCCTACTGCTTCTGGGACATCCAGCAGCGGGCCAACCGCCTGTCGAACGCGCTCGCGGCGCTCGGCGTGAAGCGCGGCGACCGCGTCGCGCTGCTCCTGCCGCAGCGCCCCGAGACGGCGATCGCCTACATGGCGATCTTCCAGATGGGCGCGATCGCGCTGCCGCTTCGCCACCTGTTCGGCCCGGATGCGCTCGAATACCGCATGGAGCACGCGGGCGCGAGCGTGGCCATCGTCGAGCCCACGACGATCGCCAACCTGTGGCAGATCCGCGGCAGGCTCTCGCAGCTGCGGCACGTGATCGGCGTGGGCGGCGCGCGCGAGTCGGGCGTGCACGCCTGGGAGGCGCTGCTCGAAAAAGCGAGCACCCGATTCGCCCAGGTGGACACCGCGGCCGACGACCCGGCGCTGATCATCTACACGAGCGGCACCACCGGCGCGCCCAAGGGCGCCTCGAGGCGCACCGCGCTGCTGATCGGCAATCTCAGCGGCTTCGTGCACTCGCACGATTTCTTCCCGCAGCCGGGCGACATGTTCTGGTCGCCCGCCGACTGGGCGTGGACCGGCGGCCTGTTCGACGCGCTGCTGCCGTCGTGGGCTTTCGGCATCCCGATCCTCGGCTACCGCGGCAAGTTCGACGCGGAGAAGGCCTACTACCTGCTGGAGAAGTACGGCGTGCGCAACTCGTTCCTGTTTCCCACCGCGCTCAAGCTGATGATGAAGGCGGTGCCGGAGCCGCGCCGGAAGTACAACCTGGACCTGCGCTCGATCATGAGCGCGGGCGAGTCGGTCGGCGTCACGGTGCATCGAGTGGGCGAGGGAGCAGCTCGGCGTCACCATCAACGAGATGTTCGGCCAGACCGAGATCAACTACGTGGTCGGCAACTGCCAGGCGGCCTGGCCGGTGAAGCCCGGCTCGATCGGCCGGCCCTATCCGGGGCACCGCGTGGCGGTGATCGACGAGCAGGGCCGCGAGCGGCCGCGCGGCGAACTGGGCGAGATCGCCGTGCACCGGTCCTGCAACGGCGAAGCCGACCCGGTGTTCTTCCTCGAGTACTGGAAGAACCCGCAGGCGACCAAGGACAAGTTCATCGGCGACTGGGGCCTGCACCGGCGACCAGGGCAAGATGGACGAGGACGGCTACCTCTGGTACCAGGGCCGCTCCGACGACGTGATCAAGAGCGCGGGCTACCGCATCGGGCCGGCGGAGATCGAGAGCTGCCTGGTGAAGCACCCGGCGGTGGCGAACGCGGCGGTGATCGGCAAGCCCGACGCCACGCGCGGCGCGATCGTCAAGGCGTTCATCGTGCTGCAGCCCGGCCAGCAGCCCTCGCCGCAGCTGGAGGAGGACATCCGGCAGCACGTGCGCGGGCGCCTCGCGCCCTACGAGTACCCGAAGGAGATCGAGTTCATCGACGCGCTGCCCATGACCACCACGGGCAAGGTGCAGCGGAAGGAACTGCGCAAGCGCGAAGCAGCGCGCGCGCTGATGCGCCTGCTGCTCCTTGGCGGCGGGCATGCGCACGCCGCCGTGCTGCGCGAGTGGCGCGGTGACGACGTGACCCTCGTCACGCCGTATCCGCATCACACGTATTCCGGAATGCTCCCCGGCTTCGTGGCGGGGCATTACGCGCCTCGACGACATCCGCATCGACCTCGCGGCCCTCGCGGCGCGCGCCAGGGCGAGACTGGTGCTGGGGCGCGTGGCGGCGCTCGACGCCGCCAGGCGCGTGGCGCGGCTCGAGGATGGCACGGAGATTCCCTACGACGTCGCCTCGCTCAACCTGGGTTCGGAGTCGAACGCGCCGGGGTACGCGCTGGCGGTGAAGCCTTTCGAGGCCTTCCTCGAGCGCTGGCTGGAGGTGAAGGACCGGGTGAAGTCGGTGGCCGTGGTCGGCGGGGGCGCGGCAGGGGTGGAGGTGGCGATGGCGGCGGCGCATCGCACAGGCGCGCGCGTCACGCTGTACTCGGATCGGCCCATGTTCCGGCCCGCGCTCGCGCGGCGCATCGCGCGCCAGCTCGGGCGCAATGGCGTAGAGCTCCGCGCCGGCGTCGCATTCACTGGTGGCGAGCGCGCAATCCTTCGACCTCGTGATCTGGCCGCCGGCGCCTCGGCGCTGCCGTGGCTGCGCGCGAGCGGCCTCGCCACCGACGCGCAGGGCTTCGTGCTGGTGGACGACAAGCTGCGCAGCGTCTCGCACCCCGAAGTGTTCGCCGCGGGCGACTGCGCCACGCTGCGCGACGCGCCGCACCCGAAATCGGGCGTGTACGCGGTGCGGCACGCAGAGGTGCTCGCGCAGAACCTGCGCGGCGGCGAGCTGCGCAGCTACGTGCCGCAGCGCCGCGCGCTCGCGCTGCTCAGCTGCGGCGGGCGCTACGCGATCGCGGACTGGGGCGGCGCGAGCTGGGAGGGCGCCTGGGTGTGGCGCTGGAAGGACCGCATCGACCGGCGCTGGATCGCCGGCTTCGGGGCCTAGGCCGGCGCCGCGACATGACTTATTATCGCTTTTCCTTGGAGGAGGAGATCACGATGAAGAAGCTCGCCGCAGGACTCGCCCTTGCGTTGCTGCCCGTCGTCGCGCTGCCCAGTATCCCGACCGCCCGATCAAGCTGATCGTGCCCTGGCCGGCGGGCGGCGACACCGACAACATCTTCCGCCCGTTCGCGCCGCTGATGCAGAAGCACATCGGCCAGACCGTGGTGATCGCCAACGTCGGCGGCGCCTCGGGCACCAAGGGCGCGAAGGAAGCGAAGGATTCGCCCCCGGACGGCTACACCATCTACGGCGTGCACGACTACATCCACTCCACCTACTACACCGGCGTTGCGGACGTGGCCTACACCGACTTCGAGCCGGTGTGCCTGGTGTCCTCGACGCCCTCGGTGCTCACCGCGAGCCCGAAGACGCCGTGGAACGACTGGAAGGGGTTGCTCGCCGACGCCAAGGCGCGCCCGGGACAGATCTCGGTGGGCGCGACGCTCGGCTCGACCAGCCACTTCTTCCCGGCGCTGATCGAGAAGGCGGCCGGCATCAAGTTCAAGTACGTGTCCTATGAAGGCCTCGCGCCGCGCATGAACGCGATCCTCGGCGGGCACATCGACCTCACCGACTCGAACCTCACGCAGAAGGGCAAGGTGGAGGCCGGCCAGCTCAAGTTCATCGCCATCGGCACCGACAAGCGCAGCGCCGAGATGCCCAACGTGCCGACGCTGAAGGAACTGGGCGTGAACGTGAGCTACACGGTGAGCCGCGGCATCTTTGCGCCCAAGGGTACGCCGGAGGCGGTGCTGGCGAAGCTCGAATCGGCCTGCGCGGCGACGGTGAAGGAGCCGGCCTTCGAGGACTCGATGAAGAAGCAGGCTACCGAGGTGCGCTACCTCGATCGCAAGAGCTACGCCGAATGGCTGAAGCAGAACGACGACCTGAACAAGGGCCTGGCGAAGGACCTCGGGCTGCTGAAGCGTTGAAACTCGGCAGGGATGGCTGGGCGGGGCTCGCGGTCCTCATCGCGAGCCTCGTTCTTTTCTGGCTCACCCTCGGGCTGAAGGACAGCCCGCTGGTTCCGATCGGGCCCGGCTTCTATCCGCGCATCGTTCTCGGCATTACAGCCGTGCTCGCGGCCTGGCTGGTCCTTGGCGACTTGCGCTCGAAGCCGCCGCCGCGCCAGGCGCAGGCGGCTGAACTACCGCATGGTGGTCGTCATGTTCGCCGTGTTCGGCGTCTACGTGGTCGCGCTGCCCTACCTCGGCTTTCGCATCGCCACCTTCCTGTATGTCGTGGCGGCCAACGCGCTGCTCGACGCCGCCGCGCGGCGCTCGCGGCTGGGCCAGGACGGCGCTTGTCGCCCTGCTGACTGCGGCCGCGACCTACTACGTCTTCGAGCACTACCTCACCGTGCTGCTGCCGCGCGGCAGCTGGACCGACTTCTAGCCCATGCTCGAGTTGCTCGGCGCGGGCCTCGCCAATCTCATGCAGGTGAAGTACCTGTTGCCGCTCGCACTCGGCACGCTGGCCGGAATCGTCGGCGGCGCGCTGCCGGGCGTCACCATCACCATGACCATCATCGTGGTGCTGCCCTTCACCTTCGGCCTCGATCCGCTGCAGGGACTCTCCGCCATGACCGGCGTCTACGTCGGCGGCTCGGCCGGCGGCCTGGTGACCGCAGTGCTGCTCGGCATCCCGGGCACGCCTTCGGCGATCGCCACGACCTTCGACGGCCATCCGATGTCGCGCAAGGGCGAGTCCGGGCGCGCGATCTGGCTCGGCGTGTGGGCGTCCTTCTTCGGCGGCCTGCTCGGCGGCGTGTTCCTCATCGCTGCCACCGGGCCGCTGGCGCGCATCGCGCTGCAGTTCGGGCCATGGGAGTTCTTCTCCCTGTTCATTCTCGCGCTGTCGATGGTTGCGGGCCTGGTGGAAGCGTCCCTGGTGAAGGGCCTGATCTCGGGCGCGCTCGGCTGCATCGTCACCATCCTCGGCAGCGACCCGGTGATGGGGCAGGAGCGGCTCACGCTCGGCATCCCGTTCCTGCGCGGCGGCATCGATTTCCTGCCGGTGCTGATCGGCGTGTTCGCGTTCGCGCAGATCATGTCCGAGCTCGAGCGCGGCACGGGAACGCCGATGGCGGCGGTCGACCGCGCGGCGAACCTCGCAGTGCGGCACGTGAAGGTGATCTGGGAAATCCTGTCGCGGCCGTTCCAGCTGCTGTGGTACGCGTTCATCGGCGTGCTGATCGGCGTGCTGCCGGCGATCGGCGGCAGCGCGGCGAGCATGATGGCCTACGACCAGGCGAAGAAGCTGTCGAGGCACCCCGAGCGTTTCGGCACCGGCACGCCGGAAGGGCATCATCGCCTCGGAGTCCTCGAACAACGCCAACGTCGGCGGCTCGCTGGTCACCATCATGGCTTTCGGCATCCCGGGCGACGCGGTCACCGCGGTGATGCTGGGCGCGCTCACCATCCACGGCATCCAGTCGGGCCCGCTGTTCATCTCGCAGAATCCGCAGCTCGCCTACGGCATCTTCGCCGCCTACCTCGTCGCGCACCCGCTGATGGTGGCGATCATGTGGGCGGGCTCGCGCTGGATGCTGCGCGTCACCACGGTGCCCAAGGCGGTGCTGTTCCCGGTGGTGCTGGTGCTGTGCGTGATCGGCGCCTACGCGCTCAACAACACCATGGCCAACGTCTACATCCTGCTGGTCTTCGGCGTGATCGGCTACGCCATGGTGAAATTCGGCTTTCCGCTCGCGCCGTTCATCCTCGGCGTGATCCTCGGCGACCAGATCGAGATCAACCTGGTGCGCGCGATCATGACCGACGCGGATCCCGTGGCTGTTCCTGACGCGGCCGATTTCGGGTGCGCTCCTGGCGCACGTCGCTCGCTTCGGTGCTCTTCGCGCTGTGGCAGCACCGGCGCCAGCGCAAAGCGCCTCGCCGACGCCGGCGAGGACGCCGACTTCTAGCGGCTATACTTGGCGCCCCAGACACGAATCGAACGTGCGACCTGCCCCTTAGGAGGGGGCTGCTCTATCCACTGAGCTACCGGGGCGCGAGCACGGATTTTACCTTCTTGAGATTCCTCCATTTCGTTTTCCTCGCGCCTGGTCGGCCACCGCCGCCGGCGCGCAGGCCTGGGCCTGGGACGACGGCACGGTGCCCTTCGTCGTCACGCCGCGCGAGATCGTCGAGCGCATGCTGCGCATGGCGGAGGTGGGCAAGGACGACTACCTGATCGACCTCGGCTCGGGCGACGGGCGCATCGTCATCGAGGCGGCGAAGCGCGGCGCGCGCGGCCTCGGGCGTGGACATCGACCCGAGCCTGGTGCGCCTGCGCGACCGAGAACGCGCAGAAGGCCGGCGTGGCGGCGCGCGCGCGCTTCGAGACGCGCGACATCTTCGACACCGACCTGTCGCGGCGCGAGCGTGGTGGCGTTCTACCTGCTGCCCGAGTTCAACGCCAAGCTGCTGCCGCGCCTGCTCGCGCTCAAGCCGGGCACGCGCATCGTGTCGCACGACGGCGGCATCGGCGACTGGCCGCCGGACGAGCGGCTGGAGATGCGCGCGCCGGAGAAGCCGGTCGGCGTCGGCGGCGTGTCGCGCGTCGAGCTGTGGATCGTGCCGGCCGACGCGCGCGGCAGCTGGGTGAGCGAGGTGCCGCAGCACGGCGGGCGCTGGAGCTTCGACGATCAGGCCAGCGCTTCCAGGAGCTCGACATCGACGGTCGGCGGCGCACGGGCGCGACCTGTTCGTGCGCAACAGCCGCCTGCGCGGCACCGAGATCAAGATGGTGGTCACCGGCATCGTCGGCAGCCGCGCCTGGAACCACCTGTTCGAGGGCCACATCGAGGGCGACCGCATCGACGGCGCAGCTCACCGTTTCGGACGGCAACACAGACGAGGACCTATCCGTGGACAGCAACAAGAGCAGTGAAGCCCAAGGCAGCTGCTCTCGGTGCCCGACGGCATCTTCCTCATCGTCGGCATGGTGATCGGCGTCGGGCATCTTCAAGGCTGCCCGCGCTGGTGGCCGGCAACACCGCGAGCGCCGACGCAGTTCCTGCTCGCCTGGATGCTCGGCGGCGTGGTCTCGCTGTGCGGCGCGCTGGTGTACGCGGAGCTCGCCGCGCGCCATCCGGAGACCGGCGGCGAGTACGCCTTCCTGCAGCGCGGGCTCGGCGCGCGGCGCCGCGTTCCTGTTCGCCTGGTCGCGCATGACGGTGATCCAGACCGGCGCCATCGCCGCGGTGGCGTTCGTCTTCGGCGACTACGCCTCGGAAGATCGTCTCGTCTCGGGCGCGCAAGAGCTCCGCGATCTGGGCAGCGCTCGGCGTGATCGCGCTCACGGTGCTCAATCTCGTCGGCACGCTGCAGTCCAAGACGCTGCAGAAGGTGATGGAGGTCGCTGCTGATCGCCGCGCTGGTCGCTGCTCGCGCTCGCCGGCTCATCGCGGGCGGCGCGCCGGCGCAGGCCGCCGCGCCGGGCGCCGGCGCGCGGCGCCTTCGGCCTGGCGATGATCTTCGTGCTGCTCACCTACGGCGGCTGGAACGAGGCCGCCTACCTCGCGGGCGAGGTGCGCGACGCGCGCCGCAACATGGTGCGCATCCTGGTCTGGCGGCATCGTTGCGGTGACCGCGCTCTACCTGCTGGTGAACGTCGGCTACCTGCGCGGCGCTCGGCCTGCGGCGGCATGCAGGGAGTCGAAGGCGGTGGCGGCCGACGTGATGCGCCTCATCGCCGGCGACAAGGGCGCGGTGCTGGTGGCGCTCATCGTCTGCGTCTCGGCGCTCACCACCATGAACGCGGCGATCTTCACCGGCGCGCGCACCAACTAGGCGCTGGGCCGGGACTATCGCGATGTTCGCGCGGCCTCGGCAACTGGCGCGAGAGCGGGCAGCACGCCGGCCAACGCGCTGCTGCTGCAGGGCGTGATCACGCTGGTGCTGGTCGCGGCGGGCTCCGCTGACGCCGGACGGCTTCGAGCGCGATGGTGGCCTACACCGCGCCGGTGTTCTGGACCTTCTTCCTGCTGACCGGCGTGACGCTGTTCGTGTTCCGCGCGCGCGGCGGGGAGACGCCGGCGTTCCGCGTGCCGCTCTATCCCGCTGGTGCCGCTCGCCTTCCTGCGCCATGTGCGCCTACATGCTGTGGTCGAGCATCGACTACGTCGCGCAATCCGCCGTACGGGCCGAAGTTCGGCGACATGGTGCTCGCGGGCCTGGCGGTGATGGCGGTCGGGCATCCCGCTGTACTTCCTCGCGCGGCGCAAGTGACCCTCACCGAGCTGCGCTACATCGTGGCCGTGGCGCGCGAGCGCCACTTCGGCCGCGCCGCGGAGTCCTGCTTCGTGTCGCAGCCGACGCTGTCGGTGGCGATCAAGAAGCTGGAGGAGGAGCTCGGCGTGACGCTGTTCGAGCGCGGCCCGGGCGAGGTGAGCGTGACGCCGGTCGGGCACGCGCGTGGTCGAGCAGGCGCAGCGCGTGCTGGAGGAGGCCGCGCGCATCAAGGAGATCGCGGCCGCGGGCCACGACCCGCTCGCCGGGCACGCTGCGCCTGGGCGCGATCTACACCATCGGGCCCTACCTGCTGCCCAAGCTGATCCCGATGCTGCGCGCGCGGCGCCGGCGATGCAGCTGCTGATCCAGGAGAACTTCACGCACCGCCTGGCGCGAGATGCTCAAGCAGGGCGAGGTCGACGTGATCCTGGTCGCGCTGCCGTTCGCCGAGCCGGGCGTCGCGACGCGCGCGGTGTACGACGAGCCGTTCATGGTGGCGGTGCCGCAAGGGCCATCCGCTGGAGAAGAAGAAGCGCATCACCTCGGACGAGCTGGCGCAAGGAGAGCCTGCTGCTGCTCGGCGCCGGGCACTGCTTCCGCGACCAGGTGCTCGACCTGTGCACGAGCGCGCAGCGCTCCAACCGCGGCGCGCTGGCGCGCACGCTGGAGGGCGGCTCGCTCGAGACCATCCGCCAGATGGTGGCGAGCGGCGTCGGCGTCACCGTGCTGCCCGCGACCTCGGTCGCGCCGGGCGAGGGCAGCGGCAGCGACCTGATCCGCATGCGCCCGTTCGCGCGGCCGGTGCCCGACCGGCGCGTCGTGCTCGCGTGGCGCAAGAGCTTTCCGCGCCCGGAGGCGATCGAGGTGCTGCGCCAGGCGATCCTCGCCTGCAACCTGCCGCAGGTGACGAAGATCGAAAAATAGGGACAGACCCTATTCTTCCCGCCCCGTCGGAGTGGGTGGCGCGCTGGGCGCCACTGATCCCGAAGGGCCGGGTCCTCGATCTCGCCTGCGGCGCCGGCCGGCACGCCCGATTCCTGCTCGAGCAGGGCCACGACGTCACCGCCGTGGACCGCGAGCCGCAGTCGATCCCGGGCGTGCGCTTCCTGCAGGCCGACCTCGAAGACGGCAGCCCCTGGCCGCTGCCCGGCGAGCGCTTCCAGGGCATCGTCGTCACCAACTACCTGCACCGGCCGCTGTTCCCGGTGCTCGCGGACTCGCTCGCCCCGGGCGGCGTGCTGCTCTACGAGACCTTCATGCTGGGGAACGAACGCTACGGCAAGCCCTCCAACCCGGCGTTCCTGCTGCGACCCGGGGAACTGCTGGCAGGCCTTTGCGGGTCTGCACATCGTCGCCTTCGAGCAGGGCACGCGTGGCGCGAGCCGAAACCGGCAATGATTCAACGGCTTTGCGCGGTACGCGGCATGAAAACGGATAAAATCGCGGGCACTTCGCAGAAGGAGCACCTCACATGATTACCGGAAGCCTGGTTGCCATCGTCACGCCGATGTTCGAGGACGGACGCCTCGACATGGCGCGCTTTCGCGAGCTCATCGACTGGCACGTCGCCGAGGGCACCGACGGCATCGTCGTGGTCGGCACCACCGGCGAGTCGCCGACGGTCGACTTCGACGAGCACAAGGAGCTGATCCGCGTCGCGGTGGAGCACTGCCAAGGGCCGCATCCCGATCATCGCCGGCACCGGCGGCAACTCGACCGCCGAGGCGATCGAGCTGACCGCGTCGGCGAAGAAGGCCGGCGCCACCGCCTGCCTGTCCGTCGTGCCGTACTACAACAAGCCGACGCAGGAAGGCCTGTACCGGCATTTCCGCAAGATCGCCGAGACCGTCGACCTGCCGATGATCCTCTACAACGTGCCGGGCCGCACGGTGGCCGACCTGCAGAACGACACGGTGCTGCGCCTGGCGCAGGTGCCGGGCATCATCGGCATCAAGGACGCGACCGCCAACATCGAGCGCGGCACCGACCTGGTGCAAGCGCGCGCCGCGCGGCTTCGCCATCTACAGCGGCGACGACGCCACCGCGCTCGCGCTGATCCTGCTCGGCGGGCACGGCGTGATCTCGGTCACCGCCAACGTCGCGCCGCGCTGATGCACGAGATGTGCGCCGCGGCGCTGGTGGGCGACGTGAAGAAGGCGCGCGAGCTGAACCTGAAGCTGCTCGGCGCTGCACCAGAAGCTGTTCGTCGAGGCCAACCCGATCCCGGTGAAATGGGCGCTGGCGCAGATGGGCCGCATCGAGGCCGGGCCTGCGCCTGCCGCTGACGCCGCTGTCGGAGAAGTTCCACGACACGGTGCGCGAGGCGCTGCCGAGGCGGGCATCGCGCTTGCCCGGGCTGCGCGTGGTGGAGAAGCGCGCATGAGGCTGTGGCGGCGATGCTCGCGGCCGTCGCCGCGCTGGCGCTGCTCGGCGCCTGCAGCAGCTCCGACGAGATGCTGGAGGCAGCAAGGTCGACTACAAGTCGCGCGGGCAAGCTGCCGCCGCTCGAGGTGCCGCCGGACCTGACCGCGCCGGCGCGCGACGACCGCTACGCGGTGCCCGAGACGGCGCGCAGGTCGGCGACGCTGTCCGGCTACCAGGCCGAGCGCGGCCAGGCGCAGCCCGCGCGGCAGCAGCGCGGTGCTGCCCGCAGGTCGAGGGCATGCGCGTCGAGCGCGCCGGCAACCAGCGCTGGCTGGTGGTGCAGCGAGCCGCCGGAGAAGCTCTGGCCGCTGGTGCAGGGAATTCTGGCAGGAGAACGGCTTCCTGCTGCGCCAGGAACAGTGCCCGAGGCCGGCGTCATGGAGACCGACTGGGCCGAGAACCGCGCGAAGATCCGCGACGGCTTGGCTGACGCGCACGCTCGGCAAGGCTGCTCGAGTCGGCGCACTCGCACCGCCGAGCGCGACAAGTACCGCACGCGCCTGGAGCGCACGCCGACCGGCGGCACCGAGATCTACATCAGCCATCGCGGCATGGTGCGAGGTCTACAGCGACAGCGGCGCGCAGACTGAAGGGCCGCTCAGCCCGACCTGGCAGCCGCGCCCGGCGGACCCGGAGCTGGAGGTCGAGTTCCTGCGCCGCCTGATGGTGCGCCTGGGCACGCCGAGCGAGAAGGCGCAGGCGATGCTCGCGACGGCGCCGCCGCCGCAGCGCGCGGCGCTGAAGAAGGGCCTCGACGGCGACGAGCTGCTCGAGGTGTTCGAGCCCTTCGACCGCGCCTGGCGGCGCGTCGGCCTCGCGCTCGACCGTGTCGGCTTCACCGTCGAGGACCGCGACCGGCAGAAGGGCCTGTACTTCGTGCGCTACGCCGACCCCGAGGCCGAGATGGCAGAGCAAGAAGGGCGCGTTCTCCTGGCTGGCGTTCTGGCGCAGCGACGAGCCGAAGGTGAAGGCCGAGCAGTACCGCGTCGCAGGTGAGCGCGCAGGCGGCAGCCGACAACAGCCAGCGTGCAGGTCCTCGACAAGGACGGCGCGGCCGACGCCTCGCCGACGTCGCGGCGCATCCTCACGCTGCTGCACGAGCAACTGAAGTAGTCTGCGCTTCGCCTCGCTCGGCAGCGGCAGCAAGGGCAATTGCCTGGTGGCCGAGGCCGGCGGCAGCCGCGGTGCTGATCGACTGCGGGCTCGCGCCGCGCGAGACCGCGCGGCGCCTCGGCGCGGCTCGGCCTCGCGCCCGCCGACCTCGACGGCATCCTGGTGACGCACGAGCACGACGACCACGCCGGCGGCGCCTACGCGTTCGCGGCCGCTGCACGGCATCCCGGTGTACCTCACGCACGGCACGCGGCGCGCGCAGGAGGAGGCGAGGCGCTCGCCGAGGGCGTCGAGCTGCGCATGATCGAGGGGCGCGAGCCGCTTCGCGGTGGGCGCGATCCGCGTCGAGCCCTTCACCGTGCCGCACGACGCGCGCGAGCCGGTGCAGTTCGTGCTCGGCGACGGCGCGCGGCGCCTGGGCGTGCTCACCGACCTCGGCGCTTCCACCGCGCACGTCGAGCAGATGCTGTCGGGCTGCGACGCGCTGGTGCTCGAGTGCAACCACGACCTGCGACCTGCTGTGGGCGGGCGCTACCCGAAGTGGCTGAAGGAGCGCATCGCCGGGCCCTTCGGCCACCTGGACAACCGCGCGTCCGGAGCGCCTGCTCGCGGCGCTCGACCGCTCGCGCCTGAAGCACGTCATCGCCGCGCACCTGTCGCAGCAGAACAACCGCGCCGGAGCTCGCGCGCGCGGCGCTGGCGCGCGCGCTGGGCTGCGAGGAGGACTGGGTCGGCGTCGCCACCCAGGACGAGGGCTTCGGCTGGCGGGAGTTGAACTAACTCAGCGGTGCGGGCATCCGGCCCAGCAACACGGCCTGCGCATGCCTCCGCGCAGCTTGTCGATGCCGACCTCGATGCGGCGTTTTCTGGTCTCTTCTTGGCCGATGTGACCCAACAGATCCACTCGTTCCGCGCAAGTGGAGTGATATCGGCCCAGGCGCCCTTCACAGCGGCGCTGGATTCGATGGCTTTGCGGAAGTCTGCCGGCAGTTTGTGCACCGTGCCGCCTGAGCCGATCATTCCGGCCGCCATGGGGTCATTCGCGGTATCCACCGCGGGACGGCGGCGCGGAACGCCTCGTACTCTCTCCCAAACGTCAGCTTGAGCGTAGGTTCTTCGTACGCGACGACCTGGACGTGGAAAGCGAGCCACAACAGCGCGCCGTAGGTTGGCCACATGGAACAGCGCGCCGATGATGTTCTCCGGCATCGCTTCGCGGTGGGCGCCGCGGGCGCAAGTGAGCGTCAGACTTGCCGGCAGGTCGGGCAAGGCGAGCCAGGCCTCGACGCCGGCGGTCATGGACTGGACCCAGCGCAGCTTCGGCATCGCCGGCAGCAGGCCCGCCGGAACGGCGTAGGCCATCAGCGCTTCGGTCCGGGCCATCTGGTCGGCAGAAGGCTTCTCCCTTCGAGGCAAGGTCTCGACCACCACACGGTGGGCCAGGCCGGCCGCCTTGATCGCATCGAGATAGGCGGCGGTCGAGTCGGTCCAGAAGAAGAACATGGGCGCGGCTGGTCACGATGCCGGCTCCTGAGTGGTTTGGGCGGCAGCCCAGCCGGATTGGCCGCGGGCGAGCGAAAAGCAAAGATTCAGGGGGAGAACTCCGGCGACCCGAGACACCAACTAGCTTGCGCTAAGTGACCGCTTAGTGTCGAGAGCGGCCGCCAACTCAAAGCCCGAGCGTGGTGCTCGCCACGCCCGGGAACGAAGCCGACCAGATCTCCGTGAAGCGCCCGCGCATCGCCAGCGCCTCGGTTTCGTCGTGCAGGCCGAGCGCACCGCGGAACAGCTGCGCCACCGGCCGGCGCAGGTAATGGCTCTGGTCGAGCACCAGGAAGCTGTCCTGGATGCTGCGGATTTCCTCGTGCGTGCAGTTGACCTGGATCGCGTGCGCGTAGCGCGCCAGCAGCGCCATCATGCGCGGGCACTGCCGGGTGAGGTGCTCAGGGTCGTGCACCGCGATGTAGAGGCGGCGCGTGCGGCTGGCGGCGAGGAACTGGCGCAGCTGCTCGACGCGCTGCGGCGTGTTGAGGCGCAGCGCCGCGAGGTCCGGGTCGAAGATGCGCAGTTCGCGGCCCTGCGCGGCGAGCAGGCGGTCGACGGCCTGCTGGAAGTCCGCCTCGCCGTCGAACTGCAGGTACTCGGTCTGCGGCGCTGTCTTCGCTCAAGTGCTCGCGCTCCAGGTGCAGGTACCCCGAGAGGTACCACTCGTAGAGTAAATCGGCCTGCGCCGCGCGCACAAGCGCGCGGCGCCGGTCGGCCAGCGCCGCGAGGCCGCGCGCGTGCCGCGTACTCCTCGCCGTTGCAGTAGGCATACTTGCCGCGGGTGAGCAGCTGCGTCTTGCGGATCGAGCACCACCGCGTCTTGCGGCGCGGCGAACGCCGCGCGCGCCAGCGGCCGCGCCGGCGGCGCTGAAGACGACGTGCGGCTTCGGCGTGGTGAGGTAGCGGCCGAGGAAGCGCGCCGACGTCGCCGCGCGACCAGCGGATGCGCGCCGAGCGTGCTCGCGGCGTGCTCGCACCATGCGCCGCGGTATCTCGGCGCTGCGCCGCGCGGGCCGCAGGCCGGGGTCGCGGTAGCGCGGCGCGCGGCAGGCCGCGCTCGTGCAGGAAGTCGAGGAACGCGGCGGCGAGCTCCTCGCCCTGCGGCGCGCGCAGCCCGACCGAGCAGGTGACGCAATCGTCCAGCGCCACGCCGTCGTGGCCCCAGCCGGGCGGCAGGTAGAGCAGGTCGCCCGGCTCGGCGAGGATTTCCTCGTCGGCGGCGAAGCCCTCGATCAGCTTGAGCGGTGCGCCTTCCACCAGGCGCCAGCGCCGCGCGCGCTGCAGCCGCCACACGCGGCGGCCCGCGGCCTGGACGAGGAACACGTCGTAGGAGTCGAAATGCGGGCCGACCCCGCCGCCCGGCGCGGCCCAGCTCACCATCACGTCGTCCAGGCGCGCCTGCGGCAGGAAGGAGAACATGCGCAGCAGCCGGTCCGCCGCGGCGAGGTGCAGGTTGACGCCCTGCACCAGCAGCGTGGAGTTGCGCCGCAGCGCGGCGCGCGCGAACGGGCCGTGCGTCACGCGCCAGCGCGCGCCGTCGCGGCGCACCAGGCGCGACTCCACGTCGGGCCTCGCCGCCAGCGCGAAGCAGCTGCTCACGCGAGGCCACGCCGCGGAAGCCGGGCAGCGCGCCGCGCACCAGCAGGGGCTTCTTCTGCCAGTGGCGGCGCAAAAAATCCTGCGCCGACAAGCCCCCTAGCGCGCGAATCTTCATCGGCGGATTATAAGTAACGCGCCATCGGCGGCGCGCTTGCCATGCCGCAATCGATGTGCATTAGAATCGGCCGCAACGCATCGAGCCATGCTGCAGCCGGGACAAACCGCACCGTCATTCGTGCTTCCCGACGCCGACATGCAGAACGTGAGCCTGTCGGAGTTCAAGGGACGCAAGCACGTGGTGTTGTATTTCTACCCGCGCGACGGCACCCCCGGCTGCATCCTGGAGGCCGCCGACTTCTCCGATCACGAGGAGCAGTTCGTCAAGCACGACTGCGTGGTCCTCGGCATCTCGCGCGACGACTGCCTGTCGCACGCCGAGTTCCGCGACAAGCACGGCCTGTCCATCGGCCTGCTCTCGGACCCCGAGGGCGAGGTGTGCCGCCGCTACGGCGTGCTGCAGGAGAAGGAGTCCGAAGGCGTGCGCCGCGAGAGCCTGGTGCGCTCGACCTTCGTCATCGACAAGCAGGGCGTGATCCGCCACGCGCACTACGGCGTGGCGCCGCGCGGCCACGCCACCGAGATCTACGACGTCGTCAGGCGCCTGAAGTCCTGACGGGCTATCATCCGCGCCTGGGGATGAGGGCTGCCAGATGATGGAAGTGTTTTCCTACGGCATCGGCACGCTGATCGCGCTCGCGCTGTTCCTCGCGCTCGCCTTCCTCTTGTGCGGCACGCGCGCGAATTGCAGCGCGAGCACGTGAGCATCGTGCAGGCCAACCACCAGTCCATCGCCATGAACATGCTGTATCCCTATCCCGAGCCCAAGGCGAGGGTCAAGGCGGCGTGAAGCGGCTGCTGGTCGCGCTGTTGTTCCCGCTGCCGGCGCTCGCGCTCTCGCCCGAGGCGAAGGAGTTCATGGCGATCACCGCCAAGCTCGAGCCGGTGCAGTGCGAGAAGCGCCAGCTGCGCCGGCAGATGGCGATGGCGCAGGCGGAGCAGCGCGACGAGGACCTGAAGAAGCTGCGCGCGCGTTTCGTCGCGATCGACCGCAACAGGGAAACGGCGCGCCTGGAGAAGCGCCTCGACGAGCTGCGAAAGCCGCACTCCTCGACGGCAAGGGCGGCACGCGCGATCCGCAAGACCTCGAGGCGATCAGTTTCCAGCAGCGGCAGGCGTTCTACCGCTGCGAATGAGAAAAATAGGGTCTGTCCCTATTTTCTCAACCAGCTGTTCCAGATGCGGCGCGCGGGCTCGATCACTTCCGAGGCGGTGAGCCCGACGCCGATGCCCGCGGCGTCCGCCGCCGCGCCGTGCAGGTGCACGCCCAGCACCAGCGCCGCTTCGCCCGAGCAGCCCCTGCGCGAGCAGCGCGCCGAGGAATCCCGCCAGCACGTCGCCCATGCCGGCGGAGGCCATGCCGGGATTGCCGGTGGTGTTGATGAACCAGTGCCCGTCGCGCGCCGCCATCACGCTGCCGTTGCCCTTGAGCACCACGTGCACGTTGAGCTCCTTCGACAGGCGCTGCGCGGCGACCAGGCGGTCGCGCTGCACCTCCGCGGTCTTCAGGCCGAGCAGCCGCGCCGGCTTCCGCCGGATGCGGCGTGAGCAGCGTGTCGGCCTTGCGCTTGGCGCACGCGGCGCGCAGGTCCCGGTTCTCCGCCACCAGGTTCAGCGCGTCGGCGTCGAGCACGCAGGGCATGTCGCTCGCCAGCACCGCGCCGACCAGCGCTTCCGCGCGCGCGCTCTGTCCCAGGCCCGGCCCGACGACGATGGCGTCGAGGTCCTGGCCGAGCGCGTCGTCGGGGTGGCGCAGCATCAGCTCCGGCGTGGCGGGATCGAGCGACAACTCTTCCAGCATGCCGACGTAGACGCGGCCGGCGCCGAGCTTGAGCGCGGCGCGCCCCGCGAGCAGCGCGGCGCCGGTCATGCCCGGCGCGCCGCCGAAGATCGCGAGCGAGCCCGCCAGGCCCTTGTGGAAATTCTGCGGCCGCGGCTTGAGCGCGTCGGCGAACAGCTGCGGCGCCGCCGTCCAGCCGGTCGGCCGCACGAGCTTGTGCGCGTCCAGCCCGAGATCGGCGACCGAGACCGCGCCGCAATGGTCCGGCCCGTCCAGCGTCAGCAGGCCGGGCTTGAGCGCGATGAAGGTGATCGTGTGGGTAGCCTTGCACGGCATGGCCGAGCACGCGCCCGGTGTCCGAGTCGATGCCGCTCGGGATGTCGAGCGCGAGCACCGGGCAGTCCTGCGCGTTCGCGTAGGTCACGAGCTTGGCGTAGTCGCCGTCGATCTCGCGCGCGAGCCCGATGCCGAACAGCCCGTCCACCACCAGGCCCCAGCGCTTGTCCACCGGCAGGGTCGCTGCGTCGGCGGCGCCGGCGAGCGTGACGCGGAAGAACTTCTGCCTGAGGATGTCGGCGACGATCTTCGCGTCGCCGCCGTTGTTGCCCGGCCCGGCGAGCACCAGCACGTCCTTCGCCGTGTCCGCGCTCAGGCGCGCGGCGAGCTCGGCCGCCGCCGCGCCGGCGCGCTGCATGAGCGGCAGGTCTTTCGCCGCCGCCTCGATGCGGCGGATCTCGCTCGTCAGGTAAATGGGCTCGGACATGTCCAATTCCGGGTCAGAGCCCGATTATGCCGCCACAAGTGCATGGAATACGCCCGCCGCTGTACGATGTTCGCCCGCCACAGGGAGGTTCACCATGAAAAAACTGCTTGTGCTGTCCGCCGTTGTCGTCTTTTCGCCGTTTGCGCAGGCGGCCGACGTCGCCGCCGGCAAAGCCACGGCGGCCGCGGTCTGCGCCGCCTGCCATGGCGCCGAGGGCGTGAGCGTGAGCGACGCCATCCCGAACCTTGCCGCACAGCGCCCCGCATACCTGGAAGGGCAGTTGAAGGCGTTCAAGGAAGGCAACCGCAAGAATCCCTTGATGAACGCGATCGCCGCCCAACTGAGCGCCGAAGACATGGCAAACGTTGCGGCGCATTTTTCCGCCCAGCCCGGTGCCGTGGCGGGCGCCAAGTCCGCCCTGCTGCCGCAGGTGGCGAAATCGAACGTTGCCTTCCCGGAGGGCTACCAGGGATCCTTCACGAAATACCACACGATCAATTTCCCGGCGACGCGGCAGGTGCGCTACTACTTCGCCAATCGCGCGGCCGTCGAGGCGGCGAAGCAGGGCAAGCCGCTGCCCGATGGCTCGGTGCTGTTCGCCGAGGTGCATGCAGCCAGGCTCGACGCCGAGAAGAAGCCGGTGATGGGCGCAGACGGCTACTACGTGGCGGAAAAGCTGATGTTCTATACGGCGATGGCGAGCGGCGCGGGCTGGGGCGCGGAGATCCCGGCGATGCTGCGCAACGGCAACTGGAACTACGCCGTGTTCACCCTCGACAAGAAACAGCGCCCTGGCGTGAACCAGGCAGAGTGCCTGGCCTGCCACAAGCCGCTGGACAACGTGAGCTACACCTTCACGCTGAAGGAACTTTCGCAGGCGAAATAGGCTGCGCCGCCGCGGCTACTTCTTGCGTCACCCCGATCAGCGCGTCGGGCAGCCAGGTGGCGAGCTCGGGGAACAGCGTGATCAGCGCGATGCACAGCACCATCATGAAGAAGAACGGGCAGCGAGGCGAGCGCCACGTAGTTCGAGTCGCGCCCGGTCATGGTCTGCAGCACGAAGATGTTGAAGCCGAGCGGCGGCGTGAGCTCGGCGATCTCGACCAGCAGCACGATGAAGATGCCGAACCAGACCAGGTCGAAGCCCGCCTTCTCGACCATCGGGATGCACGATCGAGGTGGTGAGCACGATCATCGAGACGCCGTCGAGCGCGGTGCCGAGCAGGATGTAGATGCCGGCCAGGATCGCGATCAGGGCGTACTTGTGCGGCTGCGAGCGACGCCACCCACTCGGCGAGCGCGCGCGGGATGCCGGTGAACGCCATGCAGGAGCGAGAGGAAGCTCGCGCCGGCGAGGATGAACAGGATCATGCAGGACAGGCGCGTCGCGCCCATCAGGCTCGCCCAGAAGGCTCTCGCGCGTCAGGCCGCCGCGACCACCGGCGATGGCGAGCGCGCCGAGCACGCCGTAGGCGGCGGCCTCGGTGGCGGTGGCCCAGCCGATCACCATCACCCACACGATGAAGACGATGAGCACCAGGCAGGGCATCGAGGTGGCGCGCGCGGTACAGCTTCTCGCCGAAGCGGCAGGTGCATCGTCCTCGCGCGGCGTCTTGCCGGGATTGAGCAGCGCCCAGACGACGATGTAGCCGGAGAACAGCGCGATCAGCACGAAGCCGGGAAGCATGCCGGCGAGGAACACCTTGATGATCGACACCTCGGCCGCCACCGCGTACACCACCATGATGATCGAGGGCGGCAGCAGGATGCCGAGCGTGCCGGCGCCGCAGCGAGCGAGCCGAGGCAGGTCTTCTCGTCGTAGCCGCGGCGCTTGCAGCTCCGGCAGCGCCACCTTGGCGATGGTGGCGCAGGTGGCCGCCGACGAGCCCGAGACGGTGCCGAAGATGGCGCAGCCGAGGATGTTGACGTGCATCAGGCGCCCCGGCAGCCAGCCGAGCCAGGGCGCGAGGCCCTCGAACATCTCCTCCGACAGCTTGGTGCGGTAGAGGATCTCGCCCATCCAGACGAACAGCGGCAGCGCGGCCAGCGTCCAGGAGGCGCTCGAGCCCCAGAAGGACTGGAACAGGTTGACCTCGGGCGGCGCTGCTGGTGAAGAACTGCAGCCCGAACCAGGCCACCGCGGCGAGCGCGATGGCGATCCACACGCCGCCGACGAGCAGCACCAGCAGCAGGGCGAACAGGACCAGCGACGACGGCGAGCGGCGTCATCTAGACCGTTTCCGGAAGTCCCTGCGGCGCGGCGCTCGTCCTCGGCGACCTGGTAGGCGGGCTTGCCTGTCCGCGCAGCACCGCGACCAGCTCGTCGAGCACCGCGACGAGGAAGATCAGCACGCCGACCACGAAGCTCATCTGCGGGATCCAGATCGGAATCTGGATCAGGCCCTGCGCCACTTCGTTGAACTGCCAGCTCTCGTAGACGAAGCGCGACCACCGCCCAGACCATGTAGCCGCACGAACAGCGCGGTGAAGCCGAGCGCGAAGACCTCGGCGCACCAGCGGCGCGCGCGCGCCGAGCAGCGCTCGAGCCAGCAGGCCGACGCGCACCAGCTCGCCGTGGCGGAAGGTGTGGCCGAGCGCGAGGAAGGCGGTCGCGGCGCACAGCCAGGAGACGATGTCGTCGGCGCCGCGGATCAGCAAGCCGGCCTCGCGCCCGAAGGCCTGCGCCAGCATCAGCGGCGCAGATGGAGGCGAGGCAGACCGCCGCGAGCGCGCCGCTCGCGGCGTAGAGGCGGTCGAGAAACCGCCTCAAGCTGCTACTTGCCGCGGTAGGCTTTGAGTGATCGCCTGGCCGTCGGCGCCGGCCTTCTTCTCCCACTCGGCGCGCCATCTGCGCGCCGACCTTGGCGAAGGCCGCCTTCATGCGCCGCGTCGGGCTCGTGCACCGTCATGCCGTTCTTGGCGAGCAGCTCGTTCGCCTTCCTTCTCGCGCGCCTTGGACATGTCCCAGCCGCGCGTCTCGGCGGCTGGCGGCGGCCTTGAGCACCGCGGCCTGCTCGGTCTTCGGCAGGCGCGGCGAAGGCGCGCTGCGTTCACCACCACCACGTTCTTCGGGTGGAAGGCGCTGGTGTTGTAGTAGTTCTTGACGAACTCCCAGGCCTTGGTCGAGGTGCCGGTGGCCGACGAGGTGATCATCGCCGTGCATCGCGCCGGTGGCGAACATCTGCGGCACGTCGGGCACCTGCACCACCGTCGGGCTGGCGCCGAGCAGCTCGGCGAGGCGCGCGGTCAGCGGGCTGTAGGTGCGGAACTTGGTGCCCTTCAGGTCGGCGACGCTCTTCAGCGGCTCCTTGGTGTAGATCCCCTGGCCGGGCCAGGGCACCGAGTACAGCAGCTTCAGGCCGCGGCCCTGCGAGCTTCTTCTCCAGCAGCGGCTTCTGCGCCTGGTAGAACTTCCAGGCGTTGTCGTAGCCGGTGGCGACGAACGGCACGTTGTCGGCCGCGAACACCGGGTCCTCGTTGCCGAACTGCGCCGAGCAGGAACTCGGCGATGTTCACCTGGCCGGTGGACACCGCGCGCAGGATGTCGGGGTGCTTGATGAGCGAGCCGTTGGCGTGCACCATGATGTCGAGCTTGCCGCCGGTGGCCTTCTTCACGTCCTCGGCGAAGGCCTTGACGTTGCGCGTGTGGAACTCGCCGTCGGCGTAGGGCGTGGGCATGTCCCACTTGGTCTGCGCCTGGGCGATGCCGGACACGGCCAACGCGGCGGCGAGCACTGCGAATCTGGATTTCATGGAGTCCCCTGAGAGAATCATTCTGAAAGAAGCGCTGCCGCATGATCGGCCAGCGCGAGCGACGCTGTCAATCCCGGCGACTCGATGCCGTACAGCTGCACCAGGCCGCGCACGCCGTGCTCGCGCGGCCCCTGCACGATGAAGTCCGCCGGCGGTTCGTTCCGGCCCGAGGTCTTGGGCCGGATGCCGGCAGTAGCCCGGCTCGAGCGCGCCGTCGGGCAGTCCCGGCCAGTAGCGGCGGATCGCCGCATAGAAGCGCTCGGCGCGGTCCGGATCCACGCTGTAGCTCGATGCGCTCGACCCATTCCACGTCCGGGCCGAAGCGCGCCCGGCCGCCGAGGTCGAGCGTCACGTGCACGCCCAGGCCGCCCGGCTCCGGCACCGGATAGACGAGGCGCGAGAACGGCGCGCGGCGCGCCAGCGTGTAGTAGTTGCCCTTGGCGTAGAGCTCCCGCGGCGCCTTGTCCGCCGGGTAGCCCTCGATGCGGCGCGCGACTGCGGGCGCCGTGAGGCCGGCGCTGTTGACGACCAGGCTGGCGATCAGCGGCTCGGCGCCCCCGACGTGCAGCTCGATGCCGTTGGCGCGCACCACGGCTCTGTCGAGGCGGCTTTTCAGCGCGAGCATCGCGCCCGCGTTCTGCGCGTCGCCCAGGTAGGCGAGCATCAGCGCGTGGCTGTCGATGATGCCGGTCGAGGGCGAGTGCAGCGCCGCAACGCAGGAGAGTTCCGGCTCCATGGCGCGCACCTCTGCGACGCTCACCGGCGCCACGTCGGTGACGCCGTTGGCATGCGCCTTCTGCCGGATGCCTTCCAGCTCGCCGAGCTGCGCGTCGATCAGTGGCGACGATCAGCTTGCCGCAGCGCCGGTGCGGCACGCCGCGCTCGGCGCAATACGCGTACAGCCGCTGCCGGCCCTCCACGCAGGTGCGCGCCTTGAGCGAGCCCTGCGGGTAGTAGATCCCGGCGTGGATCACTTCCGAGTTGCGCGAGCTGGTATGCGTGCCGATGGCGTCCTCGGCCTCGAGGATCACCACCTCGCGCCCGGCGAGCGCGAGCGCGCGCGCCACCGCGAGGCCGACCAGCCCCGCGCCGATCACCACGGCGTCAACGCGGTCCACTGGCAGGCCTGGCGGCGGTCGTGAGGTAAAGACCGAGGACGATGAGGGCAACGCCGAGCGCGTGATACCAGCCGAAGCGCTCGCCGAGGAAAACCATGCCCAGCAGGGCAGTGAAGGCGGGGTGCAGGTGGTGGAACAGCCCGGCCACCGCGGGAGTCGTGCGTTGCATCGCCGCGTTGTAGAACACGAAAGCGAGGAACGAGGCAAAGAGGGCGGTATAGGCAATCGCCGCGATCGACTCGGGCGTCACCAGCATGTGCCGGCCCGTAGTCCACTCCCACGCGAAGAGCGGAAACTGCAGCACCACGCCGACCAAGGCCATGGCGGCAAGAAAGCTCATCCGGTCGAGCCCCGCCGGCCAGCGCTTGAGCAGCACCGTGTACAGGCTCCAGATCGGCACCGCCGCGAGGATCCACAGGTCGCCCGGGTTGAAGCCCAGCGTGCGCAGCACCGACAGCTCGCCGCGCACGATGACGACGACCGCGCCGGCAAGCGACAGGAGGATGCCCAGGCCCTGGCGCAAGCCGATGCGGTCCCCGAGGATCGCCGCCGCGATCGCCACCACGACGACTGGCACCAGCGCGATGAGGAGCGCGCCGTTGAGCGCGGTGGTGGACTGCAGGCCGACGTAGACCATGCTCTGGAAGATTGCGGAGGCAATCCCGGCCATGGGCAGCACCCACTTCCAGTGCCGCAGCATCAGGGGCCATTGCTGGCGCAGGGACAGCCAAGACACCGGCAGGATCAGCAGCAGCGACGCGGTCCAGCGCCAGAAATTGAGCGTGAAGGGCGGCACCTGCTCGTGGATTGCCCGCCCCACGACCCAATTGCCCGCCCAGCAGAGCATGGCAAGCGTAAGAAGGAGGTGCGGCGACTTCAGCAAGCGCATGCGCTCAGCGAGGTCCACGCAGGAAGCGCCTTTCGATGAGAAACGCGCCCAGGCCGGCAACCGCGGCCACGGTGGCCATCGGGCGCGCGCTGCCGTCGAACAGCGCGCCGAGCGCGCTGCTTACCAATGCGCCCACGGCGAACTGCGTGGCGCCCATGAGGGAGGACGCCGTGCCCGCCGTGCGCGCGAAGGGCTGCAGCGCGAGCGCGGTGGCGTTCGGCAGGATGAGCGCCGAAGCGAAGAGAAACAGCATGAAGGGCAGCACCACCGCCGCCGGATAGCGCACCCCGGACCAGGCGAGCAGCGCGGCCGCCAGGCCGGCCGCGAAGGCAAGCAGGGTTCCGGCGCGCAGCAGGCGCAGCCATGCCGACGCGCATGACCAGGCGGCTGGAGAGCCAGGCGCCGGCGATCTGCCCGACCATCACGAGGGCGAACAGCAGGGCGAAGGCGCCCGGCGCCACGCCGAGGCCGCTTACCAGGGTGAAGGCCGAGTTCGACACGAAGGCGAAGATGCCGATCTGGGCGCAGAGCATGGCGCCGTACGGGGCGAGAAAGCGCGGCTCGGCGGCGATGGCGGCGAAGCTGCGCGCAATCTGCGCCGGATGCGCGGAGGCACGCTCCGCGGGCACGGTCTCCGCGAGGCGCAGCGCGACCGCCGCGGCAAGCAGCGCCGCGACGCCGCCGAGCAGCCAGAACACGGCGCGCCAGCCGCCGAGCACGACCATCAGGCCGCCGGCGAGCGGCGCCGCGATCGGGATGACGCTGAACACGATGGTCATGCGCGCGAGCAGCCGCGCCGCCTGCTCGTGGCCGTGCAGGTCGCGCACGATGGTGCGCGCCATCACCGGCCCGGCCGACATGCCGAAGCCCTGCGCCAGGCGCGCGAGCACCAGCGCGGCGGCCGAGTCGGCGGCCGCGCACACGGCGGAGGCGAGGAGCGCGAGCGCGAGCCCGGCGAGCAGCACCGGCTTCCTGCCGTAGCGGTCCGACAGCGGGCCCCACACGAGCTGCCCGGCGGCGAGCCCGAGGAAATACGTGGTCACCGTGAGCTGCATGCCGGCCACCGGCGCGCCGAGTGCCTGCGCGGCGACCGGCAGCGCGGGCAGCCAGGCGTCGGTGCCGAGCGCGGTGAGCGCGAACAGCACGCCCAGCAGCACCGTGAACGGGAGCGAAGCGGATCGGGATTCCAAGATAGGATGCGATTGTAATGGCACGCTACGACATCGTTGTCCTCGGCGCGGGCATCGTCGGCATCTGCGTCGCGCTGCACCTGCAGAAACGCGGCCGCGCCGTGGCGCTGGTGGACCGCCGCGGCGCGGCGGAGGAGACCTCCTTCGGCAACGCCGGCCTGATCCAGCGCGAAGGCGTCTATCCCTACGGCTTTCCGCACGATTTCGGCGCGCTGCGCGCTACGGCCTGAACCGCACCATCGACGCGCACTACCACCCTTCGGCGCTGCCGAAGCTGGCGCCCTTCCTCTGGCAGTACTGGCAGCACTCGCGGCCGGCGCGCCACGCCGAGGTGGCGCGTCGCTATGCGAAACTGATCGAGCACTGCGTCACCGAGCACGAGGCGCTCGTCGCGGAGTCCGGCGCGCAGGAGCTCATCGTGCGCGGCGGCTGGATGAAGATCTTCCGCACCGCGCGCGAGCGCGACCTGCGCTTCGCCGAGGCCGAGCGCTGGCGGCGTGATTTCGGCGTAGAGCACCGCCAGCTCGACGCGCGCATGCTGCAGGAGGCGGAACCCTACCTCGCGCCGGTGCTCGCCGGCGCGTTGCACTGGACGCAGCCCATCCGCACGCTCGGACCCGCAAGGGCTGGGGCTCAGCCTATCTCAGGCGCTTCGAGCAGCTCGGCGGGACGTTCCTGCAGGGCAACGCCGCGACCCTGGAGGCGAAGCGGCACGGGCTGGCGGATGCGCACGCGCGCAGGGCCCGCTCGAGGCCGGCGGCCGCGGTGGTGGCGCTCGGGCCCTGGGCGGACGTGCTCACGCGCGCGCTGGGCTACGACGCTGCCGCTGGCGGTCAAGCGCGGCTACCACATGCATTACCGCGCGGCGGGCGAGGCGAAGCTCAACCACCCGGTGCTCGACGTCGAGCGCGGCTACTTCATGGGCCCGGTGCGCCGCGGCATCCGCCTCACCACGGGCGCGGAGTTCGCGCTGCGCGACGCGATCCGCACCCCGGTGCAGCTCGGGCGCGCGGAGCCCATCGCGCGCGACCTCTTTCCGCTCGCCGAGCGCCTGGACAACGAGCCCTGGATGGGCGCGCGGCCGTGCACGCCGGACATGCTGCCCGTGATCGGGCCGGGGCCGCTGCACCGCAATCTGTGGTTTGCCTTCGGCCATGCGCACCACGGGCTGACGCTTGGCGCGGTGACCGGGAGGCTGGTGGCGGAGATGGTCTGCGGCGAAACCCCCTTCGTGGATCCGGCGCCGTATGCGGCGGCGCGGTTTGGCGCATGAAGTGGCAGTTCTGGATCGACCGCGGCGGCACGTTTACCGACGTCGTCGCCCGTCGTCCCGACGGGTCGCTCACCACCCACAAGCTCCTGTCGGAGAATCCGGAGCGCTACCAGGACGCCGCGCTCGCGGGCATCCGGCAGCTTCTGCAGGTCAGACCCGGTGCGGCCGATCCCGGTCGAGACAGATCGAGGCGGTGAAGATGGGGACCACCGTCGCGACCAATGCGCTCCTCGAGCGCAAGGGCGAGCGCACAGTCCTGTTCATCACGCGTGGTTTCAAGGACGCCCTGCGTATCGCCTACCAGAACCGACCGAAAATATTCGAGCGGCACATTGTCCTGCCGGAGTTGCTCTATGCGGAGGTCGTCGAGGTCGAAGAGCGGATCGGCGCGCGCGGGGACGTCCTGGCTCCGCTGGACGAACGCGTTAGCGCGCGCCGATCTCGAAGAGACCTTCAAGGCGGGTTTCCGGTCCATTGCGATCGTGCTGATGCATGGCTACCGGTATCCGGAGCACGAAGCGCGCGTTGCGGCACTCGCGAAGGAGGTCGGCTTTACCCAGATCTCGGTTTCGCACCAGGTGAGCCCGCTGATGAAGCTGATCGGCCGCGGCGACACCACGGTCGTCGACGCCTACCTGTCGCCGATCCTGCGCCGCTACGTCGACCAGGTCGCCGCCGAGCTGCAGGGCGTGCGCCTGCTGTTCATGCAATCCAACGGCGGCCTCACCGACGCGCGCCGCTTCCAGGGCAAGGACTCGATCCTCTCCGGTCCCGCCGGCGGCATCGTCGGCGCGGTGCGCACCTCGCTGTCGGCCGGCTTCGGCAAGATCATCGGCTTCGACATGGGCGGCACCTCCACCGACGTGTCGCACTACGCGGGCGAGTTCGAGCGCGAGTTCGAGACCCAGGTGGCGGGCGTGCGGATGCGCGCGCCGATGATGAGCATCCACACCGTGGCCGCGGGCGGCGGCTCGATCCTGCACTTCGACGGCGCGCGCTACCGCGTGGGGCCGGATTCGGCGGGCGCCAATCCCGGGCCGGCGAGCTACCGGCGCGGCGGGCCGCTCGCGGTGACCGACGCCAACGTGATGCTCGGCAAGATCCAGCCCGCAGTACTTCCCGCACGTGTTCGGCGAGGAGGGCAAGGACGCGCTCGACGCGACGGTGGTGCAGGACGAAGTTCGCGGCACTGGCGCGGACCATCGGCGGCGGGCGCACGCCCGAGCAGGTCGCCGAGGGCTTCATCCAGATCGCGGTCGGCAACATGGCGAACGCCATCAAGCACATCTCCGTGCAGCGCGGCCACGACGTCACCGAGTACACGCTGTGCTGCTTCGGCGGCGCCGCCGGCCAGCACGCCTGCCTGGTGGCCGATGCGCTCGCGATGACGCGCGTCTTCATCCATCCCTTCGCCGGCGTGCTGTCGGCCTACGGCATGGGGCTCGCCGACCAGGCGGCGCTGAGGGAGAAGGCGGTCGAGGCGAAGCTGGGGGAGGCGACGGCTCGAGGAGGAACTGGAGGAGCTGGCGACGGCGGCGCGGGACGAGCTGGTCGAGCAGGGCGTCGGAGGACAGGGACGATCCGGGTCCTGCGGCGGGTGCACCTGAAGTACGAGGGAACCGACACGGCGCTGATCGTGGCGTTCGGCACGCCAGAGGAGATGACAGCAGCAGTTCGAGGCTGCCTATCAGAAGCAGTTCTCCTTCCTGATGCCGCGGCAAGGCGCTGATCGTCGAGGCCGTTTCGGTCGAAGCCCTGTCCGCGGGTTTCTCCGATCGACCGGGTTCCGATTCTGGAACCCGGTCGAAACCCAACGCCCAACCCGCGACCACCGTCCGCATGTTCACCGGCGGCAAGTGGGCAACGACGCCCCTGTTCCGGCGGGAGGAACTGGCGCCGGGACAGAAGGTCGACGGCCCGGCGATCATTGCCGAGGCCAACGCCACGACCGTCGTCGAGCCGGGTTGGAGCGCGACGGTCACCAAGTTGGATCACCTGGTGCTGGAGAGAGTGGTTCCGAGAGAAAAGCGAGTCGCGCTTGGGTACCCAGGTCGACCCGGTGATGCTCGAGATCTTCAACAACCTCTACATGTCGATCGCCGAGCAGATGGGCCTGCGGCTGCAGAACACCGCCTACTCCGTGAACATCAAGGAGCGGCTCGACTTCTCCTGCGCGCTGTTCGACGCAGCCGGCAACCTGATCGCCAACGCGCCGCACATGCCGGTGCACCTGGGCTCGATGGGCGAATCGATCAAGACCGTGATCCGCGAGAACGCCGGAAGGATGAAGCCGGGCAACGTCTACGTGCTGAACGCGCCCTACAACGGCGGCACGCACCTGCCCGACGTCACCGTGATCACGCCGGTGTTCGACGAAAAGGGCAGGGAAATCCTGTTCTACGTCGGCTCGCGCGGCCACCACGCCGACATCGGCGGCATCACGCCGGGCTCGATGCCGCCCGACTCGAAGACGGTGGACGAGGAAGGGCGTGCTGATCGACAACTTCCTGCTGGTGGAGGAGGGGCGCTTCCGCGAGAAGGAAACCGTCGCGCTGCTTGCGTTCGGGCAAGTACCCGGTGCGCAACGTGCAGCAGAACCTCGCCGACCTGCAGGCGCAGATCGCCGCCAACGAGAAAGGGCGTGCAGGAGCTGCGCGAGATGGTGGAGCACTTCGGCCTGGACGTGGTGCGCGCCTACATGCGCCACGTGCAGGACAACGCCGAGGAATCGGTGCGCCGCGTGATCGGGGTGCTGAAGGACGGCGAGTTCGAGCTGCCGCTGGACAACGGCGCGCGTGATCCGGGTGAAGATCCGCATCGGCGCCGACCGCCGGAGCGCGCGCATCGATTTCACCGGCACCTCGGCGCAGCTGCCGAGCAACTTCAACGCGCCCTCCGCCGTCAGCATGGCGGCGGTGCTGTACGTGTTCCGCACGCTGGTGGACGACGAGATCCCGCTCAACGCGGGCTGCCTGAAGCCGCTCGAGGTGGTGATCCCGGAGGGCTCGATGCTCAACCCGCGCTACCCGGCGGCGGTGGTGGCGGGCAACGTCGAGACCTCGCAGTGCGTCACCGACGCGCTCTACGGCGCGCTCGGCGTGCTGGCCGCCTCGCAGGGCACGATGAACAACTTCACCTTCGGCAACGAGCGCTACCAGTACTACGAGACCATCGCCGGCGGCTCGGGCGCCGGGCCCGGCTTCGACGGGACCGACGTGGTGCAGACGCACATGACGAACTCGCGCCTCACCGACCCCGAAGTGCTGGAGTGGCGCTTTCCCGGTCCTGCTCGAGAGCTTCGAGATCCGGCGCGGCTCGGGCGGCGCGCGGCCGGCACCGCGGCGGGCACGGCGCGGTGCGGCGCGTGCGGTTCCTCGAGCCGATGACCGCGGCGATCCTGTCCGACCATCGCCGCGTGCCGCCGCACGGCATGGCGGGCGGCGAGCCCGGCGCGCCGGGCCACAACTATGTGTTGCGCGCCGGCGGCGGCCGGGTGGAGCTCGGGCCCACGGATCGCACCGAGATGGCGGCGGGCGACGTGTTCGTGGTCGAGACGCCGGGCGGCGGCGGCTACGGCCGCGCCTAGCGACTGCTTATAATACGGCGCTGCTCGGGCACCCATCGGAATGAATCCCACCGCGATCTACTCGAAGACTGGCAAGGGCGTGCAGGAAGCGTCCGGCAAGACCAGCCAGCTGTCGCGCGGCGATCGCGCGATCCTCTCCGCGATCGACGGCAAGACCAGCCTGAAGGAACTGAGCGCCAAGTTCGATCGCGCGCCGGACGACAAGTTCTTCGCGCTGATCAGGAAGCTGGACGCGGACGGCTTCATCCGCGAGGTATCGCCGGGCATGGCGGAGCGCGGCGCCGCGCGGGTGTCCAAGCCCGCGGCATCCGCCCCGGCGGCGCCTGCCGCCGCGCCCAAGGCCGCGGGCGAGGACCTCGATTTCACGCAGATCTTCAGCGCCCCGCCCAAGATGGAGAAGCCGCCGCGCGCCGGCGGGCGGCGACCCGATGGCGGCGGCGCGCCGAGGCCGCCGAGGCGCGCGCGCGCGCCGAGCGCGAGGCGAAGGCGAAGGCCGAAGCCGCGGCCAAGGCCAACATCGACAGCACGCAGAAGGTGCGCCTGGATGCCGAGGCGCGCGCCAAGGCGGCGCGCGAAGCGGCGATGCAGGCGGCGGCCGAAGGCAAGACCAAGGCGCGAGATCGAGGCGCGCACGCGCGCCGAGGCCGAGGCGAAGGTGCGCGCGGCGGAGGAGGCAAGGGCCCGCGCCGAAGCCGAAGTGCGGGCGAAGGCGCAGGCGAGCGCCGAGGCGCAGGAGCGCGCCGAGCGGGAGGCGCGGGAAGCCAAGGAGCGCGCCGAGCGCGAGCTGCGCGAAAAGGCGCGAGGCCGCCGAGCGGGCGCGCTTCGAGGCGGCGGAGCGCGCGCGCGCGGGAAGCCGAGGAGCTGCGCCTCAAGGTCGAGGAGGAGCGGCGCGCGCGCGAGGAAGCGGAGCGGCGCGCGCGCGAGGAAGCGGAGCGCACCAAGCGCGAGGCCGCCGAGCGGGCGCGGCGCGAGGCCGAGGAGAAGAAGGCGCGCGAGGAAGCCGAGGCGCTGCGCAAGAAGCTCGAGGAAGAGCGCAAGGCGCGCGAGGAGGCCGAGCGCAAGGCCGAGGAGGAGCGCGCAGAAGCGCGAGCGCGAGCGCCTGGCGGAGCTGCAGAAGATCCAGGAGGAGGAGGAGCGGCGCCAGGCGCGAGGACGAGGCGAGCGCGCAAGGCGCGCGAGGCAGAGGAGCGGCGCGAGGCGAGGAGCACCAGCGCCAGATCCGCCTGGCGCGCGAGGCCGAGGACAAGAAGCGCCGCGACGCCGACGCGCGCAAGAAGAAGGAAGAGGAGTCGCGCCGCTGGGAGCAGGAGGAGGCGCGGCGCAAGTCCGACGACGCCTACCGCCAGCGCGCCGAGCAGGAGGACAAGGAGCGCGCCGAGCGCGAGGTGGTCGAGGCGGCGGAGCGCGCCGAGGCCGAGAAGAAGGCGGCCGAGGCGGCCGACGCGCTCGCCGGCTCGCTGATGGCCGACCTGGATTCGTTCTCCAAGCGCGAGGAGGACGAGCGCAAGGAGAAGGAGGAGCAGGAGAAGAAGGAGCGCGAGGAGCGGCTGCGCAGGGCGCAGGAGGAGGAGGAGCGGCGCGAGCGCGAGGAGGCCGAGCGCAAGGCGCGCAAGGCGGAGGAGAAGCGCCGCCGCGAGGAGGAGGAGCGCAAGCGCAAGGAGGAGGAGGAGCGCCTCGCGCGCGAAGCCGAGGCGAAGCAGCAAGGAGGAGGAAGAGCAGAAGAAGAAGAAGGAGCGCGAGGAGAAGGCGCGCAAGGAAGGACGACATCCCGATCACCAGTTCCGACCTCGGCCGCGACGACATCACGGACGAGGAGCGCAAGCTCACGCCCGAGGCGCGCAAGGCGCTGCGCGACCGCGAGCGCGAGGTGGAGCGCGCGCGCGCGCGCGGCGACGTGCCCTCCGCCAAGGCCGCCACCGCCTACAAGCGCAAGCAGCCGGTCAAGTGGGGCAAGCCGGTGGCGCTGGCGCTGTTCTTCCTGCTGGCTGGGCGGCGTCGGCGTGGTCAACGTCCTGCCGCTGTCCACCGCGGAGTACGAGCGCCTGGCCAGCGACGCGCTCGGCCACGCCGGTGAAGATCGGCTCGGCGCGCATGTGGGTGCTGGCGGGCGTGCAGATGCGCTTCGAGCGCGTGCAGCGTCGGCGAGACCATCCGCATCGCGGAAGTGCGCGCGGTGCCCGAGCTCGGCGCGCTGCTCGACGACCGCAAGGCCTTCAGCCGCATCGAGATCGACAAGCTGACGCTGCCGCAGGAGGCGCTGGGCGGCGCGCTGTTCGGCGTCCTGAAGAGCGACCGGCTGCGCGTGGCGCGCGTGGTGGCGAAGGACCTGAAGCTGGAGGGGCCGCTCGCGCTGCCGCCGCTCGACGTCGACGTGCGATCGGCAGCGACGGGCGCGTGCTCTCGGTGCGGCTCGTCGGGCGAGCGCATCGGCGGCCAGCTCACGCCGAGGGGCGAGGGCGTCGGCCTTCGAGGTCACGCTCGGCCACCTTCACGCTGCCGTTCCTGGACAAGCTCGCGATCACCGATTTCGGCATGAAGGGCACCGCCGACCGCCAGGGCATGACGCTCACCGAATTCGACGGGCGCCTGTACGACGGCACCGTGGTGGGCAAGGCGCGCATGCAGTGGGGCGCGCAATGGAGCCGTGCAGGGCGAGATCCAGGGCCGCACCATGAACGCCGCGGTGTTCGCGCCGCAGCTGGTGTCGCGAGGGCCGCTTCGAGGGCAAGGGCCGCTTCGCGCTCGCCGGACCCGAGCCCGGCCAAGCTGGGCGAGGGCGCGCGGCTGGACGGCACCTTCACGCGTGACCAAGGGCGCGCTGGGCAGCTTCGACCTGTCGCGCGCGCTGCAGTCCACCAGCGCGCAGGCGAGCGGGCGCACGCCGTTCTCCGAGCTCGAGGGCAGCGTTGCGCTCGCCAACGGCGCGCTCGCGCTGCGCGACCTCAGGCTCGCCTCCGGCATCCTGCATCGCCACGGGCTCGCTGGACGTGGACCCCGCGGGCGCGCTCTCCGGGCGCATCAACGCCGAGCTGCGCAACCTGCGCGGCACCTACTACATCGGCGGCAAGCTGCAGGACCCGCAGTTGAGGAGGTAAGTGCAAAAGCTCCTCCAGTTCCGCGGCGCCCGGGCGCTGCAGGAATTCCGCCTCGCCAAGCTCCTTCCGCCGCTGCAGTCCGCCCAGCCGGGCATCCGCGGCCTCACGGCCGAGTACCGCCATTTCGTCGAGGTCGAGGCGGCGCTGGGCGCGGAGGAGGAGAAGCTGCTCGCGCGGCTCCTGCAGTACGGCGCGCCGCCGCAGGAAGCGCGGCCCGGCGACACCCTGTACCTCGTCGTGCCGCGCGTCGGCACCATCTCGCCCTGGTCGTCCAAGGCGACCGACATCGCGCGCAACTGCGGCCTCGCCAAGGTGCGGCGCATCGAGCGCGGCACCGCCTACTTCGTGCGCGGTGGCGCGCGCAGCGCGCGAGGTGGCCGCGCTGCTGCACGACCGCATGACCGAGACGGTGCTCGCTTCGTTCGAGGAGGCGGGGCAGCTGTTCCAGCACGTGGCGCCGCGGCCGCTGAGCACGTGCCGCTCGGCGCGCTGGAGGAGGCCAACCGCGAGCCTCGGGCTCGCGCTGTCGGAGGACGAGATCGCGTACCTGCGCGCGGCCTACGGCGCGATGGGGCGCGACCCGACCGACGCCGAGCTCACCATGTTCGCGCAGGCCAACTCCGAGCACTGCCGGCACAAGATCTTCAACGCCGACTGGATCGTCGACGGCGCGCAAGCAGGATCAAGTCGCTCTTTGCCATGATCAAGCACACGCACGCGGCGAATCCGCGCGGCACGGTGCTCGCCTACGCCGACAACGCGGCGATCATGGAGGGGCGCCTGGCGCGGCGCTTCTACGCCGGCGCGGACAGCGTGTACCTGCCGCGCTCGGAGCGCACGCACACGGTGATGAAGGTGGAGACGCACAACCACCCGACGGCGATCGCGCCGTTTCCCGGTGCGGCGACCGGCGCGGGCGGCGAGATCCGCGACGAGGGCGCGACCGGGCGCGGCGCGAAGCCCAAGGCGGGGCTGGTGGGCTACTCGGTGTCGAACCTGAGGATTCCCGGGCGCGGTGCAGCCCTGGGAGCAGACGGACTACGGCAAGCCCGGCCGCATCGTGTCGGCGCTCGCCATCATGCTGCGAGGGGCCGATCGGCGCGGCGGCGTTCAACAACGAGTTCGGGCGGCCGAACCTCGCCGGCTACTTCAGGACCTTCGAGGCGCAGGTGGGCGGCGTGCAGCGCGGCTACCACAAGCCGATCATGCTCGCGGGCGGCGTCGGCAACATCGCGGCGCGCGATTCCGCCAAGGCGGCGCTGCCCGAGGGCGCGCTGCTGATCCAGCTGGGCGGGCCGGGCATGCTGATCGGCATGGGCGGCGGCGCGGCGTCTTCCATGGGCGCGGGCGCGAACACCGAGGACCTGGATTTCGATTCGGTGCAGCGGGGCAACGCGGAGATCCAGCGCCGCGCGCAGGAGGTGATCGACCGCTGCTGGGGGCTGGGCGAGGCGAATCCCATCCTTTCCATCCACGACGTGGGCGCGGGCGGATTGTCGAACGCGATGCCGGAGATCGCGCACGGCGCGGGGCGCGGGGCGTACCTGGACCTGCGCGCCGCGCCTTCGGAGGATTCGGGCATGTCGCCGCGCGAGATCTGGTGCAACGAGGCGCAGGAGCGCTACGTGCTCGCCATCGCGCCTGCGTCGCTCGGGCTGTTCCGGGCGATGTGCGAGCGCGAGCGCTGCCCGTTCGCGGTGCTGGGGAAGGCGACGGCGGACGGGCGGCTGAAGGTCAAGGATCCGCAGCTCGGGGACACGCCGGTGGACGTGGACCTGCAGATGGTCCTCGGCAAGCCGCCGAAGATGCTGCGCGACGTGAAGCGCCTTGCGCGCGCGGGGGATGCGTTCGCGCTCGATGGGCTCGAGTCTGAAGGATGCCGCCTACCGCGTGCTGCGCCATCCGGCGGTGGCGGACAAGACCTTCCTCATCGCCATCGGCGATCGCACGGTGGGCGGGCTGTGCTCGCGCGATCCTTTCGTGGGGCCCTGGCAGGTGCCGGTGGCGGATTGCGCGGTCACGTTGATCGACTTCGACAACGTGTCGGGGGAGGCCTTCGCCATCGGCGAGCGCACGCCGCTGGCCTCGGTGAATGCGCCGGCCTCGGGGCGCATGGCGGTGGGCGAGGCGATCACCAACATCGCCGCGGCGCGGATTTCGTCTCTGGATCGCGTGAAGCTGTCGGCCAACTGGATGGCGGCGGCGGGCTCGCCGGGGGAGGACGCGGCGCTGTTCGACACGGTGAAGGCGGTGGCGCTGGATCTGTGTCCCGCGCTCGGGGTGTCCATCCCGGTGGGGAAGGATTCGCTGTCCATGCGCACGGCCTGGGCGGACAAGGAGGTCGTGGCGCCGGTGTCGCTCATCGTTTCCGCGTTCGCGCCGGTGGAGGATGCGCGCGGCACGCTGACGCCGAGGCTGCGCACGGATGCGGGGGAGACGGAGCTGGTGCTGGTCGACCTCGGGCAGGGCAGGAACCGGCTGGGCGGGTCGATCCTTGCGCAGGTGCATTCGAAGTTCGGCACCGAGGTGCCGGACCTCGATGAGCCGAAGCTCCTGAAGGGATTCTTCGGCGCGATCCAGAAGCTGGCGCAGGACGGGCTCGTCATCGCGTACCACGACCGTTCGGATGGCGGGCTGTTCGCCACGGTCTGCGAGATGGCCTTCGCCGGGCATTGCGGCGTGACGTTGAACCTGGATGCCATCGCCTTCGATGCGCTCACCGAGGACGTGGACGGATTCCGCAAGAACGCCGAGGAACAGCTTCGCGGCCGCGTGCACGACCAGGTGCTGAAGTGCCTGTTCGCGGAGGAGCTGGGCGCAGTCCTCCAGGTGAAGGCGGCGGACCGCAGCCAAGGTCATGGACGCCTTGCGCGCGGCGGGGCTGGGCGAGGTGTCGCACCTCATCGGCACGCTGAACAACCGGGACGAAATCCGCTTCACGCGCAGCGCGAAGCCGCTGTTCGCGGAGAAGCGCGTGGACCTGCAGCGCGCCTGGTCGGAGACCACCTTCCGCATGCAGAAGCTGCGCGACAACCCGGAGTGCGCGCAGGAGGAGTACGACCGGATCCTCGACGCATCCGATCCGGGCCTTTCCGTCCAGCTAACCTTCGATCCGAAGGAAGTCTTCGTCAACTACCGGCGCTGCGCCCGCGCGTCGCCATCCTTCGCGAACAGGGCGTGAATGGCCAGGTGGAGATGGGCGCGGCGTTCCACCGCGCCGGGTTCGAGGCGGTGGACGTGCACATGTCCGACCTCATTTCTGGACGGATGTCCCTTTCCTCCTTCAAGGGCTACGCCGCCTGCGGCGGCTTCTCCTACGGAGACGTCCTGGGTGGCGGGCAGGGCTGGGCCAAGTCCATCCTCTTCAACGCCAAGGCCCGCAAGGAGTTCGAAGCCTTCTTCGCCCGTTCAGACACCTTTGCGTTGGGCATCTGCAATGGTTGCCAGATGATGTCGGCCCTGAAGGAGCTGGTGCCGGGGGCGCAGCACTGGCCGTCGTTCGAGCGCAACCGCTCCGAGCAGTTCGAGGCGCGCATGGTGATGGTGGAGATCGTGGAAAGCCCCTCCATCGTCTTCCGCGGCATGGCGGGGAGCCGCATTCCTGGCGTTACTGCCCATGGCGAAGGGCGGGCGCAGTTTGCTTCGGAAGCCGATCGCAAGAAGGCGATCGTCGCTGCGCGCTTCGTGGACAACCGCGGCGCAGGTGACGGAGACCTATCCGCTGAACCCCAATGGCTCGCCGGAGGGAATCACCGGCGCTGACCACGGCGGATGGGCGGTTCACCATCCTGATGGAGCATCCGGAGCGGGTGTTCAGGACGGTGCAGATGTCCTGGGCGCCGGACGAGGCGGGGGAGGATTCGCCGTGGATGAGGATGTTCAGGAATGCGAGGGGGTGGGTGGGGTAAGTAGTCAGGTATCTCGTTCGGAGATTTCTCCACATCGTTTGTCGTGGTCTGGCACGCGCGCCAATGCGGCGCTACGATGGGTTGCCATGACCAATTCTGCGAAGTCCGTTGAACACGGCGCGGTTGTTTGGGGCCGTGACGTTACCGCTTTGAATTGGCAGATCTTTCAGGGACTCCCTAGAAATCAGACGGCATGCATTCCGCCTTTTATGCTGCCTACTTCACGTTAGACCTCGACATATGGGAACCGCGACACCCTAGATGAAGTTCACTTGGGACCCGGCGAAGGCAGAGCAGAATGTCTTCGCGCACGACGTCTCGTTCCGGGAAGCAACGACGGTGTTTGGTGATCCGCTCGCCGGGACGGTTCCCGATCCCGATCATTCTGTTGGCGAAGAGCGCCTTGTTACGGTCGGCTATTCCAGCGCCGGCCAACTCCTCGTTGTGTGTCACACCGAACAAGGCGATACCATTCGTATCTTCTCGGCTCGCCGAGCCACATCACATGAACGCAAAGACTATGAAACCTAAAGCCCCACACGCCGCCGAGCCCGAAATGCGGCCCGAATACGACTTTTCGGGCGCCGTCCGAGGCAAGTACTACAAGCGCTACCTTGAGAGCACCAACGTGGTCGTCATCGAGCCGGACGTGCACGAGAGGTTCAAGAACTCAGCAGCCGTCAACGAGGCTCTGCGCACGCTCATGGGCGCGGCCGGTAAAGGGCGAGGTCTAACAAAGCGGCGCACGCGGACGCGCGCAAAGGCGGCGCGCGCCCGTGGCCGCTGACGTTGGGCGTCATGGATGCGATGAGCCGAGTAAGCGTTGGCAACCGAGTAACCGAGGGGGTCACATGATCACTGCCACCGTCCGATACAAGTTGCCGCCACACATCGATTACGCAGCCTGTCGCGCGCACTTCCACAAGATTGCCCCGGGATTTCGTCAGGCGAAGGGGCTAATAAGCAAGCACTTCATCTGGAGTGAAAGCGGGTGGGCTGGCGGGGTCTATCAATGGGAGAGGCTCGAGGATGCGAAGGCCTTCTATTCTGGGCCTTGGCTTGACGGAATCATCCAGCGGTACGGCATGCATCCGCAGATCGAGTTCTACGAGGTTTTTGCGGTAACCGATAACGCACGCGGTACCGTTGATCTATTCAGCGAGCATTTGACGCCAATTTGACGCCCAACCACTCGCTCGAGCGGACCGGCAGCCCGCGTCGCTGGCGGGTACCCTCGCGGCTTCGCCGCTCGGCGGCCGCTCAGCGCGAACGTTAGAACCGTAAGGTTGCGCCTCCCAATGAAGCGGCTCATCCTCATCTTGATTGTCGGCTTCCTCGCTTGGCAGGGCTATACGAAGTACCAAAGCCAACACGCGGCCCGTGTCAGCAGCCAAGAAGGAGCGGAACTCATTCAACCCGCAGCTCTGCCCACTTCTTCCCAGGAGAACGCTCCGTCATCGCAGTTCAGATGCGACGGAAGAACGTACTGCTCGCAAATGACCTCCTGCGCCGAGGCCACTTTTTTCTTGAAGAACTGTCCAGACGTGAAGATGGACGGAGACAACGACGGTGTTCCGTGCGAGCAGCAATGGTGCAAGTAGCCAGATCGGAAGATGAGCACGACTGATCGCGTCGCCGTCGTCGTGGTTCACGGCATCGCCGATCAGCGTCCCGGCCAGACGGTGCGGGAAGTCGCGCGGCTGTTGTGTCAAGGCGGGGAGGGCGCGCCGCCCTACGTGCAGGGCGAGATGCATGAGGTTCTGGTGCCGGTCGAAAAGCTCGCACCGGGAGGCGGTCCCCCGCAGGATCCATCGCCGCCGGCGCAGCCCACGGGCGAGGCCCGAAAGCCGGAAGCCGCGCGGCGGCGGCCGGGGACGCCGAGCGGCTTCTACCAGTCCCAGCAGCCGGTGTCCGCGGGCGCGGAATCGCAAGAGCCGAAGCGGCATGCTCCGGAGCCGCAGGATCTAGGCATCGCTCTGAACGACTACCTGCTGGGCCGGCTGGTGCTGCCCGAAGCCGATGCGCTTTACGAGTCCACGCGCGTCTCGCTGCGCCGCCGGGCCGATGATCGGGCGCTCGATCTTTACGAAATGTACTGGGCCGATCTGTCGCGCCTCGGCACGGGCGGCCTGCGCGCGCTCTCGTCGCTGTACCAGTTGTTCTTCCACCTGAGCACGCTTGCGGCCGACGTGGTCGACCAGGTGGCGCTCAGCGCGCACGGGGGAAGGGCGTGGCGCCTGCTGCAGCGGCTTCACGCCTGGATGGCCTGGCTGATGAAGGCGCCGAGCGCTCTGCTCCAGCTCGCCATGCTCCTGATGGTCGTATTCGGCGCGGCGGCCCTGGTCGCCCCCGAGCTGCGCGCACAACTCATTGCAGCCGCGTTCGGGCTCGGCTCGCTCGTGCTGATGGCACTGTCTGCGCTCGCCTGGTTGCGGGGGACGCCAGGGCCTGCGCGATGGGCGCTGATGCTGTTCCTGCTGGCAGCGGCAGCCGGGAGCCTGGCGACGGCGGTTTTCGCACTGAGCGCCGAGCATTGGGTACCGAGGCTGTACTTCGGGGCCAGCGCGTTGGCCGTCGCACTGCTCGGCTGGTATCTCGTAGAGCGCTATTCCGGCGTCACGCAGGGCGTGCGCCTGCTCGGCCACCTGGTGGTGCTGGCAAGCGCCGTCATGCTTGGCGTCTACGGCAAGCTGCTGTTGCCGAGCGTCAGCACGCAAGGCGAATGGATGATCACTGCGGCCCTCAACGCGGGCGAATGGCTGCTCGCGGGCGCGCTGCTGGTGTGGGCGGTCTTCGTCGCGGTCCAGGTCGTCGCGCTGTCGCTGGGATGGTGGCTGGGCTGCGGCTGCGACAGGGCCGCCCGGGAGTCGCTGCACACCGCGCGGCTCGCCCTCATCGGCTCGAGCGGCCTGTTTGCAGTGCTGAGCCTCGTGCTGTGGTCGGTGATCAGCTTCGTCGCGGGCGCCGCGGTCCCGAAGGATCTGCTTTACCTGCCGATCGTTTTCCGCGGTACCTACCGCTCGGTCGGGATCTTCCTCGAGGATCGCGTGCAGACCCTCGGTGGGTTCTTCACGCCTCTGGTGCTTGCCTTCGGGCTGATTGTCGCGGCAATCCTGCTGGTGCTGCTGCCTTCGCTGATCGAGGAGATCCGGCCGAGCACGAACGTCGATGCGAAAGGCGTAAGGAAAGGCGCGACCGAGTGGGCGCGGCGCCTGGGGAACTGGCTGGGTAAGGGCGGCCGGTTGCTGGGAACATCGTTCAAGTCGCTTGTGCCCCTCGGGGCTCTAGCCGGCAGCGTCTTCTATCTGGCGTTCGTCCTCCGGCAGTTTGCTTTCACGATGGGGGTCGGGGGAGACCTTGTCGCCTGGCTTGCGGGCCTCCTGGAGGCGTTCGAGGGCGAAACCCTGGTCGCCGCGGGCAAATGGCTCGCGGGAGGCGCGCTGACGATCGCCGCGCTCGGGTCCCGCTTCACGCAGACCTTTGGCCGGCTGCGCGTTGCCATCGACGCGGTGCTGGACATCGACAACTACTTCGGCGATCCGCCCGACCGGCAGCCGCCCCGGGCGCGCATCTACTCGCGCTATGCCTCGTTGCTGGCCTACCTGCGCGACTCGGGCTACGCGCGCATCGTGATCATTGCGCACAGCCAGGGCACCGTGATCAGCGCCGACCTGCTGCGCTACCTGCATGCGCAGGGCCGTTTGCAGGGCATCATCGGCGCGCTGCCGGTCGCGCTCGTCACCGTGGGCTCGCCGCTGCGCGACCTGTACGCGGAGCGCTTTCCGCTCCTGTACCAATGGATGGGCTCGCGCGAAGCAGGCTTCGCCGATGCCGCGCCGGCGGCCGCCGATCTCGGCGTGACCGAATGGGTCAACGCCTGCCGCTCGGGAGACTACGTGGGACGTTTCCTCTGGACGCCGGACGGGGACGCTGCGCGTTTCGGCGTCGCCAGGGTTGGCCCCGATGGCAGGGTGGAGGCACGGCGCGCCGGCGATCGCACGGAATTCTGCCTCGGCGCCGGTGGCCACACGCACTATTTCAGCGACGATGCCGTGGCGCTGGCGGTCGAGATCGAGCGGGTGGTCGCGGGTGCAGATTAGGAAGCGCAGTGACCGAATGAACCGCCGCACCTTCCTGGCTCTCGCCCTCGGCATCCTGCCGGGAAAAGCCGCAGGAAGCGAATGGTAAGGTTTGGGCATGGACACCCTTGAGGCCCTTCAATCCCGGGAGGAGAACAATCCCAAGGTAATCCTGCGCTCTCGAATGGAGGGCGCGGTGATTCGGGATCTCGCCGCCTTTTCGGGTGCCACCACGTACGTGGATCTGGGTTGCTCGGTGGGGCTGCTTGCCCAGCAAGTGCTGCAAGGTTCCGGCTTCCGGCGCGCGGTGATGGTCGACGCCGTGGCGAGTTGTCTGAAGAAGACCGCGCAGAAACTTCCTCGCGGCGCAAAGGCGGATTACCACCAAGTGGCGATCGTAGCGGATGCGGAGCGGAGGACGTTCTGTGTTCCCGGCTACGACACAAGTTGTGCGGGCTTCGGCCAGCAGGGCGTACCGATGGCCGTCACCCAGCGGGAGATTTGCGAGTTCCTCAAGAGCCTGGATGTTGACATGGGAACGACCTATCTCAAGGTGGACCTGGAAGGTCTAGATCTGAGAATCGCGGCCCGGCTCGCGCAGCAAGGCATGCTGCCCGTGGCGCTCCATGTCGAGGTGGCCACATTGGCGGAGTACGATGCTCTGCAGGCTTCACTTGCGGGACGCTACGTGTTTCCACCGAAACGCCCCGGGCATGCTTTCTACTCCGTCGCGCTGACCAAGGAGCGGAGCATCCCGATCGGTTTTGATCCCGATGTAGCCTACGTCTAGCAGGAAATGTTCAGTCCGCGCGCGGCGGCGCAGAACAAACCTGCTCATGCTTCCGGTAAGCGCGCATGGGAGAGGATTCGCCCTGGATGCGGATGTTCAGGAATAAGGCGATCTTCGTGTACCTGAGCGTTCGCGCCACCCTGCGGGAAGCGTTTCTGCTCGAACGCCAGGCAGTCGGGGAAACGATCGGTGATCTTGGCTCGCCCGAGCTGCTCGCGAAGAATGAATCCTTCAAGCGTGATCGCGTACGCGAGCGGACGCGTGCCAGCCAAATCGCGTGGTGGGGACTCGTTTCCTTCATTGTTGGGTTCGTGCTTCAGGCCATTTCAGCGTGGCCGGTATGATGCGCTCTAACCGCACAGTCGAGAGCTTGCTCCTTGCCGCCGGTGCATTGTCGATATGGGGCTGCGCCCTAATTCCGCCGGGTGAGGTACCGCCGCCGCCGCCATCTCAAGGGCAGGCCGTAGTACTTGATATTGACGGTACCCTGACGCCGAATGACATCAACGTGTTCGAACCACGGCTGGGTGCCGCAGACGCACTTAACGCACTATCGAGGAAAGGCTACAAAATCGTCTATCTCACTACTCGGATTCCTCTATTTCAGTCGGGCTTGCAGGATTGGCTGCGTCAGAACGGTTTTCCGTCAGGCGGCCTCCATGTCGCGCAAACCGCAGAGGAACGAGATGACGCGGCCAAGTTCAAAGCGCAAGTACTTGCCACTTACGCTAAAGCAGGCTGGCGCTTGGCGTATGCATATGGAGACTCTACAACCGACTTCACCGCTTACGCCGAGGCGAAAATTCCGAAGGAGCGTGTCTTCGCGCTCAAGAGAAGAGGCAGCAAGACATGCCAAGATGGCATCTACCAAGCGTGCCTTGAGGGATGGGCTGAGCACTTAACGTACATTGAGCGTGAGATCCCCAGCGCAAAGTGAAGCCCCACCCTGCATCGGTTTCCGTCGCGACATTGAAGGCAATCGCCGATGCGTTCAACGCGCACGACCTGGACGCCATCATGGAGTTCTTTGCCGACGATTGCTCATAGGACATGCCTCGGGGACCGGATCCCTGGGGCAAACGCTTCACGGGCAAAGCGGCCGTGCGCGAAGGCTTGGCGACACGCTTCAAGGGTCTCCCGGACGTCCACTACAGTGAGGACCGGCACTGGGTCAGCGGCAACGTCGGCGTGTCCGAGTGGCTACTAACCGGCACGACGCCCGACGGCGTCCGCATTCAAGTACGTGGATGCGACCACTGGGAATTCCGGGACGGGAAGGTAATCAGGAAAGACTCGTACTGGAAGATCGTTGATAGACCCCTATCGGTCCAAGCGCCCGGTTGAGGTAATACGCATCTTCGCCGGTCACGCCGGCGCCCGCCGCCTCACGGTCGCGCGCTGGGTGGAGAGCGTCCTTTCAGCGTTCTAGCCGACGCCCGGCGGCGTGGCACAGACCTCCTCGTACCGATAGCGCCGCTTCACCAACCCGTTGTACTCGAACACATCCAGCGTTCTTTCATAAGCCTCGCGCGTAATTTCCACATGCGGCGTCCAGCAGCCAAGCTGCTGATACGTCGCGATGCAATCGGCCAGCACCTTCTTCATCGCTATCGGGAAAGTACGGCTTCTCCGCCTGGGCGATTTCCGCCGCCGGCGCCCTGTACATGTAGGTCCGGGTCTTCCGGTAGGCGCGCATGAACGCCTTCGCCATATCCGTCTTCAGCCACTCCCGAGTCGCCGCCAGGCTGGAAAACCCGCAAGGCCCGATCAGCGGCCCGACCTGCGCGACGATGTGCCCGACGCCATCGGCCTGCAGCTGCTGCGGGTAGGGACCCTGCTGGTGAACGTACTGCCCCTGGCCTGCACGAAAGGCCTTGTCGATGTCGGCAGGGCCGCCGGGGCAGACGAGCTTGATCTTCGCGAAGTCGATGCCCGCCTTGTGGCAGGCGTACTTGAACATGGCCAGCGGCTGGCCGCCCTTGAAGGTGACGAGTTCGGCGCCTTCGAGCTTCTTCCAGGAAAAGCCGCCATCGGCCTTGCGGCCCGTGAGGAAGAATCCGTCCATCTCGTTGACCTGGGCGAAGTGGACTCCCTCAGGAGTCTCGCCCTTGTCCAGCGAAGTGAATCCCTGGGAAAGGGCGGACTGGACGACGTGCGCCGAGCCGTTCTTCAGGGCCGCGAGGGCGGAGACGCCCGGCGGCGAAATGGACCACTCCGGCTCAAGACCTTCGGCCTTGAGGAATCCCCCCGACATCGTAGAAATGAGCGGGGAGTAGAACGCGGAGAAGAGGGTGAACTGGATGCGGATGGTTTGCATCGGGGTATCCTACGCGAAGAGCAGCAACCGAATACCTGAAGGAGGCATGCATGATCGAACACACCCTCGATACCGCGAACTCGATCCTGTACCTGCGGCCGAAGTCCGCGCTCGAGCAGGCCGATTTTGCGCAGCTCGCGAAGACTGTGGACCCCTTCCTCGAGAAGTCCGGCGATCTCGCCGGCCTCATCATCGAGGCGCCCAGGTTTCCCGGATGGGATAGTCTCGGTGCCATGGCGGCCCACTTCCGCTTCGTGCGCGATCATCACAAGCGCATCAGGAAGGTTGGCCTGGTCACCGATTCCGCCATGGGAAATGTCGCGCAGCGCCTGGCGTCGCACTTCGTGTCCGCCGAGATCCGGCATTTCGCCGCGGGGGAACTGGAGGCCGCGAAACTATGGGTCATGAAGCGAACTTGACCCGGCTGACAACTGCTGCTTCGATGATCCTCCTCCGCGACATCCGCTACGTGCGCCTCGGCACGCGCGACCTCGACGCCTCCGCCCGCTTCGCGCGCGACATCCTCGGCCTCGAGCCCGCGGGCTGCGACACCGACGCACGCTACTTCCGCAGCGACAACCGCGACCACACGCTCGTCTACTTCACCGGCGACCCGCACGACCACGCCACGGCGTTCGAGCTGGAGGGCAGGGAGGCGCTGCACGCCGCGGGCGAAGTGCTGGAAAGCCTGAAACGCGACGTGAAATGGGGCACGAAGAACGGCTGCGAGCAGCGCAGGGTCGAGTCCTACATTTCCTTCAAGGACCCGAGCGGCAACCAGATCGAACTGGTGGTGCGCCCGCACCACAGCGGCAAGGACTACTTCCCGCAGCGCGCGGCCGGCATTACCGGCTTCTCGCATATCGGCCTGCGCACCACCGATCCGGTGAGGGACGAAGCGTTCTGGACCCAGGTGATGAACGCGCGCGTCTCCGATCGCATCGGCACGGCGCCTTTGCTGAGGATCGACGAAGTGCACCACCGCATGGCGCTGTTTCCCTCCGCCTACCCCGGCGTGCAGCACGTGAACCACCAGGTGGCGGGAATCGACGACATCATGCGTTCGTATTACTTCCTGAAGGAGCAGGGGGTGAAGATCGTGTTCGGCCCCGGCCGCCACCCCACCTCGGGCGCGATGTTCCTGTACTTCGAGGGGCCGGAAGGTATGGTCTACGAGTATTCCAGCGGAGTGCGCTTGATCAGGAAGGAAGAAGAAGCGAGCTACCGCCCGCGCCAGTTCCCCTTCGCACCCAGCTCCTTCTGCATGTGGGGCTCGCGCCCGGACATCCCGGAGTTCCGCAGCAAGGAAGAGTCGGACGCCAAGGCGGCGTAGCGCAGTCCTGCTCGTAGTGGTAGCGTTGATTCAATGCGCACGAAGTCGTGACCAGGACCCTCCGTTCAGCGTTATTCGCGTTCGCCGCGATGGCCGCGCACGGCGGTGCATCCGCTGGACTCGATCCCGAGCAATGGCTCGGGGAGGCCGAGGCCGCCTACGACAGGGTGGCCAGCTACACCGCGGTCTTCCACAAGCAGCAACGCTTCGCAGGCGAGCTCCTGCGCGAGGAAACCATCCTCCTCAAGTGCAGGAGAACGCCCTTCAGCCTGTACATGAAATGGATAGAAAGGCCCTACAAGGGAAGCGAGCTGCTGTATGTGGCGGGCTGGAACGAAGACCGCGCCAGGGTGCACAGAGGCGGCATACTGCGCTTTGTCACGTTCAATCTCGACCCGAGGCACCCGGGGCTCATGGCGGACAACCTTCGTCCGGTCACCAGCACGGGAATCGGCTACCTCCTGGCATCCGTGGCCACCAACATCCGCAAGGCGATCAAGGCCGGCGAGCTCGCCTTCTCCGAGCTGGGGGCAGAGACGGTCTACGGCAGGAAGACGCGGATCCTGCAAGCGGTCTTCGCGAAAGAGAAGGCCCGCGACTACGACGGCTACCGGTTTGTCATCAACCAGGACCTCGAGAGCAGGATCCCCATAAGGATCAGAATCTACGACCGGGATGAGCAGCTCGTGGAAAACTACGGCTACGAGAATCTCGTGCTCAACGCGCCGCTCGCGGACGGCGATTTCGATCCGAAGAACCCCGCGTACCGATTCTGAAGGCGGCTTCCCTTGCTGCGGCGCTTTCGTTTAGCCTAGCGCTCGCCGCCTGAGGGGCGGCTGGAGCCCGTCATGCAAGCTGAAATCATCCCTATAGACGTCGAGATCCTGGACAAGCTCAACAGGGCCTACGTGGCCTCGGTGCAGAAGTCGGACGTACGCTGGTTCGACGAGCACCTGTCGGAGGATTTCCTCAACAGCAATCCCGACGGCACGATCGTCGACCGCACCGGATTCCTCGCGCAGATCGCGAAGCCGGTGGCGCTCAAGGGCCTGGAGCCGCGCGAAGTGAAGATCCGGCTCTTCGGCGACTTCGCCATCATCCACGCGAAGACTGTGTTCCGCAAACCCGACGGGCAGCTTGGCGCCGGGCGCTACACCGACATCTGGCAGCGCCGCGACGGGCGCTGGCTGTGCGTCGCCGCGCACGTCACGCGCGGCTGAGATTTTTCACCGAAGGAGAGACAGTCATGCCTACGTTCATCACGCTCACCAACTTCACCGACCAGGGCATCAAGACCGTAAAGGACAGCGTCAAGCGCTCGGAAGCGGTCACCGCCGCCGCGAAGAAGTTCGGCGTCACCGTGAAGCAGCTGCACTGGACCATGGGAGCGTACGACATCATCGGCATCTTCGAAGCGCCCGACGGGCCTTCCATGTCCGCGTTCTCGCTCGCCATCGGCATGGCGGGCAACATCCGCGGCCAGACCTTGCGCGCCTTCAGCAAGGAGGAGATGACCGCCATCATCAAGAAGATGTCTTGACCCCCCAGCCCCTCGCCCCCTGGCACGCGCTCCTCGCGCCGCTGCCGGACGACGCCGTCGTCAAGCGCCGTCCGGTGGCGCCGCCGGAAATCACCGCCAAGCCGGAAGGCGCGGCCATCGCGGGCTGGGAGCAGCTCACGGTGGAGTTGAGCGCGGCGGGCAGGGGCATGCGCCACCTGCTCGTGGTGCTCGACGCGCAAGGCACGCCGATCAGCGCCAACGACATGGTGATGTACAGCGCGCAGCTGGGCGAGGAGCACGTGTTCTTCCAGGAGAACGTCGGCGGCCGCCTGGAAGCCGACGGCACCTTCCGCGGCACGCGCTGGCGCACGCTCGGCGTGCAAGCGCCGCAAGACGAGGAGGCGAAGCTGGACGCGTCGCCGTCGCCGCCGACCGACGCGGAAAGCGCGGCGCTCAAGGCGCTGGTTGCGGAAATATTGAAGCGGTCTATCATCCGCTCAACATGAAAGACCACTTCGCGCTCCTCGCCGCCACGCTGCTCCTCGCCGGGTGCGCCACCATGGACAAGAACCAGTGCCAGAACGCCAACTGGTACGCCATCGGCCTGGAGGACGGCGGCCAGGGCAGGACGCTCGAGCGCCTGGGCGAGCGCCGCCGCGCCTGCGCCGAATTCGGCGCGCAGCCTGACGGCGAACGCTATGCCGCGGGGCGCAACGAAGGCCTGAAGAGTTTCTGCACCTACGACCGCGGCTACCGCCTCGGCCGCGCCGGCAACTCTTACAACGGCGTGTGCCCGGAACCGGCGGCCACGGACTTCGTCGCCGGCTACCAGCGCGGCCGGGAACTCTACGGCCTGCAAAGGCGCCTGGACGAGGTGAACGCGGACATCAAGAAGACCAAGGCGGGACTGAGCGAGCCCGGCGTCAGCCCGCGCACGCGCGGGCAGCTCGCCGAGCGGCTGGAAGACCTGTCGCGCGAAGCCGCGCAGCTCGAGCAGCAGATCGCGCGCGCGAACTCGCGCCGTTAACATCTGACAAGGAGGAGGGCGGATGCGAACAGTCCTGATCGCTGTGCTGGTGCTTGCCTGCGCCGCGAATGCGGTGGCGCAGACCGGCTACCCGAATGCGCAGGTGAAGCTGGTGGTGGGCTTCCCGCCGGGCGGCGCGAACGACATCCTCGCGCGCCTGGTGGGCGCGAAGCTGCAGGAGGCCTGGGGCCAGCCGGTGGTGACCGAGAACAAGCCGGGCGCCAACGCCATCATCGCCACCGAGTTCGTGGCGAAGAGCGCGCCGGACGGACTCACGCTGCTCGTCGGCGCGAGCGGCGCCATGACCTTCAACCCGGGCCTGTACCAGAAGCTCAACTACGACCCGGTACGCGACTTCGCGCCGGTGACCCTGCTCGGCTCCTTCCCGCTGGTGCTGGCGGTAAATCCCTCGGTGCCCGCCCAGTCGGTGCAGGAACTCATCGCGCATGCGAAGACGGCCGGCGGCAAGCTCAACTACGCCGCCGGCTCCACGCCGTTCCAGCTCGCCGCAGAGCTGTTCAAGATCCAGGCGGGCATCGCCATCACGCACATCCCGTACAAGGGCAGCGCGGCGGCAGTGAACTCGGTACTGGCCAACGACACCCAGCTTACTTTCGTCGACGCGCCGCCGGTGCTGGGCCAGATCCGCGGCGGCAAGCTGCGCGGCCTGGCGGTGACGTCGCGCACGCGCGCCGCCTCGATGCCGGAGCTGCCGACCATGGCGGAGGCGGGCATGGCGGATTTCGAGGTGGTGCTGTGGACCAGCCTGTTTGCACCGGCAGGCACGCCGCGTCCGGTGATCGATCGCATCCAGCAGCAGGTGGCGAAGACGCTGCAGATGACGGACGTGCGCGAGCGCATGCTGGGCCTGGGCATCACGCCGGTGGGCAATACGCCCGAAGAGTTGGCGATGATCCTGAAGGCCGATCTGGAAAAATGGACGCGCGTGGCGAAGAGCGCGGGCGTGAAGGCGGATTGAGGAGCGATCTATGAAAGCAAAGACGATTGCGGCAGCGGCGCTGCTCGCCTGCGCCGCCCTGGTGCAGGCGCAGGAGCCCTATCCCTCCAGGCCGATCAAGCTGATCGTGCCTTTCACGCCGGGTACCGGCATGGACATCCTGGCGCGCACGCTCGGGCCGGGCCTGACGGAGCGATGGAAGGTGCCGGTGGTGGTGGAGAACCGCCCCGGCGCGAGCGGCAACATCGGCACCGAGGCGGTGGCGAAGTCTCCCGCCGACGGCTACACGGCGCTGGTCACCGCGAGCACGCTGGTGATGAATACGTAGTCTGTTCAAGAGCATCCCGTACGACCCGGTGAAGGATTTCACGCCGGTGGCGCTGCTCGCCGTGGGCAGCCTCGCGCTGGTGACGCATCCCTCCGTCAATGCGAACAGCGTGCAGGAACTGATCGCGCTTGCGCGCGCCAATCCGGGGCGCCTGGACTACGGCTCGCCGGGCAACGGCACACCGCACCACCTGGCGATGGAACTGTTCAAGCAGCGGACCGGGACGCGCATGGTCCACATTCCCTACAAAGGCACCGGCCCGGCGACGCAGGACCTGCTCGGCGGGCAGATCCAGGTGATGTTCCTCACCGTGCACGTCGTTCTGCCGCTGGTGCAGGCGGGAAGGCTGAAGATGCTCGCCGCCGGCGGCACGCAGCGCTCCATCGCAGCTCCCCAGGTACCTTCGCTCGCCGAAGCGTCCGGCATCCGCGACATCGACACGGACATCTGGTTCGCCGTTTACCTGCCCGCGGGCGCGCCGCAGGAAGCAGTGGCGAAGCTGAACGCGGAACTGAATGCGCTGCTCAAGGTGCCGAGCACTGCCGAGGCGCTCGCCAAGCAGGGCCTGCAAGTGGTGGGCGGGCCGCCGGAGCGGCTGGCGCAGCTCACGCGCGCGGACGCGGAGCGCTGGGCACAGGTGGTGCGCGAGGCGGGGATCAAGCCCGACTGATGCAGGACATTCTCGTCGTCGGCGGCGGCATCGGCGGGCTGACGCTCGCGCTCGAGCTGCGCCGGCGCGGCATCGCCTGCCGCGTGTTCGAAGCGGCGCCCGAGATCAAGGCGGTGGGCGTGGGCGTGAACCTGCTGCCGCACTCGACGAAGATCCTCGCCGAGCTCGGGCTCGAGCCGGCGCTTGCGCGCGCGGCGGTGGAGACCGCCGAATCGCATTTCTACAACCGTTTCGGCCAGCTCATCTACAAAGAGCCGCTCGGCCGGCGCGCCGGCCTGGGCTGGCCGCAGTTCTCCATCCACCGGGCCGACCTGCAGGCGGTGCTGATGGAACGCGCGGGCGTGGTGGAGCTGGGCAAGCAGTGCACGGGCTTCGAGCAGGATGCGCAAGGCGTGACGCTGCGCTTCGCCGATGGCTCGAGCGCGCGCGGCGCCGTGGCAATCGGCTGCGACGGCATCCATTCCGTGGTGCGCCGGCAGCTTTTTCCGCAGGACGCGCCACCGCGCTATTCGGGCGTCAACATGTGGCGCGGCGTGACGCGCTGGCCGCCGTACCTCGGCGGCGCCACCATGGTGCGCGCCGGCTGGCTCGCCACCGGCAAGATGGTGATCTATCCCATCCGCACGCATGCCGACGGCACGCAGCTCATCAACTGGGTGTTCGAGATCGAGACGCCGCAGTACCAGCAGTGGGACTGGAACCGCAAGGCGCGCATCGAGGATTTCTTCGCGCATGTCGCCGACTGGAAATTCGACTGGCTGGACATCCCGGCGATGCTGCGCGCCGCGGAGCTCGTGCTCGAGTACCCGATGGTGGACAAGGACCCGCTATCGCGCTGGACGCAGGGCCGCGTCACGCTGCTCGGCGATGCGGCGCACCCGATGGTTCCGCGCGGCTCGAACGGAGCGGGGCAGGCGATCGTCGATGCGCGCGCGCTGGCAGTGGAACTCGAGCTTGCGGCACCGCAGCAGGCGCTCATCGCCTACGAAGCGAGGCGCCTCGCGCCCACCTCGAACGTGGTGCTGGAGAACCGCCGCAACCCGCCGGATGCCATCCTGCGCGAAGTGTACGAGCGCACCGGCGACAAGCCGTTCGCCCGGGTGGACGAAGTGATCAGCCCGGCCGAGCTGCGCGAGATGTCGGAGCGCTACAAGCGCGTCGCCGGGTATGATCGCGATGCTCTCAACCAACCGGAGGGAACGAGATGAGCCAATTCCAACCCTGGGGACTGCTGCTGGGGCGCCTGCTGCTCGCCTATGTCTTCGTGCTGAACGGCTACGCCAAGATCGGCGGCTTCGCCGGCACCGCCAAGTACATGGCCTCGAAGGGCATGCCGTTGATCGAGCCGTTGCTGGTAGGCACCATCCTCATCGAGCTCGTCGGCGGGCTGATGATCGCGGTGGGCTGGAAGGCGCGCTGGGCGGCCTGGGCGTTCTTCCTGTGGCTGATCCCGGTCACGCTCGTTTTCCACGCTTTCTGGACCTACCCCGAGGCGCAGGTGATGGCGCAGACCATCCAGTTCCAGAAGAACCTGGCGATCATGGGCGGCATGCTGTATGTCGCGCTGATGGGGCCAGGGCGCCTCAGCCTGGACAAGGCCTAGGAGGAAAGATGCCGATCACGCGCCACGAGCCCGGCCCGATCCTGTCGCAGGCGGCCGAAACCGGAGATACGGTCTACCTGGCGGGCGTCGTCGCCAAGGACCTGAAGAAGGACGTGAAGGGCCAGACCGAGGAAATCCTGGCAGACATCGACCGGCTGCTCGCCAAGTGCGGCTCGAACAAGTCGAAGGTGCTGTCGGCGACCATCTGGGTCACCGACATCCGCAACCGCGCGCCGATGAACGAGGTGTGGACGCGCTGGGTGGACCCGAAAAACCTGCCGGTGCGCGCCTGCGTGGAAGCAAAACTGGCCGATCCCAACGCGCTGGTCGAGATCATGGTGATCGCGGCAAAGTAGCCGCGATCACTCCCGCGGGAAAGCGCGGCTCAGCCGCCGCGCTTGTAGACGATCTTCTTCGTGCCGCCGTCGCAGGTGCCGACGACCTTGCCGTCTTCCTTGTCGTCGGAGCCGACCACGGTCAGCGAGAACTCCTTGACGCCGTTCTTCTTGATCTTGGCGTCGATCTCGCCTTTGAGCTCCTCGCAGTCCTTGCGCTGGGCGAGGGCCGGCGTGACGGCGAGGGCGAGCAGCAGGGCGAATGCGGTCTTATACATCTGTTTTCTCCCGGGTTAGTCGAACTGCGGCGCTATTGTGCACTTGCGTGAAGGCGCGCGAAAGGGGGTCTAGATCATCTCCAGCGGCATCGGGCCACGCGGGGCCCGAAACTCCCGGTCCAGGTCTGCCAAATCCTGCACATCCAGCCGCAGCTCGAGCGCGTTGCGGTTCTCGCGCACGTGCGTGACGCTGGCTGCTTTCGGGATCGCCACCACGCCCACCTGCCGTAGCACCCAGGCAAGCGCCACCTGCGCGGGCGTCGCGCCGAGGCGCAGCGCAACCTCCTTCAGCGCCTTGTTGCCCAGGATACGTCCCTGCTCAACGGGCGAATAGGCCATGACTGGAATGCCATGCTGCTGCGACCAGGGCAGCAGGTCGAACTCGATGCCGCGGCGCGAGAGGTTGTAGAGAACCTGGTTCGCGGCGCAGGCTTTGCCGCCGGGGAGGGCGACCAGCTTCTCCATCTCCTCCAGATCCAGGTTGCTCACGCCCCAGGAGCGGATCTTTCCCGCCGCGAGGAGGTCTTCGAAGCCGCGCACGGTTTCCTCCAACGGATACGACCCCGACCAGTGCAGGAGGTATAGGTCGACGCGATCGGTGCGCATCCGCTTCAGGCTTGCTTCGCAGGCGCGGACGGTCCCCTTGCGCGAGGCGTTTGATGGGAGCACCTTCGTCACGAGAAACACCTTGTCGCGCTGCCCGGCGATGGCTTCGCCCACCAGTGACTCGGAACGCCCGTCGCCGTACATCTCGGCAGTGTCGATGAGCGTGAGCCCGAACTCGATCCCGGTCCTCAGCGCGTCGAGCTCCTCGCGGCGGCGGGAAGGGTCGTCGCCCATGTTCCAGGTGCCCTGGCCCAGCGGTGGCACCGCGCCGCCGGCGGAAAGACGGTTGCCCGCTCTCAGGCGGCGACCGAGGGCAGCCCGGCAAGCGCCATGGCCAATTCCTTCTCGTCGTACTTCTGGTCGGTGAGCTTGCCGGAGAAGTAGTCCGTGTAGGCCTGCATGTCGAAGTGGCCGTGGCCGCAGAGATTGAACAGGATCACCTTGGACTTGCCCTCGGTCTTGCAGCGCAGCGCCTCGTCGATCGCCGCCTTGACCGCGTGGTTCGCTTCGGGCGCGGGAATGATCCCTTCGGCGCGCGCGAACTGCACGCCGGCGGAGAACACCTCGATCTGCGCGTAAGAGCGCGACTCCAGCAGCCCGAGTTCCTGGCAATGCGACACCAGCGGCGACATGCCGTGATAACGCAGCCCACCGGCGTGGAACGGCGGCGGCGTAAAGGTCGAGCCGAGCGTGTGCATCTTGACCAGCGGCGTCAGGTGCCCGGTATCGCCGAAGTCGTAGGCGTACTTGCCGCGCGTCAGGCTGGGGCAGGCCGAGGGCTCGACCGCGATGACGCGGACCTTCTTCCCGCCGCGCAGCTGCGCGCCGAGGAACGGGAACACCAGGCCCGCGAAATTCGAGCCGCCGCCGGTGCAGCCGATCAGCATGTCGGGATAGTCGCCCGCCATCTCCATCTGCGCCATCGCTTCCTGCCCGACCACGGTCTGGTGCAGGAGCACATGGTTGAGCACCGAGCCGAGCGCGTACTTCGTGTCCTCGTTGGTGGCGGCGACCTCGACTGCCTCCGAAATCGCGATGCCGAGGCTGCCCGGGTGGTCCTTGTTCTTCTCCAGGATGGCGCGCCCGGAATTGGTCTCGGGCGAAGGCGAGGCGACGCATTTCGCGCCGTAGGTTTCCATCATGGCGCGGCGGTAGGGCTTCTGGTTGTACGAAATGCGCACCATGAAGACCTTGATCTCGATGCCGAACAGCGCCCCGGCAAAGGCCAGCGAGGAGCCCCACTGGCCGGCGCCGGTTTCGGTGACGATCTTCTTCACCCCGGCCTCCTTGTTGTAGAACGCCTGCGCCACCGCCGTGTTCGGCTTGTGGCTGCCCGCCGGCGAGACGCCCTCGTACTTGTAGTAGATCTTCGCGGGGGTCTGCAGCGCCTTCTCCAGCCGCCGTGCGCGGTACAGCGGCGTCGGGCGCCACTGCTTGTAGATCTCGCGCACGGGTTCCGGGATATCGATCTCGCGATCGGCGCTCACTTCCTGGCCGATCAGCGCCATCGGGAACAGCGGCGCCAGGTCATCCGGCCCTATCGGCTGCTTGGTCCCGGGATGCAGCACGGGCGGCGGCGGCGAGGGCAGGTCCGCCATGATGTTGTACCAGCGCTTGGGCATGCGCGATTCGTCGAGGACGTACTTCACGTTGTCTGCCATGGCCCCTCTCCCTCCGTCAGGAAAGCAGCCATCCTCGAGCCTAAAGGAACAGGTTCAGAACACCGTCCAGTGGCGCGTGATCGAGCGCGTGCGTGGCGTGCTCGCGCACGGCGGGCTTGGCGCGATAGGCGACCGAGATGCCCGCCTCGGACATCATGGGAATGTCGTTCGCGCCGTCGCCGATGGCCAGCGCCTGCTCGCGCTGCAGGCCGAGCCGGTGCATCTCGGCACGCAGCTTCGCGGCCTTGGCTGCGCCGTCCACGATCGCCCCGAGCACGCGCCCGGTGAGCCGCGCCGCCCTCGATCTCCAGCACGTTGGACAGCACCTCGTCGATGCCGAGCCGCTGCTGCAGCCGGGCGGTGAAGAAATCGAAGCCGCCGGAGACGAGCAGGGTGCGGATTCCGCGCTCGCGGCAAGCGCGCGACCAGCGCCTCGGCGCCGGGCGAGAGGTGCATGCGCTGCTCGGCAGATTCTCTCGAGCGCGGCTTCCTCGAGGCCGGCGAGCAGCGCGACGCGGCGCCGCAGCGACTCGGCGTAGTCGATCTCGCCGCGCATCGCCTGCGCGGTGATGGAGGCGATGCGCTCCCGGATGCCGAGCAGGTCGCCCATCTCGTCGATGCTCTCGATGGTGACCAGCGTCGAATCCATGTCCATCGCCACGAGGCGCAGGTCGGCCAGCTTTCGCGCCTCCGGCACCCAGGCGAAGTCGAGGCCCCGCTGCGCGCACCAGGGCTGCACCGGCGGGCTGCTCGGCGGCACGCGTGAGCCGCCAGGCGCAAGGCCCGAGCGTGACGACGTGGCTCGCGCCGGTGAGCGCGATGACTTCGCCGATCGCGTCGTTGGAGAGCGCCGCGCCCTGCAGCACGAGGTTCATGCGGCGAGCTGCATGAGGAGTTCCTTCGCCGCCTGCGCGCGCTCGGGCCAGGCGGGCATCTTCGCCGTCAGGCGCAGCTTCTCCGGGCCCGAGAGGCGCAGGTCCTTGCGCCGCTGCACCAGGGCGATGATCTTCGCGCCGTCGATGGGCGGGTTCTTGACGAACTGCAGCTGCACCGCCTCGTGCGTCGCATCCACGCGCGCCACGCCCACGCGCTTTGGCTGCGATGCGCAGGGCATGGCAGTCGAGCAGCGCCTGCGCCGGCTCGGGCAGCAGGCCGAAGCGGTCGACCAGCTCCTCGCGCAGCAGTTCGAGGTCCTCGCGCGTCTCGCAGTTGGCCATGCGCTTGTACAGCGTCAGGCGCTCGTGCACGTCGCTGCAGTAGGCCTCGGGCAGCAGCGCCGGCGTGTGCAGGTTGATCTCGGTGGAGATGTCGATCGGCTGCTCCAGGTCCGCCTGGCGGCCCGAGCGCAGCGCGCGCACCGCGCGCTCGAGCATCTGCGCGTACAGGTTGAAGCCGACTTCCTGGATCTCGCCCGACTGCGATTCGCCCAGCACTTCGCCCGCGCCGCGGATCTCGAGGTCGTGCATGGCGAGGTAGAAGCCCGAGCCCAGCTCCTCCATCATCTGGATGGCTTCGAGGCGCTTCTTCGCGTTGGCGCCGAGCGCCTCCTCGGGCGGCGTCAGCAGGTAGGCATAGGCCTGGTGGTGCGAGCGGCCCACGCGCCCGCGCAGCTGGTGCAGTTGCGCGAGGCCGAACTTGTCGGCGCGATGGATGACGATGGTGTTGGCGGTGGGGATGTCGATGCCCGGTCTCGATGATGGTGGTGCACAGCAGCAGGTTGGAGCGCTGCGCGTAGAAGTCGCGCATCACGCGCTCCAGCTCCCGCTCGCGCATCTGCCCGTGCGCCACCGCGATCCGCGCCTCGGGCAGCAGCTTCGCCAGGCGCTCGCGCATGCGCTCGATGGTGTCGACCTCGTTGTGCAGGAAGTACACCTGGCCGCCGCGCTTGAGCTCGCGCAGCACCGCCTCGCGGATCAGCCCCTCGGAGAAGGGCGCGGCGAAGGTCTTGATGGCGAGGCGCTTCTGCGGCGCGGTGGCGATCACCGAGAAGTCGCGCAGTCCCTCGAGCGACAGCGCGAGCGTGCGCGGGATCGGCGTCGCGGTGAGCGTGAGCACGTCCACTTCGGCGCGCAGCGCCTTCAGCGCCTCCTTCTGGCGCACGCCGAAGCGGTGCTCCTCGTCGATGATGGCAAGGCCCAGGCGCTGGAACTTCACGTCCCGCGACAGCAGCTTGTGCGTGCCGATGACGATGTCCACCTCGCCCGCGGCCAGCGCTTGCAGCGTCGTCCGTGGCCTGCTTGCCGGTGCGAAAGCGCGACAGCTCGGCGATCTTCACCGGCCAGTCGGCGAAGCGGTCGGAGAAGGTCTGGAAGTGCTGCTCGACCAGCAGCGTGGTGGGGCACAGGATCGCCACCTGCTTGCTGTCCGCGACCGCGACGAACGCGGCGCGCAGCGCCACCTCGGTCTTGCCGAAGCCGACGTCGCCGCAGATCAGGCGGTCCATCGGCTTGCCCGAGCTCATGTCCTGCGACGACCGCCTGGATGGCGGCGGCCTGGTCGGGCGTCTCCTCGAAGCCGAAGCCGTCGGCGAAGGCGTCCAGGTCGTGCGCCTGGACGCGGAAGGCGTGGCCCTGGCGCAGGGCGCGCCTGGCGTACAGCGCGAGCAGCTCGGCGGCGGTGTCGCGCACCTGCTTCGCCGCCTTGGCCTTCGCCTTGTCCCATTGCCCGCTGCCCAGCTTGTGCAGCGGCGCCGCCTCGGCCTCGCGCGCCGGAGTAGCGCGAGATCACGGCGAGCTGCTGCCACCGGCACGTAGAGCTTGTCGCCGCCTTCGTACTGCAGGTGGAGGAACTCGGTCGGGCCTTCGCCGAGATCCATGCCGACGAGGCCCTGGTAGCGGCCGATGCCGTGCTGTGCGTGCACCACCGGGTCGCCGATGCGCAGTTCCGACAAGTCGCGCAGCATGCCCTCGACCGAGCTCTGCTTCTTCGCGTCCCTCGCGCGGCGCCGCACGGTGCCCGCGTAGAGCTCGGCTTCGGTGACGACGCACCAGCCTTCCGCCGGCAGCGCGAAGCCGCCGCCGAGCGGCGCCACGGCGAGGGCGAAGCGCGCCTGCGAGCGCGACCATTCGGCGAAATCCGCGCTCGAGCGACGGCTGCAGCCCGTACTCGGCGAAGTAGGCGAGCATGGTCTCGCGCCGTCCGGGCGACTCCGCGGCCACCAGCACGCGCAGGCCGCTGGCGCCGAGGTACTGCTTCAGCGCGGCGAGCGGATCCTGCGCGCGCCGGTCCACGGCGAGCGCCGGCAGCGCCTCGCTCGAGAGCTCTGCGCTCGAGGCCCGCGCGCGCGAAGCGCTGCGCGCCGCGCGTGGAACTCCTCCGCGGGCACGAAAATCTGCGCGGGCGGCAGGAACGGCCGCTCGCGCTCGCCGCCCAGCAGCTTGTAGCGCGAGCTCGCGTCGCGCCAGAACGCGTCCACCGCGGCGGGCACGTCGCCGTGGCGCACGCAGGTCGTCCCCGGCGGCAGGTAGTCGAACAGCGTCGCCACCGTGTCGAAGAACAGCGGCAGGTAGTACTCGATGCCCGCCGGGGCGACGCCGTTGGAGACGTCGCGGTAGATGCCCTGCCTGGAGGGGTCGCCCTCGAACACCTCGCGAAAGCGCGAGCGGAACTTGGCGCGGCCCGCCTCGTCCAGCGGAAACTCGCGCGCCGGCAGCATGCGCACGTCCTTCACGCTGTAGAGCGTGCGCTGCGTGTCCACGTCGAAGGTGCGGATCGTCTCGATCACGTCGTCGTCGAGGTCGAGGCGGTAGGGCAGCTGGCTGCCCGCGGGAAACAGATCGATCAGCCCGCCGCGCACGCAGAACTCGCCCGGCGCCACGACCTGCGTGACGTGGTGATAGCCCGCCACCGCGAGCTGCGTGCGCAGCGCGTCCACGTCGAGCCGCTTGCCCTGCTCGAGAAAGAAGGTGCGCCCGGCGAGGTAGGCGGGCGGGCACAAGCGCACCAGCGCCGTCTGCGCCGGCACCACCGCGATGTCGAAGTCGCCGCGCTGGATGCCGGTAGAGCGTGGCGAGGCGCTCCGAGACCAGGTCCTGGTGCGGCGAGAACGCGTCGTAGGGCAGCGTCTCCCAGTCCGGCAGCAGGCACACGCGCAGCTCCGGCGCGAACCAGGCGACTTCTTCCACCAGGCGCTGGGCGTCGAGCGCGGTCGCGCTCACCACGGCGATCGGCTTGCGACCTGGCGGCGAGCCGCGCCAGGGCGAGCGCATCCGCCGAGCCCGCGAGCCGGGCATCGTGCGGCTTGCCGGGGAGCGGTTCGCGAAGCATGCCGAAAGCAATTATACTTTCTTGAATTCATGGAGTTTTTGCTTTGACCTGCTATGCCCTGGTGCCGGCCGCGGGGAGCGGCAGCCGGTTTGCCGCCGCCCAGCCCAAGCAATACCTCGCCCTCGCCGGCAAACCCATGCTCTGGCACGCCGTGGCGGCGCTCGCGCGGCCGCCGGTGGAGACGGTGTTCGTGGTGCTCGCGCCGGGCGACAACGCGTTCGCGAGCTACGACTGGAGCGCCTTTGCCGGCAGGATCGAGACGCTGTACTGCGGCGGCGCGACGCGGCGCGACTCCGTCTACAACGGCCTGGTGGCGGCGATGGCGGACGTGCAAGCCGACGACTGGATGCTGGTGCACGATGCGGCGCGCCCCTGCCTGCCGGCGCGCGGACCTGGCGCGGCTGTGGGAGGAGTGCAGGAACGACGAGATCGGCGGCATCCTCGCGCTGCCGGTCGCGGACACGGTGAAGCGCGCCGGCAAGGACGAGGCGGGCGCGCAGCGCATCGCCGGCACCGAGGACCGCAGCCAGCTGTGGCTGGCGCAGACGCCGCAGATGTTCCGCGCCGGGCTGCTCGTGCAGGCGCTGCGCCAGCGCGAAGGGCACGATCACCGACGAGGCGAGCGCCGTGGAGCAGATGGGGCTCAAGCCGCGCCTGGTGCCAGGCAGCCGCGAGAACCTGAAGGTCACCTGGCCGGAGGACCTCGCCATCGCGCAGTCCATCCTTTCGCGGCGGCCTGCATGAGAATCGGGCAGGGTTTCGACGTGCACGCACTGGTTCCGGGCCGCAAGCTCGTGATCGGCGGCGTGCACATTCCCTACCACCTCGGCCTGGAAGGGCATTCGGACGCGGACGTGCTGCTGCACGCGATCTGCGACGCGCTGCTCGGCGCCGCGGGCCTGGGCGACATCGGGCGGCACTTCCCCGACACCGACGCGAAGTATTCGGAGATCGACAGCCGCATGCTGCTGCGCGACGTGGCGGCGAAGCTCGCGGCGCAGAAGTTGCGCGTGGTGAACGTGGACGCCACCGTGATCGCGCAGGCGCCGCGCATGGCGCCGCACTTCGCGCGCATGACCGGCAACATCGCCGCCGACCTCGGCGTCGCGCCGGCCGCGGTCAACCTCAAGGCCACCACCACCGAGGGCCTGGGCTATCATCGGGCGCGGCGAGGGCATCGCCGCCACGGCGGTGGCGCTGATCGAGAGCACCTGACATGTACTCGCCACCCTACAACCGCGTGGAGGACCGCAGGGAGCTGGTGGAGTTCATGCGCAGAAACAGCTTTGCGCTGCTGGTCACCGCCACCGGCGGCGTGCCGCAGGCCTCGCACCTGCCGGTCATCATCGCCGACGGCGCGGCGGGCATCGTGATCCATTCGCACATGGCGAAGAACAATCCGCAGTGGCAGGAGTTCTTCGACGACGAGGTGCTGGTGGTGTTCGCCGGGCCGCACGCCTACGTCTCGCCGCGCTGGTACGAGGAAAAGGAGCGCGTGCCGACCTGGAACTACGCCGCGGTGCACGCCTACGGCAAGGTGACGCTCACGACGGACCGCGCGGTGAAGCACGCCGCGCAACGCGAGCTGGTGGCGCAGCTCGATCCGCAATGGCTGCCGAAGTTCGACGCGCTGCGCGCGGAGTACGTGGAGAACATGCTGAACGGCATCGTCACCTTCGACATCGCGGTGACGCGGCTCGAGACGCGCTGGAAGCTGTCGCAGAACCGCGGCCGGCGCGAGCAGGAGCTGATCGCCGCGGCGCTGGACAAGTCGGACGACCCCTCCGTGCGCGCGCTTGCCGAGCTCACGCGCAAGCACCTCGTCCAAGAGTAAACCTGCGGCGCTGATGCGCCTGTTCTTCGCTTCCTGGCCGCCGCCGGCGCGCGGCGAAGGCGCTGGCGCAGTGGGCGCGCGAGGCGCAGCGCGCGTGCGGCGGCCGGACTCACCCGCGAAGACACGATCCACCTCACGCTCGCTTTCCTGGGCGAGGCAGACCCTGAGGCGGCGCTCGCTGCGGGGCGCGCGGTGCGCATGCGCGCCACCTCGCTGCCGATCGACATCGCGCGCTACTGGAACCACAACCGCATTGTCTGGGCCGGGCCCGCGCAGGTCCCTCTCGAGCTGGCGGAGCTCGCCCGCGCCCTGGGAGAGACGCGCGAGTTCGCGGGCCACGTCACGCTCCTGCGCAAAGCGCGTGCGACCGCGCATTTGCCTCCGCTGCCGCCGCTCGAGTGGCCGGTGCGGGAGTTCCTGCTGGTGAATTCGAACCTCGGGCCTGAAGGCCCGGGCTACGAGGTGCTGGAGCGCTTTGCGCTCACGTAGCCCGGGCCAACGGCCCGGGGCATTACCCGTGCGCGGAGGTCGGGCGCAGGGCGCGGGTGCGAAGCACGCGCTTGGCGAGGTCGGCGGCGCTGAGGATGAAGTCGGCCAGCGCGTCCGCCTGCGCAAGGGCTGCGCGGGCGTTCAAGCCGGTCGGCCGGGCTCATGTGAATTTCGTCCAGCCGGGCGTAGATCGCCTCGAGACCGGGATTGCGTTTGATGCGGTCCATGCAATGCTCCTGTTGCTTGCGGTTCAAGCCGCCGTTTATTGCGGTGCACTATTCATGTGCAGCAGAAACTTCATAATGCATCGCCATGTGGCATATACATTAATTCGACGGCTTCCCTTCTCTTAGATTGCATTGCAGCAAAAATCTCGCCAAGCCACCTTGAGCGTGGTCAAGGGGCTGGGAGAACCAGCCTCGCCGCCAGACCGCCCCCTTGCCTGGGAGCCAATTCGAAGTGCCCGCCATGGGCATGGGCCACGCGCTCGACGATGGCGAGGCCCAGGCCGGCGCCGCCCTGTCCGCTGCGCGCCGGGTCCAGCCGCGTGAAGGGCCGCTTCAGCCGATCGACCTCGTCCGGCGGAATTCCGGGGCCGCGATCCAGCACCTCGAGCACGACCTGTCCGTCGAGGCGCGAGGCCACCACCTCGACCTCGCCGCCGGCATGGCGCAGGGCGTTGTCCACCAGGTTCATGAGCGCGCGGTGCAGCGCCATGCGCGCGGCGGGAACGGTGGCGCCGCTCGCGCCCGTGCGCCGCACGGGCTTGCCGAGCTTGGCGAAATGCGCGGCCACCTCGTCGGCCAGCGCGTCCAGCCGCGACGGGCTCGCGCGCCTCGGCGTCGCCGCGCGCGAAGTCGAGGAACTGGCCGATCACCTGGTCCATCTCCTCGATGTCGGCGTTCATGCCCTGCGCGGCGGCGGGCTCCGCGCCGCTCATCTCCAGCGCGAGGCGCAGGCGCGACAGCGGCGTGCGCAGGTCGTGCGAGATGCCGGCCAGCACCATGGCGCGCTCGCGCTCCATCGAGGCGAGGTCGCCGGCCATGCGGTTGAACGCCGACTGCACCGTGCGCAGCTCGCGCTCGCCCCCCTCGGGCGAGCGGTGCGGGCGCCTCGCCGCGCCCGATGCGGCGCGCGGCCTCGGCGAGCGCCGGCCAGCGGCCGCGCGATGCGCGAGGCGATGAGCCAGGCGCCGAGCAGCGCGAGCGCGAGCAGCGCGCGCGCCCCAGCCGAGCCAGCCCAGGCCGAGCTCGGGCTCGAAGCGCTCGCGCGGCAGCATCACCCAGAACTCGTCCTCGTCGATGAAGAAGCTCACCCAGAAGCCGCGCATGCCGTCGCGCGCGGCGGCGAAGCGCGTCGCCTCGCCGAGCTGCGCGCGCACGCGCGCCGCGACGCGCTCGAGCGGCGCCGTCCGGCGCAACGGCACGAGCTTCTCCTCGTTGGTCACGGGGTAGATGCGGATGCCCTCGCGATCGTTCAGCTCGACCAGCAGCTCGCGGCGCAGGACCGGGTCGGCGTTCACCAGCGCGGCGCGCGTGAGGTTGACCACGCTCACCGTCTGCTGGGCGAGCTCGCGCGCGCGCGGCTCGCGCTCGTAGACGCGCAGGATCTGGAACGAGGCCAGCACCGAGACCACGATCAGCGCGGCGATCAGCAGGAACGATCGCCAGAACAGCGTCATCGCGGCGTGCCGTCGGGCACGAACACGTAGCCGTGGCCCCACACCGTCTGGATGTGGCGCGGCTTGCGCGGGATCCTCCTCGATGAGCTTGCGCAGGCGCGAGATCTGCACGTCGATGGAGCGGTCGAACACCTCGTACTCGCGGCCGCGCGCCAGCTCCATCAGCTTGTCGCGCGACAGCGGCTGGCGCGGGTGCTGCACCAGCACGCTTGCAGCACCGAGAACTCGCCGGTGGTGAGCGCCACCGGCTTGCCGTCCTTCTTCAGCTCGCGCGTCGCCGGGTTGAACTCGAAGGCGCCGAAGCGGTGCAGGCCGCTCTCCGCGTCCGGCGCGCCCGGCGGGCCGGCTTGGGCTTGCGCCGCAGCACCGCCTGGATGCGCGCCACGCAGTTCGCGCGGGTTGAACGGCTTGGGCAGGTAGTCGTCGGCGCCCATCTCCAGGCCGACGATGCGGTCCACCTCGTCGCCCTTGGCGGTGAGCATGATGATCGCCGGGGCGGTGCCCGTGGCGCGCAGGCGGCGGCAGATGGCGAGCCCGTCCTCGCCCGGCAGCATGAGGTCGAGCACGATCAGGTCGTAGCGCTCGCGCGCCAGGTACTTGTCCATCGCCGGCGCGTCGCGCACCGCGCGCACCTCGAAGCTTCTGCTCGCCGAGGTAGCGCGTCAGCAGGTCGCGCAGGCGCTGGTCGTCGTCGACGACGAGGATGCGGGTTTTGAGTTCGGCCATGGCGGGAGGGAGGGTAACGGATTGTCACAAAAAACCGTTGACCTGACATGACTTGCAAGGTCGAAAGCTGCGTACTATTCGAAGCGCCATGAAGGCCCTTCGCTGTGCTCCTGGTCGCTCGCTGGCCGCCGTTCGCTGGCGGCGGGGCCGCGCTCGCGCAGCCCAGCAGCAGGGACGCGGCGCGCAGGCGCAGAAGCAGAGCATGCAGCCGCGCGAGCGCACGCGCGAGGACCGCGCGAAGTTCCGCCGCGAGCGCATGGACGCGCGACGGAGCGCGAGCGCTCGCGCGAGGAGCGCGACAAGCTGCGCCAGGACCTGCTCGACGCCAACCGCGAGATGAAGGGCCGCGAAATACAGGGGTCAGAGCCCGATTTTCAGCAGTGTAAATCGGGCTCTGACCCTATTTTTCGAGCAGGTGGGCGATCGAGTTGGCGTAGTAGCGCAGCAGCGGCATTTCCTCGGACTGCGCGTAGTACAGGCCATCGCGCTCGCCCACCAGCCGCCGCAGGCGCAGCATGCGCAGCCCCACGTTGACCGCGTAGTCGAAGTCCTTGCGCGGCACGTAGACGTGCGCGCCGCGCGCCTGCAGCTGGTCCACCAACCGCACGACCTCGCCCTTCAGCTCCATCTCCGAGATCGCCTTGTCGCCGTGCGCGCACGAACACGGTGGCGATCAGCGGCACCGGCAGCACCGGCACGATGCGGCCGACCGCATCCATCAGGTGCTTGCCCAGCGCCGCCATCTCGCGCTTGCGCTCCTCGCCGCGAGAGCTTGTGGAAGTCGAGGTTGTGCTCCGCGGCAGTACTCGCGCATCGACACCGGCGCGCCGAAGTTGACGCAGGCGTAGCCGAAGCGGTGCCATTGGCTGCGCAGCATCAGCCACAGGTTGTGGCAGGCGAAGCTGAACGTGGTGCCGAGCGCGCCGAGGTGCCCGCGCCGCGTCGCCTCCGGGTCGATCGAGCGCAGCAGCGTCCGGTCCTCCAGCACGCGGTCGTAGTTGATGCCCGAGCGGCACGAACACCAGGTCGCGCTCGCCGTCCATGCGAAAGCCGCGCATCATGTAGTCGATGGCGCCCAGCCTGGGCTCGCGCATGCGCCCGTCGCGCGTCAGCCCGCCCTCCGGGAACACCGCCTGCGGCACGCCCGCCTCGGTGGCCATCACGATGTAGCGCTCGAGCACGCGGCGGTAGAGCTCGTTCTTGGAATTGCGGCGCACGAAGTAGGCGCCCATCGAGCGGATCAGCGCCGACAGCGGCCAGATGCGCGCCCATTCGCCCACCGCGTAGGACAGCGCCGTCTGGTCGGCCGCGAGGTAGCCGGCGAGCACGTAGTCCATGTTGGAGCGGTGGTTCATCACGAACACCACCGTGGAGTCGGGCTCGACGCGCGCCAGGTTCTCCGAGTCCACGTAGCCCAGGCGCACGCGGTACAGCAGCTGCGCCACGCGCTTGCCGAACCAGTAGCCGATGCGGAAGTAGAGGTAGGCGTTGAACGCCGGCACCGTCTCGCGCGCGTAGCGCTCGACGATCTGCATCGCGATGAGCACCGGCACCTTGTTCTGCTTGGCGAACTGCTCGGCGGCCTGCTGCACCTTGGGGTCGGTGATGCAGGCGGTGGATCAGCGCCTGGCGGCGCGTGCGCTGGAACGGGCGGATGCCGATGCGCAGGCGCTTGCCGACCTCGTCGATCACCTGGTTGGCCGGATGCATCACCATCCAGCGCAGCGCCGGCATCAGCACGTGCTCGTAGAACGCCCAGGCCGCGAGCAGCGCGCCCGCGACCGCGAGCCAGAGCGGAACCGCGACGGTGTCCTGCATCCTGCCTCCCCGCGGGGGAGTCTAGCCTAACGGCGCGCGGCGCTCGCGCGAGAACAGGTACAGCCCGCTCGCCGACCACGATGGCGGCGCCGATCCAGGTCTCCGTGTCGGGCACGCTGCCGAACACCAGGTAGCCGAAGAGCGCCATGTACAGGATCTGCTGGTACAGGAACGGCGCGAGCGTGCTCGCGGGCGCGTAGCGGTGCGCCATGGCGAGCAGGTAGTGCCCGGTGCCGCCGAACACGCCCATCAGGCACAGCACGCAGCCACTCGAACCATCCCGGCGGCGACTGCCAGGCGGCGAGCGCGAAGGGCGCGAGCACCACGCTCGCCACCACCGCGGGCAGGAACTGGATGGTCTCCGGCGAATCGTAGGCGGCGAGCTTGCGCGTCATCATGTTGAAGACCGCGTAGAGCACGGCGTTGGCCATCGACAGCAGCATCGCCGGGTGGAAGGCCTCCGAGCCGGGGCGCACGATCACCAGCACGCCGGCGAAGCCGACGAGGATCGCCGCCCAGCGCCTGCGCGTCCAGCTTCTCGCCGAGCAGCGGCGCGCGAGCAGCGCCACCAGGATCGGCACCGATGAAGAAGATCGAGGCGGTGACGGTGAGCTGCAGGTACTGCAGCGCCCAGAAGTTCATGCCGGTCATGGCGACGAACATCAGCGCCGCGCAGCGAGGTGCCAGCGCAGGTGGCGCGTGCGCACCAGCGCCAGGCCGCGCATCGGGAACAGCAGCGCGGAGGCGATCAGCGTGTGGGTGAGGAAGCGCAGCCACACCACCATCAGCACCGGCACGGACTGCACCAGCCACTTCGCGCTGCCGTCGAGCAGCGTGAAGCAGACGTAGGTGACCGAGATCAGGCCGATGCCGATGAGGCGGTTCCTCGCGCTGTCGGCGTGCAGCACCTACAAGCGCGCGCTTCACCGCGTTGGTCACGGCGCGCGTGTCGTGCACGCCGCCGAGGTCGGGCGTGAACACCTGCTCCTCGGTGGTGCGCTCGATCGCCGTCATCAGGCGCGCCGCGGCCTTGGGCTCGCCCAGGTGCTCGAGCATCATCGCCGCGGTCCAGAAGGTGGCGATCGGGTTGGCGACGCCCTTGCCGGTGATGTCGAAGGCCGAGCCGTGGATCGGCTCGAACATCGAGGGAAACTTGCGCTCCGGGTTCAGGTTGGCGGTCGGCGCGATGCCGAGCGAGCCGGACAGCGCCGCCGCGAGGTCCGAGAGGATGTCGGCGTGCAGGTTGGAGGCGACGATGGTGTCGAGCGACGCCGGGCTTGAGCACCATGCGCGTGGTCATCGCGTCCACCAGGATCGCGGTCGGTCTTCACGTCCGGATACTTCTTCGCCACCTCGTAGAAGATCTCGTCCCACAGCACCATGCCGTGGCGCTGGGCGTTCGACTTGGTCACCAGCGTGAGCATGCTTGCGCGGGCGCTTGCGCGCCAGCTCGAAGGCGAAGCGGTGGATGCGCTCGACGCCGACGCGCGTGAACACCGAGGTCTCGGTGGCGATCTCCTCCGGCAGCCCCTTGTGCACGCGCCCGCCGGAGCCCGAGTACTCGCCCTCGGAGTTCTCGCGGATGATCACCCAGTCGATGTCCTTCGCCGTTCGCGAGCGGGCTGGTCACGCCGGGCAGCACGCGCGAAGGGCGCACGTTGGCGTACTGGTCGAAGCCCTGGCAGATCGGCAGGCGCAGGCCCCAGAGCGAGATGTGGTCGGGCACGTCGGGCGCGCCGACCGCGCCGAAGAAGATGGCGTCGAAGGTTTTCAGCTTCTCGAGCCCGCCGTCGGGAATATAGGCGCCGGTTCGCTTGTATGCTCTCGGAGCCCCAGTCGAAGTGCTCGAAGGCGATGTGGAAATCTTCCTTCGCTGCGAGGGCCTGCGAGGATTTCAATGCCAGCAGGGATGACTTCGTTGCCGATGCCGTCGCCCGGGAATGGACGCGATTCGATAGGATTTCATGGCCTGCGATGAGAGCGATTCGTTCAGACGCATCTTACCTTGGCGCGATCCTGGTCGCCGCGCTTGTCGCTGCTACGCCTGCGGCGGATCGGACGAGCGCGCCGCCGCTTCCCGTGGACCGAACCCGGCCCGGTCGTGACGCTCGGCCGTGCAGCGCGTGTTTCCGAACCTACCTTCACCAATCCCGTCGCGATGCTGCAGGCGCCGAGCGACGACTCGCGCTGGTTCGTGGTCGAGCAGGGACGGCGTCGTGCGCGTCGTTCGCGAACGATCCCGGCGACCGCTACCGTCGACGACGTTCGTCGACATCAACGAGCCGCGTCGACCTCGGGCGGCGAGATGGGCCTGCTCGGCATGGCGTTCCATCCCAATTTCCCGGCGATCCGCGCGTGTATCTGTCCTACACGAACGCCGGACGGCAGGGCGTCGTCTCGCGCATCTCGGAGTTCACGTCTGGCGACGGTCGGCGCGACGCTCGATCCGGCGATTCGGAACGCGATCCTGCTCGTCGATCAGCCAGCCCGAGGCCAACCACAACGGCGGCAACATCGCGTTCGGCCCGGACGGCTTCCTCTACATCGGCATGGGCGACGGCGGCGGCGGCAACGACGTCGGCACCGCGCATGGTCCGATCGGCAATGGGCAGCACATGACGACGCTGCTCGGCAAGATGCTGCGCATCGACGTGACGCCGGCGGCCGGCTATGCGATTCCAGCGCCGGCAATGCCTTTCCGCCGGCAACCCGCAGTGCGGCGCGCAACGGCACCGGCGCGCAGCACTGCCCGAGATCTACGCCTCGGGTTTCCGCAATCCCTGGCGCTGGAGCTTCGACCGGCAGACGGGTCAGCTGTGGGTCGGCGACGTCGGCCAGGGCGCGCTCGAGGAGATCGACCGGGTCGTCGCTCGGCGGCAACTACGGCTGGCGCTGCTTCGAGGGCACGCTGGGACCGGTGCATCAGCCCTGCGGCACGGAGCCGAACCTGCTGCCGCCAGTCGCCGAGTACGGCCGCACCGTAGGCACAATCGGTGACCGGCGGCTACGTCTATCGCGGCACCGCGATTGCCGGACTCGCGGGCGGTACGTGTTCGGCGATTTCATCACCGGCGCGGATCTGGCATATCGCCTGCGAACACCGCGCCGACCGTGCAGATCACCGGCGGCTTCGCATCAGGCCTGAGCATCGCCTCCTTCGGCGAAGGCGTCGACGGCGAGCTCTACGTCGTCCACTACGGCGGCCAGCTGTATCGCCTGACCGGCTCCTAAGTCAGGCTGCCTTGCGCGAAGCGCTTCTGACGGCTTCCGCCACCGCGGCGCCGACCTCCGAGGTCGAGGCCTTGCCCTTCATGTCCGGCGTGTGCGGGCCCTCGACGATCACGCGCTCGATGGCGCGCACGACGTCGGCGGCCGCCTTCGGGTGGCCGAGGTGCTCGAGCATCAGCGCGCCGGACCAGATCTGGCCGATCGGATTGGCGATCTTCCTGCCCGCGATGTCGGGCGCCGAGCCGTGCACCGGCTCGAAGATCGAGGGCGCGGTCCTCTCCGGGTTGATGTTGCCCGAGGGCGCGATGCCGATGGTGCCGGCGGTGGCGGGCCCGAGGTCCGACAGGATGTCGCCGAACAGGTTCGAGGCGACGATGACGTCGAAGCGGTCGGGATTCAGCACCATCTGGATCGACAGGCCGTCCACGTGGTACTGGTCGGCCCGCACGTCCGGGTACTGCTTCTTCATCTCGGCGAAGCGCTCGTCCCAGTAGGGCATGGTGATCGAGATGCCGTTCGACTTGGTGCAGGAGGTGACGTGCTTCTTGCGGATCTTCGCCAGCTCGAACGCGTACTTCATGATGCGGTCCACGCCCTTGCGCGAGAACACCGACTGCTGCGTCACCACCTCGCGCTCGGTGCCCTCGAACATGCGGCCGCCGACGTTGCCGTACTCGCCCTCGGTGTTCTCGCGGATCACGAGGTAGTCGATGTCGCCGGGCTTGCGGCCCGCGAGCGGGCAGGGCAGGCCCTCGAACAGGCGCACCGGGCGCAGGTTGACGTACAGGTCGAACCAGCGCCGGAAGTTGATCAGCAGCCCCCAGGCCGAGATGTGGTCGGCGACGATCGCCGGGTTGCCCACCGCGCCGAAGTAGATGGCGTCGAACTTGCGCAGGATCTCCGGCGCGTCGTCCGGGCACATCTTGCCGTGCGCCTTGTACCAGTCGCAGCTCCAGGGGAACTCCTGCCACTGGAAGCGCAGGCCGTGCTTCGCGCCGACGGCCTCCAGCACGCGCACGCCTTCGGGCATCACTTCGCGGCCGATGCCGTCGCCGGGGATCACTGCGATTTTGTGTTCTTTCATGGCCGCGAGTATAGCTAGAATCGCGCGGTGAAATTCGCCGCCTTCGAGACCTCCACCGAGTGGTGCTCGGTCGCGCTTGTGGCGCGACGGCGAGCTCGCCGCGATCGAGCAGCGCGCGGGCCACCGCCACGGCGAGCTCGCGCTGCCGATGCTCGAGCGGCTGCTGGCGGCCGCTGCGCTGAACGTCGCGGATCTCGAGGCCGTCGCCTTCGGCGCGGGGCCGGGCTCCTTCACCGGGCTGCGCATCGCCTGCGGCCTCGCGCAGGGCCTCGCCTTCGCGCGCGGCCTGCCGGTGCTCGGCGTCTCCTCGCTCGAGGCGCATGGCCGAGGAGTGCGGCGCGCCGCGCGTCGTCGCCTGCGTCGATGCGCGCATGGGCGAGGTATATTATTCGGCGCTCGAGAAGCGGGGCGCGCGCTGGGAAGAAGTGGTCGCGGCGCAATGCGTGGCGCCGGCCACCGCACCGCGGCCGGCGGGCGCGGGCTGGGTGGGGTGCGGCAACGGTTTCGCGGTCTACGGCGCGATGGGGCTGCACCCGGTGTACCCGGAGGTCCACCCGACCGCGGCCGCCGTGGCGCGCCTCGCGGCGCCGCGGCTCGCCGCCGGGGAGGGCGTGGATGCGGGCGAGGCGGTGCCGCACTACCTGCGCGACAAGGTCGCGCTGACGACGGAAGAACGCAGACGCCGATGAGCGCAGTGCTGAAGGACGCGCCGCAGCTCGCGCCGATGGCCGAGGCCGACCTCGACGCGGTGCTGGCGATCGAGCGGGCGGCGTATACGCACCCCTGGACGCGCGGCAACTTCGCCGATTCGCTGCGCGCGGGCTACCAGATGCCGCACCTGGCGCCAGGGCGGCGCAGCTGCTCGGCTATTTCGTCCTGCTCGCCGCGGCGGGCGAGGCGCACCTGCTCAACCTGTCGATCGCGCCGGCGTGCCAGCGGCGCGGCCACGGCAGCGCGCTGCTGCGCGAGGCGATGCGCGTGGCGCGCGAGGGCGGCGCGAAGAACATCTTCCTCGAGGTGCGCCCGAGCAACCTTGCGGGGAAGGCGCTGTACGAAAGATTCGGCTTCAGGAAGATCGCGCTGCGGCGCGGGTATTACCCGGCGCAGGGCGGGCGCGAGGATGCGCTGGTGCTGAGCTGCGCGTTGTGAGCCGGCGGTCGGAGATTCTGCATGAGATGGGACTGGGGCCGGTATGGCGGCTGAAGAGTCAAACGCGTCCCGCGGTTTCCGCAGAAGCGGCGGAAACCACGGGATCGAGGGAAGAGCAAATTCGAAGGATGGATTGGCCGACCCTCAAAACGGCCGTGTCCTCGTGCACGGCATGCGGTCTGCGGGCCGGTTGCACCCAGACGGTGTTCGGCGTCGGCGACGAGTCCGCCCAATGGATGCTCGTGGGCGAAGCGCCTGGCGCCGAGGAAGACCGTCTCGGCGAGCCGTTCGTCGGCCAGGCGGGCAAGCTCCTCGACAGCATGCTCGCCGCCATCAGTCTGGAGCGCGGCAAGAACGTCTACATCGCCAACGTGCTCAAGTGCCGGCCACCCGGCAACCGCAACCCGGAGCCGGAAGAAGTGGCGAAGTGCTCGCCCTACCTCGTGCGCCAGATCGAGCTGATCCGGCCCAAGCTGATCCTCGCCATGGGCCGCTTCGCGGTGCAGACGCTGCTCAACACCGAGGCGACGATCGCGAGCCTGCGCGGCAAGGTGCACCAGGTTCACGGGGTGCCGCTGATCGTGACCTACCACCCGGCCTATCTGCTCAGGAATCTTCCGGACAAGGCGAAGGCGTGGGCGGATCTGGTGTTCGCCCGTCGCACCATCGCAGGCTTGTAGTTTCCGCTCGATCTGCCGGGGTTCAACTCGATCTCGGCTTTTTCTGACCCGGGCCGCAGGCCGGGAAGGAAAAGCCGAGACCATGGAGGAAGCGCAAAGCCGTGCCACGCGAAGCCCGCCGCTAGGGCTTTTCCGACCGGGCGATCTCCAGCAACGCCTCGATCTCGTCCTTGTGCACCCGCCGGTTGCGCCGGTACCACACCAGCACCAGCGTCATGGTTCCCGCCATGAACAGGCCGAAGATCACGATCACCGTGTAGATGGAGAGATCCGCCGCGAGCAGCGCCGAGTACACGGCGATCATCACCAGGATCGAGATGTTCTCGTTGAAGTTCTGCACGGCGATGGAGCGGCCGGCGCCCATCAGGTTGTGGCCGCGGTGCTGCAGCAGCGCGTTCATCGGCACCACGAAGAAGCCGGCGAAGCGCGCCGATGGCGATCATCAGGGGAATGGCGATGGCCACGTCGCGCACGAAGATCATGACGATGACGATCAGGCCCATGCCGATGCCGAGCGGGATCACGTTCACCGCGCGGTCGAGCGACACGCGCACCGAGGCGAGCACCGCGCCGAGCGCGATGCCCATCGCCACCACGCCCTGCAGCATCGGAGGCCTTGGACAGGTTGTAGTCGAGCGCGGCGCGCGCCCATTCGATGACGATGAACTGCAGCGTCGCGCCCGCGCCCCAGAACAGCGTGGTCACGGCGAGCGAGATCTGGCCGAGCTTGTCGATCCACAGGCGCCTGCAGCACTGCGCGAAGTCGCGCAGCGTGTCGAGCGGGTTGGCGGGCAGGGGCTTGAGCGCGACGCCGGTGTTCGGCACGTACAGGTTGAAGATCGCCGCCAGCGCGTAGACGAAGACGATGACCGAGATGGCGGCCTCCGCCGGCGTGTCGATGCCGGTGTCGATGCTCGGCAGGTCGAAGTGCAGCAGCGTGCCGGACACCCTGGTGCTGATCAGCACGCCGCCCAGCACCGTGCCGAGGATGATCGAGCCGACGGTGAGGCCCTCGATCCAGCCGTTGGCGATCACCAGCTTGCGTCGGCGGCAGGTACTCGGTGAGGATGCCGTACTTGGCGGGCGAGTAGGCCGCGGCGCCCAGGCCGACCAGCGCGTAGGCGGCGAGCGGGTTGACGCCGAACAGCAGCATCAGGCAGCCGACGATCTTGATGGTGTTGGAGACGAACATCACCTGGCCCTTGGGCAGGCGATCGGCGAAGGCGCCGACCCAGGGCGCGAGCAACACGTAGGAAACGACGAAGAAGAACTTGAGGTAGGGCGTGAGCCAGGTCGGCGAGTCGCTCTGGAACAGCAGGGCGATGGCCGCGACCAGCAGCGCGTTGTCGGCGAGCGACGAGAAGAACTGCGCCGCCATGATGATGTAGAAGCCGCAGGCTCATGGCGCCGCCCTTATAGCATGCTTGGCGCGGTAAGCTATCCTAGCGGCCATGCCGCGCCCGATCCGTGCCGTCGTCAAGGCGTCCGCCCTGCGCCACAACCTGAAACTGGCGCGCGAAGCCGCCGGCGAGGCGAAGATCTGGGCGGTGCTGAAGGCCAACGCCTACGGCCACGGCCTGGAGCGCGCGGCGCGCGCCCTGGCGGATGCCGACGGCTGCGCGGTGCTGGATTTCCAGGAGGCGGTGCGCCTGCGCCTGGCCGGGGTGACGAAGCCGATCCTGATGCTGGAGGGTTTCTTCAAGCCGCTCGACGTGAACCTGCTGTTCAAGTACGAGCTCACGCCGGTGATCCACAACGCCGACCAGGTCGAGCTGATCAAGCACATGGACCTGCCGGCGGAGCTCGACATCTACCTCAAGGTCAACAGCGGCATGAACCGCCTCGGCTTCGGCGTGGACCAGCTGCGGCCGATGTACAACACCCTGCGCCTGCACCCCAGGATCCGCACCATCACGCTGATGACGCATTTCGCCGACGCCGACGGCGCGGGCGGGGTGCACGACCAGCTGCGCTGGTTCAACGAGCTGGCGCAGCCCTTCGAGGCGCCGCGCTCGATCGCCAACTCGGCGGCGCTGCTGCGCTTCAAGGAGACGCGCGAGGGCTGGGTGCGGCCCGGGCATCATGCTCTACGGCTGCTCGCCGTTCGCCGACTGGAGCGCGGAGGAGATCGGCCTCAGGCCGGCGATGACGCTGACGTCGGAGCTGATCGCGGTGCAGGACCTGATGCCCGGCGAGCGGGTCGGCTACGGCTTCACCTACGAGGCGAAGCAGGAGATGACCATCGGCATCGTCGCCTGCGGCTACGCCGACGGCTACCCGCGCCACGCCCCGACCGGCACGCCGGTGCTGGTCGCGGGCAAGCGCACCGGCACGGTCGGGCGCGTCTCGATGGACATGCTGTGCGTGGACATCAGCGACATCGAGGAGGCGTACATCGGTACGCCGGTGACGCTGTGGGGCGAGGGCCTGTCCGCGGACGAGGTGGCGGCGGCGGCCGGCACGGTGAGCTACGAGCTGCTGTGCGCGCTCGCGCCGCGGGTGCCGGTGGGCGAGGAAGAGTAGTGGCGAAGGCGAAATCGGTCTTCGTGTGCGCGGAGTGCGGCGCCACCGCGCTCAAGTGGATGGGGATGTGTCCCTCCTGCGGCGAAGCGGGCACGCTCACCGAGCAGGCGGCCGAACGCGGCAGGGCCGGCGCACGCGCCGCGGGGCCGGCGGCGAGCCCGGTGGCGCTCGCGCGGGTCGAGGCGCGCGAGGCCGAGCGGCTGTCCAGCGGGCTGCCCGAGCTCGACCGCGTGCTGGGCGGCGGCCTGGTCGTGGGACAGGTGGTGCTGATCGGCGGCGATCCCGGCATCGGCAAGTCCACGCTGCTGCTGCAGTCGCTCGCGGCGCTGGGCGCCGCGCGCAAGGTGGTCTACGTCTCCGGCGAGGAATCGGCGGAGCAGGTCGCGCTGCGCGCGCGGCGCCTGGGGCTGGACGCGCAGGGCGTCGGCCTGCTCGCCGAGATCCAGCTCGAGCGCATCCTCGGCGCGCTGGAGGCCGCGCGGCCCGAGGTGGCGGTGGTGGATTCGATCCAGACGCTGTAGTCCGAGGCGCTGCAGTCCGCGCCGGGATCGGTGGCGCAGGTGCGCGAATGCGCGGCGCAGCTCACGCGCCACGCGAAGCAGACGCGGCACGGCGCTGTTCATCATCGGCCATGTCACCAAGGAAGGCGCCATCGCCGGCCCGCGCGTGCTCGAGCACATCGTGGACACGGTGCTGTACTTCGAGGGCGACCCGAATTCCGCGCTTCCGCCTGGTGCGCGCCATCAAGAACCGCTTCGGCGCGGTGAACGAGCTGGGCGTGTTCGCGATGACCGACAAGGGCCTGCGCGCGGTGAGCAATCCGTCGGCGCTGTTCCTGCAGCGCCACGAGAAGGACGTGGCCGGCTCCTGCGTGCTGGCGACGCTGGAGGGCACGCGGCCGCTGCTGGTGGAGATCCAGGCGCTGGTGGATGCGGCGCATGCGCCCAACCCGCGCCGCCTGTCGGTGGGGCTGGAGCAGAACCGCCTGGCGATGCTGCTCGCGGTGCTGCACCGGCACGCGGGCATCGCCACGATGGACCAGGACGTGTTCGTCAACGCGGTGGGCGGCGTGCGCATCGGCGAGCCGGCGGCCGACCTCGCGGTGGTGCTCGCCATCGTGTCCTCGCTCACCGACCGGCCGATTCCCGGCAAGGTGGTGGCGTTCGGCGAGATCGGCCTCGCCGGCGAAGTGCGTCCCGCGCCGCGCGGGCAGGACCGGCTGAAGGAAGCGGCCAAGCTCGGCTTCGACAAGGCGATCGTGCCGAAGGCCAATGCGCCGAAGGGCAAGCTCGCCGGCATCGAGGTGCTGCCGGTCGAGCGCGTGGACCAGGCGGTGCAGCTCCTGCGCAATCTTTGATCAGCCGGTCAGTGCGCGCTCGGCGGCGCGCACGCCGCTGCGCGCCGCAGCCTCGAGCGTCGGCGGATACTCCGGGTCCGTGTAGTCTCCGGCGAGAAACACGCCGGGCAGGTGCGTGTCGATGGCGGGCCGCCTGATCCCCGGCTGGACAGTAATGGTGGCGCGCTTCTCGGCGATCACGCGCGACCATAGCGGCGCCGGCAGCCCGGGCAGGGCTGCGGCGAGCTCGCGGTGGCAGGTCGCGGCGAGTTCGTCCTGCGTCATCTGCTGGTGATCGCCCTGCGCGCTGATCACGGCGGCCAGGCGTCCCTTCTCGCCTGTCAGCGCGCCGCGATCGAACACCCATTGCACGAGCCCGTCCGCCAGCCCGAGCATGGGGAAGGGCAGTCGCGTGCGCGCTTCGTACTGCAGGTAGCAGGTGGTGATCGGCTGGTACTCGAATTCGGGCACGGGTTCGGGCAGCATGGTCTTCAGTTGGTGCGGGCCGACGGCGAGGATCACCGCGTCGTACTCGGCCCTGAGCGCGGTCAGGTCCCGCACCGTCGTGCCGCAGCGCACCTCGGCGCCTTTGCCGCGCAGCCACTCCGCTGCCGGCTCCGGGAACAGGCGCGACAGGTCCACCCTGGGCAGGATCAGGTCGCTTGCTTCCGCGTCGCCGGCGAGCGTGTCGCGCAGCACCGCGAGGAAGACGTTTGCCGAAGCGAATTCCGGCAAGGTGTTCAGGGCGGAAACGCACAGCGGCTTCCACAAGTAGTGCCCGATGCGGCCGTTCTGCGCGTGGCGCTTCGAGCAGGGTGCTCACGCTGCAATCCTCGGCGAGGCGGAAACCCAGCCCGCGCAGCGCCAGCATGAAGCGCACAGCGCCGATGCGCTCGCCCCAGGGCAGCCCGCGCGCGAGCAGGAGGCCGGCCAGCAGGCCGAAGGGGGCAGGGAAGTACAACGCGCGGAAACTGAAGCCGTCGGCGTAGCGCAGTTCGAGCGGTACGCGCAGTACCGCGTCCGCGGGCACGCCTACCGTGCGCATGAGCGAAAAGAGCGTGGCGTAGGCGCCGACCAGGATGTGCTGCCCGTTGTCGAGCGTCTGGCCCTGTGTCGTCACGCGCCGCGCGCGCCCGCCCGGCACCGGACCGGATTCGAATACGGCGACCTGCGCGCCGCGCCCGGCAAGCGTGACAGCGGCCGCCATGCCGGCGTAGCCGGCGCCGACCACGGCCACGCGCCATGGAGCGTCCGCTCCCGCTACGCGGCGACCCATGTCTTCCAGGCCAGCCAGAGCTTGCGCAGGGGCGTGAGCGAAGTGCGCTGCCGGAGCACCTGGAAGCCCTCGCGCTCGATCTCCGTCAGCAGCGCGCGGTAGATCGCCGCCATGATCAGCCCGGCGCGCTGCGCGCGCCGGTCGGCGGCGGGCAGCGCGGCCAGCGCCTTGTCGTAGTAGGACTGCGCGCGCTCGACCTGGAAGCGCATCAGCGCGACGAAAGCTTCGCCGTGGCGCGCGTTCAGGATGTCCGCGGCGGTCACATGGAATCTCTGCAGGTCCTCCATCGGCAGGTAGATGCGGTTCTTGCGCGCGTCCTCGCCCACGTCGCGGATGATGTTGGTGAGCTGGAAGGCGGTGCCAAGACTCCTCGCGTAGTCGAGCGTGCGCGCGTCCGTGTAGCCGAAGATGCCAGCGGCGAGCAGGCCGACCACGCCCGCCACGCGGTAGCAGTAGCGCTTCCAGTCCGGCGAAATCGAGGTAGCGCGTCTGCGTGAGGTCCATCTCCATGCCGTCGATGATCTCGTTCAGGCGCTCGGCCGTGATGCCGAAGGGCGCGAGCGCCGGCTGCAGCGCGCGCGTCACCGGGTGCTGCGGGTTGCCGGCGAACAGTCCGGCCACTTCGTGCCGCCACCAAGCGAGCTTGGTGGCGGCAAGCTGCGCGTCCGCGGTCTCGTCCACCACGTCGTCCACCTCGCGGCAGAACGCATACAGCGCCGTGATCGCGCGGCGGCGTTCCGGCGGCAGGAACAGGAACGAGTAGTAAAAGCTCGATCCGCTCCCGGCGGCCTTCTGCTGGCAGTATTCGTCGGGCGTCATGAAAAAAATAGGGACAGACCCTATTTTCTCAGCGCACGGGCGAGGAGGAGCGGCCAGTCGAACCAGCGCAGGACCGGGCGCTGGCGGAACACGTCGTAGCCGGCCTGCTCGATCTTGCGCAGGATGCGCAGGCCGCCTTGCACGGTGGCGCGGATCTCGAGGCCGACGCGGCCCGGCAGGCTTGCGCCCGAGCGGAGCGCCCGAGAGCATCAGTTCGCGCGAGCGCTGCACCTGGAAGGCCATCAACCGGCGCCAAGCCTCGTCGCAGCGCTGCTCCGCGAGGTGGCCCTCGGTGACGCCGTGCCGCGCCATGTCATCCTGCGGCAGGTAGATGCGGTTCCTGGCGTAGTCGATGGCAACGTCCTGCCAGAAATTGATCAACTGCAGCGCCGTGCAGATCGGCATCGGACTGCCGCAGCTCCGTTTCAGACGTTCGTTTGAAAAGGTGCAGCAGCAGGCGCCCGACGGGATTGGCGGAGCGGCGGCAATAGTCGAGCACTTCGGCGAACGTCGCATACCGCGTCTTCACCACGTCCTGCGAAAACGCGTCGAGCAGGTCGCGAAACAGGACGAGCGGCAGTCCGTGCCGCCGGACAATTCGCGCCACGTCCTGAAACAGCAGTTCATCGGGAGTCTTGCCCTGGCCGATCAAGGCCAGCTGGGCGCCGTAGTGGCCGAGTTTTTCGAGCCTGATGGCGGCCGGGTCGTCGCCTTCGTCGGCGAGGTCGTCGGCGCTGCGCGCGAAGCGGTAAATCACGGCCACCGGTTCCCGCAGCGGCGCCGGCAGCAGCAGCGAGGCAACCGGGAAGTTCTCGTAATGGCCGACCGACACGCGAAGGTATAATACGTTGTTTTTCACCCGCTTTTTTCGCGAAGGTGGCGGAATTGGCAGACGCACTGGATTTAGGTTCCAGCGCCGCGAGGCTTGAGGGTTCGAGTCCCTCCCTTCGCACCAGCGGGCTACCCTGACAACCCTGAGGAAACGAGAGTAATGGCGGTGAACGTGGAATCGCTGGGAACGCTGGAACGGCGGCTGCAGGTGTCGCTGCCGATGGCGCAGCTCGAGCACGAAGTGGGCGAGCGGCTGAAGAAGCTCGCGCGCAACGTGAAGATGCCCGGCTTCCGGCCGGGCAAGGTGCCGATGAAGATCGTCGAGCAGACCTACGGCACGCAGGTGCGCAGCGAAGTCACGGGCGACGCCGTGCAAAAGGCGTTCACCGACGCCGTGAAGGAGGCGAACCTCAAGGTCGCAGGTTACCCGCGCATCGAGCCGAAGAAGGACGCGCCGCCCAAGGACGCGCTCGAGTTCAGCGCAACCTTCGAGGTGTACCCGGAGTTCAAGGTGGGCGAGCTTGCCGGCGTGAGCATCGAGCGCCCGCAGGTCGAAGTGGACGACGCCGCGGTCGACAAGACCATCGAAGTGCTGCGCAAACAGCGCACGACCTACACCCGCGTAGAGCGTCCGGCGCAGGACGGCGACCGCCTGACGGTGGACTTCGAGGGCACCATCGGCGGTGAGCCTTTCCAGGGCGGCAAGGCCGCGGGCTTCGCCTTCGTGCTGGGCGAGGGCCGCATGCTGCCCGAATTCGAAACCGCCGCGCGCGGCATGGCGCCGGGACAGTCGAAGACCTTCGAGCTGAAGTTTCCCGAGGACTACCACGGCAAGGACGTGGCCGGGAAGACCGCGTCGTTCGCACTGGCGCTCAAGCAGGTGGACGAGCCGCGTCTGCCGGCGCTCGATGCCGAGTTCGCGAAGAGCCTGGGCGTCGCCGACGGCGACCTCGCCAGGATGCGCGCCGAAGTGCGGCAGAACGTCGAGCGCGAGGTGAAGAAGCGCGTCGAGTCGCGGGTCAAGCAGCAGGCACTGGATGCGCTGCTGGCGGCCACGCCGCTCGAGCTGCCCAAGGCGCTGGTCGGGCAGGAGACGCAGGAACTGGTGCAGCGCGCCGCGGCGGACCTGCAGGCGCGCGGCATGAAGCTGGAGCAGGTGCCCATGGACCCGCAGACCTTCGAGGCGGCGGCCAAGCGCCGCGTGGCGCTCGGCCTGATCATCGCCGAGCTGGCGCGCGCCGAGAAGCTGCAGCCCAAGCCCGCCGAAGTGCGCGCCCTGATCGAGCAGGAGGCGGCTTCCTACGAGAGTCCCGCCGAAGTTGTAAAATGGTTCTACATGCAGCCGCAACGCCTGTCGGAAATGGAAGGCCTGGCACTCGAGGGCAATGTCGTGAACTGGGTGCTCTCCAGGGCAAAAGTCGCCGACAAGGCGGTGCCCTTCGACGAACTGATGGGCGGTAAATGATGAACTGGCAAAAGCGCACGCCGGACACGCAGGACCTCGGCTTGATCCCGATGGTGATCGAGCAGTCCGGGCGGGGCGAGCGCGCCTACGACATCTACTCGCGCCTGCTGAAGGAGCGGGTGGTGTTCCTGGTCGGCCCGGTGACCGAAATCACCGCCAACCTGATCGTCGCGCAGCTGCTGTTCCTCGAGTCCGAGAACCCGGACAAGGACATCTTCTTCTACATCAACTCGCCCGGCGGCTCGGTGTCCGCGGGCCTCGCCATCTACGACACCATGCAGTTCATCAAGCCCGACGTCAGCACGCTGTGCGTCGGGCAGGCCGCGAGCATGGGCGCGCTGCTGCTGGCGGCGGGCGACAAGGACAAGCGCTTCGCGCTGCCCAATTCGCGCGTCATGATCCACCAGCCGATGGGCGGCTTCCAGGGCCAGGCCTCGGACATCGAGATCCACGCCAAGGAAATCCTGTACCTGCGCCAGCGCCTGAACGAGATCCTCGCCAAGCACACCGGCCAGACGCGTGGAGAAGATCGCCCGCGACACCGACCGCGACAACTTCCTGTCGGGCGAAGAAGCGGTAAAGTACGGCATCGTGGACAAGGTCCTCACCTCCAGGGAGCCGGCCTAGATGTCGGACAAGCCCGGCTCCGGCGAGAAGCTGCTGTACTGCTCCTTCTGCGGCAAGAGCCAGCACGAGGTCAGGAAGCTGATCGCGGGCCCGTCGGTGTTCATCTGCGACGAGTGCATCGAGCTGTGCAACGACATCATCCGCGAGGAGACCGCCAGCGACAAGGGCGGCAAGGGCGCCAAGTCCGACCTGCCCAGCCCGCGCGAGATCCGCGGCATCCTCGACCAGTACGTGATCGGCCAGGACCAGGCGAAGAAGATCCTCTCGGTCGCGGTCTACAACCACTACAAGCGGCTCAAGCACCTGTCCAAGAACGACGAGGTGGAGCTGGCCAAGTCGAACATCCTGCTGATCGGGCCGACCGGCTCGGGCAAGACGCTGCTCGCGCAGACGCTGGCGCGGCTGCTGAACGTGCCCTTCGTCATCGCCGACGCGACCACGCTGACCGAGGCGGGCTACGTCGGCGAGGACGTCGAGAACATCATCCAGAAGCTGCTGCAGAACTGCGACTACGACGTGGACAAGGCCAAGCGCGGCATCGTCTACATCGACGAGATCGACAAGATCTCGCGCAAGTCGGACAACCCGTCGATCACCCGCGACGTGTCGGGCGAAGGCGTGCAGCAGGCGCTGCTCAAGCTGATCGAGGGCACCATCGCCTCGGTGCCGCCGCAGGGCGGGCGCAAGCACCCGAACCAGGATTTCGTGCAGGTGGACACGACCAACATCCTGTTCATCTGCGGCGGCGCCTTCGACGGGCTGGAGAAGATCGTGCGCAACCGCACCGAGAAGACCGGCATCGGCTTCGGCGCGGAGGTGCGCAGCCCCGGCAATTCCAAGGCCACCTTCGACCTCCTGAAGGCGGTGGAGCCCGAGGACCTGATCAAGTACGGCCTGATCCCGGAGTTCGTCGGGCGCCTGCCGGTGGTGGCGGCGCTCGAGGAGCTCGACGAGCACGCCCTGATCCAGATCCTCACCGAGCCGAAGAACGCGCTGATCAAGCAGTACCAGCGCCTGTTCCTGATGGAAGGCGTGGAGCTGGAAGTGCGCACCGCCGCGCTTGGCGCGGTCGCCAAGCGCGCCCTGGCGCGCAAGACCGGGGCGCGCGGCCTGCGCTCGATCCTGGAGAACGTGCTGCTCGACACCATGTACGAACTTCCGGCGCTGGAGAATGTCAGCAAGGTGGTGGTCGACGAGCAGATGATCTCCGCCGACGGCAAGCCGCTGCTGATCTACTCGGAACAGCAGAAAGTTGCCGGCTCTTCCGCGTAAGCGGAGCGCTTCCCTGCCGTTGCCGCGTTGCGGGGGTCACGCGTTGCGTGTACCCTTACCCCATTGATTTTGCTGCGGGAACCCGCACATGCCCGAGATGAACGAAACCCCGTCCGCGATCACCCAGTACCCGCTGCTGCCGCTGCGCGACGTGGTGGTGTTCCCGCACATGGTGATTCCGCTGTTCGTCGGCCGCCCGAAGTCCATCAAGGCGATGGAATCGGCGATGGAAGTCCGGCAAGAACATCCTGCTGGTGGCGCAGAAGTCGGCGGCCAAGGACGACCCGGGCCCGGAGGACATGTACGAGATCGGCTGCGTGGCCAGCATCCTGCAGATGCTCAAGCTGCCCGACGGCACGGTGAAGGTGCTGGTCGAAGGCGGCAGCCGCGCGCGCATCCGCAGCGCCACCGACCTCAAGACGCACTGGATCGCCGAGGCCGAGCCGATCGCCATCGAAGGCGCGGCGCCGGCCGAGATCGAGGCCATGCGCCGCGCGCTGCTGTCGGCGTTCGACCAGTACGTCAAGCTGAACAAGAAGATCCCGCCCGAGATCCTCACCTCGCTCTCGGGCATCGACGAGGCGGGGCGCCTGGCCGACACGGTCGCCGCGCACCTGCCGCTCAAGCTCGAGCAGAAGCAGCAGGTGCTGGAGATGTTCGACGTCAAGAGCCGGCTCGAGCACCTGCTGTCGCAGCTGGAGACCGAGATCGACATCCTGCAGGTGGAAAAGCGCATCCGCGGGCGCGTCAAGCGCCAGATGGAGAAGAGCCAGCGCGAGTACTACCTGAACGAGCAGGTGAAGGCGATCCAGAAGGAGCTCGGCGAGGGCGAGGAAGGCGCCGACCTGGAGGAGATGGAGAAGCGCATCCGGCGCGCGCACATGCCGAAGGACGCGCGCAAGAAGGCCGAGGCCGAGCTGAAGAAGCTGAAGCTCATGTCGCCGATGTCGGCCGAGGCGACCGTGGTGCGCAACTACATCGAGACCCTGGTCAACCTGCCGTGGAAGAAGAAGTCCAAGATCTCCAAGGACATCAAGCAGGCGCAGGAGGTCCTCGACAGGGACCACTACGGCCTGGAGAAGGTGAAGGAGCGCATCGTCGAGTACCTCGCGGTGCAGACGCGCGTGGACAAGATGAAGGCGCCGATCCTGTGCCTGGTGGGTGCGCCCGGCGTGGGCAAGACCTCGCTCGGCCAGTCGATCGCCAGGGCCACCAACCGCAAGTTCGTGCGCATGTCGCTCGGCGGCGTGCGCGACGAGGCCGAGATCCGCGGCCATCGCCGGACCTACATCGGCTCGATGCCGGGCAAGATCCTGCAGAACATGAGCAAGGTCGGGGTGAAGAACCCGCTGTTCCTGCTCGACGAGGTGGACAAGCTCGGGCAGGACTGGCGCGGCGACCCGTCCTCGGCGCTGCTCGAGGTGCTGGACCCGGAGCAGAACCACACCTTCACCGACCACTACATCGAGGTCGAGTACGACCTGTCCGACGTGATGTTCGTCGCCACGGCGAACACGCTCAACATCCCGGCGCCGCTGCTCGACCGCATGGAAGTGATCCGGCTCTCGGGCTACACCGAGGACGAGAAGGTGAACATCGCCGTGCGCTACCTCCTGCCCCGGCAGATGAAGAACAACGGGCTGAAGGAAGGCGAGCTGGCGGTGAGCGAGCCCGCGGTGCGCGACATCGTGCGCTACTTACACGCGCGAGGCCGGCGTGCGCAGCCTGGAGCGCGAGATTTCCAAGATCTGCCGCAAGGCGGTGAAGCAGCTGCTGACCGACAGGAAGGCGGCCGAGGGCAAGGCGCACCGCATCACGGTGACGCCGAAGAACCTGGACAAGTTCCTCGGCGTGCGCAAGTACAGCTTCGGCATGGCCGAGAAGCAGAACCAGGTCGGCCAGGTGACCGGGCTCGCGTGGACCGAGGTGGGCGGCGAGCTGCTGACCATCGAGACGGTGACCATGCCCGGCAAGGGCAAGACCATCACCACCGGCAAGCTCGGCGAGGTGATGCAGGAGTCCATCCAGGCGGCGCTGTCGGTGGTGCGCAACCGCTCGCGCAAGCTCGGCGTGCAGGAGGATTTCTACCAGAAGAACGACATCCACATCCACCTGCCCGAGGGCGCGACGCCCAAGGACGGCCCGAGCGCCGGCATCGGCATCGCCACGGCGATGGTGTCGGTGCTCACCGGCATCCCGGTGCGGGCGGACGTCGCGATGACCGGCGAGATCACGCTGCGCGGCGAAGTGCTGCCGATCGGCGGCTTGAAGGAAAAGCTGCTGGCGGCGCACCGCGGCGGCATCAAGACGGTGCTGATCCCGGACGAGAACGTGAAGGACCTCGCGGAGATCCCGGACAACGTCAAGAACCGGCTGGAGATCACTGCCGGTGAAGTGGATCGACAAGGTCCTCGAGATCGCGCTCGAGCGCCAGCCCGAGCCGCTGCCGGAGCTCGTGGGGCCGGCAGCCCCGCCGCCTGCGGGGGACAAGCCTGCGCCGGTGGCGATCAAGCATTGAGGAGGCGCGGTGAACAAGGCGGACATGATCGAGCACATCGCGCAGTCGGCGGAGATCTCCAAGCTCGCGGCGGAGCGCGCGGTGGACGCGCTGGTCGCGCGCGGTGAAATCGAGCCTGAAGAAGGGCCAGATGGTGACCCTGGTCGGCTTCGGCAGCTTCTACGTGGGCAAGCGCGCCGCGCGCACCGGGCGCAACCCCCGCACCGGCGCGGCGCTGAAGATCGCCGCCGCGCGCGTGCCGAAATTTCGCGCTGGCAAGGCTCTCAAGGAAGCTATAAACTAGCGCCCCTTTGGATTCACGGTGACACCCGTGTCCCGGGGTGCTTAGCTCAGCTGGTAGAGCGTCGCTCTTACACGGCGAATGTCGGCGGTTCGATCCCGTCAGCACCCACCAGGACCACACAAGTAGGAGCGGTAGTTCAGTTGGTTAGAATACCGGCCTGTCACGCCGGGGGTCGCGGGTTCGAGTCCCGTCCGCTCCGCCAACTCCCTTCTCTATGTTCGGATTCGTCCAAAAACACAAGCGCCTGATCCAGATCGCGTTCGTGCTGCTGATCGTGCCGCCGTTCGCGTTCTTCGGGATGGAGTCCTACACGCGCTCCGTCGGCAGCAAGGACGACGTCGCCTCGGTGGACGGCGCGGGCATCTCGCAGCGCGAGTTCGCCGAGGAACTGCGCCAGCAGCAGGACCGGCTGCGCGCGGCGTTCGGCAGCGGCATCGACGCCAGCGCGCTCGACACGCCGGAGGCGCGCGGCGCGCTGCATCGACTCGCTCGTGTCGGCAGCGCTGGTTTGCCAGGAAGCCCTGCGTTCGCGCGTGGGCATCTCCAAGGAGATGTTCGACGAGGTGCGTGGCGAGCGCCGTGCCGGCGTTCCAGCGCGACGGCCGGTTCGACGCGGAGACCGCGCGAGGTGATGCTGCGCGCGCAGGACATGAGCGAAGAGCAGTTCGCCGCGACTCTGCGCCACGACCTGACCTCGGCGCAGCTGACCGGCGTGGTGGGCGCGACCGCCATCGTCTCGCGAGACCGTCACCGAACGGCTGGCCGCCCTGCAGGAGCAGCGCCGGGAGGTTGCGGAAGCGCTGATCGCGTCGCAGCCCTATCTCGCGCAGGTGAAGCTCGGCGAGGCGCAGGTCAAGGCCTACTACGACGCCAATCCCGCGGAGTTCCGCATCCCGGAGCGCGTGCGCGCCGAGTACGTGGTGCTTTCGGCCGAGGCGCTCGGCCGGCAGGACCCGGTCACCGAGGCCGAGCTGAAGGCGGCCTACGAAGCGCGCGCCTCGCAGTACAAGGTCGAAGAGCAGCGCCGCGCCAGCCACATCCTCGTGAAGACGAAGGAGGAGGCCGACAAGCTCGCCGCCGAGCTGCGCAAGGCCCCGGGGCGCTTCGCCGAGCTGGCGAAGAAGCATTCGCAGGACCCGGGTTCGGCGGAAAAGGGCGGCGACCTGGGCCTGTTCGGGCGCGGCATGATGGTGCCTGCGTTCGAGGAAGCGGCCTTCCGCCAGAAGGAAGGCGAGATCGGCAATCCCGTGCAGAGCGATTTCGGCTGGCACGTGATCCGCGTCACCGGCGTGCAGGCGGCCAAGGCGCGCACCCTGCAGGAGGTGCGCGCCGAGCTGGCCGCCGAGCTCGGCAAGCAAAAGGGCGTGCGCCGCTTCGCCGAGGCGGCGGAGGCCTTCAGCAACATGGTCTACGAGCAGGCCGACAGCCTCAAGCCCGCGGCCGAGCGCTTCAAGCTGCCGGTGCAGGCGAGCGGCTGGATCACGCGCACGCCGTCGGCCGAGGCGGGCGTGCTGGCCAACGCCAAGCTGCTCGGCGCGCTGTTCGCCGCGGACTCGGTGAAGACACGGCGCAACACCGATGCGGTGGAGGTGGCGCCCAACGTGCTGGTGGCGGCGCGCGTGCTCGAGCACCAGCCCGCGGCGCAGAAGAAATTCGAAGAGGTGCGCGGCGACATCGAGCAGACGCTGCGGCGCGCCGAGGCCGCGAAGCTCGCGCAGCAGGAAGGCGAGGCGAAGCTCGGCGCGCTGCGCAAGGGCGGCGATGCGGGGGTGAAGTGGGGCGCGCCGAAGGCGGTGTCGCGCCGCAGCCCGCAGGGCGTGCCCTCGACCGCGCTGCGGCAGATCGTGGCGGCCGACGCGGCGAAGCTGCCCGCCTACGTGGGCGCGGAGCGCGGCGAGGAAGGCTACATGCTCTACCGGGTCGGCCGGCTGCTCGAGGCCGAGCCCAAGCCGGAAGCGCAGAAGACCGCCGACATCGCGCGCGCTGCGCAGCAGGCGGGCGCCGAACAGCTCGACGCTTACGTCGCGAGCCTGCGCGCGCGCGCCAGGGTCGCGGTCAACAAGGCGAACCTCGAGAAGAAGTAGCTACTTCTTCGCGGCCGCTTTGCCGATCTTCTCCACCGCCACGCGCAGGCGCGCGGCGTCGGCCACCCAGAAGTCCTTGAACTCCGGCGCGTCGAGATAGTTGATCGGCGTGCTTACCTTGGCCATCGCCCCGACGAACTGCGGGTCCGCCACCGCTGCGCGCACCGCTGCGCGCAGCCGTGCTGCACGTTCGGCGGGACCGCCGCCGGCGCGACCACGCCGGCCCAGATGTAGAACTCGACGTCCTTGTAGCCCAGCTCCTTGAAGGTCGGCAGCTCGGGCATCAACGCGAGGCGCTTGCGCGCCCCAGCCGGCGAGCGCGCGCATCTTGCCGCCCTTGATCTGGCCCACCGCCGCCGCCGGGCCGGAGGCGAGCGCCTCGACCTGTCCGCCGAGCAGCGCGGTCACCGCCGGGCCGCCGCCCTGGTAGGGGATGTGGAACAGCTGGATGCCCGCGGCGCCGGCGAACATCTCCATCGCCACGTGCAGCGTGCCGTAGACGCCCGAGGACGAGTAATTGATCTTGCCCGGGTTGGCCTTCGCCGCGGCCACGAAATCCTGCACCGTCCTGTAGGGGCTGTCCGCGCGCACCACCAGCACGGTCGGGTCCGCCGTCACCAGGGCAATCGGCATGAAATCGGAGAGCTGGTACGGGACGGGCTTGCCCTCCAGCGGGTCCGACACCGGGAAGATGGAAATCGACGACAGCGTCATGAGGATCGTGTAGCCGTCGGGCGCCGCCTTGGCCGCCGCGGTGGTGCCGACCGCGCCGCCGGCTCCGGGGCGGTTGAGGATGATCACCGGTTGCCCGAGCGTCTTCTCCATGGACGCGGCGAGCGGCCTGCCGACCAGTTCGGCCACGCCTCCCGGCGGAAAGGCCACGATCATGGTGATGGGCTTGGTGGGATAGTCCTGCGCCTGCGCAGCGCAGGCGAGCAGCGCGAAGAGCGCGGCGATGGTCTTCTTCATGTCTCGTTCCCTCCTGGAATTCCTGCGATGACGTTGCGAAACCCGTTGTCCACGTACAGCACTTCGCCGGTGATGCCGCCCGCGAGTTCAGACAGCAGGAACGCCGCCGCGTTGCCCACGTCTTCCGTGGTGACGTTGCGGCGCAGGGGCGCGTTCTCCGCCACGTGCTTGAGGATCTTGCCGAAGCCGGCGATGCCCGCGGCGGCGAGCGTCTTGATCGGTCCGGCGGAAATGCCGTTCACGCGGATGCCGCGCGGGCCGAGGCTCGCCGCGAGGTAGCGCACCGAGGCTTCCAGGCTCGCCTTGGCGAGGCCCATCGTGTTGTAGTGAGGCAGCACGCGATTGGCGCCGAGGTAGGTGAGGGTCACCAGGCTCGCTTTGCGCCCCTGCATCATCGGCAGCGCGGCCTTGGCCAGCGCCGGAAAGCTGTAGGACGACACATCGTGCGCCACTCGGAACGCCTCGCGCGACAGGCCGTCGAGGAAGTCGCCGGAGATCGACTCGCGCGGCGCGTAGGCGATGGCGTGCACCAGGCCGTCCAGGCCGTCCCAGCGCTTGCCGAGCCCGGCGAACAGGCGCGCGATCTCTTCGTCGCTCGCCACGTCGCAGGGCAGGGCGATGTCCGAGCCCAGCTCGCGCGCCATGTCCTCGACGCGCTGCTTGAAGCGCTCGTTCTGGTAGGTGAAGGCGAGCGCCGCGCCTTCGCGCTGCGCCGCCTTGGCCACGCCGTAGGCGATGGAGCGGTCGCTGAGCAGGCCGGTGATGAGGATCTTCTTGCCGTCGAGTAGCGCCATGGCGGACTGATTATACTTGCGCGCATGCGACCGACCGCGCTGCTGGCGCTTGCTCTGGCGCTCGGCGGCTGCGCCGAGGTGTGGAACGACCCGTACCCGGCCTCGGACCGCGGCGGCAACGTGCTCTACTCGGCGTTCACCGAGCGCCCCAAGCACCTCGACCCGGTGCAGTCCTATACCGAGGACGAGGCGCGCTTCACGCAGCAGGTGTACGAGGCGCCGCTGCAGTATCACTACCTGAAACGGCCTTACGAGCTGGTGCCGCTCACCGCGCTCGAAGTGCCCAAGCCCGTGGAGATCGAGGGCGGCAGGTTCACCGTCTACACCATCCGCATCCGCCCGGGCATCCGTTACCAGCCGCACCCGGCGTTCGTGCCCGAGAATCACGCGCTCGCCCGCGTGCGCGTCGACGCCCTGCGCAGCCCCTACGAGTTGCCGCTCGGCACGCGCGAGCTTACCGCGGACGACTACATCTACGAGATCAAGCGGCTGGCGAGCCCGCGCCTGCACTCGCCGATCTTCGGCCTGATGGCGGAGTACATCGTCGGCCTGCAGGATTTCGCCGAGCGGCTGAAGAAATTCGACACGCGCAAGCAGGATTGGCTCGACCTGCGCAAGCACCGGCTGGAGGGCGTGGAGAAGGTGGACGAGCACACCTACCGCATCCGCATCAAGGGGCGCTATCCGCAGTTCGCCTACTGGCTGGCGATGCCGTTCTTCGCGCCCGTGCCCTGGGAGGCGGAGAAGTTCTTCCAGCAGGCGGGCATGGCGGAGAAGAACTACACGCTCGACTGGTGGCCGGTGGGCACCGGCGCCTACATGCTCACCGAGAACGACCCCAACGCGCGCATGCAGCTCGAGAAGAACCCCAACTTCCGCGGCGAGCCTTACCCGGCCGAGGGAGAGCCGGGCGACGCGAAAGAGGGGCTGCTCGCCGACGCCGGCAAGACCATGCCATTCGTGGACCGCGTGGTGTTCACGCGGGAGAAGGAGAGCATTCCCTACTGGAACAAGTTCCTGCAGGGCTACTACGACTCCTCGGCCATCCCCAGCGACACCTTCGACCAGGCGGTGCGCGTTTCCGTGGACGGCGAAGTCGGCCTGACCCCCGAGATGGAGCGGAAGGGAATCGAGCTGCGCACCGCCGTGGACACCACCATCCTGTATCTGGGAATCAACTGGCTGGACGCAACGGTGGGAGGTTCCTCGGAGAAGGCGCGCAAGCTGCGCCAGGCTCTCGCCATCGCCGTGGACTGGGAGGAGTACATCTCGATCTTCCTCAACGGCCGCGGGCTGGTGGCGCACGACCCGCTTGCGCCTGGCATCTTCGGCCAGCGCGAGGGGCGCGAAGCGGTCAATCCCGTAACGCACGTCTGGGAAGGCGGCAAGGCGCGGCGCCGGCCGGTTGAAGACGCGAGGAAGCTCCTCGCCGAGGCCGGCTACCCGGACGGGCGCGACGCGAAGAGCGGGGAGCCGCTGGTGCTGTACCTGGACACCGTGGGGCGCGGGCCCGGCGACAAGCCGCGTTTCGACTGGTGGCGGCGCCAGTTCGCCAAGCTCTCCATCCAGCTCGAGATCCGCGACACCGACTGGAACCGCTTCCAGGAGAAGATCCGCAAGGGCAGCCAGCAGCTCTACATCCTGGGCTGGAATGCCGACTACCCGGACCCGGAGAACTTCCTCTTCCTGCTGCACGGCGCGCAGTCGCGCATGAAGAGTCAGGGCGAGAACACCAGCAATTACGTCAATCCGGAGTTCGACGCGCTGTTCGAGCGCATGAAGAACATGCCGAATTCCGCGAGCGGCAGAAGATCATCGACCGCATGGTGGAGCTCGTGCGGCGCGACGCGCCGTGGATCGGGGGCTTCCACCCGGTGTCCTACGGCCTCGCGCATTCCTGGATGATCAACGGCAAGCCGAACAACATGGCGCGCAACAACCTGAAGTACGTGCGCGTCGACGTGGACAAGCGCGCGGCGCTGCGCCTGGCGTGGAACCGGCCGGTGCTGTGGCCGATCGCGGTGATCCTGCTTCTCCTGGCGGCGGTGACGGTGCCGGCCGTCGTGGCTTACCGCAGGCGGGAGAATATGGCTGCAAAACCGGGGCCAGACCCCCAACGGCAAGCAGCAGCAAGGGTCTGACCCCTTGATTTCCTACATCATCCGGCGCGTGCTGTACGCGGTCCCGATCCTGATCGGGATCAATCTGCTCACCTTCGCGCTGTTCTTCCTCGTCAACACGCCCGACGACATGGCGCGCATGCAGCTGGGGCAGAAGCGCGTGACGCCGGAAGCGATCCAGAAATGGAAGGCGGAGCGAGGCTACGACAAGCCGCTCGCCTGGAACGCGTCCGCTGCCGGGACGCAGAAGGTCACCGAGACGATCTTCTACGAGAAATCGGTGAAGCTCTTCGCCTTCGATTTCGGCCGCGCCGAGGACAACCGCGACATCGGCAACGAGATCCGCACGCGCATGTGGCCGAGCCTCGCGCTCGCCATCCCCGTGTTCCTGGTCGGCCTGGCGGTGAACATCACCTTTGCGCTCGGCATGGCGTTCTTCCGCGCCACGGTGCTCGACCTCACCGGCGTGGTGCTGTGCGTGGCGATGATGTCGATCAGCAGCCTGTTCTACATCATCGGCGGCCAGTACCTGCTGTCCAAGCTCTGGCACCTGGTGCCGATCTCGGGCTACGCGGGTGGCGTCGACGCGATCAAGTTCGTCGTCCTGCCGGTGATCATCGGCGTGATCGGCGGCATCGGCTCGGGCAGCCGCTGGTACCGCACGCTGTTCCTCGAGGAGATGGGCAAGGACTATGTGCGCACCGCGCGCGCCAAGGGCCTCGCCGAATCGGTGGTGCTGTTCCGCCACGTGCTGAAGAACGCGATGATCCCGATCCTCACCGGGGTGGTGGTGGTGATCCCGCTGCTGTTCATGGGGAGCCTGATCGCGGAATCCTTCTTCGGCATCCCGGGCCTGGGCAGCTACACCATCGACGCCATCCAGGCGCAGGACTTCGCCGTGGTGCGCTCGATGGTGTTCATCGGCTCGGTGCTCTACATCCTCGGCCTGCTGCTCACGGACATCTCCTACACGCTGGTCGATCCGCGCGTGAGGCTGGACTAGATTGCTGCTCCCCCTGCCCACCGACGTGCTGGTCTGGCTGCTGGTGGCGGCCGTCGCCGCCTTCGTCTGGTACAGCGCACGCCGGTCGCACCTCGCCGCACCCTGGGCGCGCGTGTTCCGGAGCCGCGCGGCGGTGGCTTCCTGCGTCGTGCTGGCCGCATTCCTGCTGGTCGGCCTGCTGGATTCGCTGCACTACCGCCCGGCGCTGGCCGCCAAGGACCCCAAGGCGCCCGTGGCCTACGCGGTCGAAGTGCGCTCGGTGCTCGACGCGCTGCTCGCCTCGCTGCGCGAGCGCAACGAGAAGACGTACTCCGCGCCGCTCGCCACGCGCCTGTACCAGCGCGAGCAGGTCGAGCAGCCCGATGGCAGCGTGCGACGCGAGTTTCCACGCCTGCGCCACGGCGGCGCCCACCTCAAGATCGAGGCCGATTGGGGCAAGGACATCGCGCTGCGCATCCTCGCCGGCCTGGCCGCCGCCATCGCCCTGTGGTCGGTGGCGGTGCTGGCCGGGCGCAGGACGCTGGTGCGCCGCTGGCCGCAAGTGCCCTGGCGTGCTGCGGCGGCCGCGCTCGGCGCGATCCTCCTGCTCGCCGGGCCGGTCGGCGCTGCTGGCCAACGGGTACCACGTGCTCGGTACCGACACGGTGGGATCGGACGTCCTGTACCAGGCGCTGAAGAGCATCCGCACCAGCCTGGTCATCGGCACGCTGACGACCCTCATCCTGCTGCCCCTGGGCATCGCCGCGGGAATTGCGGCGGGCTACTTCAAGGGTTGGATCGACGACGTCATCCAGTACTTCTACACCACGCTCAATTCCATCCCGGGCGTGCTGCTGATCGCGGCGTCGGTGCTGATGATCCAGGTGTTCCTCGACCAGCATGCCGCCTGGTTCGAAACCTCGGCCCAGCGCGCCGACATGCGCCTGCTGGCATTGTGCGCAATCCTCGGGCTCACCAGCTGGACCGGCCTCGCGCGCCTGCTGCGCGGCGAGGCGCTCAAGCTCTCCGAGCTGGAGTTCATCCAGGCGGCGCACGCCTTCGGCGTCTCGCACGCGCGGATCCTCGGCCGCCACATCCTGCCCAACGTGTCGCACATCATCGTCATCGCGCTGGTGATGGATTTCTCCGGCCTGGTGCTCGCCGAAGCGGTGCTGTCCTACGTAGGCGTGGGCGTGGACCCGTCGACCACCAGCTTCGGCACCATGATCAACGCCGCGCGCCTGGAGATGGCGCGCGAGCCGATGGTGTGGTGGTCGCTTGCCGCGGCCTTCGTCTTCATGTTCGCGCTGGTGCTGGCGGCGAACCTGTTCGCCGACGCGGTGCGCGACGGCTTCGACCCGCGGGTGCGCGTATGAGCACCCTCGCAGTCGCGGGCCTGCACACGCAGCTCGACACGCCCGAGGGCGTGCTGCGCGCGGTGGACGGCGTGGACTTCGAGATCCGCTCGGGCGAGTGCTTCGCGCTGGTGGGCGAGTCGGGCTGCGGCAAGTCGATGACCGCGCTCTCCATCCTGCGCCTGCTGCCGGAGGTGGCGCGCATCGCCGGGGGCGAGGTGCGGCTCGACGGGCCAGGACCTGCTGGCGCTGCCCGAGGCGGCGATGCGCGCGGTGCGCGGCAAGCGCGTGGCGATGATCTTCCAGGAGCCCTCCACGGCCCTCAACCCGGTGCTGACCGTGGGCCGCCAGGTGCGCGAGGTGATCGAGCGCCACAGCGCCCTGCGCGGCGCCGCGGCGCGCAAGCGCGTGCTCGAGCTGCTCGAGGCGGTCGGCATTCCCGAGGCAGAGCGGCGCCACGACGAATATCCCTTCCAGCTCTCCGGCGGCCTGCGCCAGCGCGCGATGATCGCCGCGGCGCTCGCCGTCGACCCGGAGGTGCTGGTGGCGGACGAGCCCACCACCGCGCTGGACGTCACCATCCAGGCGCAGATCCTCGAGCTGCTGAAGAAGCTGCAGGCCGAGCGCGGCATGGCGCTGCTGCTCATCACGCACGACCTGGGCATCGTCGCGCAGATGGCGACGCGCGTCGCGGTGATGTACGCCGGCGAGATCGTCGAGATCGCCGGGCGCGAGGAGTTCCTGCGCGCGCCGCAGCATCCTTACTCGCAGAAGCTCTTCGAGGCGCTCCCCGGAAGAGGGGGCGAGCTGGCGGTGATCCGCGGGCAGGTGCCCGTCGCTCACGGCGCAGTTCGCCGGCTGCCGCTTCGCCGAGCGCTGCGACCAGGCCTTCGACGCGCTGCCGCGTCGGAGACGCCGCGCCTGCTGGGCAGCGGCGTGCGCTGCCACCTGCGCGAGGACGGCCCGGCGCCGGCGCGCGCCGCGCCGCCGGCTGCTGGCTGCCCGTGCGGCGACGGGCGACGCACCTGCGCTGCTCGAAGCGACGGACCTGCAGGTGCACTTTCCCGATCCGGCGCGGCGTGTTCCGCCGCACGGTGGGGCACGTCAAGGCGGTGGACGGCGTTTCGCTCGTCATCCGCGAGGGCCGCACACTGGCGCTGGTGGGCGAATCAGGCTCGGGCAAGACCACCGTCGGCAAGGCGATCCTGCAGCTCGTGCGGCCCACCGGCGGCAGCGTGCGCCACCTGGGCGAGGAGCTCACGCGCCTCTCGCGCGGCGCGCTCAAGCGCCACCGCGCGCGCATGCAGATCATCTTCCAGGACCCCTACGCCTCGCTCAATCCGCGCCTGCGCGTCGCCGACATCCTCGCCGAGGGCATGCGCAGCCTCGGCGTGGGCAAGAGCGACGCCGAGCGCGCCAGCCCGCATCGACGCGCTGCTCGAGCAGGTGGGGCTGCCGGCGCAGGCGCAAGGGGCCGCTATCCGCACGAATTCTCGGGCGGGCAGCGCCAGCGCATCGCCATCGCGCGCGCGCTGGCAGTGGAGCCGAAGCTGATCGTGTGCGACGAGCCGACCAGCGCGCTCGACGTGTCGGTGCAGGCGCAGATCCTCAATCTGCTCAAATCCCTGCAGGACCGCCTGGGGCTGGCGTACCTGTTCATCACCCACAACCTGGCGGTGGTGGAGCACCTCGCGCACGAGGTCGCCGTGATGCAGGCGGGCCGCATCGTCGAGCATGGCGGGGCGGAGCAGGTGCTGCGCGAACCCCGGCATGCCTACACGCGCGCCCTGTTGGCCGCGGTGCCGAAGCTTGATTAGGTATAACCTTAGGAAATACTCCTAAGAGGCTGTTTTCTTTACCTTCTTCTCGACCTGTTGCTTGGGTTTTCCTTTCACGTCCTTGTGCACCGCGCGGCCCTTGGATGGCGCGCGGTAGGAAGACTGGATCACGAGGCGCTGGCCGGGCTGCAGGCTGTCGATGCGGTTCCAGCGCTTGAGGTCGTCGACCCCCACGCGATAGCGCCGCGCGATGCCGTACTCGGTCTCGCCGGCTTTCACGATGTGGATTACCTTGCGGCTGGCGGGCCCGCTTCACGATGGGCGGCGCGTACATGAGCGGCAGGCGGCTGAATTTCTCCTCGCTCCCCTTGATCGGCACGACGAGCAGGTCCGGCACGGTGCGCGAGCGCGGTCCGATGCCGTTCACTTCCTTCAGCTGGCCCAGCGTGAGGCCGTGCTTCTTGGCGATCGCCTCGAGGTTCTCCCCGCGCTGCGGCACGTAGGTCTTCCAGGACACGAGCGACCTGTCCTCGTACTTCTCCAGGTTCTCGTGGAAGATGTCCACCTTGTCGGCCGGCAGCACGATGCGCGGCGCCACCGAGGTGCGGATCAGCGGGCGGCTGAAGCCGGGATTGAGCGCGATGAACTCGTCCACGTCCATCTCGGCGAGCTTGGCCGCCAGCTGCACGTCGATGTCGCGCGATCTTGGTGATGGTGGCGAAGTAGGGCTCGTTCGGGATCGGCGCGAGCGTCACGCCGTAGGCCTGCGGGTTGAGGATCAGGTTCTTCAGCGCCTGGAGCTTGGGCACGTAGCCGCGCGTCTCCCTGGGCATCGGCAGGCTGAGGTAGTCGGTGGGCTGGCCCTTCGCGGCGGTTCTTCTCGATGGCGCGCGCCACCGCGTTCTCGCCCCAGTTGTAGGAGGCGAGCGCGAGTTGCCAGTCGCCGTGCATGTCGTAGACGTCCTTCAGGTAATCGAGCGCGGCGTTGGTCGAGGCGACGATGTCGCGCCGGCCGTCGTACCACATGTTCTGCTTCAGCTCGTAGCGCTTGCCGGTGCCCGGGATGAACTGCCACAGGCCCGAGGCGTGCGCGCGCGAGTAGGCCATCGGGTTGAACGCGCTCTCCACGATCGGCAGCAGCGCGATCTCGGTGGGCATGCCGCGCTTTTCCAGTTCCTCGACGATGTGGAAGAGATACCTGCCGGCTGCGCTCGAACACCCGCTGCAGGTAGTCCTGGTTCGCCACGTACCATTCCATGCGCTCGGACACCAGCGGCGTCTGGATGTCCGGCATGGCGAAGCCGTTGCGCAGGCGCTGCCACAGGTCGGCGGGCGGCGCGGTGCGGTCCAGCTTGGCGACCGGGCTGCGGCTCGGCGAGCACCTGCTTTTCGCCTTCGAACGGCGGCAGGCGCGCGGCGTCGAGCAGTCGCGCTTCGGGCAGCGCCTCCGGCGCGGGCGCTTCCGCCGCCGGGGCGGGCATTGCCGGCGCAGGCACCGCCGGGGCGAGCGCCGCCGCGACCTCGCCGTCGGGCGGGCTCCGGGCGCGCTCGCACAGGCCGCCAGCAGCGCGGCTGCGAAAATACCTGCGGAAAGTGCTCTAAGTCTTTGCACGGATGGCAAGTTTAGCTCAAAACCGGTTCTTCCATTCGCGGATCGCCGCGAACACCCGGACCGGGTCGGAAATGCGCGCCCCGAGGTACTTGTTCGCCGACTCGATCACCGCCGGCTCGCGGCAGCGCAGGAACGGGTTGGTGGCGCGCTCCTCGCCGAGCGTCGAGGGCAGCGTGGGCTTGCCGGCCGCGCGCAGCTTGCGGTCGCGCGCGAGGCGCGCGGCGAGCGCGGCGTTGGCGGGCTCCACGGCCTGCGCGAACTCGATGTTGGCGAGCGTGTATTCGTGCCCGCAATAGACCCTCGTCGCATCCGGCAGCGCGGCGAGCTTCGCGAGCGAGGACATCATCTGCTCCGGCGTGCCTTCGAACAGCCGCCCGCAGCCGCAGGCGAAGAGCGTGTCGCCGCAGAAAAGCGATTCCACGCCATAATAGGCCATATGCGCTCGCGTATGCCCAGGAATGTCGAGCACCGAGAGCGTCGACGCCGAGTTCCGGGATGCCCACGCGCGTCGCCTTCCGCGACCGGGTGCGTGAGCGTGGCGATCGGCTCGCCCTTCGGCCCGTACACCGGCACGCGGCGCTGCGCGCCGGTTGCTCGAGCAGTTGCGGGATGCCGCCGACGTGGTCGGGATGGTGGTGCGTGGCGAGGATCGCGGCGAGCTGCAGCTTCTCGCGCGCCAGGTACTCCAGCACCGGCCGCGCCTCGCCGGGATCCACCACCGCGGCGTGCGTGGCGTTGCGCAGCGTCCAGATGTAGTTGTCCTTCAGCGCCTGTAGCGGAACGATCTCGAGCATGGATCGCCAGTCCTTCGTGTCGCAGTGCCGCGGCCAAGTATAACGGCGAGCGCGAATCCTTCTCCCAGTGGTGCACCACGCCGCTCGGGCAGCGCGTGCTCGACTGGGAGCGCGAGCAGTTCGACAACGCGGTGGAGGACGTATTCGGCTTCCGCGCCGCGCAGGTCGGCCTGCCGGAGCATCGATTTCCTGCGCGCCAACCGCATCTCGTTCCGCTTCTCGCTCGCGCTGGAGGCGGGCGCGGCGCATCGCCGCCGACCCGCTGCAGCTGCCGCTCGCCTCGCAGAGCCTCGACCTGATCGTGCTGCCGCACGCGCTGGAGTCGCACCTGGACGCGCACCACGTGCTGCGCGAGGCCGAGCGCGTGCTGCGGCCCGAGGGGCAGGTGGTGATCTCGGGCTTCAACTCGCTCTCGCTATGGGGGCTGCGCCGCAAGTTCGTCGCGGACGGCGTGCCGGCTCGCCCTGGGACGCGCGCTTCGTCGGGCTGCTGCGGCTCAAGGAATGGCTGCAGCTGCTCGGCTTCGAGCTGAACGGCGGGCGCTTCGGCTGCTACGCGCCGCCGTTCGCGCAGCCCGCGTGGCACCAGCGCTTCGCCTTCATGGAAAAGGCCGGCGCGCGCTGGTGGCCGATCCTCGGCGGCGTCTACGTGGTGCGCGCGGTGAAGCGCGTGCACGGCATGCGCGTCATCACGCCGGCCTGGCGCAAGGAGCGCGCGCGGCGCCGCGCGCTCGCCGCCATGCCGCAGAAGAACGGCCACGCCACCCATCGCCGGCATGACTGAGGGGGTGGTCGAGGTCTACGCCGACGGCGCCTGCAAGGGCAATCCCGGCCCCGGCGGCTGGGGCGTGCTGCTCGTGCGAGGGCGGCCGCGAGCGGGAACTGCACGGCGGCGAGCCCGCCACCACCAACAACCGCATGGAGCTGACCGCGGTGATCCGCGCGCTCGAGGCGCTGCCGCACGGCAGCCGCGTGCGGCTGTACACCGATTCGCAGTACGTGCAGAAGGGCATGCACGGAGTGGATCCACGACTGGAAGCGGCGCGGCTGGCGCACCGCGGACAAGAAGCCGGTCAAGAACGACGACCTGTGGAAGCAGCTGGACGAGCTCGCGCGCAACGCACAAGGTGCAATGGCACTGGGTGAGGGGCCACGCCGGGCATCCGGGCAACGAGCGCGCCGACGCGCTGGCCAACAAGGGCGTGCGAGGGCCGTGCGCTAGACAAGTCATCCTGGACACCGAAACCACGGGCCTCAACGCGAAGCTCGGGCGACCGCGTGATCGAGATCGGCTGCATCGAGATGCTGCAGCCGCCGCATCACCGACAACCACTTCCACCGCTACGTGAACCCGGAGAGGAAGAGCGAGGAGGGCGCGGCGCGCGTGCACGGCATCGCGGACGAGTTCCTCGCCGACAAGCCGAAGTTCGCCGAAATCGCGAAGGAGTTCGTCGACTACGTGCGCGGCGCGGAGCTCATCATCCACAACGCCGGCTTCGACGTGGAGTTCCTCGACCTGGAGCTGGAGCGCGCCGGGCTGGGCAAGCTCGCGGAGCACGTTGCCGCGCGTGGTGGACAGCCTGGCGATGGCGCGCGAGCTGCATCCGGGCAAGCGCAATTCCCTCGATGCGCTGTGCGAGCGCTACAGCGTGGACAACGCGCACCGCACCCTGCACGGCGCGCTGCTCGACGCGCGGCTGCTGGCCGAGGTCTACCTCGCGATGACGCGCGGCCAGGACAGCCTGGTGATGGACCTGGAGACGCCGGCGGAATCCGCCGCGGCCACCGCGCGCGTCGACGTCTCCAAGCTGGTGGTGCTGCGCGCCAGCGCCGAGGAGCTGAAGGCGCACGAGAAATACCTCGACGGCCTCGCCAAGGAGGCCGGCGGCAAGGTGCTCTGGCGAAAGGCCTAGGCCGTCTGCCCGCCGCAGGAGCTGCCGGCGCCCGCCGTGCAGCCGAAGCAGTGGCGCGCCGTGACGATGCGGCGCCGCTGCCAGGCGGCCTCGTCGAAGTCGCGGATGTGCGGGCCCGCCGGCAAGTTCGAGCTCCAGGTCGAGCATCTGGTTGAAGTCGCAGTCGTACAGGCGCCCGTCCCAGCCCACCGAAAGCGTGTTGCGGCACATGAGGCCGTCGATCGCGGCCGGGTTGTAGGCGTTCACCAGCCGCTCCAGGTAGGACTCGAGGTTGCCCGAGTCCTGCAGCCACTCGAGGAAGCGCGAGATCGGCATGTTGTTCAGCACGAACAGTCGGTCGAACGAGATGCCGAAATTCTCGCTGCAGGCCCTCGCGCCACTCGCGCTCCACGCTCGCCTGCGAGGCGCCGAGGAAGGCGCCGGCCGGGTTGGAGACGAGGGTCAGGCGCCTTTGCGGGTCGCCCTTGCCGTAGCCGGCGGCGTTGAGGATGCGCAGCGCGCGCACCGAGCGCTCGAACACGCCGTCGCCGCGCTGCGCGTCGGTGTTCGGGCGGCGGTAGTGGGGGAGCGAGGCGACGATCTCCACCTTGCGCTCGGCGAGCCAGTCCACCAGCCCCGCGTTGCGCGGCAGCAGCAGCACGGTGAGGTTGCAGCGGTCCATGACGTGCTTGCCGGCATCGATGGCGGCCTGCACCACGTCGCGGAAGCGCGGGTGCAGCTCGGGCGCGCCGCCGGTGAGGTCCACCGTATGCGCGCCGGTGCGGCGGATCGCCGCCAGCACCTGCTCGACGGTGGCGTCGTCCATCATCGCGTCGGTGCGGTCGGGGCCGGCGTCCACGTGGCAGTGCCGGCAGGTCATGTTGCACAGCTTGCCCAGGTTGACCTGGAAGATTTCGAGCGTGCGCGGGCGCGAGATCCGTGCCGGCGAGCGCGTCGAACTCGGCGTGCAGCGAGCACCGCCTTCAAGCAGCCGCAGCTGCTCCGCGGGAGAGGCGAGCGGGGCGGCGCGCCGCTGCAGGCTCTGCGTCGCGCGCGGCGTGGCGCGGTCCTGCGCCAGGTCGCCGGCGACCTCCTCCAGCCGGATCGGAATGGTGGCCGGGCGCACTACATGCCCAGCTTCTTGGCGTGCTCGCGCATCTGCATGCCATGCACGAGCGAGGCGCCGCCGCGGATGGCGACGGCGACGTGCAGGGCCTCGGTCATCTGCTCGAGGTCGGCGCCCTTCTGCTGGCAGTCCTGCGTGTAGGCGTCGATGCAGTAGGGGCACTGCACCGCGTGCGAGACGGCGAGCGCGATCAGGCTCTTTTCGCGCGCGGTGAGGGCGCCGTCGGCGAACACCGCGCCATAGTAGTCGAAGAATTTCTTGCCCAGTTCAGGGCTGCCGTCGGAGATCTTGGCGAAATCGGCGAGGTGCTGGCTGCTTGTAATACGTTTCCATGGAAACCCTTCTGTGAATGGGGCTTCCCGGTGGGTCGGGAAGCGGTCACAGAAGCTTACAGGCTGCCCTGGAATCCGGCGCTCAACGCAATACGGCGTACACCATGAGGCCGTTGAGCACCGAGCTGAACGCGCCTTGCTTGCTGCCGTCGTCCACTTCCAGGTCCAGGCTGGAGCGGTTCAGCCCGAAGCCGAAGCCCACGTGCTGGAAGGTGCGATGCTCGATGGAGATCGTGAAGTCGCTGAGGGCGCCTGTGTACGCCTGGACGCTGTCGAGGAAGAACAGCTCATACTTGCCGCGCATCCACCACTTCGGCGTGATGGCATAGTCGAGGCGGAATCCGAATACCGGCAGGGGCGCAGTCGCCGAGTTGCTTTCGGCGAGCGCGCCGCCGGCGGCCCTGCAGCGACGCTTCCATCTTGGTGACGTGCAAACCCGCCGAGACCGAGGTTTCGATCTCGGGGTTGCGATAGAAGGAATAGGTGTAGGCGAGCTTGGTCGTTTCGGTGTCGAGCTTGCTCGTGAGGGAGGTGCCGATTGGAAAAGTGACGTTGCCGAAATCGATGTCGCGTTGGCGTGGACGATGATGCCGTTGCGCTCGATCTTGTACCAGCTGAAATCCACGCGGTGCTTGGGCGCAAAGCGGTAGTAGCCGTCGATGCGCGGGACCGTCATCGAGGTTTCCCCGCCCAGGTCCCGCTCCCAGTCGATGCTGGTGCCGACCGTGACCACCCCGGCCGTGCGGTCGAGGCGGATGCTGCCGTTGGTGCGGGTGACGAAATAGGCGCCGAGCGAGAGATTGTAGGGGTCGTCTTCGACTGCGTCGGCCGCAAGCGCCGGCAGCGGAAGCAGTGCGGCGACCAGAACGACAGTGTGCCAGCGACGAATCATGGTGAAGTCCTCTCGATGCGCTATTGTCTGAGGCAATGATACCCGGTCCTACGGGAGGGTCGATGCAGGCGAACCGCGCATTCGTGAATGTCGCACTTGCCCTCGTGCTGGCGCTTGCCGTCGGCAGCAGCGTCGCGCAGACCAAAGACAACGCCTTTACGGTCTACGCTGCCTATCGCGACGGCGGCAGTTTCACCGACGTCAACAGCGGGAACGAGCTGTCCATTGAAGCATCCGGCGCCGCCTCGCTCAGCCTCGACCTGCGGCTCGATGCCAGCCGCCAGCTGCAGATATTCCTGTCGCGGCAGAGTTCGCAGATGGGCACCGAGCAGGCGACGCTGACCCCGCCGGGCAGCCCGTTGCCGAAGAAATTGCCGATGCGCGTGACCTACCTGCACATCGGCGGCACCAGCTTCCTCGAAGGCAGGATCGGGCAGGGCGTCTATCTGGTGGGCGGGCTCGGCGCCACGCTGTTCGAGCCGGGCCTGGACGGGTTCCAGAACGAGCTGCGCCCCTCGATCAACCTGGGCATCGGCTACCAGTTGCCGCTGGGCGAGTACGTGGCGCTGCGCTTCGAGGCGCGCGGTTACGCCACCCTGGTCAACAGCAGCAGCGGCGTGTTCTGCTCGGGTGGCTGCGTGATCTCCATCAAGGGCGACACCGTCACGCAGGGCGACGTGCAGATCGGCCTTTCCTTCCGTTACTAGGGCCGCAGCCCCGCATCAGGATCGAAGCGGGTTTTCCCAGCGCAGGCCCTTGAAGCGCGCGAAATCCATATCGCTCGAAACCAGCACCGCATCATGGCTGAGGGCGAGCGCCGCGAGATGCGCATCGGTGGTGAGGTTTCCCGCAGTGCCGGAGCCGCCGAGGAGCGGCTGCAGCGTTGCCCAGTGCTCGTCCTTCTCGCGCACCACCCGCACGTTGTCCCGGGCGAGCCAGGCGTCGAGCTTTGCCGCCGCGACATGGGGTGCGAGGGGGCGCGGAAACACGCGCGGGTTGGTGGACAGGCGCAGGAAGCCGAGCAGCACGACCCAGGCGAGCCCGATGCTGTCCTCGTCGCTGACCGCGTTTTCCCACCACCGGCGCGCGCGCTCGTGCTGCGCCGCCGCCGAATTCACGGCATAGAGCAGGATATTCAGATCGACGATCTTCACTTGCGCAATGCGAGTTCGCGGACGATTTCCTCGTCCTCCTGCGCCGCCGCCAGCGCGAGCGCCTTGTCGAGGGCGAGACGCGGGGCCCCCATGGCATGGACTCGCTCACGGTAGGCCGGCTGCTTGCGCCGGCGCGCGCCTCCCGCCTGCAGCCCAGCCCTGAGGGCGCGGTTGAGCAGCCGCGTCAGGCTCACTTTTTCCCTGCGCGCCTGCGCCTTGAGCCGCTCGAGGAGTTCGTCATCCACCCGCACCGTCGTACGCATGCCTGGCATCATAGCATCAAGATGTGTGATGCACTAGCATCACCTGCTCGGGTCGCGCGCGGCTGGCGGTCTTCTATGTCAATACATATGTATTGACACTATGCGGGAAGCCGGCTTATGCTGCCGGGATGCCCACCGCCACCAAGTCCGGCCAGCTCCAGATCCGGGTTTCGCCGGCGCAGAAGGCCGCCATCTGCCGCGCCGCGCGCCGCGCGGGGCTGGACATGTCCGCCTATGTCCTCGCGCGGCTGTTGCCGGCGCCGGCGCGCCGTTTTCAGGATCTCACCGAGGCCTGCGCGGATTCCCGGGACGCGCGCTTCGCCCTGGCGGAACTCAACTCCTGGCTGGCAAGCCTTGGCGCCGGCGAGCTGCAGGAAGCCGTCTCCTCGCCGCCCGCCCGGCTGACGCCGTATCTCGCCAATTACGTCGCCGCGATGATGGAGGTGGCGTGCGCGAAGAACGGGGTCGCTCCGCCGCCGTGGGCTGCGCGCGACGGCGCCTCTCGCCGAGCCGGTGTTCGGCTCGGCGCTCATGAGCCTGCGCCTGTACCTGCTGAGCCATTCGCCGGCGGCCTTCCGGCGACGCAACATCTTCATCGACGCGAGCGTCGGATCCCGGGTGTGAGATGGCCGCGCTCGCCGACAGGGACATCCGGCGGCTCTTCGCGCTCCTGAACGAAGAGCTGCGCCGGGCGGGCACGGAGGGCGAACTGTTCCTGGTGGGCGGGGCCGTCATGTGCCTGGCCTATGCCGCGCGCCCTTCGACCCAGGACGTGGACGGACTGTTTCGCCCGGCCCGCCAGGTGCGCGAAGCCGCGGCGCGGGTGGCCTTGCAGGCGGGCGTTGCGCCCGACTGGCTCAACGACGGCGTGAAAGGATTCCTGAGCGAGCGCGGCGAGTTCAGCCTGTTCCTCGAGCTCGATCATTTGCGGGTCATGGTGGCCCAGCCGGAGTACCTGCTGGCCATGAAATGCCTGGCGCTGCGGATCGGCACGGAGTCCCACGACGAGGACGACATTCGCTATCTGCTCCGGCATCTCGCGATCGGCAGCTACGAACAGGCGGTCGCGGTGATCACGCGGTTCTATCCGCTGGAACGATTCCCGCAGAAGACCTTGTACGCGCTGGGCGAGTTGCTGCCGAAGATGGGCTGAAGGCGAGCGCGGCGGCAAGGAGCGCCGCGCCGGCCGCAAGCCCTCGACCGGGGATCCTGCCTAGCCTCCGCGGCATTGCACCGGGAGGTAGCCGACGGGGATGTTGGTCCTGTTTTCGCCCACGGCGGTCATGTTACCGGGTACCGCGGCGAAGCCGCAGACCCAGGCCACCGGAACGATCGGCGCGTCCGCGACGATCGCGGGCCGCAGCGTGAGGATCTTGCCCTTGATGGAATTATTGGCGCGGTTGCCGAAGGTGATGTGGATGGCGCCGCCCTCGACCTGTCAGCGCGCTGATGAAGTTGCTGACGACCTTCTCCGGCACGGGCAGGCCGATGCCGGCGTTGTCGGCGGGGAGGGCGCGCGCAACGGCCCAGGACGCGGCCACCGGCTTCTTGGCGATGTCCGCGAGGGGCAGGGCTTCTGCGATCTGGTTCCTGATGTACTGGTCGAGAAACGAGGGAATCGTCATCAGCGCCAGGATGGCAACGACGCCGACGACCACCATCATCTCGACCAGGGTGAAGCCGCTCCTGCGGCAGGTCACTTCCGCATCGCGCCCCGCAGCCTAGAAGTTGTACTTGGTCGAGAACTGCACGCGCGTGTCGGACGCGGAGTTGCCGTTCTTGTTCTCGCGCTCGCCGCGCAGCAACTCGACGCCGGTCAGGAGGTTCTTCACGGGAGAGTACAGCAGATTCACCGAGGCGTAGGTCCCGATGTGCTGCGCGCTACCCGCTTGCCCGCCGGTGTTGTCCTGGACGTTCTGGCTGTAGCCGATCGAGCTGGTCAGCTTGTCGTTCCACGAGTGGTCGTAGTAGACCAGCCAGTTGAGCAGCGACACCGCCTCGGGATTGCCCGCCGCGTCGCTGGCGAGATCCACGCAGCAGTCGTTGCTGTAGTTGGCGATGCCCTTGCCGTAGGCGAGCTGTCCGTGGATCATGTCCTTGCCGAGGACCTTGTAGCTCCCGGACAGGTTGATGCCGTAGCCGGTCTTGTTTCCCGACGGGCTTCCGTCCGCGGTGCCGCTGGTCTGATAGCCGAGCCAGCGCAGGATGCCCGCCACCTGGGCATGTCCCCAGTTCCGGTCCAGGCGCCACTGCCCCGTCAAGTCTGGCTGCTTGTTGTGGGCCGAGACGTTGGCGAGACCGGCCGAGCTGTTATCCACCGCCGTGCCGGGCTGTTCCAGCGCCACCGCGAACTTCGTCCCGTCCTTGCTATAGGGCGTCCAGCGCATCTGCACAGTGCGGAAGAACATCATGCCGCTGGGACCCCAGTAGTCGATGGTGTTGGGGAACACGTCGCCGTCCATGAACAGGCTGTTGGTCTGGCCGACCAGAAACTGCCCGAGCTCGCCCCAGGCATGGCGCAGGCGGATGGTCGTCTGGCCTGCGTCGACGCCTACGCCGAACATGTCGAACTCGAACTTCGTGCGCAGTTCGCCGCTCGAGGTCGGCACGAAACCGTTGAAGCCCAGGCGCGTCTGGCGGACGCTGAAGGTGGTCTGACCATCGGCGCCGCAGCCGGCGTCGCCCGGGCAATTCACCGGAATCCTGGAGGGTCGCAGCGTGGCGCTCCAGGCCGGATCGACGCGGTCGAGGTCCTGAATGGCGTCCATCTGGATGAAGCCGTAGATTTCCACGCGTGGCTTGTCCTGGGCCTGTGCCTGTCCCAATCCGGCGAGGACAGACATGAATACGGCGCTTGCCGCCTGAACGCGAAACGACTGCTTGGGGGTTTTCATCAGTTTTCTCCTTTTCACTCGCCTGAGAACAGGTTCAGGCCGAGCTCGTTGACGATATGTTCAATGGCCTTGGCCGAGCGGATGCTGTTGCCCGGGTCGTTCACGCGCGGCGAGAAGCCGACGATCGCCATCTGCCCGGGCACGATCGCCACGATGCCGCCGCCGACGCCCGTCTTCGCGGGCAGGCCGGTGCTGTAGGCCCAGGCGCCGGATTCGTTGTAGAAGCCTGCCATCATCATGATCGCCAGGACCTTCGGCACGTACTTGGCGTCGAGCACGCGCTTGCCCGTCACCGGATTGACGCCGTTGTTGGCGAGCGTCGCGCCCATGACGCCGAGCTGTTTCGCGGTCACGCCGATCGAGCACTGGCGGGTGTATACGTCCACCGCCTCCATGGGGTCGGAGTAGATGCGCTCGGAGGCAGCCAGGATGTAGCCGTGCGCGCGGTTGCGCTGGTTGGTGGCGGCCTCGGACTTGTACACGCTCTCGATTACTGTCAGCTTTGCGCCTGCCAAGTCGTTGAAGAAGCCCAGGATCCTGGCGAAGCGCTCCTTGGCGTTCTTGGCCTGCACCATGCTCACCGAGGCGATGGCGCCGGAGTTGACCAGCGGGTTCACCGACACCTCCGGGATGATCTGCGTGGCGAGGATGGAGTTGAACTTCAGGCCGGTCGGTTCGACGCCGATCTTGTCCTTGATGGCCTGGTCGCCCTGCTGCTGCATGACCAGCGCGGCGGTAAACGGCTTGGACACCGACTGGATCGAGAACGCGTAGTCCACGTCGCCCGCCGTATACACCGAACCCTTGGCGGTGACGATCACCACGCCGAACAACTCGGAGGGCACCTTCGCCAGCTCGGGAATGTAGTCGGCGTTCTTGCCGCTCTTGTCGTCCTTGAACTTCTCGTACGCCGCCTTCACGACCGGCTGCAGGTCCTGCGGGATCGGGCCGCGTGCCTGGGCTGCGCCGAACCCGAATGCCAGCGCGACGAGCACGATGCCCGCCGTTCGGCTTACTGATCTGATTGCTGTGTTCATGATCCTTGCCTCCACGTAGACGTTGAACCCATTGCAGACTCCTGATCGACAGCGCCGCCCTACCCGAACTGAACTCGCAACATCACCATGAAACCACCCCACATCGTGAGCAGGATGTTGGCCAGCGCATACGGCACCGTGTAGCCGAGGACCGGGGTCTGGCTGTCGGCCTTTTCCTGCACGGCGACCAGCGCGGGCGTCAGGGTCTGGGTGCCGGCGATGGCGCCGATCAGCAGGATCGGCGACATGCGCAGCACGTAGCGCCCGAAGGCGAAGGCGATGAACAGCGGCAACAGCGTCACCACCGCGCCGCCGAGCAGCAACCGCAGGCCGGCTTCGCGCACGGCGTCGAGAAACACCGGTCCGGCATGCAGGCCGACCACGGCCACGAACCCGGCCAGGCCGAGCTGACTCATCAGGTTGATCGAGGCATCGGGGATCTTTCCGACAAGCGGCTTCACCGAGTACAGCCAGCCGAAGAACAGGCCCGCCACCAGCACGCCGACGCTGGTCGACAGCGACAGCTTCAACGCGCCCAGCATGAGATAGGGCAGGCCGACGAACGCGCCGACCACGATGCCGAGGGCGACCAGCATGAGGTTGGTGTTGGCGGTCGGCGTTTCGACCTGGCCGATTTCGCGCGCGGCGCGCACGACCGCCGGCTGCGGCCCGATCAGCTCGATGACGTCACCGAGATCCAGCACGGTAGCTGGCGATATCGGGATGTCCTCGCCGCCGCGCGTCACCTTGCGCACTCCGACACCGCGTGACGGGGGCCAGCTGACCAGCTCGCCGAAGCTGCGCCGGGTGATCTCGCGGTTGGTGACGATGACGCGTGCAATCTCGACCGGGAAATCGAGCAGCTCGCGGTCGTTGACCTCGGCACCGATGCGCGGCCCGCACTCGAGGACCAGTTCGCGGCGGCCATACAGGCAGACGACGTCGCCGCGCTCGATGCGGGTGTCCGGCTCGACGCTCAGGACCCGCTCGCCGCGGCGCAGGCGCTCGACGAACATGCGGCCACCCGGCTGGATCACCTCCAGCTCGGCCGCACGCTTGCCGATGTACTCGGCGGCCTCTACCCGATGCGCACGGGCCGTGAACTGCTGGTAGGCAGATGTGACGTTCGGCGCGTCTCGCTTGATGCCGAGGCTGGCTTCGAGGGCGGCGGCCTCCTTCTTCAGGTCAATGCGCAGCATGCGCGGCACCAGGACAGTCAGGAACCAGATTGGGGCAACCACGCCGAACACGTAAGTCAGCGCGTCGGCCACGGCAATATGGCTGACGAGCGTCTGCCGTTCGGCCTCCGTCATGGACCCCGGCAGCGCCATGATCACCTCGGTGGCGGTGCCGATGGCGGCGGATTGGGTCAGGCCGCCCGAGAGCAGCCCGGCGGACATGCCGAGATCCAGGCCGAGCAGCCGCGCCGTCGCGTACGCGATGCCGAGCGCCGCGACACAGTGCACGAGCGTGAAACCCAGCGCACGCAAGCCGTCGCCCTTCAGGGAACGGAAGAACTGCGGGCCGACCGAGTAGCCGGTGCCGAACAGGAACAGCATGAACAGCACGGTCTTGACCAGGCCCGGGACCTCCACATGCGCCTGCCCGATCACCAGCGCCGCGATCAGCGAGCCGGTGACGCCGCCGAGGCTGAAGCCGGCGATCTTGAATGACCCGATCCAGTACCCCAGGCCGATCGCGAGAAACAACGCGAGCTCGGGGTTGCTGCGCAGCCCTGCCAGAAACCATTCGATCATGGCGTCTCAATTCCCCTGTTCATCGCCGCCCGCCATGCCGCCTCAGTACTTCTCGAAGATTGCCTGCAGCTTCTTCGCGTCGCTCGTCTTCATCAGGCCGAGCATCAGGAGAATGCGGGCCTTCTGGGGGTTCAACTCCATGCCGGCGATGAAGCCGAGCTTGTCGTCGTTCACCTCGACGTTGCGCATCCACGACGCCGCTGCCGGTGCGCGAGGAGCGGACCACGGCGACGCCCTTCTTCGCCGCCTCCGCCAGCGCGGCGATCGCGGTGTCGGTGCGTGTTGCCGTCGCCCACGCCGGCGAGCACGATGCCTTTCACGCCCTTGCCGACGAGGAAGTCGATGCTGTCGCGGCCGAGGTTGGCGTAGGAATACACCACCTCGACGCGCGGCAGGTCTTTCACGCTCTTGCCGTCCACGGAGAACTCGCTCTTCGTGGTGTGGCGCGATCGTGTTCTTGGAGATAGAAGTACGCCTTGCCGGTGTTCATCACCCCGGCGCGGCCGCGATTCGGCGACTTGAACGTGTCGAGCGCGCGTGGTGTGCATCTTCTGCGCCTCGCGCGCGTAGTGGATCTTGTCGTTGAGGACGACCAGCGGGCCGCGGCCCTTGGCCTCCGGGTTGCCGGCCAGCGCGACGCGCGTTGTAGAGGTTGACCGGACCGTCGGCGCTGATGGCGGTGGCGGGCCGCATCGAGCCGACCAGCACCACCGGCTTGTCGCTCTTCACCACCAGGCTGAGGAAGTACGCCGTTTCCTCCATCGTGTCGGTGCCGTGGGTGATGACGACGCCGTCGATGTTGCCCTTGAGCACTTCATTGATCGCGCTTGGCGAGCTTCAGCCAGACCTCGTGGTTCATCGTCTGGCTGCCGATGTTGGCGACCTGCTCGCCGGACAATGTCGGCCAGGTCCTTGAGCTGCGGCACGGCCTTGATGAGGTCGTCCACGGAGAAGCGTGCCGGACTTGTAGCCGGCCTCGGCCTGGCGCTGGTCTGCGCGCCGGCGATGGTGCCGCCGGTGGCGAGGACCTTGATCTTCGGTTTCGCGATGGCCGCCGAAGCGGCAAACAGCAGCGCAACGAATGCGAAGAACAATGCGGTCTGATATATTCATGGTGACGTGACTCCTTGTTCATGGTCTGTTGCTCCTTGGTTTCGTCTGCGTCGGCCTTCCACTCCTCGACGTAACCCTCCGCCGCCTCCATGAGGAACTTGCCGATCTTCGGATAGGTGTCCTCCGGCAGGTTGGCGAGCGACACCCGCACCGACCAGTCCGGCCCGCCGAAGCCGCCGCCGTGCAGCAGCACCACCCCCGATTTCTCCGCCAGGCGGAACAGGATGTCGGTGCATTCGTAGTTCTGGCGGAGGAACTTCACGAACTCCGGCGCCGTAGAGTCTTTCCGCCCACACCATGATGTCGAGCTCGGCGTAGTAGAACGCCCGGTCGGCATCGGGCGGCGGCGTGAAACCCAGACCGTCCCACAGCGCCTGGTAGCGCCGGCGCACGATCAGCTGGCAGAGCGTCTTGTAGCTGTCCGCCTTGTCGAGCAGCGCGAACAGCGAGAACAGCGCCATCTGGATCTGCTGCGGCGTCGACAGGCCGGCCGTGTGGTTGAGCGCGACCTGGCGGCTGTCGGCCACCATGCGGTCGATGAATTTCAGTTTCTCCGGCGCGAGGCTGATGCTGCTGTAGCGGCGGTTGAGCGCCGCGCGGTCCTTCGCGGGCAGTTTCGCCAGCCTCTTGTCGAAGATGTTGTCCTGGTGAATCGCCACCACGCCGAGCCGCCAGCCGGTGCAGCCGAAGTGCTTCGAGTAGGAATACACGCCGATGGTGTTCTGCGGCAGTTCGGCCATCAGCGAGCGGAATCCCGGCACGAAGGTGCTGTAGACGTCGTCGGTGATGATGATCAGGTCGGGGCGCTTGGTCTTCACCAGCTTCACCAGCCGCTTCACCGAGCTTTCGCGCATGGCGTAGGACGGCGGGTTGCTCGGATTGACGAGGAAGAACGCCTTGATGCGCTTGTCGGCGAGCTTGTCGATTTCCTCGTCGGCGTATTGCCAGGTGTGGCTGCCGTCCGCGCGCCGTTCCTTGCCGGCGTCGAGATTCACGACCTTGAAGGCATAGCGGTCGAAGTGCGGGATCTCGAGTACGGGGTGAAGGTCGGCACGCCGAGCGCGATCGTGTCGCCCCGGTGCAGCAGGCGATTGAGCATCAGCGAATCGAAGATGTAGCACATGGCCGCGGTGCCGCCCTCGACGGCGAACAGGTCGAAGCGGCCCGCGGGCGGCCTTCCCGCGCACAGCTCCTGCGCCAGGAACTCGTGCACGATGCGCTCGCGTGCAGCGCAGCATGCGATCCGGCACCGGGTACATGCAGCCGATGATGCTCTCGGTCAGTTCGTGGACGAACGTGTCGGCATCGAATTTCAGCGTCTTCACGCCGTAGTCGAAGGCGTCGCGCAGCAGCTTGGTGCCGGGTAGCTTGTCGTTGGCGCCGAGGAACTGTGCAAAGCGCTGACCGCTCCCGCTCTTTTCCGGCATGTGGCCCGCGTCCGGAATGTCCTTGATCCTGCGCCGGGACTCGTCGAGTGCGAAGTGCAACAGGGTGCCGAAGGCCTCGCGCGGCGTGGTGCTGATCCAGTTCGGATTGCCGCGCCCGGCGTTCAGCATCTGGGCGTCGCTCTCGCGCTCGCCTTCGGCGGCGAGCGCAATCAGCTTGTCCTTGAGTTCGAACGGGCTCAGCTTGAGCAGCTCCCGCTGCTCGGCGCGGGAGGTCTTCGCTTTCTTGCTCTGGGTTGCCATATCGGTTCTTCCTCTCAATTCGACGAATTATCACGCCATGAGCAGCACGATGACCAGACCCCAGATCGTCAGCAGGGTATTGCCGACGGCGTAGGTGACGGTGTAGCCGAGAGCCGGCACCTTGCTCTTGGCCACTTCCTCGATCATGCCCAGCGCCGCCGTGGTGGTGCGCGCGCCGGCGCAGGCGCCGAGGTTGATGCCGGGGTGGAACTTGAAGAGATACTTGCCCATCAGCAAGCCGATGATCAGAGGGACCGAGGTCGACCACGATGCCGGCGAGGAACAGGCTCACCCCGGCCTGCTTCAGCCCGGCCACGAAGCTCGGGCCGGCGCTGATCCCGACGACGGCGATGAAGATGGTGAGGCCGACGTTGTTCAGGACCCACAGCGCCGGCGCCGGAATCCGGCCGAAGGTTCGCTTCACCGATCGCAGCCAGCCGAATACCAGCCCGGCGATCAGCGCGCCGCCGCTGGTGCTGAGGCTCAGGGGGATGCCGCCGATGTGGATCGTCAGTGCCCCGACCAGGCCACCCAGCACGATGCCGGCGCCCGACGAAGACCATGTCGGTCATGTTGGTCGGGCGATCGGCATAGCCGATCGCCTTGGCCGCGAGCTCGACGTTGCGCTTCGGCCCGACGATCTGGAGCACATCGCCGCGATCCACGGTGGTGCCCGGCGTGAACGGCATCTCCTGGTCGGCGCGCACGAGCCTGCGCAGAAACACGCCGCGGGCGAATTCATGGGTCCGCGAGCTGGGCGAGGGTCTTGCCGGCGAGGACCTTCTCGGTGACGACGACGTCCAGCATCTGCACCGGAAAGTCGAGCAGCTCCTTGTCGTCGACCTCGGGTCCGATCTGCGGCCCGCGCGCCACGTGCGCCTCTTGCCGGGTGGCCACGGCGACGACGTCGTCCGGCCGGATGAGCGTGCCGGGCTCGGCTTCGATGATGGCGCCGGCCTGGCGGACGCGGACGATGAACACGCGGAACTCCTTCGGCATCGCCTCGAGCTCGGCCACCGTCTTGTTCACCAGTTCCTTGTTGGTCACGCGATAGGCGCGCACGTCGAAGCGCCGCGCCATGGACATGACTCCGGGCTCCGCCTCGCCGCCGCCCAGCTTGGCCTCGAGCTGCTTGCATTCGGCCGCCAGGTCCACGCGCAGCAGCTTCGGTCCGATCGATGCCAGCAGCCAGGCCGAGCCGGCGGTGCCGAAGATGTAGGTGACGGCATAGGCCACCGGCATCTGGTTGATGAGTTTTGTCTTCTCCTCGGCGGCGATGCCGAGCTGGTTGATGGCGTCGGTGGCGACGCCGAGTACCGCGGAGATGGTCTGCGATCCAGACAGCAACCCGGCCGCCGCGCCGGCGTCGTAGCCCAGGACCAGGGCCACCGCGTAAGCGGTGAACAGCGAGGCGAGGCACTGCAGGACTGCGAACACGACCTGCGGCACGCCATCGCTCTTCAGGCCCCGGAAGAACTGCGGCCCGACGCCGTAGCCGACGGCGAACAGGAACATCAGGAAGAACACCGATTTCACGTTCGCTGAAATGGTGATCTGCATCTGCCCGACCAGCACGCCGGCCAGCAATACGCCGGTCACCGCGCCGAGCTGGAACTTGCCAAGCTTGAAGCTTCCGACCCAGTAGCCGAGCGCCAGCGTGAGGAAGATCGCCAGTTCCGGGTATTGCTGAAACGTCTTCACGATCCAGTCCATTGCGTTGCTCCTTAGGCGGCACCGCGACTGCGCTGCTTGCGTTTGGCCGGCACGCTGTGCCCGCGGCACCCGCGCCGATCGCCGACAGCTTGATCAGCTTGAGGCCGCGCGTGTCGTTGTAGCCGTGGATTTCCTTGACGTCGAGCTTGCGCATGAAGCCGATCGTGTCGGCCGCGATCACCTGTCCGGGCACCATGATCGGGAAGCCGGGCGGGTAGGGGATCACGAAGTTGGCCGACACCAGTTCCGGGCCGCTCTTCAGCCGCTTGTCGATTTCAGGGCTCATCAGCGGCAGGTACTCGCAGTCGTCCTCTTCATAGGCGGCAAAGAACGCGGTGCGCATGTCGCCTTCGTGGGTGATGCTGTCCGGGTCCTCGCGATAGCCGTCGTGGAAGCGGCTGAAGTTCGGCAGGTCGGGCACATCCGTCATCAGGCTCTTCACGCGCGCCGCGAACGCGGCACGCTCGGCATCGCCCCCCTCGGCCAGGCGTGCCTCGATCGCCTGCGAGATCTCGAGCAACACCTTGATCAGGAGCGCGACGTCGCTGCGGGTGTTGTTGATGTTGCTCTGCAGGAGCACGCTGTTGCGCGAAGTCTTGTTGAGCTGGATGTTGTACTTCTCGGCCAGCAGGTTCTTGAACGCGGTGCCGTCGTAGCCGGCGGTGCCGCACACCAGCGTCATGCGCGTAGGGTCGAGGAAGAACTCGTCCTCGTGCACCGCCTTGAGCGCCGTGAGCCAGGTGCTGCCCGGGGTGAGGAAGTCCTTGAAACCCGAGGCGCGGAACTCGCCTGGGATCATGCCGTCGGCGCCGAGCACGCGGAAGTACTTCGAGATGATCGGATGCACGGAGATTTCGCGGCGGATCGCCAGGGCGATCTCGGTCGCGCGCATGACCAGTTCGTAGCCTTCCAGCTCCATCTGCCGCCGCGCGACATCCAGCGAGGCGATGATCTGCGCGTTCGGCGAGGTGGAGGCGTGGATGAACACCGCCTCGCGGAAGGCCGAGACATGGTGGTTGTAGTCCTCGTCCCGCACCGCCACGATCGAGCCCTGGCGCAGGGCCGACATGGACTTGTGCACCGAGTCGGTCTCGTAGACGCGGATGCGCATCTTGCGCGGATCGGGCACCAGGCGCCGCTTGAGCAGGCGCGCGTCCTTTGGGTCGAGGTCCTCGCCGAGCTCGGCGGCCTGCGCCTCGTAGGCCTTGAGTGCATCGGGGCTGGCGCGCCACTCTTCGATCGCGGCGGCCGCACCCAGGCCGGTGCGCTGGCGCAGGAACGGCGACCAGCGGGCGAAGCCGAACCAGGCCTCGTCCCACAGGAAAATCAGGTCGGGCTTGATCGCCAGGCACTCTTCCATCACCCGGCGGGTGTTGTAGACGTGCCCGTCGAACGTGCAATTGGTGAGCGTCACCATCTTCACGCGGTCGAGCCGTCCCTCGGACTTCAGGTTGAGCAGCGCCTGCTTGATGGTGCGCAGCGGCACCGCGCCGTACATCGAGTACTCGGTCAACGGGAAGGCTTCCACGTACAGCGGCTGCGCGCCCGACAGCACCATGCCGTAGTGGTGCGACTTGTGGCAGTTGCGGTCGACGATCACGATGTCGCCCGGCTTTGTCACCGCCTGGTAGACCATCTTGTTGGAGGTGGAGGTGCCGTTGGTGACGAAGAACACGTGGTCGGCGCCCACCGCACGGGCGAATTTCTCCTGCGCCACCTTGATGTTGCCGGTCGGCTCGAGCATGCTGTCCAGCCCGCCGGTGGTGGCGGAGGACTCGGCCAGGAACAGGTTCTGGCCGTAGAACTCGCCCATGTCGTGGATCCAGTTCGACTTGATGATCGACTTGCCGCGCGCGATCGGCAGCGCGTGGAAGGTGCTGATCGGCCGCGAGGCATAGCGCTTGAGGTTGTCGAAGTGCGGCGTGGAAAAGCGCTCGCCGACGCCTTCGAGGATGTTGAGGTGCACCTCCATCATCTCCTCGACCTCGTAGAACACGCGCCGGATCATCGAGGCCGCCGGATCCCCGGCCAGCTTCTCGACGTTCCGATCGCTGAGCAGGTAGATGTCCAGCTCGGGGCGGATGCGCTTGATGGCGCGCGCCAGCGTGACGCCGACGTCGCGCGGGGCGAGTGAGGTGGTATCGAGCTGCTGGTGCGTGCTGAGGAAGTCGCGCAGCAACGGCACGTCGTGCTGCGAGGGAATCGGGATGCCGTCGTAGATCACCACGGCCTCGATCTTGCCGTTCAGCACCGTGCCGATGATCGCGTCCTCGAAGCTGCCGACCAGCACCGGCTCGTAGATCATAGCGTCCTCTGCGCGCCGCAGGCGGCGGATCTCGTGCGCGACCTGCAGCAGGTTGGCGGCCGGTGCCGGGGTGACGAACAGCGTCTCGAAGTAGGGCCGCCGGGATTCACCGCCGCCGTCTGATGCGAGCGGCAGGCGATCGGCCACTGCGGGCGCCGACTCGTCGGCCGTGTCCCATTGGCTCGTGTCGTAGCGGTAGCTGCCGGAGAGCAGTGCGCCGCTGAGCCTGCGCACCATCCGAGCCACGCCCATGGCGTCGTCGTCGGCGATGCGCTCCGCCAATGCCTTGATCAGCCGAGGTCCGGGATAGGCGAAGAAGTCTTCCAGTGCACGCACTTCCGCCAGCGCCGCTTCCACCGCGGCGCGCCCGGCGCGCGGTTTGCCGCTGCGCGCGTCAGCAGCCCAGGTTTGCGCCTTGGCATTCAGCTCGCGCCAACGATCCAGCCTTGCGGCCGAGCTCGAGAAGAAATGATCCAGGTTCGGGACGGCTGGTGCTGCAACGGCCATGGTGCTAGCTCCTGTAATCGCTGTGCGCGCAAAGGCGCGTGCAAGTGCGCGCCCCGTGCCGGCCCAAGCTGTCCGTCATTGAATACCGCACCCCTACAGTGTGGTTTTGACCTATGTCAATCTGTCCAAGCTGCCACAGACGCGGTTTCAAATCGGTTCGAACTCGTAGATGCCGCCGTCGGCCATGAGCGACAGGTGCAGCCGGCCGTTTCGGATCACGTACGAGCGGACGTAGAACCACTGCTTGACGAGCTGGTCGTGCATCGAGCCCGGCGGACACATCGCGCGCGTGAGTGCCATGGGCCCGAACTGGATCTGGCCGGGAGAGGCGGACTTCCAGGAGCCGTGCCCGCGATTGCAGTCGAACCGCACGCTGACGCTGCCGTCAGCAGCGAAGGCGATCGTGTACTTGGCCTTTTCGTCCGGCACCACGACCTTGTCGTCGCCGCCCTGGAATTTCACCAGTTGCCAGGAGGTGCCGCCGAGGCCCCCGACGCCGGGTTGGGCATCCGGCTGCGCGCACCCGGGCGCCAGGAGCAGCGCGAACGCCGGCATCGCCAATCCGGCGAGGCCGGCCCGCAGTTGCTTCCGCATGCTCATGGCTTGCACCTTTCGCCGGCTCTCGCGCCATCGTTCCAACCACTACGCAAAGGGGAACGGATCCACGGACAGCAGCAACTGTATCCCATGTCTGCCGACGTTTCTGTTACCTATCTCCCCGGCCGGTCACGGTTCCTGCTCTCAACGCTTGCGTCACATGGGATTCGCTCGGGAAGTCTGCTGATTGAGCTGTTGGGCGAGCCCGATGAGAATTCCTTCAGGACCCCGGATGTAGCAGAGCCGATACATGTCTTCATACTGGACCACCTCGCCAACGAGCTTCGCGCCGCGTTTGCGGAGTCGGGCGAGCGTATCGTCAATATCCTCCACGGCGAACATGACGCGCAGGTAGCCGAGAGCGTTCACTGGGGCGCTGCGGTGATCGGCGACCACGGGTGGCGCGAGGAATCGGGACAACTCGAGCCGGCTATGACCGTCTGGCGTACGCATCATGGCGATTTCGACGCGCATGCCGTGCAATCCAGTGACGCCATCTGCCCAGTCTCCTTCGACTGGGGCGCGCCCCTCGAGCTCCAGACCAAATTCGGTGAAAAACTCAATGGCGGCATCGATGTCCTCCACCACGATGCCGACGTTGTCCATTCGCTTGACAGTCATGATGTCTCCTTGGCGCCTAACGACCGGCGTTCAGCTGCTGGCGCGAGCCCGGCTGCGCGTACTCGCGCATGACCGGGCGAGTGACAGTCAGCTGCAACGGCATGTTAGGCGGTGCTCCCGGTGCTCTCTTGAAACGGCCGAGTCGTGAAGCCCCAGCGGGGAACGGCACGCCGGTAGGCCCGATACGACTCCCCGAACTGTGACTCAAGGGCAGGCTCCTCGTAGAGGACCACGAACAAGTGGAAGAGGATGAGGACTAGAAGTGCGTACTCTGCCAGACCGACGCTCCGGAAGAGCCAAGCCTCCCCGAGGATGAGGGCGATGACGCCGTTGTACATAGGGTTGCGGGTGAAGCGGTACAGACCTCGGACAACAAGGAAGCGTGGGGGATCGATAGGGGCGAGAGTGCCCTTGCCTGCGGCGAAGAAGTCCCAGACGCACCGGAGGAGGACAAGAGCACCGGTGATGGCGAAGACGGCGGCGCAGACGGAGGCGAGCCCGAGGCCTGGGACGCGCAGTAGGTTTCCGGCTTGGAGGATGCTGAATGGGATGTAGCCGGCCACTGTACCGGGTAGCAGCAGGACGAAGAAGAGAGCTCTGAGTGCGAGGAGGAGTCGCATATTGAGAGGGATGGGCAGCGCCTAACGTCTTGGTGTGCGGCGGGCCGGCGCGATGGTCCATGCTACTGCGACGCTGGCGGCCCGTCCGCACCACCTAAAAGTTAGAACGCTCACGAATAGCCCTACGCAACGTCATCCCTTCTGGCGCTTCAATTCGACTTCGACGAAGGTATAGAGAGCGCTCCCGACATTGAACACATCGTGCTCAACGCCGGCTTTTCGGAAGTAGGACTTGCCGGTTTGCAATTGCATGACGATATCACCCGCCGGTCCGGTGGCTTTGATCGTTCCCGCGGTCAGGGGGACAACGGCGTAATCGTAATTGTGGCGGTGATAGCCCGTCGCGTCGCCGGGCTCAAGGCGCCATTCCGTGATGCGAACGTCATCGTTCTCCTCGTGGATCAGAGGTTTTACTGTGCTCATGATGGTCTCCTATTCAAGAACAAAAACCTGCCGATTTCTCCCCGGGATGCGGCATGCATCGGAAATGCGGGACAGACATGTGTGACGTGATAGAGCGTTCTAACGTTCGCAGCCACCGGCGCGCGGCCGATGGCGGTTCATAGAGTACGGCGCTTGCCGCGCGTCCGAGTGGGCTGCGCTTAAACGCCTGGGACACGCGTACCAGCCCAGTTGGCCGAAAACCACGATTTCAGCTTTGCCGCGAACTCGTGCGGAGAGCTCGGCATCTGCGAAAGTCCCATGCGGTCGTGCACCACGGACTTAAGAAATTCAACGATCTCGCCGTCGGGTACTTCACGCTCAAGCAACCGGAGCGTTGGACCGAGATATGCATCGTACTCGTCGTCGTTCGCATCACTCGCCACGCCGATAGGATCCCATTCGTTCCACAGCCTGCGGATCTCTGAGATTCGCTTTCGGGACTGCTGCTTGTCGAGCGTCACTGCCATCGGGCGTTTAACGTTCGCGGTGAGGGGTGCGGACGAAAGCGCGGAGCGCTGGGTGCAAAGCGTCGCTCTCCACCGCAGGGTTAGGCAGCACATTTGCTCCCCGACAGTACGCACCTAATGCCGCCACGCGGATCCGGCACATCTCCCGCATAGCGCGGTATCAAGTGCACGTGAACATGCATTCGCGACTGGCCCCCCACTTTGCCGATGTTCACGCCGATGTTGTAGCCGTCGGGCGAGTGTTGCGCCTGGATTAACCTTTTCGCCGAATTGAGCAGCGCAAGAACGGCCGCTTGCTCCTCGGTAGTCATGTCGAAGAAGCTTGCCACATGACGCTTCGGGATGACCAGAACGTGCCCGCGGCTGAGCGAGTTGTTGTCGTATCGCACGTAGGCCAGCGCGTTCTGAAGGAGCACTTCGCGTGGGGCGCACAGCTCGCACGGCGTTGCGTCGGTGGTCATGGTCGGTCGTATCTTGTGCTGCCTAACGTCTTGCTCTGCCGCGGGCCAGTTGCACTGGTGGTCGATACGGCGCTGCGCCGGCGGCCCGTCGGCAGCAGCAAACTGTTAGCGGGCTATCCACGCAACCGCCCAAGCACATTTGCTATGCCTCGATTGCCGATGAGCAGCCACAGACCAATGAGTAGTTGCACCGCAGACGAGACAAGCCCACCAAAGTCGTCGGCCAATATCGGCGGCGGCTTCGCGTACGTGGGCATGTCCTCAAAGAATTGGAAATAGAGCCGCGCCTTGCCGTAGAAATATGCGGCGTCGATCACAGCGTAGAGCGTCAACCAAAGACCGATGGCTGCGAACGCCACGCGCTCTATCGCCTTAGTGTCTTGTTCGTTCCCTGATTCCAGGCCTTCGATTTTCAGGACACGTGTCGTTATTGCGCTTGGGAAATAGACGAGCAACAGGCCTAACGCGACGGGAATCACTAGAGAGATAAGGATCGATACCAGCACAAGGTCAGCGCTAAGCTTCTGAGCGGTGTCGGCGACAAAGAAGGGGCCAATGGACCTCGCGGTGTAGGTGATCGCCGAAACAATGACGATAAGGCCAGCGATTCGGATGATCAGAGCTGCGAGCGCTCTATGTTCCATGTCGATTAGCCCGCTAACTAGTGATTAGGCAGCAAGCCGCTGCCCGGAAAAGCATATACCCGTGTAGACATGCTTCCAATAATAGAGACTTGTTTATGCCCATAGGTATCCAAATCTAGGGCCATAAATCTAGATACCTCTCCGCTGCTCCCCAACAACCCTGTCCTCGATCCCCAACCCCCGCACAACGCCTCACGGCAACTCCCATAGCTTGTGCTGCGGTCGCCAGATCGCGCCCAGCGCCTTCATCTTCGCCCGCAGGACTTCCTCCCCGAACCCTACCCGGACGTACACCATTTCTTCGGGCGAGCGATTGGCGCGCGGCTTGCGAGCACGCGGCTCCCAGGCCGCTTCGGCGACGATGAGCTCCGCTGTCGTGTAGCGTTTTCCGGCCTCGGCGTCGTAGCGGTAGCGGACGCAGACGAGCCGCTTGCCGAAGCGCTCGCTGAGTTTTCGCGTGCCGCGGTCGCCCGGGCGCAGGGTGGTGCGGGTTTCCATGCTTCGCTAACGTACTGAAGCGATCAACGTTGACTGACCCACAGCGCTATACTTTCCGCACCTATGCAGAAGTCCAGTCCCTTCGAGCAGAACCTCGACAAGAATCCCGCCAACTACGCGCCGCTGACGCCGCTGCAGTTCATCGAGCGCGCGGCCTACGTCTACCCGGAACGCCTCGCCGTGGTGCACGGCGCGCGCCGCTTCACCTGGAAGGAGACCTACGCCCGCTGCCGCAGGCTCGCCTCGGCGCTGGCCAAGCGCGGCATCGGCAAGGGCGACACGGTGGCGGCGATGCTCGCCAACACGCCCGAGATGTACGAGTGCCACTTCGGCGTGCCGATGACGCGGCGGCGTGCTGAACACGCTCAACACGCGCCTGGACGCCGACGCCATCGCCTTCATGCTGAACCACGGCGAAGCGAAGGTGCTGATCACCGACAAGGAGTTCTCGCCGACCATCGAGGAAGCGCTGAAGAAGCTCGGGCGCAAGCTCGACGGTGATCGACGTGGAGGACCCGGAGTTCACGCGGCGGCAAGCGCCTGGGCGAGAAGGATCTACGAGGCGCTGCTGCAGGAGGGCGACCCGGAGTTCGCCTGGCAGTGGCCCGAGGACGAATGGCAGGCGATCTCGCTCAACTACACCTCCGGCACCACCGGCGACCCGAAGGGCGTGGTCTACAGCCATCGCGGCGCCTACCTCAACGGCATCTGCAACATCGTCACCTGGGGCATGCCGCACCACGCGGTGTACCTGTGGACGCTGCCGATGTTCCACTGCAACGGCTGGTGCTTCCCCTGGACCATGGCGGCGAACGCGGGCACCAACGTCTGCCTGCGCAAGGTCGAGGCGGCGAAGATCTTCGAGCTGATCAAGGCGCACAAGGTGACGCACTACTGCGGCGCGCCGATCGTGCACTCGACGCTCATCAACGCGCCCGAGGAGATGAAGCAGGGAATCAGCGCACAAGGTGTGCGGCATGGTGGCCGCCGCCGCGCCGCCCGCCGCGATGATCGAAGGCATGGAGCGCCTCGGCTTCGACATCACGCACGTCTACGGCCTCACCGAGGTCTACGGTCCGGCGACGGTGTGCGCGAAGCACGAGGAGTGGGGCAGGGTCGACATCACGGAGCGCGCGCGGCTCAACGGCCGCCAGGGCGTGCGCTACCTGATGGAGGAGGGGCTCACGGTGATGGACCCGGAAACGATGCAGCCCGTGCCCGCCGACGGCGAGACCATGGGCGAGATCATGTTCCGCGGCAACATCACGATGAAGGGCTACCTGAAGAATCCGAAGTCCACGCAGGCCGCCTTCGCGGGCGGCTGGTTCCATAGCGGGGACCTCGCGGTGATGCAGCCCGACGGCTACATCAAGATCAAGGACCGCTCCAAGGACATCATCATCTCGGGCGGGGAGAACATCTCCTCCATCGAAGTCGAAGACGTGCTCTACCGCCATCCCGCGGTGCTGGCGGCGGCGGTGGTGGCGCGGCCCGATCCGAAGTGGGGCGAGACGCCCTGCGCGTTCGTGGAGCTGAAGCCGAACGCCAAGGTCACGGAAGTCGAGCTGATCGAGTTCTGCCGCGGCCAGATGGCGAAGTTCAAGGCGCCGCGCGCGGTGGTGTTCGGCGAGCTGCCGAAGACCTCCACCGGCAAGATCCAGAAATTCATGCTGCGCGAGAAGGCGAAGTCCGCCGCCGCGATCGAGTAAGGAGCGAGCCATGAGCGCCGTACCGCAAGCCGAGCAACCGGTGCTGCTGCGCGAAGACCGCGACGGCGTTGCCACGCTGACCCTGAACCGGCCGCAGCAGATGAACCTGCTGACGAGCGCGATGCTCTCGGCGCTGCAAGCCGCCTTCGATGAAATCGCGAAGGACCCGAAGGTGCGCGTGGTGGTGCTCGCCGCCGGCGGCAAGGGCTTCTGCGCGGGCCACGACCTGAAGGAGATCCGCGCGCTGAAGGAACTGCCGAAGATCGAAGGCCTGTTCGCGCAGTGCGGCCGCATGATGGCCACGATCCCGAAGCTGCCGCAGCCGGTCATCGCCAAGGTGCAGGGCGCCGCGGCCGCCGCCGGCTGCCAGCTCGTGGCGCAATGCGACCTGGCCGTGGCCTCCGACGCGGCAAAGTTCGTCACCTCCGGCGTGACCTGGGGTTTCTTCTGCTCTACGCCGGGCGTTGCGGTGGGACGCAACCTGCAGCGCAAGCACGCGCTCGAGATGCTGCTCACCGGCGACGTCGGTCGGCGCCGCAGCAGGCGCTGCAATGGGGGCTGGTGAACAAGGTCGTTGCGGCCGCGGAGCTGGACGCCGCCACCGCGGAACTGGCGGCGAAGCTCGCCGCCAAGCCCCCGGCCACGGTGGCCGCCGGCAAGCGCGCCTTCTACCAGCAGATGGACATGAGCCTGGAGAAGGCCTACGAGCTCGCCGGCAAGGTCATCGCGGCGAGCTTCGCGCACGAGGAAGGCCGCGAGGGCATGGACGCCTTCATCGAGAAGCGCCCGCCGCCGGGCAAGAAGTAGGATGGGCCGCTACTACGAGGACTTCGCGGTCGGCGACACCTACAAGCACTGGCCGGGCCGCACCATCACCGCGGCCGACAACACCTGGTTCACGCTGCTCACCATGAACCAGCACCCGATCCACTTCGACGAGGAGTACGCGAAGAAGTCGGAATTCGGCAAGCCGCTCGTCAACAGCACGCTCACGCTCGCCATCGTCGTGGGCATGAGCGTCGCCGACGTGAGCCAGAACGCGCGATCGCCAACCTCGGCTGGACCGACATCGAGCATGCCGGCGCCGGTGTTCAACGGCGACACGCTCTACGCCGGAGTCCAAGGTGCTGGAGAAGCGCGAGTCGAAATCGCGCCCCACCCAGGGCATCGTCACGGTGGAGACGCGCGCCTGGAAGCAGGACGGCACCACGGTGATGACCTTCAAGCGTTCCGTACTGGTACCCAAGGCGCCCATGAACGACAGCCGAACGAAACGCCAGATCCTCGACGCGATCGCGAAGTGGCTCGAGCGCGACGTGCGCCCCAAGGCGCGCGAGCTGGAGAAGAAGGACGAGTATCCGCAGGCCATGGTCGAGACCATGAAGGCGCTGGGCCTGTTCGGCGCCACCATCCCGCCGGAGTACGGCGGCCTCGGCCTGCCGGCCTCCACCTACGCCAAGATCGTGGCGCAGATCTCGGAGGTCTGGATGTCGCTCACCGGCATCTTCAACTCGCACCTCATCATGGCGGCGGCGGTGGCGCGCTACGGCACCGAGGCGCAGAAGAAGAAGTTCCTGCCGAAGTTCGCCTCGGGCGAGATCCGCGGCGGGCTCGCGCTCACCGAGCCCGACTGCGGCACCGACCTGCAGGCGATCCGCACGCGCGCGGTGAAGCGACGGCGACCACTACGTCGTCAACGGCACCAAGACCTGGATCTCCAACGGCATCCAGGGCTCGTGCTTCGCGCTGCTGGTGAAGACCGATCCCGAACGCGCAGCCGCGCCACAAGGGCATGAGCATGTTCCTCGCCGAGAAGGGCAAGGGCTTCCGCGTGTCGAAGAAGCTGGAGAAGCTCGGCTACAAGGGCATCGACTCGGCCGAGCTGATCTTCGAGGACTACCGCGTCCCGGCGGCAGAACCTGATCGGCGGCGAGGAAGGCAAGGGCTTCCACCACGCCCTCGGCGGACTGGAGCTCGGGCGCATCAACGTCGCCGCGCGCGGCGTGGGCGTGGCCGAACGCGGCGCTGAAGGACGCGGTGGCCTACGCGCAGGTGCGCAAGACCTTCGGCAAGCCGATCTGCGAGCACCAGGCGATCCAGCTGAAGCTCGGCGAGATGGCGACGCGCTGCGAGGCGGCGCGCCTGCTGGTGGAGAACGCGGCGCGCGCCTACGACGCGGGCGAGCGCTGCGACATGGAGGCCGGCATGGCGAAGTACTTCGCCTCCGAGGCGGCGCTGGAGAACAGCATCGAAGCGGTGCGCATCCACGGCGGCTACGGCTACTCCAACGAGTTCAACGTCGAGCGCTACTACCGCGACGCGCCGCTCATGTGCATCGGCGAGGGCACCAACGAGATGCAGCGCATCATCATCGCCAAGCAGCTCATCGCGCGGAACCCGGCCTGATGCTGCCCCTCGCGGGCGTGCGCATCCTCGCGGTGGAGGTCTACGGCGCGGGCCCCTTCGGCACCGCGCACCTCGCCGACCTCGGGCGCGGAAGTGATCAAGATCGAGCAGCGCGCGGGCGGCGGCGACGTCTCGCGCGCGGTCGGACCGTACTTCCTGGGCGAAGGCGACGGTCACTTCTTCCAGTCGCTCAACCGCAACAAGAAGTCGCTCACCCTGGACCTCAAGCACCCGCAGGGGCGCGAGGTGCTGCATCAGGCTCGTCGCCACCGCCGACGGCCTGATGGGCAACCTGCGCGGCGACCAGCCGGAGAAGCTCGGCATCACCTACGAGGATCTCGCGCCGTCGAATCCGAAGATCGTCTGCGCGCACCTTTCGGCCTACGGCCGCGACGGCGCGCGCAAAGCCTGGCCCGGCTACGACTACCTGATGCAGGGCGAGGCGGGCTGGCTCTCGCTCACCGGCGAGCCCGACGGGCCGCCCGCGCGCATGGGGCTGTCGGTGGTGGACTACTCCACCGGCACCACCTGCGCGCTCGCGCTGCTCGCCGGGATCCTGGAGGCGCGCCGCACCGGGCGCGGGCGCGACCTCGACGTCTCGCTCTACGACGTCGCCATGCACCAGCTCAACTACCCGGCGGCCTGGTACCTGAACGAGAGGCCTGGTCACCGGACGCGCGCCGCGCTCGGCGCATCCGTTCATCGCGCCCTCGCAGCTCTACCGCACGAAGGACGGCTGGATCTTCGTCATGGCGCAGACGCAGCGCTTCTGGGAGGTGCTGTGCGACGCGCTCGGCCGCGCGGAGCTGAAGAAGACGTACCCCGACTTCGCCGCGCGGCGCGAGCATCGCGACGAGCTGACGAGGATCCTCGATGCGGAGTTCGCCAAGCGCACTACCGGCGAATGGCTCGAGCGGCTGCGCGGCACCGTGCCCTGCGGCCCGGTCTACGACATGGCGCAGGCGCTGGAGAATCCGTACTTCCTCGAGCGCGGCGGCGTGCAGGTGTTCGACCATCCCGGACAAGCCGGGCTTCAAGCTGGTGGCGAGCCCGTTCCGCATCGACGAGCCGCTGCCCGCGCGGCCCGCGCCGAAGCTCGGCGAGCACACCGATGCGCTGCTGCGCGAGCTTGGCTACGGCGAAGCCGACATCGAGCGCTTGAAGCAGGGCGGGGCGGTCTGATGAAGCTCGAGGGCCTGCGCGTCATCGACCTGTCGCTGTTCCTCCCGGGGCCGCTGATGACCCAGTTCATGGCGGACCACGGCGCCGAGGTGATCAAGGTCGAATCCATCCACGAGGGCGAGCCCAACCGCGAGATCGGCGCCAAGCGCGACGGCGTGAGCGTGTATTTCGCCAACACGCACCGCGGCAAGACAGAGCCTCGCGCTCAACCTCAAGGATCCGGCCGGCGTCGAGGTGCTGATGCGCCTCGCGGAGAAGTCCGACGTGCTCGTCGAGGCGTTCCGGCCGGGGGTCGCGGAGCGCCTCGGCATCGGCTACGCGCAGGTATCCAGGCGCGCGCCGCGCATCGTCTACGCCTCGATCGCCGCCTTCGGCCAGAGCGGGCCCTACCGCGACCTCGCGGCGCACGACCTCGCCACCGAGGCGATGACGGGCGTGCTGTCGCTCAACCGCGGCGGCGACGGCAGGCCCGCGATCCCCGCGCTCGCCAACGCCGACATGCTCGCCTCGATGATGACGCTCTCCGGCGTGCTGATGGCGCTGCTGCGCAGGAAGGAGACCGGCAGGGGCGACTACCTCGACATGGCGATGGCCGACTGCCTGCTCGCCTGCCTGCCGAACAACATGGGCATCGCGATGACCGAGCGGCGCCAGCCCGACCTGGCAGCGGAGCGCGCGCTCGGCGGCAACGCGCTCTACGGCATCTACGAGACGAAGGACGGCGACTTCGTCGTGCTCGCCGGGCAGGAGCTGAAATTCGCGAAGAACCTCCTCGAGCCGCTCGGCCGGCCGGACCTTGTCGAGCTCTGCGAGCTGCCGCCGGGGCGAGGGCAGGACCCGGTGCGCGAATTCCTCGCCGCGACCTTCCGCACGAAGACCAAGGCCGAGTGGGTCGAATGGTTCAAGGGCCGCGACGTCGCCTTTGCGCCGATGCGCACGCTGCCCGAAGCGCTGGACGATCCCCACTTCAAGGCGCGCGGCATGGTGCTGAAGGACGCGCGCGGCTGGGACCATCTGGGCGTTCCGATCCGCTTCGCGGACGAGCCCGCGCGCCCGAACTTCGATCCGCCGGCGCACGGACAGCATTCAGCGCGCGGATCCTGCGCAGCCTCGGCTATGCCGACGGCGAGATCGCGCAACTGAAGGCCAAGGGCGTCGTGAAGGACGCTTGAACCGGTTCTTCGTCATCGTCAACCCGGCTGCCGGGCGCGGACGGGCGCGACGGCGAATGGCCGGGGCAGGCGGCGGCATTGCGCGACGCCGGCGTCTCCTTCGAGGTCGCGGAAACACGCGAACCGGGCGACGCGGTCGGCCTCGCCGAGCGCGCGGCACGCGAGTACGGCGTGGTGGTTGCCGCCGGCGGCGACGGCACCCTGCACGAGGTGGTGAACGGCTTGCTGCGGGCGGGCACCGGGGCGGTGCTCGGCGTGCTGCCGCTCGGCAGCGGCGACGATTTCGTGAAGATGCTGCCGTCGCGCGATTCCGTAGATCGCCTGGCGCAAGGGACCGCGCGCCCCTACGACGCCGGGCGCATCGTCGCCGGCGCCACGCGCTACTTCGCCAACGGCATGGACATCGGCTTCGGCGCGCACGCCTCGCGCAATTTGCACCAAGGTGCCGCGATTCCTCACCGGCCTTGGCGCCTACCTCGGCGCACTGGTCCTGACCCTCGTGCGCTACCCGAAGCTCCAAGTGCGGCTGCGGCTCGACGACGGGCCGGCGTTCGCGCAGACCACCTCGATGACGGCGGTGATGAACGGCCGCAGCTTTCGGCGGCAGCTTCCACGTCTGCCCGGATGCGCGCGCCGACGACGGCCAGCTCGACCTGCTGATCGCCAAGGGCTGCGGGCGCCTCGAGATCCTCGGCCTGGTGCCGAAGATCATGCGCGGGACGCACGGGGGCGACCGCCGGCTGCGCCTCGCGCGGGCGCGGCGCGTGGTGATCGAATCGCGAGGAGCCGCTGCTGGTCGAAGCCGACGGCGAGATCGTCTTCGAGGATGCGCGGCGGCTGGAGATCGAGGTGCTGCCGGGCATGCTGCGCGTGCTCGCCTGACTGATAGACTTGCCGCTCCGGCCATGGCTGAAGACCTCATCCTCGAGACGCGCGGCCTGACGAAGGAATTCAAGGGCTTCGTCGCCGTGCAGAACGTGTCGCTGAAAGTGCGCCGCGGCACCATCCACGCGCTGATCGGGCCCAACGGCGCCGGCAAGACCACCTGCTTCAACCTGCTTACGCACTTCCTCGAGCCGACGCGCGGCCAGATCTTCTACAACGGGCGCGAGATCACGGGCTCGCAGCCGGCGGCGATCGCCCGCATGGGCCTGGTGCGCTCGTTCCAGATCTCGGCCGTGTTCCCGCACCTCTCGGTGCTGGAGAACGTGCGCATCGCGCTGCAGAGAAAGCGCGGCGCCTCGTTCGACTTCTGGCGCTCCGAGCGCGTGCTCGACGCGCTGAACGAGCGCGCGCGCGAGCTGATCGAAGCGGTCGGCCTGACCGAGTTCACGGGCACCGCCGCGGTGGAGCTGCCCTACGGCAGGAAGCGCGCGCTCGAGATCGCCACCACGCTGGCGCTCGAGCCGGAGATGATGCTGCTCGACGAGCCCACCGCCGGCATGACGCACGAGGACGTGGAGCGCATCTCGGCGCTGATCAAGCAGGTGGCCGCGAACCGCACCGTGCTGATGGTCGAGCACAACCTTTCGGTGGTGGCGAACCTGTCGCACACCATCACGGTGCTGCAGCGGGGCGAGATCCTCGCCGAGGGCGACTACGCCGCGGTGTCGAAGGACCCGCAGGTGATCGAGGCCTACATGGGGTCGGGAAATGCCTGAGGCGCTGCTGCAGGCCAAAGGGCTCCACGCCTGGTACGGCGAGTCGCACATCCTGCACGGCGTGGATTTCGAAGTGCGCAAGGGCGAAGTGGTCACCCTGCTCGGGCGCAACGGCGCGGGCAAGACCACCACGCTCAAGTCGGTGATGGGCATGGTCGGGCGCCGCGCAGGCTCCATCGCCTTCGCCGGGACGCCGATCGGCGCCTTGCCCTCGAACAAGGTGGCGCGCCTGGGCATCGCCTTCTGCCCCGAGGAGCGCGGCATTTTCGCGAGCCTCGACGTCGAGGAAAACCTGCTCCTGCCGCCGCAGGTGGCCGCGGGCGGCTGGAGCCTGGCGCAGATCTACCAACTGTTCCCGAACCTGAAGGAGCGTCTCAGGAGCCAGGGCACCAAGCTCTCGGGCGGCGAGCAGCAGATGCTCGCCATCGGGCGCATCCTGCGCACCGGCGCGAAGATGCTGCTGCTGGACGAACCCACCGAGGGCCTCGCGCCCGTGATCGTGCAGCAGATCGGGCGCACCATCGCGCGCCTCAAATCCGAGGGCTTCACGATCCTGCTGGTGGAGCAGAATTTCCGCTTCGCCGCGACGGTCGCGGACCGGCACTACGTCATGGAGAACGGCCGGGTGGTGGACATGATTCCCAACGCGCAGCTCGATGCCAACATGCACAAGCTGCACGAGTATCTCGGGGTATGAGGAAAACGACTTTCACAAGGAGAGACTGACAATGAAACTCAAACGCACGCTGCTCGCGGCGGCAATCGCCGCCCTGGCCGGCACGGCCAACGCCCAGATATCCGACGGCATCATCAAGATCGGGGTGATGAACGACATGTCCGGCCTGTACGCGGACATCGCGGGGCCGGGCTCGGTGACCGCCGCGAAGATGGCGGTCGAGGATTTCGGGGCCGCGAAGAAGGGCATGAAAGTCGAGGTCGTGGGCGCGGACCACCAGAACAAGCCCGACGTCGGCTCGAGCATCGCCAACCAGTGGTACGACGTGGACAAGGTGGACGCGATCTTCGACGTGCCCACCTCCTCGGTCGCGCTGGCGGTGAGCGAAATCACGCGCAAGAAGGGCAAGGCATTCCTGGTCTCGGGTGCGGCGACCTCGGACCTCAGCGGCAAGGCCTGTTCGCCGAACACGATCCACTGGACCTACGACACCTGGATGCTCGCCAACGGCACCGGCACCGCGATCGTCAAGACCGGCGGCGACACCTGGTTCTTCCTGACGGCGGACTACGCTTTTGGCCATGCGCTCGAGCGCGATACCGAGGCGGCAGTGCTGAAGAACGGCGGCAAGGTGCTCGGCAAGGTCCGCCATCCGTTCCCGGGCCAGGACTTTTCCTCGTTCCTGCTGCAGGCGCAGGCGTCCAAGGCGAAGATCATCGGCCTGGCCAACGCGGGCGGCGACACCATCAACTCGATCAAGCAGGCGGCCGAGTTCGGCATCGTCAAGGGCGGGCAGAACCTCGCCGGGCTGCTGGTGTTCATCACCGACATCCATAGCCTGGGCCTGCAGACGGCGCAGGGACTGATCTTCACGGAGTCCTTCTACTGGGACCTGAACGACAGACGCGCGCCTGGAGCAAGCGCTTTGCCGCGGCCAACGGCGGCAAGTATCCGAGCATGGTGCAGGCCGGCGTGTACTCGAGCGTGCTGCATTACCTGAAGGCGGTCGAGGCGGCGAAGACCGACGACGGCACCAAGGTGATCGCGCGCATGAAGGCGATGCCGACCGACGATCCGCTGTTCGGCAAGGGCAGCATCCGCAAGGACGGCCGCAAGATCCACCCGGCCTACCTGGTGGAAGTGAAGAAGCCCTCGGAGTCCAAGGGCCCGTACGACTACTACAAGATCCGCGCCACGATCCCCGCGGACCAGGCCTTCCGTCCCGAGAAAGACGGCGGCTGCAACCTGTAGGCGCCTCTGCTGAGCTGAAAACATGACCGAGATCTTCGGCGTCCCGACGCAAGCGCTGTTCGGGCAGCTGCTGATCGGCCTGATCAACGGGTCGTTCTACGCGCTGCTCTCGCTCGGGCTCGCCGTGATCTTCGGTCTGCTCAACATCATCAATTTCACGCACGGCGCCCAGTACATGATGGGCGCCTTCGTCGCCTATCTGCTGGCCAGCAAGGCGGGCCTCGGCTACTGGTGGTCGCTCGCGATCGTGCCGCTGGTGGTGGGTTTCACCGGCGTGGTGATCGAACGCCTGATGCTCTCCAAGCTCTACAAGCTCGACCACCTGTACGGATTGCTGCTGACCTTCGGCCTGGCGCTGATCATCCAGGGCCTGTTCCGCAACCAATACGGCACTTCCGGCCTGCCCTATGCGATGCCGGCGGAACTGGCCGGTGGCCGCAACCTCGGCTTCATGTTCCTGCCGAACTACCGCGCCTGGGTCATCGTGGCCTCGCTCCTGGTATGCGTCGGCACGTGGTTCGTGATCGAAAAGACCAAGCTCGGCTCCAACCTGCGCGCGGCCACCGAGAACCCGGCGCTGGTGCAGGCCTTCGGCATCAACGTGCCGCGCATGGTCACGCTGACCTATGGTTTCGGCGTGGCGCTGGCGGCGTTCGCCGGCGTGATGGCGGCGCCGATCTACCAGGTGAGCCCGCAGATGGGCGCCGACCTGATCATCGTGGTGTTCGCGGTGGTGGTGATCGGCGGCATGGGCTCGATCCTGGGCTCGATCCTGACCGGCTTCGCGCTGGGCCTGATCGAAGGCCTGACCAAGGTGTTCTACCCGGAAGCCTCCAATACCGTGATCTTCGTCATCATGGCCATCGTGCTGATGATCAAGCCCGCGGGCCTGTTCGGGGCGCAGAAATAGCATGCCGCGCTCGCAGCAAATCGCGCTCGCGGTGATGGCCGCGTTTTTCGTGCTGGCCCCGCTCGCGGTGTACCCCGTGTTCCTGATGAAGGCGATGTGCTTCGCGCTGTTCGCCTGCGCCTTCAACCTGCTGATCGGTTTCGGCGGCCTGCTCTCCTTCGGGCATGCGATGTTCCTCGGCACCGCGGGCTATGTCGCGGCGCATGCCGCCAAGGTCTGGGGTTTTCCGCCGGAGCTCGCGATCCTGTCGGGCACCGCGGCCGCGGCGGTGCTGGGCCTGGTCACCGGGCTGCTTGCGATACGCCGCCAGGGCATCTACTTCGCGATGATCACGCTGGCGCTGGCGCAGATGATCTTCTTCTTCTATGTGCAGGCGCCGTTCACCGGTGGCGAGGACGGCATCCAGGCGGTGCCGCGCGGCACGCTGTTCGGCGTGCTCGACCTGTCGAACGTCTGGGCGATGTATTTCACGGTGTTCGCGATATTCATGGCAGGGTTCGTGCTGATCTACCGGGTGATCCATTCGCCCTTCGGCCAGGTGTTGAAGGCGATCAGGGAGAACGAGCAGCGCGCGATTTCGCTCGGCTACGACGTCAACCGCTACAAGCTGCTCGCATATGTGCTTTCGGCGACCCTGGCCGGCCTCGCCGGCGCCACCAAGGTGCTGGTGTTCCAGCTCGCCTCGCTCACCGACGTGCACTGGAGCATGTCAGGGGAGGTCGTGCTGATGACGCTGCTCGGCGGCCTCGGCACGGTGTTCGGCCCCGTGGCCGGCGCGTTCATCATCATCGCGATGGAGAACTACCTCTCGCAGATCGGCGCCTGGGTGACGGTGGCGCAGGGCGCGATCTTCGTGGTCTGCGTGCTCACCTTCCGCCGCGGGGTGGTGGGTGAGCTCGCCAACCTCCTCAGGAAACCCCTCTAGCGAGGGCGGTTGCGAAGAGCAATCTCATTGCTCGGCTTTCACTCCGGCCGTGGTGATGACCCTGGCCCATTTCGCGATCTCGTCGGCGAGGAACTGCGAGGCCTGCTCGGGCGTGCCGCCCACGGGCTCGATGCCGATCTCGCTGAAGCGGGTCTTGATGTCGGACTCGTTGATCGCTTTCTGCGCTTCCTGCGACAGGCGCGCCACGATTTCGCGCGGCGTGCCCGCGGGCGCGAGGAACATCACCCAGGTCGAGGACTCGAGCGGCGGGCCGCCCGCTTCCGCCATGGTCGGCACCTCGGCCGCGCCCTGGATGCGCTTGCCCGAGAACATGGCGAGCGCCTTGATGCGTCCCCCTCTCACGTGCGGCATCAGCGTGCTCGGCACGTCCACCAGGATCTGGATGTCGTTGCCCTGCAGGCCGAGCAGCGCCGGCGCGGTGCCCTTGTAGGGGATGTGCACCATGTCGATGCCGGCTGTCTGCTTGAAGAGCTCGGTGGTGAGGTGCGCCGCCGCGCCGATGCCCGAGGAGCCGAAGTTGATCTTGCCGGGATTGGCCTTGGCGTAGGCGATGAGTTCCTTCACGTCCCTGGCGGGGAAATTGTTGTTGGCGGTGAGGATCAGCGGCGCGATGCCGGCGAGCGAGAGCGGGATGAAGCTCTTCACCGGATCGAAGGGCAGCTTGCCCTGGTACAGCGTCGCGTTGGCGGCATGCGCCGCGATCACGGTGACGATGCTGTAGCCGTCGGGCGCGGACTTGGCCACCAGGTCGGCGCCGATGATGGAGTTGGCGCCGGGCTTGTTCTCCACCACGATCGCCTGGCCGAGCGAGGCCTGCATCTTCTGCGTCACCACGCGGGTCACCACGTCGGTGATGCCGCCGCCGGTGTAGGGCACCACCCAGCGGATCGGCTTGTTGGGGTAGGCCTGGGCGAAGGCCGCGGCCGGAAGGGCCAGCAGCAATGCCAGGAAGATTCGTCTCTTGCTCTTATACATATCCAGGTCCTTCGATTGGAGGATGTTTGCGGAGGAATTCTTCGTTCACTTCGAGCCCGAGGCCGGGTTTCTCCAGCGGCCAGACATTGCCGTCCCTGTCCACCGTGCCGGGGTTCGAGACCAGATCATCGCGGAACTTGTTCGACTTGGATACATCCCCTTCGAAATAGCCCCCGTTGTCGATGGCGGCGAGGAAGTGGATCGAGGCTGCATGGTTGAGCCCGGTCATCGAGCTGTGCGGGTGGATCGGCAGCTTGTAAGCGGATGCCATCGCGGCGATGCGCAAAGCCTCCGTGATGCCCCCCGTCTTGGAGAGGTCCGGCTGCAGGATGGTAATGGCGCCGTCCTCGATCACGCGATTGAATTCGAAACGCGTGTAGTGGTTCTCGCCCGCCGCCAAAGGCGTGCGGCCGAAGCCCTTCGCCAGGCGGTAGCTGCGATAGTCGTGCGCGGGGAAGGGCTCCTCGAGCCAGGCGACGTTCAGCTCGTCCATCCCGGGCATCACCTGGCGCGCGTCCTCCACGCTGTAGCCGATGTTGGCGTCGGTGAGGATGACGAGTTCCTCGCCGCAGGCCTTGCGCACCGCGCGGATGCGCTCGAGGTCGCGCTTGGGCGAGTCGCCGACGCGCAGCTTGACGGCCTTGTAGCCGGCCTCCAGGCTCTTCTGCAATTCCTCGATCAGTTGCGCCGGCGGCTGGTAGCCGAGCGACACGCCGCCGGCGTAGGCCGGCACCGGCCGGCGCGATCCGCCCAGCAGGCGTGTACAAGCGGCATCCCGGCCGCCTTGCCGCGGATGTCCCACAGCGCCATGTCGATGCCGCTCATGGCGAGGCAGGTTCCCGCGCCCATGCCGTGGCTCGCGAGCTGCTTGTCGTAGATCTTCTTCCACACGCCGACCACGTCCGCTGCGTCCATGCCGAGGACGAGTTGGCGGAGCGTGGTCTCGATCAGCTTCGCCACCGCGGTGTGCGCGCGCCCGTGGTGCGACTCGCCCCAGCCCACCAGCCCGCCCGCGGTCGTCACCTTCACCACCACGGCGTCGCGCTTGATCGCCGTGCCGATGCCCAGCGCGACGCGGTTCTCCGGCGGCACCGGGAACGAGGTGGGGGTGGCCTTCAGGTCAACGATCTTGAGGTCGGCGCTCATTCCAGGCTTCCGGGTTGACGAGGTTGCGGGGCTTCTCGCCGGCGAGCATGCGCAGCATCTCGTCGGCGGCGCGCACGGCCGCGCGCGCGCGCGACTCGCGCGTGCTGCCCGCGAGGTGCGGCGTGAGGATCACGTTGTTCAGCGCGAACAGCGGGTGCCCTGGCGCGATGCGGTAGTGCTCGTAGACGTCCAGCATGGCGCCGGCGATGCGCTTCTCGTGCAGCGCATCGACGAGCGCCGCTTCATCCACCACCGGGCCGCGGCCCACGTTGACGAGCCACGCTTCCTTCTTCATCGCGCCGAGGCGCGCGGCATTGAACAGGTGCTTCGTCTCCGGCGTGAGCGGGCAGGCGAGCACCACGAAGTCGGACTGCGCCACCAGTTCATCCAGGCTTGCGGCTTCAGCCTCAGGCGGCAGGCGGTCCATGCGCCGCTGGTTGCCGAGCACGCGCATGCCGAAGCCGAGGCGGCAGATCTTCGCGACACGCTTGCCGATCTCGCCGACGCCGACGATGCCCACGGTCAGCCCGGCGATCTCGCGCGCGGCCATGGCCAGCTTGCGCGCCTCGTCCCATGGCTGCGAGCGCATCGCGGCGCTGATGGCGACGACATTGCGCGCGAGCATCAGCATCGCCATCACGCAATACTCGGCAACCGACTGCGCGTTCTCGCCCGGCAGGTTCGCCACCAGCACGCCTTTGGCGTTCGCCGCGGCGAGCGGCACGAGGTCGGTGCCCGTGCCATGTATGGTGACAGCGCGCAGCCGCGGCGCCGCCTCGAAGATGTCATCCGGGAGCTTGGAGCGGATGATGACGCCGTCCGCCTCGGCCGCCAGGCGCTTGACGGTTGCAGCGCTGCCCTCCGGCGCGAGCACCACCTCGGCGCCGCGCGAGCGCAGCAGTTCTTCGCCCGACGCGTCGATCGGGTCGGTGAGGAGGACCCGGGTCATTGCAGCAGGGTTTCGGCGGCCTTGTCGTCCACCGGCTGCAAGGGGTCGCGCGGCTCGAGGCGGTGCCGGCGCACCAGTTGCGCCAGAAGCGTGCGGCCTTCGCGCTCGAGGATCGCGGCGGCGCAAGCGTAGTAAAGGCCGCTTGCGGCCTGGCGTGCGTGGGTCTCATCGGCTGTGCGCGCAAACGCCGCGGCCTTGCCCAGGTCGAACTCCATCGCCTCGAGCGCCTTGTCTTTCCGTATGGCGCGCAGCACGTCCAGCGCGACGATGTTGGAGGTGCCTTCCCAGATGGAGCCCAGGTGCGCGTCGCGCACGAGGCGCGCGTCGGACCATTCCTCGATGTAGCCGGCGCCGCCGCGCACTTCCATGGCGTCGCCGGTCACGCGGCGCGCATCGCGGCAGGCGCGGAACTTCAGCAGCGGGGTGAGCAGGCGCACGCGGCGGCGCGAGGTCTCGTCGCCCGCATCCGCCTTCGCCAGCTCCACGGCTGTGTACAGCATCACCGAGCGCGCGCACTCCGTGGGCACCATGAGCTTGAGGAGCTGCCGGCGCATGAGCGGCAACTCGATGAGGGGCTTGCCGAAGGCGACGCGGCGCCGCGCCACGAACAGCGCTTCGGTCAGCGCGCGGCGCATCATGCCGGCGGCGCGCATGCCGTTGGAGAGGCGCGACATGTTGATCATGTCGGTCATCTGCACGAAGCCGCGCTGCGGGTCGCCCACGAGGTGCGCGATGGCGCCTTCCAGGCGGATCTCGCCGCTCGGCATGTCGCGCGTGCCGAGCTTGTCCTTCAGGCGCACGATGCGGGTGTGGTTGGATGAGCCGTCCGGCAACTCCTTCGGCAAGAGGAAGAGCGACAGGCCCTTCGTCCCGGCGGGAGCGCCGTCGGGCCGCGCGAGCACCAGCGCGAGGCCCGCATCCGCGTTCGAGCAGAACCACTTGTCGCCGTAGAGGCGCCAGGCGTCGCCTTCGCGCACCGCGCGCGTCGCCGTCGCCCCGACGTCCGACCCCGCGCCCTGCTCGGTCATGAACATCGCGCCCTGCGTGAGCGCATCGAGGTCCTGCTGCGTGAGCCCGGGCAGGTAGCGCGCCACCAGCGCCGGGTCGGCGAACTTGCGCATCGTGCGCGTGAGCGCGTCCGTCATCGAGAGCGGGCAGCAGGCGCCGAATTCGGCCTGCACGTACAGGTAGGTGAGGGCGTATTTCGCGATCGGCGGCAGCGGCGCGGGCCAGCCGAGCACGCCGCCGCGATGCGACATGGCCGCGAGGCCGTATTCGCCGAAGGCGATCTCCTCGAGGCGGCGATAGGCGGGGTGCTTCTCGATCCATTGGCGGTCCTCTCCGGAGCGCGTGCGTTGGTGGAGCACGGGCGGATTGCGATCCGCGGTGGCGGCAAGGCGATCCAGTTCGTCGCCCGCGAGCGCGCCGAGGCGCTCGAAGTGCGGCAGGAGGTGCGCGTAGAGCTTCGGCTCGAGGTAGTGCTTGAGCAGCCCGGCGTAGGCCGGGTCGGCGTGGAACAGATTGATCCCGCGGCTGTCGGGCAGCGCAGCCTGGGCCACGGGATCCGCGGGTTTCATTACTCCCGGAACGAGGGATCGCGCCGGTCGAGCATGCGCAGCAGCGCCGGCCATTCCAGCTCGGTGATCTTGCGCCGCTGGCCGGGCGCGTAGCGCTCGTTGGTGGTGCGGATCACGTCCGCGCCGGGCAGGTTGAGCTCGGTGTTGCAGGCCATCGCCATCAGCTGCGCCTGGCAGGCGCGCTCCAGCCAATGCAGCACGACGAAGGCTTCGCACACGGTGCGCCCCGCGGTGAGCAGGCCGTGGTTGCGCAGGATCATGGCCGAGGCCTTGCCCAGGTCGCGCACCAGGCGCTTCTGCTCGTCGAGGTCGATCGCCGGGCCCTCGTAGTCGTGATAGGCGAGCTCGCCGAAGAACATCGCGTTCTGCGTGAGCGGCAGCAGGCCGCACTTGAGCGCGGACACCGCCATGCCCGCGGGCGAGTGCGTGTGGATCACGCAGCCGACGTCCTCGCGCCCGCGATGGATCGCGCTGTGGATGACGAAGCCCGCCTGGTTGATGCCGTAGCCGGTGCCGGAGTCGAGCACGGTCTTGCCGTCGAAGTCGATCTTCACCAGGCTGGAGGCCGTGACTTCCTCGTAGGCATAGCCGTAGGCGTTGATGAGGAAGTGGCCTTCCTCGCCGGGCACGCGCGCGGTGGCGTGGTTGTAGATCAGGTCGTTCATGCCGAAATGCGCGATCAGCCGGTAGCAGGCGGCGAGTTCCACGCGCGCCTGCCATTCCGCCGCGCTCACTTTGCGAGCGCAGCGAGGCAATCTTCAGGTTCGAGAGATCGGTCATAGCGTTGCCTCCGTTCCGAGCAGCGCGGTGATCTGGCTGGAGAGCACCCCGCCGTTGCCGTGCGCGAGGGCCACCTGCGCGCCCTTCACCTGGCGCGCGCCGGCCTTCGCCCCGCAATTGTCGCACCGCTTCGACGAGCAGGAAGATCCCGTACATGCCGGGGTGCACGCAGGACAGTCCCCCGCCGTTGGTGTTCACGGGCAGCTTCGCCGCCGGGCGCGATGCGCCCGCCGGAGACGAAGGCGCCGCCTTCGCCCTTCTTGCAAAAGCCCAGGTCCTCGAGAAAGAGCAGGGTGTTGATGGTGAAGGCGTCGTAGAGCTCGACCACGTCCACGTCCTGCGGGCCCGAGGCCGCGCCATGTCGAAGGCGCGCTTGCCGGACTCGGTGGCCGCCGTGACGGTGAGGTCCGGCATGGAGGAAATCTGGCGGTGCCAGTGCGCGGCAGCCGGCGCCGAGCAGGTAGGCGGGTTTCTTCGGCGCAGGCTCCTTCGCGCGCTCGGCGCGCACCAGCACGTAGGCGCCGCCGCCGTCGGTCACCAGGCAGCAGTCGCGCACCGTAAGCGGATCGCACACCATGCGCGACTTGAGCACGTCGTCCACGGTCAGCGGCTCGCGCGCGAAGGCTTCCGGATTGAGCTGCGCCCACTTGCGCGCTGCCACGGCGATCTCCGCGAGCTGCTCGCGCTTCGTGCCGTACTGGTGCATGTGGCGCGCGGCGGCGAGCGCGTAGGAGGTCGGCGGATTGAAAGGCTTGTAGGGGTGCTCGAACACCTGCGGATCGAGCGCCATCTTGTACTTGCCGGCTTCCGCGCGGCCGACGCCGGTGCGCTGGTTCGAGCCGTAGGCGACGAGCACCGACGTCGCACAGGCCCGCGTTCAGCGCCAGCGTGGCCGGGAATCAGATGGCCCACGAAGGACGAGCCGCCGACCATCGAGGATTCGGTGAACTTCGGCCGGATGCCGAGGTGCTCGGCGAGCGCGAGCCCCGACATGAAGATGTTGGTGCTGGCGATCACCAGGCCATCCACGTCGCGCGTCGTGAGCCCGGCGTCGGCCAGCGCGTTCTTCGCCGCCGCCGCCGCGATCTCCATCTCGCTCCAGCCGGGCGCTTCGCCGCAGCCGGCAAGGCCCACGCCCGCGATGGCGACCGAGCCCCTCATGCGGGCGTGAACTCGACGAGACCGTCGGTGATGCGCGCCGTGACCGTCATGCCGATCTTCACCTGGTCGGGCGCGATGGTCGGCGACCCGGCTCAGCATGCGCGGGCCTTCGGCGAGGTCCACCAGGCACGACGTTGTAGTCGCCGCCGTCCGCGGGCTTGCGCCGCACGATGGTGGTCGAATAGACCGTGCCGCGGCCGCTCGGCGCCACCCAGTCCAGGCGCTCGCCGCCGCAATGCGGGCACAGCACGCGCGGATAGAACACGTGCTTGCCGCAGGCGGCGCAGCGCTGGATCTCGAAACGCCCCGCGGCGAGCTTGTCGAGATACTGCTTCTCAGGTCCGGACGGTGGCGACATGCTGGCCTTCCTCGACCTGGTCGCCTTCGGCGACGTGCAGCGCTTCCAGCACGCCCGCCGACGGGCGCGGGCACCGGGATCTCCATCTTCATGCACTCGATGAGCAGCAGCGTGTCGTCGGCGCGACACGCGCGCGCCCGCGCGCGCCTCGATGCGCACCACCTTGCCCGCGATTTCGCAGCGCACGCTCAGGCTCGCCATGTGCGGCCGATTATTGCAGAACTCCTGTGCAACAATCGAGCCGGAAGTCGAAATGCTCTCCAACTCCGCCCCGGTCGTGCGCGGCATGCTGTGGATGGCGGCCACCGGCCTCATCTTCGTGGTGATGAACACGATCATGAAGAAGCTCTCGCACGACCTCGACCCGTGGCTGGTCGGCTTCCTGAGGTACCTCCTGGGCGCCGTGGTGATGCTCGGGCCCGCGCTGCGCCTGGGGCCGCGCGCGCTGTGGCCGAAGGCGCCGGGGCTGCAGTTCCTGCGCGGCCTGCTTCCATGCGGGCGGCATGATCCTGTGGTTCGCCGCGCTGCCGATGGTGACGCTGGCCGAGCTCACCGCGATCGGCTTCAGCGGGCCGCTGTTCATCTGCCTGGGCGCGGCCCTGTTCCTCGGCGAGCGCATGAGCGGCGCGCGCTGGGCCGCGGTGCTGATCGGGTTTGGCGGCGTCGTGCTGGTGGTCAAACCCTGGGAGGGCGGGGGCTTCGCCGGCATCTCCACGGGCATGCTGCTGATGCTTGCCTCCGCGCCGGTGTTCGCCGGCTCGTTCCTCGTCGCCAAGGCGCTGATGCGCTACGACCGCTCGGAGGTCGTGGTGCTGTGGCAGCACCTCTGGGTATCGGTGCTGCTGGTCGGTTTTGCGCGTCGCCTACTGGGCGAATCCGTCGCCGGCGCAGTGGGCCCTGCTCATCCTGTGCGGCTTTCTCGGCGCGGGCGGGCACTACTGCATGGTGCGCGCCTTCCGCGTGGCGGATATTTCGGCGGTGCAGCCGGTCAAGTTCCTCGAGCTGGTGTGGGCGGCGTTCCTCGGCGTGCTGGTGTTCGGCACCATGCCCGCGGGCGCGACCGTGATCGGAGGCGTCGTGATCCTCGCCAGCACGCTGCTGCTGGCACGGCACGAGTCCCGCGTCGCCGCGCCTGTGAAAGAATCCGGCGGGGAGGCGAAATGAGCTGGGAAGGGGAGATGGAGGAGCTCGCGCGGCGCAAGGCGCTCGCGGCGCAACTGGGCGGCGCCGAGAAGGTGGCGCGCCACAAGGGCCTGGGCAAGCTCACGGTGCGCGAGCGCGTGGACGCGCTGGTGGATCCGGGCAGCTTCCACGAGATCGGCAGCATCGCCGGCAAGGCGAGCTACGACGCCGAGGGCAACCTCACCGGCTTCATGCCGGCCAACCTGGTGATGGGCCGCGCGCGCATCGGCGGCCGGCCGGTGGCGGTGGCGGGCGACGATTTCACCGTGCGCGGCGGTGCCGCCGACGCGGCGATCCGCGGCAAGCTGGTGACCGTCGAGAAGATGGCGCTCGACCTGCGCATCCCGCTCGTGCGCCTGGTGGACGGCACGGGCGGCGGCGGCTCGGTGAAGATCGATCGAGATCGAGGGCCGCACGCTGCTGCCCAGCATCGCGATGTGGCAACTCTGCGTGGACAACCTGTCGCAGGTGCCGGTGGTGGCGCTCGCGCTCGGCTCGGTGGCGGGCCTCGGCGCGGCGCGCGTCGCCGCCAGCCACTATTCGGTCATCGTGAAGGACACGGCGCAGATGTTCGTCGCCGGGCCGCCGGTGGTGGCGCGCGTCGGGCAGAGCCTCGACAAGAACGAGCTCGGCGGCAGCGACATCCACACGACGAACGGCGCGATCGACGACGAGGCGGCCTCCGAGGCCGAGGCTTTCGCACTGGCGCGGCGGTTCCTGTCCTACCTGCCCAGTTCGGTGCACGAGCTGCCCGCGCGCACCGAGCCCAAGGACGATCCGAAGCGGCGGGCCGAGTGGCTGATCGACGCCATCCCGCGCGACGCGCGCAAGGTCTACAAGATGCGCCCGATCGTGGAGGCGCTGGTGGACGAGGGAACGTTCTTCGAGATCGGCCGGCGCTGGGGCAAGCCGGTGATCACGGGCCTCGCGCGCCTCGATGGCTGGCCGGTCGCCGTGATGGCGAGCGACCCGTACCACTACGGCGGCGCCTGGACCGCGGACGCCTGCGACAAGGTGATCCGTTTCGTGGATCTCGCGCAGACCTTCCACCTGCCGGTGGTGCACCTCGTGGACGTGCCCGGATTCCTCATCGGACGCGAGGCCGAGAAGGCGGGCACCATCCGCCACGGCGCGCGCGCCATGCAGTCCATCTACCAGGCGAGCGTGCCCTGGTGCGCGATCCTGGTGCGCAAGGTCTACGGCGTGGCGGGCGCGGCGCACATGAATCCCTCGCGCTACTGCATGCGCTACGCCTGGCCTTCGGGGGACTGGGGTTCGCTGCCCATCGCCGGCGGGCTGGAGGCGGCATACAAGGCGGAGCTCGAAGCCTCGCCGGATTCCAAGGCGAAGCTCGCCGAGATCGAGGCGCGGCTGGAGAAGCTGCGCTCGCCGTTCAGGAGCGCCGAGTCCTACATCGTCGAGGAGATCATCGACCCGCGCGACACGCGCGCCATCCTCACGGAGTTCGCGAACCTGGCCGCCCCGTTGCGAATGCCGGGGCCGCCGAGCTTCGGCTACCGGCCGTGACGCTGCGGGCAGCACTGGAGCCGCGCTCCATTGCTGTGGTGGGCGCTTCGGACAACCCGCACAAGGTGGGCGGGCGCCCGATCCTGTACATGAAACGCTACGGCTTTCGCGGCGCGATCTACCCGATCAATCCGGGCCGCGCCGAGGTGCAGGGTCTCAAGGCCTATGCCGCCCTCGGCGACTTGCCCGAGGCGCCCGACCTCGCCGTCGTCGCGGTGGCGGGCGAAGAGGCGGTGCGCGCGGTGGAGGAGTGCGCGCGCAGGGGCGTGCAGGTGGCGGTGGTCATGACCTCGGGCTTCGGCGAGATCGGCGCCGAGGGCAAGGCGGCGCAGGAACGCATGGCTGCCGCGGCGCGCGCGGCGGGCATGCGCCTCGTGGGACCCAACTGCCAGGGCCTGGCGAACTTCGCCACCGGCGCGGTGGCCAATTTCTCCACCATCTTCCACGAGCTGGAGGCGCGCGACGGGCCGGTGGCCATCGTCAGCCAGAGCGGCGCCTGCTCGCAGGCGATCTACATCCTCGCGCGCCAGCGCGGGCTGGATGTGCGCCACGTGCACGCCACCGGCAACGAGGCGGATGTCACCGTCGCCGATCTTGCCGCGGAAATCGTGCAGGAAGAGGGCGTGCGGCTCCTGCTCCTCTACATGGAGGCGATCCAGCGTCCGGATGCGCTCGCGCAGGCTGCGGAGTTCGCGCGCGGCCGGGACCTGCCGATCGTCGCGGTGAAGGCGGGGCGCACCGCGAGCGGCATCAAGGCCGCTTCCTCGCACACCGGCGCGCTCGCCAGCGAAGACCGTGTCATCGACGCTTTCTTCGCCCGGCACGCCATCTGGCGCGCTGCCGATCCCCAGGAACTGGTGGCGGCGGGACAGCTTTATCTCAATGCCGGGCGCCCCAAGGGCCGGCGATTCATTGCCGTAAGCAATTCCGGCGCGAGCTGCGTGATGGCGGCGGATGCCGCCGAGGAGATGGGCCTCGAATTGCCCGATCCCGCGGCCTCGACCAAGGCGCGCCTCAAGGAAGTGCTGCCGCCTTTCGCCACGCCCGCCAATCCGCTGGATGTCACCGGTGCGATCCTCGGCAACAGTGGCCTGTTCGGCGCCGCGCTGCCGATCCTCGGCGAAGAGGACGCCTGCGACCTGTTGATGCTGGCGATTCCCGTTGCGGGCGCGGGCTACGACGTGCCGCGCTTCGCGCGCGACACCGCGGAATTCCGGGCGCGCTATGGCAGGAGCGTCGCCGTCGCCGCGCCGCAGGCCGAGGTGCGCGCGGAGTTCGAGAAGCTGGGCCTGCCCGCGTTCGCACGCGAGCGCGAGGCGATGGCCGCGCTGCGCCAGCTCGCCGGGCACAGCGAACTCATGCGGCGCAAGCCCGCCGCGCGCACGGCAGGGCCGGCACCGCGGCTGCCGGCCGGCCGTGGCTTTCTGAATGAATTCGAGAGCCTGTCGCTGCTGTCGCTGGCTGGTATCCCGGTTGTGGAACATCGGCTGTGCCAGGACGAGGCAGCGGCGCGCGCGTCGTTTCGCGCGCTCGGGCCGAAAGTCGTGCTCAAGGCGTGCTCCAGCAGCATTCCGCACAAGACGGAGCAGGGGCTGGTGAAGCTCGGTCTGCAGGACGAAGAAGAAGTTGCCGCGGTGTTCCGCGAATTCAAGGCGCGCATTCCCGCCGCCGATGGCGTGCTCGTCGCGCGCCACTCGGCCGGCCGGCGCGAGCTGGCGCTCGGCGCGCGCCTCGACCCGGCTTTCGGACCCGTGGTGCTGCTCGGCGACGGCGGCATCTACCTCGAAGCGCTGAAGGATTTCCGCCTGCTGCTGCCGCCTTTCGGCGAGGACGAGGTGCGGGCGGCGCTTTCGGCACTGCGCATCGCGCCATTGCTGCAAGGCGTGCGCGGCGAGCCGCCGCTCGATCTCGGCGCCTTTGCGCGCATGGCGGTGGCGCTGGGAGATGCCATGCGCGGCTGGGACGGGAAGGTCGCGTCGGTCGACGTCAATCCGGTGATGCTCTTCGCGCAAGGCGCCGGCGCGCTTGCCGTGGACGCCCTGGTGGAGCTCGCATGAACAGGATTCTTTGCGCTGCGGCGTGCTTCCTGCTGGCGGGCTGCGCCACGCAAGGGCGAGATCGGCGTGGCGCAGGCCCCCATCCGGTTCCTGCTCACGTTCGACGACGGGCCTGCGACCTGGTCCTTGCTCGACAAGTCCTCGACCGTGCGGGTGCTGGAGACGCTCGCCGACAATCCGGTGCAGCCCGGCATCAAGGCGGTCTTCTTCGTGCAAACCCGCGCCTGGAACGCGGGCGGCAGCGCGGCGGGGCGCGCATTGCTGCGCCGGGAGCACGCGGAGGGTCATTTGCTGGCCGTGCATACCGGAACCCGTCAGAGCCACGTCAGCCATGTGCACCTGCGGCCGAGCGAGCTCGAGGAGTCGCTCGCCGATGCGAAGGCGGACATCGCCGCGATCGCGGGCTCGGCGCCGCGCCTGGTGCGGCCGCCATTCTGGACCTACGACGAGGCCACGCTGGCCGCCTACGAGCGGGCGGGGCTCGACATGCTGCTCACCGACCTCTCCGCGCGCGACGGCGTGGTGTGGGGCGTCAATTTCAGCCTGCGCAAGCGCAGCAACCTGCGCGCCCAGCTGGAGCAGCTGGGCGGGCGAATGCCGGTGGTGGACGGCACGACGCCAGTGGTGGTGACGTTCCACGACGTCAATTCGCACACCGCACGCAACCTGGTCGAGTACTTGCGCATCCTGGTGGAGGAGGCGGAGGCGGCCGGACTGCAGCTGGCGCCGAAGCCCTTCTACGACTCGCGAGCGGACCTCGAGCGTGCCGCGCTGCGGCGGGCGTTTCAAACGCCGCGAAACGCGCAGAGCGCAGGCTATAATTCCCCGCTCTTTCCACAGCCCGCCTCCCGATGAAAGCCCTGGTCAGCGTCAAGCGCGTCATCGACTACAACGTCAAGGTGCGCGTCAAAGCCGACGGCACCGGCGTCGAGACCGCCAACGTCAAGATGTCGATGAATCCGTTCGACGAAATCGCGGTGGAGGAGGCCGTGCGCCTCAAGGAAGCCGGCGTGGTCACCGAGATCGTCGTCGTCTCCGCCGGCATGCAGGCCTGCCAGGAGACGCTGCGCACCGCGCTCGCCATCGGCGCCGACCGCGCGATCCTCGTGGAGACCGATGCCGAGCTGCAGCCGCTCGCCGTGGCGAAGCTGCTCAAGGCGGTGTGCGCGAAGGAGAGCCCGCAGCTCGTGATCCTCGGCAAGCAGGCGATCGACGACGACGCCAACCAGACGGGCCAGATGCTGGCCGCGCTGCTCGGCTGGCCGCAGGCCACCTTCGCCTCGAAGGTGAAGGTCGAGAACGGCAAGGCGCAGGTCACCCGCGAGGTGGACGGCGGCCTGGAGACGATCTCGATCAGGCTGCCGGCGATCATCACCACCGACCTGCGCCTGAACGAGCCGCGCTACGTGACGCTGCCGAACATCATGAAGGCGAAGAAGAAGGCGCTCGAGACGCTCAAGCCCGACGCGCTCGGCGTGGACGTGAAGCCGCGCCTCGCCACGCTCAAGGTGGTGGAGCCCGCCAAGCGCAAGGCCGGCGTCAAGGTGCCGGACGCGAAGGCGCTGGTGGACAAGCTGCGCAACGAAGCGAAGGTGATCTGATGAGCGTCCTCGTCCTCGCCGAGCACGACCAGCAGTCGGTCAAGAAGGCCACGCTCAACACGGTCGCCGCCGCGAAGAAGATCGGCGGCGACGTCCACGTGCTGGTCGCGGGCCACAACGCGGGCGCCGCGGCCAAGGCCGCCGCGCAGATCGCGGGCGTCGCCAAGGTGCTGCATGCGGACGCGCCGCACCTGGGCGAGTTCCTCGCCGAGAATGTTGCCGCGCTGGTGGTGTCGCTCGCCAAGGGTTACACGCACGTGCTGGCGCCGGCGACCTCGACCGGCAAGGACGTGATGCCGCGCGCCGCGGCGCTGCTCGACGTGCAGCAGGTCTCCGAAATCGTCGCGGTCGAGTCCGCCGATACCTTCGTGCGTCCGATCTACGCGGGCAACGCGCTCGCCACCGTCAAGTCTGCGGACGCGATCAAGATGATCACCGTGCGCACCACCGGCTTCGACGCGGTGGCCGCGACGGGCGGCGTCCGCGCCGGTGGAGAGCGTGGCGGCCCCGGCCGACACGGGCCTGTCCGCCTTCGTCGGGCGCGAAGTGCAGAAGTCCGAGCGTCCGGAGCTGACTTCCGCGCGCATCGTGGTCTCGGGCGGCCGCGGCATGGGCTCGGGCGAGAATTTCAAGCTGCTCGAGCCGCTCGCCGACAAGCTGAACGCGGCGATGGGCGCTTCGCGCGCGGCGGTGGACGCGGGCTTCGTGCCCAACGACTGGCAGGTCGGGCAGACCGGCAAGATCGTCGCGCCGGAGCTCTACATCGCCGTCGGCATCTCCGGCGCCATCCAGCACCTGGCGGGGATGAAGGACAGCCGCGTCATCGTCGCCATCAACAAGGACGAGGAGGCGCCCATCTTCCAGGTGGCCGACTACGGCATCGTGGGGGACCTGTTCCAGGTGGTGCCGCAGGTGATCGAGGAGCTCAAGAAGTAGGGCGGGCCTTGGCCCACCCTACGGTGGAGGCTGATCAATGAGCGCGTACGTTGCTCCCCTCAAGGACATGAGGTTCGTGCTGAGCGAGCTCGCCGGGCTTGCCGAAGTGGCGAAGCTGCCGGGCTGCGCGGAGGCGACGCCGGACACGGTGGACGCGATCCTCGAGGAGGCGGCCAAGTTCGCGGGCGGCGTGCTCGATCCGCTCAACCACACGGGCGACGAGGAGGGCGCGCGCTGGAAGGACGGCGCGGTAACCACGCCCAAGGGCTTCAAGGAGGCCTACCGGCAGTACGTGGAAGGCGGCTGGGGCGCGCTGCCGATCGACGCCGGAGTGGGGCGGCCAGGGGCTGCCGCAGGCTGGTCGCCACGCCGGTCGAGGAGATGTGGTGCAGCGCCAACATGAGCTTCTCGCTCTGCCCGATGCTCACGCAGGGCGCGATCCACGCGCTCGAGCTGCGCGGCGCGCCGGCGCTGCAGAAGACCTTCCTGCCGAAGATGGCGAGCGGCGAGTGGACCGGCACCATGAACCTCACCGAGCCGCAGGCGGGCTCCGACCTGGCGCTGCTGAAGACGCGTGCCGTGCGCGAAGGCGACCACTACCGCATCTCTGGGCAGAAGATCTTCATCACCTTCGGCGAGCACGACTACACGGACAACATCGTGCACCTGGTGCTGGCGCGCACGCCCGATGCGCCCGAGGGCGTGAAGGGGATCTCCCTGTTCATCGTGCCCAAGTTCCTGGTCAATGCGGACGGCTCGCTCGGCGCGCGCAACGGCGTCGCACTGCGCCTCGATCGAGCACAAGCTCGGCATCCACGGCAGCCCGACCGCGGTCATGGTGTTCGAGAGACGCCGTCGGCTACCTGGTGGGCGAGGAGAACAAGGGCCTCGCCTACATGTTCATCATGATGAACGCGGCGCGCTTCGCGGTGGGGCTGGAGGGCGTGGCGATCGCCGAGCGTGCCTTCCAGCGCGCGCTCGCCTACGCGAAGGAGCGCATGCAGGGGCGCGACCTCGCGGGCGGCGGCACCGTGCCGATCATCCGGCACCCGGACGTGCGCCGCATGCTCATGCTCATGAAGTCGCAGACCGAGGCGATGCGCGCGCTCGCCTATGTCGTGGCGGCGGCGCTGGATGTGACGGCGCGGCATCCGGACGCGAAGGTGCGCGAGCAGAACCAGGCTTTCGTCGACCTGATGATCCCGGTGGTGAAGGGCTGGAGCACCGAGACCGGCATCGAGGTGGCCTCGCTCGGCGTGCAGGTGCACGGCGGCATGGGCTTCATCGAGGAAACCGGCGCGGCGCAGCACCTGCGCGACGCGCGCATCACCACCATCTACGAAGGCACCACCGGCATCCAGGCGAACGACCTGGTCGGGCGCAAGATCGCGCGCGAGGGCGGGGCGACGGCCAAGGCCTGGCTCGCGCACCTGAAGGCGTTCGACGCCGAGCTGGCGAAGTCCGCGAATGCGGACATCAAGGCGATGCGCGCGTCGCTCGCCGCTGGCGCAGCCGCCGTGGGCGAAGCGGTGGACTACATCGTCGCCAACGCCGGCAAGGACGTGATGTCGGCCTTCGCCGGCGCGGTGCCGTTCCTCAAGCTGATGGGCATCGTCGCCGGCGGCTGGCAGATGGCGCGCGCCGCGCTCGCGGCGGAGAAGAAATCTCGGCGCGGGCGACAAGGCGTTCTACGCGGCGAAGATCGCGACCGCGCGCTTCTACGCCGACCAGGTCCTCGTGCAGGCCCCGGCGCTGGGGGACACCGTGGTGAAGGGCGCCAGCGCCGTGATGGCGGTGCCCGAAGACTCAATGCTCGCCGCCTAGAAAATAGGGACAGACCCCATTTTTTACCGGTGCAGGCCGAAGAAGCGCCGGATGCGCTCCAGCAGGTCCGGCTGCGACGGCGGGGGCGGGTTCGCCAGCTCCAGCGCCGCCTCGGCGCGCGCGGTCTCCAGCCCGGGCTTGCGTGCGGCGATCACGCGGCTCACCTCGTTGGCGATCTCGGGGCGCGCCAGCAGCAGTCCCTGGAACGAGGCGCGGTCAAGCCGGTAACACTCGACGTCGGTGCGCGCGACCACCGTCGCGTTGCGCGCCTCGCCGGTGAGCAGCCCCATCTCGCCGAAGAACTGGCCCGCGCGCACGCTGCCGATGACGCGCGGCGGCGCGCCCGGGCTGCTCGTAGCGCACCTCCGCCTCGCCGAAGGCGATGATGTAGAGCCAGTGCGCGATGCTGTCCTGCTTGGTGATGATGTCGCCGCGCGCGAAGGGCGCGTACTGCAGCCGCTCGGCGATGAACGTGCGCTCCTCGTCCGACAGCGGCGAGAGCAGGTCGATGGACTTCAGCATCTGCAGGCGCCGCGCCAGCTCGCGCTGGCGCACGGTTTCGGCGTGCGCCTCGTCCTTGGCCACCGCGTGCACCGTACGCTGCTCCTCGGCGATGCGGATGCCGGCGCGCTGCAGCGAGGCGAACAGGTGCACGCGCACGGCGGAGTCGGTGACTTCGTCCTCCAGCAGCGAGGTGAGGAAGTAGCGCAGCTCGTAGACGAGGTTGCCGTGCTCGAAGCCGGCCAGCACGCAGTTCGGCGTGGGCGCGCGCGCCACGTTGGCGATCATGATCTCGCGCATCTCCTCCTCCACCAGCGCGATGACGCGCGCCGGCGGCACCGCCGGGTCCACCATGAAGCGGATGCCGCGCCGCCACTGCAGCGGGGCGCCCTCGCGCCGGCCGAGGATGGTGAAGCGGCTCTTCATCAGCGCGCTGTTGGGGATCACCACGGTCGCCCAGTTGCGCGTCTCGATGCGTGGTCGAGCGCCAGCGGATGTCGGTGACGCGGCCGCTCAGGCTGTCCAACTGGATCCAGTCGCCGACGCGCACCGAGTTGTCCAGCTGGATCGCCAGCCCGCCCAGCACGTTGCCCAGCGTGTCCTGCATGGCGAAGGCGAGGACCGCGGTGATGATCGCCGAGGTGGCGATGATGCCGGTGAGGTCCACGCCCAGCACGCGCATCTGCGACAGGCCGTAGACGGTGTAGACGACGATGATCGCCAGGTCCTCGATGATCTGCGGCAGCGACTTGCCGAGCTTGGGCAGCACCAGGCGGAACAGGGCGAAGCCCGCGATGCGGATCAGCGCGATCGTCCAGACGATGCGGAAGAAGATGTCGAGGACGCGCGCCGCGGTGTCGAAGCCGAGGGCGCCCGCGCCCATCGCGGCCAGGACGCCGAGGACGCCGAGCAGAAACAGCCACAGCGTGTTCAGGTAGGTCGAGCGCTCCGCCGGGCGCGCGCGCAGCAGCAGCGCGCTGAGCACCAGCGCGATGACGGTGACGTAGGGGAGCTCGGAGCTCCAGAAGCCGGCGTGCACGGCGCCCTAGAACCTGATCTTGCCGGTGAGAATGTCCTTCCACATCACCCAGTCGCCCATGAAGGACCACAGCGGGTGGGTGAAGGTGGCCGGGCGGTTGTTCTCGAAGAAGAAGTGCCCGACCCAGGCGAAGGCGTAGCCGCAGACGAGCGCCGGCCAGCAGCCACCAGAAATTCAGCGTGGAGAAGGCGTGCAGCGCGAACGCGAGCCCGAGCGAGGTGCCGACGAAGTGCAGCCGCCGGCAGGTGCGGTTGGCATGCTCGGTGAGGTAGAAGGGGTAGAACTCGGCGAAGGTGTTCACGGCAGTCCTGGCAATCATGGTCACATGTTGGGGTAGTTGGGCCCGCCGCCGCCCTCGGGCACGACCCACACGATGTTCTGCGTCGGGTCCTTGATGTCGCAGGTCTTGCAGTGCACGCAGTTCTGCGCGTTGATCTGCAGCCGCGGCTCGTCGCCGTCGCGCACGATCTCGTACACGCCGGCCGGACAGTAGCGCTGCTCGGGCGCGTCGTACAGGGCAAGGTTCACGCTCACCGGCACGCCCGCGTCCTTCAGCGTGAGGTGGATCGGCTGGTCCTCGCCGTGGTTGGTGTTGGAGAAGGACACCGACGGTGAGCCGGTCGAACGTGAGCTTTCCGTCCGGCTTCGGGTAGTCGATCGGCGCCGCCTCGGTGCGCTTGCGCAGCGTCTCGTGGTCGGCGTGCGCGTGGCGCAGCGTCCAGGGCGCCTTGCCGCCGAACACGACCTGGTCGATGCCCACCATCAGGCGTGCCGGTGTACAGGCCCTTCGACATCCAGGGCTTGAAGTTGCGCGCGCGGTAGAGCTCGTCGAACAGCCACGACTCGCCGGAAGGCCTCGGGATAGGCCGTCGAGCTCGTCGCGCCGAGCGCCCGGCCGCGAGCGCCGCGTGCGCCGCCTCGGCCGCCATCATCCCGGACTTGATCGCGCTGTGGCTGCCCTTGATGCGCGAGGCGTTGAGGAAGCCCGCGTCGTCGCCGATCAGGCAGCCGCCGGGAAACACGAGCTTGGGCAGCGACTGCAGGCCGCCCGCCGTGATGGCGCGCGCGCCGTAGGCGACGCGCTTGCCGCCTTCGAGGAAACCGCGGATGGCCGGATGCGTCTTGTAGCGCTGGAACTCCTCGTAGGGCGAGAGGTAGGGATTGGTGTAGCCGAGGCCCGACGACGAAGCCGACCGCCACCTGGTTGTTCTCCAGGTGGTAGAGGAACGAGCCGCCGTAGGTGCCGGAATCGAGCGGCCAGCCCGCGGTGTGCACCACCAGGCCCGGCCGGTGCTGCTCCGGCTTCACCTCCCACAGTTCCTTGAGGCCGATGCCGTAGACCTGGGGATCGACGCCCTCGCGCAGCCTGAACTTCGCCTCGAGCTGCCTGCCCGAGGTGGCCGCGGCAGCCTTCGGCGAAGAACGTGTACTTCGCCGAGCAGTTCCATGCCCGGCTGGTAGGCGTCGGTCTTCTCGCCCTTGCGGTTGACGCCCATGTCGCCGGTGGCGACGCCGCGCACCGCGCCCTTGTCGTCGTAGAGCACTTCGGCGCCGGCGAAGCCGGCGAAGATCTCCACGCCGAGCGCCTCGGCCTGCTGCCCGAGCCAGCGGCAGACGTTGCCCAGGCTGACGACGTAGTTGCCGTGGTTCTTGAAGCAGCCGGGCAGCATCCAGTTGGGCGTCCTGAGCGCGCCGGTCGCGGTGAGGAAGAGGAACCGGTCCTCGCTCACCGGCACGTTGAGCGGCGCGCCCTTCGCCTTCCAGTCCGGGAACAGCTCGGCGATGCGCGCGCGGGTCCATCACCGCGCCGGAGAGGATGTGCGCGCCGATCTCCGAGCCCTTCTCGATCACGCAGACCGAGGTGTCCGGCGGCAGCTGCTTGAGGCGGATCGCGGCGGCGAGGCCGGCGGGGCCGCCGCCGACCACCAGCACGTCGTACTGCATCGATTCGCGCGCCATGCGGCGAATTATAATTATCCGGCGCATGAGCGAAGAGCCGCCGGCTCGCGCACGTCGAGCGCATCCCGATCCGCTGGGGCGACATGGACGCGATGGGGCACGTCAACAACACCGTCTACTTCCGCTACATGGAGCAGGCGCGCATCAGCTGGTTCGACGCGCTGGTGCCCGAGGACGACGCCTGGACAGGCCACCGGCATCGTGATCGCGAACGCGACCTGCAACTTCAAGCGCGCGATCACCTATCCGGGCACGGTCGAAGTGCAGCTCTTCGTCGGCCGCCGGGCGGCGCGAGCGTGCCGACGTTCTACGAGCTGCGCGCTGGGCGACGATCCGGCCACCGTCTACGCCGACGGCGCGGCGGTGGTGGTGTTCATCGACATGAAGCCGCCAGAAGCCGATGCGCATTCCCGAGGCGATCCGCGCCCGGCTGAGCGGCGGAGGCCGCGGAGTGAACGCCGCTCTGGACGCCGGACCCGGAGCGCGCGGCGCGCACCGGCATGGCGCGCTTCATGCGCCTCGCGGGCAAGCGCGACTACGCGGAGCTGCACCGCTGGTCGGTCGAGCACGCCGAGGATTTCTGGGAACTGGTGTGGAAGTTCGGCGAGGTGCGCGGCGAGCCGGGACTGCGGCGCCTGATCAACGCCGAGCGCATGCCGGGCGCGCAGTGGTTTCCCGGAGGCGACAGCTCAATTTCGCCGAGAACCTGCTGCGCGAGCGCGATGCCTCGCTCGCCATCTCGCTTCTGGGGCGAGGACAAGGTCAAGCGCCAGCTCTCGCGCCGCCAGCTCTACGACCTCGTGTCGCGCCTCGCGCAGGCGCTCGCCGCCGCGGGCGTGAAGAAGGGCGACCGCGTCGCCGGCTACCTGCCCAACCTGCCCGAGTCGGTGGCGGCGATGCTCGCCACCGCGAGCCTCGGCGCGATCTGGTCGTCCTGCTCGCCCGACTTCGGCGTGCAGGGCGTGCTCGACCGCTTCGGCCAGATCGAGCCGAAGGTGCTGTTCTGCGCCGACGGCTACCTGTACGGCGGCAAGGAGTTCGACCACGCGGCGAAGAACGCCGAGATCCTGGCGCAAGCTGCCCAGCGTGGAGCGCAGCGTGGTGCTGCCGTACCTGCACGTACGCCGGTGCGGCGTGGTCGGAGGATTTCCTCGCGCCGTTCGCACCGCGGCGAGATCGCGTTCGAGCGGGTCGAGTTCAACCACCCGCTCTACATCCTGTACTCCTCCGGCACCACCGGGCGTGCCGAAGTGCATCGTGCACGGCACCGGCGGCACGCTGCTGCAGCACCTGAAGGAGCACCGCCTGCACAGCGACGTGCAGGCCGGGCGATCGCCTGTTCTACTTCACCACGCTGGGCTGGATGATGTGGAACTGGCTGGTGTCCGGGCTGGCGAGCGGCGCCGCGCTGCTGCTCTACGACGGCTCGCCGTTCGTGGGCCGCGGCCGCGTCCTGTTCGACATGGCGGACGCCGAGGGCATGACGCATTTCGGCACGTCGGCCAAGTTCATCGACGCCATCGCCAAGATCAACCTCAGGCCGAAGAGACAGCCACCGCCTGGAGCCGCTGCGCATGCTGCTCTCCACCGGCTCGCCGCTGGTGGCCGAGGGCTTCGACTACGTCTACGCGAACATCAAGGACGATCTGTGCCTTTCCTCCATCTCGGGCGGCACCGACATCGTGTGCTGCTTCGTGCTGGGCAATCCGATGCTGCCGGTGTGGCGCGGCGAGATCCAGTGCAAGGGCCTGGGGCTGGCGATCGAGGTGTTCGACGAGCAGGGCCGGCCGCTGCAGGGCGAAAAGGGCGAGCTGGTCTGCACGCGGCCGTTCCCGTCCATGCCGGTCGGCTTCTGGAACGACCCGGACGGCGCGCAGGTACCGCGCCGCCTACTTCGAGAAGTATCCCGAACGTCTGGCGCCACGGCGACTGGTGCGAGATCACCGAGCACGGCGGCATCGTCATCTACGGGCGCTCGGACGCGGTGCTCAACCCGGGCGGGGTGCGCATCGGCACCGCCGAGATCTACCGCCAGGTCGAGCAGCTGGAGGAGGTGGTCGAGTCGCTCGTCATCGGCCAGGACTGGCCGCCGCAGAAGCCCGACGACGTGCGCGTGGTGCTGTTCGTCAAGCTGCAGGACGGGCTGCGGCTGGACGAAGAGCTCGCCAACCGCATCAAGAAGCGCATCCGCGACAACACCACGCCGCGCCACGTGCCGGCCAAGATCGTGCAGGTCGCCGACATCCCGCGCACCAAGAGCGGCAAGATCGTCGAGCTGGCGGTGCGCGACGTCGTGCACGGCCGGCAGGTGAAGAACGTCGAGGCGCTCGCCAATCCCGAGGCGCTGGAGCAATTCAGGGACCGGCGCGAGCTCGCGGATTTGTAGGGGCGGGGGACTTGCTGTAGACTCCTCCATCCCTACACGCCGTGGGTAAATGACTAAGTATGTTTTTGTAACCGGTGGTGTAGTTTCCTCTCTGGGGAAAGGCATCGCCGCCGCCTCCCTCGCCGCGATCCTCGAATCGCGCGGCATCCGCGTCACCAACATCAAGCTGGACCCGTACATCAACGTCGATCCGGGCACGATGAGCCCGTTCCAGCACGGCGAAGTGTTCGTCACCGAGGACGGCGCCGAGACCGACCTCGACCTGGGCCACTACGAGCGCTTCCAGAGCTCGAAGATGCGCCGCGCCAACAACTTCACCACCGGCCAGATCTACGAGTCGGTGATCAAGAAGGAGCGCCGCGGCGACTACCTCGGCGGCACGGTGCAGGTGATCCCGCACATCACCGACGAGATCAAGGCCTTCATCAAGCGGGGCGCGGGCGACGCCGAGGTGGCGATCGTCGAGATCGGCGGCACGGTCGGCGACATCGAGTCGCTGCCGTTCCTCGAGGCGATCCGCCAGATGGGCCTCGATCTCGGCCGCGACAACGTCTGCTACATCCACCTGACGCTGGTGCCCTACATCGCCAGCGCCGGCGAGATCAAGACCAAGCCCACCCAGCACTCGGTGAAGGAGCTGCGCGAGATCGGCATCCAGGCCGACGTGCTGCTGTGCCGCACCGACCGGCCGCTGCCCGACGACGAGCGGCGCAAGATCGCGCTGTTCTGCAACGTGCAGAAGGAGGCCGTGATCTCGGCCTGGGACGTGGACTCGATCTACAAGATCCCGATGATGCTGCACGACCAGATGCTCGACGAGATCGTCTGCCACAAGCTGCAGATCCTGGCGCGCGCGGCCGACCTGTCGGCGTGGAGCAAGCTGGTGGATGCGCTCGAGCACCCGGAGCACGAAGCCGACATCGCCTTCGTCGGCAAGTACGTGGACCTGCAGGACTCCTACAAGTCGCTGAACGAGGCGCTGATCCACGCCGGCATCCACACGCGCAGCCGCGTGAAGATCCACTACGTGGATTCCGAGGAAGTCGAGCGCAGCGGCACGGCGATGCTGGAGAAGATGGACGCGATCCTGGTGCCGGGCGGCTTCGGCAAGCGCGGCACCGAGGGCAAGATCGCGGCGATCCGCTACGCGCGCGAGAACGGCGTGCCGTACCTGGGCATCTGCCTCGGCATGCAGCTCGCGACCATCGAGTTCGCGCGCAACGTCTGCGGCCTCGCGGGCGCCAACAGCACCGAGTTCGATCCCGACACGCCGCACCCGGTGGTGGCGCTGATCACCGAGTGGCTGGACCGCACCGGGCGCATCGAGCGGCGCAGCGAGGCCTCCGACCTGGGCGGCACCATGCGCCTGGGCGCGCAGAAATGCCCGGTGGAGCCCGGCACGCTGGCCGCCCGCATCTACGGCGCGGAGGTGAACGAGCGCCACCGCCACCGCTACGAAGTGAACAACATCTACGTGCCGCAGCTCGAGGCCAAGGGCTACAAGGTCTCGGCGCGCACGCCGAGCGAGCAGCTGCCCGAGATGATGGAGCTGCCCGCGCATCCGTTCTTCGTCGGCGTGCAGTTCCACCCGGAATTCACCTCCACGCCGCGCGCCGGGCACCCGCTGTTCAAGGCGTTCGTGCAGGCGGCGCTGGAGCGGCGCGCCAAGGTGCCGCGCGCGGCCCGGCGGCGCGCTGTCGGTGGTCGCGGCGTGAAGCTGTGCGGGTTCGAAGTCGGCCTGGACAGGCCGCTGTTCCTGATCGCCGGGCCCTGCGTCGTCGAGATCGCGCGAGCTGCAGGTCGACACCGCCGGCCGCTGAAGGAGATCTGCGCGCGCCTCGGCATGCCCTTCATCTTCAAGTCCTCCTACGACAAGGCCAACCGCAGCTCGGGCAAGTCCTTCCGCGGCCCGGGCATGGACGAGGGCCTGCGCATCCTGGCCGAGGTGAAGCGCCAGATCGGCGTGCCGGTGCTGACCGACGTGCACGACAAGGACGAGGTGAAGCCGGTGGCGGCGGTGGTGGACGTGCTGCAGACGCCGGCGTTCCTGTGCCGCCAGACCGACTTCATCCAGGCAGCGCGCCGCGGCGGGCAAGCCGGTGAACATCAAGAAGGGCCAGTTCCTCTCGCCGCGGGAGATGAAGAACGTGGTGGACAAGGCGCGCGAGGCGAGCGGCCAGGACAACATCCTGGTGTGCGAGCGCGGCTTCTCCTTCGGCTACAGCAACCTGGTCTCCGACATGCGCGTCCCTCGCCATCATGCGCGCCACCGGCTGCCCGGTGGTGTTCGACGCCACGCACTCGGTGCAGCTGCCGGGCGGGCAGGGCACCTCCTCGGGCGGGCAGCGCGAGTTCATCCCGGTGCTGGCGCGCGCCGCGGTGGCGAGCGGGCATGTCGGGCCTGTTCATGGAAACGCACCCGAACCCGGAGAAGGCGCTGTCCGACGGCCCGAACGCCTGGCCGCTCGGCGCTGATGCAGCAACTGCTCGAAACGCTGCGCGGATCTCGACCGGCTGGTGAAGAAGATCGGGCTTCGCGGAAAACCAAGTCAAACACTAGACCAGGCAGCAGACTCCCATGAGCTCCATCGTCGACGTCGTCGCGCGCGAGATCCTCGACTCGCGCGGCAATCCCACCATCGAGGCCGACGTGCTGCTCGAATCGGGCTCGATGGGCCGCGCCGCGGTGCCCTCGGGCGCCTCCACCGGCAGCCGCGAGGCGATCGAGCTGCGCGACGGCGACGCCAAGCGCTACGGCGGCAAGGGCGTGCTGCAGGCGGTGGAGCACGTCAACACCGAGATCTCCGAGGCCATCGTCGGGCTGGACGCCTCGGAGCAGGCGTTCATCGACAAGACGCTGATCGAGCTGGACGGCACCGAGAACAAGTCGCGCCTGGGCGCCAACGCCCTGCTGGCGGTGTCGATGGCGGTGGCCAAGGGCGCCGCCGAGGAAGCCGGGCTGCCGCTGTACCGCTATTTCGGCGGCTCGGGGCCGATGCAGATGCCGGTGCCGATGATGAACGTGATCAACGGCGGCGCGCACGCCAACAACAGCCTGGACATGCAGGAAATCATGATCGTGCCGCTCGGCGCGCAGTCCTTCCGCGAGGCGCTGCGCTGCGGCGCGGAGGTGTTCCAGGCGCTGAAGAAGCTGATCGACGGCAAGGGCATGTCCACCTCGGTGGGCGACGAAGGCGGCTTCGCGCCCAACCTGCCCAACCATGCCGCCGCCATCGAGCTGCTGCTGCAGGCGATCGACAAGGCGGGCTATACGGCCGGGACAGGACGTGGTGCTCGCGCTCGACTGCGCGGCCTCCGAATTCCACAAGGACGGCCACTACCTGCTCGAGGCCGAAGGGCTCAAGCTGAACGCGGCCGGGTTCGCGGACTACCTCGCGACGCTGGCCGACCGCTATCCGATCGTCTCGATCGAGGACGGCATGGCGGAGGACGACTGGGAAGGCTGGAAGCTGCTGACCGCGCGGCTGGGCAAGAAGCTGCAGCTGGTGGGCGACGACGTGTTCGTCACCAACACGCGCCTGCTGCGCGAAGGCGTGCGCCAGGGCGTGGCCAACGCGATCCTGGTCAAGGTCAACCAGATCGGCACGCTGACGGAGACCTTCGCCGCCATCGAGCTCGCCAAGCGCTCGGGCTACGGCGCGGTGATCTCGCACCGCTCGGGCGAGACCGAGGACACCACCATCGCCGACATCGCGGTGGGCACCAACGCGCTGCAGATCAAGACCGGGTCGCTGTCGCGCTCGGACCGCGTCGCGAAGTACAACCAGCTGCTGCGCATCGAGGAGGACCTCGGCGACTCGGTGAGCTATCCGGGCCGCGAGGTCTACGCGCGCCTGCGCTGACGTGCGAACCCTGGCCGGCATCCTTGGCGCGCTCATCCTCCTCGTCCAGTACCCGCTGTGGCTGGGCAAGGGCGGCTGGCTGCGCGTGTGGGAGGTGGACCGGCAGCTGGACGCGCAGCGCGCGAAGAACGAGCAGCTGCAGGTGCGCAACCAGGCGCTGGACGCCGAGGTGCGCGACCTGAAGCAGGGCCTGGATGCGCTCGAAGAGCGGGCGCGCTACGAGCTGGGCATGATCAAGTCCGACGAAGTGTTCTTCCAGATCGTCGAAAAAGGCAAAAAATAGGGACAGACCCTATTTTCTAGTCGGCGACGTCGGGCTCGAAGAACAGCCACTGGATCTCCGGGAACTCGGCGCGCAGCGCGGCTTCGACGCGGTTGATCGAGGCGACCAGCTCCGCCGCGCTGTTCGCCTTGATCCTCGCCTTGACCGCGACCATGAGCGACGTGCCGAGCTGCAGCGTGATCAGGCGGTAGATTTCCGCAACGCCGTCCTGCTGCAGCAGGAACTCGCGCAGCGCGCGCCTCGGTCTCGGGCTCGGCGCTCTGGCCGATGAGCAGCGCCTTGATCTCGATGCCGACGACGATGGCGACGACGATCAGCACCACGCCGATCGCCATCGAGCCGAGCGCGTCCCATGCCGGATTGCCGGTGAGCATGGTCAGCAGGACCGCGACCAGCGCGAGCGCCAGGCCGAGCAGCGCGGCGAGGTCCTCGCCGAGGATCACCACCAGCTCGCTCTGGCGGCTCTCGCGGAACCAGCGCCACAGGCTGCGGCCGCCGCGCACCTTGTTCACTTCGTGCAGGCAGGCGCGCAGCGAGACGGTCTCGGCGATCATGCCGAAGACGCAGGATGCCGACCGCCACCCAGCGGTAGCTGAGCGGCTCGGTGCTCGTGCAGCTTGTGCCAGCCCTCGTAGAGCGAGAACAGGCCGCCGAGCGAGAACAGCACCAGGGCGACGATGAACGACCAGAAGAACACCGCCTTGCCCCAGCCCAGCGGGTAGTCCGGCGAGGGCGGGCGCTTCGCCTGCTTCAGGCCCCACAGCAGCAGCACCTGGTTGCCGCTGTCGGCGTACGAGTGGATCGCCTCGGCCAGCATCGAGCTCGAGCCGGTGAAGATCGCCGCGCCGGTCTTGGCGGCGGCGATCGCCAGGTTCGCGCCCAGCGCGTAGAAGATGGTGCGGACGGAATCGGCTTTCATTGGCGCTATACTATTTGAATGAGGCTCCTACGATCATTGGTGCGATGGTTGCGGTCGCTTGCGGGCGGCTGCGCTCCGGTTCGCACGCGAGCAAAGGGGCGGGCCAGGGAGCGACCCTCGGCGCGGTGGGCGGCGCCGTGGCCGGAGCGGTCGGCAGCCTGCTTTGGGGCGGCAACGTGGCCCAGGGTGCGGCGCGGGGCGCCGCCATCGGCGCTGCCTCCGGCGCCGCGACCGGCGCCGTTGCGGGCTCCATGGCCGACAGCGCGGCCAAGGAGAAGGCCGCCAAGCCGGCCGCCGGCGATCCCAAGCTGGCGGAGTTGAGAAAGCGCATCGGCGACCGGAACTACGCGAGCGCGCTGCTGCTGGCGCAATGCAGGCACCAGGACGCCATCGCGTCGGCGGCGAGATACGCTGGCCGCGACGCAGGACCCGAACGAGCGCGCTTTCGCGCTGCTCATCCAGGGCATCGCCGCGGAAGAGTCCGGCGACAAGGCGCTGACGGCTTCCCTCTACCCGAAGATCGCGCAGCAGAGCGGCGGCAGCGTGGACAAGGTGCGCGCCGACGCCCTGGAAGGGGTGATCAAGGTGCAGGCCGCGCGCAGGGAGCACGGGCTGCCGGCCTGCAAATGACAGAGGACGACCGAATGAAACTATCCAGCGAGCAGCTCGAGCAGTTCGACCGGGAAGGCTACCTGTTCTTCCCGCGCCTGTTCACGCGGGAGGAGATCAAGGTCCTGACCGACGAGGTCCCGGCCCTGTACGCGCAGCGCCGCCCGGAGAACGTGCGCGAGAAGACCGGCGACGTGGTGCGCACCAATTTCGCCGCGCACCTGTACAGCTATCCCTTCGCCAAGCTGGCGCGCCATCCGCGCATGGTCGAGCCGATCAAGGCGCTGTTCGGCGAGGACGTGTACATGCACCAGTTCAAGATCAACGGCAAGCAGGCCTTCGACGGCGACGTCTGGCAGTGGCACCAGGACTACGGCACCTGGATGAACGACGACCAGATGCCCGAGGCGCGCGCCATGAACGTGGCGATCTTCCTCGACGAGGTGAACGAGTTCAACGGCCCGCTGATGTTCATCCCGGGCAGCCACAAGCAGGGCGTGCTGGAGGCCGAGCACGACACGAGCACGACCAGCTACCCGCTGTGGACGATCAACCATGAAACCATCGGCAAGCTGGTCGAGCACGGCGGCATCGTCGCGCCCAAGGGCCCGGCGGGCTCGATGATCCTGTTCCACGGCTGCCTGGTGCACGCCTCGACCTCGAACCTCTCGCCGTGGAACCGCGTGAGCGTGTACCTGTCGCTGTGCGCGGTGTCGAACCACATCCGGCGCTTCAAGCGGCCCGGGCTACATCGCGCACCGCGACTTCACGCCGATCCAGTGCCTGCCCGACGACTGCCTGCTCAAGCACTACGACGTGCCGCTGCCCTGGAAGGACGGCACTCCGGCGGAAGAGCTGCAGGGCAACCTGAAAGCCGCATGAACCTCTACGCCAAGCTGCAGCGAGCGCGAGGCGCAGGGCAAGCCGCTGCGCATCGGCGTCATCGGCGCGGGCAAGTTCGCGGCGATGTACATCGCGCAGGTGCCGCGCACGCCCGGCGTGCACCTGGTCGGCATCGCCGACCTGAATCCCGCGAACGCGAAGGCGAACCTGGATCGCACCGGCTGGACCGCGGCCCAGTACGGCGCCGCCTCGCTCGACGCCGCGCTGAAGGAGCGGCGCACGCACATCGGCGAAGACTGGCGCGCGCTGGTGTCGCATCCGGAGATCGAGATCATCATCGAGGCCACCGGCAATCCGGTGGCCGCCGTGGACCACGCGCTGGACGCCTTCCGCCACGGCAAGCACGTGGTCATGGTGACGGTGGAAGCCGATTGCTTCTGCGGGCCGATGCTGGCGCAGAAGGCGGCGCGAGGCGGGCGTGGTGTACAGCCTCGCCTACGGCGACCAGCCGGCGCTGATCTGCGACCTGGTGGACTGGGCGCGCGCCGCGGGTTTTCCGGTGGTGGCCGCGGGCCGCGGCCACAAGTGGCTGCCGCACTTCGCGCAGTCCACGCCCGAGACCGTCTGGGGCTACTACGGCCTCACGCCCGAGCAGGCGAGGCTCGGCGGCCTCAATCCGAAGATGTTCAATTCCTTCCTCGACGGCTCCAAGCCCGCCATCGAGACGAGCGCGGTGTGCAACGCCACCGGCCTCACGCCCGCGCCGGGCGGCCTCACCTATCCGGCGGGCAGCGTAGACCAGATCCCGAACCTGATGCGGCCGCGCGCGGAAGGCGGCGTGCTGCACCACAAGGGGCAGGTGGAAGTGGTGTCCTCGCTGCAGCCGGACGGCACGCCGATCGAGTACGACATCCGCTTCGGCGTGTGGGTGGCCTTCGAGGGCGAGAGCGAGTACATCCGCCGCTGCTTCGCGGAGTACGGCGTGAAGACCGACGACAGCGGCCGCTACGCCTGCCTGTACAAGCGCTGGCACCTGATCGGGCTGGAGGTCGGAATCTCCGTGGCCTCCGTCGGGCCTGCGCGGCGAGCCGACGGGCTGCGCCACCGGATTCCGCGCCGATGCGGTCGCGACCGCAAAGCGCGCGCTCAAGGCCGGCGAGCTGCTGGACGGCGAGGGCGGCTACACGGTGGTCGGCAAGCTGATGCCGGCGCAGGATTCGCTCGCGCAGGGCTGCCTGCCGCTCGGCCTGGCGCACGGCTGGAAGCTGCTGAAACCGGTCGCCGCGGGCCAGGCGCTGCGCTGGTCGGATGTGGCCATCGACGAGAACGTCACCGCGGTCAGGCTGAGACGCGAAATGGACACGCTGTTCCGGTCCTCCGAGCGCCACGCGGCGTGACCGGCAGGCCATCGCTTCTTGCCGGAATTCTGCTGATCTGTGCCGCTCCGGCGCTTGCCCAGCTCGAGCAAGGGGCGTTTGCCAGCTGCGCCGATATCCCCGGGGATGCGGAACGCCTGGCGTGCTACGACAAGGCCTCCGCCAACCGGCCGGCCGCGCCAGGCGATGCCCCGCTGGTGTCGCCGGGGAAGCTTCCGGCCGAGTCGTCGCTGCTCGGCGAAGCCTGGGCCCTGGATCCGGACAGCGCGAGGATCGACCTCAGCCTCTACCAGCCGAATTACCTCCTGGCCGTGCGCCAGACGGATCGGGTCAACTCCGCGCCGTTCGCAGGGACCGCCAGCCCCGGCACGTCCGGGCAGACGATCGAGGACATCGAGGCGAAGTTCCAGTTGAGCTTCAAGGCGCGAGTGGCCAGCGCGTTCGACCGGCGCCTGGGCGTCTGGATCGGCTACACGCAGCAGAGCCAGTGGCAGGTCTACAACTCGGAGGCGTCGCGGCCGTTCCGGGAGACCAACTACAGCCCCGAGGCGCTCGTCATGTTCGACCCGCGCACGGAGATCTTCGGCCTGCGCTGGCGCCTGGCCGGGGTGTCCGTCACCCACCAGTCGAACGGCCGCGCCGAGCCGCTGTCGCGCAGCTGGAACCGCATCATCGGCCAGTTCGGCTTCGAGCGCGGCGCCTTTGCGCTGATGCTGCGGCCATGGACGCGGCTCAAGGAAGATCCGACCAAGGACGACAATCCGGATATCACGACCTACCTGGGCCATGGCGACCTGACGATGCTGTACAAGTGGCACAAGCACAGCGTCAACCTCATGCTGCGCGGCGGCAAGGGGGCGATGCAGGCCAACTGGACCGGCCCCCGCTGGCTTGGACCCCTGAAGGGCTACGTGCAGGTGTTCTCCGGCTACGGCGAGAGCCTCATCGACTACAACTGGCGGCAGACCACCGTCGGCGTCGGTGTTGCCCTCAACGACCTGTTTTAGGCGCAGCGGGCGGGTTGGCGCCGGCCGAGGGACTGCAGGTACTTGTACATTTCGGTGTGGTCGGCCCCTGCGGGCAACGCGCGCTCGGCGTCGCGCCAGTGCTTGCGCGTCTGCTTCAGGTAGGGCGCGGGCACCCGGGTGTCCTCCGACAGCTGCGCCGCGATGCCGACGTCCTTCGACATCAGCGCCGAGCTTGAAGCCGGAGGCGAACGCGCTGGTGAAGATCTGCTGGGGGATCTTGCGCTCGGTCGTGCTGTTCTTCCCGGTGGAGGCGTTGATCACGTCCACCAGCGTCTTCGGATCGAGGCCGAAGGCCTTGCCGATCAGCAGGGCCTCGAATCCGGCGATGGTGCCGGCGGCGCCCAGGTAGTTGTTCAGCGCCTTGGTGGCATGGCCGGCGCCGATGCCGCCGCAGGCAAAGATCTCCGTGCCCATCCTCGACAGCACCGGCCTGACCCTGGCGATGTCCTGCTTCGTGCCGCCGACCATGATCGCCAGCGTGCCGTCGCGCGCCTTGGCCACGGCGCCGGAGACGGGGGCGTCGACCATGGCGATACCCTTCGTGGCCAGCTTCCGCGCCAGCCGGCGGGTGGTGGCCGGGTCCGAGGAGCTCATGTCGACCACCACGGCGCCGCGGCGCAGGCCGGGCAGGGCCGCGAGGCACCGCGTGCTCGACAGCCTTGCCGTCGGGCACCATGGTGATCAGCACATCGGCGCCAGTGGCGGCATCGCGCGCCGATGCGCAGTTGCCCTTCTTCGCCTTGTCCCAGGTCGCAGCCGGAAGCCGGCGCGTTGCAGGTTCGCCGACATGAGCTCGCCCATGCGGCCCAGGCCGATGAAGCCGACGACCATCAGACGCCGCGCTCCTTGAACACTTCCTTGGCGCAGCGGAAGCTCACCACCGCCGCGGGCACGCCGCAGTAGATCGCCACCTGCAGGAACACCTCGCGGATCTGCTCCTTGGTGAGGCCGTTGTTGAGCGCGCCGTTGATGTGCAGCTTCAGCTCATGCTCCTTGCCGAGCGCCGAGAGCATGGCGAGGTTAAGCATCGAGCGCGTCTTGCGATCGAGGCCCGGCCGGTTCCAGATGTCGTTCCAGCAGTAGGTGTTGAGCAGGTCGACGAACGGCTTGTTGAAATCGTCGGCCGCGGCCATCGCCTTGTCCACGTACTCGGCGCCCAGCACCTCGCGCCGCGTCTTCAATCCCTGGTCGAACCGTTCCTTGTGGCCTCGCTTGTCCATGCGCTTCTCCGTTTAAACGATGTGCGAATATAGCCGCTTTCGGGCACGCAGCAGCAGCGCCCCGGCGATCGCCATGTTGAGCAGGTTCCAGGCAATGCCGTTGAGGAACGCCGCACGGTAGGAGCCGGTGAGATCGAAGATGACGCCCGACATCCAGCCGCCCAAGGCCATGCCGAACAGGGTCGAGGTCAGCACGATGCTGACCGTCGTCCCCGCGACCTTCGGATGGAAATACTCGCGCACGATGATCGCGTAGGAGGGCACGATGCCGCCCTGGAACAAGCCGAACATGGCCGAGGCGACGTACAGCGACGTGAGGCCCTCGGCGGGCAGGAACAGCGCCAGCGCCACGCCCTTGCAGCGTCGAGCCGAGCAGCAGGGTGCGCAGCCCGCCGATGCGGTCGCAGATCCAGCCCGAGGCCAGGCGGCTGACGATGCCGAAGCCGAGCATCAGCGACAGCATCTCGGCGCCGCGTGCGGCCGCGAAGCCCAGGTCGCTGCACAGGGCGACGATGTGCACCTGGGGCATGGACATGGCCACGCAGCAGGCGACTCCGGCGGTGCACAGCAAGCCGAGCAGCAGCGCCGGGCGGCAGGCCGAGGTCGCGCGGCACGCCCGACGCGGCAGCCCCCGGCGCGGCAGGCGCAAGCGCCGGCGGGTGGCGGCGCAGCACCAGAGACAGCGGCAGCATGGCCGCGATGCAGAAGATGCCTACGCCGATGTAGGTCTGGCGCCAGCCGGCGGTGTCGAAGAAATACTGCACCACTGGCGGCCAGAGTGCGCCGCCGAGGTAGTTGCCGCTTGCGCAGATCGCCACCGCGATGCCGCGGCGGCGGTTGAACCAGAGCGAGGTGTCGGCGACCAGCGGCGCGAATGTCGCCGAGCAGCCGAGAAAGCCGATCAGCACGCCCTGCGCCAGCGCGAACTGCCACAGGCTGCCGGCGAATCCCGCGGCGATGAAGCCCAGTCCCATGCAGCAGGTACCGATGAGGACCGGGACGATGACGCCGAACCGGTCGGCAAGCCTGCCCATGAGGATGCCGCCGAGGCCGAAGCCGATCATGGTGAGCGTGTAGGGGAGGGACGCGTCCGAGCGTCCCACGCCGAACTCCGCCTGCACCGGCGGCAGCGCCACGGTCACGGCATACATGCCCGCGCCGCCGACGGTCATCAGCGCGAGCGAGGCAGCGAGCCTCAGCCAGGCGTAGCCGGATTCCGCTTCGGAGCGCACGGGGGCTAGGCGGCGGGCCGGAAGACGAGGAAATACTGGTACGGAAGGAAGGAATGCTCGGCGGACAGCGTGTAGCCCGCGGCCCGCATCTCGGTCTTGACGGTCTCCGGCGCTATGCGTGCCGAGGGCGGCGGACCCTGCGGCGAGTCGAGCCGGAAATCGACGACCGCGATGCGCCCGCCCGGACGCAGCGCTGCACGCAACCTGCTGAAATAGCGCGCGCGGTCCTCGATGTGGTGATAGACGTCGACCAGCAGGATCAGGTCGACTTTCTCCGGCAGTAGGGGATCACCCGGCGCGCCTGCGACCGCGACGAGGTTGCGCAGATCTTCCCGTTTCGCGCGCGCCTCGAGGTAGCGGACCATGTCGGGCTCGATATCGACCGCGTAGACCCGCCCTTTCGGCAACATGTTGGCGAGGCGCGCCGAGAAGTACCCGGTGCCGGCGCCGAGATCGGCGACGCGGGCATCGGGCTTGAGCGCGAGCGCGTGGATGACCTGATGCGGCTTCTGCCATGCATCGCGCTCAGGGTCGTCGAATACGTGCGACCACTTTTCGGCGTCGCTGAAGGAGTGCTGATGGGTGTGCGGGGCCTGCGCCGCGGCGAGACCGGCGAACAGCAAGATACCGCCGAAGAAGACTGGCGCGCGCAGTTGTGATCTACAGTTCGCCGCGCGTGACCGTGGCGTCGCGAATCACGTGCTCCGGCAACGCCACATCCTTCATGATCTCGCCGTCGACGGGAAACTGGATCGCCTTGATGTTGGCCACCGGGAATGCGGTCAGCACGCCATCGGCAACCACCAGGAGGTAAGGGCTTTTAAGGAACTGCTCCAGCCGTATCTGCCTATGGGAAGCGTTAGCGGCCTGGTTGGGAAAGCCGAATGACACCTTGCTGCCATCGGTGAAGACCACCGTAAGCGCACGGGTTGGCTCCATCTCTGCTCCTTTGCTTGCGCCGGAATGGCGTCGCGCCCGATTCTAGCGCGGCCACCCCAGTGCGCCAGCGAACCTCTACGCTTCACGATGCGGCATGCCAGTTGCGTCCCCGCTTCGTGCGCTGCCGGACATAAGCGTCTGTTTTTCCTGAAGTCCTTATACTTCGCGTGCTCCCTGCTTAGCGGGGATGCCGAACCGGGGAGTCATGAAGGTCAAAGCGCGAGTCAGTAGTGGAAACCAGCTTCTTGCCAACTTGCCGCGCAGGGAGCTCGAGCGCATGACTCCGCACCTGGAACCCGTTTCGCTGAAACTTGGGGCAGTGCTGTACGAACCCGGCGCCCTGATACGGCACTGCTATTTTCCGCATGACGGCGTCGTCTCGCTGCTCACCGTGGTGGCGCCGCATAAGGCAGCCGAGGTCGGGATGGTCGGCGGCGAAGGCCTGGTGGGATCCTCCGCGGCCGTCGGCATCAGGGTCTCGCAGCATCGGGCCGTGGTGCAAGGTGCCGGTTCGGCGATGCGGATGACGGCCGCGAGCCTGCAAAGGGAATTCGGCGCGAGCCCCTCGTTGCACCGCGGAGTGCTGCGCTTCACGCACGCGCTGATGGGCCAGATCGCGCAGACCGCCGTCTGCAACCGGTTTCACAATACGGAGAAGCGACTTGCGCGCTGGCTGCTCGTCACCCGCGATCGCGTGGGTTCGGAAAGCTTCCAGATGACGCACCAGTTCCTGTCGTCGATGATCGGGGTGCGCCGGGTAGGCGTGACTCACGCGGCTGGCAGCCTCGCCAGGAAGAAACTGATCACTTACAGCCGCGGCGATATGCGCATACTGAACGTAAAGGGCCTCCAAGCCGCCTCATGTGAATGCTATGGGGTGGTGAAGGCCATGTACGCAGACGCCTTCGGCGCCTGATCCCGCTTCAGCGGCATTGCGCCGATGCGCTAGGCAAGCGCGAAGCTCACTTCTTAGATTCAGCCAGACGCCGGTTGTACGCTGCCGCACACATGGCCCGGGAACAGGGCGCCGGGGCCGGGTAGCATACAACCTCATGAGCGCCATCACCCCCACCCCCGTCACGACCCTCGCGCGGCACTTGGGCGCCACCGTGGAAGGTGACGGCAGCGCGGTCATCACCGGCGTGGCGCCGCTGGACACGGCGACGCAGGGCGACCTGACGTTCCTGGGCAGCCCCAGGTACGCGGCGCACCTGGCGGCCACCCGGGCCGGGGCGGTGATCGTGGATGCCAAGGCGCAACGCCCGCCCAGCGGATCGGTGCTGCTGCGGATGCCCAAGCCCTACCTGGCGTTCGCGCGCGCACTGCAATTCCTGTTGAAGGCCGAGCGGCATCAGCCGGGGGTGCATCCGGGCGCGCACGTGGACTCCGCGGCGCGGGTCTCTCCAATGGCAACGGTGATGTCTGGCGCCTACGTGGGACCGGACGTGGAGATCGGGCCGCGCACCGTGATCTATCCCAACGCCTCCGTGCTGGCCCGAGCGCGCATCGGCGAGGAGTGCCTGATCTACCCTGGCTGCGTGGTGCGCGAGGGGTGCGTGCTAGGGTCGCGGGTGATCCTGCACAACAACGTCTCCATCGGCGCGGACGGCTACGGCTTCACCCGGGATGGCGCGACCCACGTGAAGATTCCGCAGGTGGGCAACGTCGTGATCGGCGACGACGTGGAGATCGGCGCGGGATCGTGCGTCGACCGGGCGGCCATGGGCAGCACGCGCATCGGACGCGGCACGAAGATCGACAACCTGGTGCAGATCGCCCACGGCTGCCAGGTGGGCGAGGACGTGCTGATCGTCGCCCAGTCCGGCATGGCGGGGAGCACGGTGCTGGAGGATCGGGTGGTCATCGCCGCCCGCGGTGGTATTCTGGATCACTTGACGATCGGCGCGGGCACCACGGTGATGTCCCTTGCGCTGGTCACCAAGTCCTTGCCCGCGGGCATCGTCGTCTCGGGCAATCCCGCCCGCCCCCATCGGGAGCAGCTCAAACACGATGCCCGGCTCAGCAGGATCGACGAAGTCCTGGAACGGGTGGAATCCCTGGAGACTTTCGCCGAGAGCCAGGGGCTCAAGCGCAAGCCGCGAAGAACCTAGAAAGCGAGGAGGAATGAGGATTTCCCCGAAGTCGACAGGCATTGGCTGGCTCTTGCTGATGGCGCCGCTCGCCGCGCTCGCGCAGATCGCGCCGGAGGATTACACGCTCATCGGCGCTGCGGTGCGCTCGCGGCCGGCCTATGACGGGTCCAAATCGCAGGTGACGGATCTCATTCCGGTGCTGCGGTATTTCGGCAAGCCCTGGTTCACGCGCACGACGCAAGGCGTGCTGGAGGGCGGGGCGCGCTGGGCGCTCACGCCGGGCGTGGACGCCGGCGTGCAACTGGCCTACGAGGAGGGGCGCAAGACGAGCGAGTCGGACCTGCTCGGGAGCCTGGGTCTTGCGGACGTTGATCCCGGCGTGTCGGTTGGAGCGCACGTCGAATGGGATTTCAAGATCGGACCGGCGCCACTTAGCCTGCTTGCGCGCGTGCGCCAGCACACTGACTCGGACCGCGGCGGGCAGGCGGACCTGCGCCTGAACGTGGGCCTGGTTGGCAGCGGCGGCGTGTTCCTCGGCGCGTTTGCGCAAACGACCTGGGCCAGCGCGAAATCGGTAGAGTCCTTTTATGCCATCAACAACGCCGGCAGTGGCTTGCTGCACAGCAGCCTGGGGCTGCTCGGCTCGTATGACTTCTCCCGCCACTGGACGGCGGTAGCGGGCGCGCAGGGAAGGCGACTGCACGGCGACGCCGCGCGCAGCCCCATCGTGGAGACCGAGTCGAGCTACTACGTCAATGTGGGGCTGGCGTACCGCTTGTAGAGGTCGGTGGCGCGTGATGTTCGTCCAGCCGATTGCGCACAAATCCGATGTGCGCGCGAAGCACGTAGAGCTCATTGGCAAATGCGCCCGGGATCCTGGCATTGATCACGGTCTTCTCGATGCTGGCGAGCCGCCTTTGCAGCTCCTCTCGGCGCTCCGCGGTGACCGGCACGAGCATTTCCCGCTCCAGCGCCATCAGGTCGCCATAGCGCCGGTAGATGCGTGAGCGTACGCGCCAGCTGTACATCGTCGGCACGATGCGCAGGCCCGGGATGAGCAGCACGACAATCGGAATCAGCAGCACCATGGTGCGATCCAGGAGGCTTGCGACCCAGAAAGGCAGGTGGCGATACAGGAATCCCTTGCCGGACTTGTAGTACCGGCCCGCATTGTCGCCGATGGGATACTCGTGTTCGAGTGGCGCGGGGAATTCGCCCGCTTTCTGCAGCAGCGTGGCTCGACCGTGAATTTCCCGCGCTGCCTCGATGAGCAGATCCGACAGCGCTGGGTGCAAATCATCGCGCGCAATCAGCTCCACCGTGGGCGCGATGAGCGTCAGCGGCTTGCGGGGGATGTTTTCACCCAGATCAAACGCTCCGACGGGCAGCTGCAGCTGGCTCAGATATGGGAAGCGGCGCACGTAAGCGTCGCCTTGCACGAATTCGAAAAGATGAACTCCCGGTACATGCAGCAGTTTGCGCATGTTCGCGAACGAGGCGGAATCGCCGGCCAGGAACCCTGCATCGATCTCGCGGGCGAGAAAGGCGCGCACCGCATCCTCGCCGCCGAGCGGAAGAAGCCTGGTCGGACCCGGCTCCTTGATGCCGTTCGCGTTCAGCAGCGTGATGGCGAGAGCATGCGTGCCGCTGCCAACGGCGCCGATCGCGATGCGCTTGCCAGCCAGCCCGGAAAGCACCTTTATCGGCACGGCACCGCGGTAGAACACCATCAGGGGCTGGTAGAACACGCTGCCGAGGGAGACAAGGTTGCTGGTGTCGGCACCCTTGGCGAGGCCGCCCTGAACAAAGCCCACATCGACACGAAATGCCGGATCGCTCAACCGCTCGAGATTTTGCACGGACCCCAGGGAGGACAGGATCTCGAGGTTCACACCGTTGCGCGCCAGGATCTTGCGATAGCGCTCCGCATACCGATGGAATGTGCTTTCCTCGGGGCCGCTGGTCATGACGATAGTGTCCGGCGGGGCCGGTTGAACGAAGCGCAGAGCGATCCAGATCGCGACCAGGCTGATCGCCAGGAACGGCCCCAGGGTCAGCGCGAGGTCACGCCAGGAAATGCGGCCAATTCGCGCCCGAAGGTCGAGACGCCGTGTCGCTGCCTTGGTGCTTTTCGCTTCCATTCTGCCGATGATACCGGGCGCGGAAGGTGTGGGGCGAATCGCCAGGACCGGATCCGCCAGAAGTATGACCGCTAGTGGCGGAAAGCGGTCAGCCAATTTGTGGTAGCTGGATAAGGCGCTGCGCACTGTCCTTCAGATGCGCCGATCCTGCGCTGGCGCGAGGGCAAGCATCAGTGAGTCGACCACGCGTTGCGACGGCGCCATAGCCAAAGCAATGGAAGGATCACAAAGGAACCCGGAAGCAGGAGCGCCAGCGCGACGGCGTAGACGCGCAGCCTGGGCGCGGACCAGGCACCAATTGACCACCTGCTCGACATCCGTGAATCGATCTTCCGTTCGTTCATGTTGACCGCCTCCCGCCCGGACGAATTTGGGGTCCGGATGGGGCCATGCTCCGCTCCGGCGGCCCACAGACCGCTTCAGCATCGGTTACAGATTGCTTAGAAACCCCTGCTTGCGGGCGACACATATGCTCGAGGTGCACGCGCAGAATTTTGGATGCCTCGAATAATCGGGAAACCTGCCGACCGGCACATGGAATGACCGATTGAACCCGCCGCCCAAAGCGGTCATTCGCGGTGTAGCCTAATTGCCGACTGGGGATGATCGGGCTCTCCACCTGCCAATCACCCTGCGTGCGCTGTCAGGTCAAGAGCTGAGGGAAACCGCGATGATCGATTCCAGTCTGTTCGCCCGATTGAAGGCGGCGCTACCTTCAGATGCACTAGTCGCAGGTAAGGACCTCGCGGGACGCACCGAGGATTGGATGCACCTGCAACCAATCCGCTCAAAGCTGCTCCTCCGACCGGCGAGCACGAGCGAGGTGTCCACGGCTCTGAGTCTGTGCCACGCCGCCGGCCAGCCGGTGATCACGCATGGAGGCCTCACCGGCCTCGTGCATGGCGCCGATACGACCGAAGCAGACGTGGTGCTCTCGCTGGAGCGGATGCGAAAGATTGAGTCAATCGATCCTGTGCAGCGCGTGGCGTTGGTCGAAGCCGGCGTGACATTGCAGCAGTTGCAGGAGGCGGCGGACGAGCAGGGATTGGCGTTCCCGCTTGACCTGGGGGCACGTGGCAGCGCCACCCTGGGAGGCAACGCCTCGACCAACGCCGGCGGCAACCGCGTACTGCGCTTTGGCATGATGCGCGAGATGGTGCTGGGCCTGGAGGTGGTACTGGCCGACGGCACGGTGATTCCGGCGATGAACCGGCTGATCAAGAACAATTCAGGCTACGACCTGAAGCAGATATTTATCGGCTCCGAGGGCACGCTTGGCGTGATCACCCGGCTCGTGCTGCGGTTGCGCGAGAAGCCCGCGCGGCAGGACGTGGCCTTCGCAGCCGCTCCCAGCTTCGCCGCACTGGTCGCGCTGCTCAAGCACATGGATCGTTCGCTCGGGGGCGGGCTTTCGGCCTTTGAGGTGATGTGGCCGGAGTTCTACGAGCTGGTCACCACGCCGCCGTCCAAGGGGCGCGCCCCAGTTCCGCACGGATCGCCTTTCTACGTTCTGATCGAGGCAATGGGCGGCGATTCGCCGGGCGATGCTGAGCGATTCCAGTCGGCGTTCGAGAAGGCGGTGGAGGGTGGGCTGGTCACTGACGCCGTCGTTGCGCAGTCCCAGGCAGAAGTCGCTGCGATCTGGGCACTACGTGACGATGTAATGCAGACGGCGCGGTGGGGCCTGCCATTGGCGTTTGACGTGTCGCTCCCCGTCGCGGAGATGCCGGCCTACGTCGAACGCGTGAAGGCCGACATGCGGGCAAGCTGGCCGAACGTTCGCGCCTACGTATTCGGGCACATGGGCGACGGCAACCTCCACTTGGTCATCAGCCCCGATGGCCTGCCACCTGATGCGCGTCCCGCGGTCGAGCGCATGGTCTACACGCCGCTGCAGCAGGCTGGAGGGGCGATTTCGGCTGAGCACGGCATCGGACTGGAGAAGAAGACTTGGCTGCCGATTTCGCGCAGCCCGGCGGAGATCGCTCTCATGCGCACGCTAAAGCAAACGATGGACCCTAAGGGTATCCTGAACCCCGGGCGCGTGGTCTGAGCATGCGTGGCGCGCCCGCCCTGCCCAAAGGCTGCCAGAGCACTCGAAAACTCCCGGTTTGATTTGCCTCAAATTGGCTCTGGGTCATTGGATAGCGTGGTGTGCATGACCAATGGGACAGGCGGTATGATTGCGGCTATCGACTTGCCCATGAACTGAGCCCGCAACAAGGAGAATGCATGCGAACCATCCTTCGCTCTGGTACGGCGTTAACCGCCATCATTCTGGTCTTCTTGACCGTCGGGGGCTGCGCCGGCACAGGCGGCTCGACCAACACATATTCCTATGACCCCCGATTCAGCTTCCCGGAGTCAAAAACCTATCGGTGGGGCGAGGCGAAGCCAACGTGGGGCCAGGACTCGCTGCTGGAGGCGAACGTGCGATTCCTGGCGGATCGGGAGTTGCAGGCCAAAGGCCTGACGTCGCAATCGGAGAAGGCTGCCTTGATCGTTTGGATTAGTTACGATTCCAATCCGAACGTCTACGTCTACGGCCATGGCTATGAGCTCCGGGCGCTCACGCTGAACGTCGCCCGTCCCGACGGCAAGGAGTTGATCTGGCGTGGGGTGGCCACTGGGGTCATCAGGACTGACGCTGCCTCCGGGGAACTGCAGAAGGTCGTTGCGGGAATACTGGCCAATTTCCCGCCGAAATAGCTTGGCTTGACACCTGAGGCGCGGCCGCGGGCCGATCAGCCAATCGACCGGCGATTCGAGCCCTCTTGGCCAAACGCGGTCGTTAGCGGACACCCGCTTTCTCTAGAGGACCACGGAGCATTCATGACATCGAGTCTGCGTTGCATTGCTGTGACGGCGATCCTGCTGGTCGTTGCAGTGGCCAACGGCTGCAGCAATGTGCCGGCCACGAGCATCACGTATTCCTACGACCCGACCTTCTCCTTCTCGGATTCGAAAACCTACGCATGGGTCAAACCGAAGCCGATCTCCGGATCCAATGCGCTTGTGGAAGCGAACGTGCGCTTCCTTACCGATCGCGACTTCCAGGCAAGAGGCCTGAGTCCTCAAGGCAGACAAGCCTGCCCTGCTCGTATGGATAGGCTACGAGTCCGGCTACTATGATTACTACTATGGCTACTACGGCAGCAGTGCCTACGATCTGCACGTGCTGACGCTAAACGTGGCGCGCGCCGAGGATAACCAGCTGGTCTGGCAGGGGCGCGCGCGCGGGAAAATCAAGACCGACGCGTCCTCCGGGGAGCTGACGAAGGCCGTGGAGGGAATGCTGGCCAATTTTCCGCCAAAGTAGCTGCCGTCTCGCGACAAGGCGCTAGATCGCCTTAGCGCGTCCTCGTACACGTAGCTCATCCAATAGCGAAAAGGCTTGAGGTGCAGCCAAGCCTTTGAGTGGAAGTGGCTCCCCGACCAGGGCTCGAACCTGGGACCTGCGGATTAACAGTCCGTCGCTCTACCAACTGAGCTATCGGGGACCCGAGAGGGGCGCAATTCTACCGGATTACCTTGGCGATGGCGTCGGCGACGTAGCCGATGTTCTTCGCGTTCAAAGCGGCGACGCAGATGCGGCCGCTCTCGATGGCGTAGATCGAGAACTCCGCGCGCAGTCGCTCCACCTGCGCCTTGGTCAGGCCGGTATAGGAAAACAAGCCCCGCTGCTTGAGCACGAAGCTCCAGTCGGACCCGGGCACCCGCTGCCTGATGCCCTCCGCCAGCGCCTTGCGCATCGCCTTGATGCGCTCGCGCATGCCGCCCAGTTCCCGCTCCCACAGCGCGCGCAGTTCGGGCGTGGTCAGCACGCGGGCCACGATGTCGCTGCCGTGGGACGGCGGGTTGGAATAATTGGCGCGCACGATGCGCTTGAGCTGCGACAGCGCGCGTGCCGCCTCGTCCGCGCTGCCGGCCACCAGGCTGAAGGCCCCCACGCGCTCGCCGTAGAGCGACAGCGACTTGGAGAACGAGCTCGACAGGAACACCGGCGACATGGCGCCGGAAAACAGCCGCGCGGCATAGGCGTCGGCGTCGATGCCGTCGCCGAATCCCTGATACGCAAGATCGAGAAAGGGCACCAGGCCGCGCGCCTGCACCACGGCGAGGACCTTGCGCCACTGCTCCTCGCTCAGGTCCACCCCCGTGGGGTTGTGGCAGCAGGTGTGCAGCACCGCGATCGAGCCGGCGGGCAGCGCATCGAGCGCCGAGAGCATCGCCTCGAATTTCAGTCCGCGAGTCGCCGCGTCGTAGTACGGATAGGCGCTGACCTTGAAGCCGGCCCCCTCGAAGAGGGCGCGGTGGTTTTCCCAGCTCGGCTCGCTGATCCAGACCTGCGCGTCCGGGCTCAGCTGCTTGAGGAAGTCGGCGCCGATCCTGAGGCCGCCCGTGCCGCCCAGCGCCTGCACCGTCACCACGCGCTTGTCCTTCAGCGCCGGGGCATCCGCACCGAATACCAGCGACTGCACCGCCTGGTCGTAGGACTGCAGGCCGTCGATCGGCAGGTAGGGGTGCGGCGCGCCCGACTGCACGCGCTGCTGCTCGGCCTGGCGCACGCACTCGAGCAGCGGCACCTTGCCGTTGTCGTCGTAATACACGCCCACCCCGAGGTTGACCTTGTTCGGGTTCTTGTCCGCGACGTAGAGCTCGGTGATGCCGAGGATCGGATCCTTCGGCGCCATCGGTACCGCGGCGAGCAGGGAGGGGGCGTGGGGTGCGTTCATCGTGCTAGCATCGTCCGTTTCGCCAGCCGGAATTCTACCCGTGGCGCTGACATTCCCCAACAGCCCGTTCCGGCTGCACCAGCCGTTCGCGCCGGCGGGCGACCAGCCCGAGGCGATCGACAAGCTCACCGAGGGCGTGCGCGACGGCCTCGCCTTCCAGACGCTGCTCGGCGTCACCGGATCGGGCAAGACCTTCACCATGGCGCACGTCATCGCGCGCCTCGGGCGGCCGGCGCTGGTGCTGGCGCCCAACAAGACGCTGGCGGCGCAGCTGTACTCCGAGTTCCGCGAGTTCTTTCCCGAGAACGCGGTCGACTACTTCGTCTCCTACTACGACTACTACCAGCCCGAGGCCTACGTCCCGGCGCGGGACCTGTACATCGAGAAGGATTCCTCGATCAACGAGCACATCGAGCAGATGCGGCTGTCGGCGACCAAGTCGCTGCTGGAGCGCCGCGACGTGGTGATCGTGGCCACCGTGTCGGCGATCTACGGCATCGGCGACCCCGCCGAGTACCACGGCATGATCCTGCACCTGCGCGCGGGCGAGAAGAGCTCGCAGCGCGACGTCATCGCGCGCCTGGTGGCGATGCAGTACGAGCGCAACGACCTCGACTTCCGGCGCGGCACCTTCCGCGTGCGCGGCGACGTGATCGACGTGTTCCCCGCCGAGCACGCCGAGCACGCGGTGCGCATCTCGCTGGCGGAAGACGAGATCGAGCGGCTGCAGATGTTCGATCCGCTGACCGGGCGGGTGCTGCACGCGCTGCCGCGCTTCACCGTCTACCCGTCGAGCCACTACGTCACGCCGCGCGAAACCGTGCTGCGCGCGGTCGAGGCGATCAAGGCCGAGCTGCGCGAGCGCATCGAGTACTTCCACCAGGCGGCGCGCCTGGTCGAGGCGCAGAGGATCGAGCAGCGCACGCGCTTCGACCTGGAGATGCTCGCCGAGCTGGGCTTCTGCAAGGGCATCGAGAACTACTCGCGCCACCTCTCCGGGCGCAAGGCGGGCGAGCCGCCGCCGACGCTGATCGACTACCTGCCGCCGGACGCGCTGATGATCATCGACGAGAGCCACGTCACCATCGGCCAGCTGGGCGGGATGTACAAGGGCGACCGCTCGCGCAAGGAGAACCTGGTCGAGTACGGCTTTCGCCTGCCCTCGGCGCTGGACAACCGGCCGCTGCGCTTCGACGAATTCGAGAAGGTCGTGCGCCAGACCGTCTTCGTCTCCGCCACGCCGGCGGACTACGAGCGCGAGAAGTCGGCGCAGGTGGTGGAGCAGGTGGTGCGCCCGACCGGGCTGGTGGACCCGCAGGTCACGGTGCGCCCGGCCGCGACGCAGGTGGACGACCTGCTGTCGGAGATCCACGACCGCGTGGGCAAGCGCGAGCGGGTGCTGGTGACGACGCTGACCAAGCGCATGGCCGAGGAACTCACCGAGTACCTCGCCGAGCACGGCGTCAAGGTGCGCTACCTGCACTCCGAGGTGGATACGGTGGAGCGCGTGGAGATCATCCGCGACCTGCGCCTGGGCGAGTTCGACGTGCTGGTGGGCATCAACCTGCTGCGCGAGGGCCTGGACCTGCCGGAAGTGTCGCTGGTGGCGATCCTCGACGCGGACAAGGAGGGCTTCCTGCGCTCGGAGCGCTCCCTCATCCAGACCATGGGCCGCGCCGCGCGGCACCTCAACGGCAGCGCGATCCTGTACGCGGACGTGATGACCGATTCGATGAAGCGCGCCATCGGCGAGACCGAGCGCCGGCGCAACAAGCAGCTCGCCTACAACGTGCAGCACAAGATCACGCCCATCGGCGTCACCAAGCGCATCAAGGACATGATCGAGGGCGTCTACGACGCCGAAGGGGCGGCGGCCGAGCTGCAGGCGGCGCAGGACGAGGCGCGCTACGAGGCGATGAGCGAGAAGCAGATCGCCCGGGAGATCCGCGCGCCTGGAGAAGGAGATGGTCGGCTACGCGCGCAACCTCGAGTTCGAGAAGGCGGCCAGGCTGCGCGACCAGCTCGCCGAGCTCAAGAAGCGCGTGTTCGGCGTCGCCCTGCAGTCGGAATAACGCGCGCGGAGGTGCGCCAGCGCACAGTCCGATGCGCGCCATTGTGGTCTGCGGGCCGCAGCCCCATACTCGGGCCGCGACGGCATCCCGCTGGAAAACACGGGAGCCTGCGGACACATGGAGGGAAGCCATGAGGACGTGCGCGGCGGCGGTGTTCCTGCTATTCGGCTCGAACTGTCTTGCCCAGGCCTACCCCGAGAACGAGGCGGCGGCCGCGTGGCGCGCGCTTGCTTCGAGCTACGTGCGCCAGGCGCTCAAGGACCGCGCGGTGGACCGGGATCCCGCGTTGAACGCCCGCGTCGACACCGTCATGGCCGCGGTCGGCGCGGCGGTGGCCGCCGTCGATGCGCGCTTTGCCGGCGCCACCTGGAGGGCCATCCTGATCGAGGACTTCGGCCACGGCGCGGCGGCGTTCCCGGGGCACACCATCCTCATGGACGCGAAATTCGTGCGCCGGCTGCAGCTCGGCGACGAGGAGCTGGCGCTGGTCCTCGCCCACGAAGCGGCGCACGTTCTCGCCGGGCACAGCCTGGAGAAGCTCTCATTCATGGCGGAGTTCGTCGGCAGGGACAAGGTACCCACCGCCAGCATGGCGCTGCACGAGTTTCTCGCGAAGGATTCCTATGCCGTGGCGTTCCTGCCGAAGGCGCGCCTGCAGGAGCGCGAGGCGGACCGGCTGGGGGCGGCAATCTTCTTTGCCGCCGGCTACGATGCGCAGCGGGCCCTGGTGATGTTCGACAAGCTGGCGCGGCTGGAAAGCGGCGAGGAGCGTCGCAATCCGGGGTCGCATGATTCCGCAGAGGCGCGCAAGCAGGCGATCGGGCAGGTCATCGCGGAGCTGGAGCGTCTGCGTGCCGGCCGCGGCGCCGCGGAGCGGTAGAAGCTGCGCTCAGCGCAGGCCGAGAAACGACAGAAGCGCCAGGACGATGACGACCGCGCCGACGATGTAGACGATGCTGTTCATGAGCTTGTCCTTTGTGTGAACCTGCACTGTGTCACTTCCGTCTCCGGTGTTCGGTGCGACACCGCGCACTGTCAAAGCTTTTGCGCGGTGGCGCGCCCCTCGGCGTTGACGAACACCCGGTAGCGGTTGCCGTCCTTGCAGGTCGCGATGTGATCGTTGTCCGCCTGCCGCTTGGCGCTGACCACTTCGCCGCACGGCATGGCCAGCAGCATGAGGACGGCGGTCAGGTCCTTCAGCAATGCGGGGTCCTCCGCGGCCGGCGCCGCCGACGCGACGAGCATGGCGAGAGCAAACGGCAGTGCCGCCGCCCTGGCATTGGTTGACACGAGGCTTCTCCTTCGGTCAGGCGAGCGCATTGAATTTCACCGGATCGGCGAGGATCCCCCAGATCGCTTCGCGCGAGCTCGAGATCATCCGCGCCAGGGACGGATCGCCGTCCTGGACGACGGCGAGTACTTTCAGTACCAGCATGTCGTACGGTTGCCGCAGCGAGTTGACGCCGCCTGCGCCACCGCTCTGGTGCTGCGCCCGGAACTGCTGCAACAGGTCGTCCATCTGGTTCTTCAGCGCAAGCTTGGTGAACACGCCGCAGGCGCTGGTGCTGCGCAGGCGCTCCTTCAGGGCCGCAACGTCCAGCGTTGGCGTTGGCGGGGGCTTTGCGGCTTCGCGCGCGGCCGTTGGCGCGGGCTTTGCGGCCTCGCGCGGGGTCGTTGGCGCGGGCTTTGCGGCTTCGTGCGCGGGCGGCGCCGGCCTGGCGGCCGTTGGCGCGACGACCACGGGTGCGGCGGATGGCGCCTCGGAGGCGGGCGGCGCATCAGCGATCGTGGCGCAGCCCGCCGCAAAGGCGAGCAAGCCGATCGCCGCGCAACGCATCGCCGCCGTCTAGCGCTTGGCGACCAGGAAACCCACCAGCACACCGGCAGCAGCAGCGACGCCGACCGCGGACCACGGCTTGTCGTGCACGTAGCCATTGACGGCGGCGGCGGTTTCGCGGGTCTTTTCGAGCATCGGCTGCGACGCGTCCGCCAGCGCGGTCTTGGCGCGCGACACTTTCTCTTCGAACTTCACGCGCGCCGCCGCCAGGCCCTCGCCCGACATCGTCGCTGCGGCCTTCAGCAGATCCTCGCTGTCGGAGATCATGGCCCTGAAATCGGCGGCGATCCTGCCGCCGGCCCCGTTGAACTCCTTCACTGACTGATTGATCATCGCTTTCTCCTGGGTTTGCATTGCATGGTCACGCACGGGCGAGCGGCCGCTCATCCTCGTTCTCCCACTGCCGCGCGGCTGTGTTCCCGGACATCTCATAGCGGCGCGCTGCTTCGTCCCAGTCGGCGAGCGCCCACCAGGCATTCAGGTAATCGAGACGCCGGTTCTCGTGCTTCAGGTAATAGGCATGTTCCCAGACGTCGTTGACCAGCACCGGGAAATGGCCCTGCGTCAGCGGATTCTCGTGGCCGCTGGTGGTGGTCACCTGCAGCTTCCCGCCGTCGCGCTGCGCGCGTACGAGCCACACCCAGCCGGAGCCAAACACCTTGTTTCCCGCTTCGGCGAAGCGCGCCTTGAACTGCGTGAGACTGCCGAAGTCGCGCTTGATCGCATCGGCCAGCGCGCCTGCCGGCTCGCCGCCGCCGTGGGGCGACATCGCGCGCCACAGCAGGCTGTGGTTCAGATGCCCGCCGGCGTTGTTGCGCACCGCCGTGCGCGCGGTCACCGGGACCTCGCCCGAATTGAGCAGCAGCCAAAGGGCCGAACGATGCTGCAGTTCGGGGAAGTCCGCGAGGGCTGCGTTCAGATTGTCCACGTACGACGCATGGTGCTTGCCATGGTGCAGCGTCATGGTGCGCGCGTCGATGTGCGGCTCCAGCGCCGCATGGGTGTAGGGCAGGGCCGGCAATACGTGCAGCGACCCTTCGCCGTTGGATCGCATCACAGGCGCCCCGTGACGAGCAGCACCAGCAGCACGACCACCACCAGCCCGAGCATCCCGCTGGGTGCGTAGCCCCAACTCCTGCTGTGAGGCCAGGCGGGAAACGCGCCCAGCAGCGCGAGCACCAGCACGATCAGTATTATGGTTCCCAGTGACATAGCGTTGCTCCTTGATTCGCGTTGCGTCCGAACGGCAACCGTCTATGCCATTGTCGGCGTGCCGCGCGGAAAGCTCGGTGCGCTGTCGCACACGCCGCTGCGGGCTCGCGGCCGCAGGCTGACTTCCACCTGGTGCTCCTGGCGATCGTCGCGCAGCTGGATTTCCGGTTCCGGCTGGACGACGCCGTCCACGCTGACACTCACGTCGGCGCCGGCGCCGGCGGACTGGCGCACGCTGATGCGGTAGGTGGTTTGCCGGAAGCGGTAGCGCAAGCGGAATTCCTGCCAATCCGCGGGCAGGCAGGGCGCGAACCGCATGCGCTCCGCCGTCACCCGCAACCCGAGCAGCGATTCGGTGATCAGGCGGTACATCCAGCCGGCGGAACCGGTGTACCAGGTCCAGCCGCCGCGGCCGGTGTGCGGGGCAACGGCGTAGACGTCTGCGGCGACGACGTAGGGTTCCACCTTGTAGCGTGGCGGTCCCGTCGGGCGAGGCGCCGTGCCGCAGCGGGTTGATCATGCCGAGCAGCTCCCAGGCGCGCGCGGCGTCGCCCTGCGCGGCGAAGGCCATCGCCGCCCAGATCGCCGCATGGGTGTACTGGCCGCCGTTCTCGCGCACGCCCGGCACGTAGCCGCGGATATAGCCCGGATCCAGTCCCGACTTGTCGAACGGCGGGTCGAGCAGCTGGATGAGCGCGTGGTCCCGGCGCACCAGGCGCCGATCGAGCGCGTCCATCGCCAGCCGCGAGCGCTCTGGGTTCCGCCGCGCCGGACAGCACCGACCAGCTCTGCGCGATGGAGTCGATCTGGCATTCGGCGTTGGACGACGAGCCCAGCGGCGTGCCGTCGTCGAAGTAGGCGCGGCGATACCACGCGCCGTCCCAGCCGTGCTCCTCGATGTTCAGGCGCAGCCGGGCGGCTTCCAGCTCGCAGCGCTCGGCGAAGGGCGCGTCGTTCGCCTGGCGCGCGAGCACGGCGAACTGCGTCAGCACCTGGTGCAGGAAGAAACGCCAGCCACACGCTCTCGCCCTTGCCCTGCAGGCCCACCAGGTTCATGCCGTCGTTCCAGTCGCCGGAACCCATCAGCGGCAGGCCGTGCGCGCCGAACTGCAGGCCCATGTGGATCGCACGCACGCAGTGCTGGTACAGGCTCGCGGATTGCGCGGAGCGCTGCGGCAGGTCGTAATAGGAATCCTCCTCGGGGTTCACGGCGCGGCCGTCCAGGAACTGGACCTGCTCCTCGCAGGATCGCGCTGTCCCCGGTGCTGAGGACGTAGCGGCAGGTCGCCAGCGGCAGCCACAGGTAATCGTCCGAGCAGTGCGTGCGCACGCCGCGCCCGGAAGGCGGATGCCACCAGTGCTGCACGTCGCCCTCCGGGAACTGGCGCGAGGCGCACAGCAACAGGTGCGCGCGCGCCAGCTGCGGCTCGGCGTGGACCAGCGCCATGACATCCTGCAGCTGGTCGCGGAAGCCGAAGGCGCCGCCCGACTGGTAGTGGCCGCTGCGGCCCCACAGCCGGCACGCCATCGTCTGGTAGACCAGCCAGCCGTTGCACAGCAGGTCGAGCGAACGGTCCGGCGTCTCGATCTGCACGGCGCCCAGGGTCTTTTTCCAGTACTGGCGCACCGCGTCGAGCGCCGCGCGGGCCGTGCCGGATTTGCGCAGGCGCTGCGCCAGGCGGCTGGCGTCGTCGGCGCCGTGTCCCGACGCCCATGCGGAAGATGATGGCGCGCGATGCGCCGTCGGCGAGCTCGAACGGGACCTGGATCGCGGCGCAGGGGTCCATCGCCGCGCCCACCTTGCCGGACAGCCGTGCGCGGGCGAGGGCCGCCGGGTTGCGCAGCGTGCCGTTGCGCCCGATGAACTCGGTGCGATCGCCGCTGACGGTCCGGGTCACGTCGTCCACGTCGAAGAAGGCGACCTGTTCGGCGAATTCGGGGTTGTAGGAATTGCGCGCGAACAGCGCGCCGCTGCCGGGATCGATCTCGGTGACCACGTGCATGCTCGACTTCTGCCGCAGGTCGCCCAGCACCCATTCCACGTAGCCGGTGGCGGAGAGGCGGCGCGGCCGGCCCGAGGCGTTGCGCACTCTGAGCACCGCGAACTTGACCGGCATGTCGAGCGCCACGTAGACCGTGAGCTCGGTGGCGATGCCGTCCTCGGTGTGCTCGAACACGCTGTAGCCGAAACCGTGCCGGCTGACGTAGGCGCCCGTGCCGCGGCACGGCAGCGCGCACGGCGACCAGATGTGCCCGGTCTCCTCGTCGCGCAGGTAATAGGCTTCGCCGCTGGCATCGCCGACCGCGTCGTTGTGCCAGGGGGTGAGGCGGAACTCGTGGGCGTTCTCGTGCCAGGTGTAGGCGGAGCCGCTGTCGGAGATCACGCAGCCGAAGTGCGGATTGGCCAGCACGTTGACCCACGGCGCGGGGGTCGCCTGCCCCTGCGCCGTCGTGATCACGTACTCGCGCCCGTCGGGCGTGAAGCCGCCAAGCCCGTTGAACAGCAGCAACTCGCGCGGCGCGGCCACGGCGGGCTGCGCCGGTTCGGCGTCGCGCGCGCCGGTCGCGACGAACCGCGGGATGGCCGGCTCCACCGTGGCGCGCCGCTTGACCTGCTCTGCGAGGGTTCCCCGGCCGTCGGTGAAGACGGCGCGCGCCACCGCCTGCAGCAGGATGCGGTCCTCGTTCGAGATCTGGTCGGCGGAGCGCACGAAGATGCCGCCGGGCCGGTCGATCACGTTCGCTTCGACGCCGGCTGCGATCAGGCCCATGATCTGGTCGTGCAGCTGCTGGCGGTAGCCGCCGCGCTCCTCGTTCCAGATCACCAGGTCCACCGCGAGGCCCTTCAGGCGCCAGTAGGCGTGCGCCTGGACCAGTTGGCGCACCAGCTCGATATTCGCGGGGTCCTTCAATTGCACCAGCACGATGGGCAGATCGCCCGAGATCGCGTAGCCCCACAAGCCCGACTGCCCGCGCCGATTCCTGGCGATGACGCCCGCCTCGGCCCGCAGCCAGGCATTGGCGTACAGGATCGAGCTGGCGAGGCGCCCGTAGAGCTGCGCATCGGCTTCGGTGACGTTGATCTGCCGCAGCGCGACCTGGCTGTGCGTCCAGGCCATCTCGAAAGCGCGATCGGCAAGGCGACGGTCCTGGTACTTCTCCGCCAGGTGCAGGCAGGCGGCGCGGCTCTCGCCGATGCCGGTGACCAGGTCGAGCGTTGCCGTCTGCAGCGGCTCGAGGGTGAAGCGCTGCCGGATGGCGACGATCGGGTCCAGCACGGAGCCTTCGCTGCCCGAGAGCGCGCTGTCATTGCGCAGCGCTTGCGGGTCGCTCACGCTGTTGCCGCGGCCGATGAAACGCGCCCGGTCGGTTTCGTAGGACACCTGCGTGGCCTCCGCGCCGTGCAGCGCCATCCGATGCAGCATCCAGGGCGTCGCTTCCTCGCGCGAGCGCGGCCGGCGCGCGCACAGGATGGCCTGCCGGGCGTGCACGATCTCGGTCTGCACGAACAGGTTGCTGAACGCCGGGTGCAAGGCGTCCGCGGAAGCGGAGGCGAGCACCACTTCCGCATAGCTGGTCACTTCGACGGTGCGGCGCGTGCTGGAACGGTTGGTGATGCGAACCCGGCGCAGCTCGATGTCATCCTCCGGCGACACCACGATTTCCGTGTGGGCATCGAACTCCGCGTCGTGGCGGCGGAACTCCACCCGCTGCTCGGTGAACACCGCTTCGTAGGTTTCGGGGCGCTTCAGTGCCGGCTGGAAGGCGCTTGACCAGAACTGGCCGCTGTCCACGTCGCGCAGGTAGCAGAACGTGCCCCACGGGTCGCGCGTGCCGTCTTCGCGCCAGCGGGTGACGGCGAGGTCCTTCCAGCGGCTGTAGCCGCCGCCCGCGTTCGTGACCATCACGTGGTAGCGGCCGTTGGACAGGAGCTGCACTGCGGGCATCGCCGTATCGGGCGAGCTGAAGACCCTCGTCAGCGGCTCGAGGGTCTCGGCGGCGGCGCGGGGATCCATCCGCTCCGGGTGGCTCAGATAGAACGCATTGGTCTTCGGTATGCGTTCCTGCAGCAGCAGCAGGGTGGCCTGGAATTGCGGATCGGACACGAAGCGCTGCTGCATCGGCCGCTCGAGCAGCAGGTGCGCCAGCGACAGCAGGCTCATCGCCTGGTGGTGGGCCATGAACGAGCGCACGACGGCGTGCGTCTCCGCGCGGCGCAGGCGCGCCGGCGTGTAGTCGATCGCCTCGTAGAAGCCGAACCTGCCCAGGATGCCGTCGGCGGCGAGCCGCTGCAGGTTGTCGCAGGCCGCCTCGGGCTCGATCATCAGCGCCAGCGCCGTGGCGTAGGGCGCGATCACCAGGTCCTCGCCAAGGCCGCGATTGAGGCCCAGGCCGGGCACGCCGAACGCGCGGTACTGGTAATTGCGCGCCGCGTCGACCGTGTTGTAGCCGGACTCCGACATGCCCCAGGGCACGCCGCGCCGGGCGCCGTACTCGATCTGCCGCCTGACCGCCACGCGGCAGCTCTCGTCGAGCAGCGTGTGCTCGTAGGCCGGCATCACGATCAGCGGCATCAGGTACTCGAACATCGAGCCGCTCCAGGAGAGCAGCGCGGACCCGCTGCCGGTCTTGACGAGCAATCGCCCCAGCGCGAACCAGCTCTGCTGGGGCAGTTGACCCTGGGCGATCGCGACGAACACCGCGAAGCGGGCCTCCGAGGCGAGCAGGTCGTAGTAGCCGGCATCGCACTTGCGTTCCGTCACGTTGTAGCCGATCGCCAGCAGGTGCCGCACTTCGTCGTACAGGAAGTCGTAGTCCGCGCGCGCCATGTCACCCGCCTGCGTCGCGAGATGCGCGATCTCCTCCATGCGCTTGCGCGCCGCCGCCACGCCATGCGTCGCCAGCTCGCGCAGCGACGGCATGGCGTTCGTGCCGGGCATGGACGCGGGCGGCGAGAGCAGGGTCAGCTCATCCAGGGCGTCCTGGCATTGCCGGCCGAGGGCGCGCGCCCAAGCCTGAGGTTCCGCATCCGCTCCTGCGTCGAGAGCGCCCAGGATCTGCGCGCTGTCAGCCGCAAGCCGTGCCAGGACCGTGTGTGCAGCCGCGAGAGACGGCGGCCGCACGGCCAGGGCGGAATCCAGCGCCTGCTGGAAGCGGAGCAGGGCGTCCGGCGCCGATTGCGGCGCGGCGTCGAGCAGGGTCCTGGCGGTGTCCTCCAGCCCCTCCAGCCATCGCGCCGCGAGTACCGGCTGATCCGGCAGCGCAGCCAGCCCGGCGCGCAGCGTCAGCAGATGGCCCGCGAGGTTGCCGCTGTCGACCGTGGACACGTACATCGGCAGCAGCGGCCGCAAGGATTGCGTGTCGTACCAATTGTAGAAGTGGCCGCGATGCCGTTCCAGCTTGTGCATCGTGTCGAGCGCATGGCGCGTGCGCTCGAGGAGCTTGCCTGCGGGCAGATAGCCGAAGTCGTACGCCGACAGGTTCGCGAGCAGCGCCAGACCCATGTTGGTCGGGGACGTGCGGTGCGCGAGCGCCTTGGCAGGGCTTTCCTGGAAATTGTCCGGCGGCAGCCAATGCTCCTCAGGCCCGACGAAGGTCTCGAAGTAGGCCCAGGTCCTGCGCGCCACGATGCTCAGGAACGCAATCTGCGCCGGCGCGAGCCGGGGCTGCGCACGCGCCAGCGGCCGGCTGAGCCACCACGCCAGCAGCGGCGACGCCGCCCAGAGCAGCAGCAGCGGTGCGGCCGCTGTCAGCGCCGCGGGCGGGGATTGCAGCAGGGCCAGCGTCGTGGCGGCGGACAGCAAGGGGCGATCCACATCGAACGGAATGACAATTGCAGCGCGGCGCCGCTGCCCCCGGCGGCCGATCCGCTGTCGAACTGGCTCGGCGTCCACTGCAGGAGCCGCCGGCGCGTGAGCAGCGTGCCGACCAGCGTGCGCAGAATGGCATCCAGGCTCAGGTAGGCTTCGTACGGCAGGCAGGCAAGCGTGAACCCCGCCTGCGCGAGGCGCGACGCCGCCGAGCGCAGGACCCCGGCGAGATGCTGGCGCAGCACCGTGTCTTCCGGTTTGCGCAGCGAGTCGAAGAACGAGGCGGCCAAACCGGGCGCCGCCAGCACTGCCAGCACGGCAAGAGACCAGAACCAGGCGGGCGACAGCAGGATCCATCCCAGCAGGAGCAGCGCGGTCAGCGCCGGGGCGACCAGGCTGCGGCGCAGGTTGTCGAAGATTTTCCACTGCGACAGTTGCGACAGCGGATTGGCCTCCGTGCCGCTATCCGCTGCGGGCACGCGCCGGCGCAGCCAGCCGGCCAGCTGCCAGTCGCCGCGCATCCAGCGGTGCCGGCGGCTCGCGTCGGCGCTGTAGCGCGCGGGATACTCCTCGTAGAGCTGCACGTCGCTGCTCAATCCGGAGCGCAGGTAGCAGCCTTCCAGCAGGTCGTGGCTGAGGATGCGGTTTTCCGGAAAGCGTCCCTTCAACGCCAGCTCGAAGGCGTCGACGTCGTAGATGCCCTTGCCGATGAACGAGCCTTCGCGGAACAGGTCCTGGTAGACGTCGGAGACCATGCGCGTGTACGGATCGATGCCGGCCTCCTCGCCGTGCAGCCGGGCATAGCGCGAGCGGTTCGCATCGGTCAGGGCCACCGCCACGCGGGGCTGCAGGATGCCGTAGCCCGCCGTCACGCGCCGGCTGGCGGCGTCGAAGCGCGCGCGATTGAGCGGATGCGCCATCGTGCCGACCAGCTGGCGCGCGGCGTCGCGCGGCAGCTGCGTATCGGTGTCCAGCGTGATCACGTAGCGCACGCCGGAGAGGACGGCGATCCGGCCGACGATGCGCGAGAACGGATCGGCCGCGCCGCCGCGCAGCAGGGCATTCAGGTCGCCCAGCTTGCCGCGCTTTCGCTCGTGCCCCATCCAGACCCGCTCGCGCGGGTTCCAGCGGCGCGGACGGTGGAAAAGGAAAAAGGCATCGTCGCTCCCTGCCTGCCCGGTGGCGCGGTATTTCTCGTTCAGTTCGGCAATGCGCTGCGCGGCCAGAGCGAGCAGCGGCCCGTCCTGCGGCAGCGTCTCCTGCGGCGCATCCGCGAAGTCCGTGAGCAACCCGAAGTGCAGGTGCGCGTCGCGGTTGGCGAGGAAACGGACCTCGAGCGCCTCGGCCAGGTCCTCGACGTCCTGCATGCTGCTGATGAGGGTCGGGACCACCACCAGGGTCCGGCATCCGGGCACGATGCCCTTGGAGAAATCCATGCGCGGCAGCGGTTGCGGCTGCAGGAGCAGGGTGGTCAGCCAGTTCACAAGCGCCAATGCGGGTTGACTCGCGCCGAGCGCGGCCAGGATGCCGCATAGCACGAGGAACCAGCCGCGTGCGCCGCCGGCGTGGGCCTGCGCGAGCAGGCCGGCGGTGAATAGCGCCGTCAGCAGCGCGATGGCGGCGAAATAGAGGCAACCGCCGCGGACCAGGCGCATTGCCGCGCGCGGCTGGCGTGCGCATGCGCACTTTCGCTTCGAGCTGGGGCGACCCGCCGCCGACCAGGTAGTAGCCGACGTGCGACGCGCGATCGTCGCCCGCATCGCGCGCCGCGGCCTCTCGCGCCAGTTGCACGCAGCAGCGGGCCACCTGTTCCTCGGTGAGCCCGCTGCGCCTGGCGATTCTTTCCAGCACGTGCCGATAGTGGTCGCGCGTGGCAAAGTCCATGCGGCCGTATACGCCGCCCGGATCCTCGCGCAGGCTGCGCTCGGCGAGGCTCATGGTCTCGACGAAGGCGTGCCAGTCGGTCGCGGCGAGCAGTCGCAGGCTGGTGATGCTGTTGCTGATGGAGACCTGGTCGGCGGCCTGCTGCTGGTTCTCCGATTGCACCAGCTGGGCGGTGGACAGGCCGAACTCGGACAGCCGCTGCTCGATCCAGTGCAGCGGCATGGCCAGGCTCGCGCTCTGTCCCTGCAGCCGCCGCACGAGCTCCGCCACGAAGGCGCTGCTCATGGGCGGGTCGGACCGCGCCATGTCCGCGACCACCAGGATCAGGCTGTTGGGTTCGTTCTGCGCGACCTGCGTCATGCGGCTGGCCCAGTAATCGGCCAGGTCGAGCCCCTCGCGATGGGCGATGATGCGTGTGGCCGCGCGGCGCAGATTCTCGATCAGCGCCAGGCGCAGCATGATCGGCACGGCCCACAGTTCGCCCAGGGTCAGCGTGGTGACGCTCTGGTAGGCGGTGATGAAGCGGCGGAAGCCCTCCGGATCGATCTGGCCGTCGCCGTGCGAGATGGCCTCCAGGGCGATGTCGTAGACCCGCGGCAGCCCGGCCGATGGACCGCTGCCCAGGCGCGGCAGCTCGCGGCTGTAGTCCTTGGGCAGGTGCTTTCTGGCGGTGCGAACCTGCTCTTCGATCAGGTGGAAGTTGTCCAGCAGCCATTCGCCGGCAGGGGTGCCCGGCCGATCTTCCCGGATCGCTGCCGTGAGCAGCTGGCAGGCCTTGAGCAGCACGCCTTCGTTCTGCGCCAGGCGCGCGAGCAGCAGGTCGCGCGAGCGCTTCGGCCCCGGCGCGTGCGAGGCCGCCAGCGCCTTGCCATGCTGTTCCATCTGATCGGCGCCGAGCAGCTCCGAGCGCAGCGGCGGCTCTTCGATGGCGCCGCCGGGGCCGCCGCGCAAGCGCCGGAACAGGATCTGCACTTGGGGCAGGATGTCGATGTCGGCCTCTCTGCTGGTCACCATTCGCCAGCCGGGTTCTTGTTCGCTGCAGACGGTCTGCTGCCCTCGGGATTATCCTCGCGCGCGGGCGCGAACCTCCGTGCGCTGCCGTACCAAGCGCGCGCCGTGCGCGGTGTATGCGGCTGCGTACGTTGACGTACGGAATTCCCTGGGCGCACGGACCAGAATGTGCGTCTCCTCAGGCGCGCGGCGGCGGCTCGCAGTGCCGCTGCCGATGCCCGGGCGGAACCCATTCAACTACAGCAAGGAGCAAACCATCATGAGTCAATTGAAGCGACTGTCCGCAATTCTTCTCGCCCTGGCGTTCGCGACGATCCTGGGATGTGCCGGAACCTCGACCAAGGAAAGCACCGGCGAGTACTTCGACGACACCTGGATCACGACGAAGGTGAAGTCGGCCCTGGTCGACGACCCGCAAGTGAAGTCCACCGAGATCAATGTCGAGACCTTCAAGGGCGTGGTGCAGCTGAGCGGCTTCGTCGGTTCGAGCGCGGCCATGCAGCAGGCGGTCAAGGTCGCACAGGGTGTCCAGGGCGTGACCTCGGTCAAGAACGACATGCGCATCAAGTAGCGCCGCCAGTGCAGTCCTCCGCAAAGTGCGGTAGCGCACAGAGCAGGGCGGACGGAAGCGGGAAAGTACGCTCGGGCGCCTCGCTCCCTCCCTGGTGGGGTGCCTGCAGTCCTTGGCCCGGAATGGCCCCCCATTCCGGGCCTTCTTGCTGCCGCTCCCGGGAAACCGCTGGAGAGAGCATGCCCCGTCATCTCGCGCGCGCCATGTATGACCAGCTGGAAGACACGCTGACCTCGATCACCATGCAACTGCGCTCGGCGATCCAGGCGGACGCCAGCATGCCGGCACGGGTCAATGGCAGGGTGAACGAGGCGATTGGCCGCCTGCGCCGCGGCAGCGGGTGGGCCCGGCAGGTTTCCGCCGAGCTCGGTTCGGTCCTGCTGGATACGCTGGGCCTGGCTGCCACCGTCGAGTGGCACGTGCGCCAGTTCCAGAAGTGCACCGGCATTCTCTACGAACTGACGGTGAACGACGCGGCGGGCTTCGACCTGCCCGACGGCTACGCCGAGACCATGTACGACATGTACAGCGAGGGTTTGAGCAACGTCGCGCGCCACTCGGGCGCGAGCCGCGTGGCGATCGCGCTCACCATCACGCCGTACGAGGTGACGCTGGTCGTGCACGACAACGGCATCGGGCTGGGCGACGCGACCCCGGTCTCGGGCGGCGGCAGCATCGCCGCAATTTGCGCGCGCGCGCGGGCCTACAAGGGAAGTTGCGAAGTCAACGGCACGCGCAATACCGGCACCACCCTCACGGTGAGCCTGCCGATGTCGAGAGCGTTGTGAGCACCATCCAGGACCGCATGAAATCGCTGAACGGCTGCGGCGATGCCGCCAGCCTGCGCTCCGCGGTCAGCGAGCTTTGCGCCGAGTTCGGCAAGGTCCTGAGCATGGACGTGCTGACCATGGCCGAGGCCGAGAAGCACTGGGCGCTGTGCTTCCTGCGGCTCGAGTCCGCGGCACAGGAGGCCCGGCTGATGAGTGCCTGCGGCGTGCCCCGCTTCGGCGATGACCTGCTGGTGGTCGTCGACCTGGTGCATGTGCCGCCGCGCACCGGCGCGATCAGCCCGCCAGGCCCCTGAGAATCGCGTAGCACTCGCAGGGCGCCGGCCGCGTTGCGTTGACAAGAGTTTGCAAGGCAAACTCGGTCTTGCCCGCGCCCGGGCCACCCTTGAGCAGGGTGGTGCGGTGGCAAGGCAGCCCACCCTGCCTCAGCTCGTCAAACCCATTGATTCCTGTAGGGACTTTTCTCAAAGGCTGTGGCACGAAAGCCGTCCGACCTGACGGCCGCCGCCGCTTCTGTGCGTTACCGAACCGACAAAAACGCCCTTTGCTGATCCTGCAATGCAGAACATACTCGCGCCCCAATGCAAGCCCGGGGAGGGGCGCAAGTGGGCAAGTGCCCGAGTTGGATGTTCTTCATTGTCGGCGTGGCGGCGGCGAGCGGCACGTACGCCGCGCCGCCGGACATCCCGCTGCCCGACCTGCGGCGCAATTTCAACGTCCAGGTCTACGGCTTCTCGCACCACACCGACCGGCAGGGCGTGCGCACCGACGGCCTGGACAACGAGGTCAACTCGGGAGTCGGCCTCAACTACGCCTTCCACGATGACGCGCGCGGCGTAAGCTTCGTCGAGGCAGGCTTCTACCGCGATTCCGGTGACAAGGTGGCGACGCTGGGGGGCATCGGTTACCAGTACAAGCTCGGCAAGTACTGGCGGCTCGGCGGCGCACTGGTGGGACTGCAGAGCGAGACCTACAACCACGGCAGGTTCTTCGTCGCGCCGCTGCCGATTCTCACTTTCGACCTCGGCAACATGAAACTGAACACCATGTATGTTCCCAGCTACGGGGAATACAACAAGTACGCCGTCTACGGCTTCTATTTCAGCCTGCCTCTGGCGCAGTGAATCCGCCCTGCCGGGGTCGCACGTCGGATAGGAGGCGGCTGAACTCCTTGCTCACCACGCCATAGCACTCGCACACGCGCGCCTCGAGCCGGGTGCGCTCGAGCACCTCGATGTGCCCGCGGCGGGAGAGGATGGCCCCGGCTTGCTGCAGCCGGCCGGCGACTTCCGTGATGCTTTCCCGGCGCACGCCAAGCATGCCGGCGACCTGTTCCTGCGTAATGACGAACTGGCCCGAGGGGATGCGATCGAGGGTCACCAGCAGCCAGCGGCACAGCTGCTGTTCCACCGAATGATGGCGGTTGCAGACCGCTGTCTGGGACATCTGCGCCATCAGCGCCTGGGTGTAACGCAGCAGCAGGCGATGCATCGGGCCGGCGCGATCGAACTCGAGCTTCAGCAAGCGGCGCTCCAGGCGCCATGCCTCGCCGGCGGTCTGCACGACCGCCGAGCTCGGCGTGGTATCCCCGCCCATGAACAGGGAAATGCCCACCATGCCCTCATTGCCTACGCCCGCGACCGAGGCCGAGTCGCCGGACTCCATGACGTAGTGCAGCGACACGATGGCGGTGATGGGGAAGTAGGCATGCTGCAACTGGCTGCCGGGTTCGTAGATCATCTGCCCGAGGGGCATTGGCACGCGCTCCAGTTGCGCGGCAAGGCGCTCGAAGTCCTCCTTGGGCAAGGCCGCGAGGAGGACGTTCTGACCGGGGTTGTGGACGGTAGTGGGCATCGGGTGTCGCGGCGATCCGGGGTCCTACGCCCGGGCGGGGAGCGCCATGCCGATGCCGCGGTAGCCGATGAACCGGCAGGCCCGGTTGAACATCGGCTCGCCGCTCACCTGGAATCGCTGCACGGAGCCATCGCCGGTGACGCGGCTGAAGACGAAATCGACGAACGGCAGCCGCGACGCGATGGTGGCCCGCAATCTCTCGCGCTCCTTCTCGTTCCAGCCTTCCACCTGTTGGGCATCGGCGCCCTCGGCCAGCGCGTCGACGCGGATGCCGAGCATTTCCAGCACCGGGCCGGAGACCCTGGTGAACTTGCCGTCTTCGTCCTGCTCCCAGTACCAGTCGGAGGCGAGTTCGGTCAGGCTGCGGTAGCGGGCTTCGCTTTCGCGCAGCTCGGCGGTGCGTTCCTTCACCGCCTGTTCCAGCTCCTTGCTGTAATTCTCGAGCTTGCGGTGCAGCAGGCGCACCTCCAGCATGTTGTGGATGCGCGTCTTGACTTCGACCAGGTCGAACGGCTTGCTGACAAAATCCTTGGCGCCGGCCTGCAAGGCGCGCAGCTTGTGGCCGGGCTGGGCGGTGATCACCAGCACGGGCAGGTAGCTGTCCGCGTCGTTCGTCTTCAGGGCCTCGATCACCTGGAACCCGTCCATGCCGGGCATCTGCAGATCGAGCAGGATCAGGTCGTACCGGTTCTTGCGGTGCAGCGCGCAGACCTCCTGCGGATCCATGGTCGAGGCGACGCGGGCATAGCCGGCCTGGCGCAGCACCTGCTCGAGCAGGTTTACGTTGCTCGCCTGATCGTCGACGATCAGGATGCTGGCATTGAGAATTTCCGCTTCTGCAAGCGTCATGCGTGTTTCCCCCTGTGTGCGCCGCCGGCTGCCAAGGTGGCATGCTCCAGTCCCATGTTCAGCGCATCCATGAACTGGTCGACCTTTATTGGTTTTGTGAGATAGCGGAAGAACCCGGCCTGCAGCCCCTTCTCGATGTCGCGGGGCAGCGCGTTCGCGCTGAGCGCGATGATGGGAATGCGCGAGGTGGCCGGGTCGGCGCGCAGCACTTTCATCGCCTCGAGCCCGCTGATGCCGGGCAGGTTGATGTCCATCAGGATCAGGTCCGGCAGGTGGGCGCGCGCGAACTCGATGCCGAGGCTGCCGTCCGCCGCGCTCAGCAGTCGCAGGTCGGGGCGCCGCGCAATGAGCTGCTCGACCAGCTCCAGGTTGGCGGGATTGTCCTCCACGTAGAGCAGCGTGCGCGGCGGCGTTCCGGCCGGCGCCGGCGCGAGCGCCGGCGCCGTGCCGGTGGCCTGCGGCACATGGATCGGCGTTGCGCTGGTCAGGGCCAGTTCGACCCAGAACACGCTGCCCTTGCCGAGTTCGCTTTCCACGCCGATGGTGCCTCCCATCAGTTCGGTGAGGCGTTTGGTGACCATCAGGCCGATGCCCGTGCCTTCCTCCGCGCTGCCCTCCTTGCCCAGGCGATTGAAAGGCTGGAACAGCTGCGCCTGCTGCGTCGGCGTCAGACCGGCGCCTGTATCGCGCACGCTGACGCGGATCGAACCCGCGGCGCGCGGAGCGCACTCCACCGTTACCTCGCCCCCCGGCCGGTTGTACTTGATGGCGTTGGACAGCAGATTGATCAGGACCTGCTTCAGGCGGGTGCGGTCGGCACTGAGGAACAGGGGGGCCGCGAGCCGCGGATACGTAATGTTGATGCCATGCTTTTGCGCCTGCGGCTCGATCATGGTGCGGACGTCCTGCAGCACCTCGGGCAGCGGCACCGGCTCCAGCGACAGCGTGATCTTCCCCGACTCGATCAGCGCGAGATCGAGGACTTCGTTGATCAGGTCCAGCAGGTACCAGCCGGCCTTGAGGATCTGCTCGAGATTGCGCTTTTGCGTGGGCGTCGGGGGCGGCGTGCCCGAGTCCATGAGCTGGGCGAAGCCGAGGATCGCATTGAGCGGCGTGCGCAGTTCATGGCTCATGCTGGACAGGAAGTCCGTCTTGGCGCGATTGGCCTTCTCCGCCGCGGCCATCGCCTCCTTCAGTTCCGATTCGACGCGCTTGCGCACCGAATTGTCGGTGCCGATCAGCAGGTAGCCGATGATGCCGCCGCTGTCGCTGCGCAATGCGGTGATCGACACCACGGCCGGGAAGCGGCTGCCATCCTTGCGGATGTAGGTCAGCTCGTAGCTGTCGTCGATCTCGCGCGACGCCTTGAATGCCAGCGCCTCGAAACCCGGCGCGATGGGGGTGGAGAGTTCCGCGCTCAGCGCCTGCGCGCGCGCCTTCACTTCCTCCGGATCGTGGATATCGCTCGGGCTGATGCGATTGACGACCTCGGCCGCCCGGTAGCCCAGCATGCGCTCGGCGCCGACGTTGAACAGCTGGATGATGCCTTTCTCGTCGGTGGCGATGATGGAGAAGCGGGCGCTGCCGAGGATCGCATCGCGCAGCGCGCCCGCCTTGGGCAATCCCGGCTTGGCCATGGCTGTTCTCAGCGTACCAGTTGGTTGATCTCGATGCCCGGCAGCAGGATGGCCGCCCGTGGCGTGGCCCGCTTCGGCGGCGGCCCGCTGGTCATCGTCGATCTTGCCCTGGACCGGCTGCAGCCCGTCCTTCAGGCGACCACAGGGTGAGTCTTCTGACGATCTCGTAGCACCCGCATGAGGCTGCATCGAGCCCCTTGAGATCGAGAATGCGGATATCGCCGCGCACGTAGCTGATCAGCTTGCGTCGCTGCAGTGCGCTGGCGGCGTTGGTGACCCCGACGCGCCGTATGCCCAGATTGTCGGCCAGAACTTCGTGGGTAAGATGGAATTGATTCGAGCCCACGCGGTCGCGGGTCATCAGCAGGCAGCACGCAAGGCGTGCTTCCGCGAGGTGGAACCGGTTGCACGCCGCGATCTGCCTTGCCTGGGCCAGCTTGGCATGGGCATAGCGGTAGACCTGGTGCTGCAAGGGCAGGCAGCGCCCGAGCGCCTCGCGAAAGCTGACTGCTTTCATCCGCAGTGCGCTGCCGGAACCCCGTACCCGCGCAAGCACGGATGAAGCTTCGGCTCCCTGCGCCACGGGTATTCCGATCATGCCCTCCCTGCCGACCAGGCCGACTTCCAGGGCTTTGCGGTCCGCCATCACCATCAGCAGCGACACCAGGCTGTCGCCCGGAAAGTAGACATGCCAGATCCGCTCACCCGGCCTGTGCAGCACCTGGCCGGTTGTCAGCGCGACCGGCTCGAGCTCGCCCTGCAGACCCTGATAGTCCTTGCGCGGCAGTGCGGCAAGCAGATCGTTTGCGATCCTGCCGCCCGCCAAAGACAGCGCGAGGGGGGCATCGGGCAGCAGAAACGCTTTGCCGCTCACGGCGCCGCCGTCTTGCGTCCTTTCATGGCGCAGGGCCACGCTATTGCCAGGGTCCGGGCCGCCGCGGTTCGGTTCGTCTACGCCCGTGATTCCAGCAGGAAATTTGGGCAGCGACTCGGACACCGTGCCATGACACTCTCAAAGCCGCGTCGAATCTGTACGTTACCGTACAGTAGGCTGGACTCAGCGCACCAGCTGGTTGATCTCGATGATCGGCAGCAGGATGGCGAGCACGATCAGCAGCACCACCGCGCCCATCACCAGGATCATCACCGGCTCGAGCAGCGTGAGGAACACCGCCAGGCGCCGCTCGAGCGCCTGGGTCTCGAGGCGCGCGGCGCGCTCCAGCATCTGCTCGAGCTTGCCGCTCACCTCGCCGCTCGCGACGAGGTGGACCAGCAGCGGCGGAAAGGCGCGCGTTTCGCCGAGCGCGCGGGCGAGGCTCGCGCCTTCGCGCACGCGCTCGATCGCGCGCTCGACCGCTTCGCGCATCACCGCGTTGCCCATCACGCGCGCGCCGGATGCCAGCGCGCCGAGCAGCGGCACGCCGCCGCCGACCAGAATGGCGAGCGTGCTGGCGAAGCGCGAGGTATTGACGCCGCGGATCAGCGGCCCGAGCCAGGGCAGGCGCAGCAGCAGCGCGTGCCAGCGGCGCCGCGGGCGCGGCGCGGCGCAGCGCCAGGCGCGCGGCGACCGCGCCGCCGACGACAGCCAGCAGCGAGATACGGCCAGGCCGCGCGCAGGAAGTCGCTCAGCGCCGATCAGCGCGCGCGTGAGCAGCGGCAGGGCCTGGCGCGACTGCTGGAACACCTGCACCACCTGCGGCACCACGTACATCAGCAGCCCGGTGACGATGGCGAGCGCGACGACGCGCGACCAGGACCGGGTAGAGCAGCGCGAGGCTGGTCTTCTGCCGCAGCGCCTGGCGCGCGTCGAGATAGTCGGCAAGATGCTGCAGCACGGTCGGCAGCGCGCCCGACTCTTCGCCGCCGTGCACCAGGGCGCGGTAGAACTCGGGAAAGCTGCTGCGCGTAGCTGCCGAGCGCGGCGGCGAGGGAGGCGCCGGCCATGACCTCGGCCTTGACGCCGGCGAGCACCTCGCGCGTCAGCGGCGCCTCGGCTTCCTCGATCAGCGCCGCGAGCGCCTGCTCCATCGTCAGGCCGGAGTCGAGCAGCGTCGCCATCTGCCGCGTGAGCAGGCTCAGCTCGGCCGCCGAGAGGCCGCGCGCCCAGGGCTGGCGCGCGCGCTCGCGCGCGTAGCCCTGTCGAGCGCCGAGGGCAGCAGGCCCTGCGCGCGCAACTGCGTGCGCGCCTCGCGCGGCGTGTCGGCCTGCACCACCCCGGAAACCGTGCGGCCGGCGGCGTCGAGCGCCTGGTAGCGGAAGGCTTCCATCGCGCGGTCTATTCGCGCGTCACGCGCACCGCTTCTTCCAGGCTGATCACGCCCGCGGCGGCCCAGCGCATGCCGTCGTCGCGCAGCGACTTCATGCCGCGCGCGAGCGACGTGCGCGCGCAGCGCCTGCTCGGAGGCGCGGTCGTGGATCAGGCGGCGCAGCTCGTCGTCGACCGTCAGCAGCTCGTAGATGCCGGTGCGGCCGCGGTAGCCCGAGCGGTTGCAGGCGGGGCAGCCCTGCGCCGAATAGAACGTGACGCCGTCGCGCACGAAGGGCTTGCGGCATTCCAGGCACAGGCGCCGCACCAGGCGCTGCGCGCCGACGCCGATCAGGCTGGAGGCGAGCAGGAACGGCTCGACGCCCATGTCCACCAGCCGCGTGACCGCGCTCACCGCGTCGTTGGTGTGCAGCGTGGCGAACACCAGGTGCCCGGTGAGGCTCGCCTGCACCGCGATCTGCGCGGTCTCCAGGTCGCGGATCTCGCCGATCATCACCACGTCCGGGTCCTGGCGCAGGATGGTGCGCAGCGCGCGCGCGAAGCTCATGTCGATGCGCGCGTTGATCTGCGTCTGGCTGATGCCGTCGAGGTCGTACTCGATCGGGTCCTCGACCGTCATGATGTTGAGCGCCGCGGTATCGAGCCGCGACAGCGCCGCGTACAGCGTGGTGGTCTTGCCCGAGCCGGTCGGGCCGGTGACCAGCACGATGCCGTGCGGCTCCTTGATCAGCCGGTCCATGTGCGCGAGCGTCGCGTCGTCCATGCCGAGCTGCGTGAGGTCGAGCCGCCCGGCCTGCTTGTCGAGCAGGCGCAGCACCACGCGCTCGCCGTGCCCGGTCGGGATCGTCGACACGCGCACGTCGACCGGCTTGCCGGCCACGCGCAGCGTGATGCGGCCGTCCTGCGGCAGGCGCTTCTCGGCGATGTCGAGCTGCGCCATGATCTTGAGGCGCGAGACGATCGCGCCGTGCAGCGCGCGCGCCGGCTCGATCAGGTCGCGCAGCGTGCCGTCGATGCGCAGGCGCACCACCGAGCGCGTCTCGAACGGCTCGAAGTGGATGTCGGAGGCGCCGTCGCGCAGCGCCTGGGTGAGCAGCGCGTTGATCAGCCGGATCACCGGCGCGTCGTCCTGGCTGTCGAGCAGGTCCGCGACCTTCGGGATCTCCTGCAGCAGCCGCGACAGGTCGATGTCCTGCGACAGGTCGTCGGCGAGCGCCGCCGCGCCCGCGGCGGCGCCGTTGTAGGCCGCGGCGATGAGCTCGTCGAATTCCTCGGCGCTCGACGCGCCGCGCGCGCAGCGGCACGCCGAGCGCGCGGCGCACTTCGGCGAGCGCGCCCGCGCTGCGCGTCGCTGCGCACCGCCACCTCCGCGAGATCGGCGCTCAGGGAGGTGACGACGACGCCGTGCGCCTTGGCGAAGGCGTAGGGAATCATGGCGGCGGTCGCGCAGCGGCAGCTGGGCGGTTCCATGTCGGGCAGCGGCGGCGCTGGCGCGGCGGCTGCGGCCTTGTGCTGCTCGCCGAGGATGTAGTCGTAGCGCTCGCTCGGTGAGCGACTCCGCGCGCTGCGCGTCGCGCAGCACCGTCGGGCGCAGGAACACCATCAGGTTGGTCTTGCTGCGCGAGCGCGTGCTTGTAGGTGAACAGCGCGCCGAGCAGCGGGATGTCGCCGAGCAGCGGCACCTTTTCGACGCCGTCCTTCACCGAGTCCTGGATCAGGCCGCCGATCACCACGATCTGCCCGTCGTCCACCAGCACGGTCGATTCGACGGCGCGCTTGTTGGTGGTCACCCCGGCGGGGTTGGGCAGTATCGTGTCGACGACGCTCGAGACTTCCTGGTAGATCTGCAGCCGCACGGTGCCGCCCTCGGAGATCTGCGGCTTCACCCGCAGCGTGAGGCCGACGTCCTTGCGCTCGATGGTCTGGAACGGCGTCGGCGTGGTCGCCGCGCCGGTCACCGCGTACGAGCCGGTGATGAACGGCACGTTCTGGCCGATGATGATCCTCGCTTCCTCGTTGTCGAGCGTCAGCAGCGTCGGCGTGGACAGGATGTTGGCGTTGGTGTCGGTCTCGAGCGCCCGGACCAGCAGGTTGAGGTTGAGGATCTCGCCGACGCCGGGAATCGTTCACCATGCCGTTGATCACGCCGACGTTGAGGCCGCGGCCGGCGATGGCCGGGTTGGCCGCGATGCCGAGGATGTTCTGGCCGGGTCCGCCGAAGTTGGTGCCGCCGAAGGCGTTCGTGCCGCTCTTTTCCACGCCGCTCAGGCTCTGCCACTGGATGCCGAACTCGGCGGCCTTGTCGGCGGTGATCTCCGCGATCAGCGCCTCGACGTAGACCTGCGCCCGGCGCACGTCGAGCTTGTCCAGCGCCGCGCGCAGGTTGTTGTAGATCGCATCGGGCGCGTTGATGAGGATCGAGTTGGTCGCCGGATCGGCCTGGATCATGCCGGGCGACGAGCGCGACGGCCTGCGGCGCGCGGCAAGGCCGGCAGCCGGCGGCGCCGGCGTGCCCGCCGGAGCGATTGCCGACGGAAGCGGTCGTCGGGCCGGGGCGACCGCGGCAGGCACTGCTCTCGCCCAGGTAGATCGCGCGCAGCGTCTCGGCCACCTTCACCGCCTCGGCGTTCTTCAGGTACACGACGTGCAGGTTGCCCGCGGCGCTGGTCGGCGTGTCGAGCATCGCGACCAGGGTGCGCAGCCGGGTGATGCGCGACGGGTTGTCCGAGCGCGCGACCAGGCTGTTGGAGCGCGCATCCGCCACCACGCTCAGGCGCTGCGAGGTGTCGGCCGCGCCGGCCCGCCGCCTGCGCCGGCTCCGCGAACAGGCGGTTGACCGTCTGCGCGACATCGAGCGCCGAAGCATTCAGCAGCGGGATCACGACCGGGTCGGTGCCGCCCGGCTGGTCGATCGAGTCGATGATCCTGCCGATGCGCTGCAGGTTGCCGGCGTAGTCGGTGATCACCAGCGTGTTGTTCGCCGGATAGGCGGTGATCGTGTTCGCGGGGGCGATCAGCGGGCGCAGAATCGGCAGCAGCTGCGCCGCCGATTCGTACTTGAGCGTGAACACCTGGGTCTGGATCTGGTCGCCGGCGCCGCGCGGCCGCTCGCTGCGGGCCGACGGTGCGGCCCGGGTGGAGCTTGGCGTCGGCCTCCGGAACGATCTTGACCACGCCGCGGTCCTCGACGGCGGCGTAGCCCTGCAGCCGCAGCGCCGAGAGGAACACGTCGTACACCAGCGCGCGCGCCATCGGCCGCGCCGAGACGATGTTGACGGTGCCCTTGACGCGCGGATCGAGCACGAAGTTCTTGCCGGTGATCTCGCTCACCGCCTTCACCACGCCCTCGATGTCGGCGTTGACGAAGTTGAGCGTCACCGTATCGGGCTCGGCGGGCTGCGCCTGCGCCTGGCCGCCATGCGAGAATGCGCCACCAGCAGAGCAGCATGCGATGCGAGACGCGGCAGAGCTTCATTTTCTGCTCTTCTCCGGCCAGGCGAGCGTCTCGCGCGCGCCGTTTCGCTCCAGGACGATGTGATCCGCGTGGACCTCCGCGAGCCGCAGGCCCGGTTCGACGTCCTCGCCTTGCAGCACCGCGACCGTCTTCTTCGCGTCCAGGCGCAGCACCGCGTGCCCGCGCCGGTCGCCCGAGGCGGCCACCACGCCCAGCAGCCGGATCGCGCTCGACGCCGCGGCAGCAGCGCCCGGGCCTTGCTTCGCGCTGCCGAACAGCCCGCCCGCGGACGACGCGCGCCCTGCGGCCTCTAGCTGCGGCCGGCGCGCGCGGCGCGGGAGCCGGCGCGAGCCACGCCCAGCTCCAGTACGCGAGCACCACGCCGAGCAGCGCCAGCGCGGCAGAGGGTTGCGAGAGATGCCGCGTTCTTCAAACGCTGTTCCGCCCGCCAAATGGAGGCAAATGCTAAAGACGAGCGCAACGCGCTGTATGTGCGGTGCCGTACAGTCGTATTCCAGGGCCTGAGTGTAATTGAGTTTGCCGTAGGAGGTGGAGATGGGAACTCGGATGCAACGTGGCTTCACGTTGCTCGAAGTGATGGTGGTGGTCGTCATCCTCGGCATTCTCGCCGCCCTGGTGGTGCCGAAGATCATCAGCCGCCCGGACGAGGCGCGGGCCATCGCCGCGAAGCAGGACATCGCGAGCCTGATGCAGGCGCTCAAGCTCTACCGCCTCGACAACCAGCGCTACCCGACGCACCGAGCAGGGACTGCAGGCGCTCGTCGCGCGGCCGGCGTCGGCGCCGCTGGCGCCCAACTGGAAGGCCGGCGGCTATGTCGAGCGCCTGCCGAAGGACCCCTGGGGCAATCCCTACCAGTACCTCAATCCCGGCGTGCACGGCGAGATCGACGTCTTCAGCATGGCCGCCGACGGCGCGCCCGGCGGAGAGGGCAACGATGCCGACATCGGCTCCTGGAATCTCTAGCCGCCGGGGCTTCACGCTCATCGAGCTGCTGGTCGTGCTGCTGATCATGGGCCTGTGCGCCGGCCTGGTCGGCGCGCTCGTGCGCCCCGACGATCGCGCGCTGCTGCGCGTCGAGGCCGAGCGGCTGGCGCAGCTGCTCGATCTCGCCGCCGACGGAATCGCGCCTCACCGGCAAGCCGCATCGCCTGGACCGCCGATGCGACGCGGCTACCGGTTCTGGCGCTGGCGCGAGGACGCCGGCTGGTCCGAGGCGCAGCGAGGATTCCCTGCGCGCGCGCAGCCTGCCGCCGGGCATGGTCGATCTCGGACCTGCGCGTCGAAGCCGCGCAGCCGCCGGGCGGCATGCGCCTGGAGTTCGGTCCGCACGGCGCGCTGGCTTACGATTTCGCAGATGTCGCTGGGCGCGGCGCGCTACGCCGTCGCCGCCTCTCCGCTCGGCGAGGTGCGCATCCATGAGTCGCCCTGAGCGCGCTGCCCGCGGGGTTCACGCTGGTCGAGGTGCTGGTCGCGCTCGCCATCGTGTCGATCGCGCTGCTGGCGGCGCTGCGCGCCGCCGGCCAGGGAACCAGCGCGGTCGGCGAGCTGCGCTTGCGCCTGCTCGCCGGCTGGGTCGCCGAGAACCGGCTCGCCGAGCACCGCGCCCGCGGCGACTGGCTGCCGCTCGGCATCGCCCGCGGCACGCAAAGCCAGGGCGGCGTCGAGTTCGCCTGGCGCGAAGAGGTGATCGCCACGCCCAACCCGGCGTTTCGCCGCGTCGACGTGTTCGTCTCCGCGCCGGCGGAAGAGTCGCGCGCGCTGGCGCACCTCACCGGGTTCGTGGTGCAGCCGCCGCCGGGAAGCAAATGAACGCGAGGCAACGAGGCAGCGCGGCTTCACGCTGATCGAGCTGCTGAGCGCGCTGCTCATCCTGTCGCTGCTCGCCCTGATGTCGTTCCGCGGGCTGGGCGCGGTGCTCGATGCGCGCGACCAGGTCAGGCAGGAGACCGAGAAGTGGCAGCGGCGTGGCGGCGTTCTTCTCGCGCTTCCAGCGCGACGTGCAGCTCTCGGCGCCGCGCGCCGGTGCGCGCCGCCGCCGGGCGCGCCTCGAGTTCAGCCGCTTTGCCTCGGCCGAGGGCGTCGACGCGCCGCGGCGCGTCGCCTACCGGCTGAACGAGAACCAGGAGATCGAGCTCTGGCTGTGGCCGGGCCTCGACGTCGGCGCCCGACGCGCAGCCCGCGCGCTACCCCGTGCTGTCCGCGGTGGCGCGAGTTCGAGCTGCAATACCTCGACGCGACGCTCGCGTGGGTCGACGCCTGGCCCCGCTCGGAGCGCGACCCGCCGCTGCCGCTGGCGGTGCGGCTGCGCATCGTGCTCGCCTCGGGCGAGGAACTGGTGCGCGTGTTCGCGCTGCAGTCATGAGAGCCGGGCGAACACAGGCCAGCGCGGCGTCGCCGTCGTGCTCGCCATGGGCGTGGTCGCGCTCGCCGCGATCGCCGCGGCGGCGATGCTCGCCTCGCAGAGCACCTGGTCGCGGCACGCGGAGCTCAGCGCCGAGCATGTCCAGGCGCAGGCGCTGGTGCGGGCCGGCGTCGACTGGGCGCGCGCCGCTGCTGAGCGACGATCGCCGCGTGAGCAGCGTCGACCACCTGGGCGAGCCCTGGGCGCTGCGCGCTGCCGCCGGTGCCGGTGGACAACGGCGAGCTCGCCGGCCAGATCGACGACCAGCAGGGCGCGTTCAATCTGAACAATCTGGTGAGCAACGGCAAGGTCGAGCCCGTCGCATCTCGCGCAGTTCCGGCGCCTGCTGCAGATCCTGGGCCTGCCCGAGGCCCTCGCCGGAGCCTCGTCGACTGGCTCGACGCCGACAGCGAGCCGCAGCCGCAGGACGGCGCCGAAGACAGCTACTACCAGGCGCAGCAGCCGCCTTACCTCGCCGCCAACCGCCCGCTCATCGATGTCGCCGAGCTGGCGCTGGTGCGCGGCTTCGACGATGCGGTGCGCGCGCGCCTGCGGCCGTTCGTCACTGCGCTGCCCCGCTTCACCGCGGTCAACGTCAACACCGCCCCGCCCGAAGTCCTCGCCGCCGTGGTGCGCGAGTCTGGATCTCGACGCCGCGCGCGCGCTGGTCGCGCAGCGCGAGCGCGCCTATTTCCGCAACCGTCGCCGACTTCCTCGCGCAGCTGCCCGCCGGGCGCCGTGGCGGGCGGCAACGACGTCGCCACCAGCAGCGAGTTCTTCCTGGCGAGCGTGCGCGTGACGCATCGGCGCCGCGCAGGCGCGCGGCAGCGCGCTGCTCGTGCGCGGGAACGAGCGGGCTGGCCCGCCGTGGTGTGGAGAAAGTATCCGTGAGCCTGCTGCGCATCTACGCGCCGCTCGGGCGAGCGCCGTCGCGCTGCGAGTGGGCGCTCATCGGCGGCGGCAACCGGCGCGGGGCGAGGGCGCGCTCGCCGAGCTGCCGCGCGGTGCGGATCGCGTCCAGCTCGTGATTCCCGCGGCGCAGGTGCTGATCACGCGCGCCAACCTGCCGCAGCGGCGCGCGGCGGCGCGCCGGATCGATGCTGGCGTTCGCGGTCGAAGAGGCCACGCGCGGCCGAGCCCGATGCCAACCAGGTGAGCTGGCTCGGCGCCGCCGGGGACGGCGATGCGCTTGCCGTGGTGGACAAGCAGGGGCTGAAGCGCTGGCGCGAGGCGCTCGAGGCCGTCGGCCTGCGCGCCTACGAGGTGCACGCGGAGATCCTGCTGCTGCCGCGCTCGAGCGGCGAATGGAGCCTGGCGTGGGACGGCCGCGAGGGGTTCGTGCGCACCGGCGAATTCGAAGGCGCGGCGACCGATGGCGGCGATCGCGGCATCGCCGCCGCTTGTCGCTGCGCCTGATGCTCGAGGAAGCCGCAGCTGCGCGGCGCGCGGCCCGACGCGATCGCGGTCTACGTCGTCGCGCCCGGCGCGGCGCCCGATCTGGCAGCCTGGCAGCGCGATCTCGGCATTCCCCTGCATGTCCTGGGGGCCTGGGACTGGCGCACGGCGCCGGAGCAGGCCGGCGTCAGCCTGGCGCAGGAACGCCGCCGCTGGCGCATGAGCCCCGGTGGCGCTGGCGAGCCTGCGGCCGGCGGCCTGGATCGCCGGCGCCGCGCTTGCCCTCCACGGCGCCGCGCTGATCGCCGACTGGATGCGTGCTCGCCAGTCGAGCAGCGGGCGGTGCGCGCCCAGATGGAGGCGCGCTTTCCGCAGCGTCTTTCCCGACGCGGTCGCCGTCGTAGACCCGGCGCTGCAGATGCGCCGCCAGCTCGCCGCGGCGCGCCACCGGGCCGGCGTGCCCGACGGCGGCGACTTCGCGCCGATGATCGAGAAGGTCGCTGCCGGGCTGCAGGAGCTGCCGGCCGGCGGACTGCGCACCGTGTCCTACGAGAGCGGACGCATGACCCTCGAGCTTGCCGCGATCGAAGAGGCGGCGCTGCGCCGCATCGTGGCGCGCCTGGTGCAGGCGGGATTGATCGTCGATGTCACCGGGGCAAGGCTGATCACGGTGCGCGCCTCGTGAAAGCCGCGCTGCGCAGGCTCTGGCAGTCGCGCGCGCCGCGCGAGCGCGTGGTCATCGCCGTGCTGGCGGCAGTCCTGGGCGCTGCGTTCTACGTGTTGCTGCTGCAGTCGGCGGACCGCGCTCGCGGGCAGCTGCGCACCAGCGTCGCGACGCTGCGCACGCAGGCGGCGCTCCTCGAGCAGCAGGCGGCCGAGCACCAGCGCCTGCGCGCAACGCCGGCGCCAACGGCCTCGCCGACCGATCTGCGCGCCCTGGTGCAGGCGCGGGCCGACGCTGCGCGCCTGTCCGGCGCGCTGACGCGCATCGATGCGCCGGACGTCGATCACGTGCGCGTCACGTTCGGCGCCGTGTCCTTCGCCGACTGGCTCGGCTGGATCGCGGCGCTGCAGGCGCAGCAGCGTGCGCCTCGAGGCGGCGCGCGTCGAAGCCCTGGCCGCGCCGGGCATGGTCAGCGTGACGGCGACGCTCAGCCGCGCCAGAGCACAGTAGTGCGCTGGACCGCGCTCGCGTTTGGCGCTGGGCGTCTTTGCCGCTGCGTTGGTCGCGCTCGCACCGGCGACGCTGATCGATGCCCGCCTGGAGAGCGCGAGCGCCGGCAGGCTGCGCCTCGCGGAAGCGCAGGGCAGCTTGTGGTCCGGCGCAGGCTGGATCGAGATCCGCGACGCGCAGGGCAGGGCCGGCGTCGCCAAGCGCCTCGCCTGGCGCGTGCTGCCCGTGTCGTTGCTGCGCGCACGCCTGGTGGCTGAAGTCGAGCTCGACCATGCGGCCAGCCGTTCCCGCTCACGATCTCGCTCTCGCGCATCGAGATTGCGGACGCCGGCATCAGCGTCCCGGCCGCGGCGCTTGGCCTGGGCATGCCCAGGCTGGCGCCGTTGCGCCTCACCGGCGAGGTGCTGGTCAAGATCCCGCACCTGTCCCTCGAGCGCGGTCGCATGGATGGCGACGCGACGCTGCAATGGCGCGCGGCCGGCTCGGCGCTGACGCCCGTCTCGCCGCTCGGCGACTACGAAGTGCGCGTCAAGGCCGCCGGCCCCGCCGTGCACGCCGAGCTGCGCACGCTCGAAGGGCCGCTGCAGCTCGACGGCAAGGGCACCTGGTCGAGCGGCGCGCGCGCCGAGCTTTCTGGTCACCGCGCGCGTTCCGGCGCAGCACCGGAGCAGCTCGCGCCGCTTCTGCGCCTGATCGCCGTCGAGCGCGGCGCGGACAGATTCGAGCTCAGTTCGAGCCAGATGGCGTTCGGTCTGTAGCCCGCAAGATTCCGCGCTTTGTGTACGCAAGCGCACAGTAGGCCGGATGCGATAGGCAGATAAATATGCTGACCATGGGGCCGCAGCCTTTTGGGGGCGCTTCTGTCATGGTCAACGACTCAATGGAGGTGGCGCAATGAATACCTGTCAGAAGTTCCTTTCCACTAGCTTGCTGGCGCTGTTTGCGTCGGCAGCATTCGCCGCCGAGGCGCCGCCACTGGATACGGCCGCGCCCTTCGCGGTCCTGGGGGCCGCGGTGAGCACCACCGGTGCCTCCATCACCGGTAACGTGGGCTCCTCCGGTGCGGTCAGTTTCACCAATTCCACCATCATCGGAAACGTGGTCCACACCGGCGCGTTCACCAATACCGACAGCACGATTTCGGGGACGACCACATCGCCGCTCAACCCTCAGGTGGTAGTGGACTTCGAAGAAGCGTACCTCGCGCTCGACCAGCGGTGCACCCAGACCATCAATACGGCGGCCTTCACGGGCGTGCCGCTCACGGTCAATTCCGGTGTCATCTGTTTCCCCGCGGCGGTGACGTTCACGAATAGCGTGTTGACGCTCAATGGGAACGGCCCTTGGGTTTTCAGAGTCGGGACCACAGCGGCCGGTGCGCTCACGGGCACGAACTTGACGATGATCATGGCCAACGGCGGGGATGCGTGTGACGTGTTTTGGCAGGTAAACGCGGCCGCGACGCTGACGACTTCGGTGTTCCGCGGAACCCTTCTCGCGGGGGCGGCCATCACCACGACCGGTGGAACATTCACCGGGCAAGCCCTGGCGAGGGCCGCAGTGACGATGACCGGCACCACCGTCATCGGCTGCGACAGCGCGCTGCCGGGCACCACGGCCTGCAAGCCCGACAAGCACCACAAGCACAAGCACAAGAAGGGGCACGACCGCGATGATGACGATGACGATGGCGATCACCATCACGACAACGACGACAACGGCGGCGGGCATGGCAAGAGCCCGTGGTGGGGATGGGGCGGCAAGAAGTGAACTGAGCTGAGCGCTCGACCGGGAAAGAACTCCTTCCCGGCAGAAGTAAAAAAAGGACCCGTGAGGGTCCTTTTTTTGTGATGGCACGCCGCGCTCGCCCTGGCGCGTGCCAGCGCACAGACATCGTCCCGCGAGCCCAATGTGAAACAGACAGGAAATCGGCAAATTGTGTACGCAAGCGCACAGTGCGATGCGGGTCGAATGGCGGATAAAGCAATCGTAGGCGGAAGTCTTCCAGACCAAGGTGCTAAACGATAGAAGGATGGAAAAATGAACGATTACGGGGGTGGTTTCAAAGCACGGAAGCGGTTTGTCGCGGCGGTCCTCGCCGCCTTCTTGGCTGGATGCGGCAGCGGGGATGAAATCTTCGGTACTAGTGGCGGGGGAGGCGGCCCCGGGCCGGCAGGGCCAGCGCCCGCACTTGGGTTGGCTGCCAGCTACGGGATTGCGTCTACCGCCGGGGTCACCAACACCCCTACTCTCCCTATTACCACGGTTAACGGGGATGTGGTTCTCGCTGCTCCAACTCCGGTTTGCAATGCCGTTGCAGCCCCCGGGGGGGCGGGCACAGCGGGGTTTGGTCTTTGCGGAGGCAGTCCTCCAACACTCAACGGGACGGTAGTCACACCCACGTCTCCAGACTTGACCACTGCAACGAATGTCAAAGCCGCCATGAATGCGGCGTTTCTCGACATCACTCCGCCGGCAGGGCCCCCCGCCGCCGGTTCACGAGGTGGTGCCACCAATATACCGGCCGGCACTACCTTGGGAGCCCCGGTGGGTAACCCACTCGTGCAGGGAGACAACTGGTTCGTTCCTGGCATCTACCAATCCCTCACGTCGATTTTGATCACGGGTGATCTCACGCTCGACGCCCAGGGCAATTCGAATGCCGTCTTCATCTTTCAGTCATCGAGCTCAATCGGCACGCGGCCGGCGCCCGCATCCTCCTGGTCAACGGCGCCAGGGCTTCCAACGTCTATTGGCAGGCTGCCAGTTCAGCGACGCTTGGAACGGCCTCTGTATGGCAGGGCAACATTCTGGCCTCGGCAAGCATCACGATGAATACTGGTGCGACCTCGTGCGGCAGATTGTGGGCCGGGGCGTGGGTGGGTGGCGGTGGCGCGTTCGTATTCGACTCTAACGTCGTTTCCGTGCCGGGCCATCCCAGTGCACCTGCCAGTTGCCAGTAAGAAGGCTCAGGTATTCGGTGTGAATGCAGAACAAGCGTGACTTTGGAGAAGAACATGAAACTAGTCAGAACCGTGGGGGCCTTGGGCCTGGTGGGACTCGCGGCGGTCAGCGGCCCGGCCGCGCTGGCGGCTGAATCGGGCTGGTACGGCGGATTGAGCATCGGCCAAACCAAAGGCTGGATCAGCCACGATCGGATCGCCACCCAGGTGGGAGTGCCGGTCACAGGGATCTCGTTCGACGATCAGGACACCGACGTCGGCTACAAGCTGCTTGGCGGCTACAAGTTCAACAAGCACTTCGCCGTCGAAGGGGGCTACTTCAACCTCGGTGAGATGGGCTTCACGGCAAGTTACGCGCCGGCCAGTTCGTTTACCGGAAGCATGAAGCTCCAGGGCCTGAATCTGGATGCGGTCGGCATTTGGCCGTTCTCGGAAAAGTTCTCCGCGATCGGCCGGGTGGGCTTGATCTACAACGAGGCCAAGGACACGTTCACGGGCACCGGCGCCGGCGCCGGCGTCGCAGCGTCCAACCCCAACCCCAATAAGAGCGATACCAACTACAAGTACGGCGTCGGCCTTCAATACGACCTCACGCGGGCCCTGTCGATACGCGGAGAGTGGGAGCGTTACCGGGTCAATGACGCGGTCGGCAACACGGGCGACATCGACATGTTGTCGGTCGGTTTGGTGTTCATGTTCGGCACCAGCGAGCCCGCCCCGAAGGCGGCAGCAGCGCCGGCGCCGTATGTGGCGCCAGTCGCGGTAGCGGCGGCCCCGGTGCTGGTCATTGTGCCAATCGCGGCGAAGACTCAGCAGTACTGCAGCATTCTCGACATCCAGTTCGAGATCAACAAGAGTACCGTGCAGCGCGAAGCCGAGGAGAAGCTCGACAAGGTCGTGACGTTCATGACCAAATACCCCGACACCACGGCGGTGATCGAGGGCCACACCGATGAGGTGGGGACGAGCGCCGACAACATGCGGCTGTCCCAGGAACGGGCGACGAGCATGGTGAACTACATCGCGAGTCGCGGCATCGCGCGCTCCAGGCTCCAGGCCGTGGGGTACGGGGAGACGCGCCCCATCGCGGACAACAGCACCGAGGTCGGGAAACGGCTGAACCGGCGGATCAACGCCGTCATCGCGTGCGCGACCGATATCGCGGGCATCGCGCCGATCCCCGACAGGGTCACCATGGCGATGGAAATGGAGTTCGACACCAATCGGGCCGAAGTCCGGCCGCAGTACCGTGAGCAGCTGGGCAAGGTGGCGGATTTCATGAAAGCGAATCCCCGCGTCATTGGAACGGTGGAGGGACACACCAGCAACCAGTCCGGAACTCCCGCGCAGGCCATGCAGCTCTCCCAGCAGCGGGCACAGAATGTGGTGAACTACCTGGTGGATCAGTTCGGCGTCGAGCGCACGCGGCTGTTCGCGGAGGGGTTCGGCAAGACCCGACGCTTCGCGTACAACACGAGCGCGGAGGGAAAGCAGGAAAACCGCAGGGTGAACATTACCCTCGATATCCCGAAATAGCCGAAGAATCCCATCCCGCAAGAAGCGAAAGAGGGCCCGATTCGGGTCCTTTTTCATTTGTCGTATCCATCCCTGTGTCCGCTCGCGCGCCAGGTTGACTTAAGTCAAAGGGTGCGGCAAGTGATCTGGCACGATGTTCCATAGGGGGCGTGATGTCGGATTGGTGTTCGATTCGGCTGAATGCAGAGCCGCGCTTTGAGGCCACGGACAGGAAGCGGCGGCCATTCGCATGGCGTTCGCCCAGACAAAACCGGATACTTGCCGCGCTGCCGGATGAGGATTATCTGCGCCTGCTGCCCGGCCTGGAACCCGTTGCCTTGCCGTTGGGCTTGAGGATTCACGGTACCGGCGAGCGGCTGGGGCACGTGTATTTCCTCACCGCGGGCGTCGTTTGTCGGTACCGCGTGACGCAGGACGGCATGTCAACAGGGTATGCGGTCACGGGGAACGAAGGCGTGATCGGCGAAGAACTGTTCCTGGGCGGCGCAGAAACGGCCGGCCAGGCGATGATGCTGAACGCGGGGCGTGCCTATCGGTTGGGCGTGGATCGGCTGAGAAACGAGTTCGAGCGCGGCGGCCCGCTGCCGCGTCTGCTGCTGCGCCACACCTTGGCGCTGATCGCGCAAGCCGGGCAGATCGCGGTGTGCAGCCGCCACCATTCGCTGGAACAGCGACTGTGCCACTGGATCCTGTCAAGCTTGGACCGGATGCACTCGACCGAGCTGACGATGACGCATGAGTTGTTCGCCGAAATGCTGGGCGTGCGCCGCGCCGGCGTGGCGGATGCCGCGCGGAAGCTGCGAGAGGCGGGACTGATCCAATACAGCCGGGGCCGCATTTCCGTACTGGACCGCTTCAAACTGGAAGCGCGGGTATGCGAGTGCTATGCGCTCGTCAAGCGGGAGTATGAGCGCCTGCTTCCCGGGGTTCAGCCAGCCAGAGACGCCGCCGCACTCGGGGCGCCGGCAAGACCGGGTTTGAAGCCCGTGGCGCCGTCGTGCATGTCGCGCACGACGGTATAGCAGCTGCAACTGGCCGCTTCGAGCCCGGCGTGATCCAGGATCTTGATGCTGCCGCGGCTGTACTCGATGAGGTTGCTGCCGCTGCAGCGCGGTCGCCGCTTCGGTGACGCCGACCCGGCGCACGCCGAGCATGTGCGACAGGAATTCGTGCGTCATGCGGAATTCGCCCGAGCGCACGCGATCGCGGGTCATCAGCAGCCAGCGTGCAAGCCGCGCTTCCACGACGTGGAAGCGATTGCAGGCCGCGGTCTGCGAGATCTGCGCCATCAGTGTGTGGACATACAGATTCAGCTCCGTCTGCAGCGGCGGGCTTGCTGTGCAGTTCCTTGCGGAAGCGGGCCGCGCTCATCTTCTGCGCGGGCCCGCCGCCCTGCACCAGTGCGCGCACCGACGAAACGCCGATGCCGAGGGCGAGCGGCACGCCGACCATGCCTTCGCGGCCCACCATCCCGACCTCGAGAGCGAGATGGTCGTCCACCGGGGTGAGCAGGGACACCAGGCATTCGCTGGGAAAATAGACGTCCTCGATCGATGTCGCCGGCCTGGTAGAGCACGTCGCCGAAGATCAGGGTCGACGGGCGACAGGCCGGAGAGCATCTGCTGATAGGCCTTGCGCGGCAATGCCGCCAGCAGGCTGTTGAGGATCGCGGCCATGAGACGGGCATTCTCCGCGTGGCCGCGGGCGCGGTATGTACGGTTGCCCACTCAAGCGCGCGACGCCGGAGCGTCGGCGCAGACTTACCTCAGTGCGGCGAACGCGGGCTGCCAACTGGCGGGGGGGAGCAGCCGGTCGTATTCCCGCTTGACCACTGCGTAGCACTCGCACACGCGCGCTTCCAGCAGCTTGCGGTCGAGGACTGTCGATGTGGCCGCGGCCGATACTCGATCAGGCCCTCGGCCTGCAGCCTGCCGGCGGCTTCGGTGACGCCCTCGCGGCGCACGCCGAGCATGTTGGCGATCAGTTCCTGGGTCATCACCAGCTCGTTGCCCTTGCAGCCGGTCGAGGCTCAGCAGCAGCCAGCGGCACAGCTGCTGGTCGACCGAGTGGTGGCGGTTGCACACCGCGGTCTGCGTCATCTGCGTGATCAGCGCCTGCGTGAAGCGCAGCAGCAGGTGCTGCAGCTCGCCGTCGCGCTTCGAACTCCGTCTTCAGCACCGACGCCCGGAGCCGGTAGCCATGGCCGGCGCTTTGCACCACCGCGCGGCTCGGCGTGGTCTCGCCGCCCATGAACAGGGCGATGCCCACCAGGCCCTCGTTGCCGGTGACGGCGATCTCCGCCGAGGCGCCGTCCGCCAGCACGTACAGGAGCGACACGATGCTGCTCGGTCGGGAAGTAGACGTAGCCCTGCGTGCCGCCGGACTCATACAGCACCATGCCCAGCGGCAGGGAAACGCTTTCCAGCGAAGGCAGAAGCTTGCGATAGGTTTCGTCGGACAACGCCGCAAGAAGGAGATTCTCCTTCGGGCTGGGGTTCGTAGCGGCCGGCTGTAATTTTGGCATCAGGACAATGATACTCCTAGCGTGCGGTTGCGAACATAGATTTTCATCTCTCTGTGTTCGGTGTCGAACAGACGCTGCCGCGCACTGGCGCCGGGCGGCCTTCGGTCTGTACGCCAGTTAGCAGAAGCCGCCTGGCGCCACGCCCACAATGCGTGAGTGATCACTCAGGACTATTTTTCTGAGCCACCGCAAAGCTGTCATCGAAGGAACACAATGCAAAGCACATTCAGCAAGCAGCAAGCCGCACTGGCCATCGCCTGCACCCTGGCGTTCGGCCTGTTTTCCCCTGCCGCCAACGCGCAGGCCATGGACCCGAACGAGAAGGCGCTGGTGATCGATTCCCGGGGCATGCCGGTGACCAGCAGCGACGGCCGTTGCGTGCACAGCGGTTTCGGTCCGGCACCGGCATGGAATGCCGCATGCCATGCCCCGCTTCCGGTACCGGTCGCGCAAGTCGTCGCGCCGGCGCCTGCGGCCGCGGCACCGGTGGTTGCAGTGATCGCAGTGCCGGTTGTGGTGCACGAGAACGTCAAGTTCGACGCCGACGTCATGTTCGACTCCGGCAAATCGAGCTTGCGTCCGGCAAGCCGCGAGGCGCTCGACGCCTTCATCGGCAAGCTCGAGGGACTGGAGTCCCAGCCCGTGATCGCAGTCGGGCACGCCGATCGCATGGGGTCCGCAAGCGCCAACCAGACGCTGTCCGAGGCGCGCGTGAGCACGGTCAAGTCCTACCTCGTCAGCAAGGGTATGGCGGCCGATCGCATTCAGACCAGCGCCGTCGGCGAGACGCAATCCAGCTCGGCAACGGCAGACTGCAAGGACGCCAGGAACGCGGCCAACATCGCCTGCCTGCAGGCGGATCGTCACGTCATGATCGATGTGTCCGGTTCCAGGATCGCCAAGTAGGCGATCGCACGGCAGGAGAAGCAACGAGGGGCCCCGCGCGAGCGGGGCCCTTTTTCGTTCTCAGCCCGGACTGCGTCCTGGAGCGTACAGTCTGCGCCTGCGCCGCAAGGTAAGCTCTGCGAGGGACGCCGACATCAACTCACTAAGGCAGAGAACAGCTCGCATGATGCGCGCGCTCGCCGCCGGCTGCTGGCTGATTGCGGCGGGATGCGCGCAATTGCCCGACGTCGGCGATCCCGTGGGGCCGCGGTACGTTCAGGCAGTCGAGATCGATAGCGCGCGGGGGCCGCTGCCCCCGCGCCGCGTGGCGGAGGTTCTCGCCACGTTGGGCCAGCGTGCCGGCGACCCCGACATCCTGCGGGAGCACATCGCCGTCGAGCAGGCCATCGTCGGCACGCCGCTTTCGGCGGGCAACAGGGTGCGCTTGATGCAGGACGGCGAGGCGACCTACAAGGCGATGTTCGTGGCGATCGACGCCGCCCGGGACCACATCAATCTCGAGAGTTACAAGATCGAGGACGATGAAATCGGGCGCAAGCTCGCGGAGCTGCTGCTACGCCAGCGCGCGCGAGGCGTGCAGGTCAACCTGGTGTACGACAGCGTCGGTTCCATCAGCACGCCGAAGTCGTACTTCGAGCACCTGGCGGCCGGCGGCGTGCAGCTGCTCGAGTTCAACCCGGTGAATCCCTCAACCGCGAAGAAGGGTTGGCTGGTCAACAACCGGGATCACCGCAAGCTCCTGGTGGTCGACGGCCGCACGGCGTTCGTCGGTGGCATCAATTTCAGCCGCGTGCATTCCGGCGGGTCGTCCGCCCGCCCCAGGGCGCGGGAACCGGGCCAGCCCGCATGGCGCGACACGCATCTGCAGATCGAGGGCCCGGTGGTGGAGGAATTCCAGAAGCTGTTCCTGCAGACCTGGTCGAAACAAAAGGGCGCGCCGCTGTCCGGCGCGCAATTCTTTCCCGCACCGAGCGCCGGCGGCGCAGACATGGTGCGCGCCATCGGCAGCACGCCCGACGATCCGCACAGCCTGATCTACCTCACGCTGATTTCGGCGATCGCCCGTTCGCAGAAGCACGTGTACCTGACCAATGCCTACTTCGTGCCCGACCCGCAGCTGCTCGACGCGCTGACCGGCGCGGCCGCCCGCGGCGTGGACGTGAAGCTGATGCTGCCCGGCAAGTCCGACTCGGGCCTCGCCTTCCACGCCGGGCGCTCGCACTATGCGGCGCTGCTGCGCGCCGGGGTGAAGATCTACGAACTGCGCGGCGCGATGCTGCATGCCAAGACCGCGACCATCGACGGCGTGTGGTCCTGCGTCGGTTCGACCAATCTGGACTGGCGCAGCTTCCTGCACAACGACGAGATCGACGCCGCCATCCTGGGGCGGGACTTCGCCGGCCAGATGGAGGCCGCGTTCGCCGCGGATCTCGCGGCATCGGAGGCCGTGGACCTGGAGCGCTGGGAAGCGCGCTCCATTGCGCTCAGGCTGCAGGAGTGGGCATCGCGGCTCTGGGAGTACTGGCTCTAGGCACGAAAAGCCGCGCGCTCGGTACGTTGACGCACCGATCGTGTCCCGCCGGCGGGGACACACTGCGCGATGCGCCTGCTGTCGCTGCCGGTCCTCATCGCGCTTACCCTGGTGGTGCTTCCCGCGGCGGCCGGGATGGCGCTCTACCGTGCCTGGGTATCCGGCAACGACGTCATCCCGGAACAATTGCCGGCGCGGACCGAGTTGAAGGCCGGCCCGGCGACGCGCTGCCCGCACTGCGGGCGCATCGAATCCAGGCGCAAGCTTGGCGCCGACGCCGGGGCTCCTCTCGCCGCAGCGAGCTATGAGTACACCGTGCGCATGGCGGACGGCTCGAGCAGGGTGTTTCGCGAGCAGATGCCGGTCAGCTGGCGCCTGGGCGAGCGCCTGATCTACATCGACGGCATGCAATCGCTGGCGAGGCCTGTCGTGGCCGCCAGCGGGGAATACTGAGCCGGCAGCAAAAAAAGCCCGGGACGGGTTTGCCGTCGCCGGGCCGGTTGTTGCAGGCATCCGACCTTTAGGGGGAAGAGGGGGAGGGCCGAATACCCGCGAGCATCATCGCGCGGGCGGGGCAGGCCCTTCTGTACGTTGACGAACCAATACGGATAGTCCGCACGGCATTCACCGCACGCGAATTGCGCCGGCGCGGGCTCGAACGGCACGCGCCGGACGCAAGGCGCAAAGCCACCTGGCTACTTGTTGCGCGTTTCGACCTGCACCAGCTCGTCCTGCGCCGGTACTGCGGCCGCAGGCTTCTCGCGACGCTGACGGCCCAACTGCACCGGCTCCGGCTCGGGCAACGGCTGCCGGGCCTTCGCGGGATTGGTTTCCACCATCTGCAGCCCCGCGCTTTCCAGGATCACCTTGGGATCGACGCGCATCGGCGCCGGCGCAGGCTCGGGTTCCGGGCGCACCGTCTCCTGCCGCGCCGGTTCCTCGCGGGGCGCCGGGCTGGCCGCCGCTTCTTCGCGCTGGCGAGCTTCTGCTTCTTCGCGCATCTGCGCCAGGTGCATCTCCCGCTCTCTGGCGCGCAGTTCGCTGGCATCGGGCGCCTTCACCAGGAACGTCGGCACGGACGCGTCCGCGTCGTGCTCGGCAACGGGCAAGCCCTGCACCGGCCGCTGCTCGCCGCACTTGATCGGGACGGCGCTCGCCGCGATGGCGGTCGCGACGGCCACGACGGCCGCGGCGTTGCTCCTCGCCTTCGCGCGCACCTGGCTGCGCGGCCTCGGCCGGGCGCGGCGTGCTGCTGCGGCTGGGGTGGGCGAGGTTGCTGCTGCGGGCGCTGATCCGGCCGCCGCTCGCCGCCCGGACGCTGCTCGCGCTGCGGCTGCCCGCCCTGGCGGTGGTCGGGACGGCGCTCGCCGCCTTGCTGCGGGCGACGCTCGCCGCCTTGCTGGGGGCGGCGCTCGCCGCCGCGGTGCTCTTCGCGCGGACGGTCACGCCGGTGGTCGCGCCGCTGCTCGTCGCGGCGCTCGCCGCCGCCATGGCGCTGCTCGGGCCTCGCTCGCGCTGCTGCTGCGGTTGCTGTTCGCGGCGCGGCTCGCGCGCCGCGCGGATGGCGTCGTTGGCGGCGGGTGCCACGGCGCCTCTTCCTTGTCCGTCTTGAACCAGCCAAGGATCTTGCTCATGAAGCCGGACTGGGGCTGCGGGGCGGCCTCGGCGCTGGCCGGCACGGGGCGCGGCGCCTCGGCGCGCGGGGGCCGCTGCGGCGATGTTCCGGCACGATCGGCGCCGGCTGGTCCGGCACGATGCCCTTCACCGCGGCTTCGGGCCGCTCGCGTCTTGGCTTCGCCGGTCGCATCCTCGGCTTTCGGCTCTTCGGGCTGCTCGACCATCTCGTAGCTCGCCGGCACGTGCTCCATGGCGTTCAACTCGTCGTGGCGCAGCCGCTGGATCTTGTAGTGCGGCGTCTCCAGGTGCGGGTTGGGCACCAGGATGATGTTGACCTTGAGCCGCGCCTCGAGCTTCTGGATCTCCGCGCGCTTCTCGTTCAGCAGGAAGCTCGCCACGTCCACCGGCACCTGCACGTGCACCGCGCCGGTGTTCTCCTTCATCGCTTCTTCCTGCAGGATGCGCAGCACGTGCAGCGCCGTGGATTCGGTGCCGCGGATGAAGCCGGTGCCGCTGCAGCGCGGGCAGCTGATGTGCGCGGTCTCCTCCAGCGAGGCCTGCAGGCGCTGGCGCGAGAGCTCCAGCAGCCCGAAGCGCGAGATCTTGCCGATCTGCACGCGCGCGCGGTCGTAGCGCAGCGCCTCGCGGAAGCGGTTCTCCACGTCGCGCTGGTTGCGCTGCGATTCCATGTCGATGAAGTCCACCACGATCAGCCCGCCGAGGTCGCGCAGCCGCAACTGGCGCGCCACTTCGTCGGCGGCTTCCAGGTTGGTGCGCAGCGCGGTCTCCTCGATGTCGCCGCCCTTGGTGGCGCGCGCCGAGTTGACGTCCACCGCCACCAGCGCCTCGGTGTGGTCGATCACGATGGCGCCGCCCGAGGGCAGGCTCACCTGGCGCGAGTAGGCGCTCTCGATCTGGTGCTCGATCTGGAAGCGCGAGAACAGGGGCACGTCGTCGCGGTACAGCTTGACCTTGCCGACGTTGCCCGGCATCACGGTCTGCATGAACGCGACCGCCTGGTCGTAGATTTCCTGGGTGTCGATCAGGATCTCGCCGATGTCGGGCTGGAAGTAGTCGCGGATGGCGCGGATGACGAGGCTCGACTCCAGGTAGATGAGGAACGGCTTCTTGTCCTGGGTCTTGCCGGCGCCTTCGATGGCGCCCCACAGCTGCAGCAGGTAGTTGAGGTCCCACTGCAGCTCCTCGGGCGTGCGCCCGATCGCCGCGGTGCGCGCGATCACGCTCATGCCTTCGGGCACCTGCAGCTTGTCGAGGGTGTCGCGCAGCTCGTTGCGGTCCTCGCCCTCGACGCGGCGCGACACGCCGCCGCCGCGGGGGTTGTTCGGCATCAGCACGAGGTAGCGTCCCGCGAGGCTGATGTAGGTGGTGAGTGCCGCGCCCTTGGTGCCGCGCTCGTCCTTCTCGACCTGGACGATGAGGTCCTGGCCTTCGGTGAGAGCGTCCTGGATGCGGGCCCGGCCGACGTCCACGCCGGGCTTGAAATAGACCTTGTCGACTTCCTTGAAGGGCAGGAACCCGTGCCGCTCCTCGCCGTACTCGATGAAGGCGGCTTCGAGGCTGGGCTCGACCCGGGTGATGATGCCTTTGTAGATGTTGCTCTTGCGCTGTTCCCTTGAGGCGGATTCGATGTCGAGGTCGACTAGCTTCTGTCCTTCTACGATGGCGACGCGCAGCTCTTCCTGCTGGGTCGCGTTAAACAACATGCGTTTCACTTCTTGTTCTCCTGCGCGCGCAGGAGGCCCAGCGGTCCGTCGGTCAGTGCTCTCCTAGGTTTCTAGCAGTAAGAACCGATGTTCAGGGGGCGGGGACAAATCCGGCCGCGCGCTATTGGGTAGTATCGCTACTTAGGGTGAGCGAACATCACCACTGCTTCAGGCCCGGCTGTGGCCGAGCAGGAGGCGGGTTGCAGGTCCTGGCGGCGGAAAAGGTCTGCGCCACCCCTATCGAACCTGTGCCTCGCATCTCGAAGCAACGCGCGGATAATACGAAAAATGAAAGACTTAAGCAAGGCTCGCGCGACGCTACTCGAAGTCGGGGAGGAAAGCGTCGCGCAGCGCATCGACAATTTCCTGCTGCGCCGCCTGAAGGGCGTGCCCAAGAGCCACGTCTACCAGGTGCTGCGCAGCGGCCAGGTCCGGGTCAACAGCGGCCGGGTCAAGCCGGACTACCGGCTGCGCGCCGGGGACCGCGTGCGGGTGCCCCCGGTGCGGCTCGCCACCCCCGCCGCCAGGCCCGCGCCGCGCCCGCTCGCTCTGCCGATCGTGTACGAGGACGCCGCGCTGCTGGTGATCGACAAGCCTTCGGGCGTCGCGGTGCACGGGGGCAGCGGGGTGAGCTACGGGGTGATCGAATCGCTGCGCGCGGAGCGGCCCGAGGCGAAGATCGCTGGAGCTCGCCCATCGCCTCGACCGCGACACCTCGGGGCTGCTGATCATCGCCAAGAAGCGCAGCGCCCTGGTCGAGTTGCACCGCATGCTGCGCGAGGGCGAGGTCGAGAAGGTCTACGTGGCGCTGGTGCAGGGCCGCTGGCAAGGCGGCGAGCGCGAACTGCGCGAGCGGCTGCACAAGTTCGTCACCGCCGGGGGCGAGCGCCGGGTCGCGGTGCACGCGGACGGCCAGGCGGCGGCGACCCAGGTGAAACCGGTCGCCGCCACCGACGAATTCAGCCTGCTGGAGCTGCGGCTGCTGACCGGGCGCACGCATCAGATCCGCGTCCACCTGGCGCACGCCGGTCATCCGGTCCTGGGCGACGACAAGTACGGCGATTTCGAACTCAACCGGGCGCTGGCGAAGCAGGGGGTGAAGCGATTGATGCTGCATGCCCGGCGGCTGGTGCTCGCGCACCCGCTGAGCGGCGCCGCGCTGCGTTGCGAGTCGCCCCTGCCGCCCGACATGCGCCGCTTCGCGGAGACGCGCCTTGCGCTACCGCCTGATCGTCTTTGACTGGGACGGGACGCTGCTGGACTCGGCGGGCGGCATCGTCGAGTGCATCCAGGAGGCAGCCCGCGACCTGCGCCTTCCGGTGCCGGCGCGCGAAACGGCCAGCCACGTCATCGGCCTGGGCCTGCATGATTCGCTGCGCACGGCGGTGCCGACGCTGCCCGAGGCGCAGTACCGGGAGTTTGCCGAGGCCTACCGCAGGCATTTTCTCGCCCGGCAGGGTTCGATGGTGCTGTTTCCCGGCGTCCGCGAGCTGCTGCATGACCTGCAAGCCGCCGGCTACCAGCTTGCGGTGGCCACCGGCAAGAGCCGCCGCGGTCTCGAGCATGCGCTCGAGTCCACCGCCTTGCGCAGGTACTTCGCCGCGTCGCGCTGCGCCGACGAGACCAACCCGAAGCCGCACCCGGCCATGCTGCTCGAATTGATGGAGCAGCTGGCGGCCGCGCCCGCGCAGGCGTTGATGATCGGCGATACCTCGCACGATCTCGAGATGGCGCGCAGCGCGGGCGTGGACGCGGTCGCGGTGACCTACGGGGCGCATCCGGGCGATGCGCTGCGCGCCCTTGCGCCGCGCGCCTGCGTCGCAAGCGTCGTCGAGCTGCGTGCATGGCTGACGGCGAACGCCTGATCTGCGCCTGCGGCCGCTCTGCAGGATGCAGGCAAGGGCGTGCGCTTCGAAGTCGAGTACTTCGGCGACATGGCGCCCGCGTTCGTCGTGCGCCATGCCGGCCGTGTCCACGGTTACCTCAACCGCTGCGCGCACGTGGCGATGGAACTGGATTGGCGCGAAGGCGAGTTCTTCGATTCGCAGCGGCGCGATTTGATATGCTCGACGCACGGCGCCGTGTACGCCGCGGACAGCGGCCGCTGCCTGGGCGGCCCTTGCGGCGGAACGCCGCTGGTGCGGCTCAGGATCGAGGAGCGCGCCGGGCAGGTCTATTTCATGGGAGTCGAAGATGGCTGACAACGACGGGCAGTGGGAGCGCGGGCTGATCGAGAAGCTCGCCACCGCGGCGCTCAAGGAGCAACGGCGCGCGCGTCTGTGGGGCATCTTCTTCAAGCTGCTCACCTTCGCCTACATCACCGTGATCATCCTGCTTGCGGTGGACTGGAAGAGCGTGGGCGAGGCCTCCGGCAAGCACACCGCGCTGGTCGAGGTGAGCGGCATGATCGCGCCGGGCACCGACGCCAGCGCCGAGCGGGTCACGACTGGCGCTGCAGGCCGCGTTCAAGGACAAGAACACGCAAGGCGTGGTGGTGCGCATCAACAGCCCGGGCGGCAGCCCGGTGCAGGCGCAGTACATCTACGAGGAAATGCGCCGGCTCGGAAGAAGCACGCGGGCGTGCCGCTGTACGCGGTGGTCGAAGACCTGTGCGCTTCCGGCGGCTATTACGTGGCCGCGGGCGCCGACCGCATCTACGTCGGCAAGTCGAGCATCGTCGGCTCGATCGGCGTGCGCATGGACAGCTTCGGCGTCACCGGACTGATGGAAAAGCTCGGCGTCGAGCGGCGGCTGCTCACCGCGGGCGAGAACAAGGGATTCCTGGACCCGTTCCTGCCGGTGGACGAGAAGCAGAAGCAGCATGCGCAGGCGCTGCTCGAACGACATCCACCAGCAGTTCATCGGCGTGGTGCGCGAGGGCCGCGGCAAGCGCCTGAAGGAGACCCCGGACATGTTCTCGGGCCTGATCTGGACCGGGCAGAAGAGCGTCGAGCTGGGTCTCGCCGACGCTTTCGGCAGCCTCGAGTACGTGGCGCGCGAAGTGATCAAGGCCGAGGACATCGTCGACTTCACGCAGAAGGAGAACATCGCCGAGAAGTTCGCGCGCCGCTTCGGCGCGGGTGCGGCGAGCGCCATCCTCGAGCTGGCGCTGCGGCACGCGCCGCAGCTGCGCTAGGCCTGCAGCAGGAATACCGCCGGGCGGCGGCCGATGCCGCGCGCTGCCTCGCGCCATTGCGCGACGGTGCGCATGGCGATTTCCTCCGAGGGCAGGGTAAGGTCGGCAGCGACGCACAGCCGGCTCGCGCCCTCGCAGCTCTCCAGCAGGGCCTGCGAGCAGCGCGTCGCTGCGATACGGCGTCTCGATGAAGATCTGGGTCTCGCGCTCGGCGCGCGAGCGGCGCTCCAGCGCGCGGATGCGCTCGGCCCGCGCCTGCCTCTCGCGCGGCAGGTAGCCGCAGAAGGCGAAGCGCTGGCCCTCCAGGCCCGAGGCCATCAGCGCCAGCAGCACCGCGGAGGGTCCCACCAGCGGAATGACGCGAAAGCCCTCGGCGTGCGCCGCCGCGACCAGCGCCGCGCCGGGATCGGCGACCGCGGGGCAGCCTGCCTCGGACAGCACGCCGAGCGGACGGCCTGCGCGCAGCGGCGCGAGCAGGGCTGGCGCGTCGCCCGCGATCTCCCGGATGTTCAGGTCGCGAATGGCGCACGGCATGCCCAGTGCGCCAAGGAAAGCGCGGGCGCTCTTGGCGTTCTCGACGGCGAAGTCGCGCAATGAGCGCACTGTCGCCGCTGCCGTGGCCGGAGAGCGCGTCCGCGGCGGCGCCGCCGAGCGGCGCAGGCACCAGGTACAGGGCGGGCTTCATCCGCGGATCACCGGCATGCCGGCCTCGCCGAGCATCTCGGTGAGCGCGATCAGCGGCAGTCCGATCAGCGCGGTCGGATCATCGCCTTCGATGCGCGCGATCAATGCGATGCCGAGCCCTTCGGACTTGGCGCTGCCTGCGCAGTCGTAGGGTTGCTCGCGCCGCAGGTAGTCCTCGATCTGCGCCGCGCTGAGCCGGCGAAAATGCACCAGGCAGGACACCGTGCGCGTCCAGACGCGCCGCTGCGCGCGTCGAGCAGCGCCAGCGCGGTGTCGAAGCACGCGGTCTTGCCGCTCATGGCGTCGAGCTGGCGCGCCGCGTTGGCGTGCGTCCCGGGCTTGTCGAGGATCGCGCCGTCGCAGGACGCCACCTGGTCCGCGCCAATGATCAGCGCGCGCGGGAAAGCGCGCCGCGACCGCGCGCGCCTTGAGGTCCGCCAGACGCGCCGCGGTGGCGGGCGGGGCTTCGCCGGGCAGCGCATACTCCTCCACGCCCGGGTCCGCGCTCTCGAAGCGCAGGCCGAGCCGTCCGAGCAACTCCCGGCGGTAGCGCGAGGTCGAGGCGAGGACGAGCTGCTGGGGTTCAGGCATGGCTTTGTTTTGACACGGTTTTTCGGCAATGATATCATTCGCGCCCTCATGCCGCAGCAGCCGGCGCGGTTTCCCAGGATCGACGGCTTCGAGTTTGCGGCAGCCGAGCGCGTCGTGCGCGGCGCCTGGCCGGTGAGCGTGTTTCCCCGGTTGCGCGACGAATTGCACGACGATACAGGGGTAGTCGAATACGAAGTGCTGGGAGGTCGCGATGCGCACGGTCGCCCGTGTCTCGTGCTGCGCGCTTCGGCAACGCTGCAGTTGACCTGCCGCCAGTGCTTGGGCGCGGTCGAATGCGCGCTGCGCGCCGAGGCCACGCTGCTGCTGGCGTCGTCGCAGGCGCAGGTCGACGCGGAGCCGATCTGCGCCCGGACGGTCCGGAGTGGATCGTGGCGCAGAAGGAGATGGCGGTGCGCGATCTGGTTGAAGACGAGCTGCTGCTGGCGCTGCCGTATGCGCCGCGGCACGAGAATTGTCCGGCGCAGGGCAGGGATGCGCCGGAGACGCGGCACACGCCGTTTGCAGGGCTGCGCGGGATGCTGCGCGGCAAGAACCGACATTGAGAGGAGTCTGAACATGGCAGTCCAGCAGAACAAGAAGTCCCCGTCCAGGCGCGGCATGCACCGCGCCCACGATTTCCTCACCAACCCGCCGCTGGCGGTCGAGCCGACGACGGGCGAAGTGCACCTGCGCCACCACGTCAGCCCGACCGGGTACTACCGCGGCAAGAAGGTCGCCAAGGCCAAGGGCGAGTAGTTTCTGCGCCCGCCCGAGTCCTGCGCCCGCGCTCCGGGCGAACTCGGCTCGATGGACATCACCGTCGCCATTGACTGCATGGGGGGCGACCACGGCCCCCGCGTGACGGTCCCCGCCGCCCTGGAACTGCAGCGCCGCCAGCGCGGACGTCGCCGTCGTCCTGGTCGGCCGGCGCGAGGCGCTCGAGGCGGAGCTCGCCAAGCGCGCCGCGGCGCCGGGGCCGCGGCTGCGCGTTGCAGCACGCCAGCGAAGTGGTCAGCATGGACGAGCCGCCGGCGCAGGCGCTGCGCTACAAGAAGGATTCCTCGATGCGCGTGGCGGTCAACCTGGTGAAGAGCGGCGCAGCGCATGCCTGCGTGAGCGCGGGCAATACGGGCGCCCTGATGGCCACGTCGCGCTATGTGCTGAAGACGCTGCCGGGCATCGACCGGCCCGCGATCGCGACCGTCCTGCCCAACATGCGCGGCGGCTGGACCTACGTCCTCGACCTCGGCGCCAACGTGGACTGCACGCCCGAGCAGCTGATGCAGTTCGGCGTGATGGGGGCGATGCTGGTGGCGGCAGTGGAGCACAAGGAGCGGCCGACGGTGGGGCTGCTCAACATCGGCGTCGAGGACATCAAGGGCAACGAGACGGTGAAGCGCGCAGGCCGAGCTGCTGCGCGACAGCGGGCTCAATTTCCACGGCAACGTGGAAGGCGACGACATCTTCAAGGGAACCACCGACGTGGTGGTGTGCGACGGCTTCGTCGGCAACTCGGTGCTGAAGGCCTCCGAGGGCGTCGCCAACATGATCGTCGGCGTTCCTGCGGCAGGAGTTCTCGCGCAATCCGCTTGCGCAAGCTCGCGGCCCTGGTGGCGATGCCGGTGCTCAAGCGCCATGCGCCAGCGCATGGATCCGGGCCGCTACAACGGCGCGAGCCTGCTCGGCCTGCGCGGCGTGGTGATCAAGAGCCATGGCTCGGCGGACGCGTTCGCGTTCGGCAAGGCGCTGGAACGCGCGGTGGACGGAAGTGCGCAACGACGTGATCCAGCGCATCTCGCAGCGCATGGCGCGCTCGCAGCAGCTGCCGCAGGCGGCGCAGGCGGCTGCCGAATGATCTACTCGCGCATCGTCGGCACCGGCAGCTACCTGCCGCCGCGCATCGTGACCAATGCCGAGTTCGCGGCGCGCCTGGATACCAGCGACGAGTGGATCCGCGAGCGTACCGGCATCGCGCAGCGCCACATCGCCGCGGACACGCAGACCTCGAGCGACCTCGCGCTGGAAGCGAGCCGCGCCGCGCTGGCGGCGGCCGGCATGCAGGCTGCGGACGTCGACCTCATCGTGGTGGCGACATCGACGCCGGATTTCGTCTTCCCCAGCACCGCCTGCCTGCTGCAGGCGAAGCTCGGGGTCGCGAATTCCACGGCGTTCGACCTGCAGGCGGTGTGCAGCGGATTCGTCTATGCGCTGGCCACGGCCGACAACTTCATCCGTGCGGGGACCCACAAGTCGCGCCCTGGTGGTGGGCGCGGAGGTGTTCTCGCGCATCCTGGACTGGAACGACCGCGGCACCTGCGTGCTGTTCGGCGACGGCGCAGGGGCGGTCGTGCTGGCGGCGGGCTCGAAGCCCGGCCTGCATGCGTCCGTCCTGCGCGCGGACGGCAGCCATGCCGGCATCCTCTCGGTTCCCGGCAACGTCTGCGGCGGGCGCATCGTCGGCTCGCCCTATCTGCAGATGCAGGGCGGCCAGGTATTCAAGTTCGCGGTCAAGGTGCTGGACGAGGTGGCGCGCGAGACGGTGGCCGCGGCCGGCATGCGCCTGGAGGACATCGACTGGCTGATTCCGCACCAGGCCAACGTGCGCATCCTCGAAGCCACGGCGAAGAAGCTCGGCCTGCCGAGGGAGCAAGCTGGTGGTGACGGTGGATCATCACGGCAACACGTCGGCGGCGTCGGTGCCGCTGGCGCTCGACGAGTTCGTGCGCGCGGGGAAGATCCGCCCCGGCCACCGCGTGCTGATGCAGGGCGTCGGCGGCGGATTCACCTGGGGCGCGACTCTCGCGACGATGTAACACGATGAAACTGGCGATGGTTTTTCCGGGGCAGGGTTCGCAAGCGGTCGGCATGCTGCAGGCCTATGCGGGCCTGCCCGGCGTGGACGAGGTGAGGCGCGCTGCCGAGCAGGCGCTGGGGGCGGATTTCGTCAAGCTGCTCGACGCAGGGCCTGGCGAGGCCCTCAACCTCACGGTCAACACGCAGCCGGCGATGGTCACGGCGGGTTACGCGGCCTACAGCGCATGGCGCGCGCTCGGCGGGCCGGCGCCCGCGGTCGTGGCGGGCCACAGCCTGGGCGAATACACCGCGCTGGTCGCGGGGGGCGCTCTCGCGTTCGGCGATTGCCTGCCGCTGGTGCGGTTTCGCGCCCAGTCCATGCAGCAGGCCGTGCCCGAGGGCCAGGGCGCGATGGCGGCGATCCTCAATCTGGACGACGACGCAGTGCGCGCCGCGTGCGAGGAGGCTGCACAGGGCGAAGTCGTGCAGGCGGTCAATTTCAATGCACCCGGCCAGATCGTCATCGCCGGCCACAAGGCGGCGGTGGCGAGGGCGATGGAGGCATGCAAGGCGAGGGGCGCCAAGCGCGCGCTGCCGCTGCCGGTCAGCGCGCCGTTTCATTCGAGCCTGATGCGTCCCGCGGCAGAGAAGCTGCGCGGCTATCTCGAACGGATCGCCCTGCAAGCGCCACGCATCGACCTGATCAACAACGTGGATGTCGCCGTGCGTGCGCAACCGGCCGAAATCAAGGATGCGCTGGTGCGCCAGGCGGCCTCGCCGGTGCGCTGGGTGGAGACGATCCAGAAGATGAAGGCGATGGGTGTGACGCATGTCGTCGAATGCGGGCCCGGCAAGGTGCTGGCCGGCATGACCAGGCGCATCGACGGCGACCTGCAAAGCCATGCGCTGGCGGACAAGGCCTCGCTGGAGCAGGCGCTCGCCGCGCTGCAGGGGGCTGCGTGACTCTGCAGGGAAGATTGGCGCTGGTCACCGGCGCCACCCGCGGCATCGGACGCGCCATCGCGCTGGAGCTCGGGCGCCAGGGCGCCGCCGTGATCGGCACGGCGACCACCGAGGCCGGCGCGGCGGACATCGGCAACGCGCTGTCGCAGGCCGGCATCAAGGGTGCCGGCATGGTCCTCAACGTGCGCGACACGGCGGGCTGCGACGCGCTGGTCGAGTCGGTGCAGAAGCAGCACGGGGAGATCCTGATCCTGGTCAACAATGCCGGGATCACGCGCGACAATCTCGCCCTGCGCATGAAGGACGCGGAGTGGGACGAGGTGATGGATACCAACCTGAAGGCCGTCTTCCGCCTGTCGCGCGCCGTGATGCGCGGCATGATGAAGGCGCGCTGGGGGCGGATCATCAACATCACCTCGGTGGTCGGCGCCTCCGGCAATCCCGGTCAGGCGAACTACGCGGCCGCCAAGGCGGGCGTGGTGGGCATGACCAAGTCCCTGGCGCGCGAACTGGGCAGCCGCAGCATCACGGTGAACTGCGTGGCGCCCGGTTTCATCGATACCGACATGACGCGCGCGCTGCCGGAAGCGCAGCGCACTGCGTTGCTCGGCCAGATCCCGCTCGGCCGCCTCGGCGCGCCGGAGGACATCGCCGCCGCGGTCGCCTATCTCGCGGCGCCTGCGGCCGGCTATGTCACCGGCTGCGTGCTGCACGTGAACGGCGGCATGTACATGGCGTGAAGGTCTTGCGTCCCGATTTGGTAAAATCCGGGCCGCCGCTTGGCCCCTACAGGGAAGGAGCAACAAATGGAAAACGTCGAACAGCGCGTCAAGAAGATCGTCGCCGAGCAGCTCGGAGTGAACGAGGCCGAGATCAAGAACGAGTCGTCCTTCGTCGATGACCTGGGCGCCGACTCGCTCGACACGGTGGAGCTGGTGATGGCCCTGGAGGAAGAGTTCGAGACCGAGATCCCGGACGAGGAGGCGGAGAAGATCACCACCGTCCAGCAGGCCATCGACTACGTCAAGGCCCACTCGAAGTCCTAAGTGCAGCGCCGCAGAGTCGTCGTCACCGGCTTGGGGCTGGTCTGTCCGGTCGGCAATACCGTAGCGGAAGCGTGGAGCAACCTGGTCGCGGGCAAGTCCGGGATCGGGGCGATCACGCGCTTTGACGCGTCCGCATTCGCCTGCCGCATCGCCGGCGAGGTGAAGGGCTTCGACGTGGCCGCCTATCTGCCGCCGAAGGAAGCGCGGCACATGGACACCTTCATCCATTACGGCCTCGCCGCGGCGATCCAGGCCTGGAAGGACTGCGGCCTGCAGGTGACGGAAGCGAACGCGGAGCGCATCGGCGTCAACATCGGCTCGGGCATCGGCGGGCTGCCGCGCATCGAGGAAACGCACGGCGAGCTGGCGCAGCGCGGCCCGCGCCGCATTTCGCCGTTCTTCGTGCCGGCCTCGATCATCAACATGATCTCCGGGCACATGTCCATCCTCCACGGCATGAAGGGCCCGAACCTCGCGGTGGTCACCGCCTGCACCACCGGGCTGCACGCGGTGGGCCTGTCGGCGCGCATGATCGGCTACGGCGACGCGGACGTGATGCTGGCCGGCGGCGCGGAGTCGACCATCTCGCCGCTTGGCATCGGCGGGTTCGCCGCCGCGCGGGCGCTCTCCACGCGCAACGACGATCCCGCCACGGCGAGCCGGCCGTGGGACAAGGACCGCGACGGCTTCGTCCTGGGCGAGGGCGGCGGGGTGCTGGTGCTGGAGGAGATGGAGCACGCCAAGGCGCGCGGCGCCAGGATCTACTGCGAGCTGGCCGGCTTCGGCATGAGCGCGGACGCGTTCCACATGACGGCGCCCGATCTGGACGGACCGCGGCGCTCCATGGTCGCCGCGCTCGCCGACGCGCGCATCGGCCCCGACAAGGTCCAGTACCTGAATGCGCACGGCACCTCCACCCCGCTCGGCGACAAGAACGAATCCGAAGCGATCAAGCTCGCGTTCGGCGCGCAGGCACGCAAGCTGGTGGTGAACTCGACCAAGTCGATGACCGGGCATCTGCTCGGACGGCGCGGGCGGCATCGAGTCGGTGTTCACCGTGCTGGCCCTGCACCGGCAGGTATCGCCGCCGACCATCAACATCTTCAACCAGGACCCGGAGTGCGATCTGGACTACTGCGCCAACACGGCGCGCGAGCTCAGGATCGACTACGCCGTAAAGAACAACTTCGGCTTCGGCGGCACCAACGGCACGCTGGTGTTCGGCCGCATTTGAACGGCGCACCGCTGCTGCGACTGCAGTTGCGGGGGTCGCCCGCACTGGCTGCCGCGCTGCTCCTGGCCCATGCGACGGCGGCAGCCTGCGTTGCGGCGGTGCTCCACGGGCCCTGGGCCTGGACGCTCGCGGCCCTGGTTCTCGCGCTGGGCGCCGCCGCCGCCTGGGACCGGGCGCTGCTGCGCGCGGGGCGTTCGGTGCGCGTTCTCGAGCTGTCGGCGGGCGGGCAGGCGGTTCTCGGCCTGGCGGATGGCCGACGGCTCGCAGGGCAGCGTCGCCGCGCGCCGCAATGTGTGCCGTTGGTGGGTGACCTTGCCGGTGGGCGGCCCTGCAGGCCGCACCCTGCTGGTTGCGCGGGGCATGCTGGCCGAGGGCGATTTCCGGCGCCTCAGATTGTGGGCGCTGTGGGGGCGGGTTCCCGGCGTGGCGGCCGCGCAACTCTCCGCCTGAGCGACCGGTGGCAGGCATCCCCGAACTATTTCAAAAGGTCAGTGTCTGTGGCACATAGGCGTTGCAGCCGGACTCGAATCGGGGAAAGATCCCCGGCGGGCAGGCTGACGCCGGGTCGCGGCGATGTCTGACCGCGACATCGACCAGCAGCTGGTGGAGCGCGCGCAGCGCGGCGACAAGCGCGCCTTCGAGCTGCTGGTGGAGAAGTACCAGCGCAAGCTGGGGCGGCTGCTGGCGCGCTTCATCCGCGACCCGGCAGAGGTGGAGGACGTGACGCAGGAGGCGTTCATCAAGGCATACCGGGCGCTGCCGGCGTTTCGCGGCGACAGCGCGTTCTACACGTGGCTGTACCGCATCGGCATCAACACCGCCAAGAACTACCTGATGGCGCTGGGCCGCAGGGCCCCCACCTCCACGGAGGTGGAGGCGGAGGATGCGGAGGGTTTCGAGGACGGCGAGCAGTTGCGCGACATCAACACGCCTGAGAGCATGTTGCTGTCGAAGGAGATCGCCGACGACGGTGAACGCGACGATCGAGCAGCTGCCGGAGGAATTGCGCACGGCGATTCAGTTGCGGGAGATCGAGGGCATGAGTTACGAGGATATCGCGCGCATCATGGATTGCCCGATCGGCACCGTGCGCTCGCGGATCTTCCGGGCGCGCGAGGCGATCGCGGAACGTCTGCGGCCGCTGCTCGACACGCGCAAGGACCAGAGGTGGTAGCACGATGAAAGCGAAGATTTCGGCACTGATGGACGGCGAGCTCGACGCGCGCGAACTGCAGCGAGCCGCTTGTCCGCGCTGGGCGAGGACGGCGAGGCGCGCGACACCTGGCGCACCTACCACCTGATCAGCGATGCGCTGCGCGGCGGCGCGCTGCTCGCGGCAGACTGCGCGCCGCGGGTGGCGCAGCGTCTGGCGCAGGAGCCGGCCCTGATGGGGCCGCTGCCGGCGGCGGTGCGGCCGCCGGAGCGCGCGCGCTGGTTCGTGCCTTCGGCGCTGGCCGCGAGCGTCGCGGCGGTCGCATTCGTCGGCTGGGTGGCGCTCGCGCCGCAGCAGGGGTCGGGCCCGGCGTCCACGCCGATCGCCCAGGTGCAACCCCGCCAAGGAGCCGGCGCAGCTTGCCGGTCACCAGCGCCACGCAGGACTACCTCATCGCGCACCAGGTGTTCTCGCCGCGCAATTCGCTGCAGGGCATGGCGCCCTACGTGCGGTCCGTTTCCGACCAGGCCGTGGCGAGGAAGAAGCCGTGAGCCGCGCGGCCGGCGCCCTGCTGCTCTGGGCGGCCGCGGGCCTGGCGCAGGCCCAGGGCGCTCCCGAAGCGCTCGACTGGCTGCGCAGGATCTACCAGGCGACCGAGAAGCTGTCCTACACGGGGACGTTCGTCTACCAGCAGGGCGAGCGCACCGAGACCTCGCGCATCACGCGGCGCGCGGACGCCTCCGGCGGCGTGGAGCGGCTGGAGGTGCTCGACGGGCTGCCGCGGGAAGTGGTGCGCACGCGCGACGAGATCCGCTGCTACCTGCCCGACAGCCAGACCGTGAAGGTGGACCGCCGCCGCGGCGAGCGCGGCGCCGGCTTCCCGGCGCTGCTGCCCGCGCAGGTCTCCGGCCTGACCGAGTACTACACCATCACCATGGACGAGAGCGCGCGCATCGCGGGCTTCGACTGCCGGGCGATCGTGCTGGCCCCCAAGGATGAACTGCGCTACGGCTACAAGCTGTGGGCCGACGTGCAGACCGGCATGCTGCTCAAGGCGCGGGCATTCAACAGCAAGGGCGAGACCGTCGAGCAATTCACGTTCACGCAGCTGGAGATCGGCAACGTGCCGCGCGAGCAGGCTGCGACCGCGGCAGGAAGCGCGCAACTGGCGCGTCGAGCAGGGCGACCGTCTCGCCCGCCAACCTGGCGGAGGCGGGCTGGAGCGTGCACGCCGACCTGCCCGGGTTCCGCAAGGTCGTCGAGATAAACAGGATGCTGCGCGATTCGCGGCCGGTGCGGCCAGGTGGTGTACTCCGACGGCCTGGCCGCCGTGTCGGTGTTCATCGAGCCGATCGCCGGGCGCAAGGAGCCCCCGAGCATCGGGCTGGCGACGATGGGCGCGGTGAACGTCTATACGCGCGAGGTGGCGAACCACCTCGTCACGGTGGTGGGCGAGGCCCCTGCCGCGAGCGTGCAACGCATCGGCAACCGGGTGGAGTACCGCCAGCCGCAGTGAACTTCCGTGCCGCGGGTGCGTCCCAGGTGCACGACTTCCGAGAGGGAAACATCATGCAATTGATCAGATCCAGCGTAGCGATCCTCCTTGCCCTGTGCGCCACCGTGGCGCTGCCGCAGGGCCGCGAGCTGCCCGATTTCACCCGGCTGGTCGAGGAGCAGGGCCCCGCGGTGGTCAACATCAGCACCACGCAGGCGGCGCGGCGCACGAGCGTGCCGCAGATCCCGAACATGGAAGACGAGGAAGTGCTGGAGTTCTTCCGCCGCTTCATCCCGCGCCAGCAGCCCGGGCAGCCCGGACCGGCGGACCGCGCGGCCGGAGAGCCGCTCGCTCGGCTCCGGGTTCGTCATCAGCGCCGACGGCTACATCCTGACCAACGCGCACGTCATCGACGCCGCGGACGAGATCAACGTCAAGCTGACCGACAAGCGCGAGTACAAGGCCAGGGTGATCGGCGCCGACAAGCGCACCGATGTCGCGCTGATCAAGATCGAGGCCGCCGGCCTGCCCGCGGTGCGCATGGGCGACCCCAGCCGCCTCAAGGTCGGCGAATGGGTGGTGGCGATCGGCTCGCCCTTCGGCTTCGAGAACACCGTGACCGCCGGCATCGTCAGCGCCAAGGGGCGCTCGCTGCCGCAGGAAAACTTCGTCCCCTTCATCCAGACCGACGTGGCGATCAACCCGGGCAATTCCGGCGGACCGCTGTTCAACATGCGCGGCGAGGTCGTCGGCGTGAACTCGCAGATCTACAGCCGCACCGGCGGCTTCATGGGCCTGTCCTTCGCCATCCCCATCGACGTGGCGCTCGACATCCAGAAGCAGCTGCGCGAGAAGGGCCGCGTGTCCCGCGGCCGCATCGGCGTCGTGATCCAGGAGGTCACCAAGGACCTCGCGGTGTCCTTCGGGCTGGACCGCCCGCGCGGCGCGCTGGTCAACTCGGTGGAGAAGGGCAGCCCGCGGACAAGGCGGGCATCGAGGCGACCGACATCATCACGCGCTTCGACGGCAAGCCGGTGGACTCCTCGAGCGACCTGCCGCGCATCGTCGGCGCGACCCGGCCCGGGTCCGCTGCCCAGATCGAGGTCTGGCGCAAGGGGGCGCCGCGCAACCTGTCGCTGACGGTGGGCGAGCTGCAGGAGGAGCGCATCGCCGCGCGCGACACGCCGCGCGAGAGCGCAAGCCGCAGGAGCTCGCGGCGAACCGCCTGGGCATCGTGGTGAGCGAGCTCAGCGCCGAGCAGAAGAAGGACATGCGCCTGGCGCAGGGGCTGGTGGTCGTGGACGTGCGGCCGGAAGCGCGTGCCGACGTGCGGCGCGGCGACGTGCTCCTCAAGGTGGTGCACAACGGCCAGCACACGGAGCTGAAATCCTCCGAGCAGTTCAACAAGCTGCTTGCCGGCCTGGACAAGAACGCCGTGATCACGCTGCAGGTGCGCCGCGGCGAGAACACCGCCTTCGTCACCGTGACCGGCCTCGCGGACAAGGGCTAGGGCGCCCTGAAACTGCGGCTCTACGGGCGCGGCTACTGCCACTTGTGCGAGGACATGGCGCGCGCCCTGCGCGGCCTGGGCGTGGCGTTCGAGGAGATCGACGTCGACGCCGACCCGGCCCTGGAGTCCCGCTATGGCGACCGGGTGCCGGTGCTGACCGACGCCGCGGGCGCCGAGATCTGCCACTACCCGCCTGGATGAAGCGGCCCTGCGGGCGCGGCTTGCGGTAAGATAGCGCCCGCTGCAGAGAAGGGTGCCCCGGGCACCCTTTTTTGTGTTCTCCCATGACGCCGCAGAGCCGCATCCGCAATTTTTCGATCATCGCCCACATCGACCACGGCAAGTCGACGCTCGCCGATCGCATCATCCAGCTGTGCGGCGGCCTGTCCGAGCGCGAGATGGCGGACCAGGTGCTCGACTCGATGGACCTGGAGCGCGAGCGCGGCATCACGATCAAGGCGCAGACCGCCGCCCTGCAGTACCAGGCGCGCGACGGCGAGCGCTACCTCCTCAACCTGATCGACACGCCGGGTCACGTGGATTTCTCCTACGAGGTGAGCCGCTCGCTCGCCGCCTGCGAGGGCGCGCTGCTGGTGGTGGACGCCTCGCAGGGCGTCGAGGCGCAGACGGTGGCCAACTGCTACACCGCGATCGAGCAGGGTGTCGACGTGATCCCCGTGCTGAACAAGATCGACCTGCCCTCGGCTGATCCGGAAAAGGCCATCCAGGAGATCGAGGACGTGATCGGCATCGATGCCAAGGACGCGCTGCGCGCCAGCGCGAAGACGGGCGAGGGCGTGCAGGAGATCCTCGAGGCGGTGATCGCCCGCGTGCCGCCGCCCAAGGGCGACCCCGCGGAGCGCCTGCAGGCGCTGGTGATCGATTCCTGGTTCGACAACTATGTCGGCGTGGTGATGCTGGTGCGCATGATGCAGGGGACGCTGCGTCCGAAGGACAAGGTGCTCCTGATGAGCACGGGCGCAGTCCACCTGTGCGAGCAGGTGGGCGTGTTCACGCCCAAGTCGCAGGCGCGCGACGCGCTCGAGGCGGGCGAGGTCGGCTTCGTGGTGGCGGGCGTGAAGGAGCTGCGCGAGGCCAAGGTCGGCGACACCATCACCCGCGCGGACAAGCCCGCGCCGGCGGCGTTGCCGGGGTTCAAGGAGATCAAGCCGCAGGTGTTCGCGGGACTCTACCCGGTGGAATCCAACCAGTACGAGGCGCTGCGCGACGCGCTGGAGAAGCTGCACCTGAACGACGCCTCCTTCCACTACGAACCGGAGGTGTCGCAGGCGCTGGGCTTCGGCTTTCGCTGCGGCTTCCTCGGCCTGCTGCACATGGACATCGTGCAGGAGCGCCTCGAGCGCGAGTACGGCATGGAGCTGGTGACCACCGCGCCGTCCGTGGTGTACGAGCTGCTGCTGCGCGACGGCACGGTGCAGCAGATCTCCAACCCCGCGAAGCTCCCCGATCCCTCGCAGATCGAGGAGATCCGCGAGCCGATGATCGCCACCACCATCTTCGTGCCGCAGGAGTACGTCGGCCCGGTGATGACGCTGTGCACGGAGAAGCGCGGCACGCAGACCAACCTGCACTATTCGGCGCGGCACGTGGTGCTGTCCTACGACCTGCCGCTCAACGAGGTGGTGCTCGATTTCTTCGACCGGCTGAAATCGCTCAGCCGGGGCTTCGGTTCGATGGACTACGAGTTCAAGGCATACCGGCCGGCGGACGTCGTGCGGCTGGACGTGCTGGTCAACGGCGAGCGCGTCGATGCGCTTTCCAGCATGGTGCACCGCGAGGCGGCGCAGCGCCGCGGACGCGAGCTGGCGGCGCGGCTGCGCGGCCTGATCCCGCGGCAGATGTTCGACGTCGCCATCCAGGCGGCGATCGGCTCCAACATCATCGCGCGCGAGAACGTCAAGGCGCTGCGCAAGAACGTGCTCGCCAAGTGCTACGGCGGCGACGTGACGCGCAAGAGAAAGCTGCTGGAAAAGCAGAAGGAAGGCAAGAAGCGCATGAAGCAGGTGGGCGCGGTGGAGATTCCGCAGGAAGCCTTCCTCGCCGTGCTGCAGCGGGACTCCGACTAGGCGCGCGCATGGAAGACCTCCTCGCCAGGCTGTTCGCGTCGCTCGGCATGAAATCGGGCGCGGCCACCTTCGGCTTCGCCGGGTTTCTCCTGCTGCTGCTGGTGGTGACCGGGGTAGTCTGGCTGCTGGACAAGTACTGGCTGCGCCGCCGGCGGCAAGCCGAGGCGCGGCAGCCCTGGTGGGTGGAGTACTCGATCAGCTTCTTTCCGGTGATCCTGATCGTCTTCCTGCTGCGTTCCTTCCTGTTCGAGCCCTTCAAGATCCCGTCCGGATCGATGATTCCGACGCTGCTGGTGGGCGATTTCATCCTGGTGAACAAGTTCACCTATGGCGTGCGGCTGCCGATCGTCAACGCCAAGGTGCTGGAGCTCAACTCGCCGCGGCGCGGCGACGTGATGGTGTTCCGCTACCCCGAGGATCCCTCGCTCGACTACATCAAGCGCGTGGTCGCCGTGCCGGGCGACCGCCTCGAGTACCGCAACAAGCGCCTCTCGATCAACGGCCAGCCGGTGCCCGTGAAGCAGATCGAGGACTACCTGTCGCGCGAGCGCATGCAGTATTCGCGCCGCTTCCTGGAGACAACTGGACGGCGTCGAGCACCAGATCGTGCTGGAGGACGACGCGCCCGCTTTCGTGCCCCAGGCGCGGCCATTCCCGCACTTCGGCGATTGCAACTACAATATGGCCGGATTGGCGTGCACGGTGCCGCCGGGCCATTACTTCGTGATGGGCGACAACCGCGACAATTCGAGCGACAGCCGGGTGTGGGGCTTCGTGCCGGACGAGAACATCGTCGGCCGCGCGTTCTTCATCTGGCTCAATCTGGGAGAGCTCGGCCGCTTCGGCTCGTTCCGATGAAGGCACTTTCCGACAGGAGACCGACCATGCGCAACAGGCAGCAGGGGCTCACCTTGATGGGGCTGATCGTCGGCGCGTTCGTCCTCCTATTCGCCGCCTTGCTGGCGATGAAGCTGGTGCCTTCTTACCTCGAATATTTCTCGATCAAGAAGGCGCTGACCGGCATCGGACAGGAAACGCGCGGCCGGGGCGCGTCGGTGGCGGATGCGCGCCGCTCGTTCGAGAACCGGTCCGCGATCGACAACATCTACACCGTCAAGGCGAGCGATCTCGAGATCAGCAAGCAGGGCAACGACCTGCTCCTCACCGCTGCCTACCGCAGGGAAATCCCGCTGTTCGCCAATATCGGTGTGTACATCGATTTCACGGTGTCCAGCAAGGACTGACCGGGCCGGCGCACGCAGCTTGTTCCGCTCCACGCGCCTCGAGCAGCGCCTAGGCCACCGCTTTCACCGCGCCGAGCTGCTCGAGCAGGCGCTGACGCACCGCAGCTACGGCTCGCCGCACAACGAGCGCCTGGAGTTCCTCGGCGACGGCGTGCTCGGCTGCGTCATCGCGCAGGAGCTGTTTGCGCGCTATCCGGCCCTGAGCGAAGGCGACCTGTCGCAGATGCGCGCCAGCCTGGTGCGCAAGGAAACCCTCGCGGCGGTGGCGCGGGACCTCGGCCTGGGGGAATACCTGCGCCTGGGCGAGGGCGAAAGCGCGAGCGGCGGCGGCGCGCGGCCGTCGATCCTGGCGGACACGCTGGAGGCGGTGTACGGCGCCGTCTTCCTGGATGCAGGCTACGAGAGCGCGCGCGAGGTGGTGCGCAGCACCTTTGGCGCCGCACTCGAGGCGCTGGATCCGCGCGGTCCCGTGAAGGACGCAAAAACGCGGCTGCAGGAACTGCTGCAGGGCAGGGGGCAGGGGCTGCCGAACTACCACGTGGTGGCGACGCAGGGCGCGGCGCACCAGCAGGTCTTCGAGGTGGAGTGCGTGGTCGAGCGGCTCGGCCTGCGCGCCACCGGCCGCGGCGAGGCGCGCCGCGCCGCCGAGCAGCAGGCGGCCGAGGCGCTGCTGCGGCAGCTCGGCGCATGAGCGGTTTTCGCAGCGGCACGGTGGGCCTGGTGGGCAGGCCGAACACCGGCAAGTCCAGCCTGCTCAACAAGCTGCTGGGCCAGAAGCTGGCCATCGTGTCGCCGCGCGAGCAGACCACGCGCCACCTGCTGATGGGGGTCCTCACCACCGCCGACTGCCAGTACGTGTTCGTCGATGCGCCGGGTTTCCAGACGCAGCACCGCAACCTGCTCAACCGTTCGCTCAACCGGCGCGCCGGCGAGGCGGCGCGCGACATGGACGTGGTGGCGTTCGTGCTGGAGGCGCTGCACTTCGACGCGGCCGACCGGGCGGCGCTGGCACGGGTGCCGGAGGGCAAGCCCGTGGTGGCGGTGGTCAACAAGATCGACCTCGTGCGCCCGGCGGAGAAGCTGCTGCCGTTCCTGGAGCGCGTCGCCCGCGAGCGCGCGTTCGACGCCATCGTCCCGGTGTCGGCGGCTACCGGCCGCAACCTGCCGGAACTGCTGCGCGTGCTGCGCGACAGGCTGCCCGAGGGCGAGGCGCTCTACCCGGCGGATCAGCTCACCGACCGCGACGAGCGCTTCTTCGCGGCGGAGCTGCTGCGCGAGAAGATCTTCCGCCTGCTCGGCGAGGAGCTGCCCTACCGCTGCGAGGCGGTGGTGGACAGCTTTCGCGAGGAGGGGCGGCTGCGGCGCATCGAGGCCACCATCTGGGTCGAGCGCGACAGCCACAAGCCGATCGTGATCGGCAAGCAGGGCGCCATGCTGAAGCGGATTTCCACCGAAGCGCGCAAGGACATGGAGCGCCTGTTCGGCGGCAAGGTCTTCCTGCAGGTCTGGGTCAAGGTCCGGCGCAGCTGGACCGACGACGAGCGCCTGCTGCGCCAGCTGGGCTACGCATGACGCGTCGGCGCACCGAGCGCGAGCCCGCGTTCGTCCTGCACAGCTACCCCTACAAGGAGACCAGCCTGATCGTGGAGGCGTTCACGCGCCACCGCGGCCGCGTGGGACTGCTGGCGCGCGGCGCGCGGCGGCCGCGCTCGGCGATACGCGGCACGCTGCTGGCGTTCCACCCCCTGCGGCTGAGCTGGAGCGCGTCCGCCGAGCTCGGCACCCTGCTGGCGGCGGAGTGGAGCGGCGGCCAGCCGGCGCTCTCGGGCATGGGCCTGATGTGCGGCTTCTACCTCAACGAGCTGCTGCTCAAGCTGCTGCCGCGGGAGGATGCGCATGAGGCGCTGTTCGACGCGTACGCCGAGAGCGTGGCGCGCCTCGCTGCGCGCGAGGATCACGCGGCCGTGCTGCGCGCCTTCGAGCGCAGGCTGCTCACCGAACTCGGGTATGCTCCCCTGCTCGAGCGCGACGCCGGCAGCGGCCTGCCGGTGGAGCCCGCGCGGCGCTATGCCTATGAACCGGAGCGCGGGCCGCTGGCCGCGAACGGCGCCGCCGCGCAGGCGGACACCGTGAGCGGCCAGACGCTGCTCGACATCGCGCGCGACGACTATTCGCGCGCGGAGACACGCGACGAGGCGCGGCGCCTGATGCGCTGGCTGATCGCCGCGCGCCTGCCGGGGCAGGCGCTGCATACGCGGGAAGTGCTGCGGGAGTTGCAGGAACTATGATCGAGCTGGGCGTCAACGTGGACCATGTGGCGACGGTGCGCCAGGCGCGCCGCACCTACGAGCCCGACCCGGTGTGGGCCGCGGTGGAGGCGCACCTCGGCGGCGCCGACGGCATCACCGTGCACCTGCGCGAGGACCGGCGCCACATCCAGGACGAGGACGTGCGCCGCCTGCGCGAGCTCACGCACATCAAGCTCAACCTCGAGATGGCGGCCACCGACGAGATGGTCCAGGTGGCGCGGCGCATCCGGCCGGAGATGGCGATGCTGGTGCCCGAGGGGCGCCACGAGATCACCACCGAGGGCGGCCTGGACATCGTCGCGCAGGAAGCCCGCCTGCGCGGCGTCGTGGCGCAACTGGCGCAGGCCGGCATTGTCGTCTCCGTGTTCATCGACGCGCGAGCCCGGCCAGGTCGAGGCCGCCAAGCGCATCGGCGCGGCGGTGTGCGAAGTGCACACCGGGCCGTATGCCCATGCCTTCCACGCCAAGGGGCGCGATGCGGAATCGCCGGCGGTGGTCGCAGAGCTGGAGAAGATCCGCCGGGCGGGCGAGCGCATCCGCGCGCTCGGCATGCGCTTCAACGCCGGCCACGCGCTCAACTACTTCAACGTAGAGCCGGTTGCGCGGCTGCCCGGGGTGCGCGAGCTGCACATCGGCCACGCCATCGTCAGCCGCGCGGTGTTCGTGGGCATGCGCGAGGCAGTGCGGGAGATGAAGCAGCTGATCGTGCAGGCCGCCAGGTGATCTACGGCGTCGGCAGCGACCTGATCGAGATCCCGCGCGTGGAGCGGGTGCTGGCGCGCTTCGGCGAGCGCTTTGCCCGGCGCATCCTGTGCGAGCCGGAGCTGCGCCGCTTCCACGCGCACGCCAAGCCGGCGGCCTATCTCGCCAAGCGCTTCGCCGCGAAAGAGGCCTTCACCAAGGCGCTGGGCACCGGCATCCACGCGCCGGCGAACTGGCATGGCGTGTGGGTCGTCAACCTGAAGTCCGGCAAGCCCCAGCTGGAGTTTTCCGCCGCGCTGGCGAAGCTGCTGAAGGATCGCGGCATCCGGCGCTCGCACCTCACGCTCACCGACGAGCGCGACATGGCCGCCGCGACAGTGATCCTCGAATGCGACGGCTGAGGGCGCGGCTGCCCCTGGGTCCCGTGGTGCGTGGACCCGCTGGGGCCCGCGCTGATCGACGACGATCGCCGCCGCATGCTGCACCCGGCCGCGGGCGGCGTGATCCTGTTCAGCCGCAACTACGAGAGCCCGGAGCAGCTGCAGGCGCTGACGGAGGAGATCCGTGCGCTGCGCGAGCCGCAGCTGCTGATCGGCGTGGACCACGAAGGCGGGCGCGTGCAGCGCTTCAAGGACGGGCTTCACCGTCGCTGCCGCCAATGCGCACGCTCGGCCGGCTGTGGGACCGCGACCGCGAGGCGGGGCGCGCGGCGGCGCATGCCGCCGGCTACGTCATCGCGGCGGAGCTGGCGGCCCACGGACTGGACTTCAGCTTCACCCCGGTGCTGGACCTCGACTACGGCGCGAGTGCCGTGATCGGCGACCGCGCCTGCACTTCGACCCGATCGCGGCCGGCGCGCTGGCGGCGGCGCTGATCGCGGGTCTCGACGCAGGCGGCATGCCGGCGGTCGGGCAAGCACTTTCCCGGGCACGGCTACGCGGTCGCCGATTCCCACGTCGCCGTGCCGACCGACGATCGTCCGCTCGCGGAGATCCGGCGCAAGGACCTGCCGCCGTACGTTGCCGCCATCGAGGCGGGCCTCGCCGCCGTCATGCCGGCGCACGTGGTCTATGCGCAGGTGGACCGCGAGCCTGCGGGGTATTCGCGCGTCTGGCTGCAGGACATCCTGCGCGGCCAGCTGGGGTTCGACGGCCTGATCTTCAGCGACGACCTGTCGATGGAAGGGGCGCAGTACCGCCGGCGGATATCGCCGCGCGTGCGCGCGCGGCGCTGGCCGCGGGCTGCGACATGGTGCTGCTGTGCAACGACCCTGCAGGGGCAGGAAGGCTGCTTGCATCGCTGGCCGGCGTCGCCGCTGGAGGCGCCGGAGCGGGCGGAGCGCATGCGCCGCCGGGGCGGCGCGCGCGACCTGAGGAAGAGCGTGGCCTACCGCGAGGCGCAGCAGGCCTTCGACAGCGCTGGCCTAGCCGCGCTCCATGTAGGTGCCTTCGTTGGTGTCGATCTTGATCTTCTCGCCCTTGTTGATGAAGGGCGGCACCTGCACGGTGATGCCGGTCTCCATCGTCGCCGGCTTGAAGGTGTTGGTGGCCGTGGCGTTGCGGATGCCGGGCTCCGTATCCACGACCGTGAGCACCACCGAGGGCGGGATCTCGATGCCGATGGCGCGGCCGTTGTAGAAGTTGATCTGCACGTCCGTGTTGGGCAGCAGGTAGCCCGCCTGGCCCTCGAGGAACTCGGCGGGCAGCGTCAGCTGCTCGTAGTTCTCCTTGTCCATGAACACGAAGCCGCTCGCCTCCTGGTAGAGGAACTGCATGTCGCGCGGGTCGACGAACGCGCGCTCGATCTTGTCCTCGGTGCGGAAGCGCTGGTTGGTCTTGGTGCCCGCCTCGATGTCCTTCATCTCGACCTGCATGAACGCGCCGCCGCGGCCGCCGACGTGCACGTGGTAGCACTTGAGCACGCGCCAGACGCGCTTGTCCCATTCGAGCAGGTTGCCGACGCGGATTTCGACTGCGGAGACCTTGGCCATGACGGAAGAACGCGATGAAAAGGGCGCGAATTCTACACTGATTCCGAGGGCCGGCGCTAGAATTCCCGCTCCGCATGGACGCGCCGCGCTTCGACCCCAAGAGCTTCGTCGCCGGGCTGCCCAGCCTGCCCGGGGTGTACCGCATGCTCGGGCCGGGCGGCGAGGCGCTGTACGTCGGCAAGGCGCGCGACCTGAAGAAGCGCGTGGCCACCTATTTCCAGAAGAGCGTCGCGAGCCCGCGCATCCGCATGATGCTGACGCAGGTGGCGCGGGTCGAGGTCACGGCGACGCGCTCGGAGGCCGAGGCGCTGCTGCTGGAGAACAACCTCATCAAGAGCCTCGCGCCGCGCTACAACATCCTGTTCCGCGACGACAAGTCCTACCCGTACCTGATGCTCAGCGGCCACGCGCTTCCCGCGCCTGGGCTTCCATCGCGGCGCGCGCGAGCCTGGCAACCGGCATTTCGGGCCGTTTCCGCACGCCTCGGCCGTGCGCGAGAGCATCCAGCTGCTGCAGCGCGTGTTCCGCCTGCGCACCTGCGAGGACACCGTGTTCGAGAACCGCTCGCGGCCCTGCCTGCTGCACCAGATCCGGCGCTGCTCGGCGCCCTGCACCGGCCTGATCGGCCGGGAGGCCTACGCGCAGGACGTGCAGCACGCGGAGTTGTTCCTGCGCGGCAGGGAGGACGACGTCATGCAGCGCCTCACGCAGCGCATGCAGGCGGCCGCGGAGGCGCGCGAGTACGAGGCCGCGGCCGGCTACCGCGACCAGGTGCGCGCGCTGTCGCGCGTGCAGGCACGGCAATACGTCGAGTCGAACCGCGGTGTGGACGCGGACGTGGTCGCCTGCGTGGTGAAGGGCCCGATGGCCTGCGTCAACCTGGCGATGATCCGCGGCGGGCGGCACGTCGGCGATCGCAGCTTTTTCCCCGCCAACGCGGACGCGGCCGCGCCCGCCGAAGTGCTGCAGGCGTTTCTCGAACAGCATTACGTCGAGCAGCCGATGCCGCCGCTGGTGCTGGTGAGCCATGCGGTGGAGTTCGACGCGACGGTGCCGGCGCAGGGCGAGCGGCGCATGTGGCTCGACATGGCCGCCAAGAACGCCGAGCTGGCCCTGGCGCAGCGGGCGCGCGAACGCAGCGCGCAGGAGGAGCGCATCGGCGCGCTGCGCCAGGCGCTCGGGCTGCCGGATTCGGCGCAGCGCATCGAATGCTTCGACGTGAGCCACACCATGGGCGAGGCGGCGGTGGCGTCCTGCGTGGTCTATGATCGCTTTGCCATGCAGAAGGGCGAGTACCGGCGCTTCAACATGCGCGACATCACGCCCGGGGACGATTACGCGGCCATGCGGCAGGCGCTGACGCGACGCTACGAGCGCGTCACGGCCGAGGGCGGCACGCGTCCCGGACCTGGTGCTGATCGACGGGGGCAGGGGGCAGGTGTCGGCGGCGCGGGCGGCGCTGGCCGAGATCGGCCTGCACGACGTCGCCGTGGTTGGCGTGGCGAAGGGCGAAGCGCGCAAGCCGGGCCTGGAGGAGCTGGTGGTCGAGTCCGAGGAGCGCAGCTTCCGGCTGCCGCCGACGCATCGCGGGCCTGCACCTGATCCAGCAGATCCGCGACGAGGCGCACCGCTTCGCCATCGTCGGACACCGCGCACGGCGCGCGAAGTCGCGCACCACCTCCACGCTCACCGAGATTCCGGGCATCGGCGCGCAGCGCCGCCAGCGGCTGCTCGCGCACTTCGGCGGGTTGCGCGAAGTGCAGGCCGCGGCGGTCGACGAGATCGCGCAGGTCGAGGGCATCAGCCGGCCGCTCGCCGAGCGCATCTACAAGGCGCTGCACTGATGCCGCTCAACGTTCCCAACCTCGTCACCTGGCTGCGCATCATCATGATCCCGCTGATCATCGGGGTCTTCTACCTGCCCGACGCCTGGCTGTCCTACACCGGCAAGAACGTCGCCGCGTGTGCGATCTTCGTGCTCGCCGCGCTGAGCGACTGGCTGGACGGATACCTCGCGCGCGCGCTCAACCAGACCTCCGCCTTCGGCGCATTCCTCGACCCGGTGGCCGACAAGCTGGTGGTGGCGGCTGCGCTGATCATGCTGGTGCAACTGGAACGCGTCGAACCGGTCATCGCGCTCATCATCATCGGCCGCGAGATCGCCATCTCCGCGCTGCGCGAGTGGATGGCCAAGCTCGGCCAGTCGGCAAGCGTGGCGGTGGCCTACATCGGCAAGGTGAAGACCGTCGACGCAGATGGTCGCCATTCCGCTGCTGCTGTTCCACGACGACCTGTTCGGCGTGCTGAACACGCAATGGCTCGGCACCATCCTGATCAACGTGGCCGCGGTGCTGACGGTGATTTCCATGCTGCACTACCTGCGCCGCGCGCTGCCGCACGCCCGGGGTTAAGCTATAATCTGCGCCCCCCATGACGCGGGAGTAGCTCAGTTGGTAGAGCGCAACCTTGCCAAGGTTGAGGTCGCGAGTTCGAGACTCGTCTCCCGCTCCAGATTAGGCTAGGGAAGGCCGGCAGGCCTTCCCTTTTTCATTGCATCCCCGGGCGGGATGGCAGAGTGGTCATGCAGCGGCCTGCAAAGCCGTGTACGCCGGTTCGATTCCGACTCCCGCCTCCAGACTTCCTTGCCGCGTCGCCGCCCGGGTGGCGAAACTGGTAGACGCATGGGACTTAAAATCCCTGGATCGCAAGGTCGTGCCGGTTCGAGTCCGGCCCCGGGTACCACGATCAGGCGGCGGCGAGGGTCAGGCGGATGCGGTTGCGGCCGAACAGGTACGCGTAGTCGCGCGAGGCCGCGAGTTCCTTGGTCAGGAGCACGCCGAGACCCCCGATCTTGCGCATCGAAACAGTGGTATCCACAACCAGCTCGCTCAAGCGTGCGTAAGGATTGAACGGCGGCGCCTTGTCCTCGTACACGACCTGTACCGCCCCGTCGGCTCGCGTCAGGCCGATCCACACAGGCGCGTCGCAATCGCCGCGATGCCCGTGCTTGACGGTATTGGTGAACAGCTCCTCGAGCACCAGATTGAGGCGCAGGCATTGCGCACGCTGCACGCCGGAAGCCGCGCAGAATGCCTCCAGGAACGCCTGCACCGGCCGCATCTGGTCCAGGCGTGCAAGAAACTGTCCCACGCGGGCGTATTTCACGGTATTACCTGATCCCCTGCGGGCATTATAGAATCACTCTCACAAAGCACAGGAGGTCGCATGCGCCAAATCATTGCGGTAGCGGCAATTTCGGCAGCGCTCGTGGCGGCGGGGCCCGCCCTGGCGAGTGACGTAGGCCAGGTCAAGACCACCAAGGGAACGGTGCATGTCGAGCGTGACGGCAAGCTCCTGCCCGCGAGCGTGGGCATGCCGATCCACCAATCAGACGCCCTGGTCACTGGCGCCGACGGCTCGGTCGGCGTCACGTTCAGCGACAACAGCCTGCTCTCCACGGGGCCGAACAGCGTCCTGGTGGTGGACCGCTACAGCTTCGACAGCACCACGCATGCCGGGCGTTTCGACGCCTCCCTGAAGAAGGGTACGCTCGCGGTCGTGTCCGGCAAGATGGTGAAGCAATCGCCCGACGCGATGAAGGTACGCACGCCGGCTGCGATCATGGGCGTGCGCGGCACCGAATTCGTCGTTCAGGTGGAAGAGCCGGCGAAGAAGTAGATGGGGGTCGTGATCGTCGCGCTGCTGACGGCGCTCATGATCCATTCGCACCGGATGCCGCTCGGCGACGAATTGGTGGTGGTGCTCCCCGGGCCCAACGGCAGGGTGGGGACGGTGGTGGTGGAGCGCGGCGGCGAGACCGTGGTCCTCAACCAGGCCTACGCGTCGAGCCGCATCGTCAGCGGCAGCGTGCCGCAGGCGCAACGCCTGACGGAAAGCGACGTGCGCCGGGAATTCGGCTCGCTGCTGGCAGTGCTTCCTGGCCGTCCCAAGTCCTTCCTGCTTTACTTCCTCGAAGGCAAGGACGAGTTCACGCCGGAATCCCAAGTCGAGCTCGAGAGGATGCTCTCCGAACTGCGCCAGCGGGGCGCGCCCGACGTTGTCGTCATCGGTCATACGGACCGGGTGGGAAGTCTGCAGTCCAACGACCTCCTGTCCCTGCAGCGCGCCGAGCGGGTGCGCATGGAACTTGTAAAACTGGGCATCGCGGAAAGCCGCATCCAGATCGCGGGACGGGGCGAGCGCGAGCCGCTAGTGCCGACCGCCGACGAAGTCCCCGAGCCGCGCAACCGGCGCGTCGAGATCAGCGTCCGCTGATTCCGCCTCCATTGGCGCCGCGGCGGCACGGCCGTTCCAGCGCACGCACAGCAAGGTCAGGTCGTCGGACGGTTCGGCGGCGCCGACGAAACGAGCCACGTCTGCACGCACAGCGCTGAGCAGTTCGGGGGGCGAGATGTCCTGCGGCTGCGCCTGCAGCACCGCGCGTAAGCGGGCCACACCGTATAGCTCCCCGGATGCGTTCATTGCCTCAGTGACGCCGTCGGTGACCACGCAGATCCATTCGCCGGCGGAAATCTGCCGATGCTCGACGGGGTAGGCGTAGTTCTCGATCACGCAAAGCGGCGGGCCGCCCGCATGCTCGAGGCGGGTCAGGCTGCCGCCAGGCCGACGCGCGAACGGCGGTTCGTGCCCCGCGTTGCAGAACTCGAGGAGTCCGTTTCGCGTGTCCAGGATTCCCGCGAACGCGGTGATGAACAGTGCTTCGGGGTTCTCGCTCGACACCTCCGAATTGGCGCGCACCATCAGGCCGCCCACGTCGTCCACGCGGCGCGCGGCGCTCTTCAGGAGGGTCTTGGATAGCGCCATGAACAAGCTGGCCGGCAGGCCTTTGCCGGAGACGTCGGCCACGATGAAGAACAGGCGGTGCGCGTCGATCATGAAGCAGTCATAGAAGTCCCCGCCTACCGTGCGCGCGGGCTCCAGGTGCGCGTCGAGGGCAAAGCGCGTCTCGTGCGCGAACAGCGAGGCGGGCACCGGCAGCAGCCCCATCTGGATGCGGCGCGCCGACTCCAGTTCACCGGTCACGCGCGCCGCCTGCTCCCGCAGGCGGCGGCGCTGCTCGTCGGCCTCGCTGAGCGCTTCCGCCAGCACGATGCCGAACACCGCGGTGGCGCCGATCGCCGGCCAGGCGACGTCGAGCAGCATGCCTTCCTGCGCGAACCCCGCCACGCCGAGCGCCGCCAGCGCCCCCACCACGGCCGCGTACAGCCCGATCGATCCGCCAACGCCGAGAGTGGCGACGCCGAACGCGAGCACCAGCGCGGCGGCGGCGAGCAGCGCCATCTCCAGCGCGTGCAATGCCGCGGGCCGGCGCAGGTAAGCGCCGTCGAAGATCTGCTCCAGGATCTGGGCATGGATCTCGACGCCGGGCACGCGCTCGCCGAGCGCGGTGGTCTGGAAATCCAGCAGTCCGAGCCCCGTGACGCCGACCAGGACCAGCTTGCTCCTGAGTTCCTCCGCCGCGACGCTGCCGTCGAGCACCTTCGCCGCGGACACGAAGCGCGCCTCGTCGTGCGCGTCCGTACCAGATCCAGAAGCGGCCGTCGGCGTGCGCCGGCACCGCCACGTCCCCCAGGCGGAGTTCGATCTGGTCGCGGCCGCGCCCGATCAGCGTGACGACCTCGCCCGTCGCCACGCGCAGCATCTCGATGCTCAGCGCAGGCACGGTGACGTCGCCGATCACGCCCGCGACGAGCGCGCGTCGGATCACGCTGCTCTCGGGGTCCACGCTCAACAGTCCGCGGCCGGCGGCGGCGCTGTCGATGACCGGCAGGCTCGGCAGATGCCCGGCGAAACGACGCAGCGCGAGGTCGGGGGCGTTCACGATGCGCACCGGCGCAGCGACAGGTGGCTGCATAAACCGCGGGTCCCGCGCTTCGAGCCCGGCGACGCCCAGCACGACGTTGCGCCCGCGGATCGCCTGCTGCCAGCGTCGCATCGTTCGACGGCAGCCTGCGCAGCCGGCGGGCCACATCGGCGGACAGGTCCTCCACCTCCTGCGCCACCTCGGCCGGCGAGAACCGGTCGCGCTCCGGGAACAGGAGGTCGACGCCGATTGCCGCCGGATCCGCGGCGGCGATGCCGGCGATCAGCTGCGCGACCCTGGTGCGCGGCCAGGGCCACTGCCCGTGGCGCTCCAGCGCGTGCTCGTCGATCGCCACGATGACGGCCGGCGCGCTCTGCCGCTCGCGTGGGAACAGCCTCTGGTAGCCGTCGAACAGGGCGCTGCGCAGGTCGTGCACGAACGGCGGTTCCGCAGCGAGCAGGGCGATCAGCGCGACGACCAGCGCCAGCGGGCCCGCCCGCTTGGACCAGGTCGGTGCTCAGACGTCGATCTCCAGACCGTCGTAAGCCGCCGAGACCTGCAGCGCCTGCGTGCCGCGCGTCAGTTCCTCGAAGCGGCGCGTCTCCCGCAACACGCCTTCGATGGTGGAGTCGTCGTACGCCGGCTCGTGGTGGAACAGCACCAGGTGCTTGACGCGCGCCATCTGGCAGAGCTCGACGCCGATGATGTTGCTCGAATGGCCCCAGTCGGCCTTCACGGAGATCGCGTCGGCGAGCGAGTACATCGCATCGAACACCACCAGGTCGGCGTCCTGGAAGAAACGCACGAAGCGCTCGGTCTGCGAGCGGTTCTCCAGCTTGTGCTCCGAGTCGGTGGTGTAGACGAACGTCTTGCCGGGCGCCTCGAAGCGGTAGCCGTAGGAGTCGCCCGAATGCATCTGCTGCGCGGGTGTCACGCGCACGCCGGAGATCTCGCGCGCCTCGCCCGGCGTGAGACGCACGAACTCGATATCCGCGGCCAGTTGCGAGAACTCCACCGGAAAGCAGGGCGGAGCCTGCTGCAGGCGAAAGGCATGCTCCAGCACGTCGTGGCAGCCATGGATGCGGATGTGCGTGCCCGGGACGTAGGCCGGTCCGAAGAACGGGAAGCCCATGATGTGGTCCCAGTGCACGTGCGACATGAACACGTTGACCGTTGCCGGGCGGCCAGACTGGCGCGCGAGGACGTGGGCGCCGAACGGGCGCGCGCCGCTGCCCATGTCGCAGACGAAGTACTCATCGCCCCCGGTTTCCAGTTCGACGCAGGCCGAATGGCCGCCGAACGTGTGCGACAGTGAGAAGTCCAGGTGCTGCTCGGCGTAGGCGTAGGCCTCGCCGATCGACTCGAAGCGCTGTCCGCCGGCGCGCATCAGTGCGACTGCCACCTTGTCGCGGATGTCGGCGGAGGTGAGCGCCACGGGGATCGAGCCGCGGGTGCCCCAGAAGCGTACGCGCACCCGGGCTAACCCCGGTCGAACGCGGCGGCCGCTGCGGGCGACAGCGAGGCAAGCGCGTCGCGCACTTTCGGATAGGCCTCGAACACCAGGTTGAAGCGCGCGATCTGGAAGATCTCGGCCACCACCGGCTGCATGGAAGCGATGACGATGCGGCTGTTCTGCGCCTTGGCCTGCTTCGCCGCCAGCATGAAGCAGCGCAGGCCCGCGCTCGAGACGTACTCCAGCCCCGACAGGTCGAGCACGATGGCCGTGCCCTCCTTGGCCGAGCGATCCAGGTGCGGTGCGAGCTCCTCGCGGAAATTCTCGCAGTTGTCGTGGTCCAGGCGGCCGGTGGGCGACAGCACCAGCGCGTTGTCGTACAGGCGGTGAGCAAGCGGCATTGTTGTTCGATCTCCCGCTCGTATTGTCGGCAAAGCCGGGGCCGACAGCAACAGCTAGAATTGCCGCATGGCGAGCGTCGGCGACCCGCGCGTGCGCAAGGCGGCACGCTGGCTGGTGGCGCGGCACCGGAAGCGGGCCCGGGCCGGCGCGCCGCCACCGCCGGCTTCCTGCGCGCCGCGCGGCATCGAGGAAGCCTATGCCATTCAGGATGCGTTTGTCGCGCTGAAGTCACGAGCGTGCGGACCTGTCAGCGGGCTACAAGATCGCCCTGACCACGCCCCAGATGCGCGCACTGGTCGGCCTGCGGGATTCGATTGCCGGTTGCCTGCACGCGCGCCAGCTGGTACGTGCGCCAGCGTCGGTGCGTGCCGCGGACTATGGGCGGCTGCTGGTCGAGTTCGAGATCGCGCTGCAGCTGGGCGAGGACCTGTCCGTTGCGGCCGCACCATATGCCGCGCAGCAAGTGGCCGCGGCCGTGGATGCGGCCATGCCCGCGTTCGAGCTGGCCGACGACCTCGGCGTGGACTACGCCACCCTGGCCGACCCGGGGGCTGGAACTTGCGGCCGACAACGCCTGGAACGAAGGCGCCGTGCTCGGCAAGCCCAGCGCGCGCTGGCACGACATCGACCTCGCGACGCTGCGCGGCGTCGCCAGCATCAACGGCAAAGTCGTGGGGGAGGGGCGCGGCGCGGATGCGATGGGACATCCGCTGAATGCGCTGGCGTGGGTGGCGAACCACCTTGCCGGCCGAGGCCGGTTCCTGCGCAAGGGCGACGTCGTGATCACCGGCAGCCTCGTGACGTCGAAATTTCCGCAAGCCGGCGACCTGCTGCGCTTCGAGGCCGGCGCGCTCGGCGCGATCGAGCTGCAGGTGCGCTGAGCGCTACAGCAGCTTGCGCAGCTCGCCCTTCTGCACCTTGCCCAGGGCGTTCTTCGGCAATTCGTCCACGAACACCACGCGCCGCGGATGCTTGAAGCGCGCAAGGCGATCCGCGAACAGGGCGAGCACGCCGGCCTCGTCGAGCCGCGCGCCGGGCCTGCGCACCACCACCGCGCACGCCGCTTCGCCCCACTTCGCATCCTCGATGCCGAGCACGGCCGCCTCCGCGATCTGCGGGCAGTCCGCCAGCACGTTCTCCAGCTCGGCGGGGTACACGTTCTCGCCGCCGGAGATGATCAGGTCCTTCGACCGGCCCATGATCCAGTAGTAGCCCTCGTCGTCGACGCGCGCCAGGTCGCCCGTCCTGAACCAGCCATCCCTGGTCAGCGCTGCGGCCGTCGCTGCAGGATCGTTCCAGTAGCCGCGCATCACGTTGGGCCCGCGCACCCAGATCTCGCCGTCCACCAGCTTCACCTCGCAATGCATGGCGGCCTTGCCGGCGCTGCCGGCCTTGCGCATCGCGTCCTCCCGCAGCAGCACCGTGGCGATCGGCGCCGTTTCGGTCGAGCCGTAGATCTGGCCCACCGGGACGCCACGCGCATGGAATGCGTCGATCAGGCTCTACGGGCACCACCATCGAACCGGTATTGAGCAGGCGCAACGACGTAAGGTCGGTCGTCCATCCACTGCGGATGGCTGATCACCGCGGCCATGGTGGCCGGCACCAGCAGGCTCAGCGTGGGTCGTAGCGCCGCGACGTCGCGCAGCCAGGTGCCCGCCTCGAAGCGCGGATGCAGGGTCACACTTGCGCCCGCCAGCAAGCGCAGGCAGCGTCTGGTTGTTCAGGCCGCCGACGTGGAACAGGGGCAGCGCGGTCAGCACGTGGTCGTCCTGCCGCAGATCGTGCGCGTGGATCGAGTTGTAGCCGTTCCACAGCAGCGCGCGCTGCGTGCAGCACCGCCCCCTTGGGCGTCCCCGTGGTGCCCGACGTATAGACGATCAGCAGGTCGTCCTCGTCGCGGCCCGCTTGCCCGCGCCTCGCCCTTGTCGCGCCAGTCCCCCAGCGGCACGCCGAGCGCGCGGGCCTGCTGTTCGAACGCCAGCATCGCTGTAGATGCGCCGCGGCACGCAATCGCGCAGGATGGCCGCGTGCTCGGCCGCCGCCAGGCGCCAGTTCAGGGGCACCAGGATTGCGCCAAGCCGCGCCGCCGCGAACAGCAGCGCGAGCATGTCCGGGTGGTTGTAGCCGAGCCACGCGATGCGCTCGCCGCGGCCAACGCCGAGCGCGCGCGTCGCCTGCCTCGACGCGCTGCCAGAACTGCGGCGTAGCTCCATGTCGCGCCCCTGGAAGCGCAGTGCGATCCTGCCCGGCGCATGCTGCGCCCAGTGCTCGATGACGCGCGAGAGGTCCATGCGTTCAGTCGTCGGCCTCGCCGCTCTCGTAGAGCGCTTCGCGGCCGATGCGGTCCAGGCACAGCTCCGCGGTCCACGGCAGCATCAGCGCGCCGCAACGCGAGTCGCGGTACAGGCGCTCGAGCGGCAGGGACTTGAGCATGGACTGGCCGCCGCAGGTGCGGATCGCGAGGCGGCAGATGTCGTTGGCGTTCTCCATGATGGTGTACTGCGCCGCGTAGGCGCGCAGGCGCGCGTCCTTGGGCGGATCGACGCGCGCGTCCTCCAGCATGCGCAGGAACAGGGCGCGCGTCTGCTCGAGCTTCACCCACATCTCCGCCACCGCGATCTGCTTGGTGGGGTACATGCGGCGCTTGACCGGCGGCATCCCCGGAACCTCGCCGCGCAGGTAGCGCACGGTGAACTCGTAGGCGGCGATGGCGATGCCCATGTAGGTCGGCGAGAGCGTGGTGAACATGTGCGGCCAGCGGCTCGCCGCCTGGAAGTAGATGCCGCGCGGCATCATCGGCGGCCTCGTCGGGCACGAACACGTCCTTGAACAGGAGCGTGCGCGATACCGTGCCGCGCATGCCGAGCGGATCCCAGTCGCCCGTGACGCTCAGGCCCGGCGCCTTGCCCGGGATCGCGAGGTAAAGCGTGTCGCGCATCGACAGCTCCGGCTTGTTCTCGGTGCACAGCACGCCGTAGTAGTCGGCCGCGCCGGCGAGCGAGGCGAAAATCTTCTTGCCGTTGACCAGCCAGCCGCCTGTCGACCTTGGCCGCGGTGGTGCCGAAGGGCGCCTTGCCGGCGGCGGCGGCGCTGCCTTCCGAGAACGGCTGGGCGTAGACCGCGCCCTGCTGCACCACGCGCTCGAAGTGCAGCGTGCGGTGCTTTTCATGCTCGGCGCGCTGCTCGCGCGTCATGTCGAGGTCGTCGGCGAGCACGCCGGGCCACAGCGTCGAGCAGGCGTGCATGTTGAAGGTGAGGGCGGTCGCGCCGCAGTACTTGCCGAGCGTCGCCGACACCAGGGCGTAGGTCCCGCAGGTCGGCGCCCTTGCCGCCGAACTTCTCCGGCACGCACAGGCCGAGCAGGCCCGCCGCGCGCAGGTCGGCGTAGTTCTCGAAGGGAAAGCTCGCCTCGCGGTCGTAGCGCTCGGCGCGCGTCGGCGAAGCGCGGGCCGAGCTCCTCGGCGAGGGCGAGCAGCGCCTTCTGCTTGCCGTTCAGCGGATAGTTCGATCCGGTGACGGAGTAGCGCGGGTCGGTGCAGGGGCAGTCCAGGGTCCATGGGATACCTCAGAGCTTGCGCCGCTCGAGAAAACCGCGCAGCGCCTCGTTGAACGCGTCCGGCTGGTCCATCGGGCCCGAGGTGGCCGCAGCCCTCCAGCAGGACGAACTCGGCGCCCGGAATCTTCTGCGCCATGCGCTCCATCACGCTCGCCGGCGCGACGCGATCGTCGCTGCCAGCGACGAGCAGCGTCGGCACGGCGATGGCGGGCAGCTGCGCGCGCCGATCGAAGGTCGTGAGCAGCTGCACCGCCTTGCGGTAGGTGGCGGGCGGGATCGCCCCCATGATGCGCTCGGCGTGCGCCAGTCCCTCGGCCTGCGACCTGCTGCCGCGCATGGTCGGCATCAGCCGCGCGGCGATCTCGGCCATGCTGCGGCCCGCGTCGAGCGGGCCGATGCGCGCGGCGATGAACTGGTCGACGAACTCGCGGCTGCCGCCGCCGAAGGACGGGCTGGTGAAGCAGAGCACCAGGCCTTGATGAGCTGCGGGAAGCGCGCATAGGCCTCCTGCGCGACGAATCCGCCCATGCTGTGACCGACGAGCACCACCGGCTCGCCGCCGAGCGATTCGATCAGGCGTCGCAATGCGCCGCGAAACCTGCTCCAGGTCGTAGGGATCCACCAGTGCGGCCCCGCCGTAGCCCGGCTGGTCCCAGGCATGCGCGCGGTGGCCGAGTGCCGCGAAGTAGGGGACCTGCCGGTCCCAGGCGGCGTGGCCGCCGCCCACGCCGTGCAGGAAGAGCAGGGTGCTCAAGCGACCAGCTTGCCGTCCCGCACGACGGCCTTGCCGTCCAGCTCGACCGTGCAATGCCGGAAGGGCAGGTCGAAGTGACCGAGCGTGTGTCGCCCGGCGACTTCGTTGGCGCCGGTCGAGTAGAGGAAATTCCCCGCGAACGCGCGCTGCTCCGTGCCGTTGATGTCGCGCCGGTCGTACAGGGCGAGCGCGTCCCAGCGCGCGCGCGCGTTCATGCCCCAGCCGACGTGCGAGACCGCATAGGCCTCGCGGTCGCCCCAGGCGGCGAAATATTCGCGCATCAGCTCCGCGTCGAGCGACTCGCCTTCGATGCGCGTCACGTAGTCGTTCTCCACGCGCAGGCGCACCGGCGACTCCACGTAGCGCTTGAACGTGAGATTCAGGTCGCCCGGGCGCCATGACCAGCGTGCCGTTGACGCTGCCGGCCTGCGGAAAGCACAGGCAAAGCCCGCCGGGCCAGTGCGAGAGCGTGCCCGGCTTCTCGGTGTAGCCCCAGACGCCGCCGACGCGCGCGCCTTCCACGCGGATCGACAAGGCGGTGCCGGCGGGCGAGGAGACCTTCATTTCCTTCGCCTCGCGCAGCAGGCGCATCCCCGCCCTCACCTGCTGCTCGTCCGCGGGGGAGGGGGCGAGGCGCTCGAGCACTTCCGGGTGCTCGTTCGAGATGTAGAGCACGCGCGCACCGCCCTTGAGGATCGCCGGGCAGCTCGGCGGCGTGCATCAGGCCTTCCAGCGTGCAGTCGGCGACGAACGTAGACGCGGCGAGCGCTTGCAGCGCGGGGCCGAGTCCCTGCAGCGCCACCGAGGCGCCGGTGGAGCGAATCGGCACGGGAGCCCGCTGCGCGGGCGTCGGCACGACGACATGGAACGGCCGCGCGCCGAGGCGATGCAGCGCCAGCTCGGCCAGCTGGACGTTCAGGGCGCGCGACTGCGTTTCGGAGAGGATGGCGCAGGCGTCGCCGGGCGCCACCTTGCATTGCGCGAAAACCTCGGCGAACAGGTCGATCCATTTCCCTTCGAGACGGTCGGCGATCATGGTGGTGCAATCGTAATAGAATCGGCTACATGAAGATCTTCGACCTGCTGTGCGTGGCCGGGCACCGATTCGAGGGCTGGTTCGCGTCCGCCGAGGACTACAGCGGGCAAAAGGCGCGCGGCCTGGTGGACTGCCCGACCTGCGGCTCGCAGGAGGTGGATCGCGTGCCCTCGGCGATCCCGCATCAATACCGGGCGCCGCCGCGCCTGCCCCGCGCGGCGAGGCGGCGGGGCAGGACCCCCTGGCGATCGCGCAGAAGCTCTACTCCCGGATGCTGGACGAGATCCTGACCAAGTCCGAGGACGTCGGCGACGGCGTTCCCTGCGGAAGCCAGGCGCATCCACTACGAGGAGGCCCCGGCGCGCTCCATTCGCGGCCAGGCGAGCCAGGAAGAGCACGAGGCGCTGGTGGACGAAGGGATCCCGGTATTGCAGGCTTCCGATCCCGCCTTCGGGGCGCATGAATTGATCACTTCAGGAACTCGCCTTCTCGAGCGCGCAAGCTTTTGTAATATTTGATACCAATCAGAGCTTTCGGCGTCGCCGTGATTTAGGCTGTGCGTCTTCCGGTCCCTAATGCCTAACCACATCCCTTGCGTTGATTGCACGTCCCTTGTTGGCGCGAGCCCGAAGAAGCAGGCACACGCAGCACTTGCTTCGTTGGCGAAGGATTCCGCCGGGAAAGCAGACGTATTTCGATGTGCTACCTGCCAGTGCCGCTGGTCGGTCGGGCCGCTCGGTTGGGCGAGACTGGTTGACTGAGGGTTTAGGGGACAGTTGAGTTGCACAATGTGTATTATGTTAAATAAAGTCGAATTTCAGGTAATCGACTTCCTGACCTAGGCCTTAGGCATCCCGGCGATCATCTCCCCCGCAAAGAGCCGCGGGTTCAAGGGATGGCTCGCCAGCAAGCGGTTCTTCCCCATCTGCCTCGCATAGCGAAGCCAGGCTGCGGCGTTCGGCGACGCCATGGCCGGTCCAAACCGGCTACGGCCAGCGTAGGACGCCAGTGCCACATCGAGCGCGTGCTTCTGCAGGACCTCCGCAAGAGCCTCCAGCTGCTCCCGGTCGTTGACGGCGGCCAGCACGTCGTAATCCCGCGCCCTGAGCGCCTGACGATACCGGGTGACCACCTCGCCCGAGATCTGTGGCGTACTGAGCGGCCCGTATGGGCGCGCCGCCGGCGAATGCCAGCCATTGCTCGCCATCTTCAATGCGCGCCTCCTTGAGCCAGGCAACGGCATCCTCCGGCTTCGGCAGCGCAACCGGCAGTGCTACGCAACGGCTGCGTATGGTCGGCAGGAGCCTCGCGGGACGGTGCGACACCAGGATGAAATGGGCGTCTGCCTGCGGCTCTTCGAGGCCCTTGAGCAGTGCGTTCGCGGCATTCAGGTTCATGGCCTCCGCGGGATGTACCAGCACAACGCGGCGGCGACCGCGATGCGAGCGCAGGTTTAGAAACGCGTCCAGCTCCCTGACCTGGTCGATCTTGATCTCGCTGCTGGCCTTTTGCGGCTTCGCCACAGTCGCGCGCAGGTTCGTCCTCCGTCGTCCGCCGAAACGCGCTGGCGCGCGAGGATTTCGGGCTCCAGGCGGCGAAGATCGGGATGGCTGCCCGCCAGGAACCACCGGCAGCCGTCGCAGCTTGCCGCAAGGGGCCTGCAGATTGCCGGGGGCCTCGCAAAGAAGGATCTGAGCGAATACCTCGGCCAGCGCCAGCTTTCCGATCCCTTCAGGCCCGTGAATGAGCAGCGCCTGGGGCAGCTTGGCGCGCAAAGCAAGTAGCTGTTCCCAAGTGATGTTTTGCCAAGGATAGATCATGTTATTCAAAGTGTTGAGATCTCTTCCTCAATTACTTTCTTAATATGAGAGACTGGACCGGACGCATCCAGTACCCGGATTCGTGCCGGATTCGCATGCGCCAAGCCCAGGTACGCCTGCCGCACCCGCTCGAAGAACTCGCGGTCCTCCGCGCTCGAAGCGGTCCGGGGCGCGGCCGGTCCGCGCGAGGCGCTCCCGGCTGACTTCGTAGGGGCAATCGAACACCAGGGTCCGGTCCGGCAGCAGCCCGTTGTGCGACAGCCTGCGCGAGATGCGCGATCAGCTCGGCCGCCACCCCCTTTCCCCCGCCCTGGTAGGCGAAGGTGGCGTCGGTGAAGCGGTCGCACAGCACCCAGGTGCCGCGCGTGCAGCGCCGGCGCGATCACGCGCTGCACGTGATCGGCGCGCGCCGCAAACAGCAGCAGGGTCTCGGCGATCGGATCCATGGGCTCGGCGAGCACCAGCTCGCGCAGGCGCTCGGCGAGCGGCGTGCCGCCCGGCTCGCGCGTGACCAGCACCGCGTGCCCGCGCGCGCGCAGCTGCTCGGCGATCCACGCGACGTGCGTGGACTTGCCGGCGCCGTCCACGCCTTCGAGCGTGAGGAAGCGGCCCCTGGTCATCGGCGTCTCGGCTTCAGCTGGTATTTTGACACCGCGCGATTGTGCTCCCGCAGCGTGCGCGAGAACTGGCTCGTGCCGTCGCCGCGCGACGACGTAGTAGAGGCATCGGTCTTCGCCGGCCTGCAGCGCGGCGCGCAGCGACGCCTGGCCCGGCAGCGCGATCGGCGTCGGCGGCAGGCCGCGCGCGCGTGTAGGTGTTGTACGGGCCGTCGGTCTTCAGGTGCACTTTCTTCAGGTTGCCGTCGAAGCTGTCGCCCAAGGCCGTAGATCACCGTCGGATCGACCTGCAGCGCCATGCGCGATGCGCAGCCGGTTCACCAGCACGCCGGCGATCTGGTCGCGCTCCTCCGCCCTGCCCGTCTCCTTCTCGACGATCGAGGCCATGATCGAGCGCCTCGTACGGCGTCTTGTAGGGCACGTCGGCCGCGCGCTGCGCCCACTCCCGCGCCAGCTGCTCCTGCATGACCTGGTAGGCGCGCCGCAGCACGGCGAGATCGCTGGAGCCGCGATGCGAAGACATAGGTGTCGGGAAAGAACAGGCCCTCCGGATGCTGCTTCGCTCGCGCCGACGCGCCTGAGCAGCTCGCGCGTCGGTCAGGCCGGCGGTATCGTGGCGCAGCGACGGAGCTGGCGTCGAGCGCCGCGCGCAGCTGGCGGAAAGTCGAGCCCTCGATCACGCTGCAGCTCGGCCTGCATGACGTCGCCGCGCGTCAGCTTGTCGAGCAGCTCGCAGCGGCGTCGCGGGCGCCGGCGAGCTGGTAGAAGCCGGCCTTGATCTCCGGCTCGCGTCCGAGCGCGCGCGCCAGCAGTTCGAACTGCAGCGGGCGCACCTCGATGCCGGCCTGCTCCATGCGGCGCACGGCGGCGCGCAAGCCGGTGCCCGCCGGAATCTCGAACTCCGCGGGCAGGGCCGCGACCGCGCACGGGCGTCGTCGCGTACCAGGCGGCATAGCCCGCCGGCGGCGAGCAGCCCGAGCAACGAGCCAGCGTGAGGAGGCGCTGTACGTGGGTCAACGCGGAAGCGGAATAAAATCGCTGCGGGCATTCTACGATGGACACCAAGGTTTCCCACGCGGCGGCGGAACTGAAGCGCACTCGGCATGCTGTCGTGCACGGGCGACGACGCGCGCGCGTTCCTGCACGCGCAGCTCACCAACGACATCGCGCACCTGGCGGCGGACCGCGCGCGCTATGCCGGCTGGTGCTCCGCCAAGGGCCGGCTGCTGGCGACATTTCCTCGTCGTGCCGCAGGCGCAGGGATTCCTGCTGCAGCTGTCGCGCGACCTGGCGCCCGCCGTGGCCAAGCGCCTGTCGATGTTCATCCTGCGCGCCAAGGTCGAAGCTGACGGACGCCAGCGACGATTGGATGCAGTTCGGCCTGTGGGGCCCGGCGCCGCCGAGCGCCTTGCGGCGTTGGGGATCTCCGCCCCGGCCGCGGACCTTGTGATCGCGGCGAGCACCGATGCGCTCGTTGTCCGGATCGCGCAACAGCGCTTTCTGCTGCTTCGTCAAGGCGGCGCAGCGCGACCGGCTGCAGAGCAGCAGCGACGACGACGCCTGGGCGCTGGAGGAGATCCGCGCCGGCCGGCCGCTCGTGGTGCAGGCGACGCAGGACCTGTTCGTGCCGCAGATGGTGAATCTCGAGCGGCTGGGCGGCGTGGATTTCAAGAAGGGCTGCTATCCGGGCCAGGAAATCGTCGCGCGCACGCAGTACCGCGGCGTGGTCAAGCGGCGCATGGTGCGCGCTGCGCGGTCGACGCCGCTGCAGCGCCCGGGGCAGGAACTCTACGCGACGACCGCCGGGCCAGGCGAGCGGCACGGTGGTGAATGCCGCTCCGGCGCCGGCGGGCGGCAGCGAATTGCTCGCGGTGGTGCAGATCAGCTCGCTGGAGAACGCCGCCGCGATCCGGCTCGGCGCCGCCGACGGGCCGCGCGCTCGAAGTTGCTGCCCCTGCCCTACTGCGGCGTGACGAACTACTACGTCTACTACCGCGTCGAGGCGGACCGGGTTGCAGTCGCTGCGTGATGAGGTCGAGAGCCTGTTCCGAGCGGTGGAGGCGACGACCGGCGTGCGCGGGCGCTGGATGCGCCGGCGCGACGATCCGGCGACCTACATGGAAGTCTACGAAGGACGTGCGCGACGAGGCGGCGTTCGAAGCGCTGCTCGCGCGCGAGTCCGCGAAGCTCGGCCTGGAGCGCAAGGTCGAGCGCTTCGTATGTGCCTGATCCTCGTGGCGTGGAAGGTGCACGCGCGCTTCCCGCTGGTCGTCGCCGCCAACCGCGACGAATTCCACGCGCGGCCCGCCGCGCGCGCCGCCTTCTGGGAGGACCACCCGCGACGTGCTCGCCGGCCGCGACCTGCAGGCGCGGGGCACCTGGCTGGGCGTCTCGCGCAACGGCCGCTTTGCCGCGGTGACCAACTACCGCGGCGGCACGGAACCCGGCGCGGCCGAATCGCGCGGCGCGCTGGTCACGCGCTTTCTGGCGGGCGTCGGCGTGCCCGAGCTGGCGCGAACGCAAGGCGGCCTACAGCGGCTTCAACCTGCTGGCCTGCCGACGGCGAGGAACTCTGGTGGCTGTCCAACCGCGACGGCGGCTCGCGCCGGCTCGAGCCCGGCTGGTACGGCGCTGGGCAACCTGCTGCTCGACACGCCGGAGGTGGACGGAGCACAAGCAGCGCTTCCAGCGATTGCCCGGTCGTCGATGGAGCCGCTGTTCGGCGTGCTCGCCAGGGCGAAGATCGTCGACGAGCGCTACGGCACGCGCTGCTCGACGCGTGCTGCTGCGCGGCGACGGGACCGCGCGTTCGCCGAGCGCGGCTTCGGCAGCCGACGGCAGCGACGAGGCGACGCTGCGCTACGAGTTCAGCACGCGCCGCATCTCCTGGTGCAGGATGCCGGCTTCCTCGATAGACCTTGCCCTCCGCGATGAAGCCGTGCCGGCGGTAGAACTCGATCGCCTGCGTCTGCGCTGAGAGGACGACTTCGCGCGTGGCCGCGCTGGCGCGCCTCCTCCATCAGGCGCTCGAGGATCGCGCCGCCGACGCCCGCGCCGCGCCACTCCTTGAGCACCGCCATGCGGCCGATGTGGCCGTCGGGCAGCAGCCGCCGGTGCCGATCGCCTTGCCGTCGAGCGCAGGCGAGCGCGTGCAGGCACGCGGCGTCCATGTCGTCCATCTCGATCTCGGGCGGCACGTTCTGCTCCTCGACGAAGACCGTCAGGCGGATGCGGCTCGCTTCGGCGCGCGCGGCTCCCAGTCCAGGAGTTCGATTCGCAGCATCGCGCAAAAGTATAATTCGCGGCATGAAAAGCCTGTGGAACGACGCCGAGGCGGCGCAATTTTCCGGCCCGCTCGGGCCGCGCGTCTACACCTCGCGCCTGCTCGGCCGCGACAAGTCGCTGGTGCTGCACGGCGGCGGCAACACCTCGGTCAAGCTGCGCGAGAAGAACCTGTTCGGCGAGGACGAGGAGATTCTCTACGTCAAGGGCAGCGGCTGGGACCTGGAGACCATCGAGGCGGCCGGATTCGCGCCGGTGAAGCTCGACTACGTGCGGCGGCTCGCGTCGCTGCCCGCGCTGTCCGACCCGCAGATGGTGAACGAACTCGCCACGCACACGCTGCGCGCCGGCGCGCCGGCGCCGTCGGTCGAAACCATCCTGCACGCCATCCTGCCGCACAAGTACGTCGACCACACGCACGCCGACGCGGTGCTGTCGGTATCCAATTCGCCGGACGGCGAGAAGCGCATCCGCGACATCTACGGCGACAAGGTCGTCGTGATTCCCTACATCATGGCGGGCTTCGACCTCGCCGCCTATTGCGCGCGCGAATTCCCGAAGCAGGCGACCAAGAGCACCGTCGGCATGGTGCTGCTGTCGCACGGCGTGTTCTCGTTCGCCGCGGACGCGCGCGAATCCTACGAGCTGATGATCGAGCTGGTGTCGATGGCCGAGAAGCTACCTCGCGGCGAAGAAGGCCTGGAGCATCGGCCTGCCGCCCGCCTCCGCCGCCGGCGTTCAAGCGCGAGGAGGCGGCGCAGCTGCGGCACGACGTCTCGCGGGCCGCGGGCTTTCCCCATGCTCTGCCTGTGCAACGACTCGCCGCGCTTCCTCGGCTTCGCGCGCCATCCCGACGTGGCGCGCATCTCGCAGAGCGGGCCGGCGACGCCGGACCACGTGATCCGCACCAAGCCGCTGCCGATGCTCGGGCGGGACGTGGCGGGCTTCGGCGCCGCCTACCGCGAGCTACTTCGAAGCGCAACGCGAAGCAGGCGAAGGAGCCCAAGACCATGCTCGACCCGGCGCCGCGCATGGCGCTCGACCCGGAGCTCGGCCTCGCCGCGTTCGGCCGCACCGCCAAGGACACGGCATCGTCGAGGACCTCTACGAGCACACCATCGACGTGATCCTGCGCGCCGAGGCGCTCGGCGGCTGGCAGGCGCTCGACGGACAGGCACACCTTCGACATCGAATACTGGGACCTCGAGCAGGCCAAGCTGAAGAAGGCCGGCAGCCCGCCCGCGTTCGCCGGCGAAGTCGCCGTGGTCACCGGCGCCGCCTCGGGCATCGGCAAGGCCTGCGCGGAGGCGTTCCTCAAGCGCGGCGCTGCCGTGGTCGGCCTGGACCGCAATCCCGCGATCGAGACGATGTTCAAGCGGCAGGATTACCTGGGCGTCGCCTGCGATCTGACCGACGCGAAAGCCATCCAGGCGGCGATGGATGCCGCGGTCAAGCGCTTCGGCGGCGTGGACATGCTGGTGCTGAACGCCGGCATCTTTCCCTCCTCCCAGGCCGATCCAGGACATCGCCGCGACATGTGGCAAGAGCGCGATGGCGGTGAACGTCGAGGCGAACCTGCTGGTCATGCAGGCCTGCCACGCGCTGCTCAAGCTCGCGCCGCGCGGCGGCCGCGTGGTGGTGATCGGCTCGAAGAACGTGCCGGCGCCGGGCCTGGGCGCGGCGGCCTATTCGGCGTCGAAGGCGGCGATGAACCAGCTCGCGCGCGTGGCCGCGCTGGAGTGGGCCAAGGACGGCATCCGCATCAACACCATTCACCCGAACGCGGTCTACGACACCGCGCTGTGGACCGAAGAGGTGCTCGCCTCGCGCGCCAAGGCCTACAACCTGACCGTCGAGCAGTACAAGAAGAACAACCTGCTGAAGACCGAGGTGACGTCGAAGGACGTCGCCGAAATGGCCGCCGAGATGTGCGGGCCGCTGTTCGCCAAGACCACCGCGGCGCAGGTGCCGGTGGACGGCGGCACGGAAAAGCTGGTGTGAAGGTCGAAGCGCTGCGCTGGAAGGGCGACGCGCTCGAGCTGCTCGACCAGCGTCTGCTGCCGGACCAGGTCGTCTACGTTACCTGCCGGAACGCCGCGGAGGTGGCGGCAGCCATCCGCGACATGGTGGTGCGCGGCGCGCCGGCGATCGGCTGCGCGGCGGCCTTCGGCATCGCGCTGGAGCCGAAGGAATCCTCCTACGAGGTCCTGGCGAAGAGCCGCCCTACGGCCGTCAACCTGTTCTGGGCGCTGGAGCGCATGCGGCGCGCCAAGGACAAGAGAGCGGAAGCCGAGGCCATCTTCGCCGAGGACCTCGCCGTGAATCGCGCGATCGGCGCGCATGGCGCGAAGCTGATCCCGCAGGGCGCGCGCATCCTGACCTACTGCAACACCGGAGCGCTCGCGACCGCCGGGCACGGCACGGCGCTGGGCGTGATCCGCTCGGCGCGCGACAAGGGCGTTTCGGTCATCGCCTGCGAGACGCGGCCCTACCTGCAGGGTGCCGGCTCACCGCCTGGGAGTGCATGCAGGAAGGCATCCCCTGCACGCTCATCACCGACAACATGGCCGGCCACCTGATGAGCCGCAGGGAGATCGACCTGGTCATCGTCGGCGCGGACCGCATCGCGGCCAACGGCGACACGGCGAACAAGATCGGCACCTACACGCTCGCGGTGCTGGCGCGCCGGCACGGACTGCCCTTCTACGTGGCGGCGCCGCTCTCCACGTTCGACCGCAGCATTGCCGACGGCTCGCTGATCCCGATCGAAGAGCGCCCGGCGGACGAAGTGACCGGCTACCGCGGCCATGCGCTGGGCGCCGCGAGGGCGTCGCGGTGAGAAACCCCGCGTTCGACGTAACGCCGGCGGAACTCATCACGGCGATCATCTGCGAGAAGGGCGTGGTCCAGGCGCCCACGCGCGAGCGGCTTCAGCCCCTGATCTCTACCGGCGTGTAGGGCGGCACGAGCTCGAACAGCTCGGCGACGTCCTGGTTGCGCATGCGCACGCAGCCGTGCGAGCCGGGCGTGCCCATCTCGGCGCTGTCCGGCGCGCCGTGGATGTAGATCATGCGTCGCATGGTGTCCACCTCGCCCAGGCGATTGCGGCCGACTTCGCAGCCCGACAGCCACAGGATGCGCGTCAGCATCCAGTCGCGCCCCGGGTACTTCGCGTGCAGCTCGGGGGTCCAGATCTCGCCGGTAGGCCGGCGGCGCACGAACACCGCGCCGAGCGGCTGCCCGGCGCCGATCTTCGCGCGCACGATGTGGCGGCCGCGCGGCGTGCAGAAGCTGCCGTTCTGCTCGCCCAGGCCGTTCTTCGCCGTGGACACCGGGTAGCGCCTGCCGTCTGGCAGGACCAGCTCCTGCCGCGGGACATCGATGAGGATGCTCATCGCCTGCGCTGCGAAGAAGCGCTTCAGCAATGCGCTGCTTTCCTCGGCCAGGACGCCGCCCTGCACCTTGGCGTGGTGGTTGTGGCGCGACATGAAGAGGTCGGCCGCGCCGGTCTTCGGTTCCGTCGCGCCGTACACGACCCGGGCGATGCGCGCGTTGAAGATGGCGCCCACGCACATGGTGCAGGGTTCCACCGTCACGTAGAGCGTGGCGCCGGTCAGGCGGTAGTTGCCGGTCGCCGCCGCGGCGGCGCGGATCGCCTCGATCTCGGCGTGCGAGGTCGGGTCGTGCGTGGCGAGCGGGCGGTTCCAGCCCTCGCCGACGACCCTGTCGTCCAGTACCACCACGCGCCCCGACCGGCACCTCGTCGCCGGCGCGTGCGGCGAGCTCCAGCGCGCGGCGCATGTACTGCTCGTCACTCATTCCGGATCCATTGTATCTCCGCGCGCGACAAGCGATGCGACGGGCGGTTACCATTGGCGCACTCAAGCCGGGATCCGTCATGCAACCAGACCTCCGCCGCGACCTCGCGCGCACCGTCCTCGCAGTGCTGACCATCTTCGCCCTGATGGCCGCCTCCTTCTGGATCCTGCGGCCGTTCCTGGCGGCGATCATCTGGTCGAGCATGATCGTCGTGTCGACCTGGCCGATGATGCTCGCGATCCAGCGCCGGCTGTGGGGCAAACGCGTGCTGGCCGTGACGGTCATGACGGTTGCCCTGCTGCTGGTTTTCGTCGCGCCGTTCTCGGCTGCGATCGGCACGATCGTCGTCAATGCCGACGAGATCGCCGGGTGGATGAAGGGACTTGCCGACGTGAAGCTGCCGCCGCCCCCGGCGTTCGTCGAGGCGATTCCCGTTCGTGGGAGAAAAGATCGCGGCGCTGTGGCGCGAGTACGCGGTGGAGGGCTTCGCCAAGCTCGCGCACGCGCTCGCAGCCGTACGCCGGACTGATCACGCGCTGGTTCGTGGCCGAGGTCGGGCAACTTCGGGCTGGTGAGCGCTGCAGTTCCTGCTGACGGTGGTCATCTCCGCCATCCTGTACTCCACCGGCGAGGATGCGGCGCAATGGGTGCGCCGGTTCGGCCGGCGCCTGGCGGGCGAGCGCGGCGACAATGTCGTGCGGCTTGCCGGCCAGGCGATCCGCGGCGTGGCGCTCGGCGTGGTGGTGACGGCGCTGGTGCAGTCGCTGCTCGGCGGGATCGGCCTCGCCGTCGCGGGCGTTCCCTTCGTGGCCGTGCTCACGGCGGTGATGTTCATGCTCGCGCTGGCCCAGATCGGCGCGGTGCCGGTACTCTTGCTCGGGCTCGCCTGGCTCTGGTGGAAGGATGCCACCGCCTGGTTCGTCGCCCTGCTCGTCTGGACGGTGATCGTCGGCAGCCTCGACAACGTGCTGCGCCCGATCCTCATCAAGAAGGGCGCCGACCTGCCGCTGCTCCTGATTTTCGCCGGGGTCATCGGCGGCCTGTTCGCGTTCGGCCTGCTCGGGTTGTTCGTCGGGCCCGTGATCCTCGCGGTCGCGTACACGCTGCTCGACGCCTGGGTGGCGGAGGCGCCGGAGGAGAAAGACGTCGCGCGAGGCGGCTGAGCGCTGCGCTGCTGCTAGAGCAGCCACTCGATCGGCAGGATGGAGATGAAGCCGAGCCACGCGCGGCTCAGGATTCCGGTGCCGGGTTCGGTGGTAAAGCGTTTTTCGCCCGCGCGCGTGCGCTCGATCCATTCCAGGTTGCCGCTGACAGCGTCGCGCCGCACCTCATACGCCTCATTGGGTATGTCGTTTTCGAAGCTTGCGGCGAGTCGCGCGGCGAGCGCCGGGCTGTCGATGAGGAGACCCATTTCGGTGTTCAGACGCGCCGAACGCGCATCGAAATTGAACGAGCCTACGAAGATGCGGTTGCGGTCTATCGCGAACGTCTTGGCGTGCAGGCTCGCCCACGAGTCGCCGCCGCTCGCCTGCCTTTCCTCGGGCTCGCGCTCGGCCGCTGACGGTTTGAGCTCGTACAGCCGGACGCCGGCGCGAAGCAGATCCTCGCGACGCTTGGCATAGCCGGCATGCACGGCGCTTACGTCGGTCGCCGCCGCCGAATTGGTGAGGATGCGGATCCGCACGCCGCGCCCGGCGAGCGCCGCGAGCGCTTGCGGTGCCGCCCTCACCGGGCACCAGGTACGGCGAGACGAGGTCGAATGACGTGTCGAGCCGGCCTGACCTCATTCAGCAACGCCGAAAGCAGCAGGACGTCGGTCCTGCCCGCGGTATCGAGCGTCTTGGCGGGGTCGTCGCGGCAAGAGCCGCGCGGTCGTCCACTCGAACGCGAGCGCGACCATCGAGCAACTCGCGCACCAGCGGTCGTGTTGCGCAGCGCCTCGAGGTAGGTCGCCGCTACCGGGTCGTCGCGCACTGCCCCGAACCTGTCCCGGAGCGCATGCCGCGGCGTCCGGCGCGGCGCTGCCTACCAGGAGCGCCGCCGGATAGGCGGATGCGCTGTTCCAGTAGAGATCGAATGCTCTCGACACCTCCCGCACCACCGCCCCGACCGCGATCACGTCCAGGTCCTTGAACGCGACTCCGGTCCCCGCGCCGAAGTACTCGTTGCCGACGTTGCGCCCGCCGACGATCGTCGCCTGGTTGTCCGCGGTGAATGACTTGTTGTGCATGCGGCGGTTGACGCGCGCGAAGTCGGTGAGGAAGTTGAGGCTGCGGGCCCCGCGGTGAACCACCGGGTTGTAGAGCCGCACGTCGATATTCGGATGCGCATCGAGCGCTGCGATCGTCGCGTCCAGGCCGCGGGTACTGTTGTCGTCCAGAAGCAGCCGCACGCGCACGCCGCGCTCGGCGGCCTGCCACAGCGCCTCGAAGAGCATGTAGCCGGTCTGGTCGCCATGCCAGATGTAGTACTGGACATCGAGCGAGCGTTCGGCAGCTGCGGCAAGCAGTGCGCGTGCGGCAAAGGCACCGCCCGCCTCCGGCAAGCGCGTAGATCCCGGACTTGCCAGGATTGGCGGCAGCGCGTGGAAGCGAGCGCCAGCCCAAGGCGGGTGCCCTGCGTGTCGACGAGAGCGGACGTTTCGGTTCGCCCTTGCAACGAGGGCAGGCTCGCGCACCCCGTGACCAGCGCTGCGAGCGCGGGCATGAGCGCTGCAGGCATGCCCTTGCAGAACCGAGAAGAACTCGGGTGGTCGTCGTTCATGCTCTCGCGCAGCGAACCGCCGTTCGAACCGGCCGCCTGCACTTCATCTTATCAGGCGCTCGCCCAGCGTCCCGGAACCGGTACACCGTGGACAGCTTTCCTTTGCGCGCTGGCGCACCGAGGGTCCGCACCGGCACGCGTAGTGTCAAGGGTCATTCTGCGCTGAAGCAACGGCACAGCATCGAGGCAGCTTATGCAGTTAGGCGATCAGCAGGCCAGCGGCAACGTCGAAGACCGACGGGGCATGCGCATCGGCGGTGGGCTGGGTATCGGCGGGGTCGCAATCGTCGTCATCGCCTACTTCCTCGGCTTCGACCCCGCGGCCGTGTTGAACGTGGTCGAGCAGGTCGCGCCCCAAGGCGAAGCGCGCCAAGCCCCCAAGGGCGCGCCCACGGACGAAATGGGCCAGTTCGTCGCCAAGGTCCTCGGCAGTGTCGAGGATGTCTGGGGCAAAGTCTTCCAGCAGTCGCATAGCCCGTACCGGGCCGCGACGCTGGTTCTCTATGAAGGACAGGTGCGCTCGGCCTGCGGCATGGCTCAATCGGCGAGCGGCCCGTTCTATTGTTCCGCCGACGAAAAGCTCTACATCGACCTGGCGTTCTTCCGCGACCTGCGGACGCGCTTCGGCGCGCCGGGCGATTTCGCCCAGGCCTACGTGATCGCGCACGAGGTCGGCCACCACGTGCAGAAGCTCACCGGCGTTTTCCAGAAGATGGAGGCCGCGCGTGCAGGCGCCTCCGTGGCAGAACGCAACCGGATGTCTGTGCGCCTGGAGCTGCAGGCCGATTGCTTCGCCGGCGTGTGGGGGCACCACGCCGGCACCATGAACCAGCTCGAATCCGGCGACGTCGCCGAAGCGCTCAACGCGGCCACCGCGATCGGCGACGATCGCCTGCAGAAGCAGACACAGGGGCACGTGGTGCCGGAGTCCTTCACGCATGGCTCATCCGCCCAGCGCGTGAGCTGGTTCAAGCGCGGCATGGACACGGGCCGCCCGCAGGACTGCGAACCCTTCTCCGGATGACGCAACGTACGCTACCGAACAAACAGGCGGAGCCCATTCCAGCAGCATCCGCCCACGTGCAACGGCGACGGTTGCGCGGCCGGCTTGCTCAATGGTGAGCGGACGGGTGGACTCTAGTCGGCCGGAGAACAGATCATGAAATCGAGTTCCGCGCTTGCAGCGGCATTGCTCCTGGCTTTGGCCATGGCCGGCCTGTCGGCCTGCGAGAAGAAAGGCCCGGCAGAACGCGCCGGCGAAGCGATCGACAACGCGGCGCAGAAGACGGGCGACGCAGTGAAGGAAGCCGGAGACAAGATCAAGGACGCCACGAAGTGACTGCTGGCGATTACTCCCACTCGATGGTGGCGGGCGGCTTGGAGGAGATGTCGTAAGCCACGCGGTTGATGCCGCGCACCTCGTTGATGATGCGGCTGGAAACCTTCGCCAGCAAATCGTGCGGCAACGGCGTCCAGTCCGCGGTCATGAAGTCGGTGGTCTGCACGGCGCGCAGCGCCACCACGTACTCGTAGGTGCGGCCGTCGCCCATGACGCCCACCGACTTCACCGGCAGAAACACCGCGAACGCCTGCGCGGTCTTGTCGTACCAGCCCGCCGCGCGCAGCTCCTGCAGGAAGATGTCGTCGGCGCGGCGCAGCAGGTCCGCGTACTCCTTCTTCACTTCGCCGAGGATGCGCACGCCCAGTCCCGGCCCGGGGAACGGATGGCGGAACACCATCTCGCGCGGCAGGCCCGAGCGCGAGGCCGAGCTCCCTGACCTCGTCCTTGAACAGCTCGCGCAACGGCTCGAGGAGCTTCAGGCGCAGGGTTTGCGGTAACCCGCCGACGTTGTGGTGCGACTTGATGGTGGTGGCTTTCTTGGTCTTGGCGCCCGCGGACTCGATGACGTCCGGGTAGATCGTGCCCTGCGCGAGCCACCTTGCGCCCTTGATCTTCTTCGCTTCCTGCTGGAAGACGTCCACGAAGAGCTTGCCGATGATCCTGCGCTTGTGCTCCGGATCCGCGACGCCTTGCAGCGCCTTGAGGAACGTTGCGCCCGCGTCGACGTGGACCACCTTCACCTTCATGTGCTTTGCGAAGGTGTCCATCACCTGCTTCGCTTCGTCGAGGCGCAGCAGGCCGTGGTCGACGAACACGCAGGTAAGCTGCCTGTCGATCGCCTTGTGGATGAGCGCGGCGGCGACGGAAGAATCCACGCCCCCCGACAGGCCGAGGATCACCTCCTCGCTTGCCACCTGCTCGCGGATCTTCGCCACCGCCTCGGCGACGTAGTCGGGCATGTTCCAGTCGCCGGCGCAGCCGCAGATCTCGTGCTTGAGGACCGCTGCATCCCATTCGATGGCTGAATCCGCTGTCATGGTGACGCGCCCTCTACCCCACTTCGTCGCGACCATGAGTGAGCCTCGATTCGTGGGACTGCTTGTCAGAGCCAGCGGAACGCGCCCTGCTCACGCACCCCGTGGAGCGTCATGTCGTATTGCGCAAGCTCGTGCGCGCGCCAGTCACGCTGCTGGCGCACGCGGCGCGCCTTCTGCAGCTTGCGCGCCAGCCAGGATTCGTTGAGCAGCCGGTAGCTGCGCCGGTCGGAAAGTCCCTGCTTGGCGGTGAGCCCGCGTTCGCGCTTCATCGCGGACAGCGTGATCGACCCGAAGTGGTGGAGCCAGGACGCACCGGTGATGCCCGATGCGATGCCGGCCTTCCGGGCGGCATGGAAGAACATCGTGTCCTCGTAGCCCCACAACTTGGGCATCGACGCGAAGTTGCCTATGTCCATCCACACCGATTCGTGGATCGCGACGCAGACTGCGTGGGGCGCGTTTGCGCGCAGCACGCTCTTCATCTTTGCCGCCGCCTCAGCGAGGAAAGCGTCCACGGGGTAGTCGTCCGGCCCCTCGATCAGCGCAGGCGATACGATCTTCAGGCCATGCGTCTCGGCCGCGCCGAGCAGGCCTTCGATCCAGCCTGCGGAGACGAGCACGTCGTTGTTCATCACGATGGTCCACGGCGCCTGTCGTGCTAGCGCACCCTGATTCCATGCAACGCCGCAACCGAGATTGATCTTGTTGAATACGCGGCCGCCCAGCGGCAGCGACGACAGGTAGTCGCGCGTCGCGTCGGTCGAGCCATTGTCCACGGCGACGACGCGACCGAGGTCGGTGCCGTGCCGGACAAGACTGTCGACGCAGGCGCGCGTGTAATCGACCTGGTTGTAGCAGGCGAAGGTGATCGAATAGTCTGGGTGCAGTCATGGGTGCGCGCTGCCCTGGGGATGTCAGAGGTTGCCTGCAGCCCGGTCGTCGCCGAGCACCTGCGCGGCAAGGCCGGCGACCGTCAATCCGTAGAAGGAGACAAGATACTTCAGCGACAGCATCTCGTTTGACAACCCGCAGACAAATACCCCGACGGCGAGGCAGACGCCAAGCTCGCACGCCAGCCGCGCCTCCCCGGTTGCCGCCGCGCGCCGCCGCCAGAAGAATGCCCCCGGCGCGAACAGTAATGCGGCAAAACCTGCAATGCCGAAGATTCCGCTATTCAACGCCATCGTCAGCAGGTCGCTATGCGGACCGCCGTAGGTCAGGATATGGATGATCTGCGGGGCTGCCCCCGTCGCAAACTCGGGGCGCGCGAGTTGCGCGGGCACGCCCGTCCAGCCGTAGCCCACCAGCGGGCTGGCAAGGTACAGGTCCAGGCTCAGCTTCCAGATATCGAGGCGATGGCCAATCGGCGTAACGGGATCGGAGCCATCGAGCCAGCCGCGCAACTCGCCGGCGCTGCGAAGGCCGCGGTCTACGATATCCGGAACGACGACCAGGATGACCACCACGGCCGCGAGCACCGCGAGACCCTGCCACGCCTGGCTGGCGAACCCGCGCCCACGACGGAATAGCAGCCACAGGGCGGCCAGCGGCAGGGCCGCGGCCCAGCCGCCGCGGGATCCCGCGAACATCGCCAGCAGCAATCCGGCGGCAACCCCGGCGAAGGCGAGGCCGCGCCACCATGGCGAATTGCGACCCGGTGCGTCGATGGTCAGCAAGGTCATGAACGTCAGGATCACCGCGTAGCTGCCAAGCGTGTTGGGGTCGACGAACGAGGTCGCGAAGCGCGCCTCCCACTTGGTGACCGTCTCCGGATTGAGAACCGCGGCAGCGAGCGCAGCCAGCATCGCCAGCGGCACTGTGATCACGAACACTCGAACGAAGCGGATGCGTTTGGCCGTGAGGAACAGCAGCAGCAGGCCCGCCAGCAGAAAGCGCGCTGGACTGTTGAGATCAAGGTGGTTGACGTCGTTGCGCAGGACCTTCGCGACGAACGCTGCGGCAAACACCGAGGCCAGGGCGGCGAACATCAGCGGGCTGCCGCGGATGTGCCAGGCCTCGGCAAACGAGGCCCGCTGTCGCAGCAGATGCCACAACGCAAGCAGCACGAGCGCGAAGAAGCAGGCGTTAGTAGCCCCTCGCACGACGAGAAACAGGACCACGTAGGCGGCCAGCGCGGCGACAATCAGGAAGTCGATCGCGGGCGCGCCGCGGCGGCCCACCACGGCATTGATTACGATCGTCGGGCCGGCGAATGCGTTCACGCGGGCTGATCAGGCGCCAGCAGTGCCGCCGGGATGCAGGAGCGCACACGCGTCGCCTGCGGCCCGCGAAGCAGGCTCGCCTTGACGAACGGAAAACCGGCATCGAGGAGCTCGCGCCAGCGCCGCAAGGTATCGTCTGCGCTGAGTGGATCATCATAGAGCGGCGGAAACAGCGTAGTCGCCGTCAGTCCTGCCCCGACCAGTTGGCGCGTAAGCGCCGATTCGTACGCGTCGATCACCAGCTCCTTGGTTGGCAGCGCGTGCATGCCGTCGAGCACCGAGCGCAGCACGGGTGCGGCCAGCGCGCGCGGACCGAAAGCAAGAAAGTAACTTTGCATGTGCGGATGCGGCACGAAGTTCCGGGTCAGGCCGACAACGTCGTCGGACGAGCTGCGTAGACGCTCGAGCAGACCTGCGAACGCCTTCCGTTCGAGCGGGCCGACGATACTGTCATTGACGAGCAGCAGACGCGTCGCACCGGGGAAGCCGCCGCCCAACGCCCAGCCGTGTCCCCAGCCGCCGAAGTCGAAGCCGACATTCTCGCGTACGTAGGCGCCGGCCAACTCTTCCAGCAGGTTCCCCCCAAGCGCCACATCCTCGCCCTCGTCTTCGGCATTGATGATCAGCACGACCGCAAAGCCGGACTCCGCGAGGCACCGGGCATGGTGAATCACGTGCGGTTTCAATGCCGGCGATGCGGTATGAGTGACGAACAGACAGATCTCGCCACTCAGGTCGGCGGCCAGCGGCTTCAAGCCACGGATCCGCGCATCGGTAGCGCGGCGCGGGCAGGCAATGAGCGCGTCAATCAGCGCGTCGTGACGCGCGCGCAGAAGGCGATATTCGCGCCGCCGCACGTACGGCAGGCTCGCCTTTGCGGCACGGCGAGCCCGGCGCAGCGCATCGGTCCAGCCACTCATGGACCGGGGCTCGCGGATGGCCCAGCTTTCACCGCAACGAGGTCCCAGACGATGTGCGTCAAGCGCCCGCATGCTCCCCGGATCGCTTTCTTTGTGGTACGGAGCCAGGTCAGCCGCGTATCCGGGACGAGGTCTTCGGGCAGCAGCGCCCGCTCGCAGCGACGCAGGTCGAAGCGGCCAACGAAACCGTACACGCGGCCAAGAGGCGCATCGCCGCAGAAGTAGTCGTGGGTTTGCCTCGTCAGGTAGTTCACATGCGTCGGGTCGCTGAAGGCTTCGAGGCTGGGCACCGCCGGCGTCACCGCGTAGAAGCGGCCACCAGGCACCAACACGCGCCAGATCTCGTTCATCAATCGAATGAAAGGCAGCGCTGTGGTCCGCCCATCCGCCGAAGGCAGCACGCGTGGCACATGCTCGAGGAAGTCATAGGCAGAAACAGAGTCGAAACGTGATTCCGCGTAAGGGATCCGCGCGACACTCAGGTTGACTGCCGCAAAACGCGCCGGATCGACCCCTTCGGGCAGCGCCAGATCGATCGCGTACACCTCGTCGCGCTGGAAAGGATTGCGGGGCGTCCGGCCGCAGCCGAGGTCCAGATGCCGCGTGGTCATGCCTGCCTCGATGGGCCCCGATGGAGCGCGAACGCTATTCCCACTCGATGGTGGCGGGCGGCTTGGAGGAGATGTCGTAGGCCACGCGGTTGATGCCGCGCACTTCGTTGATGATGCGGCTGGAAACCTTCGCCAGCAGCTCGTGCGGCAGCGGCGCCCAGTCCGCGGTCATGAAGTCGGTGGTCTGCACGGCGCGCAGCGCCACCACGTACTCGTAGGTGCGGCCGTCGCCCATCACGCCCACCGACTTCACCGGCAGAAACACCGCGAACGCCTGCGCGGTCTTGTCGTACCAGCCCGCCGCGCGCAGCTCCTGGATGAAGATGTCGTCGGCGCGGCGCAGCAGGTCGGCGTACTCCTTCTTCACTTCGCCGAGGATGCGCACGCCCAGCCCCGGCCCGGGGAACGGATGGCGGAACACCATCTCGCGCGGCAGGCCGAGCGCGAGCCCGAGCTCGCGCACCTCGTCCTTGAACAGCTCGCGCAGCGGCTCGAGCAGCTTCAGGTGCAGCGTCTCCGGCAGGCCGCCGACGTTGTGGTGCGACTTGATGGTGATGGCCTTCTTGGTCTTGGCGCCCGGCGGACTCGATGACATCCGGGTAGATCGTGCCCTGCGCGAGCCACTTCGCGCCCTTGCGGATCTTCTCCGCCTCGCGCTGGAACACGTCGACGAAGAGCTTGCCGATGATCTTGCGCTTTTGCTCCGGATCCGCGACGCCCTTCAGCGCCGTGAGGAACTTCGCGCTCGCGTCGACGTGGATCACCTTGACGCTGCATGTGCTTCGCGAAGGTGTCCATCACCTGCGCTCGCCTCGTTCAGGCGCAGCAGGCCGTGGTCGACGAACACGCAGGTGAGCTGCGCTGCCGATCGCCTTGTGGATCAGCGCGGCGGCGACGGACGAATCCACGCCGCCGGACAGGCCGAGGATCACCTCCTCGCTGCCGACCTGCTCGCGGATCCTCGCCACCGCCTCGGCGACGTAGTCGGGCATGTTCCAGTCGCCGGCGCAGCCGCAGATCTCGCGCACGAAGCGCTGCAGCAGCTTCGTGCCCTGCCGGGTGTGCGTGACTTCCGGATGGAACTGGACGCCGTAGAAGCGCCGGGCTTCGTCGGCCATGCCGGCGATCGGGCAGGCCTCGGTCGAGGCCATCAGCTTGAACCCGGGCGGCATCTCGACCACCTTGTCGCCGTGGCTCATCCAGACCTTCAGCAGCCCGTGGCCTTCGGCGTTGCGGCTGTCCTCGATGCCCGTCGAGCAGCTTCGTATGGCCGCGCGCGCGCACCTCGGCATAGCCGAACTCGCGCACCTTGCCGGCCTCGACCTTGCCGCCGAGCTGCTGCGCCATGGTCTGCATGCCGTAGCAGATGCCGAGCACCGGCACGCCGAGCTCGAACGCCGCCTTCGGCGCCCTGCCGGTGCGACTCCTCGTAGGCCGACATGTGGCTGCCCGAGAGGATCACGCCTTTGGGCGCGAACTCGCGCACGAAGGCGTCGGAAACGTCGCAGGGATGGATCTCGCAGTAGACCTTCGCCTCGCGCACCCGGCGGGCGATCAGCTGCGTGTACTGCGCCCCGAAGTCGAGGATCAGGATCTTGTCGTGCATCCCGATCTCATTCGGCGCGATAGTTGGGGGCTTCCTTGACGATCTGCACGTCGTGCACGTGCGATTCGCGCATGCCCGCCGACGTGATCTCCACGAAGCGCGCCCTGTTGCGCAGATCCTCCACGGTGGCGCTGCCGGTATAGCCCATGCTGGCGCGCACGCCGCCGATGAGCTGCTGGATCACCCACACCACGCTGCCCTTGTAGGGCACGCGGCCTTCCACGCCCTCGGGCACCAGCTTGTCCACGTTCATCTCGGAGTCCTGGAAATAGCGGTCCGCGGCGCCCTTCTGCATGGCGCCGAGCGACCCCATGCCGCGGTACGCCTTGTAGGAGCGGCCCTGGTAGAGCTCGAGCTCGCCCGGCGACTCGTCCGTGCCGGCGAACAGCGACCCCAGCATCACGGTGTGCGCGCCGGCGCCCAGCGCCTTGGCCACGTCGCCCGAATAGCGCACGCCGCCGTCCGCGATCAGGGGCACGTCGGTCTTGGCCAGCGCCTCTGCGACGCTCTGGATCGCGGTGATCTGCGGCACGCCGACTCCGGCGACGATGCGCGTGGTGCAGATCGAGCCCGGGCCGATGCCGACCTTGACGCCGTCCGCGCCGTGATCCACCAGCGCCTTGGCACCGTCGGCGGTGCCGACGTTGCCGCCCACGACCTGCATCTGCGGGTACTTCTTCTTGATCCACTGCACGCGGTCGAGCACGCCCTGCGCGTGGCCGTGCGCGGTGTCCACCACCAGCACGTCCGCGCCGGCCTCCACCAGGGCGGCGACGCGCTCCTCGGTCCCCTCGCCCACGCCGACCGCGGCGCCGACGCGCAGCTTGCCCTGCGCGTCCTTGCAGGCGTGCGGGTGCTCGGTCTCCTTCATGATGTCCTTGACCGTCACCAGGCCCTTCAGGCGCCACTCCGCGTCCACCACCAGCACGCGCTCCAGGCGGTGCTTGTGCATCAGCTCCTTGGCCTGCTCGCGCGTCGCGCCCTCGCGCACGCTGATCAGGTCCTTCTGCGGCGTCATGATGTTCTTCACCGGCTGGTCGAGCTTGCGTCTCGAAGCGCAGGTCGCGGTTGGTCACGATGCCGACCACCTTGCCCGCCTTGACCACCGGAAAGCCGGAAATCTTGTGCTGCTTCTGCAGCGCCATGACGTCGCGCACCGTCATCTCCGGCGTGACCGTCATCGGGTCGCGCAGCACGCCCGACTCGAAGCGCTTCACCTTGGCGACCTCGGCCGCCTGCGCCTCGGGCGGGAAATTCTTGTGGATGATGCCCAGCCCGCCCTCCTGCGCGATGGCGATCGCCAGGCGCGCCTCGGTGACCGTGTCCATGGCGGCGGACACGAGCGGGATGTTCAGTTCGAGCTTTCGGGTGAGGCGGGTCTTGAGGGAAACTTCGCGCGGCAGGACGCGGGAGTGCGCGGGAAGGAGGAGGACATCGTCGAAGGTCAGCGCCTTCTGGATGACGCGCATGATCAGCCTTTCACGCAAAGCGGCATTATACTCGCGTCCACGGATTGCGCTTTCGTGCGTTGAGAGGCAGGAGAGGATTTCACCATGCTGCTGCGAGTCCTGGTTTGCGCGATGTCGCTCGCTTTCGCTGCCGGCGCGGCGGCGCAGGCCTACCGTTGGGTCGACAAGGACGGCAAGGTACGCTACGGCGACACGCCGCCGCCGGGCGTGAAAGCGAGCCCGCTGAAGCTGCCGCAGGGTGGCGGCGCCAATGTGGTGTCGCCGCCCGATGATGCGGCGGGCAAGGCCGCGAAGAAAGGCCCGCTGACGCCGGCGGAGCAGGACGCGGAATATCCGCAAGCGCCAGGCCGACGCGCAGAAGGCCCGCGACAAGGAGGACCAGGCGCAGACGCGATGCCGCGGCCAGGCAGGACAACTGCAAGCGCGCCAGGGAAAGTCTCGCCGCGCTGGAGAGCGGGCAGCGCGTCTCGCGCTATAGCGCCGAAGGCGAGCGCTACTACCTCGACGATTCGCTGCGCGAGGCGGAAACCGCGAGGGCGCGCGAGTCCGTCAACAGCTGGTGCAATTGAACCGCCTCAACGCGCGCGTCCTGAGCGCGCGACGCCGGCGCGCTTCCTTGGGATCCGCGCGCAGCGGTCGGTAGATCTCCACCCGGTCGCCGTCCGCGAGGCGCGTGATCCAGCGCGACGCGGCGCCCGTAGATGCCCACGGGCTGGTCGAGCGGCAGCCCGCTGCCAGCAACGCCGCGCGCACCGTGGCGCCCGGCTCCAGCTCCAGGGCGACGCTGGTCCTGGCGCTCCGGCCGCGCCCGCACGACTTCAACGCGCAGCTTGGCCATAGACCTCGTCGGCGCGCCGCTTGAAGGCGTCCACCATGGTGTCCGCGATGGCGTGGAACACCGGCGCCAGCGCCACGGCGACGACGCGGCTGGCGAACTCGTACTCCATCGAGAACTCGATGCGCGCCGCCTGCGCGCCCAGCGCATGGAAGCGCCAGTGCGCGGCGAAGTGCCGGAACGGGCCCTCGACCAGCTTCATGTCGATCGCCTGCCTGGGGCAGGTTGGCGTTCTCCGTGCTGAACTCGTAGCGCACGCCTTTCAGTCCCACGGCCAGCGTGGCCAGCGTGCGCCCGGCGCCGCGCTCGCTGACGCGCGCCGCGCGGCACCAGGGCAGGAACTCCGGATAGGCCTCGATGCGCTCCACCAGCGCGTAGAGTTCGGCGGCGGAATGCTCGACAATCGCCGAGCGCGCGATGCGCTTCATGGGAAAATCGGGGTCAGACCCCGATTTCTCCCATGTCCATCGTCCAGAACCGCAAGGCCTTCCACGACTACTTCATCGAGGAGCGCTACGAAGCCGGGCTCGCCCTCGAGGGCTGGGAGGTGAAGGCGATCCGCGCCGGGCGCGCGCAGCTCGCGGACGCGTACGTGCTGATCAAGGGCGCGGAGTTGTGGCTGATCGGCGGCAACATCACCCCGCTCGCCACGGTGTCCACGCACTACACGCCGGACCCCGCGCGCACCAGCAAGCTCCTGCTGCGCGCCGAGGAGATCCGGCGCCTGATCGGCAAGGTGCAGCAGCGCGGCTACGCCCTGATCCCGCTCGACCTGCATTACAGCAAGGGGCGCATCAAGCTCGAGGTCGGGCTCGCGCACGGCAAGCTGAAGCACGACAAGCGGGCCGCCGAGCGCGACAAGCAGTGGCAGCGCGACAAGCAGAAGCTGCTACGCAGCCGCTGAGCGCCGCTGCGGCGTGGGCGGCTCGGCCAGCGCCAGCCAGGTGGCGACCACCGTATCCGGGTTGAGCGACAGGCTGCTCGATGCCCTGCTCCATCAGCCAGCGCGCGAAGTCCGGGTGGTCCGAGGGCCCCTGGCCGCAGATGCCGACGTACTTGCCCTGCTTGCGGCAGGCCTGGATCGCCATCGACAGCAGCGCCTTCACCGCCGCATCGCGTTCGTCGAACGCCTCGGCCACCAGGCCCGAGTCGCGGTCCAGCCCGAGCGTGAGCTGGGTGAGGTCGTTGGAGCCGATGGAAAAGCCGTCGAAGTGCTCGAGGAACGCCTCGGCGAGGAGCGCGTTCGACGGCAGCTCGCACATCATCACGATGCGCAGCCCGTTCTCGCCGCGGCGCAGGCCGTTCTGCGCCAGCAGCTCGATGACCCGCTTCGCTTCGTCCACCGTCCGCACGAACGGCACCATCAGCTCGACGTTGGTCAGGCCCAGCTCGCCGCGCACCTTGCGCAGCGCTGCGCATTCCAGCTCGAAGCACTCGCGGAAGTTCGCAGCCAGGTAGCGCGATGGCGCCGCGAAAACCCAGCATCGGGTTCTCCTCCTCGGGCTCGTAGCGCTCGCCGCCCAGCAGCTTGCGGTATTCGTTCGACTTGAAATCCGACAGCCGCACGATCACCGGCTTGGGCCAGAAGGCCGCGGCGATGGTGGCCACGCCTTCGATCAGCTTCTCGCGGAAGAAGGTCTTCGGGTCGGCGTAGCCGCGCGCGGCGGCTTCGACCTTGGCGCGCAGTTCCGCCGGCAGCTGCGGATGCTCGAGGCAGGCGCGCGGGTGCACGCCGATCTCGTTGTTGATCACGAACTCGAGCCGCGCCAGGCCTACGCCGGCATTCGGCAGCTGCGCGAAATTGAACGCCAGCTGCGGATTGCCGACGTTCATGGCGATCTTCACCGGCAGCTCCGGCATGGCGCCATGCTGCATGGTGGTCACTTCGAACGGCAGGCTGCCTTCGTAGACGTTGCCGGTGTCGCCTTCGGCGCAGGACACGGTCACCGCCTGGGCCTCGCGCAGCGCGGTGGTCGCGTCGCCGCAGCCCACCACCGCCGGGATGCCGAGCTCGCGCGCGATGATGGCGGCGTGGCAGGTGCGCCCGCCGCGGTTGGTGACGATCGCCGCCGCCAGCTTCATCACCGGCTCCCAGTTCGGGTCGGTCATGTCCGTCACCAGCACGTCGCCCTTCTTCACGCTCGCCATCTGCGCGGCGCCCACCACCACGCGCACCGCGCCGGCGCCGATCTTGTGGCCGATCGCCCGCCCGCTCGCCAGCACGCGCCCGCGCCCCTTGAGGCGGAATCGCTCCTCGGTCTCGGCGCTCGCGCGCGACTTCACGGTCTCCGGTCGCGCCTGCAGCACGTAGATCCTGCCGTCGGCGCCGTCCTTCGCCCACTCGATGTCCATCGGACGGCCGTAGTGCTTCTCGATCGCCAGCGCGGCGCGCGCCAGCTCCAGCACGTCGGCGTCCGCCAGCGAAAAGCGGTGGCGGTCGGCTTCCGGCACCTCCAGCGTACGTACCGAGCGGCCCGCGCGCGAGGCGTCGCCGAACTGCATCTTCTGCAGCTTGGTGCCGAGGCTGCGGCGGATGATCGCCGGCCGGCCGCGTTCCAGCATCGGCTTGTGCACGTAGAACTCGTCCGGGTTCACCGCGCCCTGCACCACCATCTCGCCCAGCCCGTAGGAGGAGGTGATGAACACGACGTCGCGGAAGCCGGACTCGGTATCGAGCGTGAACATCACGCCGCTCGCGCCCGAGGTCGCTGCGCACCATCTGCTGCACCGCGGCCGACAACGCCACCTCGCCGTGCGCGAAACCGTGGTGCGCCCGGTAGGAGATGGCGCGATCGTTGTAGAGGGAGGCGAATACATGGCGGATGGCCTCCAGCACGTGCTCCACGCCGCGGATGTTGAGGTAGGTCTCCTGCTGGCCGGCGAAAGACGCGTCGGGCAGATCTTCCGCGGTCGCGGAGGATCTCACCGCAAATGAGATATCAGTTGAGGAAGATTTTATAAGCTCCTGATAATAGGACCTTATATCTCGCTCAAGATTCGGTGGAAATGGGGTCGCGTCGATCCAGCCGCGGATCTCGGCGCCGCAGCGGGCCAAGGCTTCGACGTCGCCCGCCGGCAAGTCTGGCGAGCCGCTTGGCGATGCGCTCGGCGAGGCCGCCTGCCCGGAGAAACTCGCGATAGGCGTCGGCAGTGGTGGCGAAGCCGCCGGGCACCCGGATGCCGGCCGCCGACAGGCCGCCGATCATCTCGCCCAGCGAGGCGTTCTTGCCGCCGACCTGCGGCAGGTCGGACATGCGCAGATCCTTAAGCCACGCGACGTTCATTTCCCTGCTATTTTAGCCGTCATGCCGCAGCGCCGCACCGTGTTCTTCGTCTCCGACGGCACCGGCATCACCGCGCAGATGCTCGGCAACAGCCTGCTCACGCAATTCGAGGGCCTGGAGTTCGACCAGGTCACCCTGCCGTTCATCAACGCGCTGGACAAGGCCGAGGACTGCCGGGCGCGCATCGAGGCGGAGGGCGCGCGCGGCAACGGCCAGCCGATCGTGTTCTCCACCCTCGTGAACAGCGACGTGCGCGCCGTGGTGCGCAAGGCCGACGCGCTGTTCGTCGATTTCTTCGAGACCTTCATCGACCCGCTCGAGGCGGGCCTGGGCGTCAAGTCCAGCCACACCATCGGCCGCTCGCACAGCGCGCTGGACAAGCGGGAATACGCGCAGCGCATCGAGGCCATCAATTTCGCCATGGCGCACGACGACGGCGCGTCGCACCGCGACCTCGATCAGGCCGACGTCATCCTGGTGGGCGTATCGCGCAGCGGCAAGACGCCGACCAGCCTGTACCTGGCGCTGCAGTTCGGCGTCAAGGCGGCGAACTATCCGCTGATCCCGGAGGATTTCGCGCGCATGCAGCTGCCGCCGGCGCTGGTCGCCGCACAAGGCGCGCCTCTACGGCCTGACCATTACGCCCGAGCGCTTGCGGGAGATCCGGCAGCGAGCGCCGGCCGGACAGCAAGTACGCGGACCTCGACAATTGCCGCTTCGAGGTCGAGCAGGCGGAGAAGCTGATGCGCCGCGAAGGCATCCGCTGGCTCAACTCCACCGCCAAGTCGATCGAGGAAATCGCCACCACCATCCTGCGCGAGCTCAAGATCGAGCGCCACGTGTACTGAGGCGGCGCGCACGCTCGTAGAAGCAGATCGCCGCGGCGGCGGCGACGTTCAGCGAGTCGGCGCCCGGCGCGAGCGGGATCGTCGCGCGCACGCTTGGCCATCGCCGCAGTGGCGGCGCTGACGCCCTGCCCTTCGGCGCCGAAGATCCAGCCGATGTCTCCCGCAGTTCCAGCTCGCCGAGCGGGCTGCCGCCGTGCACCACGGTGCAGACCGTTGTCCCGGCAAAGCCGCGAGGGCGGCAGCGAGGTCCTCCACCTCGCGTGATGGCCAGCGAGAAATGCCCGCCCATGGCGGCGCGCAGCACCTTGGGCGACCAGGGGTCGGCGCATCCCTGCGACAGCACTGCGTGGCGCATGCCGAACGCGGCCGCGCTGCGCAGGATCGCGCCGACGTTGCCCGCGTCCTGGATTCGCTCCAGGAATACGCAGTCGCCGGCGAGGCCGGCAAGCCCGCGTGCGCGGGAATGCCGATCTCGGCGGCGAGCCCGGCGGGCGTCGCCGCATCGGCCAGCCAACGGAACAGCGCATCGGGAAGCGTCGACTGGCGCGATTCCCGACGCGCTGCACGAGAGCAGCGATCTCCGCCCGCGCCTGCCCGGATTCGCTGACCAGCACGGCTCGCGGCCGTGCGCCGGAATCGAGGTAGGCCGCGAGCAGATGCGCGCCTTCGATCAGCGGCGCTGCGCTTCGCGCCTGCGCGCGCGGCCGTCGCGCGCGAGCGCGTGCCAGCGGCGCACGCGGGGATTGTCGCGCGAGCGCAGCAGGCTCATGCGCCGCAGCAGGCGCCGCACCGGCGCGAACGAGCGCCGGTGGATTGCGCAGGCGCCGTGGCGCTCGAGCAGCGCCAGGTGCTCGGGCGTCGGATAGCCCTTGTGGCGGTCGCAGCGCGTAATGCGGGTACTCGCGCTGCAGGCGCAGCATTTCCGCGTCGCGCGCGGTCTTGGCGAGGATCGACGCCGCGGAAATCTGCGGCACGCTGCGGTCCCCGCCGATCACCGCGCGCGCCGGCAGGTCAGCCGCGGGCAGTGGTCGCCGTCGATCCAGGCTTCGTCGGGACGCACCTCGAGCTGCTTCCACCGCGCGCTGCATCGCCAGCAGCGTGGCCTGCAGGATGTTGAGGCGGTCGATCTCCTCGCACGGTGGCGCTCGCCACCGCCCAGGCGCGCGCCTCGCGGCGGATCGTGATCGCCAGCGCTTCGCGGCGCCGCGGCGCCAGCAGCTTGGAATCCTTCAGCCCGGCGATCGGCCGGCGCGGATCGAGGATCACCGCGGCCGCGAACACCGGGCCGGCGATCGGGCCGCGGCCGGCCTCGTCCACGCCGCAGAGCAGGCGCGGTGCATCACGCGCGGCCGGCATCGAGCACCCGCAGCACTGCGTCGGCCGCCTTCTCCGCGGTGTTCTGCCGCAGCAGGACGTGGAATCTCGCGGAACTTCTCCACCTGGCGGCGCTGCGCGGCCGGTGTCGCGCAGCAGGTCGAGCAGCGCGGCCGCCAGCGCGGCCGGCGTTGCCTTGCCCTGCAGCAGCTCCGGCACCAGCGCCTCGCCGGCGAGGATGTTGGGCATGCCCACGTACGGCAGGTACATCATCCGGCGCTGCAGCGCCCAGCTGAGGGGCGACTGGCGGTAGGCGATCACCATGGGCGTCTTGAACAGCGCCGCCTCCAGCGTCGCGGTGCCGCTCGCGACCAGCGCCAGGTCCGCCGCCGCCAGCGCCTCGTGCGAGTGGCCGAACAGCAGCGTCAGCGGGAGATCGGTGCGCCTCGTGCACGTGCACCGTCGCCTCGAACAGGTCGCGCGTCTCGCGCGACGCCATCGGGCAGACGAAATGCACTTCGGGAATGTCCTGCCGCAGGCGGTGCGCCGCGAGCACGAAGGCGGCGGCCATGTACTGCAGTTCCGAGCGCCGGCTGCCCGGCAGCAGCGCGACGATGAGCTTGCGCGCCGGCAGGCGCAGCTGCGCGCGCGCCTCGTCCTTGTTCACCTCCAGCGGAATCACGTCGGCCAGCGGATGGCCGACGTAGGTGACCGGCAGCCCGGTGCTGCTCGTACAGGGCCGGCTCGAACGGAAACATCGCCAGCAGGTGGGTGGCCGAGCGGGCCACGCGCTGCACCCGCCAGCCGCGCCAGGCCCAGACCGAGGGGCTCACGTAATGCACCGCCGGAATGCCCGCCTCCTTCAGGCGGCGCTCGAGGTCGAGGTTGAAATCCGAGGCGTCCACGCCGATGAACAGGCCGGGGCGCTCCGCCAGCAGCGCGTCGCCGAGCTGCGCGGCGGATGCGCGCGATGCGCCGGTAGTGCCGCAGCGCCTCGGCATAGCCGCGCACCGCGAGCTGGTCCATCGGACACGTGCGACGTCGAAGCCCTGCGCCGCCATGCGCGGTCCGCCGATGCCGGCAAAGCGCAGCCCGGGGCGCCGCGCCTTCAGTGCCGCGATCAGGTGCGCGCCCAGCTGGTCGCCGGAGGCCTCGCCGGCCACCATGGCGACGCGGGTCGCCGCCTCGCTCACGGCGCTAGCGGATGATGCCGCGCTTGGAGCGCTCGAGGAACTCGAGCAGCGCGCCGACTTCCGGCGCAGGCCGCGGCCTGCGCCGCGAGCTCGCGCCTGGCTTCCTCGAGCCCGAGTCCCGAGCGGTACAGCGTGCGGTAGGCCTGCTTGATGCGCGCGATGGCGTCCGCCGAGAAGCCGCGGCGGCGCAGCCCCTCGCTGTTGATGCCGAAGGGCTTGGCCATGTTGCCGGCCGCCATGACGTAGGGCGGCAGGTCCTGCGTCGAGGTAGGTGCCCATCGAGGTGAAGCTGTGCGCGCCGATGTGCACGAACTGGTGCACCACCGTGGCGCCGCCGAGGATCGCCCAGTCGCCGACCCGCACGTGGCCGGCGAGGCCGGTGTAGTTGGCCATGATGGTCTTGTTGCCGATCTGGCAGTCGTGCGCGACATGCACGTAGCCCATCAGCCAGTTGTCGTCGCCGACGCGCGTGACGCCGCGCGTCCTCCGCGGTGCCGCGGTTGATGGTGACGCCCTCGCGGATCGTGTTGCCGTCGCCGATCTCCACCGCCGTGGGCTCGCCCGCGTACTTCTTGTCCTGCGGCGGCGCGCCGATCGAGGCGAACTGGTAGATGCGGTTGTTGCGCCCGAGGCGCGTATGGCCCTCGATGACCACGTGCGGCCCGACCCAGGTGCCCTCGCCGAGCTCCACGTGCTCGCCGATGATGGAATAGGCGCCGATGCTCACGCCCGGCGCGAGCTGCGCGCCGGGGTGGACGATCGCCGTCGCGTGCACCTGCGCTGCGCTCACTCCGGCTCCAGCAGGCGCTCGGTGCACAGGATCTCGGCCTCGGTGACCATCGCGTCGGCGACGCGGGCGACGCAGGCGAATTTCCAGATGCCGCGCTTGTGCGCGAGGACCTGCACGTCGAGTTCGAGCTGGTCGCCGGGCACCACCGGCCGCTTGAAGCGCGCGTCGTCGATGCCGGCGTAGTAGTAGACGGTGTTGGCGTCGGGCCTGGTCGCCCCTGGTGCGCAACGCCAGGATGCAGGCCGCCTGCGCCATGGCCTCCAGGATCAGCACGCCGGGCATGATCGGGCGGCCCGGGAAATGCCCGAGGAAATACGGCTCGTTGGCCGACACGTTCTTCAGCGGCGAGGATGCGCTTGCCCGGCTCGCACTCGAGCACCCGGTCGATCATCAGGAACGGGTAGCGCTGCGGCAGGTGCGCCAGCACCTCGGTGATGTCCATGTCAGCCATTGCGGCCTTCTCCTTCTTGCGTTTGGGCTTCTCCAGCGCACGCGACGCGCTCGGCCAGCTCCGCGAGGTGCCGCACCAGCGCGGTATTGCGCGCCCAGGAGGCATTGTCGTCGAACGGGAACATGCCGGTGTAGGTGCCCGGCTTGCGGATCGAGCGCGAGATCACCGTGCCGGCGGAGACGTGCACGCCGTCGCACAGGCTCAGGTGCCCGAGGATCACGCGCGCGCGCCGCCGATGGTGCAATGCCGGCCGATCACCGCGCTGCCCGCGACGCCCACGCAGCCGGCCATCGCGCGTGTGCGCGCCGATGCGGCAGTTGTGGCCGATCTGGATCTGGTTGTCGAGCTTGACGCCCTCTTCGATCACCGTGTCGTCCACCGTGCCGCGGTCGATCGTGGTGTTGGCGCCGATCTCGACGTCGTCGCCGATGAGCGACCCGGCCGATCTGCGGCAGCTTGACCCAGCGGCCGTCCGTCGCTGCGCCATGCCGAAGCCGTCGGCGCCGATCACCGCGCCCGCATGCACGATGACGCGGGCGCCGAGCCGGCAGCCGGCGTAGACCGTCACCGCGGGATGCAGGCGGGTGTCCGGCGCCGATCGACACGCCTTCGCCGAGGTAGCAGCCGGCGCCGACCCAGGCGCGCTCGCCCAGCTCGACGCCCGCGCCGACGACGGCGCCGGCCTCGACGCGCGCGCTGGCGGCGATGCGGGCCGTGGCGTCCACCTGCGCTGTCGCGTGCACGCCCGGCACCGGCGCCGGGCGGGATTGAGCAGCTGCGAAACGCGGGCGAAATAGGCGTAGGGATTGTCGCTGACGATGCGCGGCAGCGCTGGTCTGCTGCTCTGCCGCGGGCGCGCAGGATCACCGCGCCCGCGCCGGTCGCCGCCAGCTGGGCGCGATAGCGCGGGCCGGAGTAGAACGCGATCTGGCCGCGGCCCGGCGTGCTCGAGCGAACCGACCTGCTCGATCAGGATCGCCGGGCCGCCGACGATGCGCCCGCCGAGCCGGGAAGCGATCTCGCCGAGTGTGAGCGGGCCCGGCATGTCATCGCGCGGCGGGCTTGCCGTCCAGCGCCTTGATCACCGTTCGGTGATGTCGATGCGCGGATTGGCGTAGACGGCGTCCTGGAAGATGATGTCGTACTTCTCCTGCTCGGCGATCTGCCGGATGACGCGGTTGGCCTGCTCGACCACCTGCGCCAGCTCCTCGTTGCGGCGCTGGTTGAGGTCCTCGCGGAACTCGCGCTGCCGGCGCTGGAAATCCCGGTTCAGCTCGCTGAACTCGCGCTCCTTGGTGCGGCGCTGGCTCTCGGCCATCGTCACGCCCTGCTTCTCCAGCTCGTCCTGCATGCGCTTCAGCTGGTCGGCGATGCGTGCCATTTCCTGGTCGCGCTTGGAGAATTCCGCCTCGATCTTCTTCTGCGCGCGCACCGCCGGCGCCGCGTCGCGCAGGATGCGCTCGGTATTGACGAAGCCGATCTTGTCCTCGGCCTGCGCGCCGGCGAGCGGCGCCTGCAGCGCGAGCAGCAGCGGCAACGACGACAAGCGGCGAGGCAGGTGCTGCATGGAATTCCGCGTGCGTCCTAGAAGCCCGGTGCCAAAGGTCAATTGTAACCTCTGCGCGCGGTCGATTCCGTCGCTGCGCGTTCAGCGGGCTGGCGAACGAGATGCGCAGCGGGCCGAACGGCGAATTCCACGCCAGGCCGATGCCGGCGGAGAAGCGCAGTCTCGGAGAACGACAGCTTCTCGTCCTCGCCGTAGACCTGCCCGCCATCGACGAACGCGCCAGGCGCAGCGACTTGTCCTGCTCGGCGCCCGGCACCGGGAACAGCAGCTCGGCGCTGCCGACGAGGCGCCGGCTGCCGCCGAGCGAGTTGCCGATCGGGATCCTTCGGCCCGAGCGAGTAGGGGCTGGTAGCCGCGCACCGAGCCCGGGCCGCCGGCGTAGTAGTTCTTGAAGAACGGCAGCGGCTTGTCCGCCCAGGCCGTCCGCCATAGCCGATGTCGCCGTTCAGGAACAGGGTGAACGTGCGGCTCAGCGGACGGTAGTACTGCTGCGTTGTAGCCGAGGCGGTAGTACTGCAGGTCGCCGCCCGCGATCTCGCTCGTGGCGCGCGTCAGCGCTGCCCTCGCGTGGTCATGATCACGCTGTCGCGGGTGTCGCGCGCCCACCCGGCCTGCAGCGCAGCGTAGGTGTACTCGTTGCCGAAATTGGCGACGAAATCCTTGTAGGCGAACGGGCTGTTGGCGAACGTCTCGAGCTTGACGTTCTCGGCGATCAGCCCGAAGCTGAGCGAATCGCGTTCCGATCAGCGGATAGCCGAACTTGATGCCGCCGCCCAGTGTGTCTGGTCGTGTAGGCGCCGACCGCCAGCGTGGACGCATCGACGTCGCGCCGGTAGATGTCGAAACCGCGGCTCACGCCGTCGACGGTGTAGTACGGGTCCATGTACGACAGCGAGTAGGTCTGGTTGACCGTGCCGCTGTTGATCTCGCAGCGCCAGGAACTTGCCGCTGCCGAAGACGTTGGTCTGCGTGATCGACGCCGACAGCGATCAGCTTGTCCACGCTGGAGAAGCCGAGCGCCGAACAGCAGCGCGCCGGTGGGCTTCTCCTCGACCGTGTAAGTTGACGTCCACCTGGTCGGGCATGCCCTCGACCGGCGCGGTCTCGACGTTCACCTCCTTGAAGTACTGCGTGCGGTCGATGCGCCGCTTGGAGAGCTGGATCTTCGAGGCGTCGTAGTACGCGCCCTCGAGCTGGCGCATCTCGCGCCGCACCACTTCGTCGCGGGTCTTGGTGTTGCCCGACGACGTTGATGCGCCGCACGTACACGCGCCGGCCCGGGTCGACCAGGATGGTGAAGGCGACGGTGCGCTTTTCCTTGTCGACCTGCGGCACGGCGTTGGCGTTGGCGAACGCGTAGCCGTCGTTGCCCAGCCGGTCGGTGATCGCCTTGGTGGTCTCGGTGAGCTGCTGCGCGCGAGAACACGTCGCCCGGCTTGATCAGCGATCAGCTTCTCCAGCTCCTCGCGCGGCACCAGCATCTCGCCCGCCGAGCTGCACGTCGGACACCGTGTACTTCTCGCCCTCGGTGATGTTGACCGTGATGTAGATGTCCCTGCGGTCCGGCGTGATCGAAACCTGGGTCGAGTCGACGTTGAAATCGAGGTAGCCGTGGTTCTGGTAGAACGAGCGCAGCGTTTCCAGGTCGGCCGTCAGGCGCTGGCGCGAGTACTGGTCGAGCTTGGTGTACCAGGTCAGCCAGCCGGGGGTGCGCAGGGCGAACAGGTCGAGCAGCTCCTGCTCGCGGAAGGCCTGGCGCCGACGATGTTGATCGACTGGATCTTGGCGACGTCGCCTTCGGTGACCGCGAAGCTGATGGCCGACCCGGTTGCGCTCGAGCGGCGTCACCGTGGTCTGCACCTCGGCGGCGTACTTGCCGCGCGACAGGTACTGGCGCTTCAGTTCCTGCTCGGCGCCGTCGAGCACCGAGCGGTCGAAGGTGCGCCCTTCGGCCAGGCCCGGTCGCGCAGGACGCGCTTGAGCACGTCGGGCTGGAACTCGCTCACGCCGGAGAAGTCGATCTGCGCGACCGACGGGCGCTCCTCGACCAGCACCACCAGCACGTCGTTCTCGGCTTCCAGGCGCACGTCCCTGAAGAATCCCGTGGCGAACAGGGCGCGCAGCGCCTGCTGCGCCTTTTCCTCGGTCAGGGTGTCGCCCACCTTGACCGGCAGGTAGCTGAACACGGTGCCGGGCTCGATCCGCTGCACGCCCTCGACGCGGATGTCCTTCACGACGAACGGGCTGGACGCCCTGCCCCAGCGCCGCGCCGCCGCGGCACAGCAAGCCGCAGGCGAGCGCCAGCGAGAAAGCGCTTGCGCATCAATGCATCCCCGGATCAGCCGGCGAACAGTCGGTTCAGGTCGTTGTAGAACGCGAAAGCCATCAGCACCAGCAGCAGCGCGATGCCCGACGCGCTGCCCGAGCTCCATGGCGCGCTCGGACGCCGGGACTCCCCTTGAGCAGCTCGATCGCGTAGTACATCAAGTGACCGCCGTCCAGCGGCGGGATCGGCAGCAGGTTCAGCACGCCGAGGCTGATGCTGATCAGCGCGAGGAACGTCAGGTAGGGAATCCAGCCCATGCTGCGCCGACTGGCCGGCGAAGTCGGCGATCGTGACCGGTCCCGACAGGTGCTTCCAGGACACCTCGCCGAGCAGCATCTTGCCCAGCATCTTGCAGGCTGAACACCGAGATGTCCCAGGTCTTGGCGGCCGCCTTGGCGACGCTGTCGAGCGGTCCGTGCCGCACGTGCACGAAGATGCGCGCGGCGTGCGTCGGCCGAGACCTCGGGCGCGGCGCCGATCCGGCCGATGCGCGCGCTGCCCGTGCCTACCGCATCGGGCGTGACCTGCACGCTGAGCACGGCGCCGCCGCGCTCGACCGTCAGCTGCAGGACGGCGTTCCGGCCGCTGGCGCACCGCCTGCACCAGGTCGTCCCAGGTGGCGAGCGCGCGGCCGTCGGCATGCGTGATGCGGTCGCCGGCGGCGAGTCCCGCGCGCTCCGCGGCGCTGCCCGCGACGACCTGGCCGAGCACCGGCGGCAAGCGCCGGCCGGAACAGCCGCAGGCCGAGGCGCTCCATCACGTCGCTCTCCACCTCCTCGGACGGAAAGCCGCTCAGGTCGAGCGCCAGCACCGAGATGTCGGTCGCGCGCGTCGATCACCTCGACGCCGATCTGCTGGCGCTGCAGCGCCGCCTGCAGCACGCGCCAGCGCAGGTCCTGCCAGGTGGCGACCGGCTGGCCGTCGATGGCGCGCACCGTGTCGCCGGCGCGGAATCCGGCGGCGCGCGCGAGCGTCGCGGCGCGGCGGCTCGGCCACGATCGGCCGCGCCTCGGGCAGGCCGTACCATGTACAGCCCGGCGTAGACCGCGATGGCGAACAGGAAATTGAAGACCGGGCCGGCCACGACGATGAGCAGCCGCCTGCCGACGCTCTGCCGGTTGAAGGCGCGCGCCTGTTCCGCGCGGCTCCACCGGCGCCTCGCGCTCGTCGAGCATCTTGACGTAGCCGCCGAACGGGATCGCCGCGATGACCCACTCGGTGCGCGTCCGCGCCGCGCGCGCCAGGTGGCGAGCGGCCGGCCGAAGCCGACGGAGAAGCGCAGCACCTTGACGTTGCACAGGCGCGCGACGAGGTAGTGGCCGTACTCGTGCACCACGATCAGCACGCCGAGCGCGACGATGAAGGCGACGAGCCGTATGCAGCAGGCTCATGCGGCCTGCCCCATCAGGCGCGCCACGCACTCGGCGGCGGCGCGCCGTGCGCGCGCATCGGCGTCGAGCACGGCGGCCAGTTCCTCCGCCGGACCGCGCGGCGACGCGCTGCAGCGCCTCGCTCGATCACCTGCGCGATCGCCGTGTAGCGCAGGCGGCCGCCGAGGAAGGCTTCCACCGCGACTTCATTGGCCGCGTTGAGGACGGCCGGCGCCGTGCCGCCCGCGCGCAGCGCCGCGTAGGCCAGGCCGAGGCAGGGAAAGCGCGCCGCGTCCGGCTGCTCGAAGGACAGCGAGCCGATTGCGCCGAGGTCGAGCGCGCGCGCGCCGGAGTCGATGCGCTCCGGAAAGCCGAGCGCGTGCGCGATCGGCACCCGCATGTCGGGATTCGACAGCTGCGCGAGCATCGAGCCGTCGACGTACTCGACCAGCGAATGCACGATGCTCTGCGCGTGGATCACGCACCTCGATGCGCGCGGGCTCCAGGCCGAACAGCCAGTGCGCCTCGATCACCTCCAGGCCCTTGTTCATCATCGTCGCGGAGTCCACCGAGATCTTGCGACCCATCACCCAGTTCGGGTGCGCGCAGGCCTCCTGCGGCGTCACTTGCGCGCAGGCGCTCCAGCGGCGTCGCGCGGAACGGCCCGCCCGAGGCGGTGAGCAGGATCCGGCGCACCCCGCGCAGGCTGGCGCGCGCCGCCCTCCTGCGGCAGGCACTGGAACACGGCGTTGTGCTCGCTGTCGATCGGCAGCAGCGACCGCGCCGGCGTCGCGCACCGCGCGCATGAACAGCGGGCCGGACATCACCAGCGCTTCCTTGTTGGCGAGCAGCAGCCGCTTGCCGGCGCGCGCGGCGGCCAGCGTCGCCGGCAGGCCGGCGGCGCCGACGATCGCGGCCATCACCACGTCGCACTCCGGCGCGGCGGCAGCCTGCTCCAGCGCGCGCGCGCCGAACAGCAGCTCGCAGCCGGCGTCCGCGAAGCGGCGGCGCAGCGCGGCGTCCTGCGGGCACGCCTGACGAGCACCGCGCGGCGCGGCCGGTACTGCCGGCCAGCTCCAGCAGGCGCTCCGCCGAGCCGTTGCGCGGTGAGCGTCTCGATGCGATAGCGCTCGGGGTGCCGCGCCACCACGTCGAGCGTGTTGGCGCCGATCGAGCCGGTGGCGCCGAGCAGCACCAGGCCGAGCGGCCGCGTTGCACCCGCGGGCGGGGTCTGTGGATTCACTGCGCGGCGATCCAGTGCCATGACAAGGCGGCGATCGGCAAGGTGGACGTGACGCTGTCGATGCGGTCGAGGACCCCGCCGTGGCCGGGCAGCAGCGCGCCGCTGTCCTTCGCGCCCGCCTGGCGCTTGACGGCAGACTCGAACAGGTCGCCGGCAATGCTCACCGCACACAGCAGCACGGCCACGGCCAGGTAGGCGCAACCATCCCGCCCCCTGCACCACGGCGCCGAGCGGCGCGCCCGGCAGTGCGCAGATGATAGCGTAGATGAGCGTCGCGGCGGCGGCGCCGGCCGACGCCTTCCCAGGTCTTGCCCGGGCTGATCGCGGGGCGCGAGCTTGTGCCTGCCGAACGCGCGGCCCGGCCAGGTAGGCTGCCGTGTCCGCGATCCAGACCAGGCCGAGCGCGAGCAGCAGCTGCGCGGGCGGCAAGCGACAGCGCAGCGAGACCGGCGGGGATCGAGCACGACGATTCCGGCGACCAGCGAGCAATGCCGCGGAAGGCTGCGCCAGTCCGCGCGTCAGCCAGAACGGCACCACCAGCAGCCAGAACAAGGCGGCCGCGACGAAGGTCGCGCATTCGGGCAGGTCTCCCGCCGCGAGCGGGTGCCACGCCCAGGCCAGCCCCGCGTAGAGCGCCGCGGCTGTCGCGCCATACAGCAGCGCGCCGGCGGCCGGCAGGCGGGCGAGCCTGCCCCACTCGTGCCCGGCGGCGGCGATCACCAGGCCGACCAGTCCCGCGAACCACGACTCGCTCGAGCAGGAACAACGCCGCAAGAAATGCCGCGAGCAGCACCACTGCGGTGAGCGCGCGGACCAGCAAGGGCTCAGGCCACCTCGGCGCGCTTCGCCTCTTCCAGCTGCTCGCTGGTGCGCCCGAAGCGGCGCTCGCGGCGCGCGTAGGAGGCGATCGCCGCGTCGAGCGCTGCCGCGTCGAAATCCGGCCACAGGGTGTCGGTGAAGTACAGCTCGGTGTAGGCGAGCTGCCACAGCAGGAAGTTGCTGACGCGCTGCTCGCCGCCGGTGCGGATGAACAGGTCGGGCTCGGGGGCGTAGCTCATCGACAGGTACGGCGCGAGCCGCGACTCGTCGATCTCCGCCTGCAGCGCCTCCGGCTGCTCGCGCGCCAGGCGGCCGAGCGCCTGCAGGATGTCCCAGCGGCCGCCGTAATTGGCCGCGATGGTCAGCGTGAGCCGCGTGTTGGCGGCGGTGCGCCGCTCGCCCTGTTCGATCAGGGCGCGCATGCGCGGGTCGAAGCGCTCCAGGTTGCCGACCACCCGCAGGCGGATGCCGTTGCGGTGCAGCTTCTCCACCTCGTTGGTGAGCGCGCCGTGGAACAGCTGCAACAGCAGCGCCACTTCCTCCGCCGGCCGGCGCCAGTTCTCCGAGCTGAACGCGAACAGCGTGAGGAACCCCACGCCGCGCTCGGCGCATGCCTGCACCGTCGCGCGCACCGCCTCCACGCCGCGCTTGTGGCCGGCGATGCGCGGCAGGTGGCGCCTGCGCGCCCAGCGCCCGTTGCCGTCCATGATGATGGCGACGTGGCGCGGCACGTCGCCGTGCGCGGGGATGTCCACGTGTCGAGCTCTCGTGCGCCATGTCGCGCCCTAGACCGCCATCAGTTCGGCTTCCTTCTGCTGCAGCAGCTTGTCGATCTCGCCGATCGAGCGATCGGTGAGCTTCTGCACCTCGTCCTGCGAGCGGCGCTCGTCGTTCTCCGACACTTCCTTCTTCTTGAGCGCCTCCTTGAGGTGGTGGTTGGCGTCGCGCCGCAGGTTGCGCACCGCCACCCGCGCGTTCTCGGCCTCGTGGCGCACCACCTTGATCAGTTCCTTGCGGCGCTCCTCGGTGAGCGCCGGCATCGGCACCCGGATCGTGTCGCCCGCCGTGGCGGGATTGAGACCCAGGTCGGACTCGCGGATCGCCTTCTCCACCGCGGGAATCAATCTTCTTCTCGAACGGCGACACGCCGATGGTGCGCGCATCGAGCAGGATGACCTTCGCCACCTGCGCCAGTGGCGTCGGCGTGCCGTAGTAGTCCACCGTCACGTGGTCGAGCAGGCCGGTGTGCGCGCGTCCCGTGCGCACCTTGGCGAGGTCCGCCTTGAACGCCTCGATGGTCTTGCCCATCTTCTGCTCGGTCGTCTTCCTGAGTTCAGCCAGCATGTCGCCCCCCGTCAGACCTGCACCAGCGTGCCTTCGTTCGCGCCCGTCACCACGCGCAGCAGCGCGCCCTTCCTGAAGATGCTGAACACGTTCACCGGCAGCTTCTGGTCGCGGCACAGCGTGAGCGCCGTCGCGTCCATCACCTTCAGGTTGCGCTGGATCGCCTCGTCGAAGGTCAGCCGCTCGTAACGCCGCGCCGCCGGGTCCTTCTTCGGGTCGGCGGTGTACACGCCGTCCACCTTGGTGCCCTTGAGCACGATCTCGGCGCCGACTTCGCTGGCGCGCAGCGCCGCCGCCGTGTCGGTGGTGAAGAACGGATTGCCGGTGCCCGCCGCGAACACCACCACCCGGCCCTCCTCCAGGTAGCGGATCGCCTTGCCGCGGATGTAGGGCTCCACCACCTGCTCGATGTTGAGCGCCGACTGCACGCGGCAGTCCAGCCCCGCGCGGCGCATCGCGTCCTGCAGCGCCAGCGCGTTCATCACGGTGGCGAGCATGCCCATGTAATCGGCGGTGGCGCGGTCCATGCCGGCCGCCCCCGGCGCCACCCCGCGGAAGATGTTGCCGCCGCCGATCACCACGCCGATCTCGACCGACAGGCGCGCGACGCTGGCGATCTCCTCGACGATCGCGTCGATCGTCTGCCGGTTGATGCCGTAGGCGTCCTCGCCCATCAGCGCCTCGCCGGAGAGCTTGAGGAGGATGCGCTTGTACTTCGCGCCGACTGCGGCCTCGCCGGGCTTCATGGCAGCCTCTATCGTCCGGCTCCCGCCGTGGCCATCACTTCAGCGGCGAAGTCGCTGCTCTTCTTCTCGATGCCCTCGCCCACCACCAGGAAGCGGTAGCCGTTGAGCTTGGCCTTCTTCGCCGCCAGCACCTTCTCCACGGACTGCTTGTCGTCCTTGACGAAGGGCTGGCCCAGCAGCGTGACCTCGTTGAGGAACTTGTTGACCGCGCCCTCCACCATCTTGGTGACGATCTCGCGGCGGCTTGCCGGAATCCTTCGCCCGCGCCGCGGCGATGTCGCGCTCGCGCGCCACCACCTCGGCAGGCACTTCGGCCTTCGTCAGGTACTGCGGCTTGGCGAATGCGATGTGCATCGCCAGATCCTTGGCGACCTCCTCCTCGCCCTTCGAGGTCCACCAGGACGCCGATCTTCACCCCGTGCATGTACAGCGCGAGGCGCCCCAGCGCCTGCAGGCGCGCGAAGCGCCGGATGGAGATGTTCTCGCCGATCTTCTGCACCAGGGCCTGCCGGCGCGCTTCGAAGCTCGCCAGCCCCTGCACATCCGCCGGGTTGGTCTTGGCCACCGCCTCAGCCACTTCCCGTGCGAAAGCGATGAAGTCCGTCGTTCTTCGCCACGAAATCGGTCTCGCAGTTGACTTCCACCAGCGCGCCCAGCTTCGCGTCGGCGGACAGCCAAGCGCCGATCACGCCTTCGGCCGCGATGCGCCCGGCAGCCTTGCTCGCCTTGGCGCCGCTCCTGATGCGCAGCAACTCCTCGGCCTTCTTCAGGTCGCCGCCCGCCTCCGCCAGCGCCTTCTTGCACTCCATCATCCCGAGCCCGGTCAGTTCGCGCAGCTCCTTCACCAGGCTTGCACTGATTTCCGCCATCTCCGTGTCGCTCCTCAGGTCCAAAAAAAGGGGCCCGGGGCCCCTTTTTCGCTTTGCGCGCGCCCGCTCAGGCGCCGCGCTCTTCTTCCACTTCGACGAACTCGTCGCGCGAAGCGGCCGCCACTTCCTCGACCGCCTGCGAGCGACCCTCGAGCACCGCGTCGGCGATGCCGCGGGCGTACAGGCGGATCGCCCGGCTCGAGTCGTCGTTGCCGGGAATCACGTAGCTGATGCCCTCCGGCGTATGGTTGGTGTCCACCACGCCGACCACGGGCACGCCGAGCTTGTTGGCCTCGGCCACGGCGCCCTTCTGGTAGCCGACGTCGATGATGAACAGCGCATCCGGCAGGCTGGAAAGCTCCTTGATGCCGCCCAGCGAGCGCTGCAGCTTGGCGAGCTCGCGCTGCAGGCCGAGCGCTTCCTTCTTCACCATGCTCTCGAAGGTGCCGTCCTGCGCCATCTGCTCCATTTCCTTCAGCCGCTTGATGGACTGCTTGACGGTCTTGAAGTTCGTCAGCATGCCGCCGAGCCAGCGATGGTCGACGAACGGCATGGCGCAGCGCAGCGCCTCCTCGCGCAGGATCTCGCGCGCCTGGCGCTTGGTGCCCACGAACAGGATGGTGCCCCGGTTGGCGGCCAGCTGGCGCACGTACTTCAGCGCCTCCTGGTACATCGCCAGGGTCTTTTCCAGGTTGATGATGTGGATCTTGTTGCGGTGGCCGAAGATGAACGGCGCCATCTTCGGATTCCAGTACCGGGTCTGGTGTCCGAAATGGACCCCGGCCTCGAGCATTTCACGCATGGTTGCCGACACAATGCACTCCTTAGGGTTGAGGTCTGCCGCCCCGGTCCAACCGAAAACCCTCGCGGGCACCCTAACCGGCCGGGGCGGGAAATTTGGTCCGCCGCGCACTTGCGAACACGGCGCTGACCAGCCCGAAATTCTAGCATAATCAGCGTTTTCTTCCGCCCATGCCCGTCGTCCTGAAGTCTCCCGAGGAAATCGCCAAGATGCGGCTCGCCGGCCGCCTCGCCGCCGAAGTGCTCGACTACGTCGCGCCCTTCGTCAAGCCGGGCGTGACCACGGGCAGGCTGAACGACCTGTGCCACGACTACATGGTCAACGTGCAGGGCACCACGCCGGCCCCGCTCAACTACGCGCCGCCCGGGTACAAGCCGTATCCGAAATCGATCTGCACCTCGGTCAATCACCAGGTGTGCCACGGCATTCCCGGGCGATCGCGTGCTCAAGCCCGGCGACATCCTCAACATCGACGTCACGGTGATCAAGGACGGCTTCCACGGCGACAGCAGCCGCATGTACTTCGTCGGCGAGCCGAGCATCCAGGCGCGCCGGCTGGCGGAGGTCACCTACGAATGCATGTGGCGCGGCATCGAGCAGGTCCGCCCCGGCGCCCAGCTGGGCGACCTCGGCGCCGCGATCCAGGCGCACGCCGAGAAGCACGGCTACTCCGTGGTGCGCGAATTCTGCGGCCACGGCATCGGCCGCAAGTTCCACGAGGATCCGCAGGTCCTGCACTACGGCAAGCCGGGCACCGGCCTGCGCCTGGAAGCCGGCATGACCTTCACCGTCGAGCCGATGATCAACGCGGGCAAGCCCGGCATCCGCGAGCTCGCGGACGGCTGGACCATCGTCACCAAGGACCACAGCCTGTCGGCGCAATGGGAGCACACGGTGCTGGTCACGACGGCGGGCTACGAGGTGCTGACCACGTCCGCCGGCGCGCCGCCGGCGCCGCCGACTGCAATGACATGAGCGCCGTCCTCGGCGCCGGCCGAGGAGTGGCGCGAGTCGCTGCTGGCCGGCCGCCGCGCACTGCGCGAGGCGTACCTGCGCAACCCCTCGCCCGGCGCAGCTGCTGCGCGGCCATACCCGCCTGATCGACCGGATCCTGCGCGGCCTGTGGCGCGACATCCAGCCCGCATCGCGCGCGGCCCTGGTGGCCACGGGCGGCTATGGCCGCGGCGAGCTGTTTCCCTGCTCGGACATCGACATCCTGGTGCTGCTGGCGCGCGAACCCAGCGCCGGCGGAGCGCGAGCGCCTGGAACGCCTGGTCGGCATGTTCTGGGACATCGGCCTCGAGGTCGGCCACAGCGTGCGCACCGTGCGCGGCTGCGTCGAGGCCGCGGCGCAGGACGTCACGATCCAGACCACGCTGCTCGAGGCGCGCCACCTCGCCGGCAGCCGCGCGCTGTTCGACAAGCTCGCGGCGGCGACCGGCGCGCAGCGCTCGATGCGCCGGCGTTCCTCAAGGCGAAGACGCTCGAGCAGGAGCAGCGGCACGCCAAGCACCAGGACGCCGCCTACGCGCTGGAGCCCAACCTCAAGGAGGCGCCCGGCGGGCTGCGCGACCTGCAGACCATCCAGTGGATCGCGCGCGCCTGCGGCCTGGGCTGGCGCTGGCGCCAGCTGCAGCGGCGCGGCCTGCTGCTGCGGGCGGAGGCGGCGCAGCTCGCGCGCCACGAAGCGCTGCTGCACGACTTGCGCATCCGCCTGCACTTACCTCGCCGGCCGGCGCGAGGACCGCCTCGTGTTCGACTACCAGACCGCGCTGGCCGAGCAATGCGGCTGCCGCGGCTCGCCCGCGCGGCGCGCCGAGCGAGCAGCTGATGCAGCGCTACTACCAGGCGGCCAAGGGCGTCACGCAGCTCAACACCATCCTGCTGCAGAACCTCGAGGCGCGCCTGCTGCCGGAGAAGGACGCGGCGCCGCGCGCCCTCAACGAGCGCTTCCAGGTGCGCGGCGAGCTGCTCGAGGCCTGCCGCGAGGACCTGTTCGAGCGCGAGCCGCGCGCGATCCTGGAGAGCTTCCTGCTGCTGCAGCAGCACCAGGAGCTGCGCGGCATGACGGCGCCGACGCTGCGCGCGCTGTGGCGCGCGCGGCTGCGGGTCAACGCGCGCCTGCGGCGCGACCCCACGGCGAAGCTGCTGTTCCTGCAGATGCTGCAGCAGCCGCGCGGCATCGTGCACGAGTTCCGGCGCATGAACCAGTACGACGTGCTGGGCCGCTACCTGCCCGAGTTCGGCCGCATCGTCGGCCAGATGCAGCACGACCTGTTCCACGTCTACACCGTGGACCAGCACATCCTGATGGTGGTGCGCAACCTGCGGCGCTTCACGATGACGGAGTTCGCGCACGAGTTCCCGCTGTGCAGCCAGCTGATGAACGGCTTCGAGCGGCGCTGGCTGCTCTATGTGGCCGCGCTGTTCCACGACATCGCCAAGGGCCGCGGCGGCGACCATTCCGAGCTCGGCATGCGCGACGCGCGCGCCTTCGCGCGGCGCCATGGCCTGGCGCGCGAGGATGCCGACCTGGTGGCGTTCCTCGTCGAGCACCACCTGACCATGTCGGGCACCGCGCAGAAGCAGGACGTGCACGATCCCGAGGTGGTGCAGGCGTTCGCCGCGCAAGGTCGGCAGCGAGCGCCGCCTGATCGCGCTCTACCTGCTCACCGTCGCCGACATCCGCGGCACCAGCCCCAAGGTGTGGAACGCGCTGGAAGGCGAAGCTGCTCGAAGACCTGTTCCGCGCGACGCGCCGCGTGCTCACCGGCGAGACGCAGGGACTCGACGCGGCGCTGGCCGAGAAGCAGGCCGAAGCGGCCCGGCTGCTGCGCCTCTACGCGCTTGTCCGACGGCGTGAAGGACAAGTTCTGGGCGCAGCTCGACACGACCTACTTCCTGCGCCACGACGCGCAGGAGATCGCCTGGCAGACGCGCAACCTGCACTACCGCGTGGACATCGCCGGTGCCGGTGGTGCAAGGCGCGCCTCGCGCCGATCGGCGAAGGCCTGCAGGTGATGATCTACACGCCGGACCGCGAAGCGCTGTTCGCGCGCATCTGCGGCTACTTCGAGCGCGTCGGGTTCAACATCGTCGAGGCCAAGATCCACACCACGCGCCACGGCTACGCGCTGGACACCTTCCTGGTCATGGGCCAGGGGCCGGGCGCGCACTACCGCGACCTGCTCGCGATGATCGAGACGGCAGCTGCCGGAGGAGCTGCAGTCGCAGGCGCCGCTGCCGCCGCCGCGCGGCGGCCGCCTGTCGCGCCGCGTGCGCCACTTCCCGATCTCGCCGGTGGTCAACCTGCGCCCGGACGAGCGCGGCACCTACCAGGTGCTCTCGATCGTGGCGGCGGACCGCCCGGGCCTGCTCTACGGCGTGGCGCGCACGCTGGCGCTGCACCACGTCAACCTGCACACGGCGAAGATCAACACGCTGGGCGACCGCGCGGAGGACGTGTTCCTGGTCTCGGGCGAGGCGCTGTCCAACGCAGAAGGACAGTGCTGCAGCTCGAGCAGGAACTGCTCAAGGAGCTGCAGGTGCGCTGAGCCTCACTCCTCGGGCGGCAGGTCCTGCCCCGGGAACAGCGCCTCGATGAAGCCGAACTTGCTGAAGTCGCGGATGCGCATCGGGTACAGGATGCCGTCCAGGTGGTCGCACTCGTGCTGCACGACGCGGGCATGGAATCCCGCCACCGTGCGCTCGAAGCGCCGGCCCTGCTCGTCGCAGCCCGCAGTAGCGCAGCTGCCGGTAGCGCGGCACCACGCCGCGCATGCCGGGCACCGACAGGCAGCCTTCCCAGTCCTCCTCCATCTCCGCGCCGAGCGGCTCGAGCACCGGATTGATCAGCACCGTGTCGGGCACTTCCTCGGCGTGCGGGTAGCGCGGATTGGACTGTCACGCCGAAGATCACCACGCGCAGGCCGACGCCGATCTGCGGCGCCGCCAGTCCGGCGCCGTTCAGGTGCGCCATCGTGTCGCGCATGTCGGCGAGCAGCGCGGCCAGTTCCGGCGTGCCGAAGCGCTCCACCGGCCGCGACCTCTCGAGCAGGCGCGGATCGCCCATGCGCAGCACCTCCCGGATCATGCGGCCACCAGCTGCTCGATGATGCGGCGCACCCGGCCCATGGCTTCGGCGAGCACCGCCTCGATGCGCTCGAGCGGGACGGCGTGCGCGCTGTCGCCGCGCCCGGCGGCGAAATTCGCGCTGACGGCGATCGCGGCGTATTCCAGGCCGAGCTCGCGCGCGAGCGCCGCCTCCGGCATGCCGGTCATGCCGACCACATCCGCGCCGTCGCGCTCCAGTCGATTGATCTCGGCGGCGGTCTCCAGGCGCGGCCCCTGCGTGGCAGCGTAGGTCGCCGCGCTCGAACACCTTCTCGCCGCAGGCCCGCGCCGCCGCGAGGAGGCGGCGGCGCAGGCTTGCCGAATACGGCTCGGTGAAATCGATGTGCGTGACCTGGCTCGCCGCGCCTTCGAAATAGGTCGAGCGGCGGCCCCAGGTGTAGTCGATGATCTGGTCCGGCAGCAGCAGGGTGCCCGGCGCGAGGTCCTTGCGGATGCCGCCGACCGAGGCAACCGAGACCACGCCTTCCACCTGCGCTTCCTTGAGCGCCCAGAGGTTGGCGCGGTAATTGACCTCGTGCGGCGCGATGGTATGGCCATAGCCGTGGCGCGCGAGGAACACCACCTCCTTGCCGCGGATGCGTCCGAAGGTGAGCGCGCCCGAGGGCTCGCCGTAGGGCGTGCGCACGACCTTGCGGTGCGTATCCGCCAGGCTGGAGAGCTGCGACAGGCCGCTGCCGCCGATGATCGCGAGCATCACTTGCCCCGGATGGCGCGGATTTCGGGCAGGTTGCGCCAGTAGCCCTTCGCGTCCATGCCGCAGCCGAACACGAAGCGGTCGGGAATGCGCAGGCCGACGAAATCGGCGGCGATCGGCTTGGCGCGCGCCAGGGTCTTCTCCACCAGCACCGCGCAGTGACACCCGCTTTGCGCCCAGCGCCTGCAGCCGGTCGCTGATGGCGCGCAGCGTCTGGCCGCCGTCGAGGATGTCGTCGAGCACCAGCACCGTGCGCCCGCGCACGTCCTCGGGCGGCGTCACCTTCCAGTCGATGCCGCCGCCGGCTGATCGCGGCGCCGTAGCGCGTGGCATGCACGTAGTCGAAATCCATCGGGAAGCGCAGCTTGCGGCAGCAGCTGCCCGGCAAACACCACCGCGCCGCCCATCACCACCAGCACCAGCGGGTACGCGCCGGACAGCTCGCGCGTGATCTGCGCCGCCAGGCGCTCGATCGCCGCCTGCACCTCGCCGGCATCGGCGACCAGGTCGGAGTTCTCCAGGAAATCCCAGGCGGCCTGCAGCTCAGGCATTGCGGCGCCCTGCGCAGGTAGCGCGCGAAACCGTCGCCCACCTCGGCGTGCTTGGCGCCCAGCTCGACCGTGGCCTGCAGGTAACCCAGCTTGGAGCCGCAGTCGTAGCGCCGTGCCGCTGAAGCGGTAGGCCAGCACGCGCTCCTGCGCGAGCAGCGCGGCGATCGCGTCGGTGAGCTGGATCTCGCCGCCGCGGCCGGGCTTGCACCGCGGCCAGCTTGTCGAACACCGCCGGCGTCAGGACGTAGCGGCCGACCACGGCCAGCGTCGACGGCGCCTGCGCGGGCGCCGGCTTCTCCACGATGGCGCTGATCGCGCTCAGCTCCGCGCCGGCGCGCTCGGGGCTGACGATGCCGTAGCTGCCGGTCTGCTCGCGCGGCATTTCCTCCACGCCGAGGATCGAGCAGCCTGCTCGTCGGCGAACTCGCGCGCCATCTGCGCCAGCGCCGGGCGGCTTGCGCATCGATCAGGTCGTCCGCCAGCACCACGGCGAACGGCTCGTCGCCGACCACCGGCTGCGCGCACAGCACCGCGTGGCCCAGGCCCAGCGGCTCCGCCTGGCGGATGTAGATGCAGCGGCAGCCCGCGCGGCAGCACGCCGCGCACCGATGTCGAGCAGCGCGCGCTTGCCCTGCCTCTCCAGCGCTGCTTTCCAGCTCGTAGGCGGTGTCGAAATGGTCCTCGATGGCGCGCTTGTTGCGGCCGGTGATGAAGATCATGTCGGTGATGCCGGCCGCGGCCGCCTCCTCCACCGCGTACTGGATCAGCGGCTTGTCCACGATCGGCAGCATCTCCTTCGGGCTCGCCTTGGTGGCGGGCAGGAAGCGGCTGCCGAGGCCGGCCACGGGAAACACCGCTTTGCGCAACTGCTGCGCCATGCGACTCAGCGATTCTCCAAGCAGTTTGCTTCAGGCCGTCCTCGTCGAGCACCGCGACGCCGAGCTCGCGCGCCCGCTCGAGCTTGCTGCCGGCCTCCGCGCCGGCGACGACGTAATCCGTGTTCCTCGACACCGAACCGGCCACCTTGTGCCCCCGCGACTCTATCAGCGATTTCGCCTCGTCGCGCGTCATGCCCGCGAGCGTCCCGGTCAGCACGAAGGTCTTCGCCGGCCCGCCCGCGGACGGCCGCGTGCGCCGCCGCGCCGGATGCGCACGCCCGCGCCGCGGTCCACCAGGCGCTGCGATCACCTTGCGGTTGTGCGGCTCGCGCAGGAACTGGCGCGATGCTGTCCATGATCTCCGGCCCGATGCCCTCGAGCGGAACCGGCAGAGCGTCCTCGCCGCGCCGCTTGCGCTTCGCGTTCTCCTTGCGCACCGCCTCCTTCTCCGCTGCCAGCGCCGCCCAGTCGGCGGCGAGCAGCGCATCGCAGCGCGCCGAAGTGCCGCGCCAGGATCTTGGCCACCTCTTCGCCGACCCCCGGAATGCCGAGCGCGAAGACGAAGCGCGCCAGCGTCGTGTCGCGCGAGCGCTCGATGCTGTCGATGACGTTCTGCGCCGACTTCTCGCCCATGCGCTCCAGCGCCGCGAGCTGCGCCGCCTCCAGCCGCGTAGAGGTCGGCCGGGCTCTCCACCAGGCTCGTGCTCGACCAGCTGCTCGACGAGCTTGTCGCCCAGGCCTTCGATGTCCATCGCGCGCCGTCCCTTGAAATGCAGCAGCGCCTGGATGCGCTGCGCGCGGCAGTACAGGCCGCCGGTGCAGCGCGTCGCCGCCTCGCCAGGCAGCCGCACCACGGGCGAGCCGCACACCGGGCAGCGCTCGGGCATGCGGAATTCCGCTGCGCCGGCGGCGCCGCTTCTCCAGCCTCACGGAAACCACTTCCGGAATCACGTCGCCCGCGCGCCGCACCACCACGGTATCGCCCACGCGCACGTCCTTGCGCCGCAGCTCGTCCTCGTTGTGCAGCGTGGCGTTGGTCACCGTGACGCCGCCCACGAACACCGGCTTGAGTCGCGCCACCGGCGTCAGCGCGCCGGTGCGGCCGACCTGGACGTCGATCTTCAGCACCTCCGTCACCTGCTCCTCGGCCGGGTACTTGTGCGCGATCGCGAAGCGCGGCGCGCGGGCGACGAAGCCGAGCCGCTCCTGCCAGTCGAGGCGGTTCACCTTGTAGACGACGCCGTCGATGGCGTAAGGCAGCCGGTCGCGCTGCGCGCCGATGCTGCGGTGGAACTGCATCAGCCCGTCGACGCCCTGCGCGACGTCCGCGTTCCTGGGCTCACCGGGAAGCCCATTGCCTCCAGCGCGATCGAGCACGTCGCTGTGCCGCGTGGGTGCTTCCAGCGCCTGGCAGCGGTGCCCACGCCGTAGGCGAAGAACGCAGCGGCCGCTGCGCGGTGATCGCGCGAATCGAGCTGGCGCAGGCTGCCGGCCGCGGCGTTGCGCGGATTGACGAACTCCTTCTCTCCCGCCTGCGCTGGCGCTCGTTCATGCGCTGCGAAATCCGCTGCGTGTCATGAAGACCTCGCCGCGCACTTCGAGCTCGCGCGTGTCGCCTGCGCTGCGGCAGGCGCAGCGGAATCGCGCGCACGGTGCGCAGGTTCGGCGTGACGTCCTCCCCGACGCTCGCCGTCGCCGCGCGTCGCGCCCGCACGAACACGCCCTCCTCGGTAGGCAAGGCTGATGGCGAGGCCGTCGAACTTCGGTTCGACCGCGTACTCGACGGCGGCGCAGAGGCCTCGAGCCGCAGTTCGCGCACGCGCTTGTCGAAGGCGCGCACCTCTTCCTCGTTCGAACGCGTTGCCGAGCGACAGCATCGGCGCGCGGTGGCGCACTTGCGCGAACTCCGGCAGCGGCGGCGCCGCCCACGCGCTGCGTCGGGGAGTCGGCCGTGCGCAGCTCGCGGATGCTGCGCCTCGAGCTGCTGCAGTTCCCGGAACAGCCGGTCGTACTCCGCGTCCGTGATCTCGGGCGCGTCCTCGACGTAGTAGAGGTGGTTGTGCCGCTCGATCTCCCGGCGCAACGCCTCGGCGCGCGCGCGCAGGGCCTTGGGCTGCCGCCATGCGCTCAGGAGAACAGGCGCAGCGCCGCCGGCCCGCCCGGCTCGATGCCGCGCGCGGCCAGCGCCGCGCGCACCGCGTCGAGCTGCTCGCCGATCGCCGCCAGCGCGCGCTCGTCCAGCGCACTGCCGTTGTCGTCCACGATCATGCCGCCGAGCGAAACGCACAGGTCGCGCGCGCGCACCACCATCGCGTCGTAGCTGCGCCGCACCTCCGGCGTGCGCGGCACGTCCAGCGACAGGCTGCAGGCGCCGTCCTCGCGCTGGCGCGACGGCGAACGTGCCATGCGCGCCGCTTGCCGCCGCTGCGGCCCCGGGGTCGAAGGTGTTGCCCGGCTGGGGCACGACATGCAGCACCACCTGGATGTCGGCGTCGGCGCACAACTGGTCCAGCTCGCGCGCCGCCTCCACGGCGTGCCTGATCTCGGGCGCCTGCACGGTCGCGCCGATGCCCGCCGCCAGCGTGTCCACCGCGGCGCGGAACTCGATCAGCTCGGCTTCGCCGATCGGGCCGGCGCGGCTCGCCAGCTGCAGCGCCGCGCGCACCGCCGCGCAACTGCCGGCGGCGGCGAGCGGCCGCCAGGCGTGGCGGTCGGGGCTCGCCGCCAGCAGGGCGCGGCCGGCGAAGCGGTGCTCGAAGGGCGCCCAATGGCGCGCCACTTCCTCCGCCGACACCAGATGCCGCAGGCCCAGTTCGACGACGTAGTCGAGCCTGGCGTCGGGCAGCGCCGCAGTCTCCGGCGCAAGCTCGCGGCGCGGCGCCGCCTCGAAGGTCGGTTCCCTGCGCGCGGCGCCCTCTCCCATCAGCACATCGGCGTGGCCCGAGCCGAATGCCTGTTCGGCGGCGCGCCGCGCGCGCCGCTCCTGGAGCGCGTTGTAGGCGAGGATGCCGACCACCACCAGCACCCCGACCGCCAGCAGCCCGATCTGCAGATCGCTCATGGCCGCGGGACCGGGGCCGTCTGCGCCGCGCTCAGGCGGCGAGCTCCTCGCGGATGCGCAGCGCCTCCTCGATGTCCACCGCGACCACGCGCGACACGCCGGACTCGGGCATGGTCACGCCGATCAGCTGCGCGGCCATCTCCATGGTGATCTTGTTGTGGCTGATGAACAGGAACTGGGTCTGCGCCGACATCTTGCGCACCAGGTCGCAGAAACGCTGCGTGTTGCTGTCGTCGAGCGGCGCGTCCACCTCGTCCAGCAGGCAGAACGGCGCCGGATTGAGCTGGAACAGCGAGAACACCAGCGCGATCGCGGTGAGCGCCTTCTCGCCGCCCGACAGCAGGTGGATGGTGCTGTTGCGCTTGCCCGGCGGATGCGCCATCACCTGCACGCCGGCGTCGAGGATCTCCTCGCCGGTCATCATCAGCTTCGCCTCGCCGCCGCCGAACAGCACCGGGAACAGCGAGCCGAAATGCCGGTTCACGCTCTCGAAGGTCTCGCGCAGCAGCTCGCGCGTCTCGCGGTCGATGCGGCGGATGGCGTCCTCCAGCGTCTGCACCGCCTCTTCCAGGTCGGCGGACTGCGCGTCGAGGAAGCCCTTGCGCTCCTGGCTGGTCTTGAGCTCCTCCAGCGCCGCGAGGTTGACCGCGCCCAGTTCCGCGATCGCCTGCGTCAGGCGCGTGATCTCGCCCTGCAGCGCGGAGGGCCGCGGCGCGCCGGCCGCCTCGGCGGCCAGGCGCGCTTCGTCCGCGCCCGCCTCGCGCAGCTGGCTCTCGTGCTGGTCGTGGTTGATCTGCGCCGCCTGCTCCTTGAGGCGCAGCTCGCCGATGCGCTCGCGCAGCGGCGCCAGCCCGGCCTCCGCCTGCAGGCGCTCCTCCTCCAGCGCGCGCAGCGCGGCCGCCGCCGCTTCCACCGCGTTGCGCGCCTCGGCCAGGGTCTTCTCGCGGGCGATGCGCTGCTTCCACCGCGCCCTCCAGCGCCGCGCGCACCGCGGGCACCGGGTCGACCGAGAGTTCCTGCGTCGAGCTTGGCGACTTCGGCCTCCGCGCGCTCGATCTGCTGGTCGATGAGCCGCACCGAATTGTCGATCTCGGCGATCTTCGAGGCGCACTCGCGCTCGCCGAAGACCGCATCCTGCGCCTCGCGCTCGGCCTGCTGCACGCGCCAGGCGCTGCGCCGCGAGCGCCGTCTCGGCGCTCACGTAGGCGCGCGCGCACGGCGTCCAGCTGCGCGCGCGCGCCCGCGATCTCCTCGTGCGCGCGCTGCGCCGCCGTCCTGCACTCCGTCGCGCCGCGCCTCGTCGCGCCGCGCTTCGGCCGCGATCTCCTCCATTTCGCCCGCGATCTGCGCGCTGCGCTCGCGATAGCGCTCCTGCGCCTGCTGCAGCTTGAGCAGCTCGATCTGCGCCTCGTGCCGCCTTGCTGCTGCGCCGGCAGCGCATCGCGCGCCGCCTCGAGCGCGCTCTGCCGCGCCTGCAGCGCGCCGGCGGCCTGCTCGCTGCGCGAGCGCGCGGCGGCCACGCGCTCGCGCCAGCTGCGCCACCTTCGCCTGCAGCGCCTCGATTTCCGCCTGGCGCGCGAGCAGGCCGGCATCGGCCGGGATCGGGCGCGTGGAAGGAGACGGTGTGGCGCGTGAACTGGTGGCCCTCGCGGTTCACCAGCAGCGCGCCCGCGGGCAGCCGGTCGCGCTCCGCCGGCGCCGGGCGTGCCTTCGAAGACGTAGGCGTGCGCAAACCAGTCCGCGAGCGCGCCGCCGAGTTCGCGGCCGATGGCGTGCACCTTGGCGGCCAGCGGCAGCGTAGCCCGGCAGCGGCGCCGCAGCGCCCGCCGCGCCATGGCGGAACACGCCGGCCTTGACCGGCGGGACGTCCGCCACCACGGCCTGCAGCCGCGATCCCTCGGCGAGGTCGAGCGCGTGCAGGCGCTCGCGCAGCACCGACTCGACGGCCACTTCCCAGCCGGGCTCGATGCGTACCTTCTGCCAGAAGCGCGGCAGGGCGCTCAGGCCGTGGCGCTCGAGCCAGTCGCGCAACGGCGCGTTGTCCTCGGCCGCGGCCTGGATCTGCTCCAGGGTGGTCGAGCTGCGCTTCGGCCGCCGCATGCTCCCGCGAGGCTGCCGACAGGCCGTCGGCCGCCGCGGCGCGCGCGCTTTCCAGGGCGTCGCATCTCCTGCTGCAGCTCGTCGACGCCCTGCTCCGCCGCCGACACCGCGTCATTGCTGTCCGCCGCGGCTGCGCTTCCTGCGCCCTGAGCGCCGCCGCATCCGGCTGCGCCAGCGACTGCAGCTCCCCGGCCAAGCGCTCGCGCCGCTGCGCGAGCGTCTGCAGGCCGCGCTCCAGGTGCGCCAGGTTCGACTGCTCGAGCTGCGCCCGGCTCTCGGCGCGCAGCTGCTGGCTGCGCGCCTCGTTCAGCTGTTCCTGCGCGGCGCGGAACGCCCGCTCCGCCTCCGGCAGGCGTCGCGTTCTCGGCGGCCTGGCGCGCCTGCGCCTCGGCCACGCGCTGGCGCGCGCCATCGGCGCGGCCGACCCACATGTGCAGCGCCTGCGTCAGCTGCGCGCGCTGCTCGCGCCAGGACGCGAGCTGGGTGCCGGCGCTCGGCATGCTGGTCTTCCAGCCGCTGGCGGGTCTCCTCGACGTGGCGCAGCTCCGACTCCAGGCGCGCCACCTCCGCGTTGGCCGCGTACAGCGCCGCCTGCGCCGCGTTCATGCGCGTCGCCGTCGCGGTAGTGCGCGGCGCGCGCGGTCTCCACGCGGCTCTCCACTTCGCGCAGCGTCGCCGTGCGCGCTTCGAGCTCGTTGGCCTGCCGCGCGATCTCCTGGGCGTGACGCTCGCGCTCGGCGGCGGCATCGCGGCGCCGCAGGAACCAGAGCAGCTGCTGCTTGAGCTGCAGCTCGGCCTGGAACTCCTGGTAGCGCGTGGCGACCTTGGCCTGCGCGTCGAGCTTCTCGATCTGCGCGCCGAGCTCCAGCCGGATGTCGGTCACGCGCGCGAGGTTCTCGCGCGTGTCGGCGAGCCGGTGCTCGGTCTCCCTGCGCCGCTCCTTGTAGCGCGAGATGCCGGCGGCCTCCTCGAGGAACACGCGCAGCTCGTCGGGCTTGGCCTCGATGACGCGCGAGATCATGCCCTGCTCGATGATGGCGTAGGCGCGCGGGCCGAGGCCGGTGCCGAGGAAGATGTCGGTGATGTCGCGGCGGCGCACGTGCTGGCCGTTGATGTAGTACGAGGACTCGCCGTCGCGCTGCAGCACCCGCTTGACCGAGATCTCGCGCGTACTGGCTCCACTGCCCGCCGGCGCGGCCGAGCGCAGTTGTCGAACACCAGCTCGACGCTCGCGCGCGCGAGCGGCTTGCGGCTGCCCGAGCCGTTGAAGATCACGTCCTGCATCGAATCGCCGCGCAGGGCCGAGGCGCGCGATTCGCCAAGCACCCAGCGCACCGCGTCGATGACGTTCGACTTGCCGCAGCCGTTGGGGCCGACGATGCCGACCAGCTGCCCGGGAAAGTGGATCGAGGTGGGATCGACGAAGGACTTGAAGCCGGAGAGCTTGATCTGGGTGAGGCGCACGGAGAGGCGGATTCCTGCGGACGTTTTCGGGTTTCGAAAATGATACCATCTGCGCGCTCGCCTTCCGCCGAGTTCCGACGCATTTCCGATGCCTTCGCGCCCCAGCAAGCGCCTGCAGACCTTCCGCAATCCGTCGCCGGAGCGCGACTACCGCATCCAGATGGAGATGCCGGAGTTCACCTGCCTGTGCCCGCTCACCGGCCAGCCGGATTTCGCCACGCTGGAGCTGGACTACGTGCCCGACCGCCTGTGCGTGGAGCTGAAGTCGCTGAAGCTCTACCTCTGGTCGTTCCGCGACGAAGGCGCGTTCCACGAGGCGGTGACCAACCGCATCCTGGACGACCTGGTGCGCGCCACCCGGCCGCGCTTCATGCGGCTCACTGCGCGCTTCAACGTGCGCGGCGGCATTGCCACGGCGGTCGTCGCCGAGCATCGCAAGCGCGGCTGGAAAAGCGCCGCTTGAACCCGCTCCTCGGGCGCCTGCAGCCCTATCCGTTCGAGAAGCTGCGCGCGCTGCTCGCCGGCGTGACGCCGAATCCGGCGCTGCGCCCGATCAACCTGTCGATCGGCGAGCCCAAGCACCCCACGCCGGCGTTCGTGAAGGCGGCGCTCGCCGGCTCCCTGGAGGGCCTGTCCGCCTATCCCGCGACCGCGGGCACGCCCGCGCTGCGCGAGGCGATCGCCGGCTGGCTGCGGCGCCGCTACTCCCTGCCGGCCCTCGATGCGGCCACGCAGGTGCTTCCGGTGAACGGCTCGCGCGAGGCCCTGTTCGCGTTCGCGCAGACGGTCATCGATCCGGCCGGCGGCGCGGCCCGCGTCGCCTGCCCGAATCCGTTCTACCAGATCTACGAAGGCGCGGCGCTGCTGGCGGGCGCCCAGCCCGTGTACCTCAACGACGGCATGGCCTTCGACGCGCTCGACTGGCGCGGCGTGCAGCTGGTCTACGTCTGCTCCCCGGGCAATCCCACCGGCCGCGTGCTGCGGCTGGAGGACTGGCGGCGCCTGTTCGAGCTTGTCGGACCGCCACGGCTTCGTCATCGCCTCCGACGAGTGCTATTCCGAGCTCTACTACGACGAGCTGCATCCGCCGCTTGGCGCCCTGCAGGCCGCGCAGCGGCTCGGGCGCGGCGGACTTCGCGCGCGTGGTCGCGTTCTCCAGCCTGTCCAAGCGCTCCAACGCGCCCGGCATGCGCTCGGGTTTCGTCGCCGGCGATGCGCAGATCCTGCAGCGCTTCCTGCTCTATCGCACCTACCACGGCTCGGCGATGAGCCTGCCCGTGCAGCAGGCCTCCATCGCGGCCTGGGGCGACGAGGAGCACGTGCGCGCCAACCGGCAGCTGTACGCGGAAAAGTACCGCGCCGTGCTGCCCCTGGTCGGCGCGCCGCTCGAGCACGGCGATGCCCGACGGCGGCTTCTACCTCTGGGTGCGCACGCCGATCGACGACGCCAGCTTCGCGCGCGAGTTGCAGCGCCAATATAATGTGCTGGTGCTGCCCGGCAGCTTTCTCGCGCGCGATGCGCACGGCGTCAATCCGGGCCGCAACCACGTGCGCATCGCCCTGGTCGCGCCGCTCGCCGAGTGCGTGGAAGCGGCGCAGCGGCATCGGGCAGCTGGCGCGCAGCCTGTAGAGGAGCCATGGAGAAACAGCAGAAGATCATCGACGAGGCCTGGGAGAACCGGGCTTCCCTCAGCGCGGCCGCGGCGCCGCGCGAGTTGCGCGACGCGATCGAGTTCGCGCTCGCCGGGCTGGATGCCGGCACCCTGCGCGTGGCCGAGAAGCGCGGCGGCGAGTGGATCACGCACCAGTGGCTGAAGAAGGCGGTGCTGCTGTCGTTCCGCCTGGAGGACAACCGCCTGATGCCCGGCGCGTCCACCAACTACTACGACAAGGTGCCGGGCAAGTTCGCCGGCTACGACGATGCCGCTTTCGCGCGCGGCGGCTTCCGCGTGGTGCCGCCGGCGATGGCGCGGCGCGGCGCCTACCTGGCGAAGAACGTGGTGCTGATGCCCTCCTACGTCAATGTCGGCGCCTACGTCGACGAGGGCACCATGGTGGACACCTGGGCCACGGTCGGCTCCTGCGCGCAGATCGGCAAGAACGTGCACCTCTCCGGCGGCGTCGGCATCGGCGGCGTGCTCGAGCCGGTGCAGGCCAACCCGGTGATCATCGAGGACAACTGCTTCATCGGCGCGCGCTCCGAGGTGGTGGAAGGCGTGATCGTCGAGGAGAACAGCGTGCTGTCGATGGGCGTGTTCATCGGCCAGAGCACCAAGATCTTCGACCGCGAGACCGGCGAGGTCCTCTACGGCCGGGTGCCCGCGGGCTCGGTGGTCGTCGCCGGCACCCTGCCCTCGGCAGACCGCAGCTGCGCCCTGTACTGCGCGGTCATCGTCAAGCAGGTGGACGCCAAGACACGCGCCAAAACCAGCCTGAACGAACTTCTGCGCGGGGATTAGACTAGCGGGGTTGCGCTACCCGGGAGGTGTGCGATGTCGGCAATGAAACGCCTGTTCCAGCTGATGGCCGATAAGAAGGCCTCGGACATCTTTCTGTCCATCGGCGCGCCGATCAACATCAAGATCAACGGCATCGCCATGCCGGTCAACCAGACCATCCTCACCTCGAGCGCGGTGCAGTCGCTGCTCTACGAGGTGCTGAACGAGCACCAGGTGCGCGAGTTCGAGGAGGAGCTGGAGCTGAACACCGCCTACACGCATGGAAGGCGTCGGCACCTTCCGCATCAGCGCGTTCCGCCAGAAGGGCACGCCCGCCGTGGTGGTGCGCTACATCCCGGGCTCCGTGCCGCCGCTCGACTCCCTCGGCCTGCCGGCGGTGCTGAAGGAGATCGTGATGCAGAAGCGCGGCCTGATCCTGATGGTCGGCGCCACCGGCTCGGGCAAGTCGACCTCGCTCGCCGCGATGATCGACTACCGCAACGCCGAGAAGTCGGGCCACATCCTGACGCTGGAGGACCCGGTCGAATTCATCTTCAAGAACCGCAAGTCCGATCGTCAACCAGCGCGAGGTCGGCACCGACACCAAGGCATTCCAGATCGCGCTGAAGAACGCGCTGCGCCAGGCGCCGGACGTGATCCTGATCGGCGAGATCCGCGACCGCGAGACCATGTCGATGGCGCTGCAGTACGCGCAGTCGGGCCACCTGTGCATGGCCACGCTGCACGCCAACAACAGCTACCACGCCATGAACCGGATCATCAGCTTCTACCCGCTGGAGAACCGGCCGACGCTGCTGCTCGACCTTTCGGCGTCGCTGCAGGCGGTGGTCTCGCAGCGCCTGGTGCGCACCAAGGCGGGGCCGCGCAAGCCGGCCTGCGAGGTGCTGCTCAACACGCGCCACATCTCGGAGCTGATCGAGAAGGGCGAGATCAACGAGATCAAGGAAGCCATGGAGAAGAGCATGGCGCCGGGCTCGCAGACCTTCGAGCAGGCGCTGTTCAAGCTGTTCATCGACGGCGACATCACGCAGGACGAGGCGATGCTGAACGCGGATTCGGCCACCAACATGCTGTGGCTGATCAACCAGGCCACCGCCGGCCAGATCACCAGCGGCCAGGTCCCGGTCATGCCTGCGGGCGGCGACAAGGAAGGCGAGAAGAAGGAAGGGCTGCTGGCCGGCGGCAAGGGCGGCGCCACCTTCACCGACTTCAAGATCGACGTGAACGCCTGAGGTGAGCGTCGGCGCTCGAACTTTCCCGGGAGCTGATCGCCCGCAAGTCCGTCACGCCCGCCGACGCGGGCTGCCAGGCGCTGCTGGCCGAGCGCCTCGCCAGGCGCGGCTTCCAGTGCGAGGACGCCAGCGTCGAACGGCGTCACCAACCTCTGGGCGCGGCGCGGCAGCGGCCGGCCGCTGCTCTGCTTCGCCGGCCACACCGACGTGGTGCCGACCGGCCCGCTCGAGCAGTGGCACTCCGACCCTTTCGTGCCGACCGTGCGCGACGGCAAGCTCTACGGCCGCGGCGCGGCCGACATGAAATCCTCGATCGCCGCCTTCGTCGTCGCGGCGGAGCAGTTCGTCGCCGAGCGCCCGTCGCACGCGGGCTCCATCGCGCTGCTGCTCACCTCCGACGAGGAAGGGCCGTCGGTGGACGGCACGGTGCGCGTCGTCGAGCAGCTCAAGCAGCGCGGCGAGACCCTCGACTACTGCATCGTCGGCGAGCCCTCCTCCGCCGAGCGCGCTCGGCGACACGATCCGCATCGGCCGCCGCGGCTCGCTGTCGGCAACGCTCACGGTGCGCGGCGTGCAGGGCCACGTCGCCTATCCCGAGCAGGTGCGCAACCCGATCCACCTGCTCGCGCCCGCGCTCGCCGAGCTCGCGGCCACCGAATGGGACCGCGGCAACGAGTCCTTCCCGCCGACCAGCTTCCAGGTCTCCAACCTGAATGCCGGCACCGGCGTCGGAGAACGTGGTGCCGGGCACCGCGGTGATGCTGTGCAATTTCCGCTTCTCCACCGCCAGCACCGAGGTGTCGCTGCGCTCGCGCTTCGAGGACGTGCTGCGCAGGCATCGCCTCGACTACGAGGTGGCGTGGACCCTGGGCGGCAAGCCCTTCCTGAGCGGCAAGGGGCGCGCTGGTCGAAGCGGTGCAGCGCTCGCGTGCAGGCGCACGCGGGCTGCGTGCCGCAGCTCTCGACCGCCGGCGGCACCTCCGACGGCCGCTTCATCATCGACATCTGCCCGGAGGTCGTCGAGCTCGGTCCGGTCAACGCCAGCATCCACAAGCTGAACGAGCACATCGAGCTTGGCGCACTGGAGCAGCTGCCGAAGATCTACCTCGACACGCTGCGCGCGCTGCTGCCTTGATCCTGGCTGAGCTGGTCCGCGCCGTCGCGCAGCGGCTGCGCAAGGCGCGGCTGCACTACGGCCACGGCACCACGAACGCGCGCGACGAGGCGGCGTTCCTCGTGCTGCGCGGTCTCGGCCTGCCGTTCGAGGCGCCGGCCGATCGGGCAATCACCGCGCGCGAAGCGGCGCGCGTCGAACGGCTTGTGCAGCGTCGCATCCGCGAGCGAGTCCCTGTCGCCTACCTGCTGAACGAAGCATGGCTTGCCGACCAGCCGTTCTACGTTGATCGCCGTGTCATCATCCCGCGCTCGCACATCGCCTTCCTGCTCAAGGATCTCGGCAAGCCGAGGCGCGTGCTGGACCTGTGCACCGGCTCGGGTTGCCTGGCGGTGCTTGCGGCACAGGCGTTCCCGCGTGCACGCGTCGACGCTGCCGATCTCTCCCGCGGAGCACTTGCCGTGGCCAGGCGCAACGTCGCGCAGCACGGGCTGCGCGGCCGGGTGCGGCTGATGAAATCGGACTTGATGGCGGGACTCGGCAGGAGCCGGTACGACCTGATCGTCTGCAACCCGCCTTACGTCAACGCCCGCTCAATGCGCGCCCTGCCGCGTGAGTACCGGCACGAGCCGCGCCTGGCACTGGCCGGCGGGCCCCGATGGGCTGGCGCTCGTCCGGGTGATCCTGCAACAGTCGTTTGATCGCCTGGAACCGAAAGGACTGCTGGTCTGCGAGATCGGGAGCAACCGCAAGGCGCTGGAGCGCGCCTTCCCGCAGACGCCGTTCGCCTGGCCGCAGACCGCGGCGGGGACGGGTCAGGTGTTCCTGCTGTCGCGCGCAGACCTGCCGCGCGGGGAGAATTGTGGGGTGACCGATGGGACTCGAACCCACAACAACTGGAATCACAATCCAGGACTCTACCTTTGAGCTACGGTCACCATTGCATCTGTGGCCTGCCCGGCGGGACTCGAACCCACAACCCCCAGCTTAGAAGGCTGGTGCTCTATCCGGTTGAGCTACGGGCAGCCGCCGGGCTTCCTTCTGGTCGGGGTGGAGAGATTTGAACTCCCGACATCTTGCTCCCAAAGCAAGCGCGCTACCAGGCTGCGCTACACCCCGAAAAGGGCGCCAATGATACTCTTTTTTCGGCTTGCTGCTGGGGGGCTTTTCTGCTAAAAAGCACAACTCATTTTTTAGCCCGAAGCGGGAAATGGCACTGGAACTGAGCAGAAAGAACTTCACGCCCTACGCGCCGAAGAAGGGCGAGGACTACATGAACGCCAGGATGCGCTCGCACTTCCGCAAGATGCTCGAGCAGCTGAAGGCCGAGCTGTCGCAGGAGATCGACCGCACCGTGCACACCATGCAGGACGAGGCCACGGTGTTCGCCGACCCCAACGACCGCGCCAGCCAGGAGTCCGACATGGCGCTCGAGCTGCGCAACCGCGACCGCGAGCGCAAGCTGATCAAGAAGATCGACGAGACCATCGCGCGCATCGACGCCAACGAGTACGGCTACTGCGACAGCTGCGGCGTGGAGATCGGCCTGAAGCGCCTGGAGGCGCGGCCGACCGCGACGCTGTGCATCGACTGCAAGACGCTGGACGAGCTGCGCGAGAAGCAGGTCGCCGAAGTAAGGGGCGCTAGGCGCCCTGCTTCCGCGGCGCGCTCAGCCTGCTGCGGCGCGCCGATCGCCTTCATCGACAGGCGCACGCGGCCCTTGTCGTCGGCTTCCAGCACCTTGACCTTCACGATCTGCCCTTCCTTGAGGTGGTCGGACACGGCGTTCACGCGCTCGTTGCTGATCTGCGAGATGTGCAGCAGGCCGTCGCGGCCCGGCATCAGCTGCACGATGGCGCCGAAGTCGAGCAGCCGCAGCACCGGGCCCTCGTAGATCTTGCCGACTTCGACGTCGGCGGTGAGCTCCTGGATGCGCTTTCTCGCCGCCTCGCCGCCTTCGGCGACCACGCAGGCGATGGAGATCGTGCCGTCGTCCTCGATCTCGATGGTGGTGCCGGTCTCCTCCTGGATGCCGCGGATCACCACGCCGCCCTTGCCGATCACGTCGCGGATCTTGTCCGGATTGATCTTGATCTTGATGATGCGCGGCGCGAAGCTGGAGAGCTCGGTGCGCGAGCCCTGGATCGCCTGCGTTCATGATCTTGCAGGATGCCGCAGGCGCGCCTCGCGCGCCTGGTCGAGCGCGATCTTCATGATGCCCTGGTTGATCGACTCGATCTTCAGGTCCATCTGCAGCGCGGTGATGCCCTTCTCGGTGCCGGCCACCTTGAAATCCATGTCGCCGAGGTGGTCCTCGTCGCCGAGGATGTCGGACAGCACCGCGAAGCGGTTGCCTTCCTTGATCAGGCCCATGGCGATACCGGCCACGTGCGCCTTGACCGGCACGCCGGCGTCCATCAGCGCCAGGCTGCCGCCGCAGACCGAGGCCATCGACGAGGAGCCGTTCGACTCGGTGATCTCGGACACCACGCGCAGCGAGTAGCCGAAATCCTCCGCCGTGGGCAGCAGCGCCGACCAGCGCGCGCTTGGCGAGGCGGCCGTGGCCGATCTCGCGGCGCTTGGTGAATCCAAATCGGCCGGTCTCGCCGGTGGCGTAGGGCGGCATGTTGTAGTGGAACATGAAGCGCTCGCGGTACTCGCCGGAGAGCGCGTCGATGATCTGCTCGTCGCGACCGGTGCCCAGCGTCACGGTGACCAGCGCCTGCGTCTCGCCGCGCGTGAACAGCGCCGAACCGTGCGTGCGCGGCAGCACGCCGACGCGCACGCTGATCGGCCGCACGGTGCGCGTGTCGCGGCCGTCGATGCGCGGCTCGCCGTCCAGGATCTGCGTGCGCACGATCTTCGATTCGAGGTTGAAGAACACGTCCTTGGCGACGTTCGCCTCGAGGGCGGCGCCGGCGGCCTCGGCCTCCTCCTCCACCTTGGCCAGCGTCGCTTTGCGGATCTCGTTCAGGCGCGTGTTGCGCGCCTGCTTCTGCCGCATCTCGAAGGCGGCGCGCAGGTCGGTCTCGGCCAGCTCCGCGATGCGCGCGATCAGCGCCTCGTTCTTGGCCGGCGGCCGTCCAGTCCCAGGCGGGCTTGCCGGCGACTTCGGCCAGCTCGTTGATCGCCTGGATCGCCGCCTGCATCTGCTCGTGGCCGAACACCACGCCGCCGAGCATCACGTCCTCGGGCAGCTCCTGCGCCTCGGACTCCACCATCAGCACGCCCTGCTCGGTGCCGGCGACCACCAGGTTGAGCCTGCGACTCCTTGATCTGCGTCGCGGTCGGGTTGATCACGTACTGGCCGTCGACGTAGCCCACGCGGCAGGCGCCGATCGGGCCGTTGAAGGGGATGCCCGAGATCGTCAGCGCCGCGGACACCGCCAGCATCGCCGGGATGTCGGAATCGACTTCCGGGTTCAGCGACAGCACCTGCGCCACGACTTGCACTTCATTGAAGAAGCCGTCGGGGAACAACGGCCGGATCGGGCGGTCGATCAGGCGCGAGGTCAGCGTTTCCTTCTCCGACGGGCGGCCTTCGCGCTTGAAGAAGCCGCCCGGAATCTTGCCGGCGGCATAGGTGCGCTCCGCGTAGTCCACGGTCAGCGGGAACCAGTCCTGCCCCGCCTTGGGCTCCTTGGCGGCCACCACGGTGGCGAGCACCACGGTGTCGTCGATGGTGCAGATCACCGCGCCATGCGCCTGGCGCGCGATTTCGCCGGTTTCGAGCGTGACCTGGTGGTCGCCCAGGGTGAAAGTCTTCTTGATCGGTTTCAAAGGTTGTCCTCGGTGGTGGCCCGCAAACAAAAAACGCTCATCGATCGATGAGCGTCCGTTGCCGCGGCATCAGTGGGAATTACTTGCGCAGACTGAGCCGCTCGATGATCGAGCGGTACTTGTCCGCATCCGTGCGCCGCAGGTAATCGAGCAGCTTGCGGCGTTGCGACACGAGCTTGAGCAGCCCGCGGCGGGAATGGAAGTCCTTGACGTGCGACTTGAAGTGGCCGGCGAGGCTGTTGATGCGCTCGGTGAGCAGCGCGATCTGCACTTCGGCCGATCCGGTGTCCTTGCCGGAACGCTGGTACTGCTTCACGACTTGCGCCTTCTGCGCAACCTGCAATGCCATGCTCTTCTCTCCTACGATATCTCTTGGGTAGGCCGGCATTTTAGCCGACCGGTGCGGCGGCTCACAAGTTTTTTTGATGTTTTTCAGCCGGTTGCGCGGACTCCGGCAGGTGCGCCACCAGACGCCTGGGGCGCAGCTCCCCCAGCGGGCCGGCGTCGCCGATGCCCAGCAAGGCGCCATGCGCCCGGTAGACGCTGCAGCAGCCCACCGCCGGCCGCTCCAGCGGAACTGTCTGGCCCTGGGCGAACTTCTCGGCCAGCGGGCCCGCGAGATCCACGCGCGGCAAGCCGGACAGCAGGCGTTCCACCGGCAGCAGCAGGCCGTCGCGCTCGGCCAGGGTCGCCTGCTGCACTTGCTCGAGGGTTACCGCATCCGCGAGACGGAAATCGCCCGCCGCCGTACGGCGCAGCGACGCCAGGTGCGCACCGCATCCCAGCGCCCGGCCCAGGTCCTCGACCAGGGTGCGCACGTAGGTGCCCTTGCTGCAGCGGACCCGCAGCTCGAGGGTGTCGCCGCCGAAACGCAGCAACTGCAGTTCGTGAATGTGCACGCGGCGCGCGGCGCGCTCCACGCTGCGGCCCTGTCGGGCGAGCGCATAGAGGGGCTGGCCCGCGTGCTTGAGCGCGGAGTACATGGGCGGGACCTGCTCGATGGCTCCGCGCAGGCGCGCCAACGCCGGCTCGATGGCGCTCCCCGCGCACAGCGACCGGCTTGCGCTCGAGAACCTCGCCCTCCGCGTCCGCCGTTGTGGTGGTGATGCCAAGGCGCGCGCTCGCCAGGTACTCCTTGTCGGCATCGAGCGCGAGCTGCGAGAACTTGGTGGCTTCGCCGAACAGGATCGGCAGCAAGCCCGAGGCGAGTGGATCCAGCGTGCCGGCGTGGCCGGCTTTCTCCGCCTGGTACAGGCGCTTGGCCGCCTGCAGCGCCGCGTTCGAGCCCAGGCCGACCGGCTTGTCGAGCAGCAGCACGCCGTCGAGCCGGCGACGCATCAGTGCTTGGGACGGACGCTGTCGATCAGCTGTGACAGGTGCGCGCCCCGCTCCACCGATTCGTCGTACTTGAAGCGCAGCTCCGGGGTCGTGTACAGCTTGATGCGCTTGGCCAGGCTGCTGCGCAGGAACCCGGCCGCCCGTTGCAAGGCCTTGCCGGCCGCTTCGGCCTGGGCGCGCTCGAGGCAGGTGAAGTACACGATGGCATGCGACAGGTCGGGCGCGGCGTCGACCGAGGTCAGCGTGACCAGCGCGAGCCGCGGATCCCGCAGTTCGCGCCGGATGACCTCGGCAGAGCTCGCGCTGGATCTGGTCGGCGACCTTCTGCGGCCGGCCCCTGCTCACAGCGTCCTGGCCACCTCGAGGACTTCGAACACCTCGAACTGGTCGCCTTCCTTGAGGTCGGAGAAGTTCTTCAGCGACATGCCGCACTCGAAACCGGCCTTCACCTCGCGCGCGTCGTCCTTGAAGCGCTTGAGCGAATCGATCTCGCCGGTGTGGATGACGACGTTGTCGCGCAGCACGCGCACCTGGGCGCTGCGCTTGACCAGCCCGTCGACCACGTAGCAGCCTGCGACGGCGCCGACCTTGGAGATGCGGAACACCTGGCGCACCTCGACCGTGCCGAGGATCTGTTCCTTCTTCTCCGGCGTGAGCATGCCCGAGAGCGCCGCCTTGATCTCGTCCACCGCCTCGTAAATGATGTTGTAGTAGCGCACGTCGATGCCGGCGCTCTCGATGAGCTTGCGCGCCGTGGCGTCGGCGCGGGTGTTGAAGCCGATGATCACCGCGCGCGCGGCCAGCGCGAGGTTCACGTCCGACTCGTTGATGCCGCCGACGCCGGCGTGCACCACGCCGACCTTCACTTCCTCCGTCGACAGGCGCGTCAGGGCGTGCACCAGGGCTTCCTGCGAGCCCTGCACGTCGGCCTTGATCACCAGGGACAGCACCTTGTGGCCGCCCTCGCCCATCGTCTGGAACAGGTTCTCGAGCTTGGCGGCCTGCTGCTTGGCCAGCTTCACGTCGCGGAACTTGCCCTGGCGGAACAGCGCGATCTCGCGCGCCTTGCGCTCGTCGGTGAGCGTCGTCAGCTCCTCGCCCGCATTCGGCACTTCCGACAGGCCCTGGATCTCGACCGGGATCGACGGCCCGGCCGCATCCACCGGATGGCCGTTCTCGTCGAGCATCGCGCGCACCCTGCCGTAGCACCGGGCCGATCAGCACCACGTCGCCGCGCTTCAGCGTGCCCGACTGCACCAGCACCGTGGCCACCGGGCCGCGGCCCTTGTCCAGACGCGCCTCGATCACCACGCCTCTTGCCGGCGCGTCGATCGGCGCCTTGAGCTCGAGCACTTCCGCCTGCAGCAGCACTTGCTCGAGCAGCGCGTCGACGCCCTGCCCGGTCTTCGCCGATACCGGCACGAACGGCGCATCGCCGCCGAATTCCTCCGGCACCACGCCGTGCTGCAGCAGTTCCTGCTTGACCTTCTCCTGGTTCGCCTCGTGCTTGTCGATCTTGTTGATCGCCACCACCAGCGGCACCTCGGCGGCCTTGGCGTGGTTGATCGCCTCGATCGTCTGCGGCATCACGCCGTCGTCCGCCGCCACCACCAGGATCACCAGGTCGGTGACTTTCGCGCCGCGCGCGCGCATGGCGGTGAACGCCTCGTGGCCCGGGGTATCCAGGAAGGTGACCACGCCGCGCGGCGTCTCCACGTGATAGGCGCCGATGTGCTGCGTGATGCCGCCCGCCTCGCCCGCCGCGACCTTGGTGCGGCGGATGTAGTCGAGCAGCGAAGTCTTGCCGTGGTCGACGTGGCCCATCACCGTCACCACCGGGGGACGCGGCTCGGCCGGCCGCCTCGCCGGGGGCCGCCTCCGCGAGGTAGGCCTCCGGATCGTCCAGCTTGGCGGCCTTCGCCTTGTGCCCCATTTCCTCGACCAGGATCATCGCGGTCTCCTGGTCCAGCACCTGGTTGATGGTGGCCATGGTGCCCAGCTTCATCAGCGCCTTGATGACCTCCACCGCCTTGACCGACATGCGGTGCGCGAGCTCGCCCACCGTGATGGTCTCCGGCACCGGGATCTCGCGCGCCACCAGTTCGCTCGGCTGGCTGAACGAGGTCTGCTGCTCGGCCGTGGCCTGCGCGGTGGCGCGAACCGCCGCGCGCATGCCAGCCGGCGACGCCGCCGCCCATGTCGCCGCGCGTCTTGATGGTGCGGCGGCGCACGGAATCGTCGCGCATGGTGGTGGTCGGCTTGGCCTTCTTGGCCTTCTTGTCGACCTTGCCCACCTCGCCCGCCTTCGGCGCGTGCAGCGTGCCCTCGACCGGCGCGCCGGGGACCGGCGCCTGGGCCTTCTCGATCGCTGCCTGCGCTTCGCGCGCGGCGGCCTTCTGCTCCGCCTCGCGGCGCTCGCGCTCCTGCTTCTCGCGCACTTCCGCCGCCTGCAATCTCGGACAGCTGCTCGTGGCGGCGCGCTTCCTGCTGGCGCGCCTCGAGCTCCTTCGCGCCGATCGACGGCGCCGCGGGCGGCGGAGGCGCCGCCGGGGCGGGCGCCGCCTCCGGCATTTCGGCGGCGCTCGCCGCCGCTGCCAGCTCGGATGGGTCGCGCTTCACGAACACGCGCTTCTTGCGCACCTCGACCTGGATGGTGCGCGCCTTGCCCGACGTGTCGGACTTCTTGATGATCTCGCTCGACTGCTTGCGCGTCAGCGTGATCTTGTTCTTCGGTTCCACCGAGCCGTGCGCCTTGCGCAGGTACTCCAGCAGCCGCGACTTGTCCACTTCGGTGAGCGAATCGTCGGGCGCGCGCTTCTCCACGCCGGCCGCGCGCAGCTGCTCGAGCAGCACCGACGGCGGGACCTTCAGTTCGCTGGCAAACTGGGCAACGCTGGTCAGCGCCACGTTATTGGGCCCCCTTGGCCTGCGACTGCGCTTCCTGCTCGAACCAGTGGGCGCGCGCCGCCATGATCAGTCCCTTGGCGCGCTCGCCTTCGATCCCGGTCATCTCCGAGAGCTCGTCCACCGCGAGATCGGCGAGGTCGTCGCGCGTCTTCACGCCGCCTTCGGCGAGCTTCGCCGCCAGCTGCGTGTCCATGCCCTCCAGCTTGAGCAGGCTCTGGTCCACGCCTTCCACCTGCTCCTCGCTCGCGATCGCCTGCACCAGCAGGGCGTTGCGCGCCCGGCTGCGCAGTTCGTTCACCGTGTTCTCGTCGAAGGCCTCGATCTCCAGCATCTCGTTGATCGGCACGTAGGCGATTTCCTCCAGCGTGGAGAAGCCTTCCTGGATCAGGATGTTGGCGACCTCCTCGTCCACGTCGAGCTTCTGCATGAAGAGCTCGCGCACGCGCGTGGACTCCTCGGCCTGCTTCTTGGTGGACTCCTCCTCGGTCATCAGGTTGATGGTCCAGCCGGTGAGCTCGGAGGCGAGGCGCACGTTCTGCCCGCTCCTGCCGATGGCGATGGCGAGGTTCTCCTCGTCCACCACCACGTCCATCGAGTGCTTCTCCTCGTCCACCAGGATCGAGCTGACCTCGGCGGGCGCCAGCGCGCCGATGACGAACTGCGCCGGGTCCGCCGACCACAGCACGATGTCGACGCGCTCGCCGGCCAGTTCCTGCGTCACCGCCTGCACGCGCGAGCCGCGCATGCCGACGCAGGTGCCGATCGGGTCGATGCGCCGGTCGTTGGTGTGCACCGCGATCTTGGCGCGCACGCCCGGATCGCGCGCCGCCGACTTGATCTCGAGCAGGCCTTCCTCGATCTCCGGCACCTCCAGCTCGAACAGCTTCATGATGAACTGCGGCGCGGTGCGCGACAGGATCAGCTGCGGGCCGCGCGCGCCGCGGTCGATCTTCGCCACCCAGGCGCGCACGCGGTCGCCCACGCGCAGGTTCTCCTTCGGGATCATGTTCTCGCGCGGCAGCAGGGCCTCCAGGCGCCCGGATTCGACGATGGCGCTGCCGCGCTCCATGCGCTTCACCGAGCCGGTCACCAGCTCGTCGCCGCGCGACAGGAAGTCGTTGAGGATCTGCTCGCGCTCGGCATCCCGGATGCGCTGCAGGATCACCTGCTTGGCGGTCTGCGCGCCGATGCGGCCGAAGGGCACGTTCTCGATCGGCTCCTCGATGTAGTCGTCCATCTTGGCGTCGGGCTTGCTTCTCCTGCGCCTCCTCGAGCGAGGTCATCTGCGCCGCGTTGTACTCGGGCGTGTCGTCCGGCACCACCTTCCAGCGGCGGAAGGCCTCGTAGTTGCCGGTGTTGCGGTCGATGGCGACGCGCACGTCGACGTCCTCGGTGAAGCGCTTCTTGGTCGCGGAGGCGAGCGCCATCTCCAGCGCGCCGAACACCACGTCGCGGTTGACGTTCTTCTCGCGCGCCAGCGCGTCCACCAGCAGCAGAATTTCCCGGCTCATCGTTGCTCCAAGCTCACAGTTCTGGAACGAGCCGCGCCCGATCCATGCCATCCAGTTGCAGTGCCACCGCGGCCCCGTCCACCTCGACGGTCGCCGTGGTGCCTTCGATGCCCTTCAGCCGGCCGACGTAACGCCGCCGGCCGGTCGCGTCGGCCAGGCGCATCCGGACGTCGACCTTCTGCCCGGCGAAGCGCGCGAAATCCGCGGCCTTGCGCAGCGGCCGGTCGAGGCCCGGCGAAGACACTTCCAGCCGGTCGTAATCGATGCCCTCGACCTCCAGCACCCTGGAGAGGTGGCGGCTGACCGCCGCGCAATCCTCCAGCGTGATGCCGCCGGGCTTGTCCATGAAAATGCGCAAAAAACGGCCCCGGTTGGACACTTGCGCGTCCACCAGCTCGAACCCCAGCCCCGTGAGGGTGGGTTCCAGAATGCCTTCAATGGCGCTCGCCACAAACAAAAAATGGGCCGAAGCCCATCCACATGAAACGGCTTGAAGTTTAACCGCTTTTTGCCGTTTTCACAATCTCCGCGACGCTTTTCTCGTCAAGTTCGACCCATCGCCCCGGCTTCAGGTCGCGCGGCAGCTCCACCGGTCCGTAGCGCACGCGCAGCAGGCGGCTCACCTTGCGCCCCAGGGCCTCGAACAGGCGCCGCACCTCCCGATTGCGGCCTTCGCGCAAGACCACGCGATACCAGCGGTTGGCGCCTTCGGCGGAGCCCGAAGCCTCGAGCTTGTCGAATCGTGCCGTGCCGTCCTCGAGCGCGACGCCCGCCAGCAGCCTGGCGCTCTCCTCCGGCCGCAACTCGCCGAGGACCCGCACCGCGTATTCCCGTTCGACTTCGTAGCGCGGGTGCATCAACCGGTTCGCGAGTTCGCCCGAATCGGTCAGCAGCAGCAGGCCCGCGGTGTTGATGTCCAGGCGGCCGACCGCCACCCATTTCCCGCCCGGGATCGCCGGCAGTCTCTGGAACACGGTGGGCCGGCCCTCGGGGTCCGCGCGGGTCACCATCTCGCCGTCGGGCTTGTGGTACAGCAGCACGCGCGGCCGCGCGCCCGCCGCCTTGAGCGCCAGGGGCTTGCCGTCCAGCTCGACCAGATCGCCGGCCGCGGCGCGATCGCCGAGCTTGGCCACCGCGCCGTTGACCTTCAGCCGGCCCGCGGCGATCCAGGTCTCGATCTCGCGGCGCGATCCGAGGCCCGCCGCCGCGAGCAGCTTCTGCAGGCGTTCAGCCTGCGGCGGGCTCGTTGGCGGCTTCGGGGGCGACGGGGGCTGGTGCGGGCTCAAGCTGCAGCGTCTTGGCGATCTCCTCGAGCGGCGGCAGTTCCTGCAGCGAGCGCAGGCCGAGGTCGTCGAGGAAGGTCCGGGTCGTGGCGTAGAGCGCCGGCCGGCCGGGCGTGTCGCGATGGCCGACGACGTCGATCCAGCCGCGGTTCTCCAGGGTCTGGATGATCTGCGTCGAGACCACCACGCCGCGGATGTCCTCGATGTCGCCGCGCGTCACCGGCTGGCGGTAGGCGATGATGGCGAGCGTCTCCATCACCGCGCGCGAGTAGCGCGGCGGCTTCTCCGGTTGCAGCTTCTCGGCGAAGGGCTGGAACTCCGGGCGCGTCTGGAAGCGCCAGCCGCTCGCCAGGCTCACCAGCTCGACCGCGCGGCCGCTCCAGTCCTCGCGCAGTTCGTCGAGCAGGTTCTTCAGCGTGTCGCCGCCCACCTGCTCGTCGAACAGGCGCCGCAGGTCGGCGAGGGACACCGGCTCCGGCGAGGCGAGCAGCGCCGCCTCGAGGATGCGCTTGGCCTCAGTGGGATTCGGCATGGGCCAATTTTACGTAGATCGGCGCGAAGTTCTCCGACTGGGTGATCTCGATGAGCGTCTCGCGCGCCAGCTCCAGCACCGCGAGCAGCGTCACCACCAGCACCGCCACGCCGCGCGCCGGGTCGAACAGCTCGCCGAACTCGAGCACGCGCCGCTCCTGCAGCCGGCGCAGCACGCCGCTCATGTGCTCGCGCACCGACAGCTCCTCGCGCGAGACGCGGTGGTGCGCGGACAGGCGCGCGCGGTGCAGCAGGGCGCGCCAGGCCTCGGCCAGGTCCTGCGGGTTGACCTCCGGCAGGCGCTCGGCGACCGTGCGCTCCACCCAGACCGAGACGGCGAGCACGTCGCGGCCCAGCTGCGGCAGCTGGTCGAGCTGCTGCGCCGCTTTCTTGATCCTCTCGTACTCCAGCAGCCGCCGCACCAGCTCGGCGCGCGGGTCGTCCTCGAGCGGCTCGGCGGCCGGCGGCCGCGGCAGCAGCAGCCGCGACTTGATCTCGATCAGCATCGCGGCCATCACCAGGTACTCGGCGGCCAGCTCCAGGTTGGTGGCGCGCATCGCCTCGACGTACTCCAGGTACTGGCGCGTGAGCGGCGCCATCGGAATGTCGAGGATGTCGAGATTCTCCTTGCGGATCAGGTACAGCAGCAGGTCGAGCGGTCCCTCGAACGCCTCGAGGATCACCTCGAGCGCATCCGGCGGGATGTAGAGGTCCTGCGGGATCTCGATGAACGGCTCGCCGTAGAGCCGGGCGACCCGTGCGGCGAGCGGCAGCTGGGCGGGCTCGCTCATCAGGAGTAGGACAGCCCCATCGCTTCGCGCACGTCGCGCATGGTCTCGACCGCGAGCTTGCGCGCCTTGTCGCAGCCGTCGGCGATGATGTTCTTCACCAGCGTCGGGATCGTCGAGGTAGGTCTGGGCGCGCTCGCGCATCGGCGCGAGCTCGGCCAGCACCGCGTCGATCACCGGCTGCTTGCACTCCAGGCAGCCGATGCCCGCGCTGGTGCAGCCCTTCTGCACCCACGCGCGTCTCGCCTCGTCCGAATACACCTGGTGCAGCGGCCACACCGGGCACTTCTCCGGCGTGCCCGGGTCGCTGCGCTTCACGCGCGCCGGGTCGGTCGGCATGGTGCGGATCTTCTTCGCCACCGACTCGGGGGCTTCGCGCAGGCCGATGGCGTTGCCGTAGGACTTGGACATCTTCTGCCCGTCCAGCCCGGGCAGGCGCGCCGCCTCGGTGAGCAGCGCATCGGGCTCGACCAGGATGCGGCGGCCGCCGCCCTCCAGCCAGCCGTAGAGGCGCTCGCGGTCGCCGCGCGGCAGGTTCTGCTGCTCTTCCAGCAGCGCCTGCGCGCGCTTGAGCGCGTCGGCGTCGCCGCCTTCGAGGAACTTGGTGCGCAGCTCGTTCAGCAGGCGCGCCTTCTTGGTGCCCATCTTCTTCACCGCGGCCTTGGCCTTGTCCTCGAAGCCCGCTTCGCGGCCATAGAGATGGTTGAAGCGCCGCGCGATCTCGCGCGTCATCTCCACGTGCGGCACCTGGTCCTCGCCCACCGGCACGTAGCGCGCGCGGTAGATCAGGATGTCGGCCGACTGCAGCAGCGGATAGCCGAGGAAGCCGTAGGTGGCGAGGTCGCGGTCCTTCAGCTTCTCCATCTGGTCCTTGTAGGTCGGCACGCGCTCGAGCCAGCCCAGCGGCGTCATCATCGACAGCAGCAGGTGCAGCTCGGCATGCTCCAGGACCTGCGACTGCACGAACAGGATCGCCTGGTTCGGGTCGACGCCGGAAGCGAGCCAGTCGACCACCATCTCCCAGGCGTTCTGCTCCACGTGGCCCGGATTCTCGTAGTCGGTGGTGAGCGCGTGCCAGTCGGCGACGAAGAACAGGCAGGGGTACTCGTTCTGCAGCCTGACCCAGTTCTTGAGCACGCCGTGGTAGTGGCCGAGGTGCAGCGCGCCGGTGGGGCGCATGCCGGAGAGGACGCGGGTCTCGAACATCGCGCTAGATCTGGAACACCGTGCCGATGACGCGGTACGAGAAGCTGATCATCGGCGCGAGGATCACGCCGAGCGCGCTGCTGAACAGCAGCAGGAGCAGGATGGGGAAGCCCCAGGGCTCGAGCTTGGCGTAGCGCCAGGCGAGGCCGCTGGGGAGCAGGCTCGCCACGATCCGGCCGCCGTCGAGCGGCAGGATCGGCAGCAGGTTGAGCAGCATGAGGATCACGTTCACCTCGATGCCGGCCTTGGCCATCAGCAGCGCCGGCGAGGTGAAGTAGTTCACCGGCAGGACGTCGGCGCTCTTGAGCACCGCAGCCCAGGCCAGCGCCATCGCCAGGTTGGCGCCCGGGCCGGCGGCGGCCACCCACATCATGTGCTGGCGCGGGCGGCGCAGCGCCGAGTAGTTGACCGGAACGGGCTTGGCCCAGCCGAACAGCATGCCGGCGCCGCCGGCGAGCTTGGTCAGCACGAGGATCGCGACCGGCACGATGATGGTGCCGACCAGGTCGATGTGGCGCGCGGGGTTCAGGCTGATGCGCCCCTGCGCGTAGGCGGTCATGTCGCCGAAATGGCGCGCGACGTAACCGTGCGCAGCTTCGTGCAGCGTGATCGCGAAGAGCACCGGCAGCGCGTAGATCGCGACGGTCTGGACGAGCTGGGTGAGGTCCATCGTGGAGCGGCGGATTTTATCAGAGCGCCGCGACGTGCCCGAAGATCTCGAGCGGACCCCGTGCCCTTGCGCAGCACCAGCGGCTCCTCGCCGGTGAGATCGATCACCGTCGTCGGCTCCGCGCCGCAGGACCCGCAATCGACGCACCAGGTCGAGCGCGTGCTCGAGCGCGGCGCGGATCTCCGCCGCGTCGGACAGCGGCGCCTGCGCGCCCGGGCAGGATCAGCGTCGAGGACAGCATCGGCTCGCCCAGCTCGGCGAGCAGCGCCTGCGCCACCGCGTGCGCGGGAACGCGCACGCCGATCGTCTTGCGCTTGGGGTGCTGCAGCCGCCGCGGCACCTCCTTCGTCGCGCGCAGGATGAAGGTGTAGCTGCCCGGCGTCGCCAGCCTGAGCATGCGGAACTGCACGTTGTCGACGATGGCGTAGGCCGCGATCTCCGACAGGTCGCGGCACATCAGCGTGAGATGGTGCTTGTCGTCCACGCCGCGCGCGCGCCGCAGGCGCTGCTGCGCCTGCGCGTCGCCGAGGTGGCAGCCCAGCGCGTAGCAGGAGTCCGTGGGATAGGCGATCAGCCCGCCGCCGCGCACGATCTCCGCCGCCCGGCGGATCAGCCTCGGCTGCGGGTGCGTCGGGTGGACGGTGAAATACTGCGCCAACGGCTCAGAGCGCCCAGTCGCGCCATACCGGCCGCAGCGCCGGATCGAGCGCCGGCAGGGTGCCGAGCTCCGCGCCCTCCCGCCAGCCGTGGAAATCCGAGCCGCGCGAGGCCGCGAACTGCTGCTGCGCGGCGAGCGCCCCGAAATGGCGATACTGCTCCGGCGAATGGCTGCCGGTGACGACCTCGATCGCCTCGCCGCCGGCCAGGCGGAACTCCGCGAGCAAGGCGTCCATCGATCCGGCCGACAGGCCGTAGCGGCCCGGGATGCGCCAGCACCGCCTGGCCGCCCGCACCGCGTATCCAGCGCACGGCGTCGACCAGCGCCGCCCATTGGTGCGGAACGTAGCCCGGCTTGCCGGGCACCAGGAACCTGCGGAATGCGTCCCGCGTGTCGGCGACCTCGCCAACTTCCGCGAGGAAGCGCGCGAAGTGGGTGCGCCCGACCAACGCCGGGTTCTCCGCGAGGCGCAACGCCCCTTCGAGGGCGCCGTCGATCCCCGCCTCCTCCAGTTCCCGCGCGATACGCTTCGCGCGCTCCAGCCGCCCGCCGCGCACGCTGACGAGCCCCGCCGCCAGCGCCTCGTTGCCGGGATCGATGCGCAGCCCGACGACGTGGATCGTGCTGCCGCGCCAGGTGACGGAGATTTCCACGCCGTCGACGAAGCGCATGCCTGCCGCAAGCGCCGCCTCGCGCGCTTCGGCCAGCCCGCCCAGCTCGTCGTGGTCGGTGAGCGCCCAGACCTCCACGCCGTTGCGCGGCCGCGCGGCGCGCGACCTCGGCGGGCGGCAGCGCCCCGTCCGACACGTTGGAGTGGCAGTGCAGGTCGATGTTCACGGCGAGAGGAATTCCTCGATCAGGTGCGCCACCTGCTTCGGGCTGGTCGTGGTGCAGCATGTGACCCGCATTGTGCACCGTTACGTAGCGCAGGCTGCTGAATGCCGCGCGGCGCTCGGCGTATTGCTCGGTGCTCAGGCCGACGCGCTTGAGCGTCTCCGACTCCGCCGCATCCACCCAGAGCACCGGCGCGGTCACCTGCGCCCAGCAGGCGCGCGTTTCCTCGAAGCGGTAGAGCACGGGATTGATGATCTTGTGGGCCGGATCGCCGCGCAGCAGGACGCGCCCGTCCGGCATCTCGCGTCCCCAGTGCCGCGCCAGGAACTCCGCGCGGTGCGCGCGCGAGGCGCGGATTGTTCTTCTGCAGCCGGTCGGCCAGCGCGCCGAAGTCGGGGTACGGCCGAAAGCCGCTGTTCTGGTGCAGCTCGTCGAGCCAGAGCGCGTAGCGCTTGGGGGCCTGGTCGGGCTGCGTCGCCGCCATGCCGAAGCCCTCGAGGTTCACCAGCCGCCTGATGCGCGCGGGGCGCACGCCCGCGTAGAGGGCTGCGACGTTGCCGCCGAGGCTGTGCCCGACGAGGTTCACCGGCGCGTCCGCCTGGATGCGTTCCAGCAGCAGGTCCAGGTCGGCGATGTAATCCGGGAACCAGTAGCAGTCCGACTTGCCCCAGTCGGTGAGCCCGTAGCCGCGCCAGTCCGGGGCGTAGACGTCCCAATCCTGCGCCAGCGCGTCCACCAGGAACTGGAACGAGGCGGACACGTCCATCCAGCCGTGCAGCAGCACCATGCGGCGCGCGGCATCGCCCGGCCAACGCCGCACGTGATAGCGCAGGCCGCGCACATCGTAGAACAGCGATTCGCTGGGCTTCATTCGGCTAGCGGAACCTGAAGTCCACTTCGGGCTGGCGGCCGGACACCAGGTCGGCCAGCGCGCGGCCGGAACCTGCGGCGAGAGTCCACCCGAGCGTGCCGTGGCCGGTGTTCAGGTAGAGGTTCTCGAATCGCGTGCGCCCGATCACCGGCACGTTGTTCGGCGTAGCGGGACGCAAGCCCGCCCAACGTTGCACATCTCCCGCCCCGGCCAGCGCCGGAAACAGCTGTTCGATGCGTTTCAGGATCGCCGCGCAGCGCGCCTCGTTGACGGACGTATCGTAGCCGGTCAATTCCGCAGTGCCCGCGCAGCGCAGGCGGTCGCCGAGCCGGGAAATCACCAGCTTGTGCGCTTCATCGGTCAGGCTCACGGTCGGCGCGCTTGCGGCTGCCTGCGGCGAGAGCGCAATGGTGATCGAGTAGCCCTTCAGCGGGTATACCGGGATCGAGATGCCGAGATGCGCCAGCAGCAGCGGGCTGTAGCTGCCGAGTGAAACGACGAAGGCGTCCGCCTCGAGCCGCCGTCCTCCCGCCCGGGCGGCGACGACGCGCCCGCCGGCGATTTCCAGGCCCTCGATCGTGGTGCCGCGCAGGAAGCGCACGCCGAGCGCCTCGGCCCGTTGCGCCAGCTGCAGCGTGAACTCGTGCGCGTCGCCCGACTCGTCCTCTGGCGTGTACACGCCGCCGAGGACCGGCGTCGTGGCATCGCGCAGCGCAGGTTCGATCGCAAGGCATTGCGCCGCCGTCCTGGTCTCGCCATGCGCGGCGTGCGCATCGAAATCGGCCCGCTCGGTGCAGAAGCGCAGGATGCCCCTGCTCAGTTGGTGGTATTGGAGGCCTGTTTCGGCGCGCAGTTCGATCAGACTGTCGCGGCTGTAGGACGCGAGCCCGGCGAGCTGCCGCCTGTTGCGTTCGAAGCGTCCCGGGATGCATTCGAACGCGAAGCGCAGTCCCCACATCCATTGCGCAAGATCCGCACGCGGCCGGAACAGGAGCGGCGCATCTTCCCGGCCGAGCCACCTGAGCACCTTCGGCACCACCGAGGGCTTGGCCCAGGGCTCGGCGTGGCCCGCGGAAATCTGGCCGCCGTTGGCGAACGAGGTCTCCATGCCCGCCTCCGGCTGGCGGTCCACCAGCGTCACTTCGTGGCCCGCGCGCGCCAGATACCACGCGCTCGCCACGCCGATCACGCCTGCACCGAGGACTGCGACTCTCACCAGGGAACTCCAACCGGTATCATAGCGGCGACTCATGCCCCTCTATTCCATCGGCGACAAGCGCGTCGAGCTGCGCGGCGCCCACCATTACATCGCCCACGACGCGACCCTGGTCGGCGCCATCACGCTGGAGGCCGACGCCAACATCTGGTTCAAGGTGGTGATCCGCGCCGAGAACGACGTGGTGCGCATCGGCGAGGCGACCAACGTGCAGGACGGATCGGTGCTGCACGTGGACCCGGGCTTCCCCCTGACGCTGGGCAAGAGCGTCACCATCGGCCACAAGGTCATGCTGCACGGCTGCACGGTGGGCGACGGGAGTCTCATTGGCATCAACAGCGTGGTGATGAATGGCGCGCGCATCGGCAGGGGTTCGCTCGTCGGCGCCAACACGCTGATCCCGGAAGGCAAGGAAATCCCGGAAGGCGTGCTGGTGGTCGGCTCTCCGGGCAAGATCGTGCGTGAACTGAGCCCGCAGGAGCGCGAGAACCTCCTGAAGATTGCGGCCGACTACGTCGAGCGCTCCCGGCAATACAAGACCGGATTCCGGGAGCAGCCGCTCCCGCCTTCGGCGCGCTGACTCACTTCGGCGCCATGCGGATGGCGCCGTCCAGGCGGATGGTCTCGCCGTTCATCATTTCGTTCTCGATGATGGCGCGCGCGAGCTGCGCGTATTCCGCCGGCCGGCCGAGGCGCGAGGGGAACGGCACCTGCTTGCCCAGGGACTCCTGCGCTTCCTTCGGCAGCCCTTTCATCATCGGCGTTTCGAACAGGCCCGGCGCGATGGTGCACACGCGGATGCCGCTGCGCGACAGGTCGCGCGCGATCGGCAGCGTCATCCCGACGACCCCGCCTTTCGAGGCGGAATAGGCGACCTGCCCGATCTGCCCGTCGAAGGCGGCGACCGAAGCCGTGTTGATGATCACGCCGCGCTCGCCGGCGGCGTTCGGACCCGCCTTCGCCATCGCGTCGGCGGCGAGGCGGATCATGTTGAACGTGCCAACCAGGTTGATGTTGATCACGCGCGCGAAGCGCGCGAGGTCGTGCGGCGCTTCCTTGCCCAGGGTGCGCTCGGCGATGGCGATGCCGGCGCAGTTCACCAGCACGTGAATGCCGCCGAACTCCTTCACCGCGAGCGCCACCGCCGCCTTGCCGTCGGCCTCCGAGGTCACGTCGCATTTCGCGAAGCGGCCGCCAATCTCCTTGGCGAGCTTCTCGCCCAGGTCGGCCTGCAGGTCGGCGATCACCACCTTGCCGCCGTTCTCGGCGGCCATGCGCGCGGTGGCTTCGCCCAGGCCGGAGGCGCCGCCGGTGACCAGGAAGACGCTGTTCTTGATAAGCATATGAACCTCGGTGCGTAGAGAGGCGCGATTATAATTCACGCAACCGCCGATGCTGCACCTGCGCTTCAATCTTTCCTTCGAGGATCTGTATGCACGCGACGGTCTCGCGCGCGTCGATGCCGCGTTCCTGAAATTCCTGGGAGAGGCCGACACCGGGCTGCGCGACACGCTGCTGGCGGCCCGCGAGAGCGCCGCCGGCCGCAAAGGACGAGTCCGAGCTCCTGATCGCGCTCGCGCCGCACCTGGAGGACTTCCTCGCGCGGCTGTTCGGCATCGAGGCCGAGGCGCAGGCGCTCGCGGCGCAGCACCACGAACTCGCCCCGCTCTACTCGGTGAAACGGCAGTTCGTGCAGCGGCGCGCCCTGCACAAGGTGAAGCCCGAAGACGCTACAGCGGACGGATACGACTTTTCCACCGAACTCGAATTCGCCAGGCAAATCACGGATTGGCTGAAGGACGAGGCGGCGAACGCCGACCAGCTCGAGCGGGCGGCGCGCTACGCGGCCTGGGCCACGACGACGCCTGCGGGCAAGGCGAAGCACCGGCACGGAGTGCTGTTCAAGACTCCGCACAAGCTCGATTACATGCGCCTGATCCCGGTGCACACGGAACTGCGCCCTCGCAACGGCTTCCAGCTCACCGACGCCGGCACCGACCTCGTTGGCGCGCTGGACGAGGCGAACTACTGCATCTGGTGCCACGAGCAGGGCAAGGATTCCTGCTCCAAGGGACTCAAGGAGAAGGCGCCAGCCGCAGGTTTCAAGAAGACCGTGTTCGGCGTGCCGCTCGCCGGCTGCCCGCTCGAGGAAAAGATTTCCGAGTTCCACCTGGTGAAGGCGCGCGGCGAGCCGCTGGCGGCGCTCGGCCTCATCGCGGTGGACAACCCGATGGTCGCCGCCACGGGGCACCGCATCTGCAACGACTGCATGAAGTCCTGCATCTACCAGAAGCAGGAGCCGGTCAACATCCCGCAGGCCGAGACGCGCACGTTGAAGGACGTGCTGGAGCTGCCCTGGGGCTTCGAGATCTACTCGCTGCTCACGCGCTGGAACCCGTTCAACCTGCGCCGGCCCTATCCCAGGCCGCCGAGCGGCCGCAGGGTGCTGGTGGTGGGTCTCGGGCCCGGCCGGCTTCACCCTGGCGCACCACCTGATGAACGACGGCCACACCGTGGTCGGCGTCGACGGCCTGAAGATCGAGCCGCTGGAGGCGGCGATCTCAGGCGTGGATCCCCTGGGCAACCAGGTCGGGTTTGCTCCGATCAAGGATATCTCCGAGCTGCGCGAGCCGCTGGACGAGCGCGTCATGGCGGGCTTCGGCGGCGTCGCCGAGTACGGCATCACGGTGCGCTGGGACAAGAACTTCCTCAAGATCATCCGCCTGCTGCTCGAGCGGCGGCGGCAGTTCGTCATGTTCGGCGGCGTGCGCTTTGGCGGCACGCTCAGCATCGACGAGGCCTTCGCCGGCGGCTTCGACCACATCGCGCTGTGCGCCGGCGCCGGCCGGCCTACGGTGCTCGAGACGATCCCGAACGGCTTCGCGCGCGGCGTGCGCGCCGCGTCCGACTTCCTGATGGCGCTGCAGCTCACCGGCGCCGCCAAGCGCGAGTCGATCGCCAACCTGCAGATTCGCCTCCCGATCGTGGTGATCGGCGGCGGCCTGACGGCGATCGACACCGCGACCGAGTCGCTCGCCTACTACGCGGTGCAGGTGGAGAAGTTCCTCGCGCGCTGCGAGGCGCTCGAGGAGAAGCCCGAGTGGAGCCCCGAGGAGCGCGAGATCGCCGAGGAGTTCATCGCGCACGCAAAAGCGCTGCGCGCCGCCAGCCCTGCGCAGAGACTGGAATTGTTGAAATCGTGGGGCGGAGCCACCATCGCCTATCGGCGCCGCATGGTCGACAGCCCCTCCTACACCCTCAACCACGAGGAAGTCGGCAAGGCGCTCGAGGAAGGCATCGTGTTCGCCGAGGGCCTGACGCCCGAGCGCATCGAGGTGGACAAGTACGGCCACGCCTCTGCCGTCAAGTTTTCAGGAGGGATTGAACTGAAAGCAAAATCAGTTCTCATCGCCGCCGGCACCCAGCCCAACACGGTGCTGGCGCGCGAGGAAGGCGTGAGCCTCGCGCTCGACGGCAAATACTTCCTCGCCTGCGACGAGTCCGGCGCCCCGGTTGAGACCTGAGCGCCACACCTCCAAGCCCGCGCGCCCCGAGGTGCTGCTGCACCGCTATGCGGACGGCCGTTTCATGAGCTTCTTCGGCGACCTGCACCCGTCCTACTTCGGCAACGTGGTGAAGGCGATGGGCAGCGCGAAGCAGGGGTTTCCCGTCGTGAGCCGTGTGCTTGCAGGCAGGAAACCTTCCTCCGCGCTGGACGACGCGGCCTTCCTCGCCCGCCTGAATCGCGACCTGCGCGCGGTGGTGCACGAGGTGCGGCGCCTTACGCCCGCCATCATCGAGGTCGTGCTGCGCGCGCCGGTCGCCGCGCGGCGCTTCCGGCCCGGCCAGTTCTACCGCATGCAGAACTTCGAGGCCTTCGCGCTGCACGTGCCCGGCACCACGCTCGCCATGGAAGGCCTCGCGTTGACCGGAGCCTGGGTGGATCGCGACAAGGGACTCATTTCCGTGATCGCTTTGGAGATGGGCGGCTCGGCCGACCTGCTCGCCTACCTTCAGCCGGGCGAGCCTGTCATCCTGATGGGCCCGACCGGCACCCCTACCGAGATTCCCGCACGGCGAAAACGTCGTGCTCGCCGGTGGGGGCCTTGGCAACGCGGTGCTCTTCTCGATCGGCCGGGCGATCCGCGCCGCCGGCTCCAAGGTCGTCTACTTCGCCGGCTACAAGCACCTCGGCGACCGCTACCGCATCGAGGACATCGAGGCCGCCTCCGACGTCGTCGTCTGGTGCTGCGACGAGGCGCCCGGCTTTACTCCGCGCCGCCCGCAGGACCGCGGCTTCACCGGCAACATCGTCCAGGCCATGCACGCCTACGCCTCCGGCGCTTCGGTGCCCAGGCAATTGCGTTCAGCGCCACCGACCGCATCATCGCCATCGGCTCCGACCAGATGATGGCCGCGGTCGCCGCCGCGCGGCATGGCGTCCTGCAGCAATACCTGAAGCCGACCCACCGGGCGATCGGCTCGATCAACAGCCCGATGCAGTGCATGATGAAAGAAATCTGCGCCCAGTGCCTGCAGCCCCACGTCGACCCGCAGACCGGCAAGACCACCTACGTCTTCTCCTGCTTCAACCAGGACCAGCCTCTCGACCAGGTCGACTTCGGCGCCCTCGCCCAGCGGCTGGCGCAGAACGGAGTCCAGGAAAAACTCACCGCCCTCTGGATTGGTCGCTGCCTAAGCAGCTGCCGCCGCCCGCTGAGCGCAAGGCGGCTTGAGCTAGTGTCATAGCCTGAAGCTTCCGCTTCCGGCCAGGAGGGGACATTTCACGGGTAGGTTGCCGGCTACAGCCTAGCGGCGAAATTCTTTGGAGAGCATCGCCAGAATTACGGCGAGGCAGAAGCCATTGTTCGATTTCACTTGCGCCGCCTCTTAGAGCTGGCGTGCGTGGTCACCTTCCACACGTCCAAAAATCAAGGTGTTACGTTGAGCCAGCCCCGCGACCGCATACCCAGGACTTGACAACTGGACTATTTAGGAGAAAATAGGACCTAATTAATCCGTCCACAGCACACTGGAGCGTTTATGGCCTCCCCCCAGCCCGTCCTGCGCCAGCCTTCTGATCCGCACGTCCACGCCCTCGGCGAAACCTGCCCGGTTTGCGACCAGCCGATTCCCAACGATAAGGCCGAGGCCGTCCGTGCTCGTGTTGCCGCGCTGAGCGACCGCGAAGCAGCCGCCGAGAGGCTGATTGCAGCGAAAGGGCGCAGGTCGAAGCGGCAGCTGCAGCCGCGAGTCAGAAGGTGCGGCAGGACAGCGCTGCTGCGGTAAAGAAAGTCATCGACGAATCCGCGATCAAGGAAGCCGCAGCGCGTGCGACCGGCAAGGCCGAAGCCGACGCCACCTTGCAGGAAAAGCTCACCGCCACGGAGCGTACCAAGGTAGAGGCGGAAACCGCAGCGAGGGGAGCGCTGACCGAGCTCACAACGCTCAAGGCCGAGCACGACAAGGCCATCAGCGACCGCGTGCAGGAAGCGCGTGACGCCATGGACAAGGACAAGACCGACGCCCTCAACGCCGAGAAGGCACGGTACGCCGAGGAAACGCAGAAGCTCACCGGCAAGCTCGAAGCCTTGACGCGGCAGCTTGAGAAAAAGACCGCCGACGAGCTCGGCGAAGGCGCCGAGGTCAAGCTCTTCGACGCGCTGAGGGCCGAATTCGAGGGCGACCGCATCGACCGCGTCGGCAAAGGCGTGTCCGGCGCGGACATTCTCCATACGGTCATCCACAACGGCCGCGAGTGCGGAACGATCATCTACGACAGCAAGAACAGCACCGCCTGGCGCGACGACTATCGTCACCAAGCTGGTCCAGGATCAGACGGCCGCGAAGGCGGACTACGCCATCCTGTCGACGTCGCAAGTTCCCGAGGCGCGAAGCAAGTCGACCTCCGCGATAACGTCATCATCGTGAATCCTGCCCGTGCCGTCGCGATCGCGCAGATCATCCGCAGGCACATCGTGCAGGTCCATGCGCTGCGGCTCAGCAAGTCGGAGCGTGCGAAGAAGATGGCCGCGCTCTTCGACTATCATCACCTCCCGCGCTGTGCCCACCTGCTGGACGCATCGACTCGCACGCGACGCGCTGCTGGAGCTCCAGGTGAAGGAGATGAAGGCGCACGAGGCGCACTGGAAGAAGGAGGGCACGCTGCTGAAATCGATCCAGAAGGTGAAGGCCGAAGCTCGACAACGAGATCGACTCGATCATCGGCACCGATGACGGCCGCGGACCATGACGATGACCAACCTGACACGCACCGGCGACCGAGGCCGCCGGATCATCGGCCTGCAGGAGCGGCGGCTCGGCCGACCATCCTGCGCACCTACCGCACGAAGGTCGACATCGACGACGTGGTGCCGAACGAGCGGCAGCCGCGCCTTGGCCCGAAGGAAGACGACGAGCTGCAGCGGCAGATCGAAGCGAACGAGGGCCTCTTCGAGCCGCTGCTGGTCGAGCCGCACCCGGACCTGCCGGCAAGTTCCGCATCATCGACGGCGAGCGCCGCTGGACGAATTCCGGCGTCCTCGTCCGGCAGGGGCGCGAGCAGTACCGGCAGATCCCCGTCGAGGTCACCGACCGCACGCTGACCGACGACGAGCGGCTGCGCGTGTGGATTTACATCCACCGCCAGCGCAAGGAGTGGGACGCCCGCGAAAAGGAAATGGTCGCGTACCGGCTCGTCGATCTCGTCGGGCGGGCGAGCGCCGCGAACATCCTCGGCATCTCCGTCCGCGAACTCGACAAGCTGGTCGAGATCTTCGAGCTGTCCGAGCGGTTCACCGGCCTGCGCGATCCCGGCGGCGCCATCACGTGGGCGCGCGAGCTGATGGGCGTCAGCAAGAAGCTGCTGACGCCCGAGCGTCATCGACGCGGTCGTGCAGAAGGTCAACCAGAAACGCATCACCAATTCGAAGGACCTGCGCAAGCTGCGCGCGATCCTGCCCGATCCCGTCGCGCGGGAGCATTTCCTGTCCAGGGAGGGCGATCTCGGACTTCCGCGATGCTGCGCGTCGCGCCGGCGGCAAGAAAGACAGGCCGGGCTTGCCGGCGACCTTGACGCCGCGATCGAGTCGATGAAGCGCGTTCCCTGGACGGCGCTCGCCGAGCTGAAGGGCGATCCCGAATCCTGAGAAGAAGATCGACGATGCCGAGGCGCTGCTGAACAATTGTACGCAAGAGCCTTTCGAGCTAAGCGAGCGCTGTTTCCAATCTCAGGAGACCTCGAATATGAGCAACCGTGACCGTTATGTCGTCAAGCACGGCAAAGGCTGGGCGGCGAGCAAGGCGGCGTTGCCACGCCGGAAAGTGTTCACCGCAAACAGAGCGCCGCAGAACAGGCCGCCAAGAACACCGTGCGGGACCTTGGCGGCGGCGAGGTTCGCATCCAAGACCGACACGGCCGTTTCCGAGACTCCGACACGGTGCCCAAAGGCCATGATCCCTTTCCGCCGCGCGACAGAAAGTAGTAGAAGCACCCGCGCCGTACATGGCCAAGTTGAGGCGAAGCACATCAAGAGATAGGTGAAGCGCCCGGGAAGCGGACATCCGTGAATCACCGCTTCGGGTCGGTTAGCGACCCTCGGGTAGCGGTCCAGAGTTTGGCTCCCTTCCACCAAAGAGGAGCCGATCATGGAACAGTCCAGTTGCCACGCAGCCGCGGGGCCCTGGAACAAAGGCAAGCTCGTCGGGCAGAAGTCCCCGTTCAAGCTCAAGGACATCTGGGCCATCCGCATACGGCTGCAGATCGCCAACCGCATTCGCGATCTCGCCCTGTTCGACTTGGCCATCGACAGCAAGCTGAGGGCGTGTGACCTGGTGAGGCTGCGGGTGCGCGACGTAGCGCATGGTGAGCGTGTCGCGGCTCGGACGATCGTCATGCAGCAGAAGACCCAGCGGCCCGTTCAGTTCGAGATCACGGAGCAGACCCGGGAGGCGGTGGCGAAGTGGATCGATCGCGCCCGTCTCAAGTCGGAGGACTTTCTGTTTCCCAGCCGGGTGCACGGATCACCGCACCTGTCGACCCGGCAGTACGCGCGGATCGTCGACGGGTGGGTGCGCGAGATCGGCCTGGACCCGGCCGCCTACGGCACGCACTCGCTGCGGCGCACCAAGGCGTCCTTGATCTACCGGCGCACGAAGAACCTCAGAGCCGTCCAGCTGCTGCTGGGCCACACCAAACTGGAGAGCACGGTGCGGTACTCTGGGCATCGAGGTGGACGACGCCCTGGAGATGGCCGAGCAAACCGAGGTGTAGCGATTGCGCCGGGGGCGGCCGTCTTGCTGGGCGGTCGTTTACCGGCCAGAAGCGGACGCTTACAGCTATGACTTCGCTATATGCCGCCAAGTAGGTATTAGCTCTTTGAGCCTGACCAGATACCTATACAACTTCTCATTCGCATCATAGATTTCTCGAGCGATAGCAAAAATGTCATCTGCCGAAAACGCTTTCCGAGGACCGAACTTCAATTTCCCTCGTGCTCTGATCGGCAGTATTTCGGTTTTCCCTTCGGCCGCATATCCGAATGTCGAATGAACCATATCGTTTCTTTTGGGGTAGACCTCACCAATAATGTGGTTCAAATGGGCTTCCATCTCTTCTGCCAACTTCTTCTCTGGGCCGGCAACTAAGAGGTCAACGAGAGCCTTGGCGATGTTCACTAAATTGCTTTCGTTTATGTGCGCCGTAATCGCGAGCGCGCTCATCTGTCTTATGTTTGCCAATTCCCAAATAATTTCCTTAAGGTTTTCTTCTAATCGGCCGATCTGACAGCAACCTCTCCAATACCCTGGAGATGCTTCTCCGTCAGATTTACCGCTTGCGCGAGATTCCCTATTGGTCGGCCCATAGATCAAGCTCCAAGGCTGTGCGTCATGTTGCCTAGCTAATCGGCTTCCTCAAGCCTCTCCTTGGACCGCTCAACCAATTCCAATCCACACAACATGGGCATGACTTGCGATTCGCGACTACGCCTGCTGATTCCTTGAATACGTGACCCTTCTCACACTGGAATTCGATGCCCGTAACTAGTCCACGATAACGACCGATCATGGTGATCCCGGTTCCTTCCAGTTGCTCCAGTATCCACTCGCGGTTTCGCACTGGCCTTGTTCGCGGCATCGGTGGCGGCCGTACCCCCGCTTTCCTTGCTGCGTCCAAACCCGCCTGCACCAATTCCCATTCCATTCTTTCAACTTCAATTCCTCCTCGATCCGGCATCTCTGCGAAAGGCCGTTGCTCCCCAAAAAGCCCTTTCGGCGCAATACGGATCAGGGACGGCAATGTACGTCTTGAGTTCCCATTTCTGACTAGTCTCTTTGACGATCCGGCCCGCGTATTCCTCGTAGTGGCGATTGTGCTGGGCCAGCCGTTTCTCGGGGTGAAGGATGGTTACTCCGATCTTGTAAAGGTCCGGATCGGACGGGTGCACTAGTACATATAGGTAACCTGACTTCATCGTTCTAACCTGTTTGCCGTCCCCTCGTCCACGCCGACAATCGCTTTGGGTCGGAAGCGGCCGTTGGCGACCGTCTACTTCCGGCCAAAAGCGGTCACTCGCGAAGCGGCAGATCGATAGAGTTTCAGCTTAACCGCCCCGCATCACCTGCCGCGGAAGCGGGCAAAGCCCGCTGTAGCCGGTCAGGTGCATGCGCAGGTTAGCCCTCACTGCACGGACCACTTGATATCCACCCTTCATTTGCGACGCTGTTCCCTTCGCTGCTTCTTCCAAAGCTCTAAGCAGTGATCGAAGAACTTGATTGAGTTGAAATGCTTCGACTCAGTTCCTTTTGGCACGCGGTGCTCTGCCAAGAGATTGAGACATGTGGCGCGCGGATCCTTCCCAGCTGCGACGGGCGTCAGCCCCGTAACGACGAATGCCTTTGGCCAGTTAACGGTCTTCAGTGAAATCGCCGGTCCGCCCTTGATCGGTACAGGGTAGTCGACCAACAGGTGATCCAGGTCTGTTCCTCTCGGCTCTAGCATTGCCTGTATCAGAAGGCTCGCGTGCGGGGTGGCGTTAATGCCCACCCAGTCGGCCGAGTCATACCATGCTGCGGCGTCCGTGACTGCCTCACCCATAACGGTGTTCGAATCGTCGTCGATGTAAAAGCTGCCCATCGAGACTGCGCCTCTGAACAAGATGCCTTGGGCCAACGAATCTACAGCGAACTTCCTGAGCAACAAGCAGAAGTGCTTGACTCTGTCCAAGTCCGGCGCATTTGGCGTGCGATAGACGATAAGCACCGTGTCATTGAACGTAAACGTGGTTACGAAGGTTTCCTCGATATCGCCTCGCACCGCTTTCGCATTGGCTTTCTGCCAGCAGTTCCAAGACGCGATCCCGGGAACGCAAGAACTGGGAGATCTCGCGGTCGTTGTAGTTCGCCGCACCTAGGGCGTCGAGGATCGCGATCAGTCCTTGCTGCTTCTGCATAGACTGCGCGCGTGTGAGGGCTAACGTAATGTGAAGTTCCTAAATGGTGGTCAATTAGACACCCGACTACGTCAGCCTGTCATCCGCATTTCAGGATCAGGCGTTTAGCCTCTCTACGTATCTACACCCCCGGGTTCTTGGCATTGACGAGGCGGATATCAGGGGAGATAGGCTGCTTCGGGTCGGCAGCAGACGTTCAGCCGGCGCGGTGGTGCAGGCGCTGGCGGACGCCAAGCCGGACGCGATCTTCAGCTCGCTCTTCGCCGCCGATCTGCAGAAGTTCGTGGCAGCATAGAGGCCATGTCCGGCTACGCCAGGCCATCCCGACTCAGTGAAGCGCTGCGCATCCTCGCGCGCGCACCGCGAGCCGTGCTGGCGGGCGGCACCGATTTCTACCCTTCCCGCGTGGCGCGGGCCCTGCCCGCCGAAGTCCTCGACATCACCGCGCTGCGCGAGCTGCGCGGCATCTCGGCCAAGCGCGGCCATTGGCGCATCGGCGCCGCCACCACCTGGTCCGAGGTCATCGAAGCAAAGCTGCCTCCCCTGTTCGACGGCCTGAAGCTCGCCGCGCGCGAAGTCGGCGGCGTGCAAATCCAGAACACGGGCATCCGTCGCCGGCAATCTGTGCAACGCCTCTCCCGCCGCGGACGGCGTCCCGGCGCTCCTGGCGCTGGACGCCTCGGTGGAGCTGGGCAGCACCAAGGGCGTGCGCCAGCTGCCGCTGCACGAGTTCATCCTCGGCCCGCGCAGGACCGCGCTGCGCCCGGGCGAGCTGGTGACCGCCGTGCTGGTGCCCAAGCCGGACACGGCCGCCGCCAGCCATTTCCTGAAGCTCGGCGCGCGCAAGTACCTGGTGATCTCGATCGTCATGGCCAGCGCCGTGATCGAGCATCGCTCCGGCAAGGTGCGTCAACGCGCGCGTCGCCGTAGGCTCCTGCTCGCCGGTGGCGCTGCGCCTTCCCGCGCTCGAAGCGCAGCTGAAGGGCAAGCGCTTCGACGCTTCGCTCGCCGACTGGGTCAATCCCGCGCAGTTGGCCGTGCTGGAACCGATCGCCGATGTCCGGGCGAGCGCCGACTATCGCAAGCAGGCCGCGCTGGAACTGGTGCGGCGCCTGCTGCGGGAGATGGCATGAACCGCCCGCGCGCCGAATTCCTCGCCGGCACCGAGACCACGCAGTTCACGGTCAACGGGCGCAAGGTGGCGAGCCGCGCGCCGCGCGTCGCGCGCCTCGCCGACGTGCTGCGCGACGAACTGGGCCTGACCGGCACCAAGATCGGCTGCAACGCCGGCGATTGCGGGGCCTGCACCGTGCTGCTCGACGGGCGCCAGGTCTGCGCCTGCCTGACCGCGCTCGGGCAGGTGGAGGACCGCAGACGTCGTCACGGTCGAAGGCCTGGCGAAGAACGGCAAGCTCGCGCCGCTTCAGGTAGCGTTCCAGAACCACGGCGCGGCGCAATGCGGCATCTGCACCCCGGGCATGCTGATGGCGGCGGCCGACCTGCTCTCGCGCAATCGCAAGCCGAACGAGGCCGAGGTCAAGGACGCGCTCGCCGGCGTGCTGTGCCGCTGCACCGGTTACCAGAAGATCATCGAGGCGGTGCTCGACGTCGCCAACCATCCGGCGCTCGCCCCCTCGCCCGCCGCCGGAAAGGCGGTCGGCGCGCGGGCCGGCAAGGTCGACGGCATCGCCAAGCTCACCGGCGCGGAGAAGTACGGCGCGGACGCGATTCCCGCCGACGCGCTGTGGCTGCGCGTCATCCGCTCGCCGCACCACCGGGCAAGATTCGCCTTCGGCGATCTCGCCGCCTACGCGCAGCAGGCCGGCGCTGGATCGCGTGCTCACCGCGAAAGACGTCCCCGTCAACGGCTTCGGCATCTATCCGGACATCAAGGACCAGCCGGTGCTGGCAGAGGGCGAAGCGCGCTTTCGCGGCGAAGCCGTCGCCGCCGTGATCGGCACCCGCGCCGCGATCGAAGCCCTGGACGAAGCGAGTTTCCCGGTGGCCTGGCAACCGCTGCAGCCGGTGTTGGGACTGGACGGCGGCGATGCCGGAAGCCGCCCCGCTGGTGCAAGCCGACAAGATCGGCAACCTGCTGCTCGACGGCGGCGTCAAGCGCGGCAACGTCACCGCGACCTTCCCCGCATGCGCCGCGATCGCGGAAGCGACCTTCGAGACCGCGTTCGTGGAGCACGCCTACATCGAACCGGAAGCCGGCTGGGCGCGCATGGTGAACAGCAGGCTCGAAGTCCATGTCACGACGCAGACGCCCTACATGGACCGGGATGAAGTCGCGCGGGTCATGAAGCTCGACCCGCTTCAGGTGCGCATCGTGCCGAGCGCCTGCGGCGGCGGATTCGGCGGCAAGCTCGACATGTCGGTGCAGCCGCTTGATCGCCCTCGGCGCCTGGCTGACCGGCCGCGCGGTGGCTTGCGTGTACCACCGGCCCGAGAGCATGGCCTCGACCACCAAGCGCCACCCGGCGCGCATCCACGCGCGCTTCGGCTGCGATGCCGAAGGGCAAGCTGCAAGCCGTAGAGGTGGACGCGGTGTTCGATACCGGCGCCTACGCGAGCTGGGGCCCGACAGTGGCGACGCGGGTGCCGATCCACGCCACCGGTCCCTACTCGGTGCGCCACGTGCGCACGCGCGGGCGCGCTTACTTCACCAACTGCCACCCCTCGGGCGCGTTCCGCGGCTTCGGCGTGCCGCAAGGCGCGATCGCGCACGAAGCCCTGATGGACGAGCTCGCCGACAAGCTCGGCATGGACCGGCTCGAGTTCCGCCGCCTGAACGCGCTCAAGGCCGGCGACACGACCGCCACCGGCCAGGTGCTGGAGCACTCGGCCGGCCTGGGCCAGTGCCTCGACAAGCTGAAACCGCATTGGCGGCGCCTGCGGGCGGAGGCGCAAGGCGTTCAACGCCAAGGCGAAGAAGGCAGGCAGCACCCTGCGCCGCGGCGCGGGCGTGGGATGCATGTGGTACGGCATCGGCAATACCGCGCTGGCGAATCCCTCTACGCTGCGCATCGTGCTCTCGTCGCAGGGCCGGCTCGTGTTCTACAACGGCGCCGTGGACATCGGCCAGGGCTCGAACACCACGCTGACGCAGGTCGCCGCCGACGCGCTCGGCCTGCCGATGGCGCAGTTCGAGCTGGTGATGGGCGACACGGATCGCACGGCGGACGCCGGCAAGATCCTCGGCCTCGCGCCAGGCCTTCATCTCGGGCAAGGCTGCGGAACTGGCCGGGCTCGACCTGCGGCGACGCATCTTCGCCGCGGCGGGCGCGCCGCCCGATGAGTATCTCGACCGCCGCTACCGGCTGCAGCTCGACGGGCACTTCGTCGTGTTTCGCAAGGACGGCATCACGCACCGCCTGGACCTCTCGCGCCTGCCGCGCGACATGAACGGCGACGTGCTGATGGGCGAAGGCCGCTTCGATCCGCCGACCAGCGCCGCTCGATCGCCAATGGCCAGGGCATGCCCTACGCCACCTACGCCTTCGCCGCGCAGATCGCGCAGGTCGAAGTGGACGAGGCGCTCGGCACCGTGAAGGTCCTGCGCATCGTCGCGGCGCACGACGTGGGCAAGGCGTTCAACCCGATCCAGGTCGAAGGCCAGATCCAGGGCGGCGCGGTGCAGGGCCTCGGGCTCGCGCTGATGGAAGAATACGTGCCGGGCAAGACCGAGAACCTGCACGACTACCTGATTCCCACGATCGGCGACGTGCCGCACATGGATTGCATCCTGGTCGAGGATCCCGAGCCGCTCGGGCCTTCGGGCGCGAAAGGCGTGGGCGAGCCCGGACTGATCCCGACCGCGCCGGCGATCCTCGGCGCGATCGACCATGCCACCGGCGTGCGCATGCGCCAGGTGCCCGTCCTGCCGCACCGCCTGAAGGCTGAACTCGATGCGAGACCCGGAAGACGCGCCTGAGAGCACCGCCCCGCTGACCGGCGACGTGATCCGCTGCGACGCCTGCCCGGTGCTGTGCCGCATCCGCAAGGGGCAGGCCGGCGCCTGCGACCGCTACGCGAACCAGGACGGCAAGCTGGTGCGCCTCGATCCGCTGCTGGTGCTGGAGCGCGGCGGCAAGGCGGTGCCCTTCCTCGAGCCCGGCAAGCCCTGGGACGGCAAGCTCGTGCGCCCCGTTCGTCACCGGCGTCGGCGCGACGACCACCTACCCCGACTACAAGCCGGCGCCTTTCATCGTCTCGTCCAAGGTCGATGGCGTGGACATGGTGACGGTGGTGACCGAAGGCATCTTCAGCTACTGCGGCCTGAAGGTGAAGATCGACACCGACCGCTACCTCGGCCCCGAGCAGGCGGCGGTGCGCGTCGCGGGCGAGCAGATCGGCCACGTCACCACGGCCGAGTACGGCTCGCAGATGCTCTCGCTGGGCGGCGTGCGCCACCTGACCGGCGGCTCGAAGAAGGAAGGCAACGTCACCTGCGACGCGATGCTCAAGCTCTCCAACAAGGAGGCCGTAGAGGTGAAGATCGACGGCGGCTCGACCGTGCTGCTCCAGGCGGGCGCCGCGCCGGTGGTCAACGGCGAGCGCGAGGAGCGCATGCGCGTGGGCTGCGGCTCGGCGACCATCGGCATCTTCGCGCAGCAGTGGCACGGGCATTGCGACGAAGTGATCGTGGTGGACGATCACATCACCGGCGTGCTGACCGAGCACCAGGCCGGGCGCTTCCTCGACATGCGCCCCGCCGGGATCCGCGTGCGCGGGCGCAGGTCCACGCCGGGGCGCTACTTCAAGGTGGCGGAGCCGGGCCTGGGCTGGGGCGGCACCGACATCACCGAGCCCCTCTCGATCATCGAGAAGATCGACCCGAAGACCGCCTGGCCGGGCATGCGCCTGCTGATGGTGTCGACCACGGGCGAGGACGCGGAGTGGTTCGTGCTGGACGAGAGCCTCAAGCCGCAGAAGGCGCCGATGCCCGCAGCGGTGCGCAAGGTGGTGGAGCGCATCGCGGAGAACTGCGAACCGGCCTTGTGCAGCGTGCTCTTCATGGGCGGGGCGGGCGGCAGCCTGCGTGCGGGCGTCACCGAAAACCCCGTGCGCCTCACGCGCTCGGTGAAGGACCTGATCACCCGCGTCACCTGCGGCGGCGCGCCGGTCTACGTCTGGCCGGGCGGCGGCATCACGGTGATGGTGGACGTGCTCACCATGCCGGACAAGTCCTTCGGCTACGTGCCGACGCCGGCGCTGGTCCTGCCGATCGAGTTCACGCTGCCGCTCGCGCAGTACGCCGCCATCGGCGGCCACATGAAGAACGTGGTGAGCGTGCAGCAGGTCCTGGAGAACACGCGATGGCGCGCCGCCTGAGCGACGGCCGGCTGCATCTGCAGCACGGGCCGATCGACCTGGTCATCCTCGGCACCGAGGCCGAGTACGAGCGCGCCGCAAGGCGCTTTGGCACCGTCCTGGAAGAGCTGGTGCAGGAGCTGGCGCTCCTGCGCGCTCCGGTCGGCGACGCCTATCCCCTCGCCCGCGGGCGTAGTCGCGCGGCGAATGATCGCCGCCGTCTGGCCGCACCGGGCGGTGTTCATCACGCCGATGGCGGCGGTGGCCGGCGCGGTGGCGGACGAGATCCTCGAGGCGATGCAGCCCTCAGGCAAGGCCTACGTCAACAACGGCGGCGACATCGCGCTGCACCTGCCTCGCGGCGAGACTTTCGATGCGGGCATCGTCAACAATCCGCAGCGGCCGATGGTCGACGCCACGATCCGGCTGGAGGAGCCCTGCGGCATCGCCACCTCGGGCTGGCGCGGACGCTCGCAATCGCTCGGCATCGCCGACGCGGTCACGGTCGTCGCGGACTGCGGGGCCGCGGCGGACGCAGCGGCGACATTGATCGCCAATGCGGTCAACGCGGACCATCCGGCGATCCGGCGCCTGCCGGCGCGCGACGTGAAGGAAGACAGCGACCTCGGCGAATTGCCGGTCACGGTGGAAGTCGATCCCCTGCCCTTGCCTGTCGTGCGCTCGGCGCTCGATGCCGGATTCCGGGTCGCAGCAGCGATGCGCACGTGCGGCCTCATCCGCGCCGCCTATCTTTCGTTGCAGAACCAGACAACGGCAGTCGTCCCTGAAGTACACTTTCCCTCACAGCGGAGGTCACCATGAAGCGCAGATCGTTCCTGTTTGCGGCAGCGGGATTCGGATTGATGGGTGCGGGCGCCTGGGCGGCGCCCGCGCAGAAGATCGGCGCACGCGACGTGTTCGTGGTGGTCGACGTGCAGAACTGCTTCACTCCGGGCGGCTCGCTCGCGGTGAAGGAAGGCGATGTGATCGTGCCCCTGATCAACCGCATCGCGAAGCAGTTCAAGCACGTGGTGATCACGCAGGACTGGCATACGGCCGACCACATCTCCTTCGCCTCGCAGCATCGCCGGCAAGAAGCCGTTCGAGACGATGAAGCTCGGCTACGGCACGCAGGTGCTGTGGCCCGACCACTGCGTGCAGGGCACCGAGGGCGCGGCGCTGCACAAGGACCTCAACATCCCGCACGCGGAGCTCATCATCCGCAAGGGCTACCGGCGCGAGGTGGACAGCTATTCCGCCTTCCTCGAAGCCGACAAGAAGACCCAGACCGGGCTGGGCGGCTATCTCAAGCAGCGCGGCCTGAAGCGCGTGTACTTCGCCGGCCTGGCCACCGACTTTTGCGTGGGCTGGAGCGCGCTCGACGCGCGCAAGCAGGGTTTCGAGGCGCTGGTGATCGAAGACGCCTGCCGCGGCATCGACGTGCAGGGCTCGCTCGCCAAGGCCTGGGCGGCGATGCAGGTGGCCGGCGTGAAGCGCATCCAATCCACCGACGTGATCTAGGGAGACGCAATGAAGCTCAGACTGGCATTGGCAGCGCTGGCGGCATGCGCCGCCTTCGGCGCGCAGGCGCAGACCATCAGGATCGGCGAGCTGAACAGCTACAAGGTGTTCCCCGCCTTCCTCGAGCCCTACAAGAAGGGCTGGGAGCTCGCGCTGGAGGAGATCAACAAGGCGGGCGGCGTGAACGGCCGCAAGCTGGAGGTGATCTCGCGCGACGACAACGGCAACCCGGGCGACGCGGTGCGCGTCGCCGAGGAATTGCTGTCGCGCGAGAACGCGAGCGTGCTGATGGGCACCTTCGCCTCGCACATCGGCCTCGCCGTCTCCAACCTCGCCAACCAGAGGAAGGTGGTGTTCGTCGCCGCCGAGCCGCTCACCGACAAGATCGTGTGGGAGAACGGCAACCGCTACACGTTCCGCCTGCGCCCCTCGACCTACATGCAGGTGGCGATGCTGGTGCCGGAAGCCGCCAAGCTGAAGAAGCAGCGCTGGGCCATCGTCTATCCGAACTACGAGTACGGCCAGTCGGCCACCGCCTCCTTCAAGAAGCTGCTCTCGAAAGCGCAGCCCGGCGCGCAGTTCGTCGCCGAGCAGGCGCCCGCGCTGGGCAAGATCGAGGCCGGCTCGGTGGTGCAGGCGCTGATGGACGCCAAGCCCGACGCGATCTTCAGTTCGCTCTTCGGCGCCGACCTGCAGAAATTCGTGCGCGAGGGCAACACGCGCGGCCTGTTCAAGAACATGACCGTGTTCAACCTGCTCGCCGGCGAGCCCGAGTACCTCGACCCCCTGAAGGACGAGACGCCGGAAGGCTGGTGGGTGACGGGCTACCCCTGGGCGAGATCAAGACGCCCGGCGCACCAGAAGTTCCTCGCCGCCTACCGGGCGAAGTGGAAGGACTACCCGCGCCTGGGCTCGGTGGTGGGCTACTCGACGATGTATACGGTCGCCAACGCGGTGAAGAAGGCCGGCAGCACCGATCCGGAGAAGCTGATCGCGGCGCTGAAGGGCCTGGAAATGGACACGCCGATCGGGCCGATCGTCTACCGCGCGCTGGACCACCAGTCCACCATGGGCGCCTACGTCGGCCAGCTGGCGAAGAAGAAAGGCGTCGGCACGATGGTCAACTGGCGCTTCGCCGACGGCGCGAATTTCCTGCCGCCGTTCGAGGAAGTGCGCGCGATGCGCAAGGACTGACACCCGCGCTCGAATCAAAAAAAGGGGGCCGGACCCCCTTTTTTGTTGGCATGACCGCCTCCTCGATCCTGATCCAGTTCCTGAACGGCCTGGCGAGCGCCTCGTCGCTGTTCCTCGTCGCCGCCGGCCTGTCGCTGATCTTCGGCGTGACGCGCATCGTCAATTTCGCGCACGGGTCGCTCTTCATGCTGGGCATGTACGTGGCGGTAGCGCTCGCGCCGATGCTCGGTTTCTGGATGAGCGTGCCGCTTGCGGCGCTCGCGGTGGCCGCCTTCGGCGCCCTCGTGGAAGCGCTGCTGCTGCGCCGGCTGTACGGCGCGCCCGAGCTGCTGCAGCTGCTCGCCACCTTCGCGCTGGTCCTGGTGATCAAGGATTTCACGCTGTGGGCCTGGGGGCCGGAGGACATTCTCGGGCCGCGCGCGCCGGGGCTCACCGATGCCGTCGCCATCGCCGGGCGGCAATTCCCGGAGTACGACCTGTTCCTGATCCTCTTCGGTCCCCTGGTGCTGGGCGCGCTGTGGTTCGCTTCTCACGCGCACGCGCTGGGGCACCCTGGTGCGCGCGGCCACGCAGGACCGCGAAATGGCCGGCGCGCTGGGCGTCAACCAGAGATGGCTCTTCACCAGCGTGTTCGCGCTTGGCGCGCTGCTCGCCGGGCTGGGCGGCGCGGTGCAGATCCCGCGCGAGCCGGCGACGCTCGTCATCGACCTGCAGATCATCTCCGACGCCTTCGTGGTGGTGGTGGTGGGCGGACTGGGCTCGATCCCCGGCGCCTTCCTCGCCGCGCTGCTGATCGCCGAGATCAAGTCGTTCTGCATCGGCCTGGGCTACTCGAAGATCACGCTGGTGGTGGAGTTCATCGTCATGGCGGTGGTGCTGGTGCTGCGGCCCTGGGGGCTTCTCGGCAGGATGCCGGCGCAGGCACGCGGCGCGGGAGCCCTGGAGCCTCCGCTGGTCCTGCCTTCGCGCGCATCGCTCGCCGCGCTCGCCGCGGTCGCCTTCGGCCTGGCGCTGGTGCCCGCGGTGCAGACCGGCTACACGCTGGTGCTGCTCACCGACATGCTGCTGTTCGCGCTCTTCGCGGTCAGCCTGCACTTCATCATGGGGCCGGGCGGACTGCATTCCTTCGGCCACGCCGCCTATTTCGGCCTCGGCGCCTACGGCGCAGGCCTGCTCGTGCACAAGGGCGGCGTGCCGATGGAAGCGGCGCTCGCAGCGGCGCCCTGGCTGGCCGCGCTCGGCGCGCTCGTCTTCGGCTGGTTCTGCGTGCGCCTCTCGGGCGTCTATCTCGCGATGCTCACGCTCGCCTTCGCGCAGATCGCCTGGTCCGTCATCTTCCAGTGGGACGCGTTCACCGGCGGCTCCAACGGCATCGTCGGCATCTGGCCGTCGGCCTGGCTGTCCAGCAAGACCGCCTACTACTACCTGACGCTGGCGGCCTGCGTGGGCGGCATCGCCCTGCTCTGGCGCGTGCTCTACTCGCCGTTCGGCTACGCGGTGCGCGCCGGGCGCGACTCGCCGCTGCGCGCGGACGCCATCGGCATCGACGTGCGCGCGCTGCAATGGGCGGCATTCACCTTCGCCGGCCTGTTCGCGGGCCTCGCCGGCGCCCTGTTCGCGTTTTCCAAGGGATCCATTTCCCCCGAAGCGCTCTCGGTGTCGCGCTCGGTCGACGGCCTGGTGATGGTGCTGCTCGGCGGCATCCAGACGCTCACCGGGCCGCTATGGGGCGCGGCGCTGTTCATCTGGCTGCAGGACGCGGTCGCGCGCGGCATCGACTACTGGCGCGCGGTGATCGGCGGCGTGATCCTGCTGCTGGTGCTCGCGTTCCCGCAGGGCGTGACCGGATTCCTGCGCGAGAGGTTCGCCCGATGACGGTGCTCGCGGTGCGCGGTCTGTCGAAGGCCTACGGCGGCGTGCAGGCCGTGCGCGACGTCAGCTTCTCGGTCGCCGCGGGCGAGCTGCTGGCGATGATCGGGCCGAACGGCGCCGGCAAGACCACCTGCTTCAACATGCTGAACGGCCAGGTCGCGCCCGATGCCGGCACGATCGAGTTCGAGGGCGCAAGCCTCGCCGGCCTCGCGCCGCGCGAGCATCTGGCGCCTGGGCGTCGGGCGCACCTTCCAGATCACCGCCACCTTCGGCTCGATGTCGGTGCGCGAGAACGTGCAGATGGCCCTGCTCTCGCATCACCGGCGCCTGTGGTCGCTCGCCTCGCTCGCGACGCGCTGCCATGTGGACGAAGCCAACGCGCTGCTCGCGCGCGTCGGCATGCTCGAGCAGGCCGAGCGCCCCTGCGCGGTGCTCGCCTACGGCGACCTGAAGCGCGTCGAGCTCGCCGTGGCGCTCGCCAGCCAGCCGCGCCTGCTGCTGATGGACGAGCCCACCGCCGGCATGGCGCCGCGCGAGCGCAACGAGCTGATGCAGCTCGCCGGCGAACTCGCCAGGAGCGGCGGCATCGCGGTGCTGTTCACCGAGCACGACATGGACGTGGTGTTCACGCATGCCGATCGCGTCATCGTGCTCTCCGGCGGCGAGCTGATCGCCGAGGGCAGGCCCGAAGCGGTGCGCGCGGACGCGCGGGTGCGCGAGGTGTACCTGGGAAGCGTCCATGCTTGAAGTTTCCGGGCTCGAATGCCGCCTACGGCCGCGCGCGCGTGCTGTTCGACCTCGAGCTGCAGGCGCGCACGGGCGAGGTGTCGGTGCTCCTGGGCAGGAACGGGGCGGGAAAATCCACCACGCTGAAGTCGATCATGGGCCTGTTGCGGCCGCAGTCCGGCGAGATCCGCTTCGATGGCCGCAGGATCGACCGGCTGCAGCCCTACCAGATCGCGCGCCTTGGCCTGGGCTACGTGCCGGAGGACCGGCGCATCTTCACCGACCTCACGGTGGCGGAGAACCTCGAAGTCGGCCGCCAGCCGCCGCGCGCGGGCGCGCCGCGCTGGACGCCCGCGAAGCTCTACGAGCTGTTTCCGAACCTCGGCCGCATGCCGCAGCGCCTCGGCGGGCGCATGTCCGGCGGCGAGCAGCAGATGCTCACCATCGCGCGCACGCTGATGGGCAACCCGCGCGCGATCCTGCTGGACGAGCCCTCCGAGGGGCTCGCGCCGGTGATCGTGGAGCAGATGGCGCGCACCATCCGCGAGCTGAAGACGCAGGGCCTCACCGTGCTCCTGTGCGAGCAGAATCTGCATTTCGCGCGGCAGGTCGCCGATCGCGCCTACGTCATCGAGAAAGGCCACGTGCGCCGCGCCGGCACGCTGGATGAGATCGAAGAGGAGTACCAGCAGGTATGAGCTGGATCGCGGGCATCGACGTCGGCGGCACCTTCACCGACCTGATCGCGCTGGACACGGCGAGCGGCGCGGTGCGCCTCGCCAAGGTGCCGACCACGCCGGAGAACCAGGCCTACGGCGTGCTCGCCGCGCTGGACGAGGCGAAGCTCGTGCTCGGGGAGCTGGCGCTCATCGTGCACGGCACCACCACCACCACCAATGCGCTGCTGGAGAGGAAGCTGGCGAAGACCGGCCTCATCACCACCAGGGGCTTTCGCGACGTGCTGGAGCTCGGCCGCCGCACGCGGCCGCGGCCTTACGGCCTCACCGGCTGGTTCGAGCCGCTGATCCCGCGCGAGCTGCGCCTCGAAGTGCCCGAGCGCATGGACGCCGAGGGGCTGCCGGTGATTCCACTGGACGAAGCAGCGGTGCGCGGACGCGGTGCGGCGGCTCATCGACGCGGGCTGCGAATCGCTGGTGATCCACTTCCTGCACAGCTACATCAACCCGGCGCACGAGCGGCGCGCGCTCGAGATTGCGCGCGAGTCCTGGCCGAACCGCTACATCACCGCCGGCCACACCCTGCTCTCTGAGTACCGCGAGTACGAGCGCGGCGTCACCGCCGCGGTCAACGCCAGCGTGCAGCCGGTGCTCGACCGCTACCTCGAGCGCCTGCGCACCGAGCTCAAGCGCCGCGGCTTCACCAAAGACCTGCTGGTGATGCAAGGCAACGGCGGCACCGTGTCCTCGGCGATCGTGGCCGAAACCGCGGTCAACACCGTCATGTCGGGACCCGCGTCTGGCGTAATTGCCGCCGCCTACTCCGCCGTCGCCGCCGGTTTCCCCAACGCCATCACCTACGACATGGGCGGCACCTCTACCGACGTCGGCCTGATCCGCGACGGCGTGCCGGAAGTGTCCTCGGAGCTGGAGCTCGAATACGCCATGCCGGTGCACGTGCCGATGGTGGACGTGCATACCATCGGCGCGGGCGGCGGTTCCATCGCCTTCATCGGCGAAGACGGCATGCTGCGCGTCGGGCCCGAGGAGCGCCGGCGCCAATCCGGGCCCGATCTGCTACGGGCGCGGCGGCACCGAGCCGACCATCACCGACGCCAACCTGATCCTCGGCCGGCTGAACCCGGAAGCCCTGCTCGGCGTGAAGGGTGCCGTCGACATGGACAAGATCAGGCGCCTGCTGCTGGAGAAGATCGGCAAGCCGCTCGGCCTCGACGCGCACGAAGCCGCGGCCGCCATCGTGCGCATCGCCAACGACAAGATGGCGGGCGCCGTGCGCATGGTGTCGCTCGCCCGCGGCCACGACCCGCGCGACTTCGTGCTGTTCCCTTTCGGGGGTGCCGGGCCCCTGCATGCGGCGGCGATGGCCAAGGAGCTGGGCATTCCGAAGCTGCTGGTCCCCGCCCGGCCGGGAATTACCAATGCCTTGGGCTGCGTAGTGGCGGACCTCAGGCACGACTTCGTGAACACTGTTAATAAACAAGTGCAAGACATTGATATAACTAATGTTAGATCGATCATCGAAAGGCAAGATTGAGACGGGAAAGAAGCTGTTGGAACGCGAAGGCGTGGCGATCGAAGGCATACGCCTCCTGCACACCGCGGACATGCAGTTCCAGGGCCAGACCCACATGCTCAGCGTCGCCCTCCCCGGTCCCAAAGTCTCCCGCGAGCAGCTCCAGCAGTTGTTCGAAAAAGCCTACTGGGCCCGCTTCGAGGTGGAGCTGCCCGAAATCCGCGCCATGCTGGTCAACGTGCACACCGCCGTCATCGGCCTGCGCCCCCGCCTCGACCTTGCGGTTCTATCCGATCGCGGCGCGGCGTCCGCGCCGCGAAACCGGTCGGTGTGGATGGAGGGCGGCTTCCGCAATACGCCCGTCTTTCTCCGCAGTGCATTGCCTGCCGCAGCATTGAGGGACCGGCAATCATCGAACAACTCGACTGCACGACCGTCCTGGAACCGGGCAACAAACTCACCATCGACAAACTGGGCAACCTCCTCATCTCCGTATGAACCACGGCCTGCTCCTGACCATGACCGAGCCTCCCGCGCACCTCGAGGAGGAATTCAACGCCTGGTACGACGACGAGCACATGGCGGAACGCCTCGCCATCCCCGGTTTCCGTTCAGCGCGACGCTGGGTCGCGCAGGGCAAGCCGGGGGAAGGAAAGTACCTCGCGACCTATGAGCTGGACTCCCCTGCGGTGCTGACTTCTGCGGCGTACCTCGCGCGGCTGAACAACCCCACGCCATGGTCCAAGCGCAGCCTGAAGAACTGCGTGGTATTCCGCCGCTGGGCCTGCGAGCAGACCTATCCCGGACTGGCCGATCCGGACGCACAGGCGCAGGCGCTGCTGTTTTGCGCTGGCGCGGAACAGTATGGGAAGGCCATCCCGGTAGCGCTGCAGGTGCGCCGATTCCACGACCCCAACGGCAAGCCGGCCCACGTCGCCCTCTACGAGCTGGCAGCGCCATTGCCGCTGCCGCGCGACGCCGGCTGGGAGTTCCGCCTGTACCGCGCGTACCCTAGTCGACCTTAGCGCCGGAGGCGCGGATCGCCTCTGCGATCTGCGGCGCCTCCGCGGCGATCTCGGCGGCGAAGGCTTCGGGCGAATCCGATGGCGCGGCGTCCATGCCCTGCTGCGCGATCCTGTCGCGGATCTCCGGCTTGGCGAGGCCCCTGGCGGCTGCCGCGTGCAGGCGCTTCACGATCTCCGGCGGCGTTCCCGCGGGGGCGTAGAGGCCGAACCAGAATGTCGACTCGAACGGCACGCCGGCCTCCTCCGATCCCGGAATCCCGGGAATCGACGGCGAGCCCTTGCGCATGCTCACCACCAGCGGCCGCATGCGTCCGCCCTTGATGAAGCCGGTCACGGTGGGCGAGGTGGCAAACATCATCTGCGTGTCGCCCGCAATCAGTGATTGCGAGGCCGGGCCGCCGCCCTTGAACTGCACGGTGGTGACCTTGACGCCCGCCGCCGCCTCGAAGGCCGCCGCCGCGAGATGCGGCGCGGAGCCGACTCCCGCCGACGCGTTGAACAGCTTCTCGGGATTTGCCTTGGCGTAGGCGACCAGGTCCTTGAGGCTCTTGAACGGCGTGTCGTTGTTCACCACTAGGATGGTGGTGCCGATGGCGACGCGGCAGACCGGGGCGAAATCCTTCTGGTCGTAGCCCAGGTTCCTGTACAGGTTCTTGTTGATCGCGTGATTGCCCTGGTTGAGCAGCGTGTAGCCGTCGGGCGCCGACTTGGCGACGAACTCCGAGGCGATCGAGCCGCCGGCCCCGGGCCTGTTCTCGACGATCACCACGACGCCCAGGTCTTTCGACAGCTGGTCCGCGATCAGGCGCGTGGTGAAATCGCCCGAGCCGCCCGGCGGGTAGCCGACCACCAGCCGGATCGGCTTGTTCGGATAGCCCTGCGCCGCTGCGGCGGCCGAGAACAGGATCAATGCTGCTGCAGCGAATGCTTTCATCTTCTACCTCCCGGTAAAGCCCGGCTTGCGCTTTTCCATGAAGGCCTTGCGGCCCTCCTTGTGGTCGGCGCTCGCAAAGCACGTCTCCACCATCTTCACCGCCCGCGCCATGTCCCGCTCGGCGGGGTCCTTGAGCGCCTGCTGCACGGCGAACTTTGCCGCTGCGACTGTGAGCGGCGCGTTTTCCGCGATCATCTCGCAGGTCTCGGCCACCGCCTGCTCGAGCTGCGCCGCCGGCACCACGCGGCTGACGAAGCCCATGCGCAGCGCCTCCTGCGCGTCGAACTTGCGCGCCGTGAAGAAGATGTCGGAGGTGTTGGCGGCGCCGATCACGTTCATGAAGCGGCGCACGCCGGTCGGGCTGTAGCCCAGGCCAAGGCGCGCCGCGGGCATGCGGAAGACGGCGTCGTCGGCGCAGATGCGCAGGTCGCAGGCGGCGGCGAAGCCCAGCCCGCCCCCGATGCAGATGCCGCGGATGCGGGCGATCACCGGCTTGGAGCAGTGCATCGGCGCGAGGTACGCCTTCTCCACGGCCTTGTTGTAATCGGCCTGCGCTTCGGCCGTGCCGCGCAGCTTCTCGAACTGCGAGATGTCGGCGCCGGAGATGAACGCCTTGTCGCCTTCGCCGGCGATCACCACCACCCGCACGGCGGGATCCGCGTCCAGCGCGGCGAGCGTCGCGGGCACGGCGCTCCACATGTCGAAGGTGACCGCGTTCATCTTCGCGGGGTTGGAGAACAGGACGGTGGCGACCGCCCCGGTGCGCTGGGTGATGAGCTCGGCCATGCACGCATCATACTTAAGTAGAATCTGATTTCCATGCCTGCCCCTCTCGACCCGATCACCCTGAGCGTGATCCAGAACGGCTTGCAGCAGGTGTGCAACGAGATGGACCTCGCCTTTTGCCGCGCCGCCTTCAGCCCCGTGATCTCGGAGGGCATGGACCGCTCGGATGGCATCTACGCGCGCGAGGACGGCGCGCTGATCGCCCAGGGGGAGCTGGGCCTGCCGGTGTTCGTCGGCACCATGCAGTTTTCCTCGCGCGCGGTGATCGAGCACGTGCGCAAGAGCGGCTGGACGCTGGAACCCGGGGACGTGTTCATCGTCAACGACCCCTACCTCGGCGGCACGCACCTGATGGACGTGCGCTTCGTGAAGCCGTTCTTCTACCGGGGAAAGCTGTGGTGCTGGCTCGCCAATACCGGCCACTGGCCGGACATCGGCGGCATGGTGCCGGGCGGCTTCTCGGCCAACGCCACCGAGGTCGAGCAGGAAGGGCTGCGCCTGCCCCCGGTCAAGCTGTTCAAGAAAGGCGTGATGGACCAGGAGATCCTGTCCATCATCCTGTCGAACATCCGCATCGCGGACCAGCGGATCGGCGACATCAAGGCGCAGGCCGCCGCACTGGCGGTGGGCGAGAAGCGCCTGGCCGCCCTGCTCGACCGGTACGGCGCGGACACCGTGGACCGGGCGATCGCCGAGCTGCGCAAGCGCGCCGAGCAGCAGATGCGCGCGAAGATCGCGACCATTCCCGGGGGCACGTACGCCGGGCACGCCATCGTGGATTCGGACGGCGTGGTGGACGAGCCGCTGCACATCCGGGTGAAGATCACCAAGACGCAGGACAACGACCTGCTGTTCGACCTGTCGGAGTCCTCGCCGCCCTGCAAGGGACCGATGAACTCGGTCATCGCCACCACGCGCAGCTCGGTGTACCTCGCGATCAAGCACATCTTTCCCGACGTGCCGATCAACGCGGGCACTTTCGAGCCGCTGAAAATCGCCGACCCCGACGGCACGTTCCTGTACGCGAAGTATCCGCGCCCCGTGTCCGGCTGCGCGGCGGAAGTCAGCCAGCGCATCGCCGAGGCGGTGTTCAATGCGCTCACGGCGGCGATACCGGAGCAGCTGTTTGCCGCGCCCGCCGGCACTTCCGGCAACCTCGCGATCGGCGGACACGACCCGAAGCGCAACCGTTCCTACGTGATGTACCTGTTCACCGGCGGCGGCTATGGCGGCAGCCCGGTGTCCGATGGCATCTCGAACGGCTGCTCCACCATCGGCATCTCCAAGATGCCGCCGATCGAGGTCATGGAGCAGTACTACCCGGTGCTGTTCGACGAATTCTCGCTGTATGAAGGTTCCGGCGGCGCGGGCGAAGCCCGCGGTGGGTTCGGCGTCAACTACACCATCCGCGTGCGCCGCGGACCCGCGCGCGCCTCGATGGTGATGGATCACGGGCGCACCGGGCCGCTGGGCGCGCTCGGCGGCTCGGAGGGCGGCGTCAACAAGGTCACCGTGGAGATCTCGGGCGCGGAGTATCACCCGCCGCACCTGTCCAAGGATCAGGACATCCAGCTCGCGCCGGGGGACCGCATCCGCGTCTCCACGCCGGGGGGTGGTGGCTATGGCGACCCGCTCAAGCGCGAACCGGGGAAGGTGGCGCGCGACGTGGCGCGGGGATACTACAGCCGCGAGCAGGCCGAAACGCTGTTCGGCGTGCGCTTCAAGCCCGACGGCAGCGCGGCTCGCTAGCCGCCGGTCAGCACCGCGAGTTGCCGGCCATCAATCTGTGCAATTGAGAAGAGAAGGTCGCGGCGCCTAGTCGATCACCAGCCAGGTGTCCGCCAGGTCCTGCTGCTCGTAGCCGCGCTTGGACCAGTTGCACACGCCGGTCGGGAAAGCAGCCTGCAGGCGCGCCCATTGCGCGTCCGTGAAGGACACGGCGTAATCGCTCCGCCGCAGGTTCTTGCGCTGGCACTTGATGATGTCGGCGGCGATATCGGCACCGGCCACCTCGCGCGGGAAGGAGTTGGTCGGATACAGCGTATTGCAGGTCGTGACCCGCTCCTGCTCCCGGACCTGCGTTTCCGGCATGAAGCTCGCCGGCGAAGTGACTACGCCGTGGGGGTTGCAGCCCTCGAGCAGATCGGCCGGCCGGTTGCGCACGATCTTGTCGATCTTGCGGCCATGACCCTTGTCCGCGTTGATCGCCGTGATCCAGCGGTCCATCGTGAGGATCATGCGCTGCAGCAGCGGGCTCGCGTTGTCGTACAGGCCGTAGCCGTTCTCTACGACCATGACCTGGTTCTTCGAGTGCCCGTTCGCCTTCTCCAGGCGTTCCCGCATCGAGAACGAGTGGTAGCGCACGTGGATGTCGGCGTTGGGAGAGTCGTCGATGTAGCCGCGGTAGTCGATGATCGGAATTTCCGCCAGGCCGCCGCCACCGTTCGTCAGGCGCCCGGTGCGGTAGGCGGCGCGCGCGGCTTCGAGGTCGGCCACGGTGCGCTGCGGCACGAGGTTCGCGTCATTGTCGAAGCCGCCGACTTTCTCGTTCAGGTCGACGAACTGCTCGGGCGTGATGGTGCCGTTGTTCACCAGCTTCAGCCCGTATTGGATGCCCACGTTGTCGAGCGGACGGCGCGCAAAGCCGGTGGCCGGGTCGCGCCCGTAGACGTTGACAGTGTGGTCGAACACGGTGCAACGCACGCCCAACCCGGTGCTCGCGTTGTAGCGTTGCTCCGCGGGGACCGCGGCGCAGCTCGTGCCGATTTGACCGGCCGGGCGCGTCACAGGGTCGATGCGCCGCGCGCCGGGCAGCACACTGGCCGCCGTTTCGTACCTCATGAAGCCGGTGACCTTGAGCTTTTGATCGGCCGTCCACGGCACAGCGGCCTTGGCATTGAAGTAGGTGTCGAGCAACCAGGCGTCGGTGATGAAGCTGATCGTCGCGAAGCCCACTTCGGGGAACGAGCAGCCGGGGATGATGCCGTCGAGCAGGCCGGGGTAGTTGTCGGTGATCTGGTGCTGCGCGTACGAGCCGCCCGAGCAGCCCCAGCCCTGGGTGTGCGCCGGCGGGCCGTAGGCCTCGATGAAGCGCTCCTTCACCATCATCATCGATTCGGCCGCCGTCAGGTCGTTGCAGTTGTTGCCGAAGACGTTGAGCGATGAGGAGGCCAGCGCGTAGCCGTTGGTCAGCATGAAGTTGTCGGTCACGCCGCCGGTCGAGGCGCCCTGCCGGTACCAGCCGCCGATGCAGCCGCCGCCGAAGGTATAGATCAGCCGCTTGTTCCAGTTGGCCGATTGCGCTTTCCAGCTCGGCGCGACCGGCTGGGCGATCGGGTCATGGAGCTGCGCGATCTGGTAGATCGCCCGATTCACCGTCCCGGTCTCCAGGCGGATGATGTAGGGCTTGCCGGTCGCGGTCATCACCATGTTGGCCGGGTAAGCCGTCGCGCCCGCCGGCCACTGCGTGAAGTTGTTTCCGGTGTTCGAAGTCGACTTGTAGATGTAGTCGACCCGCGTGGGAATATGGCAGTTCGGATCGCTGGTGGCGCCCAGGTTGCCCAGGCCCGCCGGCAGATTGAAGCTCTGCGTCGCGCAAGCGTAAGGTTGCTCGTGCGGGCCGGAGATGATCGGCCCCTGGATCGGGTGGTTCGTCAGTGTGATGTCGGCGTCGGCATGGCCTTTGCCCTTGCCCTTGGCGTCGACTTCGAGCTCGTTGCGCCCGAGCCGCATGCCGGTGACCAGGCCAGTCAGGGTCCGGGCCGAGAGGTCAGCGACGAACGCGCCGGTAATGTCGGCGCCGTTCAGCTCAACCCGCACGTCACTCAGCCTGACGTGCTTCTTCCTGACGGTGACGCGCACCAGCGCATCGCCGCCCGCGACCATGTCCGGCCGCCCGGAGAGCACTTCGATCCTGAAATCGTCATCGCCGTGGTGGCGGTGGCGGCCGCGGTCGCCATGATCGTCGTCATCGTCATCGTGCGCGTACGCGGGATTCGCCGTCGCGACAAGCGCCAGCCCGCCGAACACGGCCATGATCGACAGAAATGCGCAGGCCAGGCTGCGCAGCCACTTCCCCGGGTTTGTCATGGTGCCATCCCTTCCTTTGTCAGTCGTGCCCTTGAAGTCGACTATCAAAGCAGAAGACCGGCGGGCAATTGATTCCGCTTGCTTGTGAGGTAACGTGCGATCGTTATCAATCGCGCCGCGCGAAAAAAAGCCCGCAACGCGAGTTGCGGGCCTTGAAGCTGGCTGACCGCGTTTCTAGTGATGGTCCCGGTCTTGACCCGGGATGCTGAAGCGGATGCGCGAGATGGTGTGCCTCGTCACCGTGGCTGCCCACTGGCTATCCACCGACTGCTGCCCGGTGATCGGACGCAAGTCGAGCGAAAGGTTGGTGATGTACACCCAGTCGCCGTGGCGCGCGAGGCTCGCCGGGAACAGCAGCCCTACGGGCGAGCCGTTGCGCACGCCGTCGAAATCGCCCAGCTTGGCGATCGCGTTGCCGGTGTTGTCGGTCACCACGATCTCGTCGGACTGGTTCGCGCAGACCCAGACGTTGTCGTGGCGGTCGAGAAACAGGCCGTCGGCGCCGTTGATGCTGTTGGTGAAGACCTCGGCCTTGCCGGCAGCACCGGCCGCGATCACCGGAATCCGCACGACGGCGTCGTTGCCGGTATTGGCAACGAAAAGCGCGGTCTCGTCGCGGTTGAAGTCGATCCCGTTCGCGCCGAAAGGCGGGAACCCCGTTGTCGCGAGCAGAGGATCCGCAGCCCAGACTTGCGCTGCGCCGCCCTTCGGGCCGGTGCGGTAGATCCGGCCCTCGAACGACGCGGAAATGTAGACGTTGCCTGCTCGATCGAAGGCAAGGGCGTTCAGCCCTGCGCCGGGACCGATCGTCGTGAAGGGTGTCCCGGCCCCGGTATGCGGATTGACGTTGACCACGTTGCCGGCGCCGAGGTCGGTGACGAGGAGGTCATGCGTATACGGGTGGAAAGCTATGCCGAGCAGCGCCGAGCTCGAGCCGGTCACCTCGAGCACGCGCTTGAGATGGCCGTTGTCGTTGAACACGTAAACCTGGGCTTTGCCGGCCCCGGTCGGATTGAACCCGGTGACGTACACATCGCCGTTGTACCGGTCGACCGTGATGCCTTCGGGATTCAGCGCGCCCGGCGGCAGCGAGGCGAAGCGCTCCACGTGGCCGCGATCCCATGCCGCGGCCTCCAGGCTCAGAAGACCGGCGAACAACAAAAACGCTATGCGAGAAAACACGGGCAGGTCCCTTTCCTAGAGGTCAATCGTCGTCCCAATCGTGGTCGTGGTGGCCGTGGTCGTCATCATCGTGGCCGCGGGCGCCTGGACGCGACTTCGGCGCCGGGGGAAGCCGTTCGCCCCCCGGGCCATCCGCAAAAGTCAACGGCGAAGCCGCGCTCCGCTGGCCAACGCCGCGCCGGTCCCAGTCGCACACGCCGTCCGGGAAAGTGGCATGCAGCCGCGTCAATTGCGCGGACGAGAAGACCACTGGCGCATAGTCAGCGGAGTTGAGCGGCTTCAGCCGGCACTTCAGGATGTTCTCCGCCAGCGGCCCGCCGGCGACCTGGCGCGGCGACGAATGTTTCTGCAGCCGCGGGTCGGCATCGCACACCGCCATGTCGGTGACCTTGGTCGCGAAGTTGACGTCGCCGGTGAGGTAACACAGGTCGAAGGCCGTTGCGGGTTTGGCGGCGATAACCTGCTGCTGTGTGCGTACCGAATTGAGCGTCGCCTTGGGCGCGCTGGTCAGCAGCGTGGTCAACCAGGTGTCCATGGTCAGCAATGACTCCAACGTCACGGCAGTCACCTGCGCCGCCGTGGCGGGCAGCAGACCGGTCCCGTAGCGCCACATCACCTGGTTGCCGTGTCCCCCGTCATTGGCCGCGTCGATGCGGGCACGCTCCGCAAAGCTGCGCCAGATGTAGTGGATGCCCTGTTCGTCGTAGCCGCGCGAATCGATGATCGGCAGCTTGCCGAGATTCTTGCCGCTGGCCACGATGCCGGCCCGGTAGGCGATGTCGAGTGCCGGCAGGTCTGCCGCGCTGCGCGCTGCCTTGCGGTTGGAATCGGCATCGACGCCGCCGATCTTCTCGTTCAGCGTGACGAACTCTTCGGTGGTGATGGCGCCCGAGAGCAGCGCCCCGAGGCCGTACTGGATGCCCACGTTGTCGCCGGTCTGTCGCGCGCGCAAGCTGCCGGGTGCGTTGGCGTTGCCGGTGGTGCCCCACACGGCGGCGGAGAGGTCGTTGTCGCCGCAGCGCGTGCCGTTCGGATTGGTCACCGGGTCGTAGACGAGCGCGGCTGGCAGCCGGCAGTTGTTGCGCGGCGCGCCGCTCGGTGCCATCGCACCCGCTGAATTGAGTACCAACGTCGGAACGTAGTTGCCCGGTTTGTTGTTGAACCCGAACGCGTTGTTCCAGGAGTGGCAGCCCAACTGATCGAGGTGTCCGTTGATCGCGGTCTTCTTCGCATTGATCTGCGCCTGCGTCAGGCCGGTCATCAACGCCGTCCACTCCGGCCCGGCGTAAGTGTTCACCAGCAGCACGCAATCGATGACCTCCAGGCCGGTGGTGATCGAATCCGGGTAATCGCAGCTCGGCTGGATGCCGTCGAGCAGGCCGGGGTAGATCGAGGCGGCGGTGTTCTGCTGGATCGAGCCGCCCGAGCAGCCGTTGCCGAGGGTGTACTTTATCTCGCCGTATGTGTCGACGATTTGCTCCTTCATCATCATCAGCGTCTCGGCATTCAGCACGCGATTCGAGTTGTAGAGCGAATCGGTGAGGCTGTTGTCCACGACCATGAAGCCGCGCGACAACGCCGAGTGGTCCGCCCAGTTCTGCTCGGTGCGGAACTGCAGCCGCGGCTGGCCGGTCGAGGCGCCGAAGGTGTAGACCACCTTGCCGTTCCATTGCGGCTGCGGCGACAGCGCCGTCCACGGCTTGGCGGGATCGAACAGCACCGCGATGTCGTAGATGCCTCGATTCACGGTGCCGCGCTCGACGCGCACGATGTATGGGACGGTAAGGCCATGCGTCGTCATGGTCGTTGCGAGATCCGGCGGCGTGGTGCCGACCGTATACGGCTTGAAGCAGTTGTTGGTCGGTGGCGCGGTGGGCGGGCTCGGGTCCGGCAGCGCGCTCGAGCAACCCGCAGTCGTCGTGCGGTAGAACAGCTTGTACTCGGTCGCGATGTTGCACTGCACGTCGATCGCAAAGGTCGTCAGGCCGCTCGCGTTCGACGCCGGCGTATTGCCCGATTCGGCGACGGGCGTGGGCGTCGCGCAGATCCAGGGCTGGGTCTGCGAGCCCAGCAGCACCGGTCCCCCGATCGGGTGGTTGGTGATTCTCAGCCGCGCCCGCTGCTCGCTATGCCCGCGGCCACGTACCTCGGCGACGATCTCGTTGTCGCCGTGCACGAGGCCCGTCACCACGGTCCGCAGAGTGCGAGCGGCCGTATTGGTCTTGAACGTGCCGGTGACCTTTCGGCCATTGAGCTCCAACGTAACCTGGTTCAGCGATACGTTCTTTGGCACTCGCACTTCGACCAGGGCGTCGCCGCCGCTGATGAGATCGGCGCGGTTGGACAGCGTAACGATCTCCAGGCGGCCGTTGCGGTCGCCGTCGTCGTCATCGTCCCACGCCGAGGCACCGCCGAAACCTGCAACTAGCAGGGTCCCACCCAGCACGACGACCAACGAACGACGCAACACTGGCATGTTCAGCGGCATGGCGCGGTCTCCCCCACTATTTCAAGTCGGTTCGTCAGGCTACTTGACGTCAAGCTATTTCCGCAAGGCCTGGCGATCCATTGCAGATGATTCTTAATTGATGCTCGTTATTCATGAATCGGTTCTGGCGACGGGGATAGGATCGGTTCAGGAGCAGGAAGGAAACCCCGAAGGTCTTGGTGCACTGTGCCCGCGCCGCGGGTGGCTGTCGCTCAACGGGGACAAACCGGAGAAACCATGAACCCTACGCATATTTCGCGGCGCCGCCTGCCGGCTGCCGCAGCAGCAATGGCAATGGGACTCGGACTGCATTGCGCAGCGGCGCAGGCGCTGACGCCGGCGCAATGCGCGGCGTTGACCACCCTTTCCGTGCCGGCAACGACGATTACCGGCGCGGTCATCGTTCCGGCTGCCGGCACGTTGCCGGAATACTGCCGCGTAAACGGGCACGTCGACACCGAGATCAATTTCGAGCTGTACCTGCCGAGCAACTGGAACGGAAAGTTCTATCACCAGGGCGGCGGCGGATTCGTCGGCTCGATTCCTCCCGCGGGCCCGGGATTGAGCCGCGGGTACGCCGCGGTCGGGACCGATACGGGGCACCAGGGAATGGGCGTGGCCGCGCTCGACGGGTCCTGGGCGCTCAACAATCCGCAAGGGCAGCTCAACTTCGGACACCGTGCGGTGCACGTGGTGACGGTCGCCGCCAAGCAGATCGTCACGGCCGCCTACGGCCGCAAGCCGCGCCATTCGTACTTCGAGGGCTGCTCGAACGGCGGACGCCAGGCGCTGCTGGAGGCGCAGCGCTATCCGACCGACTTCGACGGCATCATCGCCGGCGCGCCCGCGCTCGACTGGACGGGCCTCATGACGGGGTTCAACTACAACCAGCAGGCGATACGCGCCGCGCCGATCCCGCCCGCCAAGCTCACTGTCCTCGCCAATGCGGTGGTGGCGCGTTGCGACGCGAAGGATGGCCTCGTCGACGGTCTCGTCGACAACCCGCTCCGCTGCCGGTTCGATCCGAAAGTCGTGCAATGCAAGGCCGGCGACGCGCCGGATTGCCTTACCGCGGCCCAGGTCGCCGCGGTGAAGAAGGTTTATGACGGCCCGGTCAATTCGCGCCGCCAGCAGCTGCATCCCGGGTTCGCGCCCGGCGCGGAAGATGGATTCACGGGCTGGCAGCTCTGGATTTCGGGGCCGTCGGGCGTCGGCGCCCCGGTGGACAATAACCCGTTCCAGTTCACCTTTTCGGATCACTACCTGCGCTTCATGGTGTTCTCAGACCCGGGCTACGACAGCATGACCTTCGACTTCGACGACGACGTGGCGCGGGTCAACGCCACGGCAAGTCTTTTCAATGCCACCGACCCGAACCTCGCGCGGTTCCGCGCCCACGGCGGCAAGCTGCTGATGTGGCACGGGTGGTCGGACGATGCACTGATGGCCGAGCGCACGATCGAGTACTACCACGACGTCCTGCGCACCATGGGCCACAAGAGCAAGGTAGAGGGCTTCGCGCGCTTGTTCCTCGCCCCAGGCATGCACCATTGCTCGGGAGGTCCGGGACTCAACGACTTCGACGCGCTCACGGCGCTGGAGAACTGGGTCGAGCACGGCGCTGCGCCCGAGAGCCTGATCGCGCGGCATGTCGGCACCGGCGTGCAGCGCACGCGCCCGCTGTGCTCGTACCCGGATGTCGCCGTGTATCGCGGCAAAGGCGACGTCAATGACGCCGCGAGCTTCTCGTGCAAGGAGCGTGGACTGGGCTACGCGCTCGGCGGCTTCAAGCGCGGCGGGCACGACGACGACCGCGACGACGACTGACCGCCTCGGCCAATACAACATCCGGATTGCCAGGAGAATCCAATGCACGCGAGAACCCTTATCGCGCTCGCTGCCAGCGTCGCGCTTGCTCCGATGCTCGCCGAAGCGCGCATCACGCGCATCGACATCACCAGCGTCGAATCGCCAACCTTCGAGGGCAGGACCTTCGGTCCCAATGGCAGCGTCGGCGCCTACGAGAAGCTGCGCGGCAAGGCCTACGGCGAGGTCGATCCGCGCGACCCGCAGAACGCCGTCATCACCGACATCGAGCTCGCACCGCGCAACGCCCGCGGCAAAGTCGAGTACTCGATGGATATCTACCTCCTCAAGCCGGTAAATCTGCGCCAGGGAAACCGCAAGCTGTTCATGGAAGTGAACAACCGCGGCGGCAAGCTGTTCGGCAGCTTCAACCTCTCGGGCGGCGGCAACAACCCGACCACGGCCGCGGACGCAGGCGATGCGTTTCTGATGCACCAGGGCTACAGCCTGGCGTGGAACGGCTGGGACATCTCCGCGGCGCCCGGCGCCGACCGGCTTACGCTCACCGTCCCGACGGCGAAGAACCCTGACGGCACATCGATCACCGGGCCGTCGTACGAATACATCGTATTCGACAACGCCACGACCACCTCGAGCACCCTCGCCTATCCGGCGGCAAGCCTGGACAAGTCGCAGGCAACCCTGACGGTGCGCGATCACCTGATGCAGGCGCCCACGCCCATTGCCGCGGGCGGCTGGAGCTACAACGCGGCAGGCACGGCGATCAGCCTGAACGGCGCGGCGTTCAAGCAAAGCGCGATCTACGAATTCTCCTACATTGCCAAGGACCCGCTGGTCGCAGGCCTCGGCCTGGCTGCCACCCGCGACTTCATCTCCTTCCTGAAGCACGCGCACGCGGATGATCTGGGCAACGTCAATCCGCTCGCGCATCACGCCCGCCAGGTCTACACGTTCACGGTGTCGCAGCCGGCGCGCTACCTGAACGACTTCCAGACTCTCGGCTTCAATGCCGACGAGCGCGGCAGGCGCGCGATCGACGGCATCCTCAACTGGATCGGCGCCGGCACCGGCGTCGCCATCAATTACCGCTTTGCCCAGCCCGCGCGTACCGAGCGCAACCGCCAGAACCACCGCTATCCGGAAGGGCCCTTTCCTTTCGCCTATCCGAAGCTGAAGGATCACCTGACGGGCAAGGTCGGCGGCCGCGGTGTCGCCTGCGCCGGCGAGGATGAGGAGCGCGACGAGCATGGCGATCACGACAACGACCACGGCAACACCTGTCCAAAGGCGCTGGAGGTGAATTCGGCGAACGAGTACTGGGTGAAGACCGGCTCGCTGCTGCACACCGACACGCGCGGGCGTGATCTCAAGGATCCGAAGAACGTGCGCTTCTATCTGCTGTCGAGCGTGGAGCACACTGTCGCCGGCTCGCCGCCGAACTCGGCGGGTAGCTGCCAGCAGATCCGCAACACCACCGATCCGAATCCCGCATTGCGGGCGCTGTTCATCGCGCTGGATCAGTGGGTGACCAAAGGCGTCAAGCCGCCGAAGAGCGAGGTGCCAACTCGCCATACGGGCGTGTTCTCGACACCGGTAGGCAACGGCGTCGGCGTGATCTCGCAGGCGGCGCTCGGCTGGCCCAACATCCCGGGCGTGACCTACTCCGGCGTCATCACCGTGCGGCATCTGTTCAACTTCGGGCCGCGCTTCGACCAGGGCATCCTGGACGTCAACCCGCCCGGCTTCTCCGGCCCGGTCTATCCGTCCTTCGTGAGCAAAGTCGACGCCGACGGCAACGAGATCGCCGGCGTGCGCCTGCCCCCGGTGGAGGCGCCGATCGCCACCACCAGCGGTTGGGGCCTGCGCAGCGCTGCGTTCGGCGGCGGACCCGGCGGCGGCAACATGGACGGCTGCGAGTCCTCGGGCCAGTGGATCGCGTTCAAGGCGACCAAGGCCGAGCGCATGGCGGCAGGCGATCCGCGTCGGTCGCTCGAGGAGCGCTACCAGGATCACGACGGCTATGTGAAAGCCGTCGCCAAGGCCGCGCGCAAGCTGCAGCAGCGCCGCTTGCTGCTGGAGGAAGACGTGCAGCGCTACGTCGACGCAGCGGAAGCCAGCAGCGTGCTGCAGTAGAACCGGTATCCACGAAAAAGGGGCTTACCCATGTCAAGAGAATCTTCCAGGCTGTTGCGCGGATCACTCTTCGGTGCAGTGGCAGCGGCGGTCGCGCTCGCGTGGGCGCAGCCCGCTGAGGCTCGCGTCACCCGGATCGTCATCGACACCACCACGGCGATCACCGGCCAGCCCTACGAGGAGCTCACCGGACGGGCCTTCGGCGAGCTCGACCCGCGCCATCCGGCGAACGCCGAGATCACCGACCTCGCCCGCGCGCCGCGCAACGCGCACGGACGGGTCGAGTACGTCGCCAGCTTCCGCATCCGCAAGCCGTCGACATGGCCACCGCGAGCGGCGTGATGTGGCACGACGTGCCGAACCGCGGCGGCGACGTCGGCTTCACCGCCGATCTCGTTCGCCGCGGGCGACATGCAGCTGCTGAGCGGCTGGCAGGGCGACAACGCCGGCGCGACGCGCGTGCCGGCGAACGCCGACTGCGTGCCGCCGGCACCGCCGCCTGCGCGGCGCCGGTGTTCGCCAACCACTACGTGAAGACGCCGGTGCTCGCCGGCGTGACCGGCAAGATCGTCGGCCGCATCATCAACCGCAGCGGCCTGAACGCCGCGCCGCTCAACGTGATGGGCAATCCGATCCCCTACTTCCCGGTCGACGTCGACCAACAACGCGGGCGACACGCTGACCGACGCACCTGAACGAGACCATCAACGGCGAGATCACCGTAGGCGCGACCATCGTTCCGAACAGCGACTGGAAATACTGCGGCGGCGGCACCTTCGCCGCGCCGACTGCCGGTGACGGCGCTGCCGGTGCAGGTGTGCCTGAAGAACGGCTTCGACCCGGCCAAGCTCTACCAGCTCGTCTACAAGGTGAAGGATCCGTACGTGCTGGGCGCCGGCACCGCGGCGTTCCGCGACGTGCAGTCCTTCTTCCGCTACGAGGTCGAAGGACGACTTCGGCACGCCGAACCCGGTCGCCGGCAAGGTGCGCATGGGCGATCATGCGCGGCGTCGTCGCAGTCGGGCAACTTCACCCGCCACTTCATCCACCTCGGCATGAACCAGGACGAGGCCGGCCGCATCGTGCACGAAGGCGCCTGGCCGCTGATCGCCGGCCGCCGCGTGGCGAACAACTCGCGCTGGGGCCAGCCCGACGGCGTGCTCGAGCTCTACCAGATGGGCAGCGAAGGCCCGCAATGGTGGACCGAGTACCCGGACCACGTGCGCGACCTGCCCACGGCGGCATCCTCGACCGCTGCGAGCACAGCGCACACCTGCCCGAAGATCGTCGAGACCTTCGGCGGCGCCGAGGTGTTCGCGCTGAAGATGACGACGTCGTGGGTCGGGCACCGTCGGCGAAGGAGGACATTCCGCTGCCCGACAACGTGCGCCGCTACTACCTGCCGAGCTCGACGCACGGCGGCGGCAACGGCGCGACGACCGAGACCCCGGCGGCGGCTGGCGCGGTGAACTGCCCCGGCAACAACTGGGGCAAGGGCACGCTGCGGGCCAACCCGGTGCCGTCGACCGGGCTCGTCAACCGCATGCGCGTCGCGCTGCGCGACTGGGTGATGCAACGGCACGCCGCCGCCGCCGAGCCAGTGGCCGACGCTCGCGCCGCTGCGAACGAGCCAGAAGGACCGGCGACGACCGCGACCACGACGACGATGACGGCACGTCGTCACGACCATCAGGGACAGCCACCACAAGCACCACGACTCCACTGGCAGCCGACGCTGGTCGAGCCGACCAAGAAGGCGATGGGATTCCCGAGCGGCGTGCCGGGCATCCCGGACTCGATCTTCAAGCCCGAGAACTTCATCTTCCCGGTGTTCGACTACGACTGGGGCCCGACGTACGACCACAGCGAGGCCAACGGCGTGCCGACCAACGCGCCGCCGCCGATCCGGCACGTCATCAAGATGCTGGTGCCGCGCGTGGACGCGGACGGCAACGAGCTGGGCGGCGTGCCGACGGTGCAGATCGACGCGCCGCTGGGCACCTACCTCGGCTGGAACATCACCGCCGGCCCGGCCGACGTCGGCTACGACGGCCGGCCGTTCCATGCCGGCCAGGTCTGCAACTACGTCGGCGGCATGGTGCCGTTCTCCAAGACCAAGGCGGAGCGCATCGCCGCCGGCGATCCGCGCCTGTCGCTGGAAGAGCGCTACGGCACGCACGACGGCTATGTCGCAGCAGTGACGGCGGCCGCGAACAACGCGTTCAGCAAGGGCTACCTGCTCGCCGCGGACCGCGACGCGCTCATCGCGCAGGCAGTCGCGAGCAACGTCTGCAACCAGCCGGGCGACGGCGGCAAGTGCAATCCGGCGGCACCGTAATGTCAAAGTAGTAACCGCAGGGCCCCCTACGCCCGCCTCCTGCAAAGGGGGCGGGCGTTTTCTTTTTTGGAATAGCCCGCAATTGGCGCTGTTCTACTTCGACAAGGCCCTGCCCTCATTTCCGATGCCATTCGCATGAGGACATCGCCTTCCGCCAACTACAGTTAGGGAAGGAGACCCACATGAAAAGGCTCTTGATCCCCGCAGCATTGCTCCTGGCATTTGCAGCCCCCACCGCATTTGGCGACGAAAAGATCAAGGCCAGGCTCACCGGTTATGAAGAAGTGCCGTCGGTGTCCACGCCCGCTTCGGGCGACTTCGAAGCCAAGATCAGCAAAGACGAAGGGATGATCGAGTACGAGCTGTCGTACAGCGGACTGGTGGGCACTGTGCAGCAGTCCCATATCCACTTTGCCCAGAAAGCCGTGAACGGCAGCATCGTGGTCTGGCTGTGCCAGACGACCACCACCCCTGCTCCGGCATCGGTCGCCGGATTGACCCCCTTCTGCCCGCAATCCGGTACGGTCACGGGCACGATCACCGCAGCCAATGTCCTCGCGGCCAGCACAACTAGCCAACAGATCATCGCCGGCGAGCTTGCCGAGGTTATCGCCGCGATTCGGGCCCACAGGGCCTACGTCAACGTGCACGCGACGCCGCTCAATCCGGGCGGCGAGATTCGCGGACAGATCGGCGGGCACGGGGGTCGCGGCCACGACGGAGGCCACGGCGACCGTCATCGCGATTAGCTAGCGCCAGCCCTTGGCCAGGCAACGCCCGGTCCTCCCCGGACCGGGCGTCGACAAATCGGGATCTGACCCCGGTTTGGCGTCGTTTTTCGGCAATAAGCCTGTGTAACATAGGGGCCACGGAGACGAACCATCCATGGGCCCCAAACAGGCCAGGGTCCCCGCGGCGACCCCCCGCGGCTTCACGCTGCTCGAGCTGCTGGTGGTGGTGGTGATCATCGGCCTGCTCGCCGGCTTCGTCGCGCCGCGCTATTTCGGCCAGGTCGGCAAGTCCGAGGTGAACGTCGCCCGGGCGCAGATCGACGCGCTGGAGAAGGCGCTCGACCAGTACCGCCTCGACGTCGGCCGCTACCCGAGCACCGAGCTCGGCCTGAAGGCGCTGGTGGAGCGCCCGGCGAACGAGCCGAAGTGGAACGGCCCCTACCTGCAAGCAAGGACGTGCCGCTCGATCCCTGGGGCAAGCCCTACCTGTACAAGGTGCCCGGCGAGAAGGGCGACTTCGACCTCGTCTCCTACGGCAAGGACGGCCAGCCCGGCGGCACGCGGCGAGAACGCCGACATCGACGAACCACTGAGCGGCCGCATGCGCTTCGAGCTGAAGGCCATCGCGCCCGGCGGCGGCGTCGAGGCGCTCGACTTCCAGGCGCTCGACGAGCACCGCGGCGCGCCAGCAGGCCGAGGGCCGCGGCTACACGGTGCTCGAGCGTGCGCGCGAAGCGCGCGCTCGGCCTGCCGTGGCCCGGCGGCGGCGAGCGCTTCCCGCTGCGTGCTGTTCAGCCAGGAGCTGCTGCGTGCTGCTCGACGCCGGGCTGCCGCTGGTGGAGGCGATCGAGACGCTGGCGGAGAAGGAGCGCCGCGCCGAGTTCGCGCGCGCGTGCTCGAGCGCGCTCGCCGCGATGCTGCGGCAGGGCCAGCCGCTCTCGGCGGCGCTGCGAGCAGTTGCCCGCAGGCCTTTCCGCCGCTCTACGTCGCCACCGTGCGCGCCAGCGAGCGCACCAGCGACCTGCGCCGGCGCTGGCGCGCTACGTCGCCTACCAGATCCAGCTCGAGGCGATCCGCAAGCGCGTGGTGAACGCCTCGATCTACCCGCTGCTGCTGATCGGCGTCGGCGGCCTGGTGAGCCTGTTCCTGATGCTCTACGTGGTGCCGCGCTTCGGCAACATCTACGAGGAGCGCGGCGCGCGACCTGCCGCTGTTCTCGCAGCTGCTGCTCGCCTGGGGCCAGCTGGTCGAAGGCGCACGGCGTGCTGGTGCTCGGCGTCCTGGCGGCGCTGCTCGTCGCGGCGGTCTACGCTGTCGCGCCGGCGTCGCGTGCGCGCCGCGATCGGCGACGCGCTGTGGCGCCTGCCCGGCGATCGGCGAGCGCCTCAAGGTCTACCAGCTCGCGCGCTTCTACCGCACCATCGGCATGCTGCTGCGCGGCGGCATGCCGCTGGTCGCGGCGCTCGACATGGGCGGCGGAGCTGCTGCATCCGCTGCTGCGCGAGCGGCTCGCTGCCGCGAGCCGCGCCATCAGCGAAGGGCCGCGGCGTGTCCGCAGTCGATGGACGCCAACGGCCTCACCACGCCGGTGGCGCTGCGCATGCTCGCGGTGGGCGAGCGCAGCGGCAACATGGGCGAGATGATGGAGCGCATCGCCGCCTTCCACGACGAGGAGATCGTCGCGCTGGGTCGACTGGTTCACGCGCCTGTTCGAGCCGCTCCTGATGGCGGTCGATCGGCCTGGTCATCGGCGCCATCGTGATCCTCATGTACATGCCGATCTTCGAGCTGGCCGGGAGCCTGCAATGACGCCTCGAGCCCTGAAGCCAAATCTCGCGCAGGCGCGGCAGGCGCGCCGCCGCGGCGCGCCGGCGCGGCGTGGTCGACGTGCTCGAGGAGCGGCTCGCGCCGACCCGGACGCGCTTCGCCGCGCGCCTCGCGCGCGACGCTGCGCGCTGCGAGGTGCTGCGCATGGAGGAGCTGCGCGCGCGCTGCGCCGGCGTTCGACCTGCTGCCCTTCGCCGAGTGCGCGCAGCACGGCTGCGCGCTGCTGCGCGACGCGGACGGCGCGGCTGCTGCTCGCCTTCGACGACCCGTTCTCCGCCGAGCTGGCACGCCTGGGCCGAGGAGCGCCTGCGCGAGCCCTTCACCTGGCGCCTGGTGCACCGCGGCGACCTGGTCGCCTTCCTCGCGAGCCACGAGGAGACGCTGCGCGCGCTCGACGCCGTGCGCGAGGACGCTCGCCGCCGGCCCGGCGACGAGCGGCGCGGCATCGAGGACCTGTCGCTGAAGGCGATCGGCGACGAGACGAGCGAGGTGGTGCGCCTGGTGCGCTCGACGCTGCGCGACGCGCTGAAGATCGGCGCGAGCGACATCCACCTCGAGACGCGTCGCCGCCGGCCTGGTCGATCAAGTTCCGCATCGACGGCATGCTCATCGCAGATCAAGCTGATCGCAGGACGCGGCGCAGGCCGAGCAGGCGATCGCGCGCATCAAGGTGCTGGCCGAGCTCGACATCACCGAGCGGCGCGTGCCGCAGGACGGCCGCTTCAAGGCGCTCGAGCGCGGCCGCGCGGTCGACTTCCGCGTCTCCATCATGCCGAGCATCCACGGCGAGGACGCGGTGCTGCGCATGCTCGACAAGCAGTCGCTCTACGAGAGCACGCAGCAGCAGCTCTCGCTCGACAGCCTCGGCTTCGAGGCCGCGCGACATCCGCGCGCTGCGCCGCCTGTCGCGCGAGCCCTACGGCATGCTGCTGGTGACCGGGCCCGACCGGCAGCGGCAAGACCACCACGCTCTACGCCGCGATCACCGAGATCAACAACGGCCAGGACAAGATCGTCACCATCGAGGACCCGGTCGAGTACCAGCTCGCCGGCGTGCTGCAGATCCCGGTCAACGAGAAGAAGGGCCTCACCTTCGCGCGCGGCCTGCGCTCGATCCTGCGCCACGACCCGGACAAGATCATGGTGGGCGAGATCCGCGACCCGGAGACCGCCAACATCGCGGTGCAGTCGGCGCTCACCGGCCACCTGGTGTTCACCACGGTGCACGCCAACAACGTGTTCGACGTGATCGGCCGCTTCATGCACATGAACGTCGACCTGTACAGCTTCGTCTCGGCGCTGAACGCGATCCTCGCCCAGCGCCTGGTGCGCCTGGTCTGCCCGCATTGCGCCGAGACCGATGCAGCCCGCCGCGGCGCTGCTTGCCGAGTCCGGCCTGACGCCAGAGCCATCGCAGGGACTGGAAGTTCCGCGCCGGCCGCGGCTGCCGCGAGTGCCGCGGCACGGGCTACAAGGGCCGCAAGGCGATCGCCGAGCTGCTGATCCTGAACGACGAGCTGCGCGAGCTGATCACGGCGCGCGCGCCGGTGCGCCAGCTCAAGGAGGCGGCGCTGCGCAACGGCACGCGCTTCCTGCGCGAGGCCGCGCTCGACGCGGTGAGCAGCGGCGAAACCACGCTGCAGGAGATCAACCGTGTCACGTTTGTTGCCTGACCGCGCTGCAGATCGCCCTCTCGCCGCAGCGAGGTCGTCGGCGGCGCGGTGGCGCGGATTCCCGCGACAGCGGGTCGTTGCGACCAGCCGTGCCGCGTGCGATCCGGCGTTCGGCGCGAGCCCTGGCAGGGCGCGGTGGCCGCGCTCGAGCGCGCTGCGCCGCTGCAGGGGCCCTGCGAGGTCACGGTGGTGCTGTCGAACCATTTCGTGCGCTACGCGGTCGTGCCCTGGAGCGACGCGCTCGGCACGCCGCGCCGAGGAAGACGCGCTAGTGCGCTTCCACTTCGCGAAGATCCACGGCGAGCGCGCGAAGACCTGGGAGGCTGCGCGTCGAGCGAGGGCGCGGCGGGCGCGCCGCGCCTCGCCTGCGCCGTCGACGCGGGCGCTGCTCGAAGCGCTCGGCAGGCGCTTTGCGAAGGGCGGCAAGGCGCGGCTCGTGTCGGTGCAGCCGCAACTCATGCGCAGCGTTCAACGAGCTGGCGCGGGCGCGTTCCGGCGCGAGGGCGCCTGGCTGGTGCTCGCCGAACCCGACCGCGCCTGCGTCGCGCTGCTCGCCGGCGGGCGCTGGCGCGCGGTGCAGAACGGCAAGGAGCCGCTGGCTCGAGCTGCTCGAGCGCGAGCGCTACCGCGTGCACGACGTCGACCCGGGCGCGCTTCCGGACCTGGTGCTGCTCGGCGGCGCGCCGCAGCCGGCCGCGCCGGGCGGCGGCTGGAAGTTCCGCGTCCTCACATGACCCGCGTGCCACGCGTCGAACTGGACTACTTGGCGCCCGTTCGCCGCGCGCCGTGGACCGGCCTCGCCGTGCTCGCGTTGTCGCTTGCGGTAGCGGGCGCGATGCTCGAGAACTACCGCGGCGTGCGGGCCGGGCTCGCCCAGCTGGAAGCCCAGGGCGGTCTCGCCGGGCCGCAGCGCGGCGCGTGCGCGCGCTGTCGACGGAACGCCTCGAAGAAGAGGCGAAGAGCGCCGAGGCGGTGGTGCGCCAGCTCACGCTGCCCTGGGCGCGGCTGATCGCTGGCGATCGAGCAGGCGGCGATGCGCGACGTGGCGATCCTGCAGCTGCAGCCCGACGCGCAGCAGCGCGCTGCTGCGCTGGTCGCCGAGGCGCGCCAGCGCGAGGCGATGTTCGAGTACCTGCGGCGCGCTCGGCGCGGCGCGCGGATTTTCGCGACGTGCACCTCGTGAGCCACCAGGTGCAGCGCGACGACCCGCAGCGGCCGATCCAGTTCTCGGTGCAGGCTTCCTTGCAGGGCCTCGCAATGAGAGCCCGCGTGGAGCGGCTGCTGCAGGCGCCTGGGCGCCGTCGGCGTCCTCGGCATCGGCGTGCTGTTCGCCTGCGCGGCGTTCTACGTCTCGGCGCTCGCGCCGCGCGGCGCAGGAGCTCGCCGCGCAGCGCGTGGCGCTGGAGCGCCTGCGCGCGCGCACGCCCGTACCAGCCGGTCGCGGCGAGCGGCCGCGCCGAGGATCTGCGCCGCTTCTACAGCCTGTTTCCCGCCGTCCGGCGATCTGCACCGATGAGGTCGAGGCGTCTGCATCGCCTGCGCGCGCCGCGCCGGCCTCGACCTGGCGCAGGGCGAATACCGGCTCGAGCGGCGCACCGTCGGCCTGTGCGGCCTACCGCGTCAACCTGCCGGTGCGCGGCACCTACGCCCAGCTGCGCGCGTTCGTCGCCGCGGTGCTGAAGGAAATGCCGATCGCCTCCGTCGACGCGCTGCGCTTCGAGCGCAAGAAGGCGGCCGACACCGCAGCTCGAGGCGCAGGTGCGCCTCATCCATGCATGTGCGCCCCCAAGGGGAGGCTCCATGAAACTGCTGCGTAGCTCACTTCTCGTTCTGGCGCTCTGCGCCTGCTCCGCTGCGCGCCCAACCGTGGTCGACGAGGCGCGCAAGCTCTTCGACGAAGGGCGCGGCGAGGAGGCGCTCGCCGTGCTGCGAAAAGCGGCGAAGGAGAACCCCGATCCCGCGGCACGCGCGGCGAGTACGTCCGCATGCGCGACCTGGTGGTCGCGCAGTGGCTGGCGCAGGCCGAGACGCTGCGCCGGCGGCGCAGTTCGAAGCCGCCGACGCGCTCTACCGCCGCGTGCAGGCGCACGACCCGCAACGCGCGCGCCGCGCGCCGGCCTCGCGCAGATCGAGGCCGACCGCCGCCACCGCGCCATCGTGGCCACGGCGGAGCAGCTGGTGAAGGACGGGCAAGTACCGCGAGGCGCAGGACGCGCTGCGCCCGGTGCTGACCGAGAACCCGCAGCAGCGCGATGCGCGCCGGCTGCAGCGCGCCATCGACGAGCAAGCTGCTCAAGCCGGTGATCGTCACGCGCGCAGCTGCAGCCCGACCAGCACGCAGCCGATCTCGCTCGAGCTGCGCGACGTCACGCTGCGCAACGTGTTCGACGTGCTGCGCGCACCATCCGGCGTCAACTTCGTGCTCGACCGCGACGTGCGCGCCGACCAGCGCACCACCATCCTGCTGCGCGACGCGAGCATCGAGGAGGTGATCCGCATGGTGCTGCTCACCAACCAGCTCGAGCAGAAGGTGCTGAACGAGAACACGGTGCTCGTCTACCCGAACACGCCGCAGAAGCTGCGCGAGTACCAGGAGCTGGTGGTGAAGAGCTTCTACCTCGCCAACGCCGACGTGAAGCAGACCGCCAACATGATCCGCACCATGGTGAAGACGCGCGACATCTTCATCGACGAGAAGCTCAACCTGCTGGTGATCAAGGACACGCCCGACGGCGATCCGCCTCGCCGAGCGGCTGATCGCGGCGCAGGACCTCGCCGAGCCCGAGGTGATGCTCGAGGTCGAGGTGCTCGAGGTCGGCACGCACCCGCCTGCAGCAGCTCGGCGTGCGGTTTCCCGACTCGCTCGCCGTCAGCCTGCAGGGCGCCGCCGGCGTGCCCGGCGTGCTGTCGCTGACCGAGTGGCAGAGCCGCAGCTCGGACCTGGTGCAGCTGCGCTTCACCGACCCGCTGTTCCTGCTCAGCCTGCAGCCAGCAGGACGGCACGCACCAACGTGCTCGCCAATCCGCGCATCCGGGTGAAGAACAAGGAGAAGGCGCGCATCCACATCGGCGACCGCGTGCCGGTGATCACCACCACCGCCGCCGCCACCGGCGGCTTCGTCTCCGAGTCGGTGAGCTATCTCGACGTCGGCCTGAAGCTCGAGGTCGAGCCGCTCATCTACCTCGAGGACGAGGTCGGCATCAAGGTCGGCCTCGAGGTGAGCAACATCGTGAAGCGAGGTCGCGCAGCGTCGGCAGCAGCACGCTCGCCTACCAGATCGGCACGCGCAACGCCGCCACCATGCTGCGGCTGCGCGACGGCGAGACGCAGGTGCTCGCCGGCCTGATCAGCGACGAGGACCGGCGCAGCGCCGACCGCGTGCCGGGCATCGGCGACCTGCCGGTGCTCGGGCGCCTGTTCTCGCAACACCACCGACAACGCCGACGCAAGACCGAGATCGTGCTGCTCATCACGCCGCGCCTGGTGCGCACCCTCGCGCGGCCGGACGCGCGCCTCGGTCGAGTTCGCCGCCGGCACCGAGGCCTCGACCGGCGCGCCGCGGCTCGGCGGCGTCGCCGCTCATCGCGCCGCCGGTGCCGCGGCGAGTCGCCGGCAGCGCCGCAGCGCCGGTCGCCGACGAGCCGCCACGTGCCCGCCGCCGGCGTGCAGCCGCCGGGCGCGCCGATCCATGGTGCCGTTCGGCGGCGTGCAAGCCGCGCCCCGCAATGACTGCACGCGCAGGCTTCACGCTGATCGAGCTGGTCATCACGGTGGCGATCGTCGCCGATCCTCGCCTCGGTCGCCGTGCCGCTCAACGAGCTGGTCGTGCAGCGCGCCAAGGAGCAGGACCTGCGCCGCGCGCTGCGCGAGATCCGCGACGGCGATCGACGCCTACAAGCAGGCCTCCGACGAGGGCCGCATCGTGAAGCGCGCCGGCGAGTCGGGCTACCCGAAGAGGCTGGAGGACCTGGTCGAAGGCGTCGAGGACCAGAAGAACCCCAAGAAGGAGCGCATCTACTTCCTGCGCCGCATTCCGCGCGACCCGCTGGCGCCGCGACCAGCGCTGGCGGCGGCCGAGACCTGGGGCAAGCGCAGCTACGCCAGCCCGCCCGACGAGCCGCGCGAGGGCGACGACGTGTTCGACGTGTTCTCGCTTGCCTCCGGCACCGGCATCAACGGCCGGCCGTACCGGGAATGGTGATGGCAGAGCGCCGCGGGATTCACGCTGATCGAGCTGCTGGTCGTGCTGGCGATCATCGCCACGCTGCTCACGCTCGCGCGTGCCGCGCTACTTCGGCAGCCTCGACAGCTCCAAGGAAGCGGTGCTGAAGGAAAACCTGTTCCAGATGCGCGACGCGATCTCGCAGCTACTACGCCGACAAGGGCAAGTACCCGGAATCGCTCGACGCGCTGGCCACCGAAAAGTACCTGCGCAAGGTGCCGCTCGACCCGATCACCGAGAGCAGCGCCACCTGGCTGCGTGGTGCCGCCCGAGGACCCGCAGAAGGGCGGCGTGTTCGACGTGCAGCAGCGGCGCGCCGGGCAAGGCCGCGACGGCAGCGAGTATTCCGCAATGGTGATGCGCCGCGCGCGCGGCTTCACCTACCTTGCGGTCCTCTTCATCGTCGCCATCCTGATGGCGAGGCCTGGCGCTGCTCGGCGAGATGTGGGAGACCTCGGCGCAGCGCGAGAAGGAAGCGGAGCTGCTCTTCATCGGCCACCAGTACCGCCGGCGATCGGCCTGTACTTCGACAGCACGCCCGGGGGCGTGAAACGCTATCCGCGCACGCTCGAGGACCTGGTGAAGGACCCGCGCCAGCCCGCGACCCAGCGGTACCTGCGAAGGCTCTACCCCGACCCGATCACCGGCAAGAACGAATGGGGCTTGGTCAAGGCCCCCGACGGCGGCATCGCTGGGCGTGCTACAGCCTGTCCGAAGCAGGCGCCGCTCAAGATCGCCGGCTTCCGCGTGCGCGACGCGGGCTTCGAAGGCGCGCAGAAATACGCCGACTGGAAGTTCAACCATGCACAGACGACCGCAGCGGCGGCAGGCAAAGCGCCTGCAAAGGCAGCGGCCAAGCCGCCGGGCGACTGAGAGCTACTCGGGAATCGACAGCACCCCGTCGTCGAAGCTGATCCGGTCCGCGGCGGCGGGGCTTGTCCGCATCGGCGGCAGCTGCGCCGGCACGCTCGCCGGCGTGTAAGGCAGCGCCCCACGCGGGATCGGGCGCACCACCTGCGAGGGCGGCAGCGACCCGTTCGCGGTGAGATGCGCATACATGCTGTCCATCGCCTGCACGAAGTAGTAGTGCAGCGGCGCGAACTGCACGCCCGCCGGCCCGAAGAACAGCGACGAGATGAAGGCGTCGAAGTGCTGCCCGGTGGTCACCTCGATGTAGCTCAGCCGACTCTTGCGGTCCTCCTGCAGCTGGTTGAGCGCGTAGTAGGCGCGCGAGTGCAGGTTGGGAAACACCAGCGCGTCGCGGCGGCCATGGATGATGATCGCGGGTTTGCCGTGCAGCTTGCCGGTGGTGGCGACTTCGCGCGTGCCGAACCGCACCCGCGCGTGTTTGAAGAAATCCTCCGCGCTGTCCAGCCCTTCACCGTCCTGCAGCGAGCGGAAGCACAGCGCGCCGTCGATGTTGAGATCGGCCCTGCCCGTCGAGGCCGAGACCGCCGCGTTCTCCAGGATCGGTCCGCCTACCGCGCGGTCGGCGATCAGGTTGACGCCGCCGGTCGGCGGCACGCCCGAGCTGTCGGCGAACAGGCGCTTCGCCGCAGCCTCCGCAAGGGGACCAGGCTTGCCGCCCGCGTCGGTCGCGGCAAAGCTCATGCCGCACAGGTTGTCCTCGACCGCGAAGCGGCCATAGGCATTGGCATAGGTCACCTGCAGTGCGCGCCACAGGCCGAGCGTGTCGTGCGAGGCGATGCCCCAGTCCTGCGCCGTGGCGTAGCCGTGCGCACGAATCACCGCCAGCGCGGATGCCGACTGCTCGGCAAGCGTGGCGCCGGAGATCAGGCCCTTTTCCTTCAGCGAGGTGCAGCGGTTGATGCCCAGGGCCTGCGGCCCGAACAGCACCGTGCCGAAGGCGCCCGGTGCGTGCGCTGCGCACGCAGCGTAGAGGCTCATCAGCGTCATCGAGTCGTAGATCGTCCTGCCCGCCGGATCGAAGGGCGCATCGTTGCCGAACTTGATGGTGAAGCGCCCGGCCTGCGGACCGATGTTGGGCTCGGTGACCACCACGCCGTCGATCAGCCCCTTGTGGTCGTCCTCCAGCGCGCGCAACGCCATTCCGCCGCCGTTCGAGGCGCCCGCCGCGATGACCAGCGTGTTCTTGCGGTCGAAGCGTTTTTTACCCTTGGAATCATAGTGATCGTTCAGCGCCCAGAAGGCGAACTCGATTCCCTGCAGCGCGAACTCGCCCCACAGCCGCTCGGGATTGACCTGCGAATGCGCGTGCTTGATGGCGATGCGATCCGGATTCTCCGCGAGGTAAGCTGCCAGCCGCCGCGAAGGCCGCACCGCGAACTGCGCGTCGTCGCCGAGGGCGTCTGCAGAGCCGGTGACGCCGTCGCGATCGTCCACCGCGTACGCGCTCATCGTGCCGCCGAGCAGATGGAATCCCGTGTCGGTGCCCTTGCCCGGCAGCGCCACCGCACAACCCTTGAACAGCGCCCATTCCGCGATCGCGATGCCGCCCCACAGGCTGCGCGAGCCGGAGGGCATCGCCGCGACGATGCACGGCTTCGCGGGGTTGAAGTGGCGCGGGATCTGCACCGCCGCCGGAATGTTGTTGACCTGCGGGTGGCGATCGGGAAGACGCAGGTAGGCCTGGTACTCGACGCCTGGAATGAGTCCCGGCACGACCGGCGCGGCGAAGCTAGGTGTGCCCGGCGACTGCGGTCCCCAGAAAAGCCCCATGCCGCCGCCCAGCACCGGATCGACGATGCCGCGGTAATTGCCGTAGATCGCGCGTCGGCGCAGCTCGGCAGGCGTTGGGTTGAGCGGGTCGGCGAAGCCGGGCGCCGTCGCGCTCACCAGCCCGGCCTGGTTCAGCCCCGCCGAGAGCAGATCGTCGGTGACGCCGTCGTACGCGGTGACCTTCAGGCTGCCGCGGACGATCGGCGAATCGTCCGCAACGACCGGCGTGGCGAAGGCTGCAATGGCAAACGACGCGCAAACCGCGAGCGAACCGATGGCTTTCATCTCATCCTCCAGTTCCCGTCACGTTAAACCACCGCGTTGCGGTGCGCAATCAGATTGACGGCCGGGGGACTTCGAAGTTGTTGCGGTGCAATGACTTCGATTGCTCGCCGGTGAACTGGATCCAGTAGATAGGGTGGTCTTTCTGCTGTGCAGCACTCCCTGTTCCAAGGTTGCAGCTCAAAAAAAAAGGTGAATAAAAAAAATTGCGGGCTTGATAAGATATCTGACGCGCTGTGATCCATTTCCACTGGAAGTAAGTCATCTATTCATTACCGCTGCATATGAATATCACCTCGCGTCAGCTCAAAGCGTTCGTGCTCACGGCCCGCTACCAGAGCTTTTCGCGCGCCGCCGAGCAGCTGTTCATCACCCAGTCCGGCATGAGCGTCCTGGTGCGCGAGCTGGAGTCGCAGTTGGGATTCCGGCTCTTCGAGCGCACCACGCGCAAGGTCGCGCTGACGGAATTCGGCTCGAAGATGCTGCCCATCGCGGACCGCAGCCTGCTCGAGCTGGAGGCCGCGGCCACCAACATCGGGCGCTCCGCATCCGCGGCGAAAGGCTCGCTCACGCTCGGCGCCGGGCCGTTTGCGGCCGCTGAGTTGCTGCCGCGGGCGATCGCAGTCTACGCGCAGCGCGATCCGCATCTGCAGGTGAACCTCATCGATGTCGACGGCATGCGCCTCGTCGACATGGTGCAGTCGGGCGAGGTTGACGTGGCGGTCAGCGCCGTTCTGCACGACGCGCCCGGCGTGCAGCGCGCCCTGCTCGCCCGCTTCAGGCTGGCGTTGATCCGCTCCGCCGAGCTGCCCGCCCAACTGCCGTGCGAGGTGCGATGGACGGATGTCGCGGCGCAACGGCTGGTCGGATTCCCGCGCGACAATCCCATCCGCCAGATGATCGACGAGCAGCTCGCCCGCGCCGGGCGTTATGCGCCGCCGGAGGTGATCTGCAATTATCTGGAGACGCAGATCGCGATGGTGGAGATCGGCTCCGGCGCGGCCGTGGTGCCGATCTTCGCGGCGCCGGCGTGCGCCAAGCGCAGGATCACCCTGCATCCGATCGTCGATCCGGCGGTGACCAGCGATCTGCATTGGATGGCGAGCCGCGCGCGCAAGCTCTCCAGCACCGCGCAGGGCTTCCACGCCTTCCTGAAGGTGTACTTCTCCGAGCTGGCCGAGCAATGGCCGCCGCGCAGCGACCGGGCTGCGCCGAAGACCGCGGCTACTGCGTGATGGAGGTGCGGAAAGCCGCGACCGGCTCGTGAACCACGGCGCTTCCCGCGGCGCCCTGCAGCACCATCGACGAGATCCTGAGCTCGGCGACGCCGCCAGAGCCGATCGGCTTGAAGGTCACCACCAGGAACTCGGCGTCCGCCGCGACCGCGCCGTTGCTGAAAGCGCCCACGAAGATCGAGCCGCCCGGATTCACGCGATAGGTGAAGCTGCCGTTGGCGAAGAAATCGCCGGCGCGCACCGCGACCGGCTCGAGCAGCTTGGCATCGTAGCTGAGCTGCAACGGCGAACCGCGCACCGGTTCATTTGAAGTGATCATGAGTGCCACGCTGAAGTTGCTCCCCGCCTGCACCTGCTTCGGTCCTTCCCACCGCAGCCGCGCCGGTTGCCCTGCCGCGGCGCGCGGCTCGATTGCGCCTGCCTTCTGCTCGTTCGCAGCCGGCGCGGCCGCGAGCGCTCTCGGCGCAGGAAGCACCGAGGTGAACGGGAGGGTCTCGCGGGCGTCGAGCGCGGTGTACACCAGCGTCACGCCGTTCGGCCTGATCGATTCCACGCGGTAGCCGCCGTCCAGCAACTCGCCCTCGCGCACGATCATCACGCGGTCGTCGCGTGCAAGCACTACCTGCGGGACGCCGTCGCGCACCAGCTGGCCGGCGACCCGGTAAGGCATCGGCGGCGGTGTCGGAACCGGCGGCGCCACGGGTGCGGCCCGGACGGGCGCGCGGGCCGTCGGCCCAATGCTCGTGCCGAACGGATCGCTGCGCTGCCTGCCCAGGCCGTCGCGCGGCGGCAACGCGGCGAAACGGCGTTCCTCGGACCGCTCAGCATTGCCTGTGACCGCCGCAGACGTGACGGCGGTGCCGTCGGGGGCCGAAGGTCTTTCCGGCAACAGGACCACCGCGGCGACGCCGACGCAGGCGAGGACAACCAACCCCAGGGCAGTCTTCTTGCTCACTCGAGCGAGCTTATGCTTGGGTCGTTGCACGCGCAATCCCATCCAGAATCCGATGGACGGAGCAGGCGCTTGGAAGCCACGCCCCTCAGCTCAGTAGCGGTACGGCTCCGCGCACTTCACGATTTCGACGGTATTGGCCAGATCGAGGCAGTGGCGCGCGTCTTCGTTGACCTTGGTGGGCGCTTTGCGCCCTGCCGCGGCCGCAGTCTTGGTCGCCTTGGGTTCGCCGGACACGACGGCCATCCCTGCCGGCTTCGCGGGGGCAGCCTGGCCCAGTGCCTGCCCTACGGCGAAAACCGCGAGTAGCGCAGTAAGAGTCGTTGCTAAGGCCTTGTTTGCCATGGGTCTGCCCTCGATCAAGAAGCCCGGAACGCCATGCTAGAACCATCCGGGGCTGGAAGCAAATGGACTGATACGCTTGGCCCGATGGGATCCTTGGCCTCCTTTGCCTGGTTGTCGATCGCCGCCGCCCTGGCAACCATGGCCCTGAAGGGGGTCGCCGCCTGGGTAACGGGGTCGGTGGGCCTGCTGTCCGACGCGCTCGAGTCCTTCGTCAACCTGGGGGCCGCCCTGCTCGCCCTGTGGATGCTGCGGGTCGCGGTGGTGCCGCCGGACGAAAAGCATCCGTTCGGCTACAGCAAGGCGGAGTATTTTTCGGCGGTTTCCGAGGGCGTGATGATCCTGGTCGCGGCGCTGGCCATCGTCGCCACAGCCTTGCCCAGGCTGATCGCGCCGCAGCCGATCGAGGCGTTCGGCGTTGGCGTCGTCATCTCGCTGGCGGCAACGGCGATCAATCTCGGGGTCGCGCTGGTGCTGCTGCGCGCCTCGAAGCGGCACCATTCCGTCGCCCTCGAAGCCGACGCGCACCACCTGCTCACCGACGTATGGACCTCCATCGGCATCGTCATCGGCGTGGGCGCGATTGCGCTTACCGGTTGGCTGGTCCTCGATCCGCTGATCGGCATCGCCGTGGCGTTCTACATCGTGTGGACGGGCGTGGGCGTCATCCGCCGCTCCGTCTGGGGCCTGATGGACCGTGCGCTCCCCGACAGCGAGCTGGCAACCATCCGCGCCGTCCTCGAGCCCTACAAGGCGAAGGGCGTGGACTACCACGCGCTGCGCACGCGGCGCGCGGGGCGCCGCCGGCTGGTCGAGCTGCACCTGCTGGTCCCGGGGGAGCTCAGCGTGCGCGAAGGCCATCGCGCCGCCGACGAGATCGAGGAGCAGATCCGCGCCGCGTTGCCCGGTACCGCAGTGCTGACGCACCTCGAGCCGATCGAGGACGCGGTGTCCTACAGGGACCAGGAGCTGTTCCGCTAGCCCGCGGGCGCCCCCGGTCATTTGAAGACGGATTGCACGAGCACGCCGGGCAGCCAGGTCGCCGTCGCCGGAACGAAGATGACGATGAGCAGCGTCACCAAGTCGGCGCAGAAGAACGGGACGGAGCCCTTCATCACGGTGGTAATGGGGATCTTCGAGGTTCCGCTCACCGCAAACAGGTTCAGGCCTACCGGTGGTGTGACTACGCTCATTTCGACGGCCAGCGTAAGCATGACGCCGAGGTGGACGGGATCGATTTTGAGGGCATAGGCGACCGGGAACACCACCGGCACGGTGAGCAGGACCATGGCGACACCGTCGACGAAGCAGCCCAGGATCAGCAGCACGCCCATGAAAGCGAAGATGAACCCGAGCTGCGTCAGCCCCCAGCCGGTGACGATCTTGGTGATCTCCTGCGGCCAGTACAGGTTGGCGGCGAGGAACTGGAATACACCCACGCTGCCCACCAGGAACAGGATCACCGCCGTGAGGTTGAGGGCGCGCCGCGTGATCGGCACCAGTTGCGCGATGAATTCGCCGCGTCCGGTGATCAGTCCGTAGGCCAGCGCGTAGCCGCACGCGGCGGCCGCGGCCTCGGTGGGAGTGAAGACGCCGCCGTAGAGGCCGCCGAGGATGATCACCGGCATGCCGAGGCCGGGCAGAGCGCCCATGAACTCGCGCCCCAGCCGTGCCCCCGAGAACGTGCCGCGCGGCAGCTTGATGCGAAAGCTGATGATCATCACGGTAATGATGCTGGTCAGCGCCAGCAGCAGGCCGGGAATGATGCCGGCGAAGAACAGCCGGACGATCGAGGTCTCGGTGACGATGCCGTACAGGATCAGGATGATGCTCGGCGGTATCAGGATGGCGATGCCGCCGTTGCCGGCGACGATCCCCGAGGAAAGCCAGTCCGGATAGCCGCGCTTCTTCATCTCGGGAATGGCGATGACGCTCATCGCGGCGGCAGAGGCAACGCTCGAGCCCGAGATCGACGCGAAGAGCACGCAAGCCATGATGGTGGACACGCCGAAGCCGCCGGGCAGCCAGCCCACCAGCGCGTCGGCGAACTTGAACAGCTGTGAAATCAGCCCCGTGCGCTCCATCAGGTAGCCGGCGTAGATGAACAGCGGGATCGCCATCAGCGAGTAGCGGCCGATGAAGTTGAAGAAGGCGCGGAAAATCACCTCGGGCTCGAGCAGCGGGTCGATCAGGATGTACACCGCGCTGCTCGCGGAAAGCGCGATGCCGATCGGGATGCCAACGACCAGCAGGAGAAGGACGACGATGCCGACGATGGCCACGCCTCAGGCCCTCAGTGCAGCAGCACCTTGCTGTCGTCCTCGCGCGGTTCTTCCAGTACCGTCCGGCCGCGCATTTTCTGAATGTCGCGGTACACCTGGAAGAACAGCTGGATCGCCATGAACGTGAAGCCGGTCAGCAGCGCCCAGAGGAAAGGCGCGAGGGGCAGCAGCAGGCTTTCGGTGCGCGTGTTGTATTTCTGGCTGTCGAGCACCTCCGGGACGCCCCACCACACCACCGCCAGCAGGAACAGGAACGAGAAGGTCACGCTCGCCAGCCGGATGACCTCGGCCACCCTACGCGCGCGCGGCCCCACCGCCTCGGCGAGCTCGAGGAAGACGGTGACGTTGATGTGCGACTCGTTGCGCTGCGCGATGCAGAAATACAGGAAGACGCTGCTCAGGATGACGTAGGTAACGAAATCCTGCTGCCAGTAGAACGACTGGCCGAGGGCATAACGCCGCACCACCTCGAGAATGGCGACCAGCGTGCAGCCGAGCAGCGCCAGCGCCGCGACGGGCCCCAGGAACTTCTCCTGGAAGGCCCGCCAGATTCGGTACGCTCTTTCCACGTGCCCGGGGGCGATTCTCGGCGCCGCTACTGCTACTTGATGATGATCTTGGACGCGTACTTCGAGCAGTCCAGCTTTTCGATCCAAGACGTGCCGACCGGGTGCTGCCTGGACAGCTCGCGTCCCTCCTTGACGAAGGCATCGACCCAGGCGTGTGCTTCCGCCGGCATCTTGCTCTTCACGAAGCGCGCAGTCGCGTCACCCACCGCGCTGCTCATCGCCGTGACTTCCTGCGGCTGCATCCAGTACACACCGGGCTTGGACGGATCCTTGGTGCCGTACCTGTCGTAGGTCATCTTGTCGACGCACCAGTTGAATTCCTTCTGCACCTGGATCGTCTGCAGCACGACCTTTTCCACCGCTGCCCGGGTGGCGGGCGTCAGGCGGTCCCACCAGCGCCGGCTCGCGCTGATCATGTAGTAGTCGCCGGTAAAGGCGCCTGCGCCGCCGGTGGTGTAGTACGGCGCCTGCTCGCGCACGCTCAGCCAGCCGCCGATGCTGGTCATCAGCCCGTCGATGACGCCCGATTCGAGGGCGCTCGGCACTTCGCCGAAGGCCATCACCACGGGGCTCGCCTTCCAGGCCTCGAGCGACGGGTTCTCCACCGGGCCCATGCTGCGCACCTTGCGGCCGGCGAAGTCGGCGGGCGTGAGGTAGCGCTTCTTGCCGCCCACGCCCATGCCGAAGCTCATGTGGCCAACGCCGAACACCTTGATGGCCTGGTTCTTCGCGAGGCGGTCCACCAACATCTGGTAGGTCTTGGTCTTGTCGAGATTGTCGACCGCGCCGACCGTGGTGAGCACACCTGGCCCGACCACCGTCATCATCCAGGCATCCACGGGCGCTGCCTTGCCCATCTGCATCCAGGTCATCTCCAGGTTGCCCTGGCGCATCGCCTCGAAGGCTTCCGGAATGGTGTAGAGCGCGCCCGCGTAGTAGAGCCGGGCCTCGCTGCCCGGGATGGCCTTGGGCAACTGCTCGGCGAAATACGCCATCGCCATGCCTGCCGGGTGCGGCGGCGGCGTGAAGTCGGAGGCGAAGCGCAGCACCACTTTCTTTGGCGCATCCTGCGCGCCAGCCGTTTGCGGGAGTCCCAGGGCCAAGGTCAGCGCCGCGATCACGACGCTCGATACCGAAATTTGTCTGCCTTGGTACCGTTCCATAAATCTCCTCCGTTCCATCTCTATGGTGTGGCCGTGCGAGACAGCCCGGCGACCGTATCCCACCGACTGCCACAGCGTCAAGCGGCCCGCACGGCGAGCACTGCAGCATTTGCACCCGGCACAACGATGCGGGTAGATTGGCGCCCAGGAGGAGTGCCATGAAACCAATCTACGCTGCCGCTGCCCTAGCGCTGCTTGCTGCCTGCGCCTCCATGCCCGACGCGCCTTTGCGCGCGACGGCGCAACTGCAACCTACCAAGGGCAGCAAGGCCTTCGGCGAAGCGACCTTCGAGCAGGTCGGCGACAAGGTCCACGTCATCGTCGTCGTGCAAGGTCTCAAGCCCGGACAGGAGCACGGCCTGCACATCCATGAGGTCGGCGACTGCAGCTCGGGTGACGGCTTGAGCGCCAAGGGCCACTTCAATCCGTTCGGCAAACCGCACGGTCAACCTGCTTCGCAGGAGCGGCATGCCGGCGACTTGCCAGCGCTCAAGGCTGGCACGAACGGCCGCGCCAAGGTCGACGTCATGCTTGACATCATCACGGTGGGACCCGGTCCGGCAAGCATTGGCGGCCGCGGCCTGATCGTGCATGCCGATCCTGACGATTACCGGACCCAGCCGACCGGCAACGCCGGTGCGCGTATCGCCTGCGGGGTGATCCGGCCCGAGTGACCGGCGTTCGTCCCTGCCGCCTCAGACAGCCGGCAGGCCGAAGAGCTGGCTGGCGTAGGCGTCCGGCTTCTCCTTGAAAGCAAGCGCCATGACCTCGAGATTGCCGGTCATGGTGAAGACGAAGGGGAAACCGCAGGCTTGCAGGACTTTCAGCAGGGATTTCTGCGTGAATCCCGTCTTGTGCGCGAAAAAGTCGTTGCCGCTGCGCTCGATTTCCGGCCCGTAGCCGTAGAACACGTCGCGCACCGTGATCGGGCCTGCCGGCGACTGGTAGAGCACGTCGTCGATGTCCAGGGACTTCTGCACCACCTGCCGCATCACCTCGCCCATGTCCGGGACGCGGATGTGCGCGAAACCCGGCGCCTTGAGCACATGGCGGAAACCGGCCAGGACCTTCGGCACGTCGTGCCGGTAGTAGTGCTCGAGATTGTGCGAGCAGTACACCGCGTCGTAGGCCAGTCCCGGAAGCTTGTCGAGTTCGCGCGCATCGCACAGCACGTCCGGCTTGCCGCGCGGGTCGATGTCCAGGAGCATGTTTTCCCAGTCCTGGTATTGGGGCGGCAGGGCGATGTCCTTGCTGTTGCCGCCGACGTTCAGCACCCGTCTCATGCCCGCAGGGCCTTCGCCTTCTCCCGCAGCACGTATTTCTGGATCTTGCCCGTCGCCGTCGTCGGCAGGTCGCCGAACACCACCTTCTTCGGCACCTTGAACCGAGCCAGGTTGTCGCGGCACCACTGCAGATACTCCTCTTCGCTGGCGCGCACCCCGGGCTTGAGCTGAACGAACGCGCAAGGCGTCTCGCCCCACTTCTCATCGGGGCGTGCCACCACGGCCGCCAGCGCCGTGGCGGGATGCTTGTACAGCGCGATCTCGACTTCGACCGAGGAGATGTTCTCCCCGCCGGAAATGATGATGTCCTTCTTGCGGTCCTTGATCTCGATGTAATTCGACGGATGCCACACGGCAAGATCCCCGGTGTGCATCCAGCCGCCGCGGAAGGCGTCCTGCGTGGCCTCGGGGTCCTTCAGGTAACCGAGCATCACGGTGTTGCCCTGGACCAGGATCTCGCCCATCGTCTGGCCGTCCTTCTTCACCGGCCTGCAGCTATCCGGGTCGCCGACGATGTGGCCTTCCACCACCTGGTAGCGCACGCCCTGCTGCGCCATGCGGTTGGCGCGCTCCTCCAGAGGCAGCGCAGCCCAGTCCTGCTGCACGGCGCAGAATGTGGAAGGCCCCTGCAATTCGGTCATGCCGTAGATGTGCAGCACCTTGAAGCCGAGTTCCTCCATGCCCTTGATCACCTTCGCCGGCGGCGGCGAGCCGCCGGTCATGATGTGCACCGGCTGCGCGAACCTCCGGCGCTGCTCCGCCGGGGCGCCGATCAGCATCGTGAGCACCGTCGGCGCGCCGCACATGTGCGTCACGCCGTTCTCCACGATCATCGGGAAGATGAGCGCAGGGTCCACCGCCCGCAGGCAGACGTGGGTCCCGGCCATCGCCGTCACTGCCCAGGGATAGCACCAGCCGTTGCAGTGAAACAGCGGCAGCGTCCACAGGTACACCGGATGCGCCGGCATCGCCCAGGCCACGATGTTGCCCAGGGACTCGAGAAACGTGCCGCGATGGTGATAGACGACGCCCTTGGGGCGGCCCGTGGTGCCCGAGGTGTAATTCAGCGCGATCGGGTCGTCCTCCGAAGCCGGCAGCGACCAGGCGAAGCCGGGATCGCCCCCGGCGATGAATTTCTCGTACTCCAATGCGCCCAGGCGTTCCCCCGGCCCGGTGTAGAGCGGATCGTCCACGTCGATCACGAGAGGCTTGCGCTTGAGCTTCTTGAGCGCGGGTCCGACCACGCCGGCATACACGCGATCGGTGATCAGGACCTTCGCTTCGCCGTGCTCCAGGATGTAGGCGACGGTTTCGGCATCGAGGCGCGTGTTGATCGCGTTGAGCACCGCGCCCAGCATCGGCACGCCGTAGTGGGCATCCAGCATCGCCGGCACGTTGGGCAGCATCGCCGACACCACGTCGCCGCGCTTCACGCCGCGCTTGGCGAGCGCCGAAGCGAGCCGTTTCGCGCGCTCGAAGAACTGCGCGTAGGTGATGCGCTGCGCGCCGTGCACGACCGCGACGCGCTGCGGATAGATCTCGGCGGCGCGCGGCAGGAAGGCGATCGGCGAGAGCTCGCTGCGGTTCGCGGGTCCGGGCTGCAACCTCGACCAGAGGCTTTTGCGCACCGCAGCAACACGTTTCTTCTTTGCCATCGCCCGCTCCACGATTTACACTGCCCCGGCAAATCTACCGCAAGGAGGAGACCCAGTGAAGAAAATAGCCTTGGCCGTATCGCTCGGCCCTCAGCATCGGCGTGCGCGCAGGCCCAAGACAAGACCATCCGCATTTCCGGCTTCGGCGCCAAGACCGGCCCGGTACGCTCGTTCGGCGTCAACAGCGAGGCGGCGCTGCTCGCCGCTGCCGAGGTCATCAACAAGGCGGGCGGCGTCAAGCTCGCCGACGGCAGCAAGGCCAAAATGGTCGTCGACTTCTACGACGACCGCTGCAATGCCGAGGAAGGCATTTCGGTGATCCGCCGCATTGCGAGCGGCGACGCGCTGGTGGCGATCGGCCCGACCTGCTCCAACGTCGCCGAGCCGCTGTTCGGCATCCTGCAGAAGAAGGCCGGCGACGCGAGCGACTCCGGCCTGCAGTTCCCGGTGTTCACCGACGTCGCCATCAAGGTGGGTCTCGCCAAGATTTCGGAATGGGCGTTCCGCAACGTACCCAACGAGATGACGATGTACTCGTCCGTGTTCTACTGGCTGCACACCACGCGGCCCGAGCTGAAGACCGTATACGGCGGGGTCGAGGAGGACTTCGCGCATTCGCGCGCCTCCTGGCACATCGTGATGAAGGACCGCGCGACGGCCAACAACTTCAACGTGGTGGGCGAATCCAAGTGGCTGCTTGCCGACACCAACTTCGCCACGCAGGTGCGCGAGATGAAGAAGGCCAACGCCGATATCATCGCCATCTCGGCGCACCCGTTCAGCCTGTGCGGCGCGCTGAAGGAAATGGCGCGCCAGGGCGTGAAGCCCAAGGTGCTGGTCGGCCTGACCTCGTCCTCCAGCATGGAGACGCTGCAGGGCTGCGCCAAGCAGGCGCAGGGCATCATCATCCCGACTTCCTTCGCCCCGGTGACCAAGGACGGCAAGTTCGCCGCGCAGAGCACCGCCAAGTTCAAGGGCCAGGCAGACCTGCACTCGATGGCGGCCTGGGAGAACATGTTCATCCTCAAGGCGGTGATGGAGTCCGAGAAGATCACGGGCAAGGACGTGCAAGGCGACCGGCGCAAGATCCGCGACGGGCTGGCCAAGCTCAAGACCACGCAGGGCCTGATGGGCGTGACCAAGCGCACCGAAGACCGCGAAGCGGACAAGCCTTACCTGTTCGTGCAGGCCAAGGGCAGCGACTGGGTCGTCCTGTATAACCCGCTCTGAGCGCGAGGAGAGGGAGCCAACGGGCGCGGTGAACCCGCGCCCGTTTTTTTGTCCATGCTGGATTTCCTGCAGGCGGTCTTCGACGGCGTGCTGTTCGGCGCGACCTACGCGCTGATCGGCATCGGCTTCACGCTGGTGTTCGGCGTGATGCACAAGATCAACATGGCCTATGCCGCGGCCTCGATCGGCGGCGCTTATGCCGGCTTGCTGGTGCTCAAGGTGATGTCGGCAGCGCCGCCGGCGCTGGTATTCCTCGGCGCCTTCGCCGCGGGCGGCCTGCTGGGCTGGATGGTCTACCTCACCTGCTTTCACTTCATTCCCCTGTCCAGCCCGCTCGCCACGCTGATGTCGACGGTCGGCATGCTGCTGCTGATCGACGAGGTCGTCGTGCATGCCACCGAGGGCATACCGCAGAATTATCCGGCGATGTTCGACGACGTGATGCTGCGCGCGGGCGAGTTCACGTTGCGCGGCGACCTGCTGCTGGTGTTCGGCGTGGCCGTCGTGTGCATGGCCGCGCTGATGCTGCTGCTCTACCGGACGCGCCTGGGCCTCGCCACGCGCGCGGTGTCGCAGCAGCCGGTCGCCGCGCGCCTGTGCGGCATCCGCCTCGAGCAGGTGAACGCGACGACTTTCGTCATCACCGGGCTGCTCGGCGGCATCGCCGGGGCGCTGATCGGCGCCTCCGTTGGCATGCTTTCCCCGCTGCTGACCACGCCGTTGACCGTGAAGGGCCTCATCGTGACGGTCATCGGCGGGCTGGGGAGCATCCCCGGCGCCATCGTGGCCGGCCTGCTGGTGGGTGGCTTCGAGAACGTGCTGCAGCTCTACCGCGGCGTCACCGAGCGCGATCTTTACGTGATGCTGCTGCTGTTCGTGTTCCTCGTGTTCCGCCCCGGCGGCATCTTCGCCGCGAAGAGCGGCCGGGACTAGGCCATGGATTTCTATTTCGGCCTGGTGCAGATTATCGGCGTGCACACGCTGCTCGGTCTTTCCGCCTACATCGTGCTGCTGACCGGCCAAGTGAGCCTGGCGCAAGCGGGATTCTTCGCCGTGGGTGCCTATGCCGCCGGCATGCTCACCGTGCTGGCCGGCTGGCACCTGGTGCCGGCGCTGGGCGCGAGCGCGGTCTGCGGCGCGGGAGTGGCCTGCGCGGTCGGCTTTCCCGCGCTGCGAGTCAAGGGCCTGATGCTGGTCATCGCCACGCTCGCCTTCGGCGAAGGCGTGCGCCTGTTCTTCTTCAACTTCGACTACCAGATCGCCAGGGGCGACATCAAGGTCGGGCCGCTCGGCGGCGAGGGTTTTCGGCAGATCCGTTTCTTTCCCGAGCATGGCTGGACCACCGGCGAAGTGATGCTGTTCATCTGGCTGTTCGTCGTGGCCGCAATGGCGCTGCTGTGGTGGTTCGACCGCTCGCGCTACGGCAGCGTGCTGCGCGCCGTGGGCGAGGACGAACTGGCCGCGCAATCGGTCGGCATCAACCTCACCGCCGTGAAGGTGAGCGCGATGACCGTGGGCGGTGCGATTGCAGGGGTCGGCGGCGGACTCTACGCGCACTACACCACCCACATCGAGCACGCCAGCTTCAACATCCTGGTGGCCACCTTCGCCATCGCCTACCCGATCGTCGGCGGCCTGCGCAACGTGTTCGGCACCGTGCTCGCCGTGATCTTCGTGCAGGCCTTCCTCATCGAGGGCCTGCGCTTCCTCGGCGACTGGAGGAACCTCTTGTTCGGCGCGCTCATCGTGCTGGCGATGAACCTGCGCCCCAGCGGCTTCCTCGGGGCGCGGCGCCGTGCTTGAGCTGCAGTCGCTGTCGCGGCATTTCGGCGGCGTCAAGGCTGTCGACGGACTCGACATGAGCGGTGCGCGAGGGCCAGATCTTCGGCCTGATCGGCCCCAACGGCTCCGGCAAGAGCACCACCGTCAACGTGATCACCGGACTGTTTGCCCCCGACCCACGGCAAGGTCCTGTTCCGCGGCGAGGACCTGGCCGCGCTGCCCACGCACCGGCGGCTGCGCGCGGGCATCGCGCGCACCTTCCAGAACATCCGCCTGTTCGGGCAGCTCAGCGTCTGGCAGAACCTCTGGGTGGCGCAGAATTCCGCGGAGGACCGGGCGCGCCAGGGCTTCTTCGCGCGCTGGCTGGGCGGCCAGCGCGGCGTGCGCGCGGAGATCGCGCAGCTGCTGGAGTTCTCCGGACTCGCGCACAGGCAGGACGAGCTCGCCGCCAACCTCGCCTTCGGCGAGCAGCGGCGACTGGAGCTCGCGCGCGCGATGGCGGCGAAGCCGAAGCTGCTGCTGCTGGACGAGCCCGCGGCGGGCATGAACAGCGAGGAAATCGCCCAGCTGCGCGAGCGCATCCTCAAGCTGCGCGAGCGCGGCGTCACCATACTGCTGGTAGAGCACGTGATGGAGCTGGTGATGGGCGTCACCGACCGCATCGCGGTGCTCAATTTCGGCCAGAAGATCGCCGAAGGCACCCCGGCGCAGATCCAGGCGCATCCGGCCGTGCGCAAAGCCTACCTGGGCGGGGACACGGCATGAGCCTGCTCAAGGTGCAGGACGTGGTCACCGCCTACGGCAAGATCGAAGCGCTCAAGGGCGTGTCGCTGCAAGTGGCGCAGGGCTCGATCACCTGCCTGCTCGGCCCCAACGGCGCCGGCAAGACCACGCTGATGATGAGCATCGCCGGCATCCTCAAGCCGAAGAAGGGCGCCATCCTGTTCGGCGGCGAGGACATCGCCGGGCGCGCGCCGCACGCCATCGTCGCCAAGGGCGTGGCCCTGGTGCCGGAGAACCGGCTGGTGTTTCCGACGATGACGGTGCTGGAGAACCTGCAGGCCGGCGCGTATCAGCGCGGCGACAGGCAGGCAATCGACGAGGACATCGATCGCTTGTTCGCGCGCTTTCCGCGCCTGCAGGAGCGCGCCGCGCAGCAGGCAGGAACGCTCTCCGGCGGCGAGCAGCAGATGCTGGCGGTGGCGCGGGCGCTGATGAGCCGGCCGAAGCTGCTGCTGATGGACGAGCCCTCGCTGGGACTGGCGCCGCTGGTGGTGGAAGAGATCTTCCGCATCGTCGCCGACCTGCACAAGGACGGCACCACCATCTTCCTCGTCGAGCAGAACGCGCACATGGCGCTCAAGGTGGCCCAGCACTTCTACCTCATGGAACAGGGCACGGTGAGCTTCAGCGGCACGCCCGGCGCGCTCGCCGAGGACGAGGTCATCCGCCGGGCCTACCTGGGTTCGAGCAAGGCTTGACCGATCTCGCGCAGAATACCCTCGACGGGCTGTTCCTCGGCTCCTCCTACGCGCTGCTGGCGCTCGGCTTCACCCTGATCTTCGGCGTGCTGCGCCGGGTGAACCTGTCCTTCGGCCCGGCGATCATGTTCGGCTGTTACGCGGCGACCTGGGTCAACCTCCACTTCGGCGTGGGGCTGATGGCGCTTGCGCTGGTCACGGTGGCCGGGTCCGTGCTCGGCGGCGCCTATGTCGAACGGCTGTGCTTCGCGCCGCACCGCAGCGGTTCGGCCATCGCGGCGATGGTGGCGAGCTTTGCGCTGTGGATGCAGTTCGAGGAGCTGGCAACCATCGCCCTGCCCCGGCACATCTACGACTTTCCGCCGCTGGTCGGCGGCGCACCTTTGGAATTCGGTGGCCTGACCCTGCGCATCGAGTCGCTGGTGATGCTCCTCGCTGCCGTCGTGACGTGCGCCATTCTCTGGTGGATCCTTTACCGCACGCGCTTCGGCGTCGCGGTGCGCGCGGTGATCGACCAGCCGCAGGCGGCGCAGCTCGCCGGCATCAGCGTGCCGCGCGTTTTCATGCTGACTTTCGCCCTCGCCTCGGCCATCGGCGGGCTTGCGGGTTTCCTGATCGCCTCCAGCCACGAACAGGTCACGCCGATGCTCGGCATGTGGTCCACGCTGAAGGGCCTGCTGGCGATGATGTTGGGCGGACTGGGCTCGCTGCCTGGCGCGGTGCTGGGTGGCCTGGCGCTCGGCCTGCTCGAAGCGCACAGCCAATGGTTCTTCGGCCCGCAGTATCGTGACCTGCTTGCCTACCTCCTGCTGTTCGTCCTGCTCGCCGCGAGAGTGCCGTGGATGACTACGCGATCGGCGTCCTGACCAACATCGGGCTGATCTCGTTCCTCGCCCTGTCGGCGTACCTGCTGCTCATTTCCGGCGAGATGTCCTTCGGCCAGCAGGCGTTCTTCGGGGTAGGTGCCTATTCGGGCGGCATGCTCACGGCGATGTACGGCTGGCCGCTGCCGCTGGCGGCGCTATGCGCCATGGCGCTCGGCGCACTGGCGCAGTTCCTGGTCGGCCTGCCCACCCTGCGCCTACGCGGGCTGTACTTCGCCATGGCAACGCTGGCGGCCGCCGAGATGGCGCGCATCCTGTTCGAGCTGTTTGAATTCCAGCGCCAGGTCGAAGGCGAGCTGGTCGGTCCCGACGGCTCGCAGGGCTTCCGCGGCATCCGCTGGGTGTTCGCGCACGGCGTCGAGCCGCTCGAATACCTCGGCATCGTCTACGCGCTACTCGCGCTGGCGCTCGCCGCCTTTCTCCTCATCGAGCGCTCCAGGCTGGGCGCCACCCTGCGTGGCGTGGGCGAGGACGCGGAACTCGCGGCCTCGCTCGGCGTGGACGTGAACCGTGTGAAACTCGGCGTCGCAGCCGCGGCCGGCGCGCTCGCCGCGCTGGGCGGCGTACTCTATGCGCACCACAACACCTACATCGAGCCGCGCAACTTCGACATCATGCTCGGGGTGCACAGCCTCGCCTACGCGCTGATCGGGGGGCTGGGCACGGCACTTGGGCCGCTGCTGGGTGTCGTACTGGATATCGGAGCGCTGGAAGGCAGCCGTGTCTTCCACGGCTACCGCATGATCGTTTTTGGGGGATTGGTCGCGCTGCTGCTCATCTGGCGGCCGCGCGGCCTGCTCGACGAAAGGGCGGTGCAATGGCTAAGACGGCGCTTCTCCTGATCCTGACTGTGCTTCCCGGGCTGGCGCTCGCGCAGACGCCGAAGGCGGACCTCGCGTGCAAGGCCACGGGGACGGACTTCGTCTACGACTGCACCATCCGGCTGTCGCGCGGCGGCAAGCCGCTGGAGGGCGTGCAGGTCACGGTGGGCGCTGACATGCCCTCGATGCCGATGGCGCACAACGTCAAGCCGGTCAAGGCGCAGGCGGCACAGGCCCCGGGCGAATACCGCGCCAGGCTGGACCTGGAAATGCTCGGTATCTGGGCGGTGAAGTTGCGCCTCGGCGGGACCGGTGCGCGACCAGCTGATCCTGCATTACGAATTCGACAGCAAAGGCGCGACGCGGGCGCACCGATGAGGCAACTTCCCTTCAAGCAGGTGGACGTCTTCACGGCGAAGCCGTTTCTCGGCAACCCGGTGGCCGTGGTGATCGGCGCCGGGAGCCTCGGCACCGAGCAGATGCAGCGCATCGCCGGCTGGACGAATCTTTCGGAAACGACGTTCCTGCTGCCGCCGACGGCGCCCGGGAGCGAGCTACAGGCTGCGCATCTTCACCCCGCGCCGGGAGTTGCCGTTCGCCGGACATCCGACCATCGGCAGCGCGCACGCCGCGCTCGAGAGCGGCTTTGCCAAGGCAGTGGCGGGCAAGCTGAAGCAGGAATGCGGCGCGGGCGTGCTCGATCTCAGCGTCGAGCAAGGCCGCATCTTCGTCAAGGCGCCGGCGCCCAAGATCACGCCGGTGGACGCGCCCCTTTTCGGCAAGGCGCGTGCCTTGCGCGTCGATGTTGGTCCCGTTTGGGTGGTCGTGGACCTTGGCGATGCGCGCAACGTCGACTCGCTTGCCCCCGACATGGCGGCAATCAGCGCATTGTCCAACGCTCTGGATGCCAGCGGCGCCACGATTTTCGGGCGCACCGGCAACGCAGATGCCCCGATCCACGTGCGCTCTTTCGCTCCGGCGCACGGCATCCCGGAAGACCCCGTGTGCGGCAGCGGCAACATCTCCGTAGCCGCCTACCTGCGCGAGACAGGAATGCTGAAGGAATTTGGCTCGCGCTACACCGCGCGCCAGGGCATGCAGGTCGGCCGCGACGGCCGCGTGCAGGTGCGCGTCAGCAGCGACGCCATCCACATCGGCGGCGAAGCGGTCACCTGCGTAGACGGGAAACTGCGCGTCGACTAGACAATCCGTCCGAGAATCGCTCGGCTATGTGCGCCAGCCAGCAGATGGCCTGTCGCCGGGGAGCGAGAATATGTACTGGGCAAAGATTGACGGGCCCTGCGCGAGCAGGGTCTCTTTTTTTTGAATGCTAAGAGCAGACATGGAAACGCAAGCAAGACGTCCCATACACCCGCTGATGTGGGTCGCCGGTATCGCCCTCATCGTGTTCTCCGCTGTGGGTATCGCAGCCTTCATGGACTGGATGCCGGGCTCTGCGGCCAAGAAGGGCGATGCTCCCCTCGTCGCCAAACTGGATAATCCGCGCACAGCCGGCACACCCCGGACGGCGGCAAGGACCGCAGTCGCGGCCATCTGCGCGGAGTGCGGCGTGGTCCAGTCGGTGCATGAGACGAAGGTTAAAGGGGAAGCAAGCGGCGTCGGCGTGGTCGGCGGGGCCGTGGTCGGCGGCGTCCTGGGCAACCAGGTCGGACACGGCACCGGCAACAAGATCGCGACCGTGATCGGCGCGGTCGGCGGCGCGGTCGCCGGCAACGAGATCGAGAAGCAGGTGAAATCGACCAAGAGCTACGAGATCACTGTGCGCTTCGAGGACGGCTCGAGCCGCGTGATCACGGCGCCCGAGGCGACGGCATGGCGCGCCGGCGACAAGGTCAAGGTCGTCGACGGCGTCATCCACGCCAACTCCTGACGCAGCGGACAGCGCGGCGACCTGGCCGGCGACGTTTAGAGGACCTTGCAGGCCACTGCAAGCAGGCCATTCAGGCCTGCTGTGGGGTAGCGTACCGACGCTGTGTACGTTTGCGCCTATAAATGTGCTGTCGCACTTGGTCACCCAGGAAGTTCACAGCATGCACGCTACCGGCAGGATAGCCCTCGTCGTCGCGTTTGCCATCGCAGCTTCGCTGTTGCTGCTCTTCGGCGGCGGGATGACGACCGAGACGATCATGAGCGGCGGGACGATGGGGAGCGGAAGCATGGGCGGAATCAGCTTGATGTGGCTTCCTACCATGCTCGTCGTCGCACTGGGCGTCGTGCTGTTCTCGTCATTCTCCGAAGAGAAGTAGGACTAGAGGATCCTGCAGGCCTCGTCGAACGTGAGCCGCGGGTTGCGCGGGAAAACCTTGGCCGGGTCGGCCTTGCCGAGGTTGATGAGGAAATTCGACTTCCAGCGCCCGTCCGGAAAAAACGCCGCGTCCACCTTGGCATTGTCGAACCCCGACATCGGTCCGCAATCCAGTCCCAGCGCGCGCGCCGCGATGATGAAGTAGGCGCCCTGCAGCGAGCCGTTCCTCAGCGCCACGCGGTCCACCATCGCCTTCTTCTCCTCGCCCTCGAAGCCGTCCTTGGCTTTCGGGTTGTTCGGGAAATTCTTCGGCAGCAATTCGTAGAAGCGCGAATCGTAGGAAATGATCGCCGTGACCTGGGCCTTCATGGTCTTGTCCAGGTTGCCGGGGCTCAACGCCGGCGCGAGCTTGTCCTTCGCCGCCTTGGAGCGCACGAACACGATGCGCATCGGCTGCGTGTTCATGGTGGTCGGGCCCCATTTCATCAGCTCGTAGACCTGGCGCAGCTTCTCGTCGGTCACCGGCGTGTCGAGGAAACCCTGCGGCGTGTGTGCGTCGCGAAAGATCAGATCCTGGGACTTGTCGTCGAGCATGGAAGCCTCCGGCCGCGATGTTAGCATCGCCCCGCATGGAACTAGCGCGTCACATCCGGCCGGGCGACGGCGTGGTGTTCGGCCAGGCCTGCGCCGAGCCGCAGATGCTCACCGAGGCCCTGGTGGCGCAGCGCGCAGAGTACTCCGGCGCCGTGCTTTTCATGGGCGTCAACTGGTCCGGCATCGTGAAGCCACAGCACGCCGACCACCTGCGCCTCACCGCTTACTGCGGCTCGGGCCATAACCGCGCGCTGGCCGATGCCGGCGTGCTCGACATCCACCCGCATCCGTATTCGCAGCTCGCCGGGCTGATCCGCGCCCGGAAGATCCGCGCCGACGTCGTCATGCTCCAGGTCAGCCCGCCCAATGCGCAGGGCGAGTACAGCCTCGGGCTGGCCGCCGAATACCTTGTGCCGGCGCTGGAGAGTTGCCGCGCCGTGATCGGCGAGGTCAACGACCAGGTGCCATGGACGTACTCCGAGAAGCTGTTGCGCAAGGACGATTTCGCGCTGCTGGTGGAGAGTTCCCGCGCGCCGGTCCCCCTGCCCTATGGCCCGCCCGGGGATCTGGAGAAGGCGATCGCACGCAACGCCGCCCCTTTCGTGCCCGAAGGCGCCACCCTGGAGACGGGCCTGGGCGCCCTGCCAGATGCGGTGCTTGGCATGCTCGGCGAGCGCAAGCGCCTCGCCATCCACTCCGGCTCGCTCGGCGACGGCGCCGTCGAGCTCATGCAGCGCGGCATCGTGGTGCAAACCGACTGCGGCGTGCTGATGGGTACGCGCAGGCTGTTCGAGCATGCGCGCGAAAATCCGGCCTTGCGGCTGCGCTCGACGGAATTCACCCACAACCCGCGAGTACTCGCCGGGATCGAGCGTTTCGTCGCCATCAACTCCGCGGTCGAGGTGGATCTGACGGGACAAGTGAACGCCGAGGTGGCGAAGGGCAGCTATCTTGGCGCCGTAGGCGGCGCGCTCGACTTCATCCGTGCCGCCAACCACTCCCCCGGCGGCGTATCGCTCATGCTGTTGCCGGCCGCGCGCGTCGTGGAGAAGCTGTCAGGCCCGGTTTCTACCCCGCGCAGCGAAGCGGGCATCGTCGTCACCGAGCGGGGCGCCGCGGACCTGCGCGGCTGCACCCTGCGGGAGCGCACGGCTCGACTTTCCGCTATTGCTTGACCGGCGGCTCGACCAGCTTGGTGGGCAGCTTCAGGGTGCGCTCGAAGATGCCGAGCAGCTCCTCGCTCACGGCGCGCGGCCCCAGCGGCACCACGGTCGGGTTGCGGATGTCGCCGCTGACGCCCACCGGAATGCTCGTCAGGGCTCCCCCGATCACGTAGCCGATCACCGGGATGCCGCGCACCATGCGGTCCAACCCCCCGAGCGGCGCGACCAGCACGGTGATCTTGGCATCGCCGTCGGGTACCCGGATCGTGCCATTCGCCACCATGCGTGCCGAGGGGCTGTCGAACACGCCCTCTTCGAGCACGAATTGGCCCTCCCGGAATCGACCGGCGCCGGCGATTCTCTTGAAGCGGAATCCTGCTTCGCCGGCGGCGCTCTCGCGAGCAGCCTCCGGGATGTCCGTGATGCTCAGCAGCGACAGGATGTTGCCGATCAACGCGAAGCGCTGCATGCGTCCATCGCGCACCTCGACCTTGCCGCCGCCTTCGAGGTTGCGCACCAGGTCGCGCCCGCGCCCTTGCGTCTTCAACTCAATCGCGATATCGGCATTGCCGGTGACCTGCACGCGCTCGCTTGTCAGGCAGCGCACCATCTCGGCCACCGGCTGCGGCGGCGCGGCGATGCGCGCGGAGACGCTCCACGTTTCGCTGCGCGCTTCCACCGCGAACGGCAAGTCGATGCCGCAGAGCCGCGCCTGCTCCACGTTCAGGTGCGCGCGATCGGCTTCGAGGGTGAGGTCCAGGACGACCGGTGCTACGCGGTATTGCCCGTGCTGAACATAACCGGCACGCAGCGCGACACGCCCCGTGAGCGGCAGGGGCCACAAATTCTTGAGGTCCGGCTCGGCTGTCGGCTTGGCCGCAGGATTCGCGGGCGGCGCGTCGGTCGCTTCGCCTTGCGCCAACAACTCGTCCAGCAAGATGCCCTCTGACTCGAGGGTCGCCTGCACGATCGGGCCACCCTCGCCGCGCCGCAACTCGCCGCGCAGGGTGGCCGCCTGTTTGCCCGATCTTACGACGACTTCGCCGATGCGTACCGCGGCGTGCTCCGCCTCGATGGCAAACTTCTCGAGCAGGAGCGGACGTTTCGCCAGCCAGGTGAAGTCCACGCCCTCCCCGCTCAGGTGTCCTTCGACGCTCGCCTGGCGCAACCGGTCCAGGTCGGCGCTGAAGCGCAGATCTCCCGCGACGCGTCCGGTGAAACGCTCGGCATCCTTGAGAAAGTAGGCAAGCACGGCGCCGTGTATCTCGCCATTGAACCGGCCCTCGACCTGCCGCCCTTTCGCGCGCAAGGCAAGCGTGCCGGTGCCATGCGCAGTCCTGAACTTCGAGCCGCCTGACATCGAGCGTCCCGGGCTGCCAGGCCAGGTCCGCCGCCACATTGGTTTGTCGGTCGAACACGATGCGCGCGCTCGACTCGAATCGCTGGCCCGGGCCCCAATCCAGCCGCTCGGCCGCGAAGGCAAGGGGGGCGCGCAGGGCAAGCTGGGACGGCGCCTTCGCCTGTGTGAGAGCCCACCCGATCGCTTCCGGGCCGGCGCTCCCCTCGGCAAGCCCCGCCTGCACGCGGAAATCCTTCGAGCCAATGCCGGTCGCCGACCCGGAAAGGACCGCCTTGAAATCGAGCATGGTCAGCGCAAGCCGCTGAATCCTGGCGGCGGTCGGCGTGATCTGTGCAACGCCGCCGTCCGCTGACAGCGGGCCCGGCAGGGCATCCGCCTGGATGCGTACGCGCTGCGGCACTACGCGCACTTCGTAGTCGGGCGCAGAAAAGCGCCCGGACGCCTTTACCAACTCCACGTCCAGAACGCCGTTGACCGCCGGAACATCGTGGAGCGCCTTGGCCAGGGCCGGCTGCTGGCGGAGCCAGGGATAGAGCTGATCGAGGTCGACTCTCGCCTTCCCGCTGGCCGAGCCCACCAGCACTTCCTTCTCCAGCCGCAGGCGCGCGGCGAGTTGCGTGAAGCTGGATCGACCGAGACCGCCCCGAATGTCGCTCGCGCTCACCAGGCCAGGCTGCCATGCGGCGTTGCCCTCGCGCAACACCACCGGCCAGGGCAACTGCCGCAATTGGAGCGACGCTTCCGTCTCCCGCAACTGCAAGCCTGCGCGCCAGCGGCCCGTCTCGCGTGCGAGGTGTGCGCTGCCGCGCAGGCGACCCGCCGCGGACTTCACGTCCGGCAGGCCGCCGGCCTCCCCTTTGGCCAGCACGCGGCGTGCAAGGCTGAGCGTGCGCGCGGCATCGAGGTCGAAGGCAAAACGGCCCAGCGCGTCGCGGGTGGCATGGGCGTACTCGAGGTCTCCACCGAGCAGCTTGTCGCCACCCACGCGCAACTCCTCGACCTGGATCCGGGTGCGCTGCGCATCGGTGCGCAGCGTCGCTTTCACAGTCATGCCGGGAACATCGAACACCCGCGCGCCCTGCGTAATCAGGATGGAGCGCGTTTCCGCCTCCACGCGGCCGGCCAGCGCGTTTGCGCCGTCGGCCTGCAGCACGGCTCGCACGCCGACCGGATCGAACGTCAAGTCGCACGCCCGTCGGGCGCAGCACTCGTTCGATCCAGGCATGGGGATTCATGTCTTCGACTTCCAGGCTGGCCCTGCTGGACAGCTGAACGCTGTCGAAGTCCGCCTCGAGCGACAGGCGCTTCCAATGCTCGCTGGCCGCCGTAAGCTGCAACTCCACGCGCGAGCCTGCAGACTGCGCGCGAAAATCTATCGCGCGCAGCTCCAGCGGCGGCAGGCCGGCCAGGCGCAGATCCACGCTGCCGCGCTCGATCACCAGCAGCGTGTCGTGGGCGAACTCCCGCAGCACGCGCGCAGCCGCGCTCGCCGCCGCCCGGTATGCCGCCACGGGGTCGCCCGGCTGAGCACCGGCGGCAGCTGGCGCCAGATCGAGGCGAATGTGTGCATCGGCTGCGGTGAGCGAGGCCACCTCGACACGACCGCGCAGGAGAGGCAAGAGGCGCAGTCGAGCCTCGAGGCGGCCCACGCGCGCGTTCAGCACGCCGGGGATATCCACAAGAGACTGTTCGACCAGCCCATACGGGGTCGGCAGCAACCGAAAATCCAGCTTGTCCCACACAATCGTGCCGCGGACCAGCACCGACAAGCGCTGCTGCAGCTCCGAGCGGATGCGGGGCTGGTCCACCAGGATAGGCAGGGCGAGCACCAGTCCCAGCGCCACGAGCGCAAGCCCCCCCGCGGCGAAGAGGAGAACGCGGGCCGCCCTGCGCCAAGGATTGCGCATCAGCGGAAATTCCTCAATGCCGGCACTGTCCAGAACGGCGCCACCGCCATGGCCACCGCGCACAGGGAAAGCACGAAGCCGGTGCGGTAACCGCCGGTAAGGTCATGCAGCACGCCGCCGAGGAGCGAGCCGAAGGCTGCGCCGATCGCGTTCGCCGAATAGATCGTGCCGTAGATGGTCGCCACCCGCGGGCCGGCGAACTTGCGCGTGGCGATGGCCGAGATGATCGGCCCCCGCACTCCCATGCACAGGCCGAACACCAGCACGAACAGCGCCAGCATCGCGCCGAGCGGCTGGTAGGACAGCGCGAGCAGCACCAGCACCCCGGTCGCCGTCCCGGCAAAGCTCGCGCTGGCCACCTGGCGGTAGCCGAAGCGGTCCGACAGAAGGCCGCTCAGCGATACCGAGACCACCGACAGCATGCCGGTCACCCCGTAGGCCATCGCCGAGGTGATGGGCGAGAACCCGAGGTCGATGAAGTACACCACCGCCTGCACCAGCACCACGAACATGGCGGTGGCGGTGAAGAAGAACACCTGCACCAGCGCCCAGTACAGCCGCGTGCGCATCGCCGCACGCACCGTCCAGCCTTCGCCCGGCGCGCGCCCTTCCCGCGCGCTGACGCTGTCCTGCAGGCCCGTGATGTAGGCCTTCCACGGCACCGCGAACGCGGCGAACGGCACGGCGACAAGCAACAGCGCGGCGAGGATCTGGTAGGTCGCGCGCCACTCGAACTGGCCGATGAGCCATTGCGACAGCGGCACGAAGATCAACCCCCCCATGCCCGCCGCGGAGAACGCGATGCCGATGGCGCTCGAGAGGCGCACCCGGTACCAGCGCGTGAGCAGCGCGGATGCCGGCACCATCCCGACCAGGCCCACGCCGACCCCGATCATCACGCCCACGAAGAGGTAGAACTCCCACAGGTTGCCGAGCGAGGCCGCCAGCCAGAAGGCGGCCGAGAGGCACAGCAGCCCGGCACTGTAGGTGGCGCGCGGCCCGAAGCGATCGAACAGCGTGCCGGCGAGCGGCGCGATGAAGGCACCCACCAGCAGGTACATGGAGTACACGCTGGTGAGCTGCGAGCGCCCCCAGCCGAACTCGCGCTCCAGCGGCAGCAGGAACACCGCGTAGGTGTCGCCGCTGCCGCGCCCCAGCAGGTTGAAGAGGAAAACGGTCGCCAGCACCGCGACCGCGGTGCGCTGCGGATTCAAGGACCCGGATGCGGCGCCGGGTCGAGCCCGTATACCTGGCGCAGGTAGGCAAGGTAGCGGGCATCCGTGCTGACGATCTTGCCCGGCGCGTCCGACACCTTGGCCACCGGCTGGCCATTGCACTCGGTCATCTTGATGACGATGTTGAGCGGCTCGAAGCCCAGGTCGTTGGTGAGGTTGGTGCCGATGCCGAAGGAGGTGCGCGCGCGGCCATGGAAGCGCCGCGCGATCTCGATCGCCAGGGGAAAGGACAACTGGTCGGAGAAGATCAGGGTCTTGGTGCGCGGGTCTACGCGGTTCTTCCGGTAGTGCGCGATCATCTTCTCGCCCCACTCGAACGGGTCGCCCGAGTCGTGGCGCGCGCCGTCGAACAGCTTGCAGAAGTACATGTCGAAATCGCGCAGGAACGCGTCCATGCCGTAGGTGTCCGAGAGCGCGATGCCCAGGTCGCCGCGGTACTCCTGCGCCCACTTGTCGAAGGCGAACACCTGGGCGTCGCGCAGGCGCGGCCCCAGCGCCTGGCAGGCCTGCATGTACTCGTGCGCCATGGTGCCGAGCGGCGTCACGCCATTGTTCATCGCCAGCCAGACGTTCGAGGTGCCGGCGAAGTACTGCGGCACCTCGCGCTTGAGCGTGGCGATGATCTCCTCGTGCCAGATGAGCGAGAAGCGCCGGCGCGTGCCGAAGTCGGAGATCTTGAAATCGAACTCCGGCTCCACCTTGCGCAGGATGCCGATTTTCGCGGCGAGGCGCCTGCGGCCCTCGACGAGGTCGGCCTGCGGCTGCGTGCGGCGGAAGTACACTTCGGACACGACCGCCAGGACCGGAATCTCGTAGAGGATCGTGTGCAGCCACGGCCCGCGGATCGTGATGGCGAGCTCCCCGGGCGCGGGGCCGCGCGCGACGCGGATGTACTTCTCGTTGAACTGGAACAGGCCGAGGAAGTCGACGAAATCCGACTTCAGGAAGCGCAGGCCGCGCAGGTAAGCCAGCTCCTCGTCGCGGAAGCGCAACTGGCACAGGGCCGCCACCTCGCGCGCGATCTCCTCCACGTAGGGCGTGAGGTTCACCCCTTCGTTGCGGCACTTGAACTGGTAGGCGACCTGCGCCCCGGGAAAGTGATGCAGCACCACCTGCATCATGCTGAACTTGTACAGGTCCGTGTCGAGCAGGGAGCGGACGATCATGCGGGGATTCTACCGGCGGCGAAGTGCGCCGTGACCCCCGGTTCGCCGCTGCGGCGCCAGGCGTGCGGCATGGCCTCGGTGCCGTGCACCACGCCCAGGTTGCCTTGCGCATCGAGCGCGATGGCGCCGATCGGCTCGCCGAAGCGCCGCACCATGTCGTCGAGCGTATCGCGCAGCGCCCGCTCGGGCGACGCGCCGGCCGCAATGCGCCCCGCCACGTCCCGCGCAGTGACGTAGCGCAGCATCATCTCGCCCCAGCCGGTGGCGGACACCGCCGCGCTGCGCATCGGCGAAATTGCCAGCGCCCGGGATGGGCGAATCGCCGACGCGCCCCGGCCGCTTGCCGCTACGCCCGCCGGTCGAGGTGGCCGCCGCGAGGCGACCCTCTGCGTCGAGCGCCACCGCGCCCACCGTGCCGACGCCCGCCGCCCTGCGCAGGTCGCGCGGCATGCCGGGATCGTGCTCGGCAAACCCCTGTTCCCGCGCGAAGGCCGTCGCCGCCGGACCGGCCAGCAGCACGCAGTCCGTGGCCTGCATCACACGCCGCGCCACCAGCACCGGGTTGCGCACGCGTCGGATGCAGGCCACGCCGCCCGCCGCCAGGGAGTCTCCGGCCATCACGCTGGCGTCCATCTCCACGTCGCCGTCGGCATTGAGCACGGAACCGGTGCCGGCATTGAACAGGGGATCGTCCTCCAGCGCCACCACCGCCTCGACCACTGCATCCAGCGCGCTGCCGCCGCCCGCCAGCACGCGCCAGCCGACGGCCGCCGCGCGCGCCACGCCCGCCACCGCCAGGGGGCGGTCCTCGCTCGCCCAGCGCCCCGCCCCGCCGTGTACCAGGATTGCCGCCATGCGGCCATTCTACTTGCGCGCCCCTTGATACTGGATATAATCCCAGCACTGTAAGGAGGCACAGCATGGCCCTCGTCGAACCGCTGACCGACCGCCAAAGCGAGATCCTGAAGCTGATCCGCGATCTCACCGAGTCCTCGGGCTTTCCGCCGACGCGCGCGGAGATCGCGGAGAAGATGGGCTTTCGCTCGGTCAATGCCGCCGAGCAGCATCTGCGCGCGCTGGAGAGGAAGGGCGCGCTCGACATCCTGCAGGGCGCCTCGCGCGGCCTGCGCGTGCTGGACAAGGCGCCGGCGCGCCTGGGCCGCCTGATGGAGCTGCCGGTGGTGGGCCGCGTCGCGGCGGGCAGCCCGATGCTGGCGGAAGAGCACCTGCAGGGCCGCTTCCAGGTGGACACGAATCTTTTCACGCCGCGCGCGGACTACCTGTTGCGCGTGCGCGGCATGTCGATGCGCGATGCCGGGATCCTGGAGGGCGACCTGCTCGCGGTGCACCGCACGCAGGAAGCGCGCAGCGGGCAGGTGGTCGTGGCGCGACTGGCGGACGAAGTCACGGTCAAGCGCTTCCGCCGCCGCGGCCACAGCGTGCAGCTGCTGCCGGAGAATCCCGATTTCGAGCCGATCGAGGTCGATCTGCGCCGCGATGCCTTGACCATCGAGGGCATCGCCGTCGGCGTGATCCGCAACGGCAAGGGCCTGTAAGCGGAACCAGGCACCCGGCGCGCGCCGGGCCTGCCGATATAATTGGGGCGGACTTCCGCCCGCCGATGATTCCCCGCAGCGCAGCACCTTCTCCCGCCGTTGCCGACCGCAGCGCGGACGCGCGCGACAGCGCAGACCCGCAGCGCGTCCTCGCCGATCGCGTCGAGCAGCTCTACAGCCAGATGCCGCTGGGCATCGCGGCGACCCTGGCCATCGGCGGCATCGCGACCTACGAACTGTGGGACCAGCGCACCCAGGACCTGGTGCTGTTCTGGTGGCTGCTCGTGCTGCTGATCACGGCGGCGCGCGCCGTGCTGTACTGGGCTACCGCAGCAGCAAGGACAAGCTGGCCGCGGCCGCGCAGTGGCTGCGCTGGCTCGGCATCAGCGCGCTCGCCAACGGCGTCAACTGGGGATTCGCCGGCGCGGTGTTCTTCCCTTCCCACACCGACGAGCAGCAGGTGTTCCTCGCCTTCCTGCTGGCCGGCATCGCATCGGCCGGGCATCCCGACTTATGCGGCTTCGTGGCCGATGTTCGCACTCTACGCGGGCGCCATCGTGCTGCCGTTCACCTATGTCCTGGCGACGTTCGGCAACCGCCTGTTCGCCGAGATCGCGCTGCTGGTGCCCGTGTTCTACCTGGCCAACGTCGGCATCGCCTACCGCCTCAACCAGGTCTTCTACGCCGGCTACCGCCTGCGCCACGCCTACGGCCGCCTGACCGAGGATTACACCGCGCTCAACAAGCGGCTCGAGCAGCAGCTGGTCGAGCTGGACGAGGCGCAGCGCCAGGTCGAGGCCTCGGGCCGCAAGCTGGCGCTGTTCGCCGAGCGCGCGCCCGATCGCGGTGCTCGAGCTCGACACCGCAGGCAACATCCAGCAGATCAACCATGCCGCGGAAAACCTGTTCGGCTGGACCTCCAACGAGCTGGTGGAGAAGAACGCCTCGGTGAAGGTCCTGATCGGGCCCGAGTACCACGCGGAGTTCGACACGCAGTGGCAGCAGCTCATGTCCTCGCGCGCCCCGGTCGCGCACCTCAAGATCCGCAACCCGCGGCGCGACGGGCTGGAGGTGATGTGCGAATGGAACGTGACCCCGCTGGTCAATTCCGAGGGCGGCGTGGTCGGCGTGATCGCGCAGGGCCAGGACATCACGCGCCAGATGGAAGCCGAGAAGCTGAAGAAGGAGTTCACCTCCACCCTCAGCCACGAGCTGCGCACCCCGCTCACCTCGATCATCGGCTCGCTGCAGCTGGTCAATTCCGGGGTGCTGGGCGACGTGGACCCGGAGGTGGCCGAGCTCACCGGCGTCGCCGAGCGCAACGGCCAGCGCCTGCTCGACCTGATCAACGACATCCTCGACATCGAGAAGATCGAATCCGGCAAGCTGACCATGGTGCCGGAGTTGCTGGCGCTGGACGAGCTGGTGGGCGAGTCGCTGGTGCTCAACAAGGGATTCGCCGAACGCTTCCAGGTGCGCTACGAGCCGCGCGGCGCGATGCTGCCCATCCAGGTCAGGGCCGACCACAAGAGGCTGCTGCAGGTGATGACCAACCTGCTGTCCAATGCGGCGAAGTTCTCGCCGCGCGGGCGAGGCGGTGGAGGTGACGATGGAGGACCTGGGCACGCGCGTGCGCGTCGGCGTGCACGACCACGGGCCAGGCATCCCGGAGAACTTCCGCGCGCGCATCTTCGGCCGCTTCGCGCAGGCGGACTCCAGCGTCACGCGCCAGAAGGGCGGCACGGGTCTCGGCCTCGCCATCTGCAAGCGCCTGGTCGAGCTGATGGACGGGCGCATCGGATATGCCGACCGCGACGGCGGCGGCACCGTCTTTTATTTCGAGCTGCCCAAGCACCAGGCGGCTTAGAATTCGAGCCCGGTACCGAACGCAGGACCGCAATGCCCGCGAAACCGCTCAACCGCGTCTGCTACGTCGAGGACGATGAAGACATCCAGAGGATCGTGCGCATGTCGCTCGAGCGCATCGGCAAGATGAACGTCGAGCTGGTCACCGACCCGTTGGTGGCGATCGACGCCATCAAGGCGTTCAAGCCCGAACTGGTGCTGCTCGACTGGATGATGCCCGGCATGGACGGCCCGACGCTTTACCGCAAAATGAAGGAAGACGCCGGCGTGCGCGACCTGCCCGTGGTGTTCATCACCGCCAAGGCCTCGCAGAGGGAACTGGACGAACTGCGCGCCCTTGGCGCGGCGGGCACCATCTCCAAGCCTTTCTCGCCCAAGCGAACTGCCCGTGCTGCTGCGCGAGATCTGGAAGAACCTGCCGTAGGGTGGGCCAATGGCCCACCCTACAGGTCAATTGCCCTGGTAAAACTTCCTGGACAGGTAGCCGATGACCTCGTCGGCGTTGCGGAAGCGCGCGTCGCGGTCCTTCTCCAGCAGCTTGTCGAACAGGCGCTGGTAGCTGCTCGAGGCGCTGCGGCAGCGCCGGCGGCGGCGTATTGAGATGATGCAGCGCCACCTCGACCGCGGTATCGCCGCTGAACAGGTGCTGACCGAGCATCATCTGGTAGAGCAGCACGCCCGCGCTGTAGATATCGGTGCGCAGGTCGAGCGCCCTGCCCTGCACCTGCTCCGGGCTCATGTAGCGCGGCGTGCCGAGGATCTCGCCCTTGTTGGTATGGTCGATGGAATCCACGTGCTTGGCGATGCCGAAATCGACGATCGCCAGGCTGCCGTCGGCGCGGAACATCAGGTTCTGCGGCTTCAGGTCCCGGTGCAGGATGCCGCGCTCGTGGATGTCGCCCAGCGCGAACATCAGCTCGCGGAAGATGCGCAGCGCCTCCTCGGGCGGCATCGCCTTGTTGCCCAGGCGCTTGTTGAGGTCCCCGCCGTCGAAGAACTCCATGACGAGGTAGGCATTGTCGTCGGACACGCCGTGGCCATGGATGTGCGCCACGTGCCGGCTGCGGATGCGCTCGACCAGGTTGTATTCCTCGATGAAGCGCGCCAGCGAGCGCTTGTCCTGGGTCACCTCGCTGCGCAGGATCTTCACCACCAGCGGCTCGTCGTCCTTCTCGCGCGAGGCGAGGTAGACGCGCGACATGCCTCCTTCGCCGATCAGCCGCAGCACCTTGATGCCGGGGATCCTCATGCGCGCGCCGAGGACGTGGCCCTCCATGCGCGCCGCGACTTCCGGCGGCACGGTCTTCTCGATCCTGTCGTGCGCGACGTCGCGGATCGCCGTGATCAGGCGTTCCTTGGTGAGCTCCTGCTTGCGCTGGTATTCGTCCGCGCCCGCCTTCATCGCGCGCACGGCGATGATCTCGTTGCCCGCGCCGGTGAGGAAGATGATCGGCGGGCAGTCGCCGCGTTTCTTGAACTCCGCCAGCCACTGCAGGCCGTCGCCGCGCCCGAGCATGTAGTCGAGGATGATCACGTCGTAGGCGGCGAGCGAGAAATTCGCTCCCGGCATGTCGCGCTCCAGCGGATCGAATTCCTCGATGTCGCCCGCCGGCCACTGCTGCCGGATGTAGTGCACCAGCAGGTTGCGCAGGTCCGGGTCGTCGTCGATGATCAGCACTCTCATGCGTGCTCCTGCGCTCCCGCGCTGACCGCGAACACGCGGATCGACTCGGACTTGCCGCGCAGCGTGACGTCGCCCCGGACTTGCCACCCTCCCGGCCGGCACCAGGTGCCGGATGCGCTCGATACAGGGGCCCGCACATCAACACTTCTCCCGCCGGCCGCCATCTGCATCAGGCGCGCGGCGGTGTTCACCGGATTGCCGATGATGGTGTAGCTGGCGTAGTGCGTCGAGCCGACGTTGCCGATGATCGCCTCGCCCGCGCACATGCCGATGCCGACCCCGACAGCGAGTCCGTGCCGCGCCTGCCACGCGGCGGCCACCGGCTCGAAGCGCGCCACCATGTCCAGCGCCGTGCGCCAGGCGCGTTCCGCGGCGTCCGGTTGCGGGAACGGCACGTTGAAGCCGACCAGCAGGCTGTCGCCGGCCATGTTGAAAATCGTGCCGTCGTGCTGGTACGCCGCCTCGGTGAGCACGGCGAAGTACTCGTTGAGCATCGCCACCACCGCGCCCACCTCGTTTTGCTCCGTGAGGCGGGTGAAGCCCGCGCAGGTCGGCGAACAGCGCCACCAGGCTGGTGCGCTGAGCGCGTCCCTGGAACGGGTCGCCGTGCTCGCCGGCCGCTTCCGCGATGCGGTCGGCCAGCCGCGGCGAGATGTAGCGCGAGAACGCCTTGCGGATCGCCTCCTTGCGCTGCACCTCGGCCGCCAGCCGGCGGCTCTCCAGTTCCTTGCGCGTGTCGTGCAGGCGGCGCAGGGTCTTCACGCGCGCCATCAGTTCCTCGCGCTTGACCGGCTTGGACAGGAAATCGTCGGCACCCGCTTCGATGCCGCGCACGCGGCTTTCGCTGTCCTCGAGCGCGGTCACCAGCACGATCGGGATCAGCGCGGTGGACTCGTCGCCCTTCAGCTGGCGGCAGACGTCGAAGCCGCTGACGCCCGGCATCATCACGTCGAGCAGCACGCAGGTCCGGCGGCGATGTCATCACCTGCATCAGCGCGGACTCGCCCGTCGCACGCGGTCTCCACCGCTCATGCCCTCGCGCTGCAGCAGGAGCGCGAGGAACGCCACCATGTCGGGATCGTCGTCGACCACCAGCACGCGGTACGCAGCCTGCGCATCGGCGGCTCGCCGCGGCTACCCGCTCATTCATAGACGACCTGCACCTTCGAGAGGTAGTCCGCGTACTCGGCGATGCATTCGTCGATGGCCGCCTTGTCCGCGGCCCTGGCGCCGTCCTCCACCCGCTTGCCGATCTCCGAGACAACGGCGAAGCCATAGGAGTTGCCTACGCCCTTCATGCGGTGCCCGAGCTGGCGCAGCTGCTCGAAGTCCCCGGCGGCCAGTGCGGTGCGCAGGGTCGCGATTTCCTTCTTGCGGTTCTGGAAGAACACCGGAATCAGGTCGGCGAGATCTTTGGCGACGGTGACGATGAGTGGATGGTCGGTCATTTTGGAGGGCGATTATAGGGCGTTTGCCGCGGGCCGGCCGTCGGTATTGTCAAACCCGGTCAGGCAGTTAGCGATTCAGTGGAAATCGCGCGAGGGCACCAGCAGCGCGCCCAGCAGGCGGCTGTGGTCGGTGAGGCGGCGGGCGACGAGATGCACCACCTCGCCGTCGCGCTCGATCGCGCCCTCCACCCCGAGCAGGCGCGCGCCGAGCAGTTCGCGGCGCTGGCGCTCGACCAGGTCGCGCCAGACCACCACGTTGACCGTGCCGGTTTCATCCTCCAGCGTGACGAATACCACGCCGCTCGCGGTATCCGGGCGCTGCCGGCAGGTGACCAGCCCCGCGGTGCGCGCCAGGCTGCCGTGCGGCCGCCCGCGCAACGCCTCGGCCGGCATCAGCTGCAGGCCTTGCAGGCGCTCGCGCAGCAGCGCGAGCGGATGGCGGCCGAGCGTCAACCCGAGGCTGGCGTAGTCGGCGACGATGTCTTCGCCTTCGCCCGGCGCGGGCAGCCGCAGCAGCGGTTCACCGAGCGGCGCCTCGCGCAGGATGCCGGCGCCCGGGCGCAGGCCGGCCACGGCCCAGTGCGCCTGGCGCCGGTGCCCGGCGAGCGCAGCGAGCGCGCCGCCTGCGGCCAGGCAGCGCAGGTCGCGACGCTCGAGCGCGGCGCGGCGCGCGAGTTCCTCCACCGAGGCGAACGGCCCCGCTGCGCGGGCGCCGGCGATCCTGCCTGCGGCGGCCTCGCCCAAGCCCGCCACCATGCGCAACCCCAGGCGCAAAGCTCCCGCTTCCAGCGTGCAGTCCCATTCGCTCGCCGCCACGTCCGGCGGGAGCACTGTCGACGCCGTGGCGCTGCGCGTCCTGCACCAGCTGCGCAGGCGCGTAGAAGCCCATCGGCTGGCTGTTGAGCAGCGCGGCGCAGAACGCCGCCGGGTGGTGGCACTTGAGCCAGGCGGAGACGTAGACCAGCAGCGCGAAGCTCGCCGAATGCGATTCGGGGAAGCCGTATTCGCCGAAGCCGAGGATCTGGCGGTAGATGGGCTCGGCGAACTCGCGCCGGTAGCCGCGCTCGAGCATGCCCTGCACCAGGCGCTGCTCGAACGGCTCCAATCCGCCCTTCCTTTTCCAGGCCGCCATCGAGCGCCGCAGCTGGTCGGCCTCGCCGGGCGTGAAGCCGGCGGCGACCACCGCGAGCTGCATCACCTGCTCCTGGAAGATCGGCACGCCGAGCGTGCGCTCGAGCACGCTCTTCACCGCGTCGCTCGGGTAGGTGACCGGCTCCAGCCCGCGCCGGCGGCGCAGGTAGGGATGCACCATGCCGCCCTGGATCGGCCCCGGGCGCACGATCGCCACCTCGATCACCAGGTCGTAGAACTTCTCCGGCCGCAGGCGCGGCAGCATGCTCATCTGCGCGCGCGACTCGATCTGGAACACGCCGATGGTGTCGGCGTTCTGGATCATGGCGTAGACGGCGGGATCTTCCGCCGGGATGTCCTGCATCTTCATGCCCAGGAAATCGAGCGCGCGCCGGATCGCCGAGAGCATGCCGAGCGCGAGCACGTCCACCTTGAGCAGGCCGAGCGCCTCGAGGTCGTCCTTGTCCCACTGGATCACGGTGCGCTCGGGCATCGCCGCGTTCTCGATCGGCACCAGCTCGGCGAGCGGCCCGCGCGAGATGACGAAGCCGCCGACGTGCTGCGACAGGTGGCGCGGGAAGCCGACCAGCTCCTGCGCCAGCAGCGCGAGGCGCCCGAGCACCGGGCTCGCGGGATCGAGGCCGGCCTCGGCGAGCCGTTCCGGCAGCACCTGGCGGCCGTCCCACCAGGAAAGCGATTTCGCCACGCGTTCGACCTGCTCCGGCGCGAGGCCCAGGGCCTTGCCCAGGTCGCGCACCGCGCTCCTCGGGCGGTAGCAGATCACGGTGGCGGCGAGCGCCGCGCGCTCGCGGCCGTACTTTTCGTAGAGGTACTGGATCACCTCCTCGCGCCGCTGGTGCTCGAAATCGACGTCGATGTCGGGCGGCTCGTTCCGCTCCTTCGACACGAAGCGCTCGAACAGCGTCGCCATGCGCGCCGGGTCCACCTCGGTGATGCCGAGCGCGTAGCACACCGCGGAGTTGGCCGCCGAGCCGCGGCCCTGGCAGAGGATGCCTTGCGAACGCGCGAAGCGCACCATGTCGTGCACGGTGAGGAAAAAGGGCTCGTAGCGCAGCTCGGCGATCAGCTTCAGCTCGTGCTCGATCAGTCCCTGCACCTTCGGCGGCGCGCCGCCCGGGAAGCGCTGAGCGAGACCCTGCGCCGTCAGCTGCGCCAGCCAGCTCGCCGGCGTCTCGCCCGGCGGCACCAGCTCCTCCGGATACTCGTAGCGCAGTTCCTCGAGCGAGAACGCGCAGCGCTCGGCGATGGCCACGCTTTCGGCGAGCAGCTCCGGCGGGTAGATCTGCGCCAGGCGCAGCCGCGCGCGCAGGTGCCGCTCGGCGTTCGGGTGCAGCGCCCGCCCGCAACGCTCGAGCGGCAGGCCGAGCCGGATCGCCGTGAGCGCGTCCTGCAGGCGCCGGCGCGAGCGCAGATGCATGTGCACGTCGCCCGCCGCGACCAACGGCAGGCCGCTGGAGCGCGACTGCTCGCGCAGCGCCTCGAGCCGGGCACGGTCGTTCGGCCCGCAGTGCAGCTCGGCGGCAATCCAGGCCCGTCCCGGAAATTGCGCGGCGAGCCAGCGCCCGTCTCCCGCCACCAGCAGCGCGAGCAGCCCGCTCGCCGCGCAGCCTTCGACGTCGGCCCGCTCGAGGCGGTAAGTGCCCTTCTTGCCGCGCCTGCGCCCCGCCGCGATCAGGGCGGAAAGCGCGCCGTAGGAGCGGCGGTCCGTCGCCAGCAGCACCAGCTGCGTGCCGTCCGCGAGCCGCAACTCGGCGCCGATGATCAGCTTGAGGCCGCACGCCTTCGCCGCGACGTGCGCGCGCACCACGCCCGCGAGCGAGCATTCGTCGGTGAGCGCGAGCGCCGCGTAGCCGAGCGCCGCGGCGCGCTCCGACCAGTTCCTCCGGCATGCGAGGCGCCGCGCAGGAAGGAAAAATTCGACAGGCAGTGCAGCTCGGCGTAGTCAGGCAAACAAGCCATGCAGGAACCAGCCCTCCGGGGCGCGGTAGATCCACGAGAGCGAACCCGCCCGCGTGCGGGCGATGAAGTAGTCGCGCACCACGTCCTCGCCGTCCCACCATCCCGCTTCGATGCGCTCGGGCCCCGCCAGCAGCACGAAATCGCTTTCGCCCAGCCGGCGCGGCGGCTCGAGCAGCCACAGCGGACGCGGGCCGAGCGGCGCCGCGAGCGCCTCGCCGCCGTCCGCCGCGCGCCAGGCGCGCTCGGGACGGTGATCGGCGTGCAGGGCGAGCCCGTGCACCTGCGCGCCGCCCAGCCGTGCCTGCAGGCGCTCGAGCAGCCGCTCCCACTCCTCCGTTTCGCTGCGCGCATCGTGGAACAGGCCTGAGGTTGCGCCGGCCAGCGGCGCCAGGCCGCCGGCCTCGAGCCGCAGCGCCTCGGTCGAACTGGCGAGGGCCAGCGCGCCGAGGCGTTCGCGCAGCAGGCGCAGGCCGTGCTCCGCATCCCGGCGCAGCGCGGCGAAACCGATCTCGATCGCCGTCGGCGCGGAGTCGCGGTGCAGGAGGTTCAGCGCAAAGCCGCGCACGCCGGCCTGGCGCGCGGCGAGAAAGCCCTCGAGTTGCAGCAGCAGGCGCCGTGCCGCGAACAGCAGGCTCTCGGCCTGCGCCACCGGCGCCGGCAGCTCGAGTTGCGCGCTGAAGCGTTCGGGCGGAACGAAGAAGGCGCGCGCTTCCGGAATCCTCCCCAGCGCCCGGTCCAGATCGTCGAGCAGCGGCTGGCCGAGCCGCGGCGCGGCGGCCGCGCGCGGCAGGCGCATCAGCTCGCCGAGGGTCCTGACCCCGATCCGCTGCAGCAGCGCGAGCGCCTCCGGGGGCGGGGCGATGGCGCAGACCGGGAGTGCTTCGAGGGTCTCGCTTTCGCCGCGGGCGAGCCACAGCGCGGCACGCGCCGTGGGCCCGGCCGCCAGCAAGGCCTCGAACCCGATCCCGGCGAGGCCGCTGCGCAGGCGCGCCATGAGGCGGCCCATGCCGCCGAACAGGCGCAGGCTGCCTTCGACCTCGAGGAGCACGGCCTGCGGCGGCTCGAGCGAGACCCGGGAAGTGAACTGGCAGGCCCAGGCGGCAATCGCCTCGAGCGCGGCGGCCTCCGCGGGCACATTGCGCGGCAGCGCCTGCAGGCGCGGCGCAAGTGCCCAGGCTGCGGCCAGTGCGCTGCCCGGGCGCACGCCCGCCGCAGCGGCGGCGGCGTTGCACACGAGCACCGAGCGGTTCTCGATGACCGCCCAGAGCTCGTCCGGCCCCTCAGACGGGGCACGGCCGCGCAGCAGGGCTTCGAGCGCGAGTCGCGGAAAGCAAAGCGCCACCCACAGCATGAACGGGTCTCCGGATCGGAATGCGCAGCGGGGCGGCGAGCAAAGCCCCGCGGCGCTTGAGGATGCGCACGGCGAGCCGCTCGCCGTCTGGCTCCAGCCCGAGCCGCAGGGGTGCAGGGGAGGATTCGCGCGCCGCCTGCGGCGGCCGGAACAGCGCAGTGAAGGCCGCTCCCGCCTCCGCCGCGACCGCGAGGCGTCTCAACTCCGCGTAGCTGGCGCGCGGCAGCCACGCGAGCAGTGCACGGCAGGCGCCCGCACGCAGCACCTGCTCTGCCGCCCACAGCGCATCGCGCCTGCCAGGCGCCCTGACCACCGTGAGGAACTCCAGGCGCACACCGGCGGCGGCCAGCGCCGGCGCATAAGGCAGGTGCGGCGGCGCCAGCCAGGCGACGCGGCTGCCGGCATGCGACAGCGCGGCCAGCGCTGGCAGCACCAGCTGCAGCTCGCCGATGCCTTCGTCAGCACACAGGATCTCCGTCAGCGTACCGGCGGGCCAGCCGCCTCCCGGCAGTTCACGGTCCAGCCCGGCAAAACCCGTCGGCACCGCCTGGGGCACGGTTTGCGCCAGCGCCCCGCCGCGCCAGACGGGGTGATGCAGGAGGACGGCGTCGAGCGCCGCGGAAGGAGCTGCCATGGGAGGTTCGCCTTGATACTGTATTTATATACAGTATCGGCGAGCGTGGCAAGAGCCCTCGAAAAATCCCGCGCGTCGCAGCCCCGTCCCGGGGGCCGCGCGCTCAGCGCCGCATGCAGCGATAGACCTCGAACGTCTGCTTGCCGTCTGCCAGTGGCGCGACCGGCACGATGGTGTCGCCGCCCATGCTGGCGGCGGAATTCCTGGCGGTCACGTTCACGTTTTCCTGCACCGCGTCCGGATGGCGCGGAATGGCAGCCACCTCGTGCACCACAGTGGCGGTGGTCCTGCCGAGGCCGGTGCACGCGGCGACCTCCCCGGGCGCGGCCAGGCGCACGCCCTCCCCTCCTTTGGTCAATTCGACCAGGCTGCATCCGCCCGCGACCGCAAGGGCGGGCAACAACAGCAGGATGCGATGGCAAAGCGCGGCAGGTTTGCGTGTAGACATAGCGGATTCCTTTCGGGTGGCGTCGGCCTCACGGCCGAAGTTTACCGCTATGCCAAACTACCGCCGGCGCGATGCGGCGGCTTCTTGGTTGAGCAGGCGCTGCGCCGCCCCGATGACGCGCTCGGCGGGCATCAGGTCCAGGCAGGCACTGTAGCTCTCACGCCGCCGTTCGCAGCCTTCCTCCTGGCAGGGCACACAGGGTAGCGCGCTCTCCTGCATCAGCAGCACATTGCCTTGCTGCTGGAGGGGCGCGTGCCTTGCGTAGGGTTGGACAAGCCCACCGCGCGGCAGCGGACCCCAGATGCCTGGGTCGGTCGGCCCGTAGAGCGCCAACGTGGGCGTGCCGCAAGCGGCCGCAAGGTGTGTCGTCGCGGTATCGGGTCCAACGTAGAGCGCTGCGCCCCGCAGCAGATCGGCCGTTTGCGCAAAGCGCAGGCGACCCGACAAATTCACGACCTCGTGCGCGCCGCCCGCCAGAACCTGAGCCACGTACTCGCGCTCCTCCTGCGCGTCGCCGCCAGTGACCACCACCTGCAATCCGCGTTGGCGCAGCCAGGCAATCAGATCACGCCAACCGCGGTCGTTCCAGCGCTTGTACCGGAACCGGGGGGAAAGGTGCAGGACTGCGTAGCGCTCAGGGATCGGATCCAGATTCAGCCCCCGGCATAGCTGTTGCGGCGACATGCCAGCGGTGGGAGCCACGACTTCAGGCTGGTAGTCCAGTCCCATGGCGCGGACAAGTCGTCCGTACGCTTCGAATCGCGGCTCGCCGTGCGCTCGCCGTCACGCCCTGCGCGAGTAGCAGTTGCTTCCACCAGCGTTTGCCGGCCTGTGGTGGCAGGAGCCCTGCACGCCGTCCCGCGGCAATCCAGCCGTAGAGATGCGGACGGTCGCCGGTTTCGGCGATCACCGCGAGGTCGTACTGACGCCACAGCCGGCGCACGAGTGCGCGTTGCTCGGCACCAGAGGGCCGCGCGGGGATCGTCGCCACGGCGCGCACGTCGGGATTTCCCTCCAGCATCGCCTCCGTACCCGCGAACAGCAGCGCGTCGATCTGCGCACCGGGATAGGCGCGCCGCAACGAGCGTATCAATGGCGTGGCGAGGAGCACATCGCCGAAGTAGCGCAGCGAGATGACGAGGATTGTCTGCGGCACGGTCATCCGCCCGGCTTCAGGCGCAGACTATGCTCGAGTGCCATGATGCCGTCGTTGGTCGACGCGGCGATGCATGGCACTCAAACCGCTATTTCCCCGACGAGGCGCTCCGCCCCGACTGCCAACTTACGAGGTATGGCGTGAAGGAATGCATTGGGGTGGAGCCGTGGCGGCTCGTCCACTTGTTGTCCGCGGCAACTTGCACGGCGGTCCAGCAATGACGGTCATCCGACCAATCGATCACTTTCCGGCACTCGTCCAACCCGTTGCCTGCGAGTCGATGGTCGTCGTTGTGCCGCGGCTTGCCCCACGGATCGCCATCGTGCCCGTCGCCGCCGTTGCTCTTCCTCCCGCAGGCATCTGCGTCGAACCGGGTCCCGAAGCCGAAGTCGACGTCGGACTTCTGCTGGCCTGCAGCCAGCTCGACTGGCGCTGACCGGAAAGTGAACGGGTCGCCGTCGCTGTCTTTCGCCTCCGAGGCGCCCCGGTCCTGCGGTGACGCGTCCCACCCCGCCAGTGAACCGCCAGGGGCGAAATTGTCCGGAGCCACGGCGACTGCGTACGTGCCGGCGGCGAGACCGGTGAAGCGATATGACCCGCTCGCATCGGTGACGCTGGTGGCGACCACAGTCGCGTTCTCATCGAGCAGGTTGACGATCACGCCCTTGATGCCGCGTTCGCCGGCGTCCTGAATGCCGTCCGCGTCACGATCGTTCCACACCATGTTGCCCAACGAGGCAGTCATGTCGTCCACCCCGACCCAATTGGCCGGATCGGAGTCGGACACCGTGCCACCGCCCCCAACCAGCGTGCCGGTCACGCTGGCCACGTTCACATGCCGGCCCTCGGTTACTACGGTCGTCCAACTGTAGAGCCACGCCTCTCCCGGATCCAGCAGGCCGTCGCGGTCGATGTCGCCGGCGTTGAATCCCTTCTTCAGGACCGGTGTCGGCGCGAAGTCGTCATCCGGCAGGGCGGGCGTTTCGTTGTCGTCCACCACCATGACATTGGAGATCACGGTGTCGCCGGGATTGGTGACAACGTAGGTGAAAGTCACTTCCCGGCCAACGATGGCGCTCAGGCCAGGTGCGTTATCCGCATCCAGTCCATACCACCCATGACTGTTCGAGCCATCCTCACCGTGATGCTCCCCATCGCGGTCGTCGGACTCACAGTCGTCATCGTCACGGCCGCCCCGGTCGTCGTCGTGGCCGTAGCCCTTGGCGTCACGGCGCTCGTCGTCTCCGCCTTTCGTCTTCGTACCGCTGCCCGGATTGCCGGGACCGGTGCCCGGGCCGTCGTTCTGGTTGTAGTCATGGCCCGGTGGCGGCGGATCCTCCCCGTTGCCTACGCCCTCATTGCCCTTGTGGTGATGGTCGTGGTCGTCGTCGCACCTGCCGTCGTCCGAGGCGAGTTTCACGTACTTCTCGATGTCGATTGCGCCATCGCCACCCACCGCCGCCACGGCCACCGTCACGAACGCCGTGTTCGAGAGCAGGCTGCCGTCGCTCGCCACGTAGGTGAACCCTGCAGTACCGGTGAAGCCCGCATTCGGCGTGAAGCTCACCGTGCCATCGCCGTTGAGCACGGCCGTGCCGCCCGTGCCGCTCGTCACACTGGCAATCGTCAGCGCGTCGCCCTCGACATCGCTGTCATTGCCGAGCAGCTGCGCCGATGCATAGGTCACCGCCGTGTTCTCGAGCGCCGCCAGCGCATCGTCGCGCGCCACCGGTGCGTCGTTGACCGGATTCACCGTGATCTGCACCAGCGCCGTGTCCGTGAGCAGCCCGTCGCTCAGTTGGTACTGGAAGCTGTCGGTGCCGTAGAAGTCGTCGTTGGGCGTGTAGGTCAGCGTCCCATCCACGTTCAGGCCTACCGTGCCGTGCGCGCCCTGGCTGAACGTATTCAAGAACCAGCTCGTCATCCACGTCGAAGTCATTCGCCAGCACCGCGATGGTGACTGCCTGATCCTCGTCGGTCACGGCCCTATCGTCTTGCGCCACCGGCGCATCGTTCACGGGGCTGACGACGATGCTCACCGTGGCCTCGGCAACGCCGCCATGCCCATCGTTCACCTGATAGCTGAAGCTGTCGCCGCCGTGGAAGTCGCCGTTCGGGGCATAGGTGAACGAACCATCCGGGTTGAGCGTGAGAAGGCCGTTCAAGGTCGTATTTACCAGCACCGCGCTTAGCGAATCGCCATCGACGTCGGTGTCGTTGGCGAGTATCCCCGGTGCGGACACCGTCAGCACCGCGTCTTCGTCGATCGTGTAGCTCTCGCCCTGCGCCACCGGCGCATTGTTCTCTGCCGCCGCGACTTCCACAGTAACGAACGCTGTGTTCGAGAGCAGGCTGCCGTCGCTCGCTAAGTAGGTGAACCCTGCGGTACCGGTGAAGTCCGCATTCGGCGTGAAGCTCACCGTGCCATCGCCGTTGAGCAACGCTGTGCCGCCCGTGCCGCTCGTCACACTGGCTATCGTCAGCGCGTCGCCCTCCGCATCGCTGTCATTGCCGAGCAGCTGCGCCGATGCATAGACCACCGCCGTGTCCTCGAGCGCCGCCAGCGCATCGTCGCGCGCCACTGGCGCATCGTTCACCGGCGTGACATTGATCGTCACCTCCGCCCCGAGGCTGCTGCCTTGCACGAAGTAGAGGAAACTGTCCGTCCCGTAGAAGTCCGCCTGCGGCGTATACACCCACGCCGCGCCCTCCTGCACCAGCGTCCCGTGCGAGGGCAACCCGTAGGACTCCACCACCAGCTCGCCGTCCACGTCCTCGTCGTTGGCCAACACCGAGGCAAACGACATCGTCAGCGCCGTGTCCTCCGCAGTCGTGAACACATCGTCCGCCAGCACCGGGGCGTCGTTCACCGCATTGATCGCGATCGAGACCGTGGCGACGTTGGAATCGGCGGTGCCGTCGATCACCTTGTAGGTGAAGGAGTCGCTGCCGTTGAAATTGGCGTTCGGGGTGTAGCTGAACGAGCCGTCGGGATTGAGCACGACGCTCCCGTTTGTCGTGCCGGCGACCAGGATCGCCGTGAGCGCGTTCCCCTCGGCATCGGTGTCGTTGGCGAGCACGCCATCGGCGGGACCGATGTTGAGCGACGTGTCCTCGCTCGTCAGGTAGCTGTCGTTATTGGCCACTGGCGCATCGTTCACCGCGTTGATCGCGATCGTGACCGTGGCAATGTTGGATGCCTCGGTTCCGTCGCTTGCCCGGTAAGTGAAGCTGTCCGTGCCGAAGAAGTTTTCGTCCGGGAGGTAGCTGAACGAGCCGTCCACGTTCAACGTAAGCGTGCCATCCGCAGCATCGCTCACCAGGATCGCCGTCAACCCTGCACTGTCCACGTCCGTGTCGTTACCGAGCACCCCCGGCCCCGCAATGTTCAGCGCCGTGTCCTCGTCGGTCGCGTAGCTGTCGCCGTTGGCCACCGGCGCATCGTTCACCGCGTTGATCGCGATCGTGACGGTGGCAATATTGGATGCCTCGGTACCATCGCTTGCCCGGTAAGTGAAGCTGTCCGTGCCGAAGAAGTCTTCGTCCGGGAGGTAGCTGAACGAGCCGGCGGCGTTGAGGACCAAGCTCCCGTTCGCCGGGCCTGGCCCGACCAGGATCGCCGTCAGAACCGGGCTGTCCGCATCCGCGTCGTTACCAAGCACTCCCGGCCCCGCAACGTTCAGCGGCGTGTCCTCGTCGACTGTGTAGCTGTCGTTATTGGCCACCGGCGCATCGTTCACCGCGTTGATCGCGATCGAGACAGTGGCCACGTTGGAATCGTCGGTGCCGTCGTTCGCCTTGTAGGTGAAGGAGTCGCTGCCGTTGAAGTTGGCGTTTGGCGTGTAGCTGAACGAGCCGTCCGCATTCAACGCCAGCGCGCCATGCGCAGCACCGCTCACCAGGATTGCCATCAGCCCTGCGCTGTCGATGTCCGTATCGTTGGAGAGGGCGCCGAAGTCCGCTGAGATAGCCAGAACCGCATCTTCGTTGGTGGCGTAGCTGTCGTTGTTGGCCACCGGCGCATCGTTCACCGGTGCCACCGCCACCAGCACGATCGCCGTGTTGCTGGTCAGGCTGCCATCGGTCACAGTGTAGGTAAAGGCTGCCGCACCGTTGAAGTTCGCGTCCGGCGTGAAGCTCACCGTGCCATCGGCATTCAGCACCGCCGTGCCGCTCGCGCCGCTGGTCACACTCGAAATAGTCAGCGTATTGCCGTCCGCATCGGTGTCGTTGGCGAGCAGCTGCGTCGCCGCGTAGATCACCGTCGTGTCTTCGATCGCCGTCAGCGCATCGTCCACCGCCACCGGCGCCTCGTTCACCGCGTTGATCGCGATCGAGACAGTGGCCACGTTGGAATCGTCGGTGCCGTCGTTCGCCTTGTAGGTGAAGGAGTCGCTGCCGTTGAAGTTGGCGTTAGGCGTGTAGCTGAACGAGCCGTCGGCGTTAAGGACCAGGCTCCCGTTCGCCGGGCCCGCGACGAGGATGGCCGTGATCGCGTTCCCCTCGGCGTCGGTGTCGTTAATAAGTACGCCATCGGCGGCGCCGATTGTCAGCGCCGTGTCCTCGTTGGCCGCGTAGCTGTCGCCATTCGCCACCGGCGCATCGTTCACCGCGTTGATCGCGATCGAGACAGTGGCCACGTTGGAATCGTCGGTGCCGTCGTTCGCCTTGTAGGTGAAGGAGTCGCTGCCGTTGAAGTTGGCGTTAGGCGTGTAGCTGAACGAGCCGCCCGCGTTAAGGACCAGGCTCCCGTTCGCCGGGCCCGCGACGAGGATGGCCGTGATCGCGTTCCCCTCGGCGTCGGTGTCGTTAATAAGTACGCCATCGGCGGCGCCGATTGTCAGCGCAATGTCCTCGTTGGCCACGTAGCTGTCGCCATTCGCCACCGGCGCATCGTTCACCGCGTTGATCACGATCGAGACAGTGGCAATGTTGGATGCCCCGGTGCCGTCGCTCGCCTGGTAGGTGAAGCTGTCCGCCCCGAAGAAATCTTCGTCCGGGCGGTAGTTGAACGAGCCGTCCACGTTCAACGTCAGTGTGCCATTGGCAACATCGCTCACCAGGAGCGCCGTCAGCCCCGCACTGTCCACGTCCGTGTCGTTGGCAAGCACGCCGAAGGCTGCCGCGACAGACAGCACCGTATCTTCATTGGTGGCGTAGCTGTCGTTAATAGCCACTGGCGCATCGTTCATCGTGTTCACCGTGACCGCGACGGCCGCTGTGTCGCTTCCGCCGTTGCCATCGCTGATCGTGTAGGTGAAGCCATCCGTGCCGAAGAAGTTCGCATTCGGAGCGTAGGTGATCCCGCTCCCGTCGCCGGTGATCGCCACCGTGCCGTTTGTGCCCTGGGTCACCGAAATGATCGAGAGCGTCTCGCCCGTATCCGGAGCGAAGGTGTCGTTTGCCAGGACATCGATCGGGTTCGCTCCGCTGTCTTCCGACACGATCGCCGTATCGTCCACCGCATCCGGCATGTCGTTCACGTTATTGACCGTGACCGCGACGGCCGCTGTGTCGCTCCCGCCGTTGCCATCGCTGATCGTGTAGGTGAAGCTATCCGTACCGAAGAAGTTCGCGTTGGGGGCGTAGGTGATCCCGCTCCCGTCGTCGGTGATCGCCACCGTGCCGTTTGTGCCCTGGGTCACCGAAATGATGGAGAGCGTCTCGCCCGTATCCGGGGCGAAGGTGTCGTTTGCCAGAACATCGATCGGGTTCGCTCCGCTGTCTTCCGACACGATCGCCGTATCGTCCACCGCATCCGGCATGTCGTTCACGTTATTGACCGTGACCACGACGCTCGCCGTGTCGCCCCCGCTGTTGCCATCGCTGATCGTGTAGGTGAAGCTATCCGTGCCGAAGAAGTTCGCGTTCGGGGCGTAAGTGATCCCGCTCCCGCCGCCGGTGATCGCCACCGTGCCGTTTGTGCCCTGGGTCACCGAAATGATCGCGAGCGTCTCGCCCGTATCCGGGGCGAAGGTGTCATTTGCCAGCACATCGATCGGATTCGCCCCGCTGTCTTCGGCCACCATCGCCGTATCGTCCACCGCATCCGGCGGGTCGTTCGTCGCCGTGACGTTGAGCCTGACGGTCGCCAGGTTCGAATCAAGCCCGCCGTCGTTCGCCCGGTAGGTGAAGCTCGTTGTGCCATTGAAGTTGGCTGCCGGGGTGAAGCTGAACGCGCCAACGCCCACGAGCACGACGGTGCCATGCGCGGCGGGGGGGCCGGTGACCAGCGACGCAGTGAGCGCGTCCCCGTCGGCATCGGTGTCATTGCCGAGCACCCCGAAGGCGGCGGGAATCGTGAGCGTTTGGTCCTCGAACGTGTCATACAGGTCATCGAGCGCCACAGGCGCATCGTTCACCGGGTTTACCGTGATCGCGACGGTGGCGACATTGGAATCGTCAGTGCCATCGTTCGCCTTGTAGGTGAAGGAGTCACTGCCGTTGAAGTTGGCATTCGGCGTGTAGCTGAACGAGCCGTCGGCGTTAAGGACCAGGCTCCCGTTCGCGGGACCGGCCCCGACCAGGATCGCCGTCAGCCCCGTGCTGTCCGCATCCGTGTCGTTTCCGAGCACTCCCGGCCCCGCAATGTTCAGCGGCGTGTCCTCGTCGGTCGCGTAGCTGTCGCCGTTGGCCACCGGCGCATCGTTGTCCGGGTTCACCGTGACCACGACGCTCGCCGTGTCGCCCCCGCTGTTGCCATCGCTGATCGTGTAGGTGAAGCTATCCGTGCCGAAGAAGTTCGCGTTCGGGGCGTAAGTGATCCCGCTCCCGCCGCCGGTGATCGCCACCGTGCCGTTTGTGCCCTGGGTCACCGAAATGATCGCGAGCGTCTCGCCCGTATCCGGGGCGAAGGTGTCATTTGCCAGCACATCGATCGGATTCGCCCCGCTGTCTTCGGCCACCATCGCCGTATCGTCCACCGCATCCGGCGGGTCGTTCGTCGCCGTGACGTTGAGCCTGACGGTCGCCAGGTTCGAATCAAGCCCGCCGTCGTTCGCCCGGTAGGTGAAGCTCGTTGTGCCATTGAAGTTGGCTGCCGGGGTGAAGCTGAACGCGCCAACGCCCACGAGCACGACGGTGCCATGCGCGGCGGGGGGGCCGGTGACCAGCGACGCAGTGAGCGCGTCCCCGTCGGCATCGGTGTCATTGCCGAGCACCCCGAAGGCGGCGGGAATCGTGAGCGTTTGGTCCTCGAACGTGTCATACAGGTCATCGAGCGCCACAGGCGCATCGTTCACCGGGTTTACCGTGATCGCGACGGTGGCGACATTGGAATCGTCAGTGCCATCGTTCGCCTTGTAGGTGAAGGAGTCACTGCCGTTGAAGTTGGCATTCGGCGTGTAGCTGAACGAGCCGTCGGCGTTGAGGACCAGGCTCCCGTTCGCGGGACCGGCCCCGACCAGGATCGCCGTCAACCCCGTGCTGTCCGCATCCATATCGTTGCCGAGCACCCCGGGCCCCGCAACGATCAGCGGCGTGTCCTCATCGGTCGCGTAGCTGTCGCTAATTGCCACCGGTACATCGTTTGTCGGGTTGACGGTGATGGTTGCAGTAGCCGTTACAACGCCGCCGAATCCGTCGCTGGCGGAATAGGTGAAGCTGTCGGTACCCGAAAAATTGGCGACAGGCGCATAGGTGAACGACCCGTTGCTGTTCAAGGTAAGCGTGCCATGGCTCGCGTCAGTACCCAATACGCTCATCAGTGGATCGTTGTCCCCGTCGGTATCGTTGAACAGGACTCCGGCCGCAGCGGAAACGCTGAGCGTGCTGTCCTCATCCACGCTGTAGGCATCGTCTACGGCGACCGGATGCTGGTTGACGCGGATATCCAGGCCATACTCCACCTGCCCTATCGGATCAAATACCCGCAGCAAGAACACCTCACCGACTTGCGAAGCCGGAATGTTGCTGATCAGCAGCCGGTCTGGCCCGGCCGTAATGATGCCGGCGGAGTCGGGCACGCCATCACCGTTCAGGTCATCCGGGAGTCCGTCGTCATTCACATCCCGATACATCAGGGCAGTCGCCGAACCGTCAGGCGCGAAACTCAACGTTGCGGACATATCGCCCACTTCCGCCGCCTGGATGCGGAACCAATCCTGGTCGCCTGTCGGCAGCGTGAGATGGTTTTCGGTCGCCTGGCCGACCATTCCCAGGTCCGTCAGTATTCCTCCCAGGCTCGCTTCGCCGGACACCGTGATCACGGCCAGGAAGATCGAGTCGTCATCTGACGGGTTGGCGGTATCCAGGACGATCTCCCGGTCGCCGTTGGCGAGGAAGGGCGCCAGGTCGTAGCGTTCGTCGTCAGTGTTGTCAGTGGTGTCGAATGGGCCGACCGGATTGGCCAGGCTATCCCCGACGCCGCCGACCGTGACCAGCGTTCCGTTTGCGGCGGTTCCGTCGTTGAAGTTCCCGGCGGAACTTGTCATTCGCGACCCATTGACGCTCACAGTGCTGTACTGACCATCCGGCTGGTAACCGAACGAGATGCCGAGGCTCAACTGCGCCAGGAAATCCGGATCGGTCTTCAGTACCGGGTTCGCGAGGATGAGTCGCGTCGTCTGGGTGGCCGGGCCGCTGAGCCCGCCTTCGAGCACGGCAACGGACCGCACGGGGAGCGTGGGGTTGGAGTAGATGACGACCAGCGCAGTGCCTTCGACTGCGCTGTCAAGGCCCTGGTCGCTCAAGCCGCCGTTGGCCACGGTTTCGTCGACGCCGAAGTTGAACACGCCTCCCGCTGCGCCGACCTTGGCCGCGACGAGGCTCGTCACGTCGGCGCGCAGCGTTTCGAAATCGACACCGGCGGCATTGTCAACATTGGGCAGGGTTTGCAGTCCCACCGCTGCGCCCTCGAATCCGACCAGCGCCGGACGGTACGGCCCCGAGAACGAGCGCGTGGTGACGTAGAGCAGCGCCATCTCCACCGTCGACCCGGCGGGAATCTCGGCCTGGACATTGCCGGTCGTGAACGTGCCCAGTCCATCGGTGGAAACCCCGATACGTCCCTGCATCGTGACCGGGATGGCAGGATCCGGCTGCACGAGGCGCAAGGTTCCCTCGACCGTTGCGCCCGTCGTGCGCGGCCCGTTGTTGAGGCCATCGGGATCGTCCCCGGTCGGATTCGCAACCACGCCGCCGAAGCCATCGCCCAGCGGGTCGTCGAAGCGGTCCGCGTTCGTCACCTCGAGGCGGACGAGTGCGCCCGCTGCGCTCAAATTCGCCGGGGCGACAAGAGCTGTCTCGATCCAAAACCGCTCTCCCTGCGCCGCCGCAATCCCTTCCAGGCGAATGTCACGTCCTGTTCCTGCGCTTACCAGGGCATCGGGCGTGCCGTCCGCATTCGTGTCCCTGTAGACATTGACGACAACCGGATCACCTTGCGCGGTCAACAGGACGTCCAGCGTACCAGCCGTACCCCGCGCGGTAACCGTGAACCAGTCCGCGTCGAGGGGCAGCAGTGTCAGGCCCGCTGCAACGGTGTGGACGACACTGCCCAGGCTGGTGGCCTCGGCTGCGATGTTGTTGGCGGCACCGTCGGGATCGAGTTTGTCGAATCGGTCCACGTTGGCGATGTCGAGGTGATATACGACACCGGTCAGCGGCCCGGATTGCGGATCGAAAACCCGGACATAGAACTCCCCGCCCTCTGCTGCGGCCGCCTGCACAGTCACCGCCGCCCCAGCGGCCGAGGTGGATGCGGCCAACATCTCCCCGGAATCAGCAATTGCATCGCCATCGGCGTCGCGCCAGATCTGGACGGTCACGTCTCCGCCGAACGTGGCGACGGGCGTCACAGTCACGTCGAGCCTGCCATCGGAAGCCGGTGTGACAAGCTTGAACCAGTCCTCGTCCCGCGTGCCGCTATCCGGCAGCCCGGGCAGGCTGAGGCCTTCCTGACGATCGTGCACCACCGGCCCACGGTTCGCCGGCTGCACCATCGATGGGTCGTCCTCGAAGCGGTCGTGGTTCTGAATCGAGAACGTGTAACTGTTGGGCTGGCCGGCAAACTGCACGTACAAAGCCTGGTTCGCCGCAACAGGCGCGAAGGTGAACTGCAAGCGATCGCCGAGGTCCAGGAACTCCATCAGCGTGAGATTGGCGCCCGTCACGACGTCGACTACCTGGGCGTTGACCTGGCCAATCTCGGGGAACTCGTTGTCCACCAGCACCCGCAGCGTCCCCGCGACACCCGTGGTCAGCCTGAACCAGTCCTGGTCGTTGGGATGGTGGATCGTGAGTGCGTCGGTGAGCGTGATGGAATTCCACGACACGTCCAACCCGAGATCGACGGCGTTGGCCCGAACGTCGTTGCCTGCCGGATATCCCGCCAGCAGGGCGGCGTCGACCCGATCGAGGTTGGCGAACGTCATGGCGTACACGTTCTTGGTCGCGGGTGCCGCGCCGAACACCTCGACCCAGAACCGGTCGCCGCGATCGGCGAGGATTCCGGTCACGCGCGCGCCGTCGGCAGCAGGTGCACCGGTGGCAATTGGAGCCGCAGCCTCGGCGGCGTCGAGCACGCCGTCGCCATTGCCGTCCGCATAGAGCCGGAAACCAAGCTGTCCGCTCGGGGGGGTGAACAGCGTGGCGACGTCCAGCTTGCCCGTCGCCTGTGCCGTCATGGCATACCAGTCCGCGTCGCCCGGCGTCAGGGTGAGGAACGATTCGTTTACATACGAGGCCGGCGTGAAGTCGGTTGCCACGCCGACCATGTCGTTGCGGCCGTCGGGGTCGAGGCCGTAGTTGCCGCTGAATGCGCCGTGCTGCGCTCCTACAGGATCGTCAAAGCGATCTTGGTTCGTCACAACGAGGTCGTATCCCGCGACGGCGCCCACGCCGTTCGTCTGCAGGAAGAAGACCTGGTTGCGCAATGCTGCCACCCTTGAGTGGGAAAGCACTCCGTCGTTGCTGTATTCGACGATCGTGGCCGGCGTGCCATCCTGATTGAGGACCACGATGTCGGCCGCATGCGACGCAAACATCACGTCGAAATCGAGCCAGCCGTCCACCGCCGCCGTGGCCTTGAAGAGTTCCTGCTCACCAGGAGCGACCGTGCGCCCGGCCCGCGACTCCTGTACGACGACGCCGAGGTCTACGACAACGCCGAAGCGCGCGGTGCCGCCGCTGGTGGTCACCTCCCAGGGGCCGTTGGCGGATCCCGGCGGAATCGTCAGGGTGATGCCGTCGTTGTCGCTGCGGTCCTTGCCGGCGAAGGTGATGTTCGAGTTATGCACATCCGGTCCGAAGTAGGCGCCGGTGTCATAGAGCACGGTGCCGCCCAGGACGATGCTGACATCGCCCTCGATGAAGCCGCTGCCCTGGAGGGTCATGCTCTGGCCGGTGGCGAAGGTGGCCGGGGTGAGCACCTGCACGATGGTGGGCACGATCTGCAGGTAATGACTGTCCTGGGCGCCCATCACGCGCAGCTCGCCCGTCACCGCGTCATCGGGCACGATCAGCGTCATGCTGCTGCCATCGGCAGCCACGCTGGTGGGGGTGACCACGCGCGTGCCGCGCAGATCATCGCCGCTCGTGAGGATCGGGAAGATCACCTCGGTGCCCATGTCAAAGCCCGCACCCAGCAGCGTGATCGCCTCGCGCACGTTGGCCGAGGCAATCGCCGCGCTGGCCGGCGTGCCGCGCTCGGCAACCGTGCCCGGCTCAATCGCGCTGAACTGCAGCTCGAAGGGCGCCGAAGTGCCCCCCAGGGTGCGCACCTTCAGCGGCCCGGTGAGCGGATCGGCCGCAACGTTCAGGTTCGTCGTGGCGTTGTCCACCAACTGCCCGCCCAGCACGCGGTAAACGGCGTCGGGCCCGGCCGCGTTCCACAGATCCTGCACTTCGCTGGCGCCGCCCGCGCCGATCGCAGTGCCAAAGAGCACCGTCTGCGCCCCCTCGACGAAGCCGCTGCCGGTGAGCGTGAGGCTCGCCCCGTCGCCGTAGGAGCCGCTGGTCAGATCGATGTCGCTCAACGTGGGCACGATCTGCAGCAACAGCCCGGCGCGCTCATCGGCCAGGCGCACCACCCCGGTCACCGCATCATTGGGCACCACCACCGTGAGGCTCGTGCCATCGGCGGCCACGCTGCTTGGCGCCACCTCGCGCACGCCCAAACCGCCCTGCGGGCTGGTGGCGTTGAAGGTGGTGAACACCAGGCGCGTGGCGCTGGTGAAGCCCTCGCCCTGCACGCTGATCGTCTGGCCCGTGTTGGCCGAAGCCACCAGCGCCTCGCTGGGCACGCCCGAATCGGCCACCGCCGCAATCGCATCCAGGCTGCTCGCGCCCGGGTCCGCGTAGCGCAGCGTCAGCGTGTAGTCCCCCGTGTAGATGCCGTTCTGCGTGCCCGTGCCGCTCAGCGCGTCATAGGTCGTGTTCGGATAGCAGCTGTAGCCCAGGTAGTAGATCCCCGCCACCGGCAGCACCACCCGGTTCAGGCTCGCGCCGATTGCCAGCTGCACCCCGGACTCGTTGAACAGACGGAATTGCCCGTAGCCAGAGGGCTGCCCGCTCTGCGTCGCGCTGAGCAAGGCACCCGCCTCGGCGCTCTCCAGCCGATACAGGTCCACGTCCGCGTTCGTGTTGAGCCGCCCCGTCACCGTGAGCGCGCTGTTCGTATCCATGCTGAGCGCGGTTGCACTGGCCAAGGTGTTGCCCACGCCATCCAGCGCCGCACCGCCCTGGCCTTCAGCCGCCAGCGGCGCCGCCGCGCTGAACTCCGTCAGCACCAGGCTCGCCGAGCCCCCCGCGGTGCTCACCGTGATCGTGTTGCCGCTTGCTCCCGCCGGCGTGTTCAAGGCAATGACCAGCGCCTCCTCCAGCGCGCTGCGCACATCCGGGCCCAGCACGCCGTCGGTGTCGGTGAGCGCAACACCGCCTACGGTATAGGTCACCGCCTGCCCGCCGCCCGCGCCGCCCTCGGCAATGCCGCTGCCGGTCAACCACAGCGCCTGCCCGGGCGTGAGACTGCCCGCGCTCACCCCGGTGAGCGTGGGCACGATCTGCAGCGCCAGGCTCCCCGCCGCGCCTTCCACCGTCACCGCTCCGCTCACCGCCAACGCCGGCACCACCACGCTGACACTGGTGCCATCGGCAGCCGCTGCGCTCGGGCGCGTCACGATCAGCCCGCGCGTGCCCTCCTCGGCCACGCCCTGGAAACTCACCAGCGAACTCGTGCTCAGCCCAAAGCCCTGCAAGCTGATCGTCTGGCCCGTGTTGGCCGAAGCCGCCAGCAGGTTGGCCGCGGTTCCCTGCGCCGCGGCTGCCGTGAGCCCCGTCAACCCCACCCCGACCTGCGAGCGGATCGGCACCTCGCCAACCGTGAAGCTCCCGCCCTCGGTACTCAGCGTCACCGGCCCCGCCAGCGCGCGCTCCGGTATGGTCAGATCCAGCCTGCCGTTGTCGCGGAAGAACCCCGTCGCCGAAACATCCAGCACATCCACCAGCGAGCTCACGCTGTTGTCGGTGACCAGCACCCCGCCAAAGCTCACCGTGGTCTGCCCCTCCACCAGGCCGCTGCCAAACAGCCCCCAGCGCTCGCCCTGCACCGGCACATCGAAGTTGATGCTCGGATCGGCCGGCAGCGTCGGGCGGATCGTCGGGGTGATCTGCAAGCGCAGCCCCGTCCCCTGCGCCCCGGCAATGCGCACCTGCCCCGTCACCGCTTCCTCCGGCACCACCACTTCCAGCGCCGTGCCATCGGCGCGCACCGCGTCGGCATACACCCGCACGGTGCCGTGCGCGCCAGACTCGGTCACCCGCTCGAACTCCACCTCGGTGAAGCGGTTGTAGCCGCTGCCGGTGAGCAGAATGCGTTGCCCCGCGTTGGCCGAAGGAAGCGCCGGATCGGCCGGAGTGCCGTCGATCGCCACCGCGAGCGTCGCGCCCACCTGGATCGCCGTGGGCGCCCCCGGCAGCGTCAGATCGAGGATCCTGCCGCCGCTGTAGGTGCTCGCCCAGAGCTTGCCGCTGTTATCGAATGCAAGCCCCGTCAGGTAGCGCGAGAGATCGTCGAAGGTCACGCCCTGCTGGCGCACATCCACCGTGCCCAGTTGCGTGTTGCCGATCGGATCGTAGCTGCCCAGCACCTCGCCGCTCAGCGCATCCACCTCGAAGACGCGCGCCGCGTTGCCCACCAGCAACGTGCCGCGCACCGGGTGCACCGTGAGCCCCGCGTAGTAGTCCGCGGCGCCGAAATCGGTGTGGAAACTGCGTAGCGCCGCCCCGTTCGATGGATTGATCTCCGTGATGAGATCCGTGCCCTGGCGCATCACGAACAGCGTGCCGCGCCCGGCGTGATAGGCCACCGCAAAAGCCCCCGCCTCATCGGTGGGCGCCGCACCACCCAGCGCCACGCTCGCCAGCACCGCCCCGCTCGCCGGGTTCAGGTAATACAGACGGTCCGGCGCATCAGCCCCGTTCACCACCGCGAGGCTCCCGGCGGGCACCGCTACCGCGCCCACCGTCACATCGGCCCCCAGAAACGCCACCCCCAGCTGGCCCGTCGCCGCCCCGGGCTGCGCAATCGTGCGCACCACCGCAAAGGTCGCCGCATCGAGCACCTTCAGCGTCGCGCTCGCATCGGCCACCACCAGCCGCCCCGCATCGCTACCCGCGCTGGTCGGGAAGATCGCCAGGTCGTACAGCGTGCCCACCGCCGCTGGGTCATCCAGCGCAATCGCCACCGCTGCGCTCGTGCCACCCGCCGTGGTGACGCTCACCAGCTGCCCCACGGCCACCGCCGTGCTTACATACAGCCGGTCGTTGGACAGGAACCAGCTCGACACATCCACGTTGCTGCCCGTGTCCGCAATCGGCGTGCCGTTCACGTTCACGGTGAGCGCGCTGCCCTCGGTGAAACCCCCGCCCAAGAGCCGCAACTGCGGCGCGCTCGTCGACACCTCCGCTACCGCCAGCGTCGGCACCACCTGCAGCGCAAAACTCCCCGCCGCCCCCACTACCTGCAAATTGCCCGTCACCGCATCCTGCGGAACGCGGACCTCGCCCAGCGTGCCATCCACGCTCGCCAGGTCGGGCCGCACCACCCGGTTGGACACCGTGCCGTTGACATCGATGATCGGGAAGATGATCTGCGTGGAAAGCGTGATGCCATCGCCCACCAGGCGGATCGTCTGGCCCGGATTGGCAGACGGCATCCCGGCATCGGCAGGCGTGCCCGCTAGCGCGGTGGACTCGATGTGGGCCGTCGCGACGAATGCCGCTTCGCCACCGCTCGTTCTTACCCGGATGTCGCTCGTGCCGACTCCCGGTGGCAGCGTGAAGGACAGGCCGTCGTTGTCCCAGCGGTCCAGCCCGGCGCCGATGCTGGCGTTGTTATGCACATCCGGTCCGAAGTAGGCGCCGGTGTCATAGAGCACGGTGCCGCCCAGGACGATGCTGACATCGCCCTCGATGAAGCCGCTGCCCTGGAGGGTCATGCTCTGGCCGGTGGCGAAGGTGGCCGGGGTGAGCACCTGCACGATGGTGGGCACGATCTGCAGGTAATGACTGTCCTGGGCGCCCATCACGCGCAGCTCGCCCGTCACCGCGTCATCGGGCACGATCAGCGTCATGCTGCTGCCATCGGCAGCCACGCTGGTGGGGGTGACCACGCGCGTGCCGCGCAGATCATCGCCGCTCGTGAGGATCGGGAAGATCACCTCGGTGCCCATGTCAAAGCCCGCACCCAGCAGCGTGATCGCCTCGCGCACGTTGGCCGAGGCAATCGCCGCGCTGGCCGGCGTGCCGCGCTCGGCAACCGTGCCCGGCTCAATCGCGCTGAACTGCAGCTCGAAGGGCGCCGAAGTGCCCCCCAGGGTGCGCACCTTCAGCGGCCCGGTGAGCGGATCGGCCGCAACGTTCAGGTTCGTCGTGGCGTTGTCCACCAACTGCCCGCCCAGCACGCGGTAAACGGCGTCGGGCCCGGCCGCGTTCCACAGATCCTGCACTTCGCTGGCGCCGCCCGCGCCGATCGCAGTGCCAAAGAGCACCGTCTGCGCCCCCTCGACGAAGCCGCTGCCGGTGAGCGTGAGGCTCGCCCCGTCGCCGTAGGAGCCGCTGGTCAGATCGATGTCGCTCAACGTGGGCACGATCTGCAGCAACAGCCCGGCGCGCTCATCGGCCAGGCGCACCACCCCGGTCACCGCATCATTGGGCACCACCACCGTGAGGCTCGTGCCATCGGCGGCCACGCTGCTTGGCGCCACCTCGCGCACGCCCAAACCGCCCTGCGGGCTGGTGGCGTTGAAGGTGGTGAACACCAGGCGCGTGGCGCTGGTGAAGCCCTCGCCCTGCACGCTGATCGTCTGGCCCGTGTTGGCCGAAGCCACCAGCGCCTCGCTGGGCACGCCCGAATCGGCCACCGCCGCAATCGCATCCAGGCTGCTCGCGCCCGGGTCCGCGTAGCGCAGCGTCAGCGTGTAGTCCCCCGTGTAGATGCCGTTCTGCGTGCCCGTGCCGCTCAGCGCGTCATAGGTCGTGTTCGGATAGCAGCTGTAGCCCAGGTAGTAGATCCCCGCCACCGGCAGCACCACCCGGTTCAGGCTCGCGCCGATTGCCAGCTGCACCCCGGACTCGTTGAACAGACGGAATTGCCCGTAGCCAGAGGGCTGCCCGCTCTGCGTCGCGCTGAGCAAGGCACCCGCCTCGGCGCTCTCCAGCCGATACAGGTCCACGTCCGCGTTCGTGTTGAGCCGCCCCGTCACCGTGAGCGCGCTGTTCGTATCCATGCTGAGCGCGGTTGCACTGGCCAAGGTGTTGCCCACGCCATCCAGCGCCGCACCGCCCTGGCCTTCAGCCGCCAGCGGCGCCGCCGCGCTGAACTCCGTCAGCACCAGGCTCGCCGAGCCCCCCGCGGTGCTCACCGTGATCGTGTTGCCGCTTGCTCCCGCCGGCGTGTTCAAGGCAATGACCAGCGCCTCCTCCAGCGCGCTGCGCACATCCGGGCCCAGCACGCCGTCGGTGTCGGTGAGCGCAACACCGCCTACGGTATAGGTCACCGCCTGCCCGCCGCCCGCGCCGCCCTCGGCAATGCCGCTGCCGGTCAACCACAGCGCCTGCCCGGGCGTGAGACTGCCCGCGCTCACCCCGGTGAGCGTGGGCACGATCTGCAGCGCCAGGCTCCCCGCCGCGCCTTCCACCGTCACCGCTCCGCTCACCGCCAACGCCGGCACCACCACGCTGACACTGGTGCCATCGGCAGCCGCTGCGCTCGGGCGCGTCACGATCAGCCCGCGCGTGCCCTCCTCGGCCACGCCCTGGAAACTCACCAGCGAACTCGTGCTCAGCCCAAAGCCCTGCAAGCTGATCGTCTGGCCCGTGTTGGCCGAAGCCGCCAGCAGGTTGGCCGCGGTTCCCTGCGCCGCGGCTGCCGTGAGCCCCGTCAACCCCACCCCGACCTGCGAGCGGATCGGCACCTCGCCAACCGTGAAGCTCCCGCCCTCGGTACTCAGCGTCACCGGCCCCGCCAGCGCGCGCTCCGGTATGGTCAGATCCAGCCTGCCGTTGTCGCGGAAGAACCCCGTCGCCGAAACATCCAGCACATCCACCAGCGAGCTCACGCTGTTGTCGGTGACCAGCACCCCGCCAAAGCTCACCGTGGTCTGCCCCTCCACCAGGCCGCTGCCAAACAGCCCCCAGCGCTCGCCCTGCACCGGCACATCGAAGTTGATGCTCGGATCGGCCGGCAGCGTCGGGCGGATCGTCGGGGTGATCTGCAAGCGCAGCCCCGTCCCCTGCGCCCCGGCAATGCGCACCTGCCCCGTCACCGCTTCCTCCGGCACCACCACTTCCAGCGCCGTGCCATCGGCGCGCACCGCGTCGGCATACACCCGCACGGTGCCGTGCGCGCCAGACTCGGTCACCCGCTCGAACTCCACCTCGGTGAAGCGGTTGTAGCCGCTGCCGGTGAGCAGAATGCGTTGCCCCGCGTTGGCCGAAGGAAGCGCCGGATCGGCCGGAGTGCCGTCGATCGCCACCGCGAGCGTCGCGCCCACCTGGATCGCCGTGGGCGCCCCCGGCAGCGTCAGATCGAGGATCCTGCCGCCGCTGTAGGTGCTCGCCCAGAGCTTGCCGCTGTTATCGAATGCAAGCCCCGTCAGGTAGCGCGAGAGATCGTCGAAGGTCACGCCCTGCTGGCGCACATCCACCGTGCCCAGTTGCGTGTTGCCGATCGGATCGTAGCTGCCCAGCACCTCGCCGCTCAGCGCATCCACCTCGAAGACGCGCGCCGCGTTGCCCACCAGCAACGTGCCGCGCACCGGGTGCACCGTGAGCCCCGCGTAGTAGTCCGCGGCGCCGAAATCGGTGTGGAAACTGCGTAGCGCCGCCCCGTTCGATGGATTGATCTCCGTGATGAGATCCGTGCCCTGGCGCATCACGAACAGCGTGCCGCGCCCGGCGTGATAGGCCACCGCAAAAGCCCCCGCCTCATCGGTGGGCGCCGCACCACCCAGCGCCACGCTCGCCAGCACCGCCCCGCTCGCCGGGTTCAGGTAATACAGACGGTCCGGCGCATCAGCCCCGTTCACCACCGCGAGGCTCCCGGCGGGCACCGCTACCGCGCCCACCGTCACATCGGCCCCCAGAAACGCCACCCCCAGCTGGCCCGTCGCCGCCCCGGGCTGCGCAATCGTGCGCACCACCGCAAAGGTCGCCGCATCGAGCACCTTCAGCGTCGCGCTCGCATCGGCCACCACCAGCCGCCCCGCATCGCTACCCGCGCTGGTCGGGAAGATCGCCAGGTCGTACAGCGTGCCCACCGCCGCTGGGTCATCCAGCGCAATCGCCACCGCTGCGCTCGTGCCACCCGCCGTGGTGACGCTCACCAGCTGCCCCACGGCCACCGCCGTGCTTACATACAGCCGGTCGTTGGACAGGAACCAGCTCGACACATCCACGTTGCTGCCCGTGTCCGCAATCGGCGTGCCGTTCACGTTCACGGTGAGCGCGCTGCCCTCGGTGAAACCCCCGCCCAAGAGCCGCAACTGCGGCGCGCTCGTCGACACCTCCGCTACCGCCAGCGTCGGCACCACCTGCAGCGCAAAACTCCCCGCCGCCCCCACTACCTGCAAATTGCCCGTCACCGCATCCTGCGGAACGCGGACCTCGCCCAGCGTGCCATCCACGCTCGCCAGGTCGGGCCGCACCACCCGGTTGGACACCGTGCCGTTGACATCGATGATCGGGAAGATGATCTGCGTGGAAAGCGTGATGCCATCGCCCACCAGGCGGATCGTCTGGCCCGGATTGGCAGACGGCATCCCGGCATCGGCAGGCGTGCCCGCTAGCGCAGCGGCTTCCACCCCGCTGATCGAGATCAGCGTGGCCTCGCCGCCGCTGGTGCGCACGATCACTGACGTCCCCGCCCCTGGTGGCAGCGTGAAGGACAGGCCGTCGTTGTCCCAGCGGTCCAGCCCGGCGCCGATGCTGGCGTTGTTATGCACATCCGGTCCGAAGTAGGCGCCGGTGTCATAGAGCACGGTGCCGCCCAGGACGATGCTGACATCGCCCTCGATGAAGCCGCTGCCCTGGAGGGTCATGCTCTGGCCGGTGGCGAAGGTGGCCGGGGTGAGCACCTGCACGATGGTGGGCACGATCTGCAGGTAATGACTGTCCTGGGCGCCCATCACGCGCAGCTCGCCCGTCACCGCGTCATCGGGCACGATCAGCGTCATGCTGCTGCCATCGGCAGCCACGCTGGTGGGGGTGACCACGCGCG